>NZ_JBHVJA010000011.1:0-131029 GCF_042799335.1 Streptomyces sp. NPDC057697 | reverse complement strand
CGCGCCTCCGTCTTGTGTCTGTTTGGTGCGGCGCGGGGGGGGGGGCCTTCCGTCCCTGTTGGTGGCTTGTCTTTTCTGGCCCTCCCGGCGCCGGGGGGGGGGGGGGGGGCCCCCCCCCCCCCCCCCCCCCGGCCGCTACCACAACCGCAGATTCCTCGCGATCGCCGAGGAGCTGGGCCTCGACCACGCCGAGGAGCCCCACCCCAGCAGCGGCTTCTCGCTGGTCACCCTCAACCCCGAGGCCAAGCGCCGGTACCGCCCGACGACCGAGCGGCTGCAGCGCGCCCTCAAGGCGCACACGGTCGCCACCGCCGCCGACACCAAGCGCTCCTTCCGCGGGCCGGCCGCCCGGCACGGCTCCTCCGGAGGAGGCGTCCGCGTCAAGGCCGTCTGCGACTGCGGCCGCAATGTGCGCGTCGTCCCGTCGGTCCTGGCGCAGGCGCCGATCGTCTGTGGAGGCTGCGGCAAGCCCTTCCGCATCCCGGAAGCCGCGGTCGCGGTGGGGTGACCCGACACGGTGTGGCACAATGGCTAGCTGTACTCGACAGTCGCACAGGACCCCTCTCTCCTCCGGCTGACGCGTCCATCGGGCACCCGAGTACCGCAACCCCACGTGGCATCTTCGTTGTGCCCACCCACGTCATAGACCAGGAGACACCACTTCCGTGGCAGTCAAGATCAAGCTGAAGCGTCTGGGCAAGATCCGTTCGCCTCACTACCGCATCGTCGTCGCCGACTCCCGTACCCGCCGTGACGGCCGGGCCATCGAGGAGATCGGCCTGTACCACCCGGTGCAGAACCCCTCGCGCATCGAGGTCAACTCGGAGCGTGCGCAGTACTGGCTGTCCGTCGGCGCCCAGCCGACCGAGCCGGTCCTCGCGATCCTGAAGCTCACCGGTGACTGGCAGGCCCACAAGGGCCTCCCGGCCCCCGCGCCGCTGCTGCAGCCGGAGCCCAAGGCTGACAAGCGCGCCCTGTTCGAGGCTCTGACCAAGGACGGCGGCGACGAGTCCAAGGGCGAGGCCATCACGCAGAAGGCGAAGAAGGCCGACAAGAAGGCGGACGAGGCTGCTGACGCGGCTGCGCCCGCCGAGTCGACCGAGGCCTGAGCATGCTCGAGGAGGCTCTCGAGCACCTCGTGAAGGGCATCGTCGACAACCCTGACGATGTGCAGGTCGCCTCGCGCAACCTGCGCCGTGGTCGCGTGCTGGAGGTCCGGGTCCACCCCGACGACCTCGGCAAGGTGATCGGTCGCAACGGCCGCACCGCACGCGCGCTGCGTACCGTCGTGGGCGCCATCGGCGGCCGTGGCATCCGCGTCGACCTCGTCGATGTGGATCAGGTTCGCTGACAGAGTTGAACACCGGCACGGGCCGGGGAGGGCCTTGGGCCCGCCCCGGCCCGTCGTCGTACGACAGGAGAGACACAAGGTGCAGTTGGTAGTCGCGCGGATCGGCCGGGCCCATGGCATCAAGGGCGAGGTCACCGTCGAGGTCCGTACGGACGAGCCGGAGCTTCGGCTCGGGCCCGGGGCCGTGCTCGCCACCGAACCGGCGGGCGCCGGACCGCTGACCATCGAGACCGGCCGGGTGCACAGCGGACGGCTGCTGCTGCGCTTCGAGGGCGTCCGCGACCGTACGGCTGCCGAGGCCCTGCGCAACACGCTCCTGATCGCCGAGGTCGACCCGGCGGAACTCCCCGAGGACCCCGAGGAGTTCTACGACCATCAGCTCATGGACCTCGACGTGGTCCTGGCCGACGGCACCGAGGTCGGCCGGATCACCGAGATCACGCACCTGCCGTCCCAGGACCTCTTCATCGTCGAGCGGCCGGACGGCAGCGAGGTGATGATCCCGTTCGTCGAGGAGATCGTCACCGAGATCGACCTGGCCGAGCAGCGCGCGGTGATCACCCCGCCGCCCGGTCTGATCGACGCGAGCCAGGCCGTGATCGCCTCCGCGCGGGACGACGAGGGCGACGACGGGGCCCCCGCGGCGGGGAAGGACGTCTGATGCGCCTCGACGTCGTCACGATCTTCCCCGAGTACCTGGAACCGCTGAACGTCTCCCTGGTCGGCAAGGCCCGCGCACGCGGCCGCCTCGACGTCCGGGTGCACGACCTGCGCGACTGGACGCACGACCGGCACAACACCGTCGACGACACCCCGTACGGCGGTGGCCCCGGCATGGTCATGAAGACCGAACCGTGGGGCGAGGCCCTGGACGACGCCCTGGCGGCCGGATACGAGGCCGGGGCGCACTCGCCGGTGCTCGTGGTGCCCACGCCCAGCGGCCGCCCGTTCACCCAGGAGCTCGCCGTCGAACTCTCCGAGCGGCCGTGGCTGATCTTCACCCCGGCCCGCTACGAGGGCATCGACCGGCGGGTCATCGACGAGTACGCCACCCGGATACCGGTCGTCGAGGTCTCCATCGGGGACTACGTACTGGCCGGCGGGGAAGCTGCGGTGCTGGTGATCACGGAGGCGGTGGCCCGGCTGCTGCCCGGCGTGCTCGGCAACGCGGAATCGCACCGGGACGACTCCTTCGCCCCCGGCGCGATGGCCAACCTGCTGGAGGGGCCCGTCTACACCAAGCCGCCCGAGTGGCGCGGCAGGGAGATCCCCGAGGTACTGCTCAGCGGCCACCACGGGAAGATCGCCCGCTGGCGGCGCGACGAGGCGTTCCGGCGCACCGCCCTCAACCGGCCCGATCTGATCGAGCGCTGCGACGCTGCGGGGTTCGACAAGAAGGACCGCGAGATGCTCTCCATCCTCGGCTGGGCACCGGAGCCCGGCGGCCGATTTTGGCGCAGGCCCGAGGCCGTGGAAGAATAGGCCGCTGCTGTACGTCCGGCGTGCGCCCCTGCCACAGGGGGAACGACGCCCGCCCGACGCGATCAGCACCCCCATTTCTCACGATCTCCCGTCGATGACCTGTGGCATCGGCGAAGAAAGCAGACAACATGGCTTCCCTGCTCGATGGCGTCAACGCCGCATCGCTGCGTACCGACGTCCCGGCGTTCCGCCCCGGCGACACCGTCAACGTCCACGTCCGAGTGATCGAGGGCAACCGCTCCCGTATCCAGCAGTTCAAGGGCGTTGTCATCCGCCGCCAGGGTTCTGGCGTCAGCGAGACCTTCACGGTCCGCAAGGTCTCCTTCAGCGTCGGCGTCGAGCGCACCTTCCCGGTGCACAGCCCGATCTTCGAGAAGATCGAGCTCGTCACCCGTGGTGACGTCCGTCGCGCCAAGCTGTACTACCTCCGTGAGCTCCGCGGCAAGGCCGCGAAGATCAAGGAGAAGCGCGACAACTGAGCTGATTCCCACGTCCACAGGACGGCCGGATAGGCTCTGGCCCCGATGGACACGGAAGCAAAGCCCTCGGAGCGCGACCGCTCCTCCGCCCCCGCGACGGGGTCGGAGGAGGGGCCGCGCTCCTCGCGTATCCCGGACCGCTGGACCGCCTCGATGTCCTGGCGGCGGACCGCCGCGCTCGGGGCCGCCTGCGCGGTCTTCGTACTGCTCCTGAGCAACTATGTGGTGCAGCCCTTCCTCATCCCCAGCGGCTCGATGGAGCCCACGCTCCAGGTCGGGGACCGGGTGCTGGTGAACAAACTGGCCTACCGTTCGGGCGCCGAGCCGCGCCGCGGCGACGTGGTCGTCTTCGACGGCACCGGATCGTTCGTGCAGGAGCCCCCGAGGGAGAACCCCGTCACCGGTCTGGTGCACTCGGTCGGCGCGTCCCTGGGGCTGGCGGAGCCCGCCAGGACCGACTACGTGAAGCGGGTGGTGGGCGTGGGCGGCGACCGGGTGGTCTGCTGCGACCGGCGGGGCCGGATCGAGGTGAACGGCCGGCCGGTCGCCGAGGGGTATCTGTACCCGGGGGACGAGCCCTCCCGCGTCCGCTTCGACATCGTCGTCCCCGACGGCACGCTGTGGATGATGGGCGACCACCGCGCCAACTCCCGCGATTCGCGCGACCATCTGGGCGAGCCGGGCGGCGGCATGGTCCCCGTCGACATGGTGATCGGCCGGGTGGACTGGATCGGCTGGCCGCCCAGCCGGCTGCGCTCGCTGCCGGAGAGCACGGCCTTCTCCTCCGTGGGCGCGCCGGGCGGGGGCCGTGGGTAACCGCGGCCGAGGGCGCGCCGAGTCCGGCTCCGGGATACGTCCCGGCGGCGACGGGCCCGGCCGCGCGCGTTCACTGCCCACCAGGGCGGAACGGCGGAAGCTGGCCCGCAGGGTCGTGCGGCGGCGGCGCGGGTCGGCGGTGCGGGAGATCCCGCTGCTCGTCGTCGTGGCGCTGCTGATCGCGCTTCTGCTGAAGACCTTCCTGGTGCAGGCGTTCGTGATCCCCTCGGGATCGATGGAGCAGACCATCCGGATCGGTGACCGGGTGCTGGTCGACAAACTGACCCCCTGGTTCGGATCCAGGCCCGAGCGCGGTGACGTCGTGGTCTTCGAGGACCCCGGGCACTGGCTGCGGCAGGAGAACACCGGAAAGAAGGACCCGCCGGTCGGCCTCAAGCAGGCGAAGGAGGTCCTGACCTTCATCGGACTGCTGCCCTCCGACGACGAACAGGACCTGATCAAGCGGGTGATCGCGGTCGGCGGGGACACGGTGAAGTGCTGTGGCGAGGACGGCCGGGTCAGCGTCAACGGCGTACCGCTGGACGAGCCGTATGTGTATCCCGGGAACCCTCCTTCGCTCATCAAATTCGAGGTAAAGGTTCCGCGGGGCCGGATCTTCGTGATGGGCGACCACCGTTCCGATTCCGCCGACTCCCGCTACCACCTGGACGAGCCGGAACACGGCACGGTGTCCGAGGACGAGGTCGTGGGACGCGCCGTCGTGATCGCCTGGCCCTTCGGTCACTGGGGAGGACTGGAGGAACCGGAGACCTTCGGCCGGGTCCCTGACGCGCGCGGCGGGTCGGCCGCCGCCGCGGAGCCGTCGAATAGTGTGTCGTCCCAGGATCCGAACGGATTGATTCCTCTCCCGACCCCTGCGGAACTCCCGCTCGTTATGGGAGTGGTGGGCCTGCGTCGACTGGGGCGCGGGCGGTGGCACGAGTAAGGAGTGGATGTGGGGGATTTGGCCGTCGGCGCACGATCCGGACACGAAGAGCCCGAGGACCGGCCGGACCGTTCGGGCGATGTCGAGTCCGCCGGGACGGCGGGCCACGCGGGGAGTGACGGCGACACTCCGGGCGGCGGTGGCAGGGCGGCGAAGAAGCCACGCTCCTTCTGGAAGGAGTTGCCGCTGCTGATCGTCATCGCGCTGGTTCTCGCGCTGTTGATCAAGACGTTCCTGGTGCAGGCGTTCTCGATCCCCTCGGATTCGATGCAGAACACCCTCCAGCGGGGCGACCGGGTGCTGGTGGACAAGCTGACCCCCTGGTTCGGCTCGGAGCCCGAGCGCGGTGAGGTCGTCGTCTTCCACGACCCGGGCGGCTGGCTGGACGACACCCCGGAGGTCCACCCCAATGTGGTCCAGAAATTCCTCAGCTTCATCGGACTGATGCCGTCCGCCGAGGAGAAGGACCTGATCAAGCGCGTGATCGCGGTCGGCGGTGACACGGTGGAGTGCAAGGAGAACGGCCCCGTCGTGGTCAACGGCAAGGCCCTGGACGAGAAGTCGTTCATCTTCCCCGGCAACACCCCCTGCAACGACGAGCCGTTCGGCCCGATCAAGGTGCCCAAGGGCCGGATCTGGGTGATGGGCGACCACCGCCAGGACTCCCGCGACTCCCGCTACCACCAGGAACTTCCGGGTAACGGCACGGTCTCCAACGACGAGGTCGTCGGCCGGGCCTTCGTCGTGGCGTGGCCGATCAACCGCTGGGCGACCCTGCCCGTTCCGAAGACCTTTGACCAGCCGGGCCTGAACGCCGCGATGGGGGCGGCGCCCGGCGCGCTCGGTATCGCCGGAGCCGTGCCGATCGTGCTGTGGCGGCGCAGGCGGGCCGCCCGGTCGCCGCTCGGCGGCAGTGCGGGCCGGCCGACCGCCGCCGCATCCCGTTGATGTGGTTGCGATCAAGGCATCGGCAAGATCGGGTAAACGCGCGGATGCCCGCCGGGTGTTCTCCGTAGGATCCTGACGGCTGATCCGTGTACACGCACGGAATGACCGGTGCGGGCGATCCGCGAGCACGGACGGGACGAGCGCTACGGGCGGCCCATGCCGACCCGCACGCTCCGACGGAACGATCAGTACGGCTGCACGGAGTGCGGCCACCCGTGTCGAGGCGGGCCCCGGCCCCTTCGCGCACGGACGACATCGATGGGTCCGGCTCCGGCCGGACGGGTACGTGAAGAACCGCCCTCCGGTTGCTCGGCGAGCACGCTGAGCAGCCGGAGGGCGGTTCTCGGTGGTGGGAAGGCCGGGACACCCGGTGGCCCGCCGTCGGCAGGACGGCCGGGGCCGCAGGAGCGCTGCGGAACTCCCGTTCGTTGTGCGGGGCAGTGGGCTTGGGACGGACGGGCCCAGGAGCAGACGTGGGCGCAGAGTGAGGACTGGATGTGAGTGACGTGGCTGCCGGTGCGCGATCTGGACATGGAGAGCCCGCGAAGGGGCCCGACCAGCCCGCCGATGCTGCCTCCGGTCCGCCGGGGGAGACACCGGACCCGGGCGCGCCCGTGACGGAGCGGGACGGGGGCGCGGACCCGGGCATGGACACGGACGCGGACGCGGGTACGGACGGGGACGGCAAGAAGGCCAGGAAGCAGCGCCCCTTCTGGAAGGAGTTGCCGCTGCTGATCGTCATCGCGCTGGTTCTCGCGCTGTTGATCAAGACGTTCCTGGTGCAGGCGTTCTCGATCCCCTCGGATTCGATGCAGAACACCCTCCAGCGGGGCGACCGGGTGCTGGTGGACAAGCTGACCCCCTGGTTCGGCTCGGAGCCCGAGCGCGGTGAGGTCGTCGTCTTCCACGACCCGGACAACTGGCTGGCGGGCGAGCCGACCCCTGAGTCGAACGTCGTGCAGGACTTCCTGAGTTTCATCGGTCTGATGCCGTCGTCCAAGGAGAAGGACCTGATCAAGCGGACGATCGCGGTCGGCGGCGACACCGTGGAGTGCGCGAAGGGCGGTCCGGTCAAGGTCAACGGCAAGGCCCTCGACGAGCCGTACATCTTCCCGGGCAACTCGGCGTGCGACGACAAGCCCTTCGGGCCGTTCAAGGTGCCCGAGGGCAAGATCTGGGTGATGGGCGACCACCGGCAGAACTCCTGGGACTCGCGCTATCACACCGAGGACGCGACCAAGGGCTTCGTGCCCGTCAAGGACGTCGTGGGGCGGGCCGTGGTGGTGGCCTGGCCGATCAACCGCTGGGCGACGCTGCCGGTCCCGGACACCTTCGACCAGCCGGGGATCGGCGCGGCGGCCGCTCTGGCCCCGGGAGCGGTCGGCATCGCGGGTGCGCTGCCCCTGGTGCTGTGGCGCCGCAGGAGGCTGACCGGCGGGCGCACCGCCGGGTAGGGTGCCGACTCGGATCGGCGATCGGCGATCTCCGAGGTGGGGGAGGCTGGGATGAGCGGACAGGGACATACGGGTGACGGCCGCGGCAGGCTCGGCAGCATACTGTCGGGGCTGGCCGTGGCCGTCGGCTGTGTGCTCTTCCTCGGCGGGTTCGCCTGGGGGGCCGTCGTGTACAAGCCGTACACGGTGCCGACCGATTCGATGACGCCGACGGTGCACGCGGGCGACCGGGTGCTCGCGCAACGGATCGACGGCGGCGAGGTGCGCCGGGGCGATGTGGTGGTCTTCACCGATCGGGCGTGGGGTGCCGTGCCGATGGTGAAGCGGGTCGTCGGGATCGGCGGCGACAAGATCGCCTGCTGCGGCAAGGACGGCCGGCTCACGGTCAACGGCAAGCCTCTTGACGAACCGTATCTGCGCGGCAAGGGCCCGGCCTCCGTCGAGGACTTCACCGCGCAGGTGCCCGAGGGGCAGCTCTTCCTGCTGGGCGACGCGCGCGCCTCCTCCCTGGACTCCCGGGTCCATCTGGAGGACGCGGGACAGGGCTCCGTGCCCCGCAGCGCGGTGCAGGCCCGGGTGGACGCGATCGCCTGGCCGATGGACGGCATGGTCGAGCGTCCACGGGCCTTCGCCGCCCTGCCCGGCGGGGTGTCCTCCCCGGGACCGCTGCGGACACAGCTCACGGCGGTGCTCGTGGGCGTGGTGCTCATCCTGGGCGGTGCGGCCTACGGTCCGGTCGCGGCGCGGCTCTCGCGCTCGGCGCGGAAGGGGCACGGAGAGGTGTCCGCCGGTGCGCACTGAGAAGCGGAAGGTCGCCCGGGTGGTCCTCCTGGACCCCGACGACCGGATCCTCCTGCTGCACGGGTTCGAACCGGAGGAGCCGGAGAGCACCTGGTGGTTCACCCCCGGCGGGGGCCTGGAGGGCGACGAGACCCGGGAGGAGGCCGTGCTGCGCGAGCTCGCGGAGGAGACCGGGATCACCGAGGTCGAGCTGGGCCCGCTGCTCTGGCAGCGGATGTGCTCCTTTCCTTTCGACGGACGCCGCTGGGACCAGGACGAGTGGTATTTCCTGGCCCGTACGGCACAGACCGCCACCGACACCAGCGGGCAGACCGGGCTGGAGCTGCGCAGCGTCGCGGGCCTGAGGTGGTGGACCTCCGCCGAACTGTCGGCGGCGCGTGAGACGGTGTACCCGACCAGGCTCGCCGAGTTGCTGCGCACGCTGCTCGACGAGGGTCCCCCGCGTACGCCACTGGTTCTCGACCCCGAAATCGCCTAAGCGCCCAGGGGGCCCGGGGCCTGGCGCACAATGGGGGGACGCACGGCTGAAGGGGAACATGCCAATGAGCGCCGAGGACCTCGAAAAGTACGAGACCGAGATGGAGCTGAAGCTCTACCGGGAGTACCGAGACGTCGTCGGTCTGTTCAAATATGTGATCGAGACCGAACGGCGCTTCTACCTCACCAATGACTACGAGATGCAGGTGCACTCGGTTCAGGGCGAGGTGTTCTTCGAAGTATCGATGGCGGACGCCTGGGTCTGGGACATGTACCGGCCCGCGCGGTTCGTCAAGCAGGTACGGGTGCTGACGTTCAAGGACGTCAACATCGAGGAGCTCAACAAGAGCGACCTCGAACTTCCGGGTGGCTGAACCCACTCCAACGAGGGATTGATTCCTCCTTCCGGGTGGCCGAGTTGTCCACAGTCCGGGAGTTGTCCACCAAGATCCACACGCCGGGGCCGGACGCGTCAGAGTCGGTCCCGGAGGTGGTGCCGAAATGAACGCACGGGGGGCACTCGGGCGGTACGGCGAGGATCTGGCGGTACGGCTGCTGGCCGCCGCGGGCATGTCCGTACTGGAGAGGAACTGGCGCTGTCGCGCCGGTGAGATCGACATCGTCGCCATGGACGGCGACGCACTGGTGGTCTGCGAGGTGAAGACCCGCAGGGCGGGCGCGTTCGAGCACCCGATGGCGGCCGTCACGCCGGTGAAGGCGGAGCGGCTGCGGCGGCTGGCCGGCATCTGGCTGGACCGGCACGGCGGCCCGCCGCCCGGCGGGGTCCGGATCGACCTGGTCGGAGTGGTGCTGCCCAGGCGCGGAGCACCGGTCGCCGAGCATGCGCGGGGGGTGGCCTGATGGGGTTCGCGCGGGCGTGCTCGGTGGCGCTCGTCGGTGTCGAGGGCGTGGTGGTGGAGGTCCAGGCGGACCTGGAGGCGGGGGTCGCCGCGTTCACCCTGGTGGGGCTGCCGGACAAGAGCCTGGTGGAGAGCCGGGACCGGGTCAGGGCCGCGGTGGTGAACTCGGGGGCCGAGTGGCCGCAGAAGAAACTCACGGTCGGTCTGTCGCCTGCCTCCGTGCCGAAGGGCGGATCCGGGTTCGACCTCGCCGTCGCCTGCGCGGTGCTGGGGGCGGCCGAGCGGATCGATCCCCGGTCCATCGCCGATGTGGTGATGATCGGCGAACTCGGACTCGACGGCCGGGTGCGGCCGGTACGCGGCGTGCTGCCCGCCGTGCTCGCCGCGGCGGAGGCCGGATACCGGCAGGTCGTGGTGGCCGAACAGACCGCGGGGGAGGCGGCGCTCGTCCCCGGGGTCTCCGTGCTCGGGGTGCGCAGCCTGCGGCAGCTGATCGCCGTGCTCTGCGAGGAGCCGGTGCCCGAAGAACGGGCGGCCCACGAGGAGGGGCGCCCGGACACCAGCCTGGCCGGGCTGATGGTGCCCGGCGCGGGGGTCGGCACCGGGCTCGCACGCGGAGTCGGCCAGGGCGACGGAAGCACACCGGACCTGGCGGACGTGGCGGGACAGGAACGGCCCCGCAAGGCCCTGGAGGTCGCCGCGGCCGGCGGTCACCACCTGCTGCTCTCGGGGCCGCCGGGCGCGGGCAAGACCATGCTGGCGGAGCGGTTGCCAGCGATCCTTCCCGAGCTGACCAGGAAGGAATCCCTGGAGGTGACCGCGGTGCACTCGGTGGCGGGCATCCTGCCGCCGGGAGAGCCGCTGGTCGCCCGGCCGCCCTACTGCGCCCCTCACCACTCGGCGACGATGCAGTCGCTGATCGGCGGGGGCAACGGGATGCCGCGGCCCGGTGCGGTCTCGCTGGCTCACCGGGGAATTCTTTTTCTGGACGAAGCGCGGGAGACAGTTTGACACCGCAGCGGACAGTACAGCACCGGCCCGGCAGGCGCAGACCCCGTGCCCCCTGGCGCAGCTCAGAGGCTGCGAGACGGCCTGTGTGCCTGCGGTACACCCACCGGCGCAGGCGGCGGGAGATCGCCCCGTACAGGCCCGGCTAGGGCTGCCCACTGCCCGGCGGTCCGGGAGCGTAAGGCGGTTTCCCGTTCTGGAAAACCGAACCCCTTGCCCTGCCCTCCAGGTGATCGGGACGATGGGCACGACACCGGACGACCGAGACCAGGGGGTAAGGCGTGAAGGTTCGAAAGCTAGTCACGACCTGCGAGAACGGGGACTGCCCGACGCTGTACGCGACGGATAGGGGAACGCTCCTGGTGCAGGGGGAAGTGCCAGCCGACCACGGCCTACAGATTCCCGCACACGAAACCCTGGTCGAGATCCCCATGGAACTAATCCGGAGGGCGATTCGTGATCAGCTCATCTAGCAACCTGGCAGAGCGCTTCAAGAACTTCGAGAGGGAAGCCTTCCGTCTGGAAATCCTCGACGATTACAACATCCCGTCGAGTGCTGAGAACCTGCGTGCTTTCCTGGCGGGTGAGCCGCAGCCTGCGGACTATAACGCCGGGTGGGTAGAGACGGTGCGCACTGCCACACAGGCAGGGAAGCGCATGTATCGAGTGCACATCGTGACTCGTCCACTGACGGACTATCTCCGGTATGAGCTTGGATGGGGGTACATCAAGAACATGACCGGAGGGGAGGAGTTCTTCATCCTCGATGTCACGGACAAGCCCAACCCTCTGAGTGACGCGCCAGACTTCTGGCTATTCGATGAGGCTGCGCCCGTCGTCATGAACTATGACGAGAGCGGGACTTTCCTGGGCCCGGATTTCCGGCCGGCTGGAACGGCTTCGGAATTCGTCAGCTACCGGGATACTGCGTTGGCTCACGCTGAGCCTTTCGCTGCATGGTGGGCCAAGTACGGCGGGTGAATAGGACGGAACTCGGCGCAGCACTGCGGGCGCTTCGGCTGGCATCCGGTAAGGAAGCTAAGGCCGTGGCCCGTAGTGCTGTCATGTCTAATCCCAAGCTGTCGAAGATCGAGAACGGCCATGTGGCTCCGACAGTGGTGGACGTAGAACGCATCCTGACGGCCCTGGACGTGTCGGCGGAGGTCAAGGCCGAGTACATGGCTGCGGCTCGCGCACAGGCCACGGAGGCGACAGCATGGCGACTGTTCAGGCGCATGGGCTTCCATCGGAAACAGGAACAGATCCGGGCACTGGAAGAGTCGATGAAACTCCTCCGCCTATTCCAGCCCTCTCTAGTTCCCGGACTTTTGCAGACTCCGGAGTATGTGCGTGCAGTACTGCAAGGGAAGGAGCTAAGCGAGGATCAGCTATCTCGGACTATCGGGGCAAGGATCGAGCGCCAGGCGGTCATGTATGACATGAGTAAGACCCTGCGTTTCGTCATAACGGAACCGGTGCTGCACTGGCGCATCCTTCCGCCACTCATGATGGCCGGGCAGTTGGACCGGATCGTTTCTATCTCCCGCCTGCCGAACGTAGATGTTCGCGTCGTTCCTCTACGTGCTCGACAGCAAGACGTGCCGGGACACTCTTTCGTTATTCGAGACGATCGCATGGTGACCGTAGAGACAACTCACGCAGAGGTAATCGTTACCGATCCACGGGACGTTTCCCTGTACGTCGATAAGTTCGATCGCTTCGCATCCATGGCGCTTACCGGTGACGACATGCGGTCCATGCTGACGGGCATCCGGGACGGATTCTTGCGCGAACGGGAAACTGGCTAGGTCAAGACGGCGAAGCGAGGCACCATGGCCTTCCGTTAGGCGACAGAGCGGGAAGGCGCACGGTGTGAGCGAAAGGCAAACGACCATGAGCGGACCGGTACACCTGACGCTTCCCAAGCCTCCCCCGAAACCGGCGGTTGGCTGTGGTGTTTGTGAGGCGCTGGCCGGACAGCGTCAGGCAGCACGGGACAGGGGCGACCTGTCGGCCGCGACGGATGCTGACGTTGAGATCAAGAACCACCCGCACAGGACACGGCGGCCAAGGTGACCCGGTCCGTCCTGCGGTACGTGCGGCATCGGATTACGGCGCACCCGAATACGGATGTCACCTTCGAGGCGCAGTGTCTTCACTGCGAGTGGCAGGCGCAGCCGTCGACGGATGGTGCGGCGGTCGATGTGGAGTGCATGAGCCATACCGGCCGGAGTAACCATCGTGGGTTTCGGCGTATCTGTACCTCGTTCGCGTTGGTGGTCCGCGACGAGTAGTCACAAGCTCCTGTCCTTCCCGTGCTTCGCGTCGGCGCGACGCGGTGAGGGCAGGCCAGTTGTCCCCCGATCGGACAAGCCTTGAGCAGGAGGCAGGTCGTGTCTCCGTCTGAGCTGACGTGTTCAGGCTCTCGCCCCGGTCCGCCCTCGTATGCGGGGTGCCGTGCAACCACCCGGCGCACGGTGAGGGACACGGCCCCTGCCAGCCGCCCCCGTGGCTGGCAGGGGCTTACCCGTGCCGGACATGACGATGCCCCCGACGTGAACGTCAGGGGCTTGTCAGAACGTCTGTGCGCCTGTCTCAGGCGCTCTAGCCAAGGTGGCGGTACAAGGTGGCCCGGCCGATTCCCAGGGCCTTGGCGATGGCCGTGATGCTGTCTCCCTTGGCGTGCCTGGCACGCGCTACGGCTAGCTTGTCGTCGTCCATCACGGACGGGCGTCCTCCGTAGTTGCCCTTGCGGGCCGCAGCGTCGAGACCTTCCAGCGTCTTCTCCCGGATGCCTTCCCGCTCGACTTCTGCACTGACGGCGAGGACGGCGAAGACGATGGCCCCTGCCCCGTTGGGGTCGTAGACCCCCTGGAGTGGACCGGACAGAAGCTCCAGTTGGATGCCGTCCGCCTGAAGGGTGGACGACAGGGACATCAGCTCTGCCGCACTGCGGGCGAGACGCTTCATCTCGACCACGGTCAGGATCACCGGCTGGTTCGGTGCTGCCTGCTTGAACTCCCGCGCAAGGGTGAGCGCCTTCTCAAGCTCCGGCCGTTCCTTCACACGGGTACTGATCTTCTCGGAGAACACGCGGGTGCACTGCGCCCCGGCAAGGGCGTCCAACTGGGACTGGAGTTCCTGACCCACGGTCGAGCATCGGGCGTAGCCGAGCCGGATCGCTGCGCCCGGCTTCCCTTCGGGTGCCTGTGCCACGGGTGCGCCCTGCGTCCATGCCTTGCCGGGGTTGCGGTCGGCCGGGGTCTTCACGGTCAGCTCTGCCTTGAGCGCGGGTACCAGGGCGAAGCGGCCCGTGTGGTAGTTCGCTGCGACCTTGCCCGCGCCGGTACGGCAGGGGCTTCCTGCGGGTGCCTGGCACTTGGGGCAGTCGTGGCGCTCGACCTGTTCGGCCGGGGTGTTCGTCTTCGTCATGACTGGAACGTCTCATAAACGTGTCTCGAAAGCTAGTGATGAGACGGGTCTTTTGAGACGGGTTTCGAGACGGCGAGACGGGAGCGAAACGGACACGGCCGAGAGGCTGGCGAGCCGTCTCACTATCGATGGTTTATGAGACGCCCTGTCCATGGTCCTGGTGGGCACTGGCGTGCCCCTCGGTCAGCCTGCCTGTGCTGGCCAGCGTGAGGCGCTGTGCGCCTGTCTCCCGGCCTGCTGGCCAGCGCTCTACCGCAGGCGGGCAGTCGCCCTGTCGGGCGCTCTGGTCGGCGTGCAGCCGTACGCCTGTAGACGGCAGGCAGAGGCGGCGGGCAGGGAGGCACCGGCGAAGGGGTGGGGGTATGACCCCCGAAGGGGGCAAGCTCGCACCGCCTAGTCTTAGCAGCTCAAATCCTGCCACGGTTTCAGGGTCTTTCAGAGTGACCCTGTATCCCCGGCCGGCTGCGGGGTAGTGCCTGGTCACAGGCTTACGCCTGCCCTGCTGGCAACGGCGGAAGGGTGCAAGGAATAGGGGCTGACTGGCCCTGCCCTGGTGGCTGCGACAGGTGGCCGCGTAGCGGCCCAAGAGAGCTAGCCGCCTAACTCCCTGGGGGCGCTGCCGCGCCCTATCTTCCTTCGCCGCTGACAGGCTTGAGACTGTGCAGTTCTCCAGCGGTCTGCGTGCTGGTCGGCCGGAGGCCGCCAGTGTCAGAGGACTGACGTACTTACTGAGGGAGGAGCGAGGCTTGCCGAGCGGAGCGAGGTAGCTGGTGGTGGTAGTTCTTCCTACAAGGGGGCGTCCCCACCACCACCACGACTCAGGCGGTCTCGGCAGGCTTTCTGACCCACCGCCCGTCAACGCGTTCCAGCGCATCTCTGAGCTTGGCCCGTACGGTCTCGGGGCTCCTGCCAACGATGCGCGCGTAGCGCTTGGACAGCGGCGCGTACGTCGCCTCTTCCGGCTGCTCCTCGACGATCCGTGCGATGAGGTCGGTATCCCAGCGCTGTGCCTTCGGGAGACGGCTGACGACCTTGAGTCCCGGCTCCGCCCGTTCCCAGATGGGGACCTCGCTCGACTCGTCGGCGCGGCGCACGGTGACGCTCAGGTCCAGTTCTTCTCTGGCCCGGTTGCTCGCCGTCTGGAGCCGCCTGCCGTGCTTCCCGGAGTTGCGCAGTGCGATGAGCCCGCGTGCACCGGCACCGATGGCCCGTCCCCCGATCGGGGAAGAGGCGACGCTCATCCCTTCCCCTGTCCCCTTCGGGGTGTGGGTGACGAGCAGGGTCGGGATGCCCGCCTCACTGATCGGCCGCAGGCTCCGCATGATCCGCTGCGCCGTGACGGATGACGCGATGTCCTCGCCGGGGGCGAGAGCCCCGATGATGTTGTCCAGCACGAACAGGCCCGGCCTCATGTCTGCCAGGTCCGCAGCGATGCCCTCCCAGTACCCGGCATGGCCGTGGTCTTCTACGGGGAAGATGGTCACCGCGTGATCCGGCACCGCGCCGTGCAGTCGCTCTCTCAGTTCCTCCGGCGCTCCATCGTCGGTCACACCGAACACGATGGTGTCCAGCTTCCGGAGCACAGGCAGGCCGAGGAACGTCGGCTCACCGTTGAGCAGGGCTATGCCCATGCCCGCACTGAGCAGGGTCTTACCGGCCTTCGGCTCCCCTGACAGGACCGTGGTCCGAGTGGTGAGGAGATCCCCGATGAGGAACGCGTCCTCGTACGGGACACGCTTGATCTGGTGGAGCTGTCGCCCCTTGTCCTTGATGGCTCCCAACGGGATGGCCCGCCTTCCTGTGAGGCGCACACGGGTGCGCCAGTGACCCCCGCCGGATGGCGGGACATGCTCCCTCTTTCGCGGGGGTGGACCGGCCATGGGCTGGCACGGTCTCTTCACAGGAACGCCCACGGCTTGAAGCCTGGACTCGGTCTCGTGCAGTCGGGAGCGACGGCGGCGACCTAGCTAGCATCGTACAAAAGCGAAAAGGACCCCCGTGGTGGGGGCCCTCCTCGTGAGAGTTACGCGTGTGTCGCGGTGTGCTGCCTTATCCGGTCGCTGAAGTCGCGCGGGAACATGATCTCGATACGCCCGATGCGCTGAATCACTCTGCCTTCATCCAGTGTCACCAAGAGTTTCCCGCTTACGTACTGAGCCGGGACGTCCTCGCTGTGCACCGTGACCCGCAAGCCAGAGGCGCGCAGTTCCTTGCTCTTGCCTTCGGCAGTGGTGAGCTGGGACCAGCGCTCACCGTAGGTCTCGCCGGTGGGTATCTCTTCCCACGTGTCCGGCCGCGTCGGCAGCGCGATCAGTTGTTCCCGCTTCCTGTCCATCCGGCTGTACTCCTCGCGGTACTCCAGCTTTCCGGTCTCGGATGAGTAGATCCCTGCCTCGCGATCCTCTCGGAGTTCCTGCATGGCGCGGGTCACTTCGTTGATGTCGTTGGTGTGGTCGATGCCGGGGCGGAACACCTTGCGGACGATCTCGATGTGTCCGGCTACGCGGAGGAACTCCTCCTCGATCGTGCTCTCCAGCTTCGGAGCACCTATGGACTTGCTATCTGCGCAGAGCAGACCAGTGATCGCCTTGTTCGCGCACCGGTAGTAGCTCCAGCTCCGCCCGGGGTACCGGTACAGGGGCTTGCCGCAGGTGCAGAAAGCGACGCGAAGCAGAGGGGAACCGCCCGTGCGGTTGCCTGCCCTCTTGTTGCTGTTCTCTTCCAGCTTGGCGCTGACCCGCTCCCAGTCCTCTTTGGAGATCAGCGGCTGCGCCCGCTGGAGAGGCAAGCCGTCCTTGTCTCGTACGAGACGGGTGCGCTTCTCCTTACGGCCGTCAGACAGGGTGACTTCCTCTGTCATCTCCACCTGGCCGAGCAAGGTGTGAGAACGCAGCATCTTGATCAGGTTGCCTACTCGCCAAAGCGCACCTTTGGGTTCCTTCCCGCCACGGATTCGCTGCGCATCCAGCGGGGGCGGTGTCTTGTCTCGGTTCTCGTTGAGCCACCGACAGACGCTGTTGGCGGACTGCCCATCGATGATCTTGCGGACGATCTCACGCAGGGTCTCGGCAGTGTTCAAGCCGTACTCATCGGGTACCAGCTTCCATCCGTCGCCGGTCTCCTGCTTCTCCGGCCGGTAGCCGTACGGCACGAAGCCGCCGCGCCAGCGGCCCTCTTTCATCAGGTGGGTGTAAGAGGATTTGGCCCGTGCCTTGATGGCTTCGAGCTCTCCCTCTGCAAAGGAAGCGATGAGCTGAAAGAGGATGCGTCCCATGGGGGACGACAGGTCGATGTCCCCTTCGGCGGTGGCGAGCTGCTTTTCGTTTCGGTCGCACCACTCGGCCAGGACGTTGACGTGGATCACCCGACGAGAGATTCGGTCGAGCTTCCACGCGGCCAGGATGTCGAACTCCGAAGCGCGGGATTCCTCCCATGCGAGACGGTGCTCGATGTCGCTTGCATCCTTACCGATGGTGGACGGCAGCCACTTGCCGAACTCCGGACGCTTCCACGGTTCGATACCGCCGGACACGTCAACATCCTCGACCCAACCGATGACGACGTGACCCTTACTGTCCGCCCATCCTTGTATGGAGGCCCGCTGTCGGACGACCGATGTGCTTTCGTCGCTTGCCCTAGACAGGCGGAGTACTCCGAGGACCCTTGCCACTGTTGCTCGCTTTCTTTCCGCCCGCCCACACATCGGGGGGCGACAGTCGTTCGATTATGACTGGTGTCAAAGTGGCTCCTTCGATGAAGCGCCCGAATTCTCCGTGCGGGCGCTGGACGCGCTGCGCCAGCCGCTGGAGTCGGGCCATGTGGTGGTGGCCCGCAGCGCCGGGGTGGTGCGGCTGCCCGCCAGATTCCTGATGGTGCTGGCCGCCAATCCCTGCCCGTGCGGGAGGCACAGCCTCAGCGGGGCCGGCTGCGAATGCCCGCCCTCCGCGGTCAGGCGCTATCAGGCCCGGCTCTCCGGACCGCTGCTCGACCGGGTGGACCTGAGGGTGCTCGTCGATCCGGTCAGACGTGAGGACCTGATGGGCCGGGGCGGCAGGGGCGAGTCCACCGCCACCGTCGCCGCCCGGGTCCTGGCCGCCAGGGCGCGGGCCGCCGAACGGCTGGCGGGCACCGGCTGGACGACCAACAGCGAGATCCCCGGCCATGAGCTGCGGACCAGACTGGCCGCGGCACCCGGCGCGCTCATGGAGGCCGAACGGGACATGGAACGGGGCATGCTCACCGCACGCGGCCTGGACCGGGTGCTCAGGGTGGCGTGGACGGTCGCCGATCTGCGCGGCGCCGAGCGCCCCGACGCCTCCGACATCGCGGTGGCGCTGGAACTGCGGACCGGGATTCCGCGGGGCGCCCTCACACAGGTGGGCGCCTCGTGAAGCCGGGGGCGGACGACCCGCGGCGCGTGGAAGAGGACCGGCCGGGAGGCGCGGGGCAGCGGGGCGCGGAGCGCGGCGCCGACGAGGCGCCGGGGAGCGCGGTGAGCGGTCAGGAGCGACTGGCGCGCGCCGCCCTGACCCGCATCGTCGAGCCGGGGGACGAGCGCGGTGGCCGCTGGCTGCGCGAGTTGGGTGCCGTCGAGCTGTTGCGGCGGATCACCAGCCGGGACGGTGCCGCGGAGCGGATGGGCGCAATGACCCCGAGGCGGCTCGCCGGATACCGGCTGCGGGCCGAGGGCGTCGACCCCGGGCGGGACCTCTCGGCGGTCGCCGCGCTCGGCGGGCGGTTCGTCTGCCCCGGGGACCGGGAGTGGCCCAGCCAGCTCGACGACCTGGCGGACGCCCGGCCGACCGGACTGTGGGTGCGGGGGCCCCGCGATCTGCGGCTCTGGGCGCTGCGCTCGGTCGCCGTGGTCGGCGCGCGGGCCTGCACACCCTACGGATCGCACATGGCGGCGAGCCTGGGCGCGGGACTCGCCGAGCTGGGGTGGGTGGTCGTGTCGGGAGCCGCCTTCGGGGTCGACGGGGCGGCACACCGCGGCGCGCTCGCCGTCGGCGGGGCGACGATGGCGGTCCTGGCCTGCGGGGTGGACGTGCCCTACCCCCGGGGACACGCCGAGCTGATCGGAAGAATCGCGGAACAGGGGCTCGTCATCGGTGAATTGCCGCCGTCCGACCACCCCAACCGCAGTAGATTCGTCCTCCGGAACCGGGTCATCGCCGCGTTGACGCGCGGGACGGTCGTGGTCGAGGCCGAGTACCGCAGCGGTTCGCTGGTCACCGCGCGGTGCGCCCAGCGCCTGGGCCGCTTCACCATGGGCGTGCCGGGCCCCGCCACCAGCGGGCTGTCCGCAGGGGTCCATGAACTCCTGCGCGGTGAGGGCATCCTGGTGACCGATGCCTCGGAGGTCGCCGAACTGGTGGGGGACATCGGCGAACTCGCCCCGGTCAGACGCGGACCCGTGCACCCCAGGGACCTGCTGGACGCCGCCTCCGCCAGAGTCCTCGACGCGCTGCCGTACCGGGGCTCCGTGGGCGGACGTGAGGTGGCCCGCACCGCCGGAACCAGCGCCGACGAGGCGCTCGGCAGGCTGTACGAACTGCACTCACTGGGGTTCGTCGAACGGGATGGCGAGGGCTGGAGGTTGACGTCGAGACCGCTCCGCAATGGCGACGCGCGGCGAGGCGGTGCTTGACCTGGAGCATTCGGGTGAAAAGGTGATGCCGATGACCTCGGCGGATCCTTCAGTCACGCCTCCGGGGCCGACGCGCACGGCGGCGGCCCCGGTCCTCAGTCATGCAGGATCGGCCGGATGTGCAGAGCGCCGATCCCCTATCCTGCGCGGACCGCGACATCACAGTCACGCTACGCTCACGAGGATTCCGACTCAGACATACGTCCCAGTACTTCACAGCAGAACGGCTCAAGGCACCACATGCCCCAGCACACCTCCGGGTCTGATCGCGCGGCAGTACCACCGGCTGCGCGTGGCACTGTGCGCCCCCCTGCGCCCTCCTCGCTCGACGAGTTGTGGCGCTCGTACAAGTCCACGGGCGACGAGCGGCTGCGGGAGCAGCTGATCCTGCACTACTCGCCGCTGGTGAAGTACGTGGCGGGCCGGGTGAGCGTGGGACTGCCGTCCAACGTCGAGCAGGCGGACTTCGTCTCCTCCGGGGTCTTCGGGCTGATCGACGCGATCGAGAAGTTCGACATCGAGCGCGCGATCAAGTTCGAGACGTACGCGATCACCCGCATCCGGGGCGCGATGATCGACGAACTGCGGGCGCTGGACTGGATCCCGCGCTCGGTGCGCCAGAAGGCACGGGCGGTGGAACGCGCCTACGCCACGCTGGAGGCGCAGCTGCGGCGCACCCCCTCCGAGGCGGAGGTCGCCGCGGAGATGGACATCGCGCTGGAGGAACTGCATGCGATTTTCAGCCAGTTGTCGCTGGCCAACGTGGTCGCCCTGGAGGAGCTGCTGCACGTCGGCGGCGAGGGCGGCGACCGGCTGAGCCTCATGGACACACTGGAGGACACCGCCGCCGACAATCCGGTGGAAGTGGCCGAGGACCGCGAGCTCAGACGGTTGCTCGCCCGTGCCATCAACACGCTCCCGGAGCGTGAGAAGACCGTCGTGACGCTCTACTACTACGAGGGCCTCACGCTCGCCGAGATCGGCAACGTCCTCGGGGTCACCGAGAGCCGGGTCAGCCAGATCCACACCAAATCGGTGCTGCAACTGCGCGCGAAACTGGCCGACGCCGGCCGTTGAGCCCCGCTCGCGCCCGCCGCGGTACATGGCTGCCCCGGCCACGGAATCGGGGCCGTACCCGCCCCCTCGCGCACCGGTCGCCGTAGAGTGGACGCGTGCCCAGGATTCGAGCGGCCTCGGTGGCCGAGCACCGGACCATGCAGCGCGGCGCCCTCCTGGACGCCGCACGCTCCCTGCTGTCCGAGGGCGGTACGGAGGCGTTGACCTTCCCCGCCCTCGCCGAACGCACGGGCCTCGCCCGGTCCTCCGTGTACGAGTACTTCCGCTCCCGCGCGGCCGTCGTCGAAGAGCTCTGCGCCGTCGACTTCCCGGTCTGGGCGGCCGAGGTCGAGAACGCGATGGAGCAGGCCACGACGCCCGAGGGCAAGATCGAGGCCTACGTGCGCAGGCAGCTCGACCTGGTCGGGGACCGCCGCCACCGGGCGGTCGTCGCCATCTCGGCGAGTGAGCTGGACGCCGGGGCGCGCGAGAAGATCAGGGCCGCGCACGGCGGGCTGATCGCCATGATCGTCGAGGCGCTCGGCGACCTCGGCCATGCCCAGCCGAGGCTGGCGGCGATGCTGCTCCAGGGTTCGGTCGACGCCGCCGTGCGACGTATCGAACTGGCCGTGGCCGAGGAGCCGTCCGTGATCGCGGACACCGCTGTCACCATGATCCTCCGAGGCGTGCAGGGCGCACGGGACTGACGCGGGCGCCGCACCGCGGCGGCCGTCAGCAGAACGCCGGGGGCGGCGAGCCCGTCCGCGGTTCCCGAGGAGGCGAGCCCGTCCCCGGTCCCCGAGGAGGCGAGCCCGTCCCCGGCCCCCGAAGAGGCGAGCTCGTCCCCGGTCCCCGAGGAAGCGGGCCCGGATGCCGCTTCCGGCTCGGGTACGCCGAACACCGGAAGCAGCCTGGACGGGCCCCGGCGCAGCAGCGACGGCGGCAGCAGCGACAGCGGATCCAGATAGGTGTCACCGCGCCGCAGCCCCCAGTGCAGACAGCCCGACGCGCAGTGGAAGGGCCCCGTCTCCACGACCGCCACCACCTGCCCGGCCGTCACCTCCTCGCCCTTGGCGACCAGCGCGCGCACCGGTTCGTACGTGGTCCGTAGCGGGGGATCGCCACTGTCGGCCACCTCGATCGCGAGCACCCCGCGCCCCGCGACCCGTCCGGCGAACGAGACCTGTCCCGGGGCGGCGGCGAGCACCGTCGCATCCGGCCCGGCGGCGAGGTCGACGCCGCGGTGGCCCCGGGCGTAGGGGCCGGCCGGGGGCTCCCAACCCCGCAGGACCGAGGGCCGCCCGGCGAGCGGCCAGGACCGGTCCTCCGCCGCCGAGCCCACCGCAGGTACGGAACCGGGCCCGGGTGCCGGTGCCGGCGCTCCGGCCGTGGCGGCCGACGGGCCGCAGATCATCGCCGGCAGGGCGACCCCGGCCGCCAGGAGCAGCGCCAGGAGCACCCTCCGTCCGCGCGGCGCCAGCCGCCCGCGCGGCAAGGCCCCGCGGAGCCCGTTCCGTAAACGGGAAACGGCCGGAGCAACCCGAGCAACCCGAGCAACCCGAGCAACCGGAGAGGCGGGAGCGACCAGGGAGGCGGCAGTGGCCGCGGCCGCGGGAGCGGACGGGGCGGATGGGGCGGACGGGTCGAAGGGGTCGGTCGGGCCGGTCGGTTCAGTGGTGCGTCGCATGCCGGAACCGTCCCGCAACCGGCCGCTCCGCGGGGATCATGGACCGCATCTGTGGACAACCGACCGGTTGTGGACAGCGCCGTCACCCGGCACCCGGGCCGTCCCGTACACTTCCTATGGCGATCCGGGTCACCGGGTCGACTTCGCACGCCCCGCCACCTCCCTCTCCGCGGACGGTGGCCGCGCTCCTCGGTCCCTTGTGGCACGGCGCGTCGGGGCGTCAGGCGCGACAGCAATCCTGCGGTCGCGACAACCGAGCACCTCAAGGAGTACGGCCATGGCCGTCGTCACGATGCGGGAGCTGCTGGAAAGCGGCGTCCACTTCGGTCACCAGACCCGTCGCTGGAACCCGAAGATGAAGCGCTTCATCTTCACCGAGCGCAACGGCATCTACATCATTGACCTGCTCCAGTCGCTGTCGTACATCGACCGCGCCTACGAGTTCGTCAAGGAGACCGTCGCCCACGGCGGCTCCATCATGTTCGTGGGTACGAAGAAGCAGGCCCAGGAGGCCATCGCCGAGCAGGCGACGCGCGTCGGCATGCCGTACGTCAACCAGCGTTGGCTCGGTGGCATGCTCACCAACTTCTCCACCGTCTACAAGCGCCTTCAGCGTCTGAAGGAGCTTGAGCTCATCGACTTCGAGGACGTGGCCGCCTCCGGCCTCACCAAGAAGGAGCTCCTGGTCCTCTCCCGCGAGAAGGCCAAGCTGGAGAAGACCCTCGGTGGTATCCGCGAGATGCAGAAGGTGCCGAGCGCCGTCTGGATCGTCGACACCAAGAAGGAGCACATCGCCGTCGGTGAGGCGCGCAAGCTCCACATCCCGGTCGTCGCGATCCTCGACACCAACTGCGACCCCGACGAGGTCGACTACAAGATTCCGGGCAACGACGACGCGATCCGCTCCGTCACCCTGCTCACCCGCGTGATCGCCGACGCCGTCGCCGAGGGCCTCATCGCCCGTTCCGGTGCCGCCACCGGTGACTCGAAGCCGGGCGAGAAGGCCGCCGGTGAGCCGCTCGCCGAGTGGGAGCGCGACCTCCTCGAGGGCGACAAGAAGGCCGACGCCGAGGTGCAGACCTCCGCCGAGACCGAGAAGGTCGCGGACGCCGAGGCCGCCGAGGCCCCCGCCGCCGAGGCCGCTGCCGAGGCCCCGGCCGCGGACGCCGAGCAGGCCTGACACCCGTCACGGCTGAAGACGGCGGGGGCCGGTGCCACAAGCACCGCCCCCGCCGTTCACCCGTAGATCTTTCAGACTTCGAGAGAGAAACCCAGACTCATGGCGAACTACACCGCCGCTGACGTCAAGAAGCTCCGCGAGCTGACCGGCGCCGGCATGATGGACTGCAAGAAGGCGCTCGACGAGGCCGACGGCAACGTCGACAAGGCCGTCGAGGCGCTCCGTATCAAGGGCCAGAAGGGCGTCGCCAAGCGCGAGGGCCGTTCTGCCGAGAACGGCGCCGTCGTCTCCCTCATCTCCGAGGACCAGACGTCCGGTGTTCTGCTGGAGCTGAAGTGCGAGACGGACTTCGTCGCCAAGGGCGAGAAGTTCCAGAACGTCGCGAACACCCTCGCCGCGCACGTCGCCGCCACCTCCCCGGCCGACATCCAGGCGCTGCTCGCCTCCGAGATCGAGGCCGGCAAGACCGTCCAGGCGTACGTCGACGAGGCCAACGCCAACCTCGGCGAGAAGATCGTCCTGGACCGCTTCGCGCAGTTCTCCGGCGCGTTCGTCTCCGCGTACATGCACCGCACCATGCCCGACCTGCCGCCGCAGATCGGTGTTCTGGTCGAGCTGGACAAGGCCGACGCCGAGCTGGCCAAGGGCATCGCGCAGCACATTGCCGCGTTCGCCCCGAAGTACCTGTCCCGCGAGGACGTCCCGGCCGAGGTCGTCGAGGCCGAGCGCCGCGTCGCCGAGGAGACCACGCGCGCCGAGGGCAAGCCCGAGGCCGCGCTCCCGAAGATCGTCGAGGGTCGCGTCAACGGCTTCTTCAAGGAGGCCACCCTCCTCGGCCAGCCGTACGCGCTGGACAACAAGAAGTCCGTCCAGAAGGTCCTGGACGAGGCCGGCGTCACCCTGAAGCGCTTCTCGCGCATCAAGGTCGGCATCTGAGTCCGTCCGCGAACAACGGTGGACCCCGATAGGGTCTAGTGCAGTCGTCGGCAGCACTCACGCCGTACGACCGCAGATCTGACGAGGAGGCCATTGCCGCTGAGGGACACCAGACCCACCGGCAATGGCCTTCTTCGTATGTGCACGAGGAGAATCTCCATGAACAAGGGCGCGGACGCCGCACAGGGTGACCACAAGCGCGACGACGGCAAGGTGGCAGGACGCTTCATGCTGAAGCTGTCCGGAGAGGCGTTCGCCGGCGGCGGGGGTCTCGGTGTCGACCCCGACGTCGTACACGCCATCGCCCGGGAAATCGCGGCGGTCGTCCGGGACGGCGCGGAAATCGCCGTCGTCATCGGCGGCGGCAACTTCTTCCGCGGCGCCGAGCTCCAGCAGCGCGGCATGGACCGGGCCCGGTCCGACTACATGGGCATGCTCGGCACGGTCATGAACTGCCTGGCACTCCAGGACTTCCTGGAGAAGGAGGGCATCGACTCCCGCGTCCAGACCGCCATCACCATGGGCCAGGTCGCGGAGCCGTACATTCCGCTGCGCGCCGTGCGCCACCTGGAGAAGGGCCGCGTCGTCATCTTCGGCGCCGGTATGGGGATGCCGTACTTCTCCACCGACACCACTGCCGCCCAGCGCGCTCTGGAGATCGACGCAGAGGCCCTCCTGATGGGCAAGAACGGGGTGGACGGGGTCTACGACTCCGACCCGAAGACCAACCCCGACGCGGTGAAGTTCGACGCGCTCGAGTACAGCGAGGTTCTCGCCCGCGATCTCAAAGTCGCCGACGCCACCGCCATCACGCTCTGCCGCGACAACGACCTGCCGATCCTCGTCTTCGAGCTGACCGCCACCGGCAATATCGCCCGCGCGGTCAAGGGTGAGAAGATCGGCACGCTCGTGAGTGACCGGAGCACCCGGGCCTGAGGACCGGGGGACCTTCCCGGATCCGACGGGAGGTCCGGGCCCCCGGGGGAGACCCCGGGCCGGCCCGAAGGATGGACAACGGCCTGCCGGTCGGACACCGTGCAGGTGAGGACGCGACGCAGGACCCGCCGGGCCCCGGCACGCCGGGCCCGCTCAAGACACGCAGGAGCACGTGGTGATCGAAGAAACCCTCCTCGAGGCCGAGGAGAAGATGGAGAAGGCCGTCGTCGTCGCGAAAGAGGACTTCGCCGCGATCCGTACCGGCCGTGCGCACCCGGCGATGTTCAACAAGATCGTCGCCGACTACTACGGCGCGCTGACCCCGATCAACCAGCTCGCCTCGTTCTCGGTGCCCGAGCCGCGCATGGCCGTCGTGACGCCGTTCGACAAGACCGCGCTGCGCAACATCGAGCAGGCCATCCGCGACTCGGACCTCGGCGTCAACCCGAGCAACGACGGCAATATCATCCGGGTGACCTTCCCTGAGCTCACCGAGGAGCGCCGCCGCGACTACATCAAGGTCGCCAAGGGCAAGGCCGAGGACTCCAAGATCTCCATCCGCGCCGTGCGCCGCAAGGCCAAGGAGACCCTCGACAAGCTGGTCAAGGACAAGGAGTCGGGCGAGGACGAGGTGCGTCGCGCGGAGAAGGAGCTCGACGACACCACCGCGAAGTACGTCGCGCAGGTCGACGAGCTGCTCAAGCACAAGGAAGCCGAGCTGCTCGAAGTCTGATGAGCGACTCCTCCTGGGGCGCCCCGCAGGGAGTCGGCCGCTGGGGTGCGCCCGAGATGCGGGCTGCTCCGGCGGGTCCTGCATACGATGTGCATGACGCCCAGCAGACTCGGCCCATGCCCATCGTGCCGGACGTTCCCGACGCAGGTAGAGACGCTGACGACCGTGATGACCGGGACCAGGGGACCGCGCGCCCGAGCGGCGGCCCCCCGATCCGTGACGAGAAGCCGCAGGAGCCCATGTCCACCGCGCCACCGTCCCCGCAGAAGAAGCGTGCGGGCCGTGATCTGCGAGCCGCCATAGGGGTCGGTGTGGGGCTCGGCGCCGTCATCGTCGCCTCGCTCTTCATCGTGAAGGCCGTCTTCGTCGGTGTGATCGTCGTCGCCGTCGTCGTGGGCCTGTGGGAGCTGACCTCCCGGCTTCAGGAGCGCAAGGGCATCAGGGCGCCGCTCGTCCCGCTGGCGGTGGGCGGCGCGGCGATGGTCGTCGCCGGTTACGTGTGGGGTGCCGAGGGCGCCTGGGTGGCGACGGCGCTGACCGCGCTGGCGGTGCTCGTCCAGCGGATGACCGAGCCGCCCGAGGGCTACCTCAAGGACGTCACGGCCGGTGTCTTCGCGACGTTCTACGTGCCGTTCCTCGCCACGTTCGTCGTCATGCTCCTGGCCGCCGACGACGGGCCGTGGCGGGTGCTCACCTTCCTGCTGCTCACCGTGGTGAGCGACACGGGCGCGTACGCCGTCGGCTGGCGCTTCGGGAAGCACAAGCTCGCGCCGCGCATCAGCCCCGGAAAGACCCGGGAGGGCCTGTTCGGGGCCGTCGCCTTCGCGATGGTGGCGGGTGCGCTGTGCATGCAGTTCCTGATCGACGGCGGTTCCTGGTGGCAGGGGCTGCTGCTCGGCCTCGCGGTCGCGGCCAGCGCCACCCTCGGCGACCTGGGCGAATCGATGATCAAGCGGGACCTCGGCATCAAGGACATGGGCACGCTGCTGCCGGGGCACGGCGGCATCATGGACCGGCTGGACTCGCTCCTGCCGACCGCCCCGGTGGTCTGGCTGCTGCTGGTGCTGTTCGTCGGCTCCGGCTGAGACCACGTCCCTGAGCTGGGATTTTACGAGTGAGGGCCCGCTGTCCACAGGACGGCGGGCCCTCACCGTTCCGTCTGCGACACTGGATGAACCATGCCTAAGCCCGGAGAACTCACTTTCGTCGCGCCCCGCGGAGCCAAGAAGCCGCCGCGGCACCTCGCCGACCTCACGCCCGCCGAGCGCAAGGAAGCCGTCGCCGCGATCGGCGAGAAGCCCTTCCGCGCCCAGCAGCTCTCGCAGCACTACTTCGCGCGGTACGCGCACGACCCGGCCGAGTGGACCAACATCCCGGCCGGATCGCGGGACAAGCTCGCCGAGGCGATGTTCCCCGACCTGATGTCCGTGGTCCGCCACATCAGCTGCGACGACGACACCACCCGCAAGACGCTCTGGAAGCTGCACGACGGCACGCTCGTCGAGTCCGTCCTGATGCGTTACCCGGAGCGGGTGACGATGTGCATCTCCTCGCAGGCCGGATGCGGGATGAACTGCCCGTTCTGCGCGACGGGGCAGGCCGGTCTCGACCGCAATCTGTCGACCGCCGAGATCGTCCACCAGATCGTGGACGGGATGCGGGCGCTGCGTGACGGGGAGGTCCCCGGGGGTCCGGCGCGGCTCTCCAACATCGTCTTCATGGGCATGGGCGAGCCGCTCGCCAACTACAACCGCGTGGTCGGCGCGATCCGGCGGCTGACCGACCCGGAGCCGGACGGGCTGGGGCTCTCGCAGCGCGGGATCACCGTCTCCACCGTGGGCCTGGTGCCCGCGATGCTCCGTTTCGCGGACGAGGGCTTCAAGTGCCGCCTCGCCGTCTCGCTGCACGCCCCGGACGACGAGCTGCGTGACACCCTCGTTCCGGTGAACACACGCTGGAAGGTGGCGGAGGTGCTGGACGCCGCGTGGGAGTACGCGGAGAAGTCCGGCCGCCGCATCTCGATCGAGTACGCGCTGATCCGCGACATCAACGACCAGGCGTGGCGCGGCGACCGGCTCGGCCGGCTCCTCAAGGGCAAGCGGGTGCACGTCAACCTGATCCCGCTGAACCCCACGCCCGGTTCCAAGTGGACCGCCTCCCGCCCGGAGGACGAGAAGGCGTTCGTCGAGGCGATCGCGGCCCATGGGGTGCCGGTCACCGTGCGGGACACCCGTGGCCAGGAGATCGACGGAGCCTGCGGGCAGCTGGCGGCGGCCGAGCGCTGAGGCCGCCCCCGGGCGGGCCCCCGTGCCCGTGTAATCTGGGCCTGAAATCAACTTCATATTCCGACAGGGGAGCGCCACAGCGCTGAGAGTGCGGCACCGAGGACAGGTCGGCCGCAGACCCTCTGAACCTCGCCCGGGTCATTCCGGGTAGGAAGTTCGGTCATCAACTCATGCTGTTGCGCCCTGCCCGCTTCCCGCGGGCGGGGCCGCGTCTCTTCCTGGCCAAAACCCAGGAGGAATCCACAATGAGCACCACGCGCAGGACCAGGCAGCTCGCGGCATCGGCCGTCGCCGCCGCGCTCGGCGTCACCGCACTCGCCGGATGCGGGAGCTCCGACGACTCGGCCACCGGCGGTACGAAGGGCTCGGGCTCCAAGACCGTGACCCTCGTCAGCCACGACTCCTTCAACGCCTCCAAGGACGTGCTGAAGGAGTTCACCGAGGAGACCGGCTACACCGTCAAGGTGCTGAAGAGCGGCGACGCGGGTGTCGCGCTCAACCAGGAGATCCTCACCAAGGGCTCGCCGCGCGGCGACGTGTTCTTCGGCGTCGACAACACGCTGCTCTCCCGCGCCCTCGACAGCGGGCTCTTCACGCCGTACGAGGCGAAGGGCCTCGGCCGGGTCGCGGCGGACACCCGGCTCGACGCGGACCAGCACCGGGTCACCCCGGTCGACACCGGCGACATCTGCGTCAACTACGACAAGAAGTACTTCGCCGACAAGAAGCTCGCGCCGCCGCAGTCCTTCGACGACCTGGCGAAGCCCGCGTACAAGAACCTCCTCGTCACGGAGAACGCCGGGACCTCCTCGCCCGGCCTCGGCTTCCTCCTCGGCACCGTCGCCACCTACGGGGAGAAGGGCTACCAGGACTACTGGAAGAAGCTGAAGGACAACGGCGTCAAGGTCGTCGACGGCTGGGAGCAGGCGTACAACGAGGAGTTCTCCGGCTCCGCGGGCGGCAGGAAGGCCAAGGCGGACCGGCCGCTCGTCGTCTCGTACGCCTCCAGCCCGCCCGTCGAGGTGCTGTACGCGAAGCCGCAGCCGAAGACCGCGCCGACCGGGGTGGCCACCGGGACCTGCTTCCGCCAGATCGAGTTCGCGGGCCTGCTCAAGGGCGCGAAGAACGAGGCGGGCGGCAAGGCGCTGCTGGACTTCCTGATCGGCAAGAGCTTCCAGGAGGACATGCCGCTCAACATGTTCGTGAACCCGGTCGCCAAGGACGCGAAGCTGCCGGAGCTCTTCACGAAGTTCGGCGCGACGGTGGACCGGCCGACGACCGTGGCCCCGGACCTCATCGCCAAGAACCGTGAGCAGTGGGTCCAGTCGTGGTCCTCGCTCGTAGTGAAGTAGCGAAGACGCCCGCACGTCGGCCGGACGCGGGCGGGAACGCTCCCCGCGGCCGGTCGGCGCGCTCGGCGCGCGCCGGATCCGCCCGCGCGCGGGCCCGGCGCGGCGCCGCCGTGCGGCTGGGGCTGATGGCCGTGCCCGTCGCGTTCTTCGGGCTGTTCTTCGCCTACCCGGTCGTCGCGATCGTCGGCCGGGGCCTGAAGGTGGACGGCGTCTGGCAGTTCGGCCGGATCGGCGAGGTGCTGGCCCGGCCGGACATCCGCGAGGTCCTCTGGTTCACCTGCTGGCAGGCGCTCGCCTCGACCGCGCTGACCCTGCTGGTCGCGCTGCCCGGCGCCTATGTCTTCGCCCGCTTCGACTTCCCCGGCAAACAACTGCTGCGGGCGGTCGTCACGGTGCCGTTCGTCCTGCCGACCGTGGTCGTCGGGACCGCCTTCCTGGCGCTGCTGGGACGCGGCGGATTCCTCGACGAACTCTGGGGCGTACGGCTCGACACCACCGTCTGGGCGATTCTGCTCGCTCATGTCTTCTTCAACTACGCCGTGGTCGTCCGGACGGTCGGCGGGCTGTGGGCCCAGCTCGACCCCCGGCAGGAGGAGGCCGCCAGGGTGCTCGGCGCCGGACGGTTCGCCGCCTGGCGACGGGTCACCCTGCCGGCCCTGGCACCCGCGCTGGCCGCCGCCGCGCTGATGGTCTTCCTCTTCACCTTCACCTCCTTCGGCGTCGTGCAGATCCTCGGCGGACCCGGGTACTCCACGCTGGAGGTGGAGATCTACCGGCAGACCGCGCAACTGCTCGCCCTGCCGACGGCCGCCGTGCTGACGCTGGTGCAGTTCGCCGCGGTCGGCGCGATCCTCGCCGTGCACGCGTGGACCGTACGGCGCAGGGAGACCGCGCTGAAGCTGGTCGATCCGGAGCGGACCGCCCGCAGGCCGCGCGGCGCCGGTCAGTGGGCGCTGCTGTGCGGGGTGCTGCTGACCGTGCTGCTGTTGATCCTGCTGCCGCTCGGGGTGCTGGTCGAGCGCTCCTTCGACACCGGCGACGGACATGGTCCCGACTTCTACCGCGCGCTGGCGTCCGTGGACGCGGGCGGCGGTACGTTCCTGGTCGCGCCGCTCGAAGCGATCGGGAACTCCCTGCGGTACGCGCTGGTCGCGACGGTCATCGCGCTCGTGATCGGCGCTCTCGCCGCCGCGGCCCTGACCCGGCGGGCGGGCCGGCTGGTGCGCGGCTTCGACGCGCTGCTGATGCTGCCGCTCGGGGTGTCCGCGGTCACCGTCGGCTTCGGCTTCCTGATCACGCTGGACAAGCCCCCGCTGGACCTGCGGACCTCCTGGATCCTGGTGCCGCTCGCCCAGGCGCTGGTCGGGGTGCCCTTCGTCGTACGGACCATGCTGCCCGTGCTGCGCGCGGTGGACGGGCGGCTGCGGGAGGCGGCGGCGGTGCTCGGGGCGTCGCCGCTGCGCGCCTGGCGGGAGGTCGACCTGCCGCTGGTGCGGCGGGCGTTGCTGGTCGCGGCCGGTTTCGCGTTCGCCGTCTCGCTCGGTGAGTTCGGCGCGACGGTGTTCATCGCGCGGCCCGACCGCCCGACGCTGCCGGTCGCCGTGGCCCGGCTGCTGGGGCGGGCCGGGGAGCTCAACTACGGGCAGGCGATGGCCCTCAGCACCATCCTGATGGTGGTCTGCGCCGTCTCGCTGCTGCTGCTCGAACGTATCCGCACGGACCGGTCCGGGGAGTTCTAGAGATGCTGACACTGGAATCGGCCACCGTGCGCTTCGGCGAGCGGGCGGCGCTCGACGCGGTGGACCTGGAGGTCGCCGAGCACGAGACCGTCTGTGTGCTCGGGCCGAGCGGAAGCGGCAAGTCCACCCTGCTGCGGGTGGTCGCCGGGCTGCATCCGCCGGACGGCGGCCGGGTGCTGCTGGACGGCGTGGACCAGGCCGGGGTGCCGGTGCACCGGCGCGGGCTCGGTCTGATGTTCCAGGACCACCAGCTGTTCCCGCACCGGGACGTCGGCGCCAATGTCGCCTTCGGGCTGCGGATGCGCGGGGTGCCGCGCCGCGACCAGGAGCACAGGGTCGGCGAACTCCTCGACCTGGTGGGGCTGCCCGGTGCCGAACGGCGCGCCGTCGCCGCGCTGTCCGGCGGCGAGCAGCAGCGCGTGGCCCTGGCGCGGGCCCTCGCCCCGAGCCCCAAGCTGCTGATGCTGGACGAGCCGCTCGGCCAGCTCGACCGGGGGCTGCGTGAGCGGCTGGTCGTCGAACTGCGCACGCTCTTCGGGCGGTTGGGCACGACGGTGCTCGCCGTCACGCACGACCAGGGCGAGGCGTTCGCCCTGGCCGACCGGGTGGTGGTGATGCGCGACGGGCGGATCGCCCAGGCGGGCACCCCGCTGGAGGTCTGGCGGCGGCCCGCCTCGGCCTTCGTCGCCCGGTTCCTCGGCTTCGACAACGTGGTCGGGGCGACGGTGGCCGGTACGGTCGCCGACACGGCGTGGGGCCGGGTGCCGGTGCCCGAGGGCTCGCCGCAGGGGGCGTGCGACCTGCTGGTGCGGCCGGCCGGGGTCCGGATCGGCGCCCCGGAGGAGGGGCTGCGCTGTGTGGTCGGGACGCGTACGTTCCGGGGCAACCACGTCGCCGTGCGGCTGACGCCGGAGCGCGGTCCGGTCCTGGAGGCGGAGTGCGCGCTGCGCGACGCCCCCGAGGAGGGTGCGGTGGTCGGGGCGGAATTCGACGCGGCGGAGACCGTGGTCCTGCCCGCCCGGCCCTGACCGGGCGACGCGCTTTGCGCCGGGCGCAGGACCGCGGCGGGGGCGTCCGGTGCGGTGGCCCGTGGTGCCGCCGGGGCGTCCGGGCGGGTCCCGCCCCGGGGTGGGCGCCGCGCCCTGTCCGGTTCCTGTGGGGGACGGGTCGAGGGTGGCACGGGTCGCGGGATCGGGGCGGTGGTCGGACGATGGCCTGATGCCCCCCACGTCCACGCGGGCGGCCCGGGGGGCCTGGCAGCGGATCCGGAAGGACGGCGACCATGACCGAGTCAGCACGCGAGGGCATCGACATCACCCGCGTCCTCGACGCCCCGAGGGAGCGGGTCTTCGAGGCCTGGACGACGCCCGAGCACTTCGCGGCCTGGTACGGCGGTGACGCCGAGGTGCCGCTCGACCGGGTGTCGATGGACGTCAGGCCGGGCGGCGCCTGGAGCCTGGTCATCGTGGTGCCGGGCACCGAGATGCCGTTCCACGGGGTCTACCGGGAGGTGGTGGCTCCCGAGCGGCTGGTGTTCACGCTGAAGGACTCCTCCGCGCCCGCCGACATCGAGGGCGAGACCGTCACCGCCACCTTCACCGACCGCGGCGACGGGACCACCGAGCTGGTCTTCCGGCAGCGCGGCGGCAACCTCACGGCCGAACAGTACGCGGCGGCCGAGGACGGCTGGGAGGCGTTCTTCGACGCGCTCGTGGCCCGGCTCGCGTCCTTCTGAACCGGCCCCGCGCCCTACGGTCCCGCCCACAGCCGGGCGAGCGCTCCGGGGGCCTCGTCCACCGTGTCCACCAGCGCGATCCGGGAGTCCATCGCCCGGCCCGCGGCCAGCGCCCGCAGCAACGGCCAGGCGGGCAGCGTACGCGTCCAGTGGGCGCGGCCGACCAGCACCATCGGCGTCGGACCGCCGAGGGAGCCGTAGTAGTTCGGCGTCGTGCTGTCGAAGATCTCCTGTACGGTTCCGGCCGCGCCGGGCAGGAAGATCACGCCCGCCGTGGAGCGGGTCAGGAGCCCGTCCTCGCGCAGCGCGTTGGCGAAGTACTTGGCGATCCGGTCCGCGAACGGGTTCGGCGGCTCGTGCCCGTAGAACCAGGTGGGGATCGAGACCGAGCCGCCACCGCCCGGCCAGCGCCTGCGTACCTCGAAGGCGGCCAGCGCCCAGTCCGTGACCGAGGGGGCGAAGGCGGGGGCCGTGGCCAGCAGCGCGCAGGCCTCGTCCAGCACGGGGCCCGGGTACGGCGCCGTGTACGCCCCGAGGTTGGCCGCCTCCATCGCGCCCGGCCCGCCGCCCGTGGCCACCGTCAGGCCGTCCCGGGCCAGGGTCCGCCCCAGCCGGGCGGCGGCCGTGTACGGGGCGCTGCCCCGGGCGGTCGAGTGGCCGCCCATCACGCCGACCACGCGGGCCCCGGCCAGGAAGTCGCCCAGCGCGTCCGAGACCGCGTCGTCGTGGAGCGCCCGCAGCATCGACGCGAAGGTGTCGCCGCTCGCCCGGGTCCGCTGGAACCAGCGGTACGCGCGGGCGTCGGGCGTCGCCGCGTAGCCGCCCTCGGACAGCCCCGCGTAGAGCGCGTCGGGGGAGTAGAGCAGACCGCGGTACGGGTCGAAGGGCAGTCCGGGAACCGGCGGGAAGACGAACGCTCCGTCCGCCCGCACCTTCGCCGCCGCCCCGGGCCCCATCCGGCAGCCGAGGAAGACGGCGCCGGCCGTGTCGGCGGACCGCAGGGCGGCGCCCCGGCCCGTCAGGTCGAGGGACTGGATCCGGTGCCCCGCCAGCGACCCCGAGGCGACCGCCTCGTCGAACGCGGCGAGCGAGTCGATCTCGGGGCCGGGCGGAGGACCTGTTTCGTCCGGATTGTCCACGCTGTCATGCTACGCAGCGGCCGCCGGGCGGGCCCGGGGCCGCCCGGCGGGCCGTCTCAGGCCGTCAGCGGCAGCGCGGCCAGCTCCGCGATCAGCCAGGTCAGCGGGGCGAAGACGAGCAGCAGTGCGGCGGCGCGCAGGGCCGTCGCGGCGCGCAGGGCCGATGCCGGGGCGCCGAGCCGCAGCAGCGCCTGCGCCGTCTGCGCGCGGGCCTGCCTCGCCTCCAGCGCCGTCGTCAGCAGCGTCGCCGTCGTGCAGCCGAGGACGAGCACCGCGCCCAGCGCCGTGAGCGGACCGAGGGGGTGGGCCCCCGCCCCGTACAGCGCGTAGCCGCCGACCGCCGCGGCGAGCACCGCGCATACCACGCCGAGGGGGCGGCCGATCCGGCGCGACTCGTCCATCAGCACCCGGCCCGCCAGCAGCCGCACGGCGCCGGGCCGCGCCGCCTGGAGCAGCCGCCCGCACAGGTGGGCCAGGCCGGGCCCCGCCAGGGCGAGGCCGACCACCGTCAGCGTCCACCCCGCCAGCACCCCGGCCGGGGTGGCTTCGAGCCGGCCGGGCAGCGGGAGCAGGCTGTGGCCGCCGGGCCGGCTCATGTACGCCTCGACGGCGAGCCCGACCGCTGCCAGCGCCACGCCCCACGGCAGTCCCGCCGGGGCCGCTGCCGGAGGGGGAGCCTCCGGTTCTGTCAGCACCTTCGAGGCGGCGTTGTCCGGGGCCGCGGTCGAGGCCGGCTCGGCGCGCAGCGCGAGGGCGCTCGCGCCCGCCGCGACCACCGGGACCACGGCCAGCAGCACCAGCGCGGCGGCGAGCGGCAGCGGGGCCTCGGCGTCGAGCGGCCCGGCGGCCGCGCCGTCGAACGGCAGCCCGGTCAGATCACCGCGCAGATGCAGGAAGAGCAGCAGCGCCACCGTCGAACCCAGGGTGCAGGAGAGGGCGGTGGAGACCGCGGCGAGCACGGCGAGCCGGACCGGACCGAGGCCGACGGCGGACAGCCCGGAGCGCGGCCGGGTGCTCGGGTCGGTACGGGCCACCGCGACCGCGAACTGCACGGTGGCGGCGAGCGGCACCAGGCACCAGAGCAGACGCAGCACGGCCCCGGTGGAGTGCGCCGGGTGCGCCGACGCGTAGCTCAGGGTGCAGAGCAGCAGGAAACCGACGCCGGCCGAGGCGGCGGCGACCAGCAGCCGCCGCAGCAGCACCAGCGGGTGGGAACCACGGGCTAGACGGAGAGCGAGCACGCCGCGCGGCCCTCCGTGTCGGACCCGGCGGGCAGGGCGACGGTGGCGACGCGGCGGCCGTCCAGCAGCGGGACCGTGCGGTCGGCGAGGGCGGCGATCTCCGCGTCGTGCGTGGCGAACACGATCGTGATGCCGTGCGAACGGGCCGCGCTGGTGAGGGTGCGCAGCACATGCGTCCGGTCGCCGCGGTGCAGGGTCGCGGTCGGCTCGTCGGCGAAGATCACCGTGGGGGAGCCGGCCAGGGCGCGGGCCACGGCGATCCGCTGGCGCTGCCCCTGGAGGAGGGTGTGCGGCCGCTGCCGGGCGCAGGTGCCGATGTCGAGCCGTTCCAGCCACTCCAGGGCGGCCTGCTTCGCCTCCCGGCGCGGGGTGCCGCGCAGCAGGAGCGGGAGGGCCGTGTTCTCCCAGGTGTTCAGCTCGGGCACGAGCTGGGGCTCGGGGGCGATCCAGCCGAACCGGTCGCGGCGCAGCCGCTCGCGCAGCCGCGGGCCCATGGTGTGGACGGGGATGCTGTTGAACCACACCTCGCCCTGCTCGGGCACCAGCTGGCCGGACAGGCAGTGCAGCAGGGTGGTCTTGCCGCAGCCCCGGGGGCCGGTCACGGCGAGGATCTCGCCGTCGCGGACGCCCAGGGAGACGCCGCCGAGCGCGGGTGAGCCGTTGTGGGAGTGGTGCAGGGAACGCGCCCAGATCACGTCGTTGTCCGGCGGGGCCACCATGGCGTACACCTCGGTTCAGATCGTAATTCCCGTCCCCCGTACGGGGGAACGAAGTGGGGGCCGATCGGTCACTCGGCACCGTAGGGATTCGAACCGTGGTGAGCGCACAGCACACGGCCCGGGTGCGCCCCTTCCCACTCGAATGGGCGCATCCGGGCCGTGTGGACCGTATGAGGATGACGGCTGGAAGCCGGTCAAGCCGTGGTCAAGCGATGGTCAAGCCGCCGGGGTCTCCCGGCCGGTCGACCGGCGGCCGGTCCGTGGTCGGCCGGCCGGTCGTCGTACCGGTCAGAGCTTGGTCCACGCCTCCGTGAGGACGGTGCGCAGGATGCCCTCGATCTCGTCGAACGTCGACTGGTCGGAGACCAGCGGCGGCGCGAGCTGGACGACCGGGTCGCCGCGGTCGTCGGCCCGGCAGTACAGGCCGTTGTCGTACAGCGCCTTGGAGAGGAAGCCGTACAGGACGCGCTCGGTCTCCTCGTCGGTGAAGGTCTCCTTGGTGGCCTTGTCCTTCACCAGCTCGATGCCGTAGAAGAAGCCGTTGCCGCGGACGTCGCCGACGATCGGCAGGTCGAGGAGCTTCTGCAGCGTGGTGAAGAAGGCGTTCTCGTTGTCCAGGACGTGCTGGTTGAGGCCCTCGCGCTCGAAGATGTCGAGGTTGGCGAGGCCGACCGCCGCGGAGACCGGGTGGCCACCGAAGGTGTAGCCGTGCAGGAAGGTGTTGTCACCCTCGTAGAACGGCGCGGCGATGCGGTCCGAGACGATGCAGGCACCGATCGGGGAGTAGCCCGAGGTCATGCCCTTGGCGCAGGTGATCATGTCCGGCACGTAGCCGAACTTGTCGCAGGCGAACATCGTGCCGAGGCGGCCGAAGGCGCAGATGACCTCGTCGGAGACGAGCAGCACGTCGTACTTGTCGCAGATCTCGCGGACGCGCTGGAAGTATCCGGGCGGCGGCGGGAAGCAGCCACCGGCGTTCTGCACCGGCTCCAGGAAGACCGCGGCGACGGTCTCCGGGCCCTCGAAGAGGATCTCCTGCTCGATCTGGTCGGCGGCCCAGCGGCCGAAGGCCTCGGGGTCGTCGCCGTGGATCGGGGCGCGGTAGATGTTGGTGTTCGGCACCTTGTGCGCGCCGGGGACCAGCGGCTCGAAGGGGGCCTTCAGGGCCGGCAGGCCGGTGATGGACAGGGCGCCCTGCGGGGTGCCGTGGTAGGCGACCGCGCGCGAGATGACCTTGTACTTGGTCGGCTTGCCCTGGAGCTTGAAGTACTGCTTGGCCAGCTTCCAGGCGGTCTCCACGGCCTCGCCGCCACCGGTGGTGAAGAAGACCTTGTTGAGGTCGCCCGGGGCGTAGTCGGCCAGGCGCTCGGCCAGCTCGACGGCCTTCGGGTGGGCGTAGGACCAGACCGGGAAGAAGCCCAGTTCCTGGCCCTGCTTGTACGCCGCCTCGGCGAGCTCGTGACGGCCGTGGCCGGCGTTGACCACGAACAGGCCGGAGAGGCCGTCCAGGTAACGCTTGCCCTGGTCGTCGAAGATGTAGGTGCCCTCGCCACGCACGATGGTGGGAACGGGCGCGTTCTCGTAGTCCGACATGCGGGTGAAGTGCATCCACAGGTGGTCGTACGCGGTTCGGCTGAGGTCCTTGCTCACGGCTATCGGGTTCCCCACATATAGGTCTGCTTCTTGAGCTTCAGGTACACGAAGCTCTCGGTGGAGCGCACGCCGGGGAGGGCCCGGATGCGTTTGTTGATCGTTTCCAGCAGGTGGTCGTCGTCCTCGCAGACGATCTCCACCATCAGGTCGAAGGAGCCCGCGGTCATCACCACGTACTCGCACTCGGCCATGGCCGACAGCGCCTCGGCGACGGGGTCGAGGTCTCCCTCGACGTTGATGCCGACCATCGCCTGCCGCCGGAACCCCACGGTGAGGGGATCGGTGACGGCGACGATCTGCATCACGCCCTGATCGAGCAGCTTCTGGACGCGCTGCCGCACGGCCGCCTCGGAGAGGCCCACGGCCTTGCCGATCGCGGCGTACGGACGGCGTCCGTCCTCCTGGAGCTGCTCGATGATTGCGAGGGAGACGGCATCGACCGCTGGTGACGATCCGTTCCCGGTCCTGGAGTCTGCGCTGCGACTGGCCACGCATCCACTGTGCACCGGGACTCGACTGTCTGGCAACCCCAGATCGATGAAATTCGTTGTTTGAGGGTCCAGATCTCACCGAATCCGAAGTTCACGGCGCTCAGGCATGTCGAAAGCGACACCCGAACGACTACTCTGGGCATCTCATCCATTGGACGTGTCGACAGGAGGGGTGGTTGTGACCACCGAGGTGCGCCGTCTGCGCAACTACATCAACGGAGAGTTCCGGGACGCCGCTGACGGGCGGACCATCGACGTGGTCAACCCGGTGACGGAAGAGGTCTACGCGACCTCGCCGCTCTCCGGACAGGCCGATGTCGATGCCGCGATGGACGCCGCCGCGGCCGCTTTCCCCGCCTGGCGCGACGCCACGCCCGCCGAGCGCCAGAGGGCCCTGCTGAAGATCGCGGACGCCTTCGAGGAGCGCGCCGAGGACCTCATCGCCGCCGAGTCGGAGAACACCGGCAAGCCGCTCGAAATGACCCGCACCGAAGAGGTCCCCCCGATGGTGGACCAGATCCGCTTCTTCGCGGGTGCGGCGCGGCTGCTCGAAGGCCGTTCCGCCGGTGAGTACATGGAGGGCCTCACCTCCATCGTCCGGCGCGAGCCGGTCGGCGTCTGCGCGCAGGTCGCGCCGTGGAACTACCCGATGATGATGGCCGTCTGGAAGTTCGCCCCGGCGCTGGCCGCGGGCAACACCGTCGTCATCAAGCCGTCCGACACCACCCCGGCGTCGACCGTGCTGATCGCCGAGATCATCGGCCGGATCCTGCCCAAGGGCGTCTTCAACGTCATCTGCGGCGACCGGGACACCGGCCGCGCGATGGTCGAGCACCCGACCCCGGCGATGGCCTCCATCACCGGCTCGGTGCGGGCCGGCATGCAGGTCGCCGAGTCCGCCGCCAAGGACGTCAAGCGGGTCCACCTGGAGCTCGGCGGCAAGGCGCCGGTCGTCGTGTTCGAGGACACCGACATCGCCAAGGCCGTCGAGGGCATCTCCGTCGCGGGCTACTTCAACGCCGGCCAGGACTGCACGGCCGCGACCCGTGTCCTGGTCCACGAGTCCATCCACGACGAGTTCGTCACCGCGCTCGCCAAGGCCGCCGCCGACACCAAGACGGGGCAGCCGGACGACGAGGACGTGCTGTACGGGCCGCTCAACAACGCCAACCAGCTCAAGCAGGTCAGCGGCTTCATCGAGCGGCTCCCCGCCCACGCCAAGGTCGAGGCGGGCGGTCACCGGGTCGGTGACAAGGGCTACTTCTACGCCCCGACCGTCGTCTCCGGCCTCAAGCAGGACGACGAGATCATCCAGAACGAGGTCTTCGGCCCGGTCATCACCGTCCAGAAGTTCACCGACGAGGCCCAGGCCGTGGAGTACGCCAACGGCGTCGAGTACGCCCTGGCCTCCTCGGTGTGGACCAAGGACCACGCCCGCGCCATGCGGATGTCCAAGAACCTCGACTTCGGCTGCGTGTGGATCAACACCCACATCCCGCTGGTCGCCGAGATGCCGCACGGCGGCTTCAAGAAGTCCGGCTACGGCAAGGACCTCTCCGCCTACGGCTTCGAGGACTACACCCGCATCAAGCACGTCATGACCTCGCTCGACGACTGATCCTCCCGTCGGCAGACAGGCAGACAGGCAGACAGGCAGACAGGCAGACAGGCAGACAGGCAGATAGGTCACGGCCCCGGGCCCCCGCCCGGGGCCGTTCCCCGTCCCGGAGCCGTCTCCCTTCCCCGCTCCGTTCCCCTTCCGCGGGCCGTCCGGCCGCCGTTCCCCCGGCGCCGTCCCGTTCCCGGGCATCGACAGGGTGTGCGGAGGGAGCACGTGCCGCTGGACGGTTGGTCCATTGCCCGCGCCGTCGGCCGACCGGCATCCTGCGCAGGTGCGAGCAACCCCGAAGAACCCCATGTCCCGCCGGTCCCTGCTGCGCGCCCTCGGAGCCACCACGGCCGGTGCCGCGCTGGCCGGCTGCGGAGTGCCCGCCGCCTATGTGAAGCCCGGTGACCGCGCCGGACGCGACACCTCGGCGAGCGACCACAGCCTGCACTTCGCGAACTGGCCCCTCTACATCGACACCGACGACAAGAACGCGTCGAAGCGGCCCACCCTCGACGGGTTCAGCAGGCGGACCGGGATCTCCGTGACGTACACCGAGGAGATCAACGACAACGACGAGTTCTTCGGGAAGATCAGCCCGGCGCTGATGAACCACCAGCAGACCGGCCGCGATCTGATCGTCATCAGCGACTGGATGGCCGCCCGGTTCGTACGGCTGGGCTGGGTGCAGGAGATGGACCGGGCGAAGCAGCCGAACGTCGCCAAGTACCTGGACCCGCAACTGCGTTCGCCCGCCTTCGACAAGGGCCGCATGCACAGCGTCCCCTGGCAGTCCGGGATCACCGGCATCGCGTACAACCGCAAGAAGCTCGGCCGCGAGATCAAGCACCTGAGCGACCTGTGGGCGGACGACCTGCGGGGCAAGGTCACGCTGTTGTCCGGGCTCGACGAGTCCTTCGCCCTGCTGATGCAGGGGAACGGCGTCGACATCACCCGCTGGCGGCGGGACGACTTCTACCAGGTGTGCGATCAGGTCGAGAAGCTGGTCAGGAAGCGGCACATCCGCCGCTTCACCGGCAACGACTACATCAAGGACCTGTCGACCGGCGATGTGCTCGCCTGCCAGGCCTACTCCGGAGACGTCATCCAGCTCCAGGCCGACAACCCGGAGATCGAGTTCGTGGTGCCCGAGGAGGGCGCCGAGCTCTGGTCGGAGTCGCTCATGATCCCCAACCTCGCGCACCACAAGCGCAACGCGGAGAAGCTCATCGACTACTACTACGAGCCGGAGATCGCCGCCGAACTGGCGACCTGGGTCAACTACGTCTGCCCCGTCCCGGCCGCCCGCGAGGTGCTGGCCTCCGCCAAGGACGAGGAGACCGCCGCACTCGCCGAGGACCCGCTGATCTTCCCCGACGACGCGATGCGCAAGCGGCTCGTGATCGCCCGCGACGTCACGTCGGAGGAGCGCACCGAGTTCGCGAAGAAGTGGAACTCCGTCGTCGGGTTGTGAGCGGTACCAGGGGTGGCGTAAAGGACCTGTAAACACCGGCGTACGCTGCGGACATGAGCGAGCGAAGAGCCCTTTTGAGGCGCGTACGCGTGTGGTTGGCCTTCTTTGTCGTCTGTCTGGTCCTGAGCGGGCTGACCGCCTTCCCGCTCGTCCACGAACTCCACTGGGCCGAGGATCTGCTGAGGTCCTCGGCCTCTCCCGTACCGGAGCACTTCCCGGCCCTGATGGAGTGGATCACCAAGGTCCGCACCGGCCTCGACGAGGCCGACGCGAAGTACCCCTTCGTGCTGTACGGCACCGACTGGCTGGCCTTCGCCCATCTCGTCATCGCGGTCGCCTTCTACGGCCCCTACCGCGACCCGGTCCGCAATATCTGGGTCATCGAATTCGGCATGATCGCCTGCGCCGGGATCATCCCGCTCGCACTGATCTGCGGGCCCATCCGTGACATCCCCTTCTGGTGGTCCGTCATCGACATGTCGTTCGGGGTCTTCGGGGTGATCCCACTGCTCGTCGTCCGCCGCATGATCAAGCGGCTGGAGACGCTGGAGCGGATCCCGCTGCCCGAGACCTCGGCGGCCGCCCCCGAGTCCGCCTCGGCGGGCTGAGTCACCCGGCCGAAGGGGCCCCGAACGCGGCCACCGCTATTTTCATCGCCGTGGCGTTCGTGCCTTCCCCCTTCGCATCCGTCGAGTTGACGCTGTAGACGAGGACCCGGGAGAGATCACGGGTGGCCGCGACCGCCGAGTTGTAGCCCCAGCGGCCGCCCGTCTTGCCCCAGACCTCGCGCCCGCCCAGCCGCATCATCGAGAGTCCCGCGCTGTACGCGGCGGGCTTGCCCGTGCCGTACTCGCGGACCGAGGCGTCCGGCAGCGTGAACATCGCCTGGAGCAGCGGCCCTCGCACCACCCGGCCGCCGAACAGCGCCCGGGTGAAACGCTCCAGGTCGGCGGTGGTCGAGATCAGGTCCCCCGCCGCCCAGGCGTCCGTGGCACCCCACACCGTCACGTCGCGCAACTCGCCGGCCGGGCCGAAGAGCTGGTAACCGTGGTTGTGCGGCCCGCGGATCGTCGGGTCGGCACCGGGGACACGGGTGTCCTTCAGGCGCAGGGGCTCCAGGACGCGGCGGGAGAGCTGCGAGGCGTAGGTGTCGCCCGTGACCCGCTCGATCAGCAGGCCCGCCACGGTGTAGCCGATGTTTCCGTAGTGCTGCTGGGTGCCGGGCGCGAAGTCCGGCTCCAGGGCGGTCGCTTCGCGTACGGCCCGCACCGGGTCGTGCAGATCGAAGCGGTGCGCGTACCAGTCGTCCAGGTCGCCGCCGGAGCCGGTGGACGGGATGCCGCTGGTGTGGTTCAGCAACTGGCGCACCGTGACGTCCTCGTACGCCGCCGGGATCAGATCCGGCAGATAGCGCCGGACCGGCCGGTCCAGGCCGATCCGGCCCTCTCCGGCCAGTTGCAGCACGACGGCGGCCGTGAAGACCTTGGTGACCGAACCGGCCCGGAAGCGGCCGTCCGGGTCCGCCGGCCGACCGGAGGCCAGGTCGTGGACGCCGGCGCTGCCCCGCCAGCCGCCGTCGGTGCCCGAGACCCGCACCAGCGCGGCCGTGGCGTCGCCTGCGGGGAGACCTCGGATCGCGGCCCGCAGCGCCCCGGCGTCCGGCGCCTCCCGTGAGTGTTCGCCCGGCACGGCACGGGCCGGAGCGGCGGTGGTGCCGGTGCCGGTGCCGGTCTCGGACCGGGCCGCCGCGGCGGGGCCCGCCGCGATGCCGAGGACCAGTGCTGTCGCGATGACGGTACGGAACGTGCGGGCGTTCATGTCCAGTGCCTCCCGGGCGTGGAATCCCTCAACTGCTGACGGAATCCATCCTGTTGATCAGCGCGCCCCGTCGGATCCCCCGAGCGGGGGTTTCCCGGGGGGAGACCTTCTCCCCTGTGCGGGGGAGGAGGGATCCGGACCTCCCTCCGGAGAGGGAGTGACGACACCGCACTCGTACGCACAGATCACCGCCTGGATCCGGTCGCGCAGCCCCAGCTTGGACAGCACGTGGCCGACATGGGTCTTCACCGTGTGCTCGCTGACGATCAGCGCGGCCGCGATCTCCGCGTTCGACAGCCCGCGGGCCAGGTGCAGCAGGGTCTCGCGCTCCCGGGCGGTCAGCACGTCCAGGCGCGCCGAGGGCGCCACGGCCGCGGCGGGCGGGCGCGAGGTGTACTCCGCGACCAGCCGACGCGCCACCGAGGGGGCCAGCAACGAGTCCCCGGCCGCCACCACCCGTACCGCGTGCACCAGGTCGTCGCGGCGGACGTCCTTGAGCAGGAATCCGCTCGCGCCCGCGTGCAGCGCCTCGTAGACGTACTCGTCGGAGTCGAAGGTGGTCAGCATGATCGTCCGGCAGCCGGTCCCGGCGCTGATGGCGCGACAGGCCTCGATGCCGTCCGTGCCCGGCATCCGGATGTCCAGCAACGCGACCTCGGGCGCCAGCCGCCGCACGGCTTCGACCGCCGCCCGGCCGTCGCCCGCCTCGGCCACCACCTCGATGTCCGGCTGCGCGTCCAGGATCATCGCGAAGCCGCTGCGCACCAGCTCCTGGTCGTCGGCCACCACCACACGGATCGTCAACTCTCCGCCCCTGTCCTTTGCTCCGTCACGGTCTTCGTCCCCGGCTCCTGCCGCGGTTCCCGCTCGTGCCGTGTTCGCGGAATCGTCACCCGGACCCGGAACCCCCGGCCGTTCGGACCGGCGCCGGTGCGAGCCGTGCCTCCGTGCGCGGCGGCACGTTCCCGGATGCCGACCAGCCCCAGCCCGGCGCCGCCGCCGGGGCCCCGTCCGTCGTCGGTGACGGTGAGGGTCAGCGCCTCGGGCCCGTGGTCCAGCAGGATCCGGACCGTCGTCGCGTCCGCGTGCCTGACGACGTTCGTCAGGGCCTCCTGCACGATCCGGTAGACGGTCGTCTCGACCGCCGGGCCCGGCGGCCGGGGGTGGCCCGTGACCTCGTACGAGACGGCCGGACCGCTGCCGCGCACCCGCTCCACGAGGCCGGGCAGCCCGGCCAGCGCGGGCTGGGGCTCTCGCGGCGCCTCGGGCGGGCCCTCGTTCTCGCGCAGCACGCCGAGTATCCGGCGCAGCTGGACCATCGCGTCCCGGCCCGTCTCCGAGATCGCGTCGAAGGCCGCCTCGGCACGCTCCGGCGCCGTGCGGACCGCCACCGGACCGGCCTCCGCCTGCACGATCATCAGGCTCACCGCATGGGACAGGATGTCGTGCATCTCCCGGGCGATCCGGGCCCGTTCGCGGGCCGCGGCCTGTTCGGCCTCGATCCGGTTGGTCAGCTCCAGCTGACGGGCCCGGTCCTCCACCGCGCGCAGACAGGCCCTGCGCGTCACCGTGAACCGGCCGAAGGCGTAGGCCGCCGCGAACGCGAACAGCGAGAAGAACAGCTCCCTCAGCTCGTCGCTGCCGAGCCCGACCGAGAACAGCACCGCCACCGCCGTGAGCAGCGCGCTCCCCAGCCGCTTCGGCGGCGAGGAGAGCTCGGCCACCGTGTAGAACGCCACCAGGCCGGTGTACGGGAGCGGCTGGCCCGGCCCGTCGACGGTGAACACGTACAGGGCACCGGCCGTCAGCACCGCGAGGAAGACCGCCACCGGCGCCCGGCTGCGGACCACCAGCGGCAGCACCATCAGACTGGTCAGCCCGTACGCCGTCCACGTCGCGTCCGGCAGCTCCGGGGCGCGCGGCACGACGAACGGCATGGTCATGGCGGCCTGGACCAGCAGAGAGACGAGCAGGTCGCCGCCGAGGAGGCCGGTCCGCGGGGTGTGACCCGGCGCTCCCGTCAGGACGTCTCGTATCCGCATCGATCGGTGCTCTCAGCGCTTCCGCGTCACCCCGCCGCCCGCCCCGGGGACGCACGGTCCACCGGGTGGGTGCCCGTGCCGTCGAGCCGGGGATTCCGGACCCGCGAACGGGGCGCGACCTCGGAACGGGGCCGGCCGGGAACCGGGGTGGTGCGGGGATCGGTCACGGCGCTGCTCCTCCTGCTCCGGGCCCGGCATCAAGGGAGACGGGGCAGGCCCATGATGCCGGACCGGCCAGGAGGTCCAGGGCCTGCCTTCGAAGTGCCGCCTGCCGTGCGGTGTCCGGCACGCGCGCCGCGAGGGGGCGAGAGGGCGGCCCAGGGTGCCGGACCGCTCAGGGAGTGGTGGCCGCCGCGGTGTCGGTGAGGACGCGGCGCAGGGCGTCGACCCGGTTGGTGGTGATCGAGTCGACGCCGTGCCGGACGAGACGGCGCATGGTCCGGCGGGTGTCCGCCGTCCACGTGGAGACCAGCAGACCGTCCCGGTGCAGCCGGTCCGTCAGTTCCCGGTCCACCAGCCCGAAGCGGTAGTTCAGCCAGCGCGGCCGCACCGCGTCGAGAAGCACGGCGCGCGGCGGTGCGGGGGTCGTCCAGGTCATGGCGATCTCCGCGTGCGGGTCGGCGGCCCGCACCCGGAGCATCGCGCCGGGGCCGGCGCAGTAGTACACCCGCTCGCCCGCGCCGCACTCGTGCACCGCACCGACGGTCCTGCGGACGGAGCCGTCGGTGGAGCCCGGCAGATCGATCATGAGGCGGTGCGCCCCGGCGGCCGACAGCGCCTCGCGCAGGGTGGGCACGCCGCCCCGGGTCAGCTCGGTCAGCTCCTCGTGGGTCAGCCGGTCCAGCCGCACGTCATGGCCCCACAGCCGCTTCAGCGTGGCGTCGTGCAGCAGGACCGGTACGCCGTCGCGGGTGACCCGTACATCGATCTCGACCGCGTCCGCCCCCCGGGCGAGGGCGGAGCGGATCGAGGGGAGGGTGTTCTCGCGGACCCGGTAGGGATCGCCGCGGTGGGCCACGGCGAGGACTGAGGTGACCATGGGGCCATTGTGGCCACCGGGGGTCACCCGCCCGCGCGCTCCAGCCAGTCCGTCGTGTATGTGTCGATCTCGGCGGCCAGCCTCCGCTTGCCCGCCGCGTCCAGGTACGACGCCTCGACGGCGTTCTTCGCCAGTGACGCGAGACCCCGCTCGTCCAGATCGAGCAGACGGGCGGCGACCCCGTACTCGTTGTTGAGGTCCGTGCCGAACATCGGCGGGTCGTCGCTGTTGATGGTGACGAGGACGCCCGCGGCCACCATCTCCTTGACCGGGTGCTCCTCGATGTCCGCCACCGCGCGGGTCGCGATGTTCGAGGTCGGGCAGACCTCCAGCGCGATGCGGTGCTCGGCGAGATGGGCCAGCAGCTTCGGGTCCTGGACGGCGCTGGTGCCGTGGCCGATGCGCTCGGCGCGCAGATGGGTCAGGGCGTCCCAGATGGTCTGCGGTCCGGTCGTCTCCCCGGCGTGCGGCACCGAGTGCAGGCCCGCGGCGATCGCCCGGTCGAAGTACGGCTTGAACTGCGGGCGACCCACCCCGATCTCCGGGCCGCCGAGACCGAACGAGACGAGCCCCTCGGGCCGCAGGTCGACCGCGAGCCGGGCGGTCTCCTCGGCGGATTCGAGCCCGGCCTCGCCGGGGATGTCGAAGCACCAGCGCAGCACGACGCCGAGCTCGGCCTCGGCCGCCTTGCGGGCGTCCTCTATGGCCTCCATGAACGCCTGCTCCGGAATGCCGCGCCGGGTCGAGGAGTACGGGGTCACGGTCAGCTCCGCGTAGCGGATGTTCTGCCGCGCCATGTCCCGGGCGACCTCGAAGGTCAGCAGGCGGACGTCCTCCGGGGTGCGGATCAGGTCCACGACGGAGAGGTACACGTCGATGAAGTGCGCGAAGTCCGTGAAGGTGAAGTAGTCGGCGAGCGCCTCGGGGTCGGTGGGCACCTTGGAGTCGGGGTGGTGCGCGGCCAGTTCGGCGACGATGCGGGGCGAGGCGGAACCGACATGGTGGACATGCAGCTCCGCTTTGGGCAGCCCCGCGATGAAGGGGTGCAGATCGGTCATCGGACTCTCCGCGGCGTGGAACGGTTCGGTGCCGGGCACGGTGGGCCGGGCAGGGGACGGGGATCATCGTAGGCCGGGGCCACCGGCGGGCAGCGGGGCCGTAGCATGACGGGATCACGATGGGGGAGGCCCATGTCAGACAACACAGAGCAGCCCGAGGGCGGGGCCGCGCCGCGCGATCCGTGGGCTCCGCCGGACAACAAGGTGCCGTTGGAGAAGCAGGCCGGTGATCCTCGGCCGCCCTCGGTGCACAGCCAGCCCACGGTCGCCTCGGTGCCGGGGGCCGGGGAGGACCCCGCACCGGCCGACGCACCGCCGGGATTCGGTTCGCCGACGCAGCCCGGACCGGTGCCCGGAGCCGGTTTCGGACCCGGTGAGGTACCGCCGCCGCCCGTCGGACCGAACGGGCCCGGCCAGCAGATTCCGCAGGCCCCGCCGGTCGCCGGACCGTACGGCTATCCGGCCGCGCCCGCCCCGCAGTACGGCGGCTACCCCGGCTACCCGGGTTACCCCCAGGCGCCCTGGGGCGGTCCGCCGCCCGCCAACGGCATGGGCACCGCGGCCATGGTGCTCGGCATCCTGGCCATCTGCATGTTCTGCATCTACGGGATACCCAGCCTGATCCTGGGCGCACTGGCCCTGATCTTCGGGATCCTCGGCCGCAAGCGGGCACAGCGCGGTGAGGCGACCAACAGCGGTCAGGCGCTCGCCGGGATCATCATGGGCTCCATCGGCATCGTCTTCGGCGTGGCGATCATCAGCTTCTTCATCTGGCTGTTCGTCGCCCACGGCGATGAATTCGAGGACAGCGGCTACAACGACGACCCCTACTCCACGTCGCTGGTCGTCGAGGTCACTCGCTAGGGCCTGTCTTCACACTGCGGTCGTCCGGCCGGAGGTCGGGCCGTGCGGCGTCCGTGCCGTGCGGTGCACGGCACGCACACCAGCTCGCCGCTTCGCGGGGCCGCCCCGGTACGCCCGGTACCGGGGCTGTCCTCGGCCCGGCGATCGCACGCGCCGGACACCGCCGACCCCGCACTCCGGCCGGGACCCGGCCTGCCCTCCGGCGCGCCCTCCGGCCCGGACCCCGGATGGACGACGTCACTTCCGGCACACGCCTCGGGCCCTTCGCCGGGCCGTGCCGGACCCCGCGCGCCCGGCCCGAACCGAACGAGAGGCCCGGCGGCCCGGCCCCGCCAGGCACCCGGGCACCCCGGGCCACCGGCCCCACAAGGCACCCGGGCCACCGGCCCCACAAGGCACCCCGGGCACCCGGCCCCACAAGGCACCCCGGGCACCCGGCCCCACAAGGCACCCGGGCCCCCAGGCACCCGGCCCACCGCCCCCTCAAGCGGCGCGCAGCTCCGTCCGCGCCTCCATCAGCGCGAACCCCAGCAGATTCAGCCCCCGCCAGCTCGCCGGACTCGCCGCCCGCTCGTCGTCCGCCGCCAGGCCTATGCCCCAGATCCGGTCCATCGGGCTCGCCTCGACCAGCACCCGGTTCCCGGTGTTCAGCAGGAACTCGCGCAGCTCCGGATCGCTGCCGAACTTGTGCACACTGCCGGCCACCACCAGGGCGAACCGCTCCCGCTGCCACACCGCGTCGTCGAAACCGCGGACCAGCCGCCCCACCTTCTTCGCCGCCGCCGGGCTCTTCGCCGCCACCGCCGCCGCCTCCGACTCGGCATCGCCGAACAGACGGGCCTTGGCGGCCATCATCCAGTGCTCGGCCGAGGCGTAGCGCACGCCCTCGACCGTGAAGGGCGACGGCCACCACTGGCTGAGGCAGCTCGCGCCGATGCGGCCGTCGGGCCGTGGACGGTGCCCCCAGAAGTGCAGGTACTTCACCTTCTCGCCGCGCGCGGTCCGTGCCAGGAGATCGTCCATGTGTTCCATGACATGCGATTCTGGCATTCGCCACTGACACTCCGTACGGGGATTTCCGTACCGACGCGACACATGGTCGACAGATTCCGTCGCGTAACCAAAAGGCAACAACGGAATCACTTGTTGGGGTTGTCCCCCTCTGCCAGGATCGGCACTCAAATCGAGCAGAGGCTACGCCGCCCCCGCATTCCGGGGTGCGCGGCGGAGGAGATCGTCATGGCCAACGGCATCCAGGTGCGGGACCGCTTCGCGGACGGCGCACAGTACATCGGCGGAAAGCTGCGGCCCGGAACATCGGGACGTCACCACGACGTGGTGAATCCGGCCACGGGCGAGACCGTCCTCACCTACGAGCTGGCGGGCACCGCCGACGTGGACGCCGCCGTGGCGGCCGCCCGTGAGGCGTTCCCGGGCTGGTCGGGCGCGACGCCCGCCGAGCGGGCCGAGGCGATGCACCGCTTCGCCGCCGTCCTCGCCGAGCAGGCCGACGACTTCGCGCAGGTGGAGTCCCTCCAGTGCGGCAAGCCGATCAAGCTCGCCACCGAGTTCGACGTGCCCGGAACCATCGACAACACCTCCTTCTTCGCCGGTGCCGCCCGCCATCTGGAGGGCAAGTCGGCCGCCGAGTACGACGGCGACCACACCTCGTACGTACGCCGTGAGGCGATCGGTGTCATCGGCTCCATCGCGCCCTGGAACTACCCGCTCCAGATGGCCGCCTGGAAGGTCCTCCCGGCCATCGCCGCGGGCAACACCATCGTGCTGAAGCCCGCCGAGATCACCCCGCTGACCTCGCTGATGTTCGCCCAGGCGGCCACCGAGGCGGGCATCCCGGACGGTGTGGTCAACATCGTCACCGGCGCGGGCAAGGACGCCGGCGAGCACCTCGTCGGCCACCCGGACGTCGTCATGACCTCCTTCACCGGCTCCACCGCCGTCGGCAAGCGGGTCGCGGAGATCGCCACCTCCACCGTCAAGCGCCTCCACCTCGAACTCGGCGGCAAGGCCCCCTTCGTGGTCTTCGACGACGCCGACCTCGACGCCGCGGTCAACGGCGCGGTCGCCGGAGCGCTCATCAACACCGGCCAGGACTGCACCGCCGCCACCCGCGCCTACGTCCAGCGCCCGCTGTACGACGCCTTCGTCCAGGGCGTCGCGGCGCTCATGGAGACCGTCCGGCTCGGCGACCCCTCCGACCCGGCGACCGACCTCGGCCCGCTGATCAGCCACGCCCAGCGGGACCGGGTCGCCGCGTTCGTCGAGCGCGCCCGCGCCCACGCCACCGTCGTCACCGGCGGCGAGGCCCCCGGCGGCGCACTGGCGGCCGGCGCGTACTACCGGCCGACGCTGGTCGCCGGAGCCGCCCAGGACAGCGAGATCGTCCAGTCGGAGATCTTCGGCCCGGTCCTGGTCGTGCTGCCCTTCGACACCGACGACGAGGGCATCCGCCTCGCCAACGACACCCCGTACGGACTCGCCGCCTCCGCCTGGAGCCGCGACCTCTACCGCGCCAACCGCGCCACCCGCGAGATCAAGGCGGGCTGCGTCTGGGTCAACGACCACATTCCGATCATCAGCGAGATGCCGCACGGCGGATACAAGGCCAGCGGCTTCGGCAAGGACATGTCGTCGTACTCCTTCGAGGAGTACACACAGGTCAAGCACGTCATGTACGACAACACCGCGGTCGCCCGCAAGGACTGGCACCGCACGATCTTCGGGGACCGATAACCCGGCCGACCCCCGGCCACCCACACCCGAAAGGGCACAGCGCATGGAGCAGTACGAGCCGGAGCGCCTCTCCGCGGCCCAACTCGCCGCGATGCGACGCAGCCTCACCAGCGGCCGGGGCGCCCTGACCCGCCGATCGCTACTCCGCGCCTCCGGCATGGGGGCGCTGGCGATCGGCGGGCTGGGCACACTGAGCGCCTGCGGCATCCCGCCCGCCAAGCGGGAGGGCGACGCCGCCGCGGCCTCCGACGACCACTCGGCGAAGGAGAAGCAGATCAACTTCTCCAACTGGACCGAGTACATGGACGTCACCGACGACGGCAAGCACCGGCCCACCCTGGAGGCGTTCACCGCACGCACCGGGATCGAGGTCAAGTACACCGAGGACATCAACGACAACGTCGAGTTCTTCGGCAAGATCAAGCCGCAGCTCGCGGCCGGACAGGACACCGGGCGCGACATCATCTGCGTCACCGACTGGCTGGCCGCCCGCGTCGTCCGGCTCGGCTGGGCGCAGAAGCTCGACGCCTCGAACCTGCCGCACGCCTACGCCAACCTCTCGGCCCAGTTCCGCTCCCCGGACTGGGACCCGGGCCGTGCCTACTCGTACCCCTGGGCGGGCATCCCGGCCGTCATCGCCTACAACTCCAAGGCGACCGGGGGCCGCAAGGTCGACTCCGTCAGCCAGCTCCTCGACGACCCGAAGCTCAAGGGCCGGGTCAGCTTCCTCTCGGAGATGCGCGACACGATCGGCATGACCCTGCTCGACCTGGGCAAGGACCCCGGCACGTTCACCGACGCCGACTACGACGCCGCGATCGGCCGGCTCCAGAAGGGCGTCGACAAGAACCAGATCCGCCGCTTCACCGGCAACGACTACACCGCCGACCTCGACAAGGGCGACATCGCCGCCTGCGTCGGCTGGGCCGGCGACATCATCCAGCTCCAGGCCGGGAACCCGGACATCAAGTACGCGATCCCGGCCGCCGGCTACGTCATATCCAGCGACAACCTGCTGGTCCCGGTGAAGGCCCGGCACAAGACCAACGCCGAGAAGCTCATCGACTACTACTACGAGCCGAAGGTCGCGGCGAAGCTCGCCGCGTACATCAACTTCGTCTGCCCGGTCGACGGGGTCCGCGACGAGCTGGCGAAGATCGATCAGGCGATGGCCGACAACGTCCTGATCCTCCCGGACCGGGAGATGGCGTCCCGGTCGCACGCCTTCCGCTCGCTGACCAGCAAGGAAGAGACGGCGTACGAGGAGAAGTTCGCCAAGCTGATCGGCGCCTGACCGCCGCGCCCGCCCCACCCGATCTCCCGTTCCCCCGATCTTCCCCGATCTCCCTCTGACACCACCGGGACCGCGATCCATGACACAGCAGCAGACCGGCGGCGACGTCCGCCTCACCGGGATCAGCAAGACCTACGGCTCCTTCGCAGCCGTCAAGCCGCTCGATCTCACCGTCCCGCAGGGCACCTTCTTCGCGCTGCTCGGCGCGTCCGGATGCGGCAAGACCACCACCCTGCGCATGATCGCGGGCCTGGAGGAGGCCACCACCGGCACGGTCTCGCTCGGCGGCCGGGACATCACCGGGCTCCCCCCGTACAAACGCCCGGTCAACACGGTCTTCCAGAGCTACGCGCTCTTCCCGCACCTCGACATCACCGAGAACGTCGCCTTCGGTCTGCGCAGGCGCGGCATCAAGTCGGTGAAGAAGCAGGTCGACGAGATGCTGGAGCTCGTCCAGCTCGGCGACTTCGCCAAGCGCAAGCCCCACCAGCTCTCCGGCGGCCAGCAGCAGCGCGTCGCCGTCGCCCGCGCCCTGATCAACCACCCGCAGGTCCTGCTGCTCGACGAACCGCTCGGCGCCCTCGACCTCAAGCTGCGCCGCCAGATGCAGCTCGAACTCAAGCGCATCCAGACCGAGGTCGGCATCACCTTCATCCACGTCACCCACGACCAGGAGGAGGCCATGACCATGGCCGACACCGTCGCGGTGATGAACGGCGGCCGGGTCGAACAGCTCGGCGCCCCCGCCGATCTGTACGAGAACCCGAGGACGACCTTCGTCGCCAACTTCCTCGGCACCTCCAACCTCATCGAGGGCGAGGTCGTCTCCACGGGCACCGACCTCGTGGTGGCCGCGGGCGGCGGCAGGCTCCGACTGCCCGCCGACCGGTGTACGGCCCCGACCGGCAGCGGCGGCAAGCTGCTCCTCGGCGTCCGCCCGGAGAAGATCTCGCTCGCGCACGCCGACGACGCGGACACGATCGCCGACGGCCGCAACCGGGTCACCGGCCGGATCGTCGACTCCAGCTTCATCGGCGTCTCCACCCAGTACGTGGTGGAGAGCCCGGCGGGCAAGGCGCTCCATGTGTACGAGCAGAACGTCGAGAGGCGCGCGGGACTCGTGGTCGGCGCCGAGGTCGTCCTGCACTGGAACCCGGCGCACACCTTCGGCCTGGACGCCGCACAGGACATCGACGCCGGTGTGGAGACGGTGGAGGACGCGGCGTGACCGTCACCCAGGAGGCACCACCGGCGCCCGCCACCGCGCAGCCGGAGACACGCAAGCCCTCCACCCGCAAGCGCCTCGTCCCCTACTGGCTGCTGCTGCCCGGCATCCTGTGGCTGATCGTCTTCTTCGCGCTGCCGCTGGTCTACCAGGCCTCGACCTCCGTACAGACCGGCTCCCTGGAGAAGGGCTTCGAGGTCACCTGGCACTTCCAGACCTACTGGGACGCGCTGACCGACTACTACCCGCAGTTCATCCGGTCCCTGCTCTACGCCGGCACCGCCACCCTGCTCTGCCTGCTGCTCGGCTATCCGCTCGCGTACCTCATCGCGTTCAAGGCGGGCCGCTGGCGCAATGTCGTCCTGGTGCTGGTCATCGCGCCGTTCTTCACCAGCTTCCTGATCCGCACGCTCGCCTGGAAGACGATCCTCGCGGACGGCGGCGCGGTCGTGGACGTACTGAACACCCTGCACGTCCTGGACGTCACCAGCTGGCTCGGCTGGACCGAGTCCAACCGGGTGCTGGCCACGCCGATGGCGGTGGTCTGCGGGCTCACGTACAACTTCCTGCCGTTCATGATCCTTCCGCTCTACACCTCGCTGGAGCGGATCGACGGCAGGCTGCACGAGGCGGCCGGCGATCTGTACGCCACCCCCGCCACCACCTTCCGCAAGGTGACCTTCCCGCTCTCCATGCCGGGTGTCGTCTCCGGAACCCTGCTCACCTTCATCCCGGCCAGCGGCGACTACGTCAACGCGGAACTGCTGGGCTCCACCGACACGAAGATGGTCGGCAGCGTCATCCAGACCCAGTTCCTGCGGGTCCTGGACTATCCGACGGCGGCCGCGCTCTCCTTCATCCTCATGGCGGTCGTCCTGATCATGGTCACCGTCTACATCCGCCGCTCCGGGACGGAGGACCTGGTCTGATGCCCGTACTGCGCTGGATTCGCCGCAATCTGATCGTCATCGCGGGTCTGCTGACCCTCGCGTACATGATCCTGCCCAACGTCGTCGTCATGGTGTTCTCGTTCAACAAGCCGAACGGGCGCTTCAACTACGCCTGGCAGCGCTTCTCCCTGGACGCCTGGAAGGACCCCTGCGGCGTCGCCGACATGTGCGGCTCGCTCTCGCTCTCCCTCCAGATCGCCGTCTGGGCCACCGTCGGCGCGACCGTCCTCGGCACGATGATCTCCTTCGCGCTGGTCCGCTACCGCTTCCGGGCGCGCGGCGCGATCAACTCGCTGATCTTCCTGCCGATGGCGATGCCCGAGGTCGTCATGGCCGCCTCGCTGCTCACGCTCTTCCTCAACATGGGCGCGCAGCTGGGCTTCTGGACGATCCTGATCGCGCACATCATGTTCTGCCTGAGCTTCGTCGTGACGGCCGTGAAGGCGCGCGTGATGTCGATGGACCCGAGGCTGGAGGAGGCGGCCCGCGACCTGTACGCCGGGCCCGTGCAGACCTTCCTGCGGGTGACGCTGCCGATCGCCGCCCCCGGGATCGCGGCGGGAGCGCTGCTGGCCTTCGCGCTCTCCTTCGACGATTTCATCATCACCAATTTCAACGCGGGCTCCACCGTGACCTTCCCCATGTTCGTCTGGGGATCGGCACAGCGCGGCACGCCCGTGCAGATCAACGTCATCGGCACGGCGATGTTCATCATCGCTGTCATGGTGGTGGTCGTCGGCCAGCTGATCGCGAACCGGCGCAAGAACAGCGCACGATAGAAAGTCCTGAAGGAGTTGGAAACCATGGCCCCAGCTGCCATGCGCACTGCTGCACGATCACTCTCCGACGCGAAGCCCGTCTCGTTCTGGCTGGACGACCCCGGCAGGCCCGAGGCGCTGCCCGCGCTCACCGGTGACGAGCACTGCGACCTGCTCGTCGTCGGCGGCGGCTACAGCGGACTGTGGACCGCGCTGCTCGCCAAGGAACGCGACCCGGAACGGGACGTCGTCCTGATCGAGGGCCACGAGGTGGGCTGGGCCGCCTCGGGCCGCAACGGCGGATTCTGCGCCGCCTCCCTCACCCACGGCCTGCCCAACGGCCTGGAGCGCTGGCCGGAGGAGATCCACAAGCTGGAGGAGCTGGGGGAGCGCAACCTCGACGCCATCGAGGCCGCCGTCGCCCGGTACGCGATCGACTGCGAATTCGAGCGCACCGGCGAGATCGACGTCGCCACCGAACCCCACCAGCTCGAAGAGCTCCACACCTGGCACCAGGAGGCCGAGAAGCTCGGCTTCACCGGCTCGGAGTTCCTGGACGGGGACGCGCTGCGGGCCGAGGTCGACTCGCCGACCTTCCTGGGCGGCCTCTGGGACCGGCGCGGCGTCGCCATGCTGCACCCCGCCAAGCTGGCCTGGGGCCTGAAGCGGGCCTGCCTCGACCTCGGCGTGCGGATGTACGAGCACACCCGGGGCCTCGAACTCGCCAGGTCCACCACGGGAATGGCCGTCCGCACCCCCTACGGAAGGGTCTTCGCACGCCGGGTCGCACTCGGCACGAACATCTTCCCGTCGCTGGTCAAGCGGGTGCGGCCGTTCACCGTGCCGGTCTACGACTACGCGCTGATGACCGAGCCGCTCACCGCCGACCAGCTCGCCGCCATCGGCTGGCGGAACCGGCAGGGGCTGGGCGACAGCGCCAACCAGTTCCACTACTTCCGGCTGTCGGCCGACAACCGCATCCTGTGGGGCGGCTATGACGCGATCTATCCGTACGGCGGCCGACTGAGCGCCGATCTCGACCAGCGTCCGGAGACTTTCCTGAAGCTCGCCGGTCAGTTCTTCGAATGTTTTCCGCAACTGTCGGGGATTCGTTTCAGCCATGCCTGGGGCGGGGCGATCGATACCTGTTCGCGCTTTTCCGCGTTCTTCGGCACGGCCCATCAGGGCCGGGTCTCCTATGCCGCCGGATTCACCGGTCTCGGCGTCGGCGCCACCCGTTTCGGGGCCGATGTGATGCTCGATCTGCTGGCGGGTGAGCAGAACGAGAGGACCGCGCTGGAGATGGTCCGCAGCAAGCCGATGCCGTTCCCGCCCGAGCCCTTCGCCTGGGCCGGGATCGAGCTCACCAAGAGGTCCCTGGCCAGGGCGGACAGCAATGGCGGCCACCGCAACCTCTGGCTGCGGACGATGGACCGGCTGGGGCTCGGCTTCGACAGCTGAGCCCGGCGGCCCGGTCACCCCTGCGGGTGACCGGGCCGTTTTCTTTTCCATTCGCCGCCCGAACCCGCGTAATCGATCGGCGTCATCCCGCTCTCCTTCGTGAAAGCACCGGTCGCACGAGGCCGGTGCATACGGACGGGAGACGAATGATGGCCGGCGCGGGGGTCGCAGCAGCAGTCGAATGGCTCGTATCGGTGGCGCCGGATCCGGACGCCTGCCGAGAGGAATGGGAACGCAATCCACGCGGGGTGGTGCTCCTTCCCGCCGGGCGGCGCTGGGACGCGCTGATTCTCCCCGGGGAGCTGGGCCGTCCCACCCTCGACGTACTGACCCGGCTCATCGACAGGCCCGGCCCCGTTCTCTCCGACTTCGGCGACGCCCGGATGGGCTTCTTCGTGGAGCCCGGCACCGCCTCCCGCTGGCTCGGCACCGGCGTGCGGGGCGCGGGGCAGGGCACCTGGATCGTCGTGCCCCACCCGGGCCGGGCGTCCAACGGCGGGGTGCGGTGGCTGATCCCGCCCGACGGCGCGGGGACCCTCACCGACACGACCCTCCTGGAACTCGCGATGCACGAGGCGGCCGCAGGCCCGGCCCGGGGAGGCGGCGACTGACGGCGACCGGCCGCGGGCGGGAACGGCACGGGCGGCCGGGCGGCCGGGGTACGGGGGCACCGGGCGACAGGGCGGTCGGGATGCCCGGATACCGGGCGGCCCGGGCGGTCCGGAACTGTCAGAGGTCTTGACAACCTGATTGGTCTGGACCATGTTGTGGCGGCCGCACTCAATTCCCCCATGCACGGAGGCCGTTGTGGAACGCACGGGACCCCCCGCCCGCTCGACCGGAGTCGTGGCCGCCTTCGCGGCGGCCCTGCTCGCCGCCGGTGGCCTGACCGCCCTGGCCCCGTCCGCCGCCGCCGCCGACGCCGACCAGGCGCGCAACGGCGGCTTCGAGTCCGGCCTGGACGGCTGGAGCTGTACCGGCGGCAGCGGAGCCGTCGTCAGCACCCCGGCCCACAGCGGCACCTCGGCGCTGAAGGCGACCCCGGCCGGCAGCGACAACGCCAAGTGCTCCCAGAAGGTGACGGTCCAGCCGGACTCCACCTACACGCTGAGCGCCTGGGTGCAGGGCTCCTACGTCTACCTGGGCGCGGAGGGCACCGGCACCACCGACGTGTCCACCTGGACCCAGTCGTCGACCGACTGGAAGCAGCTCACCACCACGTTCAGGACGGGACCGTCCACCACCAGCGTGAGCGTCTACACCCACGGCTGGTTCGGCACCCCCGCCTACTACGCCGACGACCTCACCCTGGTCGGGCCGGGCGGCGCCCCGGTCGAGCTCCCGGCCGCCCCCACCGGGCTCAAGGCCGGCACGGCCACCTCCTCCTCGGTCGCCCTCTCCTGGACCGGTTCCGCCGGGGCCACCGGCTACAACGTCTACCGGGACGGCACGAAGGTCGCCTCGGTCACCGGCACCTCCACCACCGTGACCGGCCTCGCCGCCTCGACCGCCTACAGCTTCCAGGTCGCCGCGACCAACTCCGCCGGGGAGTCGGCCAAGTCCGCCGCCGTCGCGGCCACCACCACCGCGGGCGGCGGCGGGAGCACCGGCGGCCTGCCCGCCCACGCGCTCGTCGGCTATCTGCACTCCAGCTTCGCCAACGGCTCCGGCTACACGCGGATGGCGGACGTGCCCGACTCCTGGGACGTCATCGACCTCGCCTTCGGCGAACCGACCTCGGTCACCTCGGGCGACATCCGCTTCTCGCTCTGCCCGGTCACCGAGTGCCCGAACGTGGAGTCCGCCGCCGAGTTCAAGGCGGCCATCAAGGCCAAGCAGGCCGCCGGGAAGAAGGTGCTGATCTCCATCGGCGGCCAGAACGGCCAGGTGCAGCTCACCACCACCGCCGCCCGCGACACCTTCGTCTCCTCGGTCAGCAAGATCATCGACGAGTACGGCCTGGACGGCCTCGACATCGACTTCGAGGGCCACTCGCTCTCGCTGAACACCGGGGACACCGACTTCCGCAACCCGACCACCCCGGTCGTGGTCAACCTGATCTCCGCGGTGAAGACCCTCAAGGCCAAGTACGGCGACAAGTTCGTCCTGACGATGGCCCCCGAGACCTTCTTCGTCCAGCTCGGCTACCAGTACTACGGCTCGGGCCCCTGGGGCGGCCAGGACCCCCGGGCGGGCGCCTACCTCCCGGTCATCCACGCCCTGCGCGACGACCTCACCCTGCTCCACGTCCAGGACTACAACTCGGGCTCCATCATGGGCCTGGACAACCAGTACCACTCGATGGGTGGCGCGGACTTCCACATCGCCATGACCGACATGCTGCTCACCGGCTTCCCGGTGGCGGGCGACCAGACCAAGGTCTTCCCGCCGCTGCGCCCCGAGCAGGTCGCCATCGGCCTGCCGGCCTCCACCCAGGCGGGCAACGGCCACACCTCGCCCGCAGAGGTCACCAAGGCGCTGAACTGCCTGACGAAGAAGACCGACTGCGGCTCCTACGCCACCCACGGGACCTGGCCCGCGCTGCGCGGGCTGATGACCTGGTCGATCAACTGGGACCGGTTCAACAACGGGGAGTTCTCGAAGAACTTCGACGCCTACTTCGGCAGCTGAGCCCCAGCGGCAGGAGCAGGATCCCGCACAGGAACCAACTGCCCAGCACGTCCAGCGGCCAGTGGTAGCCGCGCAGCACCAGACCGATGCCCGTCGCCGTGGTCAGCAGGACAGCGGCGACGGGCATCATCCACGACCACGGCCGCCGCGCGTACGGCGCGAGCAGCAGCGCCGCCGCCCCGTACGCCACCATGGACGTCGCGGCGTGGCCCGAGGGGTAGTAGCCGGTGGCCTCCGTCAGCGGCCCCGGACGGGCGATCCAGTCCTTCAGCGCGACGACCAGCAGGGGCACCGCGCCCATGGTGAGCGCCGCGCACAGCGGCGCACGGCGCGCGCCGCGCACCAGCGCGAGGACGAGCGCGCAGCCCAGCACGGGGAGAGCGACCTGCATGTTGCCCAGATCGGCGAGGAATTCGGTCACTCCGGCGGGCCCGTGTCCGACGACCGCCCGGCCCGTCCGCTCGTCGAGCGCGCGCAGCGGGCCACCGGACGCGATCTGCCAGGTGGTCAGCGCGAGGAGCGCCAGGAGCGGCAGCACCGGGAAGAGGAGAAGAGCCGGCCGCCCGGGAACAGGGGGGGTGGTTCCGGGGCGGCCGGTCGGACCGGTTTGCCGCGCGCCCCGGGGGGTCTGGGGCGAGCGGCCATCCGATCGGTGAGGAGTTCCGGAGCCGGAGGCTCCAGCGGTGTGCGCGAAGGCACGGCCAGGACGGCGCTGGGGAAGCTCCGGCCCGGCATCGCCCGCAGTCCCCTGCGGGCGGGGTGTTTCTCTCATCTGCAGAAACCGTACGGCAGCCGATGGGGGACCGACAGCGGGAAACGTATCCCGCCATCGGCCCCCCACACGTTCTTCACAGGCCCTCACGCGGGCCCCTCGGATCCCCTGCGGAACCGTGTTCCGGAGCCGTCGGGGATCGCACACCTCAGATCTGGCCGAACGCCTGCTCGATGACGTCGAGCGCCTCGTTCAGCAGGTCCTCGCCGATCACCAGCGGCGGGAGGAAGCGCAGCACATTGCCGTACGTGCCGCAGGTGAGGACCAGTACGCCCTCCGCGTGGCAGGCCTTGGCGAGCTTCGCGGCGGCCTCCGGGTTCGGGTCCTTCGTGCCGGACTTCACCAGCTCGATCGCGATCATCGCGCCGCGGCCGCGGATGTCACCGATGAGGTCGCCGTTGCCCAGCTTCGACTGCATCTCGGCCAGCCGGCCCTTCATGACCTCCTCGATGCGCTTCGCCTTCCCGTTCAGGTCCAGCTCGCGCATCGTCTCGATCGCGCCGAGCGCACCCGCGCAGGCGACCGGGTTGCCCCCGTAGGTGCCGCCGAGGCCGCCGGAGTGGGCGGAGTCCATGATCTCGGCGCGGCCGGTCACGGCGGAGAGCGGGAGACCGCCCGCGATGCCCTTGGCGGTGGTGATCAGGTCCGGGACGATGCCCTCGTCCTCGCAGGCGAACCACTGGCCGGTGCGGCAGAAGCCGGACTGGATCTCGTCGGCGACGAAGACGATGCCGTTGTCCTTGGCGAACTGGGCGATCGCCGGGAGGAAGCCCTTGGCCGGCTCGATGAAGCCGCCCTCACCGAGCACCGGCTCGATGATGATCGCGGCGACGTTCTCCGCGCCGATCTGCTTGTTGATCTGGTCGATGGCCTGGGCGGACGCCTCGGCACCGGCGTTCTCCGCACCGGTCGGCCAGCGGTAGCCGTACGCCACCGGCACCCGGTAGACCTCGGGCGCGAACGGACCGAAGCCCTGCTTGTACGGCATGTTCTTGGCGGTCAGCGCCATCGTGAGGTTGGTGCGGCCGTGGTAGCCGTGGTCGAAGACGACGACCGCGGTGCGCTTGGTGTGGATGCGGGCGATCTTCACCGCGTTCTCGACGGCCTCGGCGCCCGAGTTGAACAGCGCGGACTTCTTGGCGTGGTCGCCCGGCGTCAGCTCGGCGAGCTGCTCGCAGACCTCGACGTACCCCTCGTACGGCGTGACCATGAAACAGGTGTGGGTGAAGTCGGCGAGCTGCGCGGAGGCGCGGCGCACGACGGCCTCGGCGGAGGCGCCGACCGACGTCACGGCGATGCCGGAGCCCAGGTCGATCAGCCGGTTGCCGTCCACGTCCTCGATGATCCCGCCACCGGCGCGGGCGGTGAACACCGGCAGGGTGGAGCCCACACCTGCGGCCACCGTCTCCAGACGGCGGGCCTGCAGCTCCACCGACTTCGGGCCGGGAATGGCAGTGACGACGCGGCGCTCCTGCGGGATTGCGGTCATGAGGGGCTCCTGTGGGGGTGTTTCGGACGCTTCTTCGTGCAGGCTATGGGCGGGGCCCCGGGTCCGGCATGTTCCGTTCGGGAGTAGTGCCCGCGCGCCGTTGTCCGCCGCGGACATAGCGAGGGGGTACGGGCCCCGGGGAAGGGGCGAAGACATCCCGCGGACGGCGTCCGGCCGAGTGGTACGGGGCACTAGATTGTGGCTCCGGGCGCCCACGCCCGGAGTAACCGGTAGGCGCTGGTCAGGGGACGAGGGACAGCACATGGACACCGAGGGCACACACGACTCGCGCGACACCCGCTCCGGGCGTCCGGTGCCGCGTCCGGCCGGCCCTCCCCCTCCCAAACTGCCGCCGAGACCGGCGCACGCCCCGGCCGCGGGCCCCTCGCTGGGCGACTGGCTGCGCACCCCGCGCGCCGCGGCCGAGCCCGGCCTGTGGCGGTTCGGACACACGCCCCGGCCCGAGGCCGACCCCGACCGGGTGGCCGACCGGGCGCTGATCGGCGGCGCGGTCGTGGCGCTGCTCGCCGCCATGCTGGTCTGGTCGCTGTGGCGCAACGGATACGTGCCGCACAGCCGGATCCTCCTCGAAGTGGTCACCCCCTCCGACTGGTGGGGGCTCGAACGCCCCGCGGCGGCCCTGACCGCCCTCGCCGTCTACAACAGCCTGGTCGCCGCCCTGGTGCTCTGGGGCTTCGGACGGCTGGGCAACTGGCGCGAGGTGTTCCACCGGTACGCCGCCGACCACCCCCAGCCGCGCCGGGCCCTGGGCACCGCGCTGACCGGGGCCCTCCTGGTCTGGTGCTTCGTGAACGCCGACGAACTGCTGCCCTTCGACGACCTGGCCCTCGGCCTGACCCCGTACTCCTGGCTGTACGGCGGCACGGCCGTGGAGACCCGGGACCACGTGGAGACCTTCAAGAACGTCTACCACCTGGTCGGCGCCGCCGCGATCCTCCTGCCGATCGCCCGCGCCGGCGGCTGGTTCACCTTCGTACGGGAGCCGCGCGGCCGGGCCGGGAGCGCGCCGGAACCGCCGAAGGCCCCCGGCGCGGACCCCGCCGACTGGCCGCAGCTGCGCGCGGCGGGCCGGGACGCGGCCGCCGACCGGCTGGTGGCGGACGAGCGGGCCGGGCGGATGAACGACGTCGACTGCGTACGCATCCGGCGCGCCTGGCGCTCCGTGGAGGCCGACTCCTCGCGCATCGGCCCGTTCACCGAAGCGGTGCTCGGCCAGGGCGCACGGGCCTGCCCGCACCCGTCGGGCGACCGGGACCTCCCGGCCCGTGCCGCCACCCACGACCTGCTCACCTCGCAGGTGCGGCTCGGCCGGTACACCGACTCCGAGCGCAACCCGGTGGCCCGGCGGGGCGCGGGGGCCGCCGTCGACCCGGCGTCGCTGGGCTCCTCGCTGCTGGCCGTCGGGCCCTTCGGCTCGGGCAAGACCAGGCACCTGGTGCGGCCCGTCGTGGAGTCGCTCGCCCTCCAGGCCCTCGCCGGGAAGGCCGTGGTCGTGGCCGTCTGCGCGGCGGGCACCCCGCTCGGGGCCGACGAGGGCTACGACGTGGTGATCCGGCCGGGCGACCCGTCCTGCGCCCACGACCTCGACCTGTACAGCGGGACCGACGACGCCGACGAGGCCGCCGCCCTGCTCGCCGAGGCGCTCGCCGGGGACCTGGCCGAGATCGACGCACGGCGGGCCACGACCGCGCTCGCCCAGTTGCTCGGCCCGTACCGGGCGGTCCACGGCCGCTTCCCGTCCGTCCCCGTGCTGCGCGAACTGCTCGACGGCGCCCCCGACGCCCTCGCCGCGCTCCGGGCCCTGCTCGACGGCGAGGAACACCGCTCCTACCTCCGCGAACTCGACGCCAGGGCACGGCAGGCAGGCGCTCCCGGCGACCCGGGAGTCCTGCTGGCCGACCGGCTCGCCGCCCTGGACCGGCCCGCCTTCGCCGGGTTCTTCGACACCACCGGCACGAGCCGGCCCTTCGCGGTGCGCACCCTCGAACACCCGCTGCGGGTCCGCATCGACCTGCCCGAACGCGCCCACCCCGAGGCCGCGCGCCTGATCGCCCGGTTGGTGCTCGCCCAGTTCACCGCCGGAGCCGCCGCCCGCGCGGACCGCTCGCTCTTCGCCTTCCTCGCCCTGGACGACGCCACGCACACCGTCACCACGGAGTCCGTGCGGGCCGTGCAGCGACTGCGGAACTGCAACGCCGGGGTCCTGCTCGCCCTGCGCGGGCTGGACGACGTCCCGGAGGCCCTGCACACCGCGCTGCTCGGCTCGGTCGGCTGCCACATGACGTTCTCCGGCGTCACGACCTGGGACGGGCGGCTCTTCGCCCAGGCGTGGGGCACCGAATGGGTGGAGACCACCGAGGTCGCCAAGCACACCGTCTTCGCCGACCAGCCGCTCACCCGGGCCGTGCACGCCCTGCGCAAACTCGTCACCGGCAAGGCGGTCACCACCGACGCGGTGACCGTGCGCCAGGTCGAGCGGGAACGCTGGTCGGCCTCGGAGCTGGCCCACCGGGTGCCGGCCGGACACGCGGTCCTCTCCCTGACGACCGTCCGGGGCGAGCACGCGCCGCCGCTGCTCGTGGATCTGAACGGCTGAGCGGCGCGGGGGACCGGAAGGGCCGAGCGGCGCGGGTACGGCCCGCGCCCTTGGTCGTGGTCATGCCGGACCAGGCCAGCCTGGCAGAATTGGCAGCAGCCGTTCATACGGGACGGCGAAAACCGACTCCCCGAGGTCCAGCGGTCCCCATGCCCCTCACTCTCGCCTCGCTCGTCCAGCGTTCGGCGCTCAGGCTCACCGTGCGCGCGGGCGCGGACCGGCTCGACGCGCCCGTGCGCTGGGCGCACGCCAGCGAGCTGGCCGACCCCGTTCCGTACATGGAGGGCGGCGAATTCCTGCTCGTCACCGCCACCAACCTCGACGCCGAGGACCCCGAGGCGATGCGGCGGTACGTGCGACGGCTGGCCGGGGCCGGAGTCGTCGGCCTGGGCTTCGCCGTCGGCGTGCACTACGACGAGCTGCCGCAGGCGCTGATCGACGCGGCCGAGGAAGCGGGGCTGCCGCTCCTCGAAGTGCCCCGCCGCACCCCCTTCATCGCGATCGCCAAGGCCGTCTCCTCGGCGATCGCCGAGGACCAGTACCGGGCCGTCACGGCCGGGTTCGAGGTCCAGCGGGAACTGACCAGGGCCGCGCTCTCCGGCGACGGCCCCGGTGAGCTCCTCTCCCGGCTCGCCGCCCACCTCGACGGCTGGGCCGCGCTCTACGACGCGGCCGGCCAGGTCGTCGTCGCCGCCCCCGAGTGGGCCGCCCGCCGCGCCGCCCGGCTCACCCCCGACGTGGAGCGGCTGCGGGACCGCCCGGCCCCGGCCAGCGTCGTCGTCGGCGACACCGACGACCGGGTCGAGCTCCAGTCCCTGGGCACCGGCCGCCGGGTCAGGGGAGCGCTGGCCGTCGGCACCGGCGCGGCACTCGGCACCGCCGAGCGGTACGCCGTGCACTCCGCCGTCGCCCTGCTGACCCTGACCACGGCACGCTCCCGGTCCCTCCAGGGCGCCGAGCAGCGCCTCGGCGCGGCGGTGCTGCGCATGCTGCTGGCCGGCCAGCCGGACCACGCCAGGGCCGTCGCCGGAGACCTGTACGGAGGGCTGCTCGACGCCCCGTTCCGGCTGCTCATCGCGGAGGCGTCCGAACCCGCCACCCCCGCCGCGCTCGGCGAGGCCATGGAGGCGGCGGCCCTGCGGACCGGCGAGACCCTGCTGAGCGTCCCCGAGGGCGACCGGCTCGTCGTCCTCGCCGCGGACGGCGGCGCGGCGGTCGCCGCCTGCGCGGCCTACGCACAGGCCCAGGAGGCGCGGACGCCCGCCGAAGGGACGAAGACCGAGGAGGGCCAGGTGGTCGTGGGGCTCTCCGCCCCGGCGGGCCCGATCGCCGTCTCCGCCGCGTACAAGCAGGCCGAACAGGCCCTGTCGGTGGCCCGCCGCCGGGGCAGGGCGCTGGTCGAGCACGAGGAGCTGGCGGCCGGTTCGGTGCTCCCGCTGCTCGCGGACGACGCGGTACGGGCCTTCGCCGACGGAATGCTGCGCGCCCTGCACGAGCACGACGCCAAGGGCCGCGGCGACCTCGTGGCCTCGCTGCGGGCCTGGCTCGCCCACCACGGGCAGTGGGACGCGGCCGCGGCGGACCTGGGCGTGCACCGCCACACCCTGCGGTACCGGATGCGCCGGGTGGAGGAGATCCTGGGCCGCTCGCTGGACGATCCGGACGTCCGGATGGAGCTGTGGCTGGCCCTGAAGGCGACGAGCGCTCCGCCGCCGCCGGAGCCGTAGGGCCGGGCGGACCGTCGCAACGGCTCCGCCGTCGCCGGAGCCGTAGGGCCGGGCGGACCATCGCGACGGCTCCGCCGTCGCCGAAGCCGTGGGGACGGTCCGCCCGAACGCCCCCGGGGCCGGGCCGCAGGCCCGCTCTGCGGCCCGTGCTCCTTGGCCCGTGCTCCTTGGCCCGTGGCCCGTGCCCTTCGGTCCGTGACCTGTGCCCTTCGGCCTGTGCTCCTTGACCCTTTCCTTCGGCTCGTGGCCCCGGCTCGTGCCCCCCGGTCCGTAGCCTGTGCCCTGTGTCCTTCGGTCCGTGCTCCGTGGGCCCGTGGCCCGTGCCCTTCGGCCCGCGTCCCCGATCCGCGGCCTCCGCCCCAGATCCGCCCCGGCGTGTCCGCCTCTCCCGGCCGCATCCGACAAAGCGGAGCGTCCCCGTCGCGCACTGCTCCACCCCGGACAAACGCCAGGGCGGCCGCGCGGCCCTACGGTGGGGGCAGGAAACCCCCACCGCTCCGAAGGGCCGGAACCTCCATGACTTCCACCCACGCCTTCTGGCTCGCCGGCCGCCAGGCCACCGGCGAGGACAGCTTCGACGTCACCAACCCCTGGGACGGCCGTCTCGTCGGCACCGTCAGCGTGCCGACCGACGCCCAGATCGAGGAGGCCGTCGCGGCCGCGCACGCCGTGCGCGAGGAGTTCGCCGCGACCCCGGCGCACGTCCGGGTCGCCGCACTCGACCACGTCGTACGGCGTCTGGTGGAGCGCACCGAGGAGATCGCCCAGCTGATCTCCGCCGAGAACGGCAAGCCCATCAAGTGGGCCCGCGGCGAGGTCGGCCGCGCCGTCTCCGTCTTCCGGTTCGCCGCGGAGGAGGCCCGCCGCTTCAACGGCGGCGACGCCCAGCGCCTGGACACCGACGCCGGCGGCACCGGCCGCCTCGGCCTGACCCGGCGCTTCCCGCGCGGCGCGGTCCTCGGCATCGCGCCGTTCAACTTCCCGCTGAACCTGAGCGCCCACAAGGTCGCCCCGGCCATCGCCGTCGGCGCCCCGATCATCCTGAAGCCCGCCCCGGCCACCCCGATCTCCTCGCTGATCCTGGGCGAGCTGCTGGCCGAGACCGACCTGCCGGCCGGCTCGTGGTCCGTGCTGACGGTCCCCAACGACCGGATGCCCGCCCTGGTCCAGGACGAGCGCCTGCCCGTGATCTCCTTCACCGGCTCCGGCCCGGTCGGCTACTCGATCATGGAGTCGGTGCCGCGCAAGCACTGCACCCTGGAGCTCGGCGGCAACGGCGCGGCGGTCGTCCTCGGCGACTACGCCTCCGACCAGGACCTGGACTGGGCCGCGACCCGCATCGCGACCTTCTCCAACTACCAGGGCGGCCAGTCCTGCATCTCCGTGCAGCGGGTCATCGCGGACGCCTCGGTCTACGACCGGCTGCTCCCGAAGATCGTCGCGGCCGTCGAGGCCCAGGTCACCGGCGACCCGTCGGACCCCACCACCGACGTCGGCCCGCTGGTCGACGAGAACGCCGCCAAGCGCGTCGAGTCCTGGGTGGACGAGGCCGTGCAGGCCGGCGCCCAGCTCCTCACCGGCGGCAAGCGGGACGGCGCCACCTACGCGCCGACCGTCCTCGCGGAGCTTCCGGACGGCGTCACCCTCTCCTGCGAGGAGGTCTTCGGACCGGTGCTGTCCGTGCAGAAGGTGGACGGCGAGGCCGAGGCGTTCGCGGTCGTCAACTCCTCCAAGTACGGCCTCCAGGCAGGCGTGTTCACGCACGACCTGCAGACCGCCTTCCGCGCCCACCGCGCCCTTGAGGTCGGCGGCGTGATCATCGGCGACGTCCCCTCCTACCGTGCGGACCAGATGCCGTACGGCGGCGCCAAGCAGTCCGGCGTCGGCCGCGAGGGCGTCCGCTACGCCATGGACGACTACACCTACGAGCGCGTGCTGGTCCTCACCGGCCTCGCCCTGTAGTCCGCGAGCAGGATCGATCCGATCCACCGGCGTCGCCCGTGTTCCGCCTGGACAGCATGACGGCGGGCGACAACGGAATGGCCTGAACCCACTGTGCGGGGGTTCAGGCCATTTCCGTCCTTCCGACCTTCCGCCGGACCGCCACACGGACGGGTCAGTGGAGTGGCCGCCGACCCGATCGGCGTCCGGGCGATGGTGGGCGTGCCGGGAATCGGGTACATACGGACGAGTAGAGCCGGTTGGTACCGATGGGCGCGGCCCACGCGGACCAGCCGCGTCCCCCACCCACGAACGCGGCGAGGTGAGCTCCTCATGTCCGCACCATCCGCACCGAAGAACACGCCCCGGGTCACCGAGCGCGAAGCGCGCCAGGTGGCCGAGGCCGCGCGCGAACAGGACTGGCACAAGCCGAGCTTCGCCAAGGAACTCTTCCTCGGGCGCTTCCGGCTCGACCTGATCCATCCGCATCCGCTGCCGCCCGCCGACGACGTCCGGCGCGGCGAGGCGTTCCTCGCCCGGCTCCGCGAGTTCTGCGAGACGCGGATCGACGGCGCCCTGATCGAGCGCGAGGCGAGGATCCCCGACGAAGTGATCCGCGGCCTCAAGGAGCTCGGCGCCCTCGGGATGAAGATCGACCCCAAGTACGGCGGCCTCGGCCTGACCCAGGTCTACTACAACAAGGCCCTCTCGCTGGTCGGCTCCGTGAGCCCGGCCATCGGTGCGCTGCTCTCCGCCCACCAGTCCATCGGGGTGCCGCAGCCGCTGAAGCTCTTCGGCAGCCAGGAGCAGAAGGACACCTTCCTGCCCCGGCTGGCCCGTACCGACATCTCGGCGTTCCTGCTCACCGAACCGGACGTGGGCTCCGACCCGGCCCGGCTCGCCACCTCCGCGGTCCCGGACGGCCCGGACTACGTCCTCGACGGGGTGAAGCTCTGGACGACCAACGGCGTCGTCGCCGACCTGCTCGTCGTGATGGCCCGGGTGCCGAGGTCGGAGGGCCACAAGGGCGGCATCACGGCCTTCGTCGTCGAGGCGGACTCCCCGGGCATCACCGTCGAGCACCGCAACGCCTTCATGGGCCTGCGCGGCCTGGAGAACGGCGTCACCCGCTTCCACCGGGTGCGGGTCCCGGCCGCGAACCGCATCGGCCCCGAGGGCGCCGGGCTCAAGATCGCCCTCACCACGCTCAACACCGGACGCCTCTCGCTGCCCGCCATGTGCGTCGGCGCCGGGAAGTGGTGCCTGAAGATCGCCCGCGAGTGGTCCGCGGCCCGTGAGCAGTGGGGCAGGCCGGTCGCCCGGCACGAGGCCGTCGGCGCCAAGATCTCCTTCATCGCCGCGACCACCTTCGCCCTCGAAGCGGTGGTCGACCTCTCCTCGCAGATGGCGGACGAGAGCCGCAACGACATCCGCATCGAGGCCGCCCTAGCCAAGCTGTACGGCTCCGAGATGGGCTGTCTGATGGCCGATGAACTCGTCCAGATCCGGGGCGGACGCGGCTTCGAGACCGCCGAGTCGCTCGCCGCCCGCGGCGAGCGGGCCGTCGCCGCCGAACAGCTCCTGCGCGATCTGCGGATCAACCGGATCTTCGAGGGCTCGACCGAGATCATGCACCTGATGATCGCCCGGGAGGCCGTCGACGCCCATCTGAAGGTCGCGGGCGACATCATCGACCCCGACAAACCCCTCTCCGCCAAGGCCAAGGCAGGTGCCAACGCGGCCGGTTTCTACGCCCGCTGGCTGCCCCGGCTCGTCACCGGACCGGGCCAGCTCCCGCGCACCTACGCCGAGTTCCACCCGCCCGGCCACCCCGATCTCTCCGCCCATCTGCGCTATGTCGAGCGGTCCTCGCGCAGGCTCGCGCGCTCCACCTTCTACGCCATGTCCCGCTGGCAGGGCCGGATGGAGACCAAGCAGGGCTTCCTGGGACGGATCGTCGACATCGGCGCGGAACTCTTCGCGATGAGCGCCGCCTGTGTCCGCGCCGAGCTGCTGCGCTCCTCGGACGAGCACGGACGCGAGGCGTACCGGCTCGCCGACGTGTTCTGCCACCAGTCCCGGATCCGCGTCGAGGAGCTCTTCACCCGTCTGTGGTCCAACACCGACGACCTGGACCGGCGTCTGGTCGACGGCATCCTGTCCGGCGCGTACGGCTGGCTGGAGGAGGGCGTCATCGACCCGAGCGGCGACGGGCCGTGGATCGCCGACGCCACCCCGGGGCCGTCCGCCCGGGAGAACGTCCACCGGACCATCGGCTGAACCGCCGGCCACCGGGCGGGGCACGTCCACCCACGGACGCGCCCCGCCCCCGCCTCCGGCCGGGCTCCGGTCCACCCCGTGCACGGGACGCGCTGTCCGCGCACACAGGCGATGCGGCAACAATGGGGGGCATGAGCGACAGCCCTGCCCCCCTCGCCGACCCGCACCTCGTCTTCGACGCAGCGGAAGGCCGCCGGGATCTCGTCATCCTCGGCTCCACCGGATCCATCGGCACCCAGGCCATCGACCTGGTGCTGCGCAACCCCGACCGCTTCCGCGTCACGGCGCTCTCCGCCGCGGGCGGACGGGTCGCCCTCCTCGCCGAGCAGGCACACCGCCTGCGGGTGCGCACCGTGGCCGTCGCCGCACCGGACGCCGTACCGGCCCTGCGCGAGGCGCTGCGCGAGCAGTACGGGACGGGCGAGCCGCTCCCCGAGATCCTGGCAGGGCCCGAGGCCGCCGCGCAGCTGGCGGCGAGCGACTGCCACACCGTGCTCAACGGGATCACCGGCTCGATCGGACTCGCCCCGACGCTCGCCGCGCTGGAAGCCGGCCGTACGCTCGCGCTGGCCAACAAGGAGTCGCTGATCGTCGGCGGCCCGCTGGTCAAGGCGCTGGCGAAGCCCGGCCAGATCATCCCGGTCGACTCCGAACACGCCGCGCTCTTCCAGGCGCTGGGCGCCGGCACCCGCGCCGATGTGCGCAAGCTGGTCGTCACCGCCTCCGGCGGCCCCTTCCGGGGACGGACCAGGAGCGAGCTGGCGGACGTCACCCGCGAGCAGGCCCTCGCCCACCCGACCTGGGCCATGGGACCGGTCATCACGATCAACTCCGCCACCCTGGTCAACAAGGGGCTGGAGGTCATCGAGGCCCATCTCCTCTACGACATCCCGTTCGACCGCATCGAGGTCGTCGTCCACCCCCAGTCGTACGTCCACTCCATGGTGGAGTTCACCGACGGCTCCACCCTCGCCCAGGCCACGCCCCCGGACATGCGGGGACCGATCGCCATCGGCATCGGCTGGCCCGCCCGGGTCCCGGACGCCGCCCCCGCCTTCGACTGGTCGAGGGCCTCCAGCTGGGAGTTCTTCCCCCTCGACGACGAGGCCTTCCCGTCCGTGGGCCTGGCCAGGCACGTCGGCACGCTCGGTGCCACCGCCCCGGCCGTCTTCAACGCCGCCAACGAGGAATGTGTCGACGCATTCCTCGCCGGACGGCTGCCGTTCAACGGAATCATGGATACGGTCACGGCGGTGGTGGCCGAACACGGCACCCCCGCCACGGGAACTTCGCTCACGGTCGCAGACGTCCTGGAAGCGGAGACCTGGGCACGCACCCGGGCCCGTGAACTCTCGGCGAAAGCGACAGCGGAGGCGCGCGCATGAGTATTACGACGGTCCTGTTGACGATTCTGGGCATCGTCGTCTTCGTCATCGGTCTGCTGTTCTCGATCGCCTGGCACGAGCTCGGGCACCTGTCGACGGCCAAGCTCTTCGGCATCCGCGTCCCCCAGTACATGGTCGGGTTCGGGCCGACGGTCTGGTCGCGGAAGAAGGGCGACACCGAGTACGGGATCAAGGCCATCCCGGCCGGCGGCTACATCCGCATGATCGGCATGTTCCCCCCGGGCGAGGACGGCCGCGTGGAGGCGCGGTCCACCTCCCCGTGGCGCGGCATGATCGAGGACGCCAGGTCCGCCGCCTTCGAAGAGCTCGAACCGGGTGACGACAAGCGCCTCTTCTACACGCGCAAGCCGTGGAAGCGCGTCATCGTGATGTTCGCCGGACCGTTCATGAACCTGGTCCTCGCCGTCGCGATCTTCATCGGTGTGGCGATGACCTTCGGCTTCCAGACCCAGACCACCGAGGTCGCCGGTGTCCAGAAGTGCGTGATCGACCAGAGCCAGAACCGCGACACGTGCAAGAAGTCCGACCCGGTCTCGCCCGCGACGGAGGCCGGGCTCAAGAAGGGCGACCGGATCGTCGCCTTCGACGGCCAGAAGGTCGACGACTGGGACACGCTCTCCGAGAAGATCCGCGACACCATCGGCCCCGCCACCCTCACCATCCAGCGCGACGGCCAGGAGAAGACCCTCCACGCCGTGCTCCAGAAGAACTCGGTGGCGAAGAAGGACTCCAAGGGCGAGGTCGTGCCCGGCAAGTTCGTGGACGCCGGCTATCTCGGCTTCGCCGCCCGGACGGAGATCGTCCCGCTCTCCTTCGGTGACTCGGTCGTCCGCATGGGAGACATGGTCGAGAACGGCGTCGACTCGATCATCGCCCTCCCGTCCAAGATCCCGGGCCTGTGGGACGCCGCCTTCGGCGACGGCGAGCGCGCGGCCGACTCCCCGGTCGGAGTCGTCGGCGCGGCCAGGATCGGCGGCGAGGTGATGACGCTGGACGTACCGGCGCAGAACCAGATCGCGATGATGCTGTTCCTGCTGGCGGGCTTCAACCTCTCGCTGTTCCTCTTCAACATGCTGCCCCTGCTGCCGCTCGACGGCGGGCACATCGCCGGAGCGCTCTGGGAAGCCCTGCGCCGCAATGTCGCCCGGGTCTTCAAGCGCCCCGACCCGGGCCCCTTCGACGTGGCCAAGCTGATGCCCGTCGCCTATGTCGTCGCCGGAGTCTTCATCTGCTTCACCCTGCTGGTGCTCGTCGCCGACATCGTGAATCCGGTCAAGATCTCCTGACCCACCAGCCATCCCGTGCACCACGGGTGACGGCCCGGCACACAGTGTGTGTCCGGGCCGTCGCATTTGTGCGGCGGTCCCGGACGGGGTGTGCTCCGGTCCGCCGCGGGTGCCGTAACCTCGAAGGCCGGAGCCCGCCGATCTCGGGACCTTGATCCACACCTTGGGGATGCTCAGCGCATGACTGCGATTTCTCTCGGAATTCCGTCCGTTCCGACCAAGCTCGCCGACCGGAGGGTCAGCCGCAAGATCCAGGTCGGGTCGGTTGCGGTGGGCGGGGACGCGCCGGTGTCGGTGCAGTCGATGACGACGACGCGTACGTCGGACATCGGTGCGACGTTGCAGCAGATCGCGGAGCTGACGGCGTCGGGCTGCCAGATCGTGCGGGTGGCGTGTCCGACGCAGGACGACGCGGACGCGTTGGCGGTGATCGCGAGGAAGTCGCAGATCCCGGTGATCGCGGATATTCATTTCCAGCCGAAGTACGTGTTCGCGGCGATCGACGCGGGTTGTGCGGCGGTGCGGGTGAATCCGGGGAACATCAAGCAGTTCGACGACAAGGTGAAGGAGATCGCGCGGGCGGCGGGGGAGGCGGGGACGCCGATCCGGATCGGTGTGAACGCGGGTTCGCTGGATGCGCGGTTGCTGGCGAAGTACGGGAAGGCGACGCCGGAGGCGTTGGTGGAGTCGGCGTTGTGGGAGGCGTCGCTCTTCGAGGAGCACGGTTTCCGGGACATCAAGATCTCGGTGAAGCACAACGATCCGGTGGTGATGGTGAATGCGTACCGTCAGCTGGCGGCGCGTTGTGACTATCCGTTGCATCTGGGGGTGACGGAGGCGGGTCCGGCGTTCCAGGGGACGATCAAGTCGGCGGTGGCGTTCGGTGCGCTGTTGTCGGAGGGGATCGGGGACACGATCCGGGTGTCGTTGTCGGCGCCGCCGGCCGAGGAGGTCAAGGTCGGGATCCAGATCCTGGAGTCGTTGAATCTGAGGCAGCGGCGGCTGGAGATCGTGTCGTGTCCGTCGTGCGGGCGTGCGCAGGTGGATGTGTACAAGCTGGCGGATCAGGTGTCGGCGGGTCTGGAGGGCATGGAGGTGCCGTTGCGGGTGGCCGTGATGGGCTGTGTCGTCAACGGTCCGGGTGAGGCGCGCGAGGCGGACCTGGGTGTGGCGTCCGGCAATGGCAAGGGGCAGATCTTCGTGAAGGGCGAGGTCATCAAGACGGTGCCCGAGTCGAAGATCGTGGAGACGCTGATCGAGGAAGCCCTGAAGATCGCCGAGCAGATGGAGAAGGACGGCATCGCCTCCGGCGAGCCCGAGGTCTCCGTCGGCTGAACCACGGCACCGGCCGGAACCCATGACCCGCACCACCGCGCCCCGTCGGACGGACACCGTCCGGCGGGGCGCGGTCGTGAGCGACCTCACGGCCCGCCCCGGCCCCTGTTCCCCGGCACGGGCGGCACGGACGATCCGCTTCGGTTACAGTGCGGAAATCAGCAGACCGTATGGTGAGGCCCCCTCGTGTTGACGCAGACCACCACCCGGGTCCTCGAACCCAGCGACCTCGGTGCCGCCCTCGCCGTCCTGGAGAGCGAGCCCGTCGCCAACGCCTTCGTGACCTCCCGGGTCCGGATCGCGGGGCTCGACCCCTGGCGCCTCGGCGGCGAGATGTGGGGCTGGTACGCCGACGGCCGGCTCCGCTCGCTCTGCTACTCGGGCGCCAACCTCGTCCCCATCTGCGCCACCCCCGAGGCCGTCCGCGCCTTCGCCGACCGGGCACGCCGGGCCGGCCGCCGCTGCTCCTCCATCGTCGGCCCCGCCGAACCCACCGCCCAGCTGTGGCGGCTCCTCGAACCCGGCTGGGGCCCCGCCCGCGAAGTCCGCGCCAACCAGCCGCTGATGGTCACCGAGAGCCCGTCCGCCGATGTGACCCCCGACCCCCTGGTCCGCCGGATCCGCAAGGACGAGATGGACGTCCTGATGCCGGCCTGCGTGGCGATGTTCACCGAGGAGGTCGGCATCTCCCCGCTCGCGGGCGACGGCGGACTCCTCTACCAGGCACGCGTCGCCGAGCTCATCGGAGCCGGCCGCTCCTTCGCCCGGATCGAGAACGGCAAGGTCCTCTTCAAGGCGGAGATCGGCGCCGCGACCTCGCAGGCCTGCCAGATCCAGGGCGTCTGGGTCGCCCCCGAACACCGCGGCCGCGGACTCTCCGAAGCGGGCATGGCCGCGGTCCTGCGCTACGCGCTGGCCGATGTCGCCCCCGTCGTCAGCCTCTATGTGAACGACTACAACACCCCCGCGCGCCGGGCCTACGCCCGGGTCGGCTTCCGGGAGACCGGCGCGTTCATGAGCGTGCTGTTCTGACCGCCGGGCGGCAGCGCCACCCAGCCGTATCCCACGCACCGCCCCGGCCAGTAGGGTCGGCGCATGGCAGCACTTTCCGGGGGCGGCCCCCCTGTCCCCAGCGTCCGGATCGGGCCGATCGACCTCGCCGCGCGCGTCGACGAGGCGCTCGCCGTGCAGGCCGTCGCCTTCGGGCTGGGCCCCGAGGAGATCGAGGTACGGCGCCATATCGTCCTCAGACACCTCGACCACCCCTGCGCCCGCGCCCTCGGCGCCACCACCGCCGACGAGCGGCTGGTCGGCTTCGTCTACGGCATGCCGAACGAACGCGGCCAGTGGTGGTCCACCGTCGTCGAGCCCTATCTCCGCGCCACCGGCAGCGTCCACTGGCTCGACGACTCCTTCGTCATCACCGAGTTGCACGTCCTGCCGCTGTTCCAGAACCGGGGCATCGGACGCACGCTGATCACCACCATCACCGACGCCGTGGACCAGCCCCGGTCCATCCTCTCCGCCATCGACACCGACAGCCCGGCACGTGGCCTGTACCGCAGTCTCGGCTACCAGGACCTGGCCCGGCAGGTGCTCTTTCCCAGCGCTCCCATGCCGTACGCGGTCATGGGAGCCCCGCTCCCACTGCGCCGCAGGGGCCGGGACTCGGAAACAACGGATTTCCGCCCACCCGCACCGCCCGGCTAACCTCCTGCACATCACCCTTCCGAGCAGGAGTTCACCATGGCCCAGGTCCAGCGCATGTCCCGATTGATGATCAAGACACTGCGCGACGACCCGGCCGACGCCGAGACGCTCAACCACAAGCTGCTCGTCCGGGCCGGTTACGTACGTCGCACCGCGGCCGGAATCTGGACCTGGCTGCCGCTCGGCAAGAAGGTCCTGGAGAACATCACCCGCGTCGTCCGCGAGGAGATGGACGCCATCGGCGGCCAGGAGGTCCTGCTCCCCGCGCTCCTGCCCAAGGAGGCGTACGAGGCGAGCGGCCGGTACGAGGAGTACGGCGACCTGCTGTTCCGGCTCAAGGACCGCAAGGGCGCCGACTACCTCCTCGGCCCCACCCACGAGGAGATCTTCACCCAGGTCGTCAAGGACATGTGCTCGTCCTACAAGGACCTGCCCGTGATCCTCTACCAGATCCAGACCAAGTACCGCGACGAGGCCCGTCCCCGGGCCGGTGTGCTGCGCGGCCGCGAGTTCCAGATGAAGGACTCGTACTCCTTCGACACCACCGACGAGGGTCTCGCCGAGGCGTACCGGCTCCACCGCGGCGCCTACATCCGGATCTTCGAGCGGCTCGGCCTCGACCACCGCATCGTCTCCGCCGTCTCCGGCGCCATGGGCGGCTCCGCCTCCGAGGAGTTCCTGGCCCCCGCGCCCGCCGGCGAGGACACCTTCGTCGACTGCCCGAACTGCGACTACGCCGCCAACACCGAGGCCGTGACCTTCAAGGCCACCCCCGCCGACGGCTCGGCGCACGGCCCCGTCGAGGAGCTGGACACCCCCGACACCCCGACCATCGAGACCCTCGCCGCGCACCTCGGCGTCCCGGCCTCCGCGACCCTGAAGAACCTGCTGGTCAAGGTCGACGGCGAGATCGTGGCCGTGGGCGTGCCGGGCGACCGCGAGGTCGACCTCGGCAAGCTCGGCGAGCACCTGGCCCCGGCCGTCGTCGAGCTCGTCACCGCCGAGGACTTCGTGGGCCGCCCCGACCTGGTACGCGGCTACGTCGGCCCCCAGGGCCTGGAGAAGGTCCGCTACATCGCCGACCCGCGCGTCGCCCCCGGCACCGCCTGGATCACCGGCGCCAACAAGGACGGCAAGCACGCGAAGAACGTCGTCGCGGGCCGCGACTTCGAGGTGGACGACTACCTCGACGTCGTCGTCGTCGAGGCGGGCGACCCCTGCCCCGAGTGCGGCACCGGCCTCCAGGTGGACCGCGCCATCGAGATCGGCCACATCTTCCAGCTCGGCCGCAAGTACGCCGACATCTTCTCCCTCGACGTCCTCGGCCAGCAGGGCAAGCCCGTCCGCGTCACGATGGGCTCGTACGGCATCGGCGTCTCCCGCGCGGTGGCCGCCCTCGCCGAGCAGACCGCCGACGAGAAGGGGCTCTGCTGGCCCCGCGAGATCGCCCCGGCCGACGTGCACGTGGTCGCCGCGGGCAAGGCGCTCCAGACGGAGCTGGCGCTCGACGTCTCCGAGAAGCTGAACGCCGCGGGCCTGCGCGTCCTGGTCGACGACCGTCCCGGTGTCTCGCCCGGCGTCAAGTTCACCGACTCCGAGCTCATCGGCGTCCCGAAGATCCTGGTCGCCGGCCGCCGCTCGGCCGAGGGCGTCCTGGAGCTGAAGGACCGCCGCACCGGCGAGCGCGAGGAGCTGACGGTCGACGAGGCGATCGCCCGCCTCACCGCCTGACACCGGAGAAAGCCGCAGGCCCCCGCGCACCGCGCGGGGGCCTGCGGCCCGTCACACGTCACACGTCCCAGGGCGCGGGCCGAAAACGCCGCACGCACCGGACACCGCCGGACCTGCGCTTCGGGCGGCCGACTCCGCTTTCGTCAGGCGCCCCGGGCCCTGTCTTCGAACTGCCGTCCGCCGCCCGACGCCCGGCACGCACGCTCGCCGTGCCGTCGGAGATCCAGTACGGAGACGGTCCTCCGCCCGGCGATCGCACGCACCGGACGGCCGCAGTTCGAAGAGGCGCCCTACAGCCAGCTCGCGAACTCCAGCGTCAGCTCGCCCTCCTGGCGGCGGCCGCCCGCCATCGCCCGGGTCCCCGACTCCACCGCGCGGAAGAGCGTCCAGCCGTGCAGCCGCTCCCGGTCCACATCGAGCGAGTCGGCGAGCTTCTTGATCCTCCGGCGCGCGGTCATCGCCCCGCCCGGCGAGGCGATCAGGTCCTCGACGCGGTCGCGCACCAGCCGCGCCAGATCGTAGGCACGCTCACCGACCAGCGGCTCGGGACCGACCGTCAGCCACGGCACCCGCTCGCCCGCCAGCACCTTGCTCTGGCGGAAGTTGCCGTGCAACAGCAGCAGCTCGGGGGAGTGGGCGACCAGCTCCTCGCGGGCCGCCAGCGCCGCGGAGACCAGCGGCTCCAGTTCCGGATCGGCCGCCGCACCGGCGAGCATCGGCGCGACACGGCGCCCGGTCCGCTCCTCGACCGTCTCGAAACCGTGCCCGGCCGGCGGCTCGACCCACAGCCTGCGTACCGTCCCGGCCGCTTCGAGCAGCGCCTTCGCCTCCGGCAGCGAGCGCAGCGACACCTCCGGGTGCAGCCGTTCCAGCAGCAGCGTGCCCGGTCCGGAGGCGAGGAGCCGCGCCGCGCCCCAGCCGTTCCAGTGCGCCAGTGCCGCCCGCTCCAGCTCCGGAGCGGCCTCGGACGGGGCGATCTTCAGCGCGGCCGGGGTGCCGTCGGCGCAGGTCACCAGCAGGACCAGACTGCTGCGGCCCCCCGGGGCGGCCACCCGCTCCACGGCCGGTTCCCGCCCGGTGGCGGACAGCGCTTCCCCGGTCAGTGCGGGAAGCCGCGCGAGCCAGTCGGCGGCGGCCTGATCCCCGTACGACTCGCCCAGCGCCCGCACCAGACGCTGCGGCGGTTCGAAACCCATACGTGTTTTGTTCCCTTTCAGAGCTTCTTCAGTGCGCCGGACCGGACCCGTTCGTCATATCGGCCCCGCCCTTCGCGGCGGAGCCGGCGTTCGTGGCCGGCCCCGTACTCGCGCCCGCGGAGCCGGCGCTCCGCTCGGCGAGCCCGGGAAAGGCTACGCCGCTGCCCCGCCAGCGGACCGCGCGCACCGCGGCCTCCCGCAGGGCGTCGGCCGCCTCCCGCCTGAGCGAGCCCTCGGCGGCCCGGACGAGATCGGAGTACACGCCCGCGACCCGGTCCTCCAGCAGGGCCGCCAGCCGCACCGCCGCGGCCGGGTCCGGCACCGCGAACGGCAGGGCGTACGCGGCCTGCGACGCCACCGGCTCACCGCCCAGCCCGCGCACGGTCCGCACCAGCGCGTCGCGCCGGGCCCGGTGCGCGTGGTGGGCCGCCGTGGCCTCGGCCCGGCGGCCCTCGGCGACCCGGCCGCCGACCACCCCGTACCCGTACACCGCCGCGTGCTCGGCGGCCAGGGCCGCCTGCGCGGCCTTCCGTGTCCCGGTGCTCATGACGAGGTCTCCTTGGCCAGCTCGGTCAGCAGATAGGCGTGGGCCGCGTCGGCCGCCGCGATCGACGCCAGCAGCCGGGCCAGCTCCGGCGGGGCCTCCACGAGGGCCGCCAGACGCGCGTCCGCGGCACGGCGCTCCGCGGTGGCCAGCTCCCGGACGGCGGCCCGTGCACCGGTCGCGGACGACCGGGGGAGGGCGGTCGGCTGCCCGGCGGAGGGCGTCAGCGCCTCGGCGTGGGCGCGCACGGCGTCCCGCAGCGGCGCCAGCCCGGCGGCGGTCGCCGGATGGGCCCTGGCCACGCGTTCGTACCCGCCGAGCAGTTCCAGGCTGGTGCGCGCGGCGGCCGCCCGGATCCTCCTGTCCGCCCGTGCCGCGGCGGCCTGTTCGGCGGCGGTCGCCGTCCCGGACCGGCCGGAGCCCTCCCCGCCACCGGACCCGTCACCGCAGCCGGCGAGCACCGCCCCGAGGGCGACCGCCCCCGTCGCGGTGAACACACCTCTGCGCGTCGTCCCCGTGCGCCGCACCTGTTCTCCTTCGGGCTTGGCCCTGTCTTGACTGGATCTGTCCTGAAGTGATCACCGCAGGCGAGCGTACCCGCGGCCGCGAAGGAGGCGGACGGCAACACCCCCCGGGACCGGATACCCTTTGACCTGACACGCGACGATCCCCACAACAGCACACGCGGCCGAGGAGTCACCCGGATGAGCACCACCCAGAGCGAGAGGCTGCGCGGGCTGCTCGAACCGCTCGTCAGCGCCGAACAGCTGGATCTCGAAGAGATCGAGGTGTCCCGGGCCGGCCGCCGCCGCGTGCTGCGGATCATCGTGGACTCCGAGGAAGGCGTGGAGCTGGACGCCTGCGCCGAGCTGAGCCGCGCGATCTCCGAGAAGCTCGACGAGACCGATGCGATGGGCGAGGACGAGTACGTCCTCGAAGTCAGCTCCCCCGGTGCCGACCGTCCGCTGACGGAGCACCGCCACTACGTACGCGCCACGGGCCGCCTGGCCAAGCTGCACCTGCGCGAGGGCGGCGAGCTGGTGGCCCGCATCCTCGCCGTGGACGAAGAGGGGCTCGACCTCGAAGTGCCGGGCGTCAAGGGCCGCAGGCCCACGTCCCGCCGGGTCGCCTTCGACGAGATCGCCAAGGCGCGCGTGGAGATCGAATTCAGCCGCAAGGACAAGAAGGAAGAGGAGGCGTAGCCGTGGACATCGACGTGAAGCTCTTGAAGGGCTTGGCACAGGACAAGGAGATCCCCTTCGACGTGCTCGTCGAGGCGATCGAGTCGGCCCTCCTCATCGCCTACCACCGTACCGACGGAAGCCACCGCCGCGCGCGGGTCGAGCTCGACGAGCGCGGGCACGTGACGGTGTGGGCGAAGGAGGACCCGGCCGACCTCGAAGAGGGCCAGGAGCCCAAGGAGTTCGACGACACCCCCTCCGGCTTCGGCCGGATCGCCGCGACCACCGCCAAGCAGGTCATCCTGCAGCGGCTGCGCGACGCCGAGGATGACAGGACGTTCGGCGAGTACGCCGGCCACGAGGGCGATGTCGTCACCGGCGTCGTCCAGCAGGGCAAGGACCCGAAGAACGTCCTGGTCGACATCGGCAAGCTGGAAGCGATCCTGCCGGTGCAGGAGCAGGTGCCGGGCGAGGAGTACACCCACGGCCTGCGGCTGCGTACCTACGTCGTACGCGTCGCCAAGGGTGTGCGCGGGCCGTCCGTGACGCTGTCGCGCACCCACCCCAACCTGGTGAAGAAGCTCTTCGCGCTGGAGGTGCCGGAGATCGCCGACGGTTCCGTCGAGATCTGCGCCATCGCCCGCGAGGCCGGTCACCGCACCAAGATCGCGGTCCGTTCCACCCGCTCCGGGCTGAACGCCAAGGGCGCCTGCATCGGCCCGATGGGCGGCCGGGTGCGCAACGTCATGGCCGAGCTGCACGGCGAGAAGATCGACATCGTGGACTGGTCGGACGACCCCGCGGAGATGGTCGCCAACGCGCTGTCGCCCGCACGGGTGAGCGAGGTCGAGGTCGTCGACCTCGGTGCCCGCTCCGCCCGGGTCACCGTGCCGGACTACCAGCTGTCGCTGGCGATCGGCAAGGAAGGGCAGAATGCCCGCCTCGCCGCCCGTCTCACCGGCTGGCGCATCGACATCCGCCCGGACACCGAGACCGACGCCGAGCGCGACGTGGCGGACCGGGAGCGGGCCGAGCGCGCCCGCGAGCGTTCCGAGCGCCGCTGACCGGTCGGCAGGGAATACATCTCAGGGGTATGCCGCTGAGATCACGACAACATCCGTTCGATTTTTGCCCCAAAGGGGTGAGGTCGGTGCGGGGAGGTAGACTTAAACGTGTCTGGCCGGACGCACGCCCGCGCTTGCCCTGAGCGAACCTGTGTGGGATGCCGGGAGCGGGCGGCCAAGAGCGAGCTGCTGCGCATCGTGGTGGACGGGGACGCCTGCGTTCCCGATCCTCGCGGTACGCTGCCCGGCCGGGGTGCCTATGTACACCCCGTCTCCGTCTGTCTGGACCTGGCGGTTCGCCGCCGGGCCTTCCCCCGGGCCTTCAAGGCCAAGGGGCCGTTCGACCCCGCAGCGGTGCTGCGGTTCGTCGAGCGGGTGACACCGTAAGAAATGAACGGCACGGGACCCCGTGCGGTCAGGTACCTCGCGAGTTGGAAGTAGGTCGAGATTGCGATGAGCACTCGATGAGTACGCGATGAGTACGCCCATGAAGTAGCGACGGTCCGGCGGTAACCCGGACCTAAAAGGAGCGAAGTGGCTAAGGTCCGGGTATACGAACTCGCCAAGGAGTTCGGCGTCGAGAGCAAGGTCGTCATGGCCAAGCTCCAAGAACTCGGTGAATTCGTCCGTTCGGCGTCCTCGACGATCGAGGCGCCGGTTGTACGCAAGTTGACTGACGCACTGCAGGGGCCCGGCGGCAACGCCGGCAAGTCCGCTGCAAAGCCTGGCGCGCCCCGCAAGGCGACGCCCGCGAAGCCCGCGGCGCCCTCCCCGGCCGCCGCGGCACGTCCCGCTGCCCCGAAGCCCGGCGCCCCGGCCCCCAAGCCGGCCCCCGCCGCCCCGGCGAGCAGCACCCCCGCAGCGCCTTCCGCACCGGCTGCCGGCCCGCGTCCGGGCCCCAAGCCCGCGCCGAAGCCCGCTCCGGTCACCCCGGTGCCCGCCGCCGAGTTCTCGGCCCCGGCTCCGGCCCAGCAGGCTGCCCCGCAGCAGCAGGCCCCGCGTCCCGCGGGTGCCACCCCCGGCCCCCGCCCCGCCCGTCCGGCCCCGGCCGGCGGTCAGCGTGACGGTGGCCAGCGTGGCGGCGAGCGTGGCGGCGACCGCCCCGCGCGTCCCGCAGGCCAGGGCGCACCGCGCCCCGGCGCCCGTCCGGCGGGTCCCCGTCCGGGCAACAACCCCTTCACCTCCGGTGGCTCGACGGGCATGGCCCGTCCGCAGGCGCCCCGTCCCGGCGGCGCCCCGCGTCCCGGCGGCGGCCAGGACCGTCCGGGCGCCCCGCGTCCGCAGGGCGGCCCCGGTGGCGCTCCGCGGCCCCAGGGTCAGGGCGGCGCCCGTCCGACCCCGGGCGGCATGCCCCGTCCGCAGGCTCCCCGTCCGGGCGGTGCCCCGGGCGGTAACCGTCCGAACCCGGGCATGATGCCGCAGCGTCCCGCTGCCGGCCCGCGTCCCGGTGGTGGCCCCGGCGGTGGCCGTGGTCCCGGTGGCGGCGGTCGTCCCGGCGGTGGCGGCGCGGGCCGTCCCGGCGGCGGTGGCTTCGCGGGCCGTCCGGCCGGTCCCGGTGGCGGCGGCGGCGGTTTCGCCGGTCGTCCCGGTGGCGGCGGCGGTGGCGGTGCGGGTCGTCCCGGCGGTGGCGGCGGCTTCGGCGGTCGTCCCGGCTTCGGTGGACGTCCCGGCGGCCCCGGTGGCCGTGGTGGCACACAGGGCGCGTTCGGCCGTCCCGGCGGTCCCGCGCGTCGTGGCCGCAAGTCGAAGCGGCAGAGGCGCCAGGAGTACGAGGCCATGCAGGCCCCGTCGGTGGGCGGCGTCATGCTGCCCCGCGGCAACGGACAGTCCGTCCGTCTGTCGCGCGGTGCCTCCCTCACCGACTTCGCGGAGAAGATCAACGCCAACCCGGCGTCGCTCGTCGCCGTGATGATGAACCTCGGCGAGATGGTCACGGCGACGCAGTCCGTCTCCGACGACACCCTCAAGCTGCTCGCGGACGAGATGAACTACGTCCTGGAGATCGTCAGCCCCGAGGAGGAGGACCGCGAGCTGCTGGAGTCCTTCGACATCGAGTTCGGCGAGGACGAGGGCGGCGAAGAGGCGCTCATCCCGCGTCCGCCGGTCGTCACCGTCATGGGTCACGTCGACCACGGCAAGACCCGACTGCTGGACGCGATCCGCAAGACGAACGTCGTCGCGGGCGAGGCCGGCGGCATCACCCAGCACATCGGTGCCTACCAGGTCTCCTCCGAGGTCAACGGCGAGGACCGGAAGATCACCTTCATCGACACCCCGGGTCACGAGGCGTTCACAGCCATGCGTGCCCGTGGTGCGAAGTCCACCGACATCGCGATCCTCGTGGTGGCGGCGAACGACGGTGTGATGCCCCAGACGATCGAGGCGCTGAACCACGCCAAGGCGGCCGACGTGCCGATCGTGGTCGCGGTCAACAAGATCGACGTCGAGGGCGCCGACCCGACCAAGGTGCGCGGTCAGCTCACCGAGTTCGGTCTGGTGGCCGAGGAGTACGGCGGCGACACGATGTTCGTCGACATCTCCGCCAAGCAGGGTCTGCACATCGACCAGCTGCTGGAGGCCGTGGTCCTGACCGCGGACGCCTCGCTCGACCTGCGGGCCAACCCGGAGCAGGACGCGCAGGGCATCGCGATCGAGTCCCACCTCGACCGCGGCCGCGGTGCCGTCTCGACGGTCCTGGTCCAGCGCGGCACGCTGCGCATCGGCGACACCATGGTGGTCGGCGACGCGTACGGCCGGGTCCGGGCGATGCTCGACGACAACGGCAACAACGTCGAGGAAGCGGGTCCGTCGACCCCCGTCCTCGTGCTCGGTCTCACCAACGTCCCGGGTGCCGGCGACAACTTCCTGGTGGTCGACGAGGACCGTACGGCCCGTCAGATCGCCGAGAAGCGTGCCGCCCGTGAGCGCAACGCCAACTTCGCCCGCAAGGGCGTCCGGTTCTCCCTGGAGAACCTGGACGAGGCGCTCAAGGCCGGTCTGGTCCAGGAGCTCAACCTCATCATCAAGGGCGACGCGTCCGGTTCGGTGGAGGCTCTCGAGTCCTCGCTGCTCCAGCTCGACGTCGGCGAAGAGGTCGACATCCGGGTCCTGCACCGCGGTGTGGGTGCGGTCACCGAGTCGGACATCGACCTGGCGACCGGCTCCGACGCCATCGTCATCGGCTTCAACGTCCGCGCTGCCGGGCGTGCCCAGCAGATGGCGGAGCGCGAGGGCGTCGACGTCCGCTACTACTCGGTGATCTACCAGGCCATCGAGGAGATCGAGGCGGCCCTCAAGGGCATGCTCAAGCCGGAGTACGAAGAGGTCGAGCTCGGTACGGCGGAGATCCGCGAGATCTTCCGCTCGTCCAAGCTGGGCAACATCGCCGGTGTGCTGGTCCGCTCCGGCGAGGTCAAGCGCAACACCAAGGCGCGCCTGCTGCGCGATGGCAAGGTCATCGCGGAGAACCTCAACATCTCCGGTCTGCGCCGCTTCAAGGACGACGTCACCGAGATCCGCGAAGGCTTCGAGGGCGGTATCAACCTCGGAAACTTCAACGACATCAAGATCGACGACGTCATCGCGACGTACGAGATGCGCGAGAAGCCGCGAGGCTGATCCACGGGGAATCCCGGGGGGAGACCCCCGGATCTCCCTGCACGGTCGGGGCCGGTCGACGGGTCGTATTTCCGTCGATCGGCCCCGGCCGTTCCGTGTACGGTTCTGGTGTCCCTGCCAAGCACTGGCGGGGCGCGAACCCGAACCGGCGGGACATCCGGACACACATGTATGTGGGGACACTGTCCTTCGATCTGCTCCTCGGCGACGTACGGTCGTTGAAGGAGAAGCGCTCAGTCGTCCGTCCGATCGTCGCCGAGCTCCAGCGCAAATTCGCGGTGAGCGCGGCGGAGGTGGGCGGTCAGGATCTCCATCGCAGGGCCGAGATCGGCCTTGCCGTGGTCTCCGGGGACACCGGACACCTCACAGATGTTCTGGACCGGTGCGAGCGGCTGGTGGCCGCCCGCCCGGAAGTGGAGCTGCTGTCCGTACGACGGTGGGTCCACAGCGACGAAGACGATTGAGCAAGGCGAAGAAGGAGACGGACCAGTGGCCGACAACGCGCGGGCGAAGAAGCTGGCGGACCTCATCCAGGAGGTGGTCGCCGAGAAACTGCAGCGCGGTATCAAGGACCCGCGTCTGGGTACGCACGTGACCATCACGGACACCCGGGTCACCGGCGACCTGCGGGAGGCCACGGTCTTCTACACGGTCTACGGCGACGACGACGAGGAGCGGGCGAGCGCCGCGGCCGGTCTGGAGAGCGCCAAGGGAATCCTGCGTTCCGCGGTCGGAGCGGCGGCGGGGACGAAGTTCACCCCCACGCTGGCCTTCGTGGCCGACGCCCTCCCGGAGAACGCCAAGGCGATCGAGGACCTCCTCGACCGGGCGCGGGCCTCGGACGCACGGGTGCGCGAGGCGTCCTCGGGCGCCACGTACGCCGGTGGTGCCGACCCGTACCGCAAGGCGGACGACGAGAACGACGAGGACGCCGCCTCCGAATGACATCGCAGAAAACGCCGGACGGCCTTGTCATCGTCGACAAGCCGTCCGGCTTCACCTCGCACGACGTCGTCGCCAAGATGCGCGGCATCGCCCGGACCCGCCGGGTCGGCCACGCCGGCACGCTGGACCCGATGGCGACGGGGGTTCTCGTACTCGGTGTCGAGAAGGCCACCAAACTGCTGGGCCATCTCGCGCTGACCGAGAAGGAGTACCTCGGCACGATCCGGCTCGGCCAGAACACGGTCACGGACGACGCGGAGGGCGAGATCACCTCGTCCGCCGACGCCTCCGGGGTGACCCGGGAGGGCATCGACGCCGGGGTCGCGGCCCTGACCGGACCGATCATGCAGGTGCCGTCCAAGGTCAGCGCCATCAAGATCGACGGCAAGCGGTCCTACGCGCGGGTGCGCGGCGGCGAGGAGTTCGAGATCCCGGCCCGGCCGGTGACGATCTCGTCCTTCCGCGTATACGACGTCCGCCCGGAGACCGCCGAGGACGGCACGCCCGTCGTCGACCTGGTCGTCTCGGTGGTCTGCTCCTCGGGTACGTACATCCGTGCGATCGCCCGGGACCTCGGCGCCGGGCTCGGCGTCGGCGGACATCTGACCGCACTGCGGCGCACCCGGGTCGGGCCCTACGGCCTCGACGCGGCGCGGACGCTCGACCAGCACCAGCAGGAGCTGACCGTGATGCCGGTGGCCGAGGCCGCCGCCTCGGCCTTCCCCCGCTGGGACGTGGACGAGAAGCGGGCCAAGCTCCTGTTGAACGGCGTACGGCTGGACATGCCGGCCTTTCCGCCGGGGCCGGTCGGTGTCTTCGGACCCGACGGCCGGTTCCTGGTCCTCGTCGAGGAGCAGAAGGGCAAGGCCAAGAGCCTGGCCGTATTTGCCTGACGGACGGCCCGGTCCGCGGGGCCGTCATCGTGGAGCGGGCGGGGCAGCTCCCTGCGCCCGCTCCACGGTCCCTCACATGTTCTGTCCACCGGGCGCCGTCAATTCACCCCAACGAGCAGGCGCTCGGAGTGAATCAGGGGTGCATTCGGGGGCGCTTTTACTCCGAGTGGCCCATGCGCTGATCATCCGACCTACCGTCGGACCATGGGAAGCGGGGACCGGACAGCGCTGGTACGCATCTGCGATCCGGCCGGCCGGCCGAGGGGGACCGGATTCGTCGCGGACGACCGGGGCACGGTGCTGACCAGCCACGAAGCCGTGGCCGGCCTCGCCCGGTCCGTCCTGCACGGGGCGGAGGGCCGCAGCCGCACCGTTGAGGCCGCCGACATCATCGCGCTGCCCGAGCTGGACCTCGCCCTGCTGCCCACCACGGGCCCCGGCGAGCTGGGCGTGGAGCCGGTCCCGATCGCCCTGCGCGGCCGGATCGACGCCGGTACGTATGTGACGATCGCCGCGCACGGCTGGCGCGAGGCCCGGGTGCTCGGCACCGCCCCCGTGACGTACACCGCGCACGGCCGCGCCCACCGGATCGGCGCGGCGCTGGAGCTGGCGCTCGGCACGGACGGCCGGGACGCCCTGTGGCTCGGCGGCGCCGCCGTGGGCGGGCCCGTCCTCGACCCGGAGAGCGGCGCGGTCATCGCCGTACTGGGCAGGGCGCTGCGCGCCGGACACCCGGGCGCCTTCGCCGTGCCGCTGTGGGCGGCGGACACCGGCGGCCCGCTCGACGCCCTGCTGCGGCGCAACGCCACGAGCGTCCCCGGATACGGGCGAGACCTCAACCTCGCGGGCGCCCTGCACCTCACCGCCACCTCGCTCGGCTCGTCGGACGGCCTGTCCGCCTGCCCCGATCCGGTGGAGCGCCCGGACGTCGTCGCGGAACTCACCGCCTTCGCGTCGCCGCCCAGCGCCGCGACGGCGCCGGACGGTCCCGCCGTCGTCCTCGGCCTCGTCGGAGCACCCGGCACCGGCCGCACCACCGAGCTGGCCGCGCTCACCGCGCGCCGGGCACGCGGCCCGGTCCCCGCCCCCACCCTCTGGCTGCGCGGCGCCGACCTGCTGGCCGACGACACCTCGGTCGCCGACGCCGTCGCCCGTACGCTGCGCAGGGCCGGCCGGATCGTCACCGCCGCCGGGGCCCGGGGCGACATGGCGAGCGCCACCCCCGAGCGGGTGGCCCGGCTGGCCGAGGAGTCCGGGAGCCCGCTGCTGGTCCTGCTGGACGGCCCCGAGGAGATGCCTCCGGCGCTGGCCCTGGAGCCGGCCCGGTGGACGCGGGCCACCGTCGCATGGCTGCGGGACAACGGGGCGAGGCTCGTGATCGCCTGCGGCCCGGAGCACTGGGAGACGGCCGGCGCGCTCTGCCCGCCCGGGGCGCTGCACCGGCCCACGAGACCGGCCGGGCGGCTGCCCTCCGCGGTCCGGCTGGGCGACTTCACCGCGGCCCAGGCCGAACGGGCCCGGGAGCGGTACGCCATCCCGCCCGGGGCGCTCGCCCCCGGCCACGAACGGCACCCGCTCACCCTGCGGCTGCTCGCGGAGGTGCGTGCGGCGCTGCCGGGCGACGTCGACGGGCAGCCCGACACCGAGGAGGTCTTCGGCGCCCATCTGGACCTGATGTGCCTGCGCGTCGCGGTCCGCATCGCGGCCGCCTCCGGCCCGGCGCCGGGGGGCGGCGCGGTCCGCAGGCTGGCCGCCCGGGTGGCGGGGCAGGTCCACGAGGCGGCGCGGCGCTGTCTGGGCCCCGGGCAGGGGGAACTGGACCGGGAGGCGTTCGAGGAGGTCTTCCCCTGGCGCACGGGCTGGGCGTCGGCCGTCCTCACCGAGGGCCTGCTCGTCCCGGCGGGCGCGGGCTACCGCTTCGCGCACGAGGAGCTGGGGGACTGGGTGCAGGGCGCCCACCTGGACGTGACCGCGGCGCTGTACGCCCTGGTCCACCGCCGGCACGCGCAGGAGGAGGGGCCGGGGCCGGGGCCGGGCCCGGCGGCCGGGCACCGGGTCCCGCGGCCGAGGAGCCCGCACCCGGGACGCGAACCGGCCGCGGCGGTGCCCGCGGAGCCGCGTACGAGGGCGGAGACGGCGCCTGTGCAGGACCCGGCGGCGCGGACCCGGGCGGCCGGGCCGCGCACCCTGCCCGTGCCGCGCCATCGCATCGGCCCGGTGCTCCAGGCCCTGCTGCTCCTGGGCCGCCGACAGGGCCCCGCCGCGCTCTCCCACGAGCTGGCCGATCTCGTCGGCGCGCTGGACCGGCTGACGGCGGCGGAAGCGGCGACGGAGGGACCGGGCGCGGATCCGGCGGCCGAGGACGGTGCCGGTGTCGGAGCCGACCGGGCATCGTGCCACGACGCCCGCTGGTGGGCGGTCCGGCTGCTCTCGGAGACCCTGCTCCGGGTGCCCGACGCCCGTCCCTACCTCGGCGTGCTGCGGCTCCTGGCCGGGCGAGTCGTGCGCCGGGCGGCCGCGGGCGCGCCCGCGGGGCCGGGGACGTACGCCGTGTTCGGGCCCTGGTTCTGGCGGCGGCTCGCACTGTCCGAGCAGGACCGGATCGACCTGTTCCGGCGTCTCGTCCCCGCGGACGGGCCGCCCGGCGCCGACCGGACCCGCGACACGCCCCCCGACGGCCACGGCGAGCGGTTCCTGGACGCCGTCGCGCGACGCCTCGCCGCCCGGCCCCGGACCGTGCAGCCCCTGCTGTGCGACTGGTTCACCGACGAGCGCCCGCTCCCCGCCGGGGACGGGGACACGATGCGGCCGACCGTGGCCACCGCCGCCCAGGCGCTCCTCCACGCCCGCCGGGACCTGGCCGTCGACGACCTCACCGACGCGCTGGTCTCCACCGCCCACCCCAGGGCCGAGGAACTGCTCGCCGCGCTGGCCGAGGACGCCCCCGGCGCGCTCTGCCGGGCCGTGCACCGCTGGGCCCACGACGAGGACCGGCCCGCCCGCCGCACCGCCGCCGCCTCGTACGCGCTGGTCACCTCGGCGCACGCCACCCTCGAAGCCGACCGCGAGCTGCTGCGCCGGTCGGCCCTGGCCCTGCTGGCCCGCCCGGCGGACGCCGCCCTCCACGGCGCCGCGCTCGCCCTGCTCGTACAGGATCCGCGGACCAGGGAACGCCACCTCCCGCAGGCGCTCCGGGCCTTCGTCGCCGGGGCGTCCGGGCTGCCCGCGGAGGCGCTCGCCGCCGCCCTGCCCTCCCATCCGGAACCCGTGCTCGCGGCGCTCCGGGAGCGGCTCACCCGGCCGGGCGACGGAGCGGGCGAGACGCTCCGCTCGCTTGCCGGGATCGAGGCCCCCGCGCTCGCCCTGCACGCCGCCGGACTGGTGCGCGCCTACATCGACAGCCACCCGGACGACACCGTGCACGCCGCCGAGTACGTAGCCCGGCGGCTGGAGCGCGGCGCCGCCGCCCGTGCCCTGCTGCTGCCGCTGGTCACCGGGCTGCTGCGGGACCGGCCCGTGCCGCCGCCGGTACGCGGGGCGCTGGCCGGGGTGCTCGCCGCGCCCGGCAGCCCCGCCTCCGGGCCGCTGCGGGACCAGCTGCTGGAGGTCCTGCTGGACTTCGAGCAGGAGGCCCACCGGGACCCGGCCGTGCTCGACGCGCTGCTGCGGGCCGCCGCCACCGGCTCCGGCGAGCGCGCCCCGGCCCGCACCCGCGCCCTGGTCCACCGCACCGGGACGCTCCTGGTCCGGACCCCCGAGGGCGCGGCCCGCTTCGACCGCCGACTGGTCGAACTCGCCCGTGACGTGCCCGGATTCGCCGCCCTGGTCACCGGGTGGCTGGCCGACGCCCCGCGGGAATGGGCGGTGCTCGTCGGCCCGAGCGCACGGCGGACGGTGGAGGCGCTGGGAAGCCGGAAGGCGATGCCGATGCAGGCCGCGGGGCGTGAGCATGGCAGTCTTAGACCTGCGTAACAGGCAATCTCACGTACACGGGTTCGGGCGAGGAGCGGTCACAGTGCAGCGCTGGCGTGGCTTGGAGGACATCCCCCAGGACTGGGGACGCAGCGTCGTCACCATCGGCTCCTACGACGGGGTGCACCGCGGACACCAGCTGATCATCGGGCGTGCCGTGGAGCGCGCCCGCGAGCTGGGTGTTCCGTCGGTCGTGGTGACCTTCGACCCGCATCCCAGCGAGGTCGTACGGCCCGGCAGCCACCCTCCGCTGCTCGCCCCGCACCACCGGCGCGCCGAGCTGATGGCGGAGCTGGGGGTGGACGCGGTGCTGGTCCTGCCGTTCACCGCAGAGTTCTCGAAGCTGGCACCGGCCGACTTCATCGTGAAGGTGCTCGTCGACAAGCTGCACGCCCAGCTGGTCATCGAGGGGCCCAACTTCCGCTTCGGCCACAAGGCCGCCGGGAACGTGCGGCTGCTCACCGAGTTCGGTGAGACCTACGACTACGCCGTCGAGGTCATCGACCTGTACGTGAGCGGTGAGGCGGGCGGCGGCGAGCCGTTCTCCTCCACCCTCACCCGGCGGCTGGTGGCCGAGGGCGACGTGGCGGGCGCCGCCGAGATCCTGGGCCGCCCGCACCGGGTCGAGGGCATCGTGGTCCGCGGCGCGCAGCGCGGCCGCGAGCTCGGCTTCCCCACGGCCAACGTGGAGACGCTGCCGCACACCGCGATCCCCGCGGACGGCGTCTACGCGGGCTGGCTGGTGGTGGACGGCGAGGCGATGCCCGCCGCGATCTCGGTCGGCACGAATCCGCAGTTCGACGCCACGGAGCGGACGGTGGAGGCCTACGCGATCGACCGTGTCGGTCTCGACCTGTACGGGCTCCATGTCGCGGTGGACTTCCTCGCGTATGTGCGCGGGATGCTGAAGTTCGAGTCGATCGACGATCTGCTCGTCGCGATGGCCGCCGATGTGAAGCGGTGCAGCGAGCTGATCTCCGCGTACGAGCGCGGCTGAGCCCCGCCGCGCGACCTGTCCGCTCCCTCGTGGGGCGACGCGGGGCCGGGACCGTCCTCGACGGTCCCGGCCCCGCGTCCGCGTACCGGCGGCCGGGTCAGGCCCGCGTCTTCGTGGCGGCCGCCGCCCAGTGGCACGCCACCTGGGTCCGTCCGCCGCCCGCGAGCACCGGCAGGTCCTGCGTACGGCAGGCCTCCGCGACGCCCGCCCGTTCCGCCTCGCCCGAGGCCAGCACCTGGCAGCGGGCGTGGAACCGGCAGCCGGAGGGCACCCTGGACGGGTCCGGCGGCTCACCGCCCAGGATCACCGGCTCGGCCCCGGACTCCGGCAGCACCGACAACAACGCCTGGGTGTACGGATGCTGAGGAGACGTCAGGATCTCCTCCACCTTGCCCGTCTCCACGATCCGCCCGAGGTACATCACCGCGACCCGGTCCGCGATGTTCCACGCCAGACCGAGATCGTGCGTGACCACCAGCGCCGAGAGGCCCAGCTCGTCCCGCAGCCGCAGCAGCAGGGCCAGGATCTCGCCCCGCACCGAGGCGTCGAGCGAGGCCACCGGTTCGTCGGCCACGATCAGTTCGGGCTCCAGGACGAGCGCACCCGCGATCACGACCCGCTGGCGCTGACCGCCGGACAGCTCGTGCGGATAGCGCAGGAAGAATCGTTCCGGCGGACGCAGACCGGCCCGGGACAGCGCCCCGGCGACCGCCTCCCGCTCGTCCCCGGCGTAGCCGTGGATCCGCAGGCCCTCGGCGACGGCGTCGTACACCGTGTGCCTCGGGTTGAGCGAGCCGCTGGGGTCCTGGAGCACCAGCTGGACCCGCTTGCGGTACGCCTTCAGCGCACGGCTCGCGTAGTCGAGCGGTGTGCCGCCGAAGGTGACCCGGCCGGACGTCGGCGGGACCAGGCCCAGCAGCGAACGCGCCAGCGTCGTCTTGCCGCAGCCCGACTCGCCGACCAGCGCGACGATCTCGCCGGGCCGGATGTCCAGGTCGACGCTGTCCACGGCCCGCGCCGGGGCGGCCCCGCGCCGGCCGGGGAAGGCGACCTCCAGCCCCTGGGCGCTGAGCAGCGGAGTGGTGGTGGTCATGGTGTGCTCCTTGCTTCCTCGGCGCCCGGCCGGGCCGCGGGGGCCCCCGGCTCCACCAGCACGCAGGCGGCCCGCCGCTCCGGCCCGGCGTCCCGCAGCTCCTGGTCCTCGGTGCCGCAGGATTCCAGGGCCACCGGACAGCGCGGGTGGAAGGTGCAGCCGCCGGGCAGCGCCGAGGGGTCCGGCGGATCGCCGGGCAGCCCGCGGGGCGCGAACCGGGAGGCCGGGTCGCCGATGCGCGGGAACGCGCCGGACAGGGCCTTGCCGTACGGATGGTGCGCGTTCTCGTAGACCTCGGACGCCGGGCCCTCCTCGACGACCCGGCCCGCGTACATCACGGCGAGCCGGTCGCAGGTGTCGGAGAGCACCGCGAGGTCATGGCTGATCATGATCAGGCCGAGGTCCTGTTCGGACACCAGCTGCTCGATCAGCCGCAGGATCTGGGCCTGGATCATCACATCGAGGGCCGTGGTCGGCTCGTCCGCGATGATCAGTCCCGGGTCGCAGGCGAGCGCCATCGCGATCATCACGCGCTGGCGCTGGCCGCCGGAGAGCTCGTGCGGATAGGCGGAGGCGCGGGCGGCGGGCAGCCCCACCTGCTCCAGCAGCTCGCCGGCCTTCTCGGCCGCGGCGGCCGGGGTCGCCTTCCGGTGCAGCAGGATCGGTTCCGCGATCTGCTCCCCGATGCGGTGCACCGCGTTGAGCGAGTGCATCGCGCCCTGGAAGACGATCGACGCCCCCGCCCAGCGCACCGCGCGGACCCGGCCCCACTTCATGGTGAGGACGTCCTCGCCGTTCAGCAGGATCTCGCCGGAGACCTTCGTGCCGGCGGGCAGCAGCCGCAGCAGCGCGAGCGCCAGCGTCGACTTCCCGCAGCCCGACTCACCGGCGATGCCGAGCTTCTGCCCGGCGCCGACCGAGAGGTTCACCCCGCGGACGGCCTGGGCTCCGCCCGCGTACGTCACCGTGAGGTCCCGTACCTCCAGGAGCGGTGTCTTGCGGATGCTCGTCGTGCTCAACGGGCCACCCCCAGCTTGGGATTGAGGACGGACTCGATGGCGCGGCCGCACAGCGTGAAGGCCAGGGCCACCAGGGCGATGGCGATGCCGGGCGGTGCCAGGTACCACCAGTCGCCCGCGCTGACCGCGCCCGCCTCGCGGGCGTCCTGGAGCATGCCGCCCCAGGAGGTGGTGGTCGGGTCGCTGAGCCCGAGGAAGGCCAGGGTGGCCTCGGTGAGGATCGCGCTGGAGATCACCAGGGTGGTCTGCGCCAGCACCAGCGGCATCACGTTCGGCAGCACGTGCCGGACCATGATGTGCCCGTGACCGCCGCCCAGCGCACGGGCGCGTTCGATGTACGGGCGGGACTCCACCGCGAGCGTCTGGGCCCGGACCAGCCGGGCCGTGGTCGGCCAGGTCGTGACCCCGATCGCGATGATGACCGTCCACATCGAGCGGTCCATCACGGTGGCGAGCGCGATGGCGAGGACCAGGGTCGGCATCACCAGGAACCAGTCCGTGACCCGCATCAGGACCGTCGAGTACCAGCCGTGGAAGTGCCCGGCGACGATGCCGACCACCGTGCCGATGGCGACGCACAGGAACGCCGCGAGCAGCCCGACGGTCAGCGAGACCCGGGTGCCCCAGACCAGCAGGGCCAGCACACTGCGCCCGAACTGATCGGTGCCGAGCGGGAACGCGCCGCTCGGCGACTCCAGCGCGCCACCGGGGGCGTCGGTCACGCTCTGCGAGTCGGCGCCGACGAGCTGCGGTGCGAACAGGGCGACCAGCGCGATCGCGACGAGCGCGGCCAGACCCCACAGTCCGCCCCGGTGGCCCCGGTACGCCTGCCAGAAGCGGGCGACGGACCGGCGCTTGCGGGCGCGGGCCAGGGCGCGGGGATTGCCCGCGGCCTCCGGTTCCGCCTTCGTGGGTGTGGGTGTGGGCGTGGGCATGGATTCGGTCGTCATCGGCCCACCCGGGGATCGAGCAGCGGATAGAGCAGGTCGGCAAGGGTGTTCGCCAGGATCACCGCGGTGGCGAAGACGAAGAACAGCGCCTGCACGAGCGGGAGATCGGGCACGCTGAGCGCCTGGTAGAAGAGGCCGCCCAGGCCCGGCCAGGAGAACACCGTCTCGACCAGGATCTGTCCGGCGACCACATGCCCGAGGTTCACGAACATCAGCGTGAAGGTCGGCAGCATCGCGTTCGGCACGGCGTGCTTGCGGCGTACGACATCGTCCCGCAGCCCCTTCGCGCGGGCCGTCGTCAGATAGTCGCTGCCCATCTCGTCGAGCAGCGAGGAGCGCATCACCAGCAGCGTCTGCGCGTATCCGACCGCGACCAGCGTGATCACCGGCAGGACCAGATGGTGCGCCACGTCCAGGACGTAGGCGAAGCCGGTCTCGTTGCCCGACTCCAGCCCGCCGGTCGGGAACATCCCCGGGATCGGGCCGATGCCCACCGAGAAGACGATGATCAGGAGCAGACCCAGCCAGAACGACGGCACGGAGTAGAGGGTGAGCGCGAACGCGGTGTTGAAGCGGTCGCTCAGCGAGCCGTTGCGCCAGGCGGTACGGGTGCCGAGCCAGATGCCGAGCGCGGTGTAGAGGACGTACGAGGTGCCGGTGAGGAGCAGGGTCGCCGGGAGCGCCTCGGTGATCTTGTCGACGACCGGGGCGTGGAACTGGAACGAGGTGCCGAAATCGCCCGTGAGGGCGTCTCCCACATAGGTCGTGAACTGCTGCCACATCGGCTGGTCGAGGCCGAACTGGTGCCTGAGCGACTGGAGTTGTTCCGCGGACACGGGCCGGCCGCCCGTCATCTGCTTCACCGGGTCGCTGGGGAGCAGCCGGAAGAGGAAGAAGCTGGTGACCAGGACCGCGAACAGCGATACCGCTGCCCCCGCGATCTTGGCCGCCACGTAGTGGAGATAGGCCCTGGTGTTGCGCGCCCGTGGACCGCGGTCGGCCGGCGGGCCGGTTCGAGCCGGCCCGTCGGTGTCCGCGTCCGCGATCTGCACGAGCGCCGGAGTGCTGTCAGCTGTCATGGGGAACTCTCGTTACTCGTGCTGCACGTGGAGGGGCCGGACGGCGGGCGAGTGCTCCCCGGCCGACCCCTCTTCACCCGTCCGAGTGATTACTCGCGGTCGTCCGCCGTGTTGCGGCGGCGCATCGTGAGGAACAGCCCGCCACCGGCGAGCACCACGACCACCACGATGATGCCGATGACGACGCCGGTGGAGCCCGACCCGCCGGAACCGTCCGAACTGCCGCCGGACGCGGGAACGGCCGACCACCAGCTCCAGTAGCCGTCCTGGCCGTAGATGTTCCCGGCCGCCTCCGGCATGGTCGTGATCGACTTGATCTGGTCGGTGCGGTACGCCTCGACCGCGTTCGGGTACGCGATGACGCTCATGTACCCGGAGTCGTACAGCCACGACTGCATCTGGTTGACGATCTCGGCGCGCTTGGCGGGGTCGTACTCGGCGAGCTGCTTCTTGTAGAGCTCGTCGTACTTCTTGTCGCAGATGAAGTTGTCGGTGGAGGCGCTGTCCTTCGCCTTCGCCGGCAGTGCGGCGCAGGTGTGGATGCCGAGGACGAAGTCGGGGTCGGGGTTGACCGACCAGCCGTCGAAGGCCAGGTCGTACTCACCGGCATACCAGGGAACCGAGACGTCGTCGAGGCAGTCGACCTTCAGGCCGATGCCGAGCTTGCCCCACCACTCCTTGAGGTACTTGCCGATCGCCTTGTCGTTGGGGTCCGTGGCGTGGCAGAGGATGCGCAGGTCGAGCGGCTTGCCGTCCTTGCCGACCCGCTGGTCGCCCTTGAGCCGGTAGCCCGCCTCGTCGAGCAGCGCGGCCGCCTTGGCCGGGTCGTAGGCGAGGCTCTGTCCGGCGGTGGGCTGCCAGTGGTACGCGGAGAAGCGCGGCGGGATGTAGCCCTGGCCCTCGACGGCGTGCCCCTGGAAGACCTTGTCGATGATGGTCTTGCGGTCGATGGACAGGAAGAGGGCCTGGCGCACCTTCTGGTCGAGAAGGGCCTTGTTGCCGTTGCCGAACTTCTTGCCGTCCTTGGTCTGCGCGCCCGGGTTGGTGGCCAGCGCGAAGAAGCGGCGGCCGGGGCCCTCGTTGACCTTGACGTTCTTCTCGCCCTTGAGGGAGGCGGCCTGGGCGGGCGTCAGGGCGGGGGAGCCCGCGACGAAGGAGACCTCGCCCTTGCGCAGCGCGGCGACGGCGGCGTCCTGGTCCTTGTACGTCTTGAAGACCAGTTCGTCGAACTTGGGCCTGCCGCGCCAGAAGTCCTTGTTGGCCTTGAGCTTCACGTACTGGTCGACCTTGTAGTCGGTCAGGATGAACGGCCCGTTGCCGACGACCGGGAACGACGTGTCGTTGTTGAACTTGGAGAAGTCGCCGACCTTCTCCCAGACGTGCTTGGGCACGATCGGCACGTCGAGTGCCGCCATGGTGGCCTGCGGCTCCTTGAGCTGGATGACCAGCTGGGTCGGGCTGGGGGCCGTGACCTTCTTGAAGTTGGCGACGAAGTTGCCGTTGGCCTGTGCGGCGCCCTCGGCGGTCATCATCTTGTTGAACGTCCAGGCCGCGTCCTCGGCGGTGGCCTGCCGGCCGTCCGACCACTTGGAGTCGGAGCGGATGGTGTACGTCCAGGTCAACTTGTCCGCGGACGGCTCCCACTTGGTCGCCAGACCGGGGATCGCGTGGTTGTCCTTGACGTCGTAGTTGGTGAGGAAGTCGTACATGAGCCGGGTGATGCTGGTGCTGAGCAGCTTCTGGGCCAGGAACGGGCTCATCGAGTCGACGCTCTGTGCGACGGCGACGGTCAGTGTCGACTTTCCGCTGTCGGCGGCCTGCGCCTGCTGCGGTGCGGCGCCGAGCGGTACACCCGGGACGACGGACCCGGCGGCCAGCGCCAGTGCGGCGGCACCGGAGGCCAGGAGCACGCGCAGACGCGTGCGTGGCTTGGCGGAGCGTGGTGGGACTCTTTCGACCATGGTCAGGGACCTCGCGTCATGACTCGCACGGAGAAGGCGGGTTGATCTGTGGTTCGCCAGCTGGTGAAGCGAAGGTTTATCAGCGAGGGTCGAGCCGCGTCAACGGTCATCGAAACGGCGTGTGGTCTGCGGGAATGCACGGAGGGCCCGCACCGTGAAGACGGTGCGGGCCCTCATTGGTTCAGACCTCTGATGCCTTACTGCTGAGGCGCTGGCGGCGGCTGCTGAGGCCATCCCGCGGGCGGTACGGGCCCCTGGATCTCGGGCGGAACGGGCTGACCCGGCTGACCGGGCAGGGCGGGCTGCTGCTGGTGGGGCGGGAGCTCCCCCGCAGGCGCCGCGGCGGACGGGGCCTGCGGGGGCAGCGGCTGCTGCCAGCCGTGCTGCTGCACACCGGGTCCGGGCTGCGGCGGGTACGGCTGCTGCTGCGGGAACGGCTGCTGCGGGGGGTACTGCTGCTGTCCCGGCATCGGCGGGGCGTACTGCGGCGGCGGGTTGGAGCCCTGCGAGGTCCACAGACCCTGCTGCTGCTGGGCGCGGGAGAAGTCCTCGGCGACCATCGCGGAGAGGTTGAAGTACGCCTCGCGGGTCTTGGGACGCATCATGTCGAGGTCGACCTCGGCACCGGCCGCCAGATGCTCGTCGAACGGCACGACCACCACGCCCCGGCAGCGCGTCTCGAAGTGCTGCACGATGTCGTCGACCTTGATCATCTTGCCGGTCTCGCGGACCCCCGAGATGACGGTGAGGGAGCGCTGCACGAGCTCCGCGTAGCCGTGCGCGGAGAGCCAGTCCAGCGTGGTCGAGGCGCTGGACGCACCGTCCACCGACGGGGTCGAGATGATGATCAGCTGGTCCGCGAGGTCCAGCACCCCGCGCATCGCGCTGTAGAGCAGACCGGTGCCCGAGTCGGTGAGGATGATCGGGTACTGCTTGCCCAGCACGTCGATCGCGCGCCGGTAGTCCTCGTCGTTGAACGTCGTGGAGACGGCCGGGTCCACGTCGTTGGCGATGATCTCCAGACCGGAGGGCGCCTGCGAGGTGAACCGGCGGATGTCCATGTACGAGTTGAGGTACGGGATCGCCTGGACCAGGTCACGGATGGTGGCGCCGGTCTCGCGGCGGACCCGGCGGCCGAGCGTGCCCGCGTCCGGGTTGGCGTCGATGGCGAGGATCTTGTCCTGCCGCTCGGTGGCCAGGGTCGCGCCCAGCGCGGTGGTGGTCGTGGTCTTGCCGACGCCGCCCTTGAGGCTGATCACCGCGATCCGGTAGCAGGACAGCACCGGCGTACGGATCAGCTCCAGCTTCCGCTGGCGCTCGGCCTCCTCCTTCTTGCCGCCCAGCTTGAAGCGGGAGGCGCCGGAGGGGTTGCGGCTGCTCTTCGCCTTCTGCTTGCCCCGGACCAGCCGGTCGGAGGAGAGCTCCACGGCCGCCGTGTACCCGAGCGGGGCACCGGGTACGGAGCGCTCGCGCTGGTCGTGGGTGACCGGGGTCGGCCAGGCGCCCCCGGTGCGCGGGTCGACGGGAGCTCCCGGCTGCGGCTGCCCCGGAGGCTGCGACGGCTGGTGCTGCTGCGGGGGCTGGGGCTGCGCGGGCTGCTGCGCGGGCAGATGGGGCGCGGCCTGGGCGGGAGGCTGGGGCGCCTGGGGGACCTGCGGCGGCAGCGGGGCGCCCTGCTGCGCGGGCCACTGCCGCTGGGGTGCCTGGGCCTGCGGGGGCGTGTGCGGCGGCTGGGGTGCCTGCGGCTGCTGCGATTGCTGTGGCTGGTGCGGCTGCTGGGGGAAGCCGTAGCCGCCCTGGGCCGGTGCCTGCGGGGCCGGGGGAGCGGGCTGCTGCGGGAACCCGTAACCGCCCTGCGGGTGTTGGGGCGGCTGGGGCGCCCCGGCCTGCGGGAAGCCGTAGCCGCCCGGTGCCTGACCGGCCGGGCCCTGCGCGGGCCACTGCGGGGCCGGCTGGGGCGCGGTGGGCTGCGGCGCGGCGGGCTGGAAGGCGGGCGGCAGCGGTGGCAGGGCACCGCCCTGTCCGGCCGCCGGAGCCCAGGGGTTCGGCGTGGCGGGCGCCGGGGCGTTCTGCGGCGCGGCCGCGGGCGGCGTGTCCTGGGGCGCCGCGTCCGGGACGGCGTCGGCGGGCACGGGGTCCTGCGACCGGTCGGCGCCGCTCGGGCCGTCCGTACGGTTCGCGGAGGAGTCCTCGGCGGCACTGTCGGGCTCCCCGGTGGACGCGTCCGGCGTCCGCGCGGAGTCGGCACCGGGCGCCTCGCCCGGCCCCGTACCGCCGACGCCGTCACCCGCACCGCCCGCGGAGCCCGAGCCCGAATCCGGGCCGGAGCCGCTCGCGGGAGCGTCCGCGACGCCTCCCTCGATCTCCGCGATCTGCCGCTTCAGCGCGGTCGGAGAGAAACGCACGGTCGTGCCGCTCTCCACGTCACCGCTCCCGAACGGGTCCGACGCACCGGGGACGTCCCCCGCACTCGGCGCGGCAGAGGGCGTGGCGTCACCCGGCGCGGGCGCGGGCGGCGCGGGGGTCCAGTCGGAGTCGAAGCCGCCCGTGCTCGGCGGCGCGGGCATGGAGAGCGGCGCTCCGGTGGGCGGCGGAGGCGGCGCGAGATGCGTTCCGGCACCGCCCGACGAGTCCCCCGGCGCGTTCTGCGTGTACCAGGCGGGCGGGGTGTAGTCGATGGTGAACTCACCCGTCATCTCGGCGGGCTCCGCGTCGGACGACTCGTCGACGGGCTTGTTCCAGCCCCCGCGGATCTCGTCCCGATCGCCGTTCACTTTGCCTCCTGGTGTGGTCGAGCACCCTTGTGCCGTGGTGTGGGGACGACCGTTTCCGTCTGCCTGACCGCCCGGCTCTCCCCCTGGGACACGCATTGCCTGCCCGCAGGTTCTTCTGCCGCGCCCGGACCCACCCTAATCGCCATGGGGCTCGCTCCGGCAGGCCGTACGGCACCGCAAGAACTGTCCCGTGCGTCACGTGGCGCGCTCAAGTGCCCCGGGCGCCCCATAGCACACAGAGCGAAGCGGTCAATTCACTGCATATCCCGGCATGGCGAAGGGTGGCCGCCGTGTCCCGGACAGCCACCCCGCACGCCATCGCCTACGTGAGGTCGAACTCACCGTCCCGCGCGCCCAGTACGAACGCGCGCCACTCCGCCTGCGTGTACCGCAACACGGTCTCCGGGTCCAGCGACGAACGCATGGCGACGGCACCGCCCGGCAGATGCGCGATCTCGACCCGTTCCTCGACGTCCTCGGTCCCGGGTGCGCTCAGCCACTCCACACCCGAGATGTCGAGCGCGTACAGCTCTTCCTTTTCCTGCTGGGTGCCCATGTCGGCGTCCCTTCGATCGAACCATGTCGTTGCCCGGCCATCTTCCCCGGAACCGGCAGGCCCGGGGCACGAACGGGACAGTATTCAGTCCATCCGGCGAGCGGCGCCCAGCAGCCCGGTCTCGACCTCCGTCGCACCGGTCATCACCCAGTGGCGCTCACGGCCCGCCACCCAGAGCGTGACTCCGTCCGACAGCGTGGGCAGCGCCTCGGTCTCGTTCCGGGCGAGCCCCAGGATCCGGCCCACCTGGCCGGCCTCCTCCGGCGACACCCGCTGGATGCCCACGAGCGCCGACGCCCGCATCAACCGGGGTGCCACCGGGCTCAGATAGGGCAGCAGCGTCAGCACCGACTGCCAGGGCGAGGACACCACCCGGCCGCGCGGCGGCCGCATCCCGCAGTCCCGCACCACGACCACCGGGCTGCCCACCGACGCACCGGTCGGCGGGACCCGGCCCACGTCATGGAGCGAGACGCACTCGACTCCCGCGCCCGCGGACCGGGCCAGGGCCGTCCACGCCTGGGTGCGCCCGGTCTCGACCGCCACCCGCGCGCCCGTGGCCGCCGCCCGCAGCGCCAGCACCTGCGCGGTCCACAGACCGCCGATCAGCAGGACGTCGTACGGGGCCGGGCGGTGGAACCCGATCAACTGCGTGAGCCCCTCGGCGTCGGTGCCGAGGATCACCCCGTCGTCCCCGACCGGCAGCGACAGCGCGCCCAGCTGCTCCGCCGCCAGGGTGTGTCCCGCGTGGCGCGGGCCGCGCAGGCCCCGCCCCGGCCGGATGCGAACCGTCACTGTGCGCCTCCCAGCGGGAGCGTCGCCAGCACACCCGGCACCTGCTCGCGGTCCAGCCGCACCAGGCCGACCCCGGCGTGCCGCGCGGCCTGCTCCAACGTCCTTCGTACTGCCACCAGTTCGGTGTCGGAGCCACCCGTGATCCGTACGTGTCCGGACACCGAGACATCGCCCTGGCGCGCGCCGCGCCGCACCGTCAGGCTGAACGTCGTCGCATACGCCGGGACCGAGGTCAGCAGCGCCACGAGACGGGGGAGCGGGGTCGCCCCCCGGCCCAGCTCGGGCCAGCGGTCCACCACGTAGGCGGTGTGCCGGCGGTCGTCGCACCGCCAGACCCTGGACGTCTCCGACGTCCGCCGCTGCGGCGGGACGTCCGGGCGCCCGGCACGGGCCGAGAGCATGGGATTGGCGCACGCGGACGTCGCCAGCGCGGTGTGCAGCTCCTCCTGGTCCAGCACCACGGCCCGGAACCCGGCGCCGGTGATCCGGCTCGCCACGTGGTCCGCGACCCGGACCAGACAGCGTTGGGCCCCGCCGACGCCTCCCCCGCGCGCCTCGACCGCCTCCCGGCACAGTTCCGGATCCAGCTTCACCGCCACCCAGGTCATCCGGAGCGCGGGCGCCCCGGTCTGCTCCTGGAGGGGCGCGTACGAGAGCCGGGCCGCCGACCGCTGCGGCAGGTGCTGTGCCGGAGCCGGGCGCACCTGCTGCACGAGCTGCGCGGACTCCAGCACGATGTCGTCCACCGCGAGGGCATCGCCCAGGAGGGAGAGCGGAAGAGCCCGCGCGCCCTGCGCCCGGCGGAGCGACTCGCCGCCGGCCTCGACCCGCACGACCGCGGTCAGGAACGTGCCGTCCCCGACCATGCCCACCGTTCGACGGTTCCGGTCGACATGGATGTACGGGGCGAAGCCCGGCACGCTCTCGGCCACCGGCGCCAGCTGCGGCTCCGCGTCCACGGCGGGCGCCGCGGCCGTCCGCCTGCGGTCGCGGACGGCGAGCGCCGTCGACAGCCAGTCCTGCGCGGTGCGGCCCCGGCGGCGTACCACCCCCAGAACCACCAGCGGACAGGCGACCACGATCGCGGGCACCAGCCAGGGGCCGCCGAGCACGACGCCCACCGAGACGACCGCCAGGGCCGCCTCGACGAGCACCAGCCGGCGCAGCAGCGGACCGGGGCCACCGGTCCGCGAGAGCGAGCGGAGAGTCGTCGCCGCGGGGGCGTTCACCGACGCGGCGGGAGCTGTGCCGACCGGTTCGTTGCCGCGTTGCCGTCGGGAATTCACGGATGTCCGAGGGACGGCCGGCCCCGTGCGTTCACGCGTCGCTGAGCCCATCGCCGCATTGCCCCCTCGTATGCGTATGTGCTGTTCTCCCACGGCTGTCGACCGGGCGATCACCCTACCTGAGCAGTGCCCGTCAAGTGCCAACGGGCATAGTGGGGGGCCCAGTCGACGGTGGCGGACGACGGTGCGTGTGGGAGCCTGGTCGCCCACGGGGGAAAAGAGGCAGCGGACAGATGGCATCACGGCGGGACGAACTCAACGCCTACACCTTCGCGAAGCGAAGGCTGATCGCGCAGTTCCTCCGACCCGGCCCCACCGGCTCCGAGGAGGCCGCGCCGCGCCCCCTGCGCGCGGTGGTGCCCGGGGCGGTCGTGGGCGCCGTCGTCCTCGCGGCGTTCGGAGCCTGGGGGATGTTCAGACCCGTGGCACCCGAGAAATGGGACACCCCCTACGAGAACGTCATCATCGCCAGCAAGTCCACCACGCGGTACGTGGTGTTGACGACCGACGGCAGGACACAGCTCCACCCGGTGCTGAACATGTCGTCCGCCAAACTCCTCCTCGCCCCGGACAAGGGCAAGGTCATCAACGTCGACGAATCCGTCCTCGACAACGGAAAGATCCCGCACGGCGCCACGCTCGGCATCCCCTACGCCCCCGACCGGCTCCCGGACCAGAAGGAGGCCGGCTCGAAGAAGCGGTGGGCGGTCTGCGAACGGCCGGGCGAGGGCGGCAGGGCCATCCAGAAGGCGTCGTTCGTCTTCGCGGAGCGCGACCAGCGGCGCACCGAGGGCCCGGGGCGGCTGCACGGCGGTGAGGTGATGTACGTCGAAGGACCGGGGCCGGACCGGACCCGCTACATCGTGGACGCCGGAGGAAAGGCGTACCCGTTGAAGAAGAGCGAACTCCTGCTGCGCACCCTGGTCGGCGAGAGCCGTAACCCCCAACGGGTCTCCGCCGCCTGGCTGGACACCCTGCACCAGGGGGATCCGATCGACTTCCCGGACGTCCCCGGCACCCCCGGCGCCGACGCGGGCATCCCGGGCAAGCTGCCGTCCGAGGCCAACAAGGTGGGCATGGTCCTCGCGGCGACGTCCGGCACCAGGACGCAGAAGTACGTGGTCCTGCCCGGCCGGGTGGCCCCCGTGTCGGACTTCGTCGCGAAGCTCCTGCTCAGCAACCGGGATCTGGTCCCCCTCGGCCAGGACGGCAGGGAAAGACACGTCAGCGCCGGAGCGTTCGAGCCCGGCGAGGGCTTCGGACAGCGCATGGACTGGCCCACCGGCCGAGCGAAACAGGTCAACTCCGCGCGCACCGCGCACGGCAGCCACAACACCGTGTGCAACGTCCTGCGCGGCGTCGCCACCAAGAACGGTGCCACCACGCTCAGCACCTGGGTGGGCACGGACTTCCCCGCGACCCTCCCCACCGGCTCCAGCAGCGCCTACGTCACCCCCGGGTCCGGACAGCTCTTCCGGCAGTTCAAGGGGGCCGACGCCGACTCGGGCCCCCTCTTCCTGGTCACCGACACCGGTCTGCGCTACGCCATGCAGTCCAACGGCGACAGCGTGGCGGACGACTCCGGCATCGGCGAATCAGGCACGAAGCGCGAAAGGGCGGAGCGGCAGCAGGAAGCACAACAGGCCCAGAACCGGCTCGGGTACAAGGACATCGTGCCCGCCCCCGTCCCGGCCGCCTGGTCCTCCTTCCTGCCCACGGGACCACGGCTGTCGACCGGCGCGGCACGCCAGCCGCAGGGTTCCTGAGGGAGCTCATCCACATGACGACACACTCCTCCGCGTACCGGCGCCCGCTGACCGCCGCGGCCGCCACCGCCGTCCTCCTCGTCGCACTGCCGGTACGGCCCGCGGCGGCGGACGACTCCACCCAGTGCACCTTCCCCTCGACGAAGTACGCGGGCCGCCCCTGGTCGTTGCAGCGCGTCCTGATGGACGAACTGTGGAAGCAGTCCACCGGCAAGGGCGTACGGGTGGCCGTCATCGACACGGGCGTGGACATCAGGAACCCCCAGCTCAAGGGGGCCGTGGACACCAGGAGCGGCCGCAATTTCCTGGACAGGGGCATCAAGGACGACAACGGCGACAAGATCGAGCGCGGCAAGGAGAACGGCACCACCGACAGGGTCGGTCACGGCACCAAGGTCGCCGGGATCATCGCCGCCCGGGAGATGAAGGGCACCGGCTTCACCGGCCTGGCCCCGGACGCGACGATCATCCCGATCCAGCAGAACGACGCGGAGGGCCACGGAACGGCCAGGACGCTGGCCGCAGCCATCCGCTACGCGGCCGACGTCGCCCACGCGGACGTCATCAACATCTCCCAGGACACGGCAAAGGCGGTGATGCCCGAAGGCGTCCTGAAAGAGGCCGTGGACGCCGCCCTGGCCAAGGACATCGTGATCGTCGCGTCCGCGGGCAACGACGGCCTCGGCGGCAACGTCAAGAGGACCTACCCCGCCTCGTTCGACGGTGTCCTCGCCGTGGCCGCGTCGGACCGCAACAACGAGCGGGCCGCCTTCTCCCAGTCCGGCGCGTTCGTGGGTGTGGCTGCCCCCGGTGTCGACATGATCTCGACGGTCCCCGGCGGCGGACACTGCGCCGACAACGGCACCAGCTTCTCGGCCCCGTACGTCGCGGGCGTCGCCGCGCTCATCAGGGCCAAGCACCGGGACTGGACGCAGCGACAGATCGTCGCCCAGATCCAGCAGACGGCGGAACGCTCGATCGCGGGCCACGACAGCCGGGTGGGCTGGGGCGTGGTCGATCCGGTGCGTGCCCTGACGGAGGACGACAAGCCCATCGAACGCCCGGTGGCGCACGAAGGCATGAGCAGGGGCGAGGCCCCGACCCCGGCCGAACTCCACCTGGGCGAGACGGCCGAGGAACGCACCGCGCGCCTGGCCACCTATGTGATGGTGGGCGGGGCCGTGCTGGTCGCCGCGATAGCGGGCGCGGCCGTGGCCGTACGCGACGCCCGACGGCGCACGGGACGCCCGGTGCGGGTCGACCAGGACTGAACACACCGTCAACCGGCGCACGGGTGAGGGAAGTGACGTGGCGCATAAGCAGGTTGGTCCTGTCGTAGCCAGTGGCTAGAGTTCGCGACACGGGGTCGGACATGTTCACGGTGATGCGAAAGCAACGAGTGACGGTCTGAGCAAACGGGGAAACGGGGAAGGGCAGGATCGTGACCGATCCGGGCGGTGGGGGAGGCCGGGGCGACCTCCGGCGTGGCGTCGGTGCACTGGAGAGGTTCAGGGGGCGTGTCGACACGCTCCTCGCGGAGCTGGAGGGCTCGGCGGCCGGCAAGTCGAAGATCGCGGCACAGGCGGTGTCACGCGCTGCCCTGAGTGGCCAGAACACATGCTTTGCTGAGGCAGACGGGCTGTACGCGCAGTACAACCGGGTCCACGAATCGCTCGTCACGCTGTCCAGGTCCCTCGGCGACCGGATCGAGTACCTGAGCCTCGGCGTGCACGCGGCGGCGGTCGGCTTCGACAACGTGGACGACGACGTGCGGCGCCGGTTCTACGAGATCCAGGCGCGCCTGGACAAGGAGCAGGAGCCGGAGAAGGCGCGGGACAAGAGGGACGGCGGGCCCGAGCCGCGGAACGCCGACAAGCAGAGCGACTCGGGGTGGGCGGCCGAATGAGTGACGCGAAGCGTCCCCAGCTCTCCGCCGAGGAACAGCGGGCACAGGACCGGCAGAACGTCCGGTCCCAGCTGATCGCCACCGACGTCGACCGACAGGTCCACAAGGTCATGGACTCCTTCGGCTCCGGACGCTCCGGGACTTCGGGGCGGACGTCGTTCGAGGGACACGAGCTCAACGCGATGATCGACCTGATCGAGGACTCCGACCCGGAGCACCTGGAGAACGCGGGTGCGGCACTCCTGAAGGCCAGGACGGCCATCAAGGACGCCGCAAAGGAGTTGGGCGACTTCATCAAGGCCGTCGACTGGGAGGGCGAGTCCGGGACCGCCTTCCGCGACTGGGGCAACGGCCTGGTCGCCCATGCCACGAAGCTGGGCGATTTCGCGGAGGCGGCCGGCACGCAGATCACGGTCGCGGGCACGGGCCTCGCATCGGTGCGCAATTCCCTGCCGCCGCGCGACAGCCGCCTGGTCCGCACGTCCGTCGACGACTTCGGGACGCCGAAGCGGATCGATGGCAATCCGGAGTACGCAGCGGCGGTGAAGGTCGAGAAGGACCGCCAGGAGGCCATCAACCAGGCGAACCGACTGGCGTCGTACTACGCGGTCTCGCAGGAGACACTGGCGGCGCAGGAGCCGCCGCGGTTCGACGAGCGGCTCGATGTGGCGATGCCACGGCCGCAGGGCTGGCGCGAGTCTCCCGACTCCGAGAGTTCACCGACGGGCTCTGAAGAGGTGAGGAACGGCACGCCGCGGGAGAGCTCGGAGCACGCTGCCACGGGCAGTACAGCCATGACGCGCACCACGCGTGCTGACGGCCGAGCTGCGATCGAGGCGCTCGGAACCGCACCCGCCCCGGACAGGACCGTCTCGACGGAGATCGACGGCGTGACCGTGCCACGGTCCCCCGTGACAGTTCCCGACGCGTCCCCCATCCCGTCGACCACCGGTCCTTCGGGCCCGAGCGCAGGCCCGAATCCGCCCGTGGCGCCCGGCTTCGTGCAACCTGTGGCGGACGGCTCGCGGCGGCCCACGACATCGACGGGTTCTCCCAGAGCGAGGGGTGGTCGGCCTGGGAAGTACGACCCCACGAACAGCGGGCCCGTGGCCAATGGGCGCACCGGAGTCCCAGGTGGAGGCGGACACCAGTCACCTGTGGTCGGCCGGCCCGGTGCGACCGGCGGCAGGACCGTGCCAAGGGGCCAATCAGGTACGCCAGGGCCTCCCGGTCCACCTGTCGGCCGGACAAACGGCATCGTGGGCGGGACGCCACAACGCGCGGTTCCGGGCACGGGTACGCCTGCGGGGCCCCGGGGTGTTCCGCGCGGCGGAGTGATCGGAGCCGGAGGTCCGAACAGCAGACCCCGGCCCGGTGGGCGGGGCGCCCCCGGTTCGAACGGAGTCGTGGGTACGCCGCGTCGTGGTGCCGTCGGACCGGGCAGTGCCAGGGGATTCACCGCTGGGGGCACCGGACTTGGACGTGGGCCCGCAGGCCGACGGGATTCCGGCGACGACGACCAGAACCATGGCATGCCGCGTCCGGACTACCTGAAGGAAGACGGAGAGACGTGGGAGGCCGGACGGCGTGGAGCCGTACCGCCGGTGATCGACTAGGTACAGGGAAGGTTCGGAAGTCAGGATGACAGCAGGAATGCGCCAGGCCCGGAAGTGCCGCATGCCTCTCGGAGGACGCCTGCTCGGCACGGTGGCCGCGGCTGCTGCCTTGAGTGTGGGGGCCGCAGGCGCTGCCCCCTCCGCGCTCGCTGCGGATGTGCAGTCGAAGCAGTGGTACCTGAACGCCATGCAGGCGGAGGAGATGTGGAAGGTCGCCACGGGCGAAGGCATCAAGGTCGCTGTCATCGATTCCGGCGTCAACCCGTCGACGCCGTCACTGAAGGGTCAGGTCCTGAAGGGGTTTGACGCGACGGGGGTCGCCGGTGACGCGCACGACGACTACCGCGGACACGGCACAACCGTGGCTGAGTTGATCGCCGGAACGGGTAAGGGCGGAGGGCTGAAAGGCCTCGCCCCAGGGGCGAAGGTCATCCCGATGCGGATTACTGATACAGAGCTCCAGAATACGCATTCGGTGAACGCCCATGACACTGAAGACGCTATCCGGGCCGCAGCGGACAGTGATGCGCGGATCATCAGCATGTCATTCAGTAGCGAGTTCCCGAGCCGAGAAGAGCGGGAAGCGGTGAAGTACGCCGAGAGCAAGGGGAAGTTGCTCTTCGCAGCTGTCGGAAATGACGCGAAGCAGGGTAACAAGGAGCAGTACCCCGCCGCGTACCCACAGGTCGTGGGTGTCTCCTCGGCCGACCGCGAGGGCAAGGTGGCTGAGTACTCCCAGCACGGCAGCATTGTGGACATCGCTGCCCCTGGTAACGACATTCCGCGTTGGTGCGACTCCACATTTCAGAGCTACTGCGACGGCGACGGCGGCACCAGCGCGGCCACCGCCATCGCCTCCGCCTCCGCAGCCCTGGTGTGGTCCGCCCACCCCGACTGGACCGCGAACCAGGTCCTCAACGTGCTCTTTGACACGGCAGGCCGTGACTGGGAGAAGGGCACGCTCAGCAAATACCTGGGCCACGGCCTGATCCGCCCCTCCATGAACCTCCTCAAGGGCAAGGGGAACCCCGGCGCCCCTGACATCAGCCCCCTCACCAAGGAGAAGACGCCCGGCTCCTCGCCTGCCTCCACCCCGGCTTCGTCACAGCCCGAGAAGAAGAAGGAGGCGGCCGGCGAGACCGCCATGGCAGGCTCCGGCAAGGGACAGGACGACGGCAGTTCACTCGGACTGATCCTCGGCGGAGCCGCGGCGGTCGTCGTGATCGGGGGCGGTGCCTTCGCCGTCGCCCGCAAGCGCCGAACCGCCTGACCGACCACTGGTCCGGCACAGTGCGGCCGGACCGCACCAGCACCAGAAAGGAAGCCACGAACATGGCTGATCAGAAGCTCTCGGATGCCGCTCTCCTCAAGCTGGAGGGCGAGCTCTCCACCCGGTTCGACTCGGTGAAGGGCCAGTTGAAGACGCTCCAGGCGACGATCGACGGCCTGGAGGGCGCTTGGAAGGGCATCGGCGCCGGTGCCTTCAACACCAAGCAGGAAGAGATCAACCGCAAGATGGTCAGCATCGCCCACCGGCTCCTCAACTTCCAGGAGGCCATCAAGGCGGCGCGAACCATCTCGGGCAACACCGAGGACGAAATCAAGCAGGCCCTCCAGGGCGTCGACGTCGTCAGCGGTTACTCGGGCGACGCCACGGCGGAGGCCAGGACCTCGAACCTCAACTACTTCTGACCCTGCCGCGCCCGCACCACGCACGAGGCAGTCACACCACACCAGTACCTAGACAACACAGGAGGACCGCATGCCGAGCAACCACGACGGCACGATGGTTGTCACTTACGCGAGCCTGGACCTGGCGGCCGGGGCCATCGACCGGCAGAGCAAGCAGCTCCAGGAAGACCTCGCGTCCATCAAGCGGATGATCGCCAATGTGTCCGAGCTCTGGGTGGGCGAGGCCAAGAGCGCCTATGACACCGCCCAGCAGGGCTGGGACAACGACGCCAGGGCGATTCACACCGCCCTGAGCGAGATCTCCAAGAAGGTGCACGAGGCCGGAACCGCCTACCACGCCGGCGACAAGCGGGCGAGGGCCCACTTCGAGTAGAAGCCGGCAGAGCACGCACGGGCCAGGGTGGGCACACACGGGAGGTGCCCACCCTGAGCCGTGTCCCGTACACCGACCAGGGCGCCGCGCAGCGCCCCCGGCCACCAGTCGGGGACGCTGTCACCGGGCCCCGGAGCAGCCCCCGTCCCCCGTTCCGGAAGCTCAGCGGGTACGGGGGCGAGGACGATGATCTCGGAAGAGCGGGCCGCGGGCAGGGTTCAGGCCGTGCAGCGAAGAGCCTTCTTCACCTTTGGTACGAAGTCGAAGGTGAAGGCCTGGAGGTGCTTGCGGCGCTCGGCGATGTCACCGTCTGCCTGGCTGTCGACGCTGACGTACGCGATGAGGTGGTCGGCCTCGGGGCCGGCGCAGTCGGTGCTGACCATGGAGACGGCATCGCCCAGCGCGCCCAGTCCGGCGAAGGGCAGGTTCTTCATCTTCTCCCGGTTGGTGAACCGGAACTCCTCCGACGGGTCCATCGGATCGTAGATCTTGTCCACCTTTTCGACCCGGAGGTGGACCACCAGTTTGCCGTCCACTCTGATCGTGCACGCGCCCTGGGTGTTCGTGCCGGTCTCGATCACGGAACCGCCCTTGGCGTCGAATTTCTCGCCATCCATGAGGAACGGGTCGAGCACCTCCTTGTTCAGAGGTATCCCGCACGCCTCCTTCGGAACGGTGTACGCGCGGCCGCTGCCGCACGAGGCGAGGGCCAGCGCGAGGCAGGCCGTGAGGGCGGAGACCGTCGCGCGTCGCAGTACCTTCGTCATTGGATGCCCGCCACTCCCTCGGCCTTCTTGTTGCCGTCGTTGGACGATTCCTCGATCTGCTTGTAGACGCCGTGTCCGTTCGAGAAGCCCTCGTGCGTCGGATCCTCCGCCCAGTCCTTGTTCTCCCGGTACCAGAGGTCCGCGAGCGACTGGAGTTCCCTGCTGCGGTTCTCGTACGTCCGGGTGTGATCGGAGGTGGCCTGTGCGTTGATCCTGTTCTGTTCGTCCTCAAGCATCTTCGCGGTGATCACGTCCACGCCGCGCTGTACCGCGTCGCCGACCGGATGCCACGGTGTGAGGAGGCCACCCACGATGTGATACCTCCATGTCTTGTCCCACGAGGCGTCGGCGAGGGCTTCGCCCTTGTCGGTGTTGGTCGCCTGGTAGCGGGCTTCCTCCAGGAATCCGATCGTTCGGCCGGCGCGGTCGAGGCTGTCCTCGGGGTGGGCATGCTCGGTGAGGATGTCGGCCACGATCGGCTGGTGCATGACCTGGGTGAGGGTCTGGTAGTCGTCCCTGTTGCGCGAGATCTGCTTGCTGACTTCCATCAATTGCCCTGCGTCCAGCTCGCGCTCGACGAGTGGACTGCTCATCGCCTCGTGCACCCGGTCGCCATGGTTGCCCAGGGCGTACGCCATGCTGTCACGCATCTCCGGTGGGAAGTCGTTGCCGGTGCTCGCCAGGATGCCCAGGGAGCGCTTCATGGCCTCCCTCTGCTCCGGTGTGTGTTCCTCGTACTTCGTCCCGGGCGCCTCGGGGTCGCTGACGCCCGACACCGCCGCGAACATGGCCTTGCCCGCCGCGTCCTTGGCCGGGTTCGGGCCGTCGCTCAGCGGGGTGTCGTCGAAGTACGGCCGGTCCTTCAGTACCCACTGCGCATTGTCCTGCGGCTCCTTCGCGTTGAAGAAGTCGGTCGAGGCATCCGGGCTGTTGGTGAGTGCCGTGAGGAAGCCCGTCATCGGGTCGCGGCCGAACTCCTCGTCACCGATGAAGTTCAGCTTCGCCTGCTGGTTCCAGAGATGGTCCGGAAGCCTCATCTCCTTCTCCTTGGCGACCAGTTCGTTGCCGTACTTGTTGAGGAACTGATCGTCGTAGTCGCCCGTGCGCATGAGGTTGCTCATGATCTGGTAGCCCCAGACGTTGCCCTGGCGGGTGGGGTACTGCTCGCCCGCGAGCTTCAGCATGTTGTCCTCCCAGCGCCGCATGGCGGGGCTGTCGGACTGGGTGGCACCGCCCAGGACGTCTCCCAGGTTCTTCTGGAACTCCCCGAGGTGGTCTAGCTGCGTACGGGCCAGCCCATTCGGGCTGTCCGGGCTGGAGACGTCCGCCCAGAACTCCAGTGTCGCCTTCGGGCCCAGCTGCGTGGCGAACTTCTCCTGGAACAACGGATCGTTCTTGAACGAGCTGAGCAGACCGTTCAGCTTCTGGAACTCCTCGGGCGACATCTCGTCACTCTTCTTCTTGATCAGCTCGGCCGCTTCCTCGGCCTTGCGCAGAGCGTCGATCGCGGTGTCGCGGTCGTTGTACGAGGCACCGGAGAAGCCGACCTCGGCCTGGTCGACGATGGCGCGAAGGACGGTCGCGGCCGTCGTGTCGCTCTCCGTGGCCCGGTTCAGGATGCGCTGCACATCGTCCCGCAGGTGCTCCGCGTCCTGAGGAGAGTGGTCCGGCACCTCGTGGCCCTTGGCGGCGCGGTCCGGGTGGATGATCATCGTCACCGCGAAGCCGCCGCCGGTCCGGGTCACCGTGAGGTTCCGCTTGCGGCCCCGCTCCAGGGCCTGATCCAACTGCTCCTTGTAGTCCACCAGTTCGTCGCGGGTGTCGCTGAGGATGTCGTGGATGGTCTTCGCCTGGGTGTGGGCGTCGGAGAATTCCCCCGCCGTCTTGGTGATGAATTCACGGGAGACCGTGGCATTCACTCCGGCCCAGTCGGCCTTGTCCGCCTTCGCCTTCAGGTCGTCCCGCGCGTCCGTTTCCAGCGTGGCGAGTTTCTCCACCACTCCATTCCAGGCGGTGATGGCCTGGCCGAGCCGGCTGAAGTCGCCCTGGCGCAGCGTCTCGAAGTCCATCAGCGCTGCGTCCTCTCCGTGAATCCGTCGTCCAGCGTCGATATGCTGCTCACGATGCCCTGGATGTAGTACTCGTCACCGGCGTGAGCGCCCTTGGTGAAATCCATGTGATTGGAAATGTGTGCGCAGGCATCCAGCAGGGTCTTGAGCTGCTTCTCCCAGCGCTCCTGCACATGGTCGAGCGCACCGCCCAGCGCGAAGCCCTGGGTGCTCAGGTCCTTCGCGGCCGTCTGGCTGATGGACCAGGCGTCGCGGCCGCTTCTGCCCAGATTGTCGAAGAGCTTGAACGCGGCGTCACCGACGGCCGCGAGATCCTGCTGATTGACCTTCAGGTCACCTCCGGGAGCGGGCGTACCGCTCTCGTCCGGTACACGGTTCAGCTGCATCGCCGCAGAGCGATTCTCGACAGCCGCCGTCTTGAGCTGCTCCCACTCGTCCCAGGCCATCAGACCCCTTTCCCCCGAGCAGGCTGTTCTGCCGAGCTGGATGAGAAGACTTCGATCCCTCTCTCGAAAAATCGATCTGACAATCGAACCTGACCGGAGTTTAGCCTCGGGCTCACGGCCAATCGATCTTCATACCGCGCCAGTTCGGTTCCCGATGGGGAGAGGGCGCGGCGTACGAGGCGGGCGGAAACAGCCACACGGGCCGGTGCCGCGCCTCGTAGGCGGTCCTGCCCCTACCCCCGCCCCTCCACCAGCCCCGACTGCACCAGCGGATTCCCCCGTCGCCGCGTGACGAAGACCCCGCGCCCCGGAGGCATCGGGCGCGGGCGGACGTTGCCGAGGACATCGCCCTCGACGGGGTCGCCCGAGAGCATCAGGCCCTGGGCGCCCAGCTCCGTGATCCGCTGCATGAACGGTTCGTACAGGGCCCGTCCGGCGCCGGCCGTGCTGCGGGTGATGATGAACCGGACACCGACGTCACGCGAGAAGGGCAGCATCTCCGTGAGCTTGGACAGGGGGTTCCCGCTGGAGGTGGAGACCAGGTCGTAGTCGTCGACGACCACGTACACCGTCGGGCCGCTCCACCAGTTGCGCTCGCGGAGTTGCCGGGCCGTGACATCGGGTGACGGCGTGCGGCGGTTCATCAGGTCGTACAGCGCGTCGACGTGGTGCTCCATGTTGTTGGACATGGGCACGTACTCCGCCAGGTGCGAGGCCGGGGTGACGTCGAGGAGCGCCCGACGGTTGTCGATGACGAAGAACTTGCAGGTGCTCCCGTCGTAGCGCTCGGTCAACTGCTTGATGAGCAGCCGCAGCAGATTGGACTTGCCGGACTCGCTCTCGCCGAACACCAGGAAGAACGGGTCCCGCTCGAAGTCGAGGTAGACCGGCTCCAGGTTGTTCTCGTCGATGCCGAACGCGATGCCGCGCTCCGGGTGCGCGTCGCCCGCGGGCAGTTCGCGCGCCGGGAGTTCGCGCGGCAGCAGCCGGACCTCCGGCGCGCGGGCCGCGGTCCAGTGGCGGGCGACCTCCTGGTTCATGGCCGCGGTCGCCTCGGAGAGATCGCTGTCGGAGTTGATGCCGTCGATCCGCGGCACCGCCGCCATGAAGTGCAGCTTCTCCGGCGTGAGGCCGCGGCCGGGCACGCCGGGCGGCACGTTGACCGCGGCCTTGCGGTCCAGCTCGGAGTCCATGACGTCGCCGAGCCGCAGTTCGAGCCGGTTCATCAGGTGGTCCTTGAGGTTGGCCCGGACCTCCATGGAGCGTGACGCGGTGACGACCAGGTGGATGCCGTAGCCGAGGCCGCGCGCCGCGATGTCCACGGCCGCCGCCTCCAGCCCCTCGTAATCCGTACGGAAACTGCCCCACCCGTCGATGAGCAGGAAGACGTCGCCCCACGGCTGGTCCGTCGCCGAGATGTCGCCGCGCGCCCGCAGCCTGCGGAAGGTGGCGATGGAGTCGATGCCCGCACTGCGGAAGTACTCCTCGCGCCGCGCCATGATCCCGTACACCTCGGCCACCGTCCGCCGCACCCGTTCCGGGTCGAGCCGCGAGGCGACACCGCCGACGTGCGGCAGACCGGCGATGGACGCCATGCCGCCGCCACCGAAGTCGAGTCCGTAGAACTGGACCTCCTGGGGCGTGTGGGTCAGCGCGAAGCCCGCGACGAGCGTGCGCAACAGCGTGGACTTGCCGGACTGCGGACCACCGGTGATCTGCATGTGGCCCGCGGCACCGGAGAAGTCCCGGTAGAGCGTGTCGCGCCGCTGCTCGTACGGCTTGTCGACCACCCCGAGCGGTACGACGAGACGGCCCGAACCCTCGAACCCCGGCTGCGTCAGCCCCCGGCCCTCGACCGCGCAGAGCCCCGGCAGGAGCCCGTCCAGCGACGGCGGATTGTCCAGCGGCGGAAGCCACACCTGGTGCGCGGAGGCCCCCCGGCCCTCCAGCCTGCGCACGATCACGTCGAGCACCGTGTCCGCCAGCGCGTCGTCCTCGGCCGTACGCGCGTCCGGCACCGCGGCCCCGGCCGGCGCACCCGGCTCCACGTACCGCACCGGCACCGGGGCCGCCGTGAACAGCACCGGCCTGCGGTCCACCGGCAGCGGGCCGGAGGACACGGCCGGACGGCCGCCCGAGCGGTACACCCCGGAGACGTACGCGGCCTTGAAGCGCACCATCTCGTCCGTGCCGTGCTTCAGATAGCCGGAACCGGGGACGTTGGGCAGGTGGTAGGCGTCCGGCACGCCCAGCGCGGCCCGGGACTCGCCCGCCGAGAAGGTGCGCAGGCCGACCCGGTACGACAGATAGGTCTCCAGACCGCGCAGCCGCCCCTCTTCGAGGCGCTGCGAGGCCAGCAGCAGATGGACGCCCAGCGAACGCCCGATGCGTCCGATCTGCACGAACATCTCGATGAAGTCGGGCTTGGCGGTCAGCAGTTCGCTGAACTCGTCGATGACCAGGACGAGCGAGGGGATGGGCTGCAACGGAGCACCCGCGGCGCGCGCCTTCTCGTAGTCGTGGATGTTGGCGTAGTTGCCGGCATCGCGCAGCATCTCCTGGCGGCGGTTGAGCTCACCGCTGATGGAGTCGCCCATCCGGTCGACCAGCGTCAGATCGTCCGCGAGGTTGGTGATCACCGCCGCGACGTGGGGCATCTGCGCCATCCCGGCGAAGGTGGCACCGCCCTTGAAGTCCGCGAGGACGAAGTTGAGCGTCTCCGAGGTGTGGGTGACGGCGAGGCCGAGGACGAGCGTACGCAGCAGCTCGGACTTGCCGGAGCCGGTGGCGCCGACGCAGAGCCCGTGCGGACCCATCCCTTCCTGCGCCGCCTCCTTGAGGTCCAGCATCACGGGCGCGCCGTCCTCGCCGACGCCGATCGGGACGCGCAGCCGCTCCGACCGGGAGCGGGCCCGCCAGGTCCTGCCGACATCGATCGAGGCCGCGTCACCGAGGTTCAGCAGCTCGGTGAATTCGAGGTTGGCGAGCAGCGGCTCCTCGTCGTCCCCGCCCGAGGACATGTGCAGCGGCGCCAGCTGCCGGGCCAGCGCCTCGGCGGCCTCCGGGCCGAGCAGGTCGGGCAGCCCGTCGTAGACCAGACCGTGCCCGGACTCCAGCCGCAGGGCGTGCGGGTGCACCACGACGGACAGGCCGCCGCGTGCCTCCATGACCTCGCCCGGTACGACCTCGACCACGGTCACGCCCTGGAGGCCCTCGGCCGTGGCGAGCACCGAGACCGGCGACACGGAACGGCCGTCGAGCACGACGACCACATGCGGCTGGTCCATCAGCGGCTGGCCGTCGGGCTGGAAACGCGGCCGCCCGTCGAGCCGGCCCGCGAGCAGCTCCTCCAGCTCACCGACGCTCGTGGTGATCAGACGGCGGACGCCCGCGCCGTCGACGGACCCCGGGACCCGGACGTGCGGAAGCCACTTCGCCCACTCCCAGAGCGGGGCCGCCTCCCGGTCCGTCGCGATGGCGACGACCAGGTCCTCGGGGGAGTGCAGCGACGCCAGCGAGCCGACCATCGCACGGGCCGCGGACCGTACGGACTCCGCGTCCCCACTGACCGTCAGGTGGTAGAAGGCGCGCAGCGACACCGCCATGGGCAGGCCGTCCAGGGTGCCGTGGGTCGTCAGGAACTGCTGCATCGCCCCCGCCGTCAGCGGCTCCAGCTCGTCGACCGGCGCCGTCTGCGGCGCGACGAGCGGGGTGGCGAGCTCCTGGCTGCCCAGACCGATGCGCACCTGCGCGAAGTCGGCGTCACCGACCCGGCGCTCCCAGACCCGGCTCCCCTCGGCGACGAGCGCCCACAACTGGTCCGGGGACGGATGGAGATAGAACTGCGCGTCACGCTGTTTGCGGGCCGTCCTCAGCACGGCGCGCCTGGTCTGCGTCAGGTACTTGAGATAGTCGCGCCGCATGTCCGCGAGCTGCCCCTGGGTGCCCCGCCGGAAGCGGACCATCATCGCGACGGCCATGGCGACCGTCGACGCGACCATGATGATGCCCATGATCCGCATGATCGGGTTCGGCGTCATGAAGAAGAAGACGACGGAACCGCCCATGCCGAGCATCGGCAGCAACTGCATCATCACCCCCTCCTGCTGACCGCGAGGAAGTTCGGGCGGCGGTTGCAACTGCACCTGATCGTTCGGCACTTCGGAGGGCAGGGCCCGTGGTGGGCGCTTGACGACGATCTGGCTCACGGCTCACCAATTCCCTTGCCGGACAGAACTGTTCGTATCGGCGCCCCCGTGGCGACGGGTTCCATCCGCGGGAGGATCCTACTGGCGTCCGGCGGGACACCGGGAGCGGTAGGGTGTCGCGACGCGTGTAAGCATTTGCTAACTACCGCAAGGAAACGGTCATTCGGGGTACGAGCGCGGACCGCGACCCCGGAGCCCGTTCCACGCGGACGACGAGGGGGAGCAGCGGGTGACTACGACGGCCCGAGCGGTGGCCACCGGACAGGGCGGCCAGGGAACCGGAGTTCCGGCCGGCGACGGGACCGGGTTCTGCCGGGTCACTGTCGTCGCGCCCGACAGCCGCGTCGACGTGGCCCTGCCCGAGGACATCCCCGTCGCCGACCTGTACCCCGAGATCCTCCGGCTGTCGGGACAGAACCCCGCCCAGGGCGCCCCGGTCGGCTACCACCTGGTGCGCCGCGACGGCACCGTCCTCGACAGCGGGCGCACCCTGGCCGGCCAGCGCATCCTCGACGGCGAGCTGCTGTCCCTGCGCCCCTTCGCCGAGTCCCTGCCGCCCGCCGTCTTCGACGACGTCTCCGACGCGGTCGCCTCCGCCGTCGCCAGGGACCGCAGCCTCTGGGACGACGGCCTCATGCGCGGAGCCGGGCTCTTCGCCGGATCGCTCCTGCTGGTCCTGCTCGGCTTCGTGCTGTGGAACTCCGGGCCCCGGCACGACATGCACGGGCTGCCGGGCGTCCTCGCCGCGATCGTCGCCGTACTCGCCCTGGCGCTCGCCTGCGTGCGCGCACGGGTGTACGACGACCGGGGCTCGGCCACGGCCCTGGGCATCGGTGCGCTCGCGAACGCCGCGGTCTCCGGGGCGGGGCTGCTGTCGCTCGGCGAGGGCCAGGGCATCGGCCGGCTCCAGTTCCTGCTCGCCTGCGCCGCCGTGCTGGTGGCCGCGGTGGTCCTCATGATCGCCGCCCCGGGCGGGGACGGCGTCTTCGTCGCCTTCGTGTTCGCGGCAGCCATCGGCCTGCTGGTGACCTTCGTCGCGATCATGACCGGCATGGCGCCCGTCGAGACCGCCGCGGTGTGCGCCCCGCTATCCGTGGGCACCCTCGCCTTCCTGCCCGGCCTCTCCGCCCGCTTCGCCCGTCTTCCCATCGGCTTCGAGCCGCCCCGCACCACCGCCGGTGACTACGGGACGTCCGAACCCGCGCCGCAGGGCCCGGTCGACGCCGACCGCATCGCCGCCCAGGCACGGCGCGGCCACGAACTGCTCCTCGGCCTGGTCGGCGGCTGCGCGCTGGTGACCGTGGGCGCCGCCGCGGTCCTGGGCTTCTCGGACGACGTCCGGGCCCAGCTGCTGGCGCTCGCCACCGGGACCGCCATGGTGATGCGGTCCCAGCTGTTCCGCTACACCGCCCAGGTCGGCTGCGTGCTGGCGGCGGGCCTGGGCGCACTCGTGCTGCTGGGCCTCGGCCTCTCCCTCAACCCCCCGGCCGACCTGGTGCGCGAGGCCCTCGCGGGGGACAGCACGGCGCTGGACATCCGTACGATCTGGCTCGCCGCGGCCGTCGCGGCCGCCGCCGCCCTGGTCACCGCCGTCGGGCTGATCGTCCCGCGCAAGGGGGTCACCCCGTTCTGGGGACGCTTCCTGGAGATCGCCGAAGCGTGTGTCCTCCTCACCCTGATCCCGCTGTGCCTCGCCGTCTTCGACCTCTACCACTCGATCCGCGCGCTCACCAGCTGACCCGGGCACCACGGCCCGGCACGGGGACGGGGCCGCGCCCCCCCCGCGCCCGGGGCGTCGGCCCCGGCCGAACCGGCTCAGCCGTACTGGTACGCTGTGTGACGGCCGTTTGTGTACGCCCTTCCGGATCATGCTGGGAGCTGCGCTCATCGGACCTTCGCCTCCGAGTCATGGAAGCTCCCCTGCGATCAAGACCAGGGGCACTCGTGGGCGCATCGAACATCAAAGAGGAGTACGCGTGCCGCTCGACGCCGCTACGAAGAAGCAGATCATGTCCGAGTTCGCCCAGAAGGAGGGTGACACCGGATCTCCCGAGGTCCAGGTCGCGATGCTCTCCCGCCGGATCTCGGACCTGACGGAGCACCTCAAGACGCACAAGCACGACCACCACTCCCGTCGTGGTCTGCTGATCCTGGTCGGCCAGCGTCGCCGCCTCCTTCAGTACCTGGCCAAGAAGGACATCCAGCGCTTCCGTGCCCTGGTCGACCGCCTCGGCATCCGCCGCGGTGCGGCCGGCGGCGCCAAGTAGTTCGCCGTGAAGGGAGCGGTTCCCACGACTGAGGGGGCCGCTCCCTTTGCCGTACGTACGATGGTGCGTACACGCGCGCGCACGGCACGTGACGGGCTCGCCCGCACGGCCGGAATGCCGAGCACAACCGAATCTCAGTAACCTGGTCGGAGAACGACCGACAGACGAGCGAGAAGCAGACCTCCCCGCCGCCGGTCCTCGGTAGTGGCCCCCGGACTCATCGACCCGGGTGCTTCGATCGAAGACCGGCCCGCCGACGGAGGGCTTCTCCGCTACCGTCCCCCGCCACACGGGCGCGGGGGCGCGAAGACGCTATGTATCGGAGAAAACGCTAGTGGAGAACGAGACCCACTACGCCGAGGCCGTTATCGACAACGGAACCTTCGGCACCCGCACCATCCGCTTCGAGACGGGCCGCCTGGCCAAGCAGGCCGCCGGCTCCGCCGTCGCGTACCTGGACGACGACACCATGGTGCTGTCGGCCACCACAGCTTCCAAGAAGCCCAAGGACCAGCTCGACTTCTTCCCCCTCACGGTGGACGTCGAGGAGCGGCAGTACGCCGCCGGCAAGATCCCCGGCTCCTTCTTCCGTCGCGAGGGCCGGCCCTCCGAGGACGCGATCCTCACCTGCCGCCTGATCGACCGCCCGCTGCGCCCCTCCTTCAAGAAGGGCCTGCGCAACGAGATCCAGATCGTCGAGACGATCATGGCGCTCAACCCCGACCACCTGTACGACGTGGTCGCGATCAACGCCGCCTCCTGCTCCACGCAGCTGGCCGGCCTGCCCTTCTCCGGCCCGGTCGGCGGCACCCGTGTCGCCCTGATCAAGGGCCAGTGGGTCGCCTTCCCGACGCACACCGAGCTTGAGGACGCCGTCTTCGACATGGTCGTCGCCGGTCGCGTCCTGGAGGACGGCGATGTCGCGATCATGATGGTCGAGGCCGAGGCCACCGAGAAGACCATCCAGCTCGTCAAGGACGGCGCCGAGGCCCCGACCGAGGAGGTCGTCGCCGCCGGTCTGGAAGCCGCGAAGCCCTTCATCAAGGTCCTCTGCAAGGCCCAGTCGGACCTCGCCGCCAAGGCCGCCAAGCCCACCGGCGACTTCCCGGTCTTCCTGGACTACCAGGACGACGTCTTCGAGGCGCTCGCCGCCGCCGTGACGTCCGAGCTGGCCCAGGCGCTCACCATCGCGGGCAAGCAGGACCGCGAGGCCGAGCTGGACCGCGTCAAGGAGATCGCCGCCGAGAAGCTCCTCCCGGCCTTCGAGGGCCGCGAGAAGGAGATCTCCGCCGCGTACCGCGCGCTGACCAAGAAGCTGGTCCGCGAGCGCGTCATCAAGGACAAGGTCCGCATCGACGGCCGCGGCGTGACGGACATCCGTACGCTCGCCGCCGAGGTCGAGGCCATCCCGCGGGTGCACGGCTCGGCGCTCTTCGAGCGTGGCGAGACCCAGATCCTGGGCGTCACCACCCTCAACATGCTCCGCATGGAGCAGCAGCTGGACACCCTCTCCCCGGTGACCCGCAAGCGCTACATGCACAACTACAACTTCCCGCCGTACTCCGTCGGTGAGACCGGCCGCGTGGGCTCGCCCAAGCGCCGCGAGATCGGCCACGGCGCGCTCGCCGAGCGCGCCATCGTGCCGGTGCTGCCGACGCGCGAGGAGTTCCCCTACGCGATCCGCCAGGTCTCCGAGGCGCTGGGCTCCAACGGCTCGACGTCCATGGGCTCGGTCTGCGCCTCCACCATGTCGCTGCTGAACGCCGGTGTGCCGCTCAAGGCCGCCGTCGCCGGTATCGCCATGGGCCTGATCTCCCAGGAGATCGACGGCAAGACCCACTACGTCGCCCTCACCGACATCCTCGGTGCGGAGGACGCCTTCGGTGACATGGACTTCAAGGTCGCCGGTACGAAGCAGTTCGTCACCGCGCTCCAGCTCGACACCAAGCTCGACGGCATCCCCGCCTCGGTCCTGGCCGCCGCGCTGAAGCAGGCCCGCGACGCCCGCCTCCACATCCTCGACGTGATGAACGAGGCCATCGACGTCCCGGACGAGATGTCCCCGAACGCCCCGCGGATCATCACCGTCAAGATCCCGGTGGACAAGATCGGTGAGGTCATCGGCCCCAAGGGCAAGATGATCAACCAGATCCAGGAGGACACCGGCGCCGACATCACGATCGAGGACGACGGCACCATCTACATCGGTGCCGCCGACGGACCGGCCGCCGAGGCCGCCCGCGCCACGATCAACTCGATCGCCAACCCGACCATGCCGGAGGTCGGCGAGCGCTACCTGGGTACGGTCGTCAAGACCACCACCTTCGGTGCCTTCGTCTCCCTCATGCCCGGCAAGGACGGCCTGCTGCACATCTCGCAGATCCGCAAGCTCGCCGGTGGCAAGCGCGTGGAGAACGTCGAGGACGTGCTCGGTGTCGGCACCAAGGTCCAGGTCGAGATCGCCGAGATCGACTCCCGCGGCAAGCTCTCCCTGATCCCGGTCATCGAGGGCGAAGAGGACGAGAAGAAGGACGACGCCGCCAAGTGACGTCCCGTAGTTCCGTGACGACGGCCCGCGCCTCCTCCGAGGCGCGGGCCGTCGCCCGTACCCAAACGCTTCTCAAGGGCACCAACGGCATCGGGACGGTCCGCCGCACCGTCCTGCCCGGCGGCCTCCGGGTCGTCACCGAGACCCTGCCCTCCGTCCGCTCCGCCACCTTCGGCATCTGGGCCAACGTCGGATCACGCGACGAGACCCCCACGCTGAACGGCGCGACGCACTACCTCGAACACCTCCTCTTCAAGGGCACCGCCAAGCGCAGCGCCCTCGACATCTCCGCCGCGCTGGACGCGGTCGGCGGCGAGATGAACGCCTTCACGGCGAAGGAGTACACCTGTTACTACGCGCGGGTTCTCGACACCGACCTGCCGCTGGCCATCGACGTCGTCTGCGACATGCTGACCGGCTCGCTGATCACCGCCGAGGACGTCGACGCCGAGCGCGGGGTCATCCTCGAAGAGATCGCGATGACCGAGGACGACCCGGGCGACTGCGTGCACGACCTCTTCGCCCACACCATGCTCGGCGACACCCCGCTCGGCCGGCCGGTCCTCGGCACCGTCGACACCATCAACGCGCTCGACCGCGGCCGGATCGCCCGCTTCTACAAGAAGCACTACGACCCCACCCACCTGGTCGTCGCCGCCGCGGGCAACATCGACCACGCCACGGTCGTACGCCAGGTCCGCAAGGCGTTCGAGCGGGCGGGCGCCCTGTCCCGCACCGACGCCGTCCCGGTCGCCCCGCGCCAGGGCAACCGCACCCTGCGCACCGCGGGCCGGGTGGAACTGCTCGACCGCAAGACCGAGCAGGCCCACGTCGTCCTCGGCGTCCCCGGCCTGGCCCGCACCGACGACCGCCGCTGGGCGCTGGGCGTCCTCAACACCGCACTCGGCGGCGGCATGAGCTCACGCCTCTTCCAGGAGGTACGGGAGAAGCGCGGCCTCGCCTACAGCGTGTACTCCTACACCTCGGGCTTCGCCGACTGCGGACTCTTCGGGGTGTACGCGGGCTGCCGGCCCAGCCAGGTCCACGACGTCCTCAAGATCTGCCGGGACGAACTGGACCGGGTGGCCTCCGAGGGGCTGAGCGACGAGGAGATCGGCCGCGCCATCGGCCAGCTCTCCGGCTCGACCGTCCTCGGGCTGGAGGACACCGGCGCGCTGATGAACCGCATCGGCAAGAGTGAGCTGTGCTGGGGCGACCAGATGTCGGTCGACGACATGCTGGCCCGGATGGCGCGGGTCACGCCCGACGACGTCCGCGAGGTCGCGGCCGAGGTCCTCGGACACCGTCCGTCCCTCTCCGTCATCGGCCCGCTCAAGGACAAGCAGGCCGGCCGCCTCGAAGAAGCGGTCTCCTAACTCCACCGTTAAGGAAGCAGAGCAATGAGCAAGCTGCGCGTGGCCGTTCTCGGCGCCAAGGGCCGTATCGGCTCCGAGGCGGTACGAGCCGTCGAGGCCGCCGACGACATGGAACTGGTCGCCGCGCTGGGGCGCGGCGACGGGCTGGAGACCCTCACGGAGTCCGGCGCCCAGGTCGTCGTCGAGCTCACCACCCCCGCGTCCGTGATGGACAACCTCGACTTCTGCGTCCGGCACGGAATCCACGCCGTGGTCGGTACGACGGGCTGGTCCGAGGAACGGCTCGCGCAGCTGAACACCTGGCTCTCCGGCTCCCCGGAGACCGGTGTGCTCATCGCGCCGAACTTCTCCATCGGCGCCGTCCTCACCATGAAGTTCGCGGAGCAGGCCGCCCGCTACTTCGAGTCCGTCGAGGTCGTCGAACTGCACCACCCCAACAAGGTCGACGCCCCCTCGGGCACCGCCACCCGCACCGCCCAGCTGATCGCCGAGGCCCGGCGCAAGGCCGGCTGCGCCCCGCAGCCGGACGCCACCACCACGGCCCTGGACGGTGCCCGCGGCGCGGACGTCGACGGAGTCCCGGTCCACGCGGTCCGGCTCCGCGGCCTCCTCGCCCACCAGGAAGTACTGCTCGGAGCCGAGGGCGAGACGCTCACCATCCGCCACGACTCCCTGCACCACAGCAGCTTCATGCCGGGCATCCTGCTCGGCGCACGCCGTGTGGTGACCACTCCCGGCCTCACGTTCGGCCTGGAACACTTCCTCGACCTGAACTGACTGAGCCCTGCCATGCGTGCAAAGATCACTTACTTCGTCACCGCCGCCGTCCTGGTCTTCTACTTCGCCCTGGTCGGCAGCCGTGGCGTACTGCTCATCCGGCACGGCACGCTGCTGACGGTCGCCTTCGGGGTCGCGGTGCTGATCCTGCCGGTGATCGGCATCTGGTTCCTCTGGAAGAACACCCAGTTCGTGTCGCGGGCGAACGCGCTGGCGGCGGAGCTCGACGCGGAGGGCGGCCTGCCGGTCGACGAACTGGTCCGCACCCCGTCCGGCCGCATCGACCGCGACTCGGCGGACGCGGTGTTCGCCCGCCGCCGCGAGGAGGCCGAGGACGCCCCGGACGACTGGCGCTGCTGGTTCCGCCTGGCCGTCGCCTACCAGGACGCCAGGGACACCCCGCGGGCCCGGAAGGCCATGCAGCGGGCCATCGCCCTGCACATGAAGGAAGCCCGGCCCGGCACTCCCTGAACGGGGGTGCCGGACCGGGCTTCGGGCCGGGGGCTCAGGCCTGCCGGTACTCGTCCCCCCACGCCTCCACCGTGTCGGCCGCGCGGTCGAAGGCCTCGGCCCGCGTCAGGAAGTCGGCGTTGCTGTCGGTGAGCAGCGGCCCGAGCGCATCGCCCCCCTGGCGCACCACGATCAGCGCCTGGCCCTGGACCGTGCGCGGGAAACCGAGCCACTTCACCGGCTGCTGCACGGTACGGATGGCGGTGACCCGGTTCCACGGCACGGTCACCGTGGTGAAGAAGCCGACCCGGCGCACGCCGTGCCGGCTGACCCAGGCGCCGACCCTCAGGAGCCGCAGCGCGCAGGCGATGACCACGAGGGCCAGCGCCATGCACACCGCTGCGCCGGCCAGTGCCCCGGCGAAGGCGATGACCATCCCCGCGAGCAGGACGAAGGACGCGAGCAGCAGCAGGAAGGCCGCGGCCGCGACCCGCCAGGGTCCAGGACGGTACGGACGCCGCCAGCTGTCGTGGTCGTCGAACGGCAGCGCGATGTCCTCGGCGCTCGCGTCAAACGCGCGGTCGGCCGTCAGAAAGGGCAGGGGCACGACTGATCCTCACTCACAAACACGCTCGATTGCTGTGCCCGGTGAGGCTACCGAGGAGATCACCGCCCCGACCACCCCAGGGGGTCCGTACGAGTCAGTGCCCGGGGGTGGCCTCGGTCTGTTCGGTGTGCGAGGGGCTCTGGGCGGGGCTGAGCGCGGGCAGGCCGAGGATCAGCGACCCGACGAGGCCGGCGACCACCGTCAGTCCGACGAGGGAGCGCGCGGCCAGCTGGGAGACGCTCGCGCGCTCCCGCGGGGGCGGGGTGACGTTGCTGCGGAATCGGTCGCTCTCGGCCACGAACGAGAACGGGACGGCTTCGCGCCGGCGGAACATGAGGAAGGTCTCCTTGAACTCTGTTACGGATGCTGCTATTGAGTCAGACGCGTGGCGGGCCCGATCGGTGCCCCGAATCACCGAATTCGTCGAAGAAATCCCTGGAAGGCCCTTCCGGACCCGGTTGTCGGTGGTGGCCCGTAGAGTGGGCGCCGCCCGAGCGACGCAACTGGAAGGACCCCGCCGGTGACCGAGACCCCCGAGCCCGCAAAGCCCAGCTTCCGCAGTGATGTCACCGTCGAGCTGGTCAAACACGCCGCGGGCGACTCCGACGTCCTGTTCGCGGCCCGCGTCTCCACGGCCGGTGAGCAGTCCCTGGAGGAGGTCACCAAGGACCCCGAGCGTTCCAAGGGCCTCATCAACTACCTGATGCGCGACCGCCACGGCAGCCCGTTCGAGCACAACTCGATGACCTTCTTCATCAGCGCCCCGATCTTCGTGTTCCGGGAGTTCATGCGCCACCGCGTCGGCTGGTCGTACAACGAGGAATCGGGCCGCTACCGGGAGCTGGAGCCGGTCTTCTACGTCCCCGACGCCTCCCGCAAGCTGGTGCAGCAGGGCCGTCCCGGCAAGTACGAGTTCGTCGAGGGCACCCGGGCCCAGCAGGAGCTCACCGGTCGCGTCATGGAGGACTCCTACCGCCAGGCGTACGAGGCGTACCAGGAGATGCTCGCCGCGGGAGTCGCGCGCGAGGTCGCCCGCTCCGTGCTCCCCGTCGGCCTGTTCTCCTCGATGTACGCCACGTGCAACGCCCGGTCGCTGATGCACTTCCTCGGCCTGCGCACCCAGCACGAGCTGGCGAAGGTGCCGTCCTTCCCGCAGCGCGAGATCGAGATGGTCGGCCAGCAGATGGAGGAGCACTGGGCCCGGCTCATGCCGCTCACCCATGCAGCCTTCAACAAAAACGGACGCGTAGCCCCGTAAGCGGTGTCCGTATTGCGGCGTTTCGTGAAGTTCATCTAGGCTGATCAAACGGACCCGGCACTGCTTGAACCCCCGAGCAGGCAGTGTCGGGCTCCTATCGCTTGTCCCCCCGAGGGGGCATTGGGCGCTGAGCAGCGAGTAGCGTGTTACCCATGGCTCCGATCTCCACTCCGCAGACCCCCTTCGGGCGGGTCCTCACCGCTATGGTCACGCCCTTCACGGCGGACGGCGCACTCGACCTCGACGGCGCCCAGCGGCTCGCCGTCCATCTGGTGGACGCAGGCAACGACGGCCTGGTCGTCAACGGCACCACCGGCGAGTCCCCGACCACCAGCGACGCGGAGAAGGACCAGCTCGTCAGGGCGGTTCTGGAAGCCGTGGGGGACCGGGCCCATGTCGTCGCCGGCATCGGCACCAACGACACCCGCCACAGCATCGAGCTGGCCCGTACGGCCGAACGCTCCGGCGCCCACGGCCTGCTCGCGGTGACGCCGTACTACAACAAGCCGCCGCAGGAAGGTCTCTTCCGCCACTTCACGGCCGTCGCCGATGCCACCGGCCTCCCGGTGATGCTCTACGACATTCCCGGCCGCAGCGGTGTGCCGATCGACACGGAGACGCTGGTACGGCTCGCCGAGCACCCGCGCATCGTCGCCAACAAGGACGCCAAGGGCGACCTGGGCCGTGCCGGCTGGGCCATCGCCCGCTCCGGCCTCGCCTGGTACTCCGGCGACGACATGCTGAACCTGCCGCTGCTCTCGGTCGGCGCCGTCGGATTCGTCTCCGTCGTCGGCCATGTCGTCACCCCCGACCTGCGCGCGCTCATCGAGGCGTACACCGGCGGCGACGTCCAGAAGGCCACGGAGATCCACCAGAAGCTCCTGCCGGTCTTCACCGGGATGTTCCGTACCCAGGGTGTGATCACCACCAAGGCCGCACTGGCCCTCCAGGGCCTCCCCGCCGGTCCGCTGCGACTGCCCCTGGTGGAACTCACGGCACAGGAAACGGCGCAGCTCAAGATCGATCTCGCGGCCGGCGGGGTAGAGCTGTAACCACAGACTTCACAACTGAATATGCGAAGAACACTCGCGAGAGCGACATCCAGACAACAGCAAGTGCACGAATGACATGCGCGCCACGTGCCCAAGCGGTACGTGGCGTGCGTGGTAAGGAGAGTCTTTTGAGTCATCCGCATCCCGAACTCGGCACCCCGCCGAAGCTCCCGAAGGGCGGCCTCCGCGTCACCCCGCTCGGCGGCCTCGGCGAAATCGGCCGCAACATGACGGTCTTCGAGTACGGCGGCCGCCTGCTCATCGTCGACTGCGGCGTCCTCTTCCCCGAGGAGGAGCAGCCCGGCATCGACCTGATCCTGCCGGACTTCACCACCATCCGGGACCGTCTCGACGACATCGAGGGCATCGTCCTCACGCACGGCCACGAGGACCACATCGGTGGTGTCCCGTATCTGCTGCGCCTGAAGCCGGACATCCCCCTCATCGGCTCCAAGCTGACCCTCGCGCTGATCGAGGCGAAGCTCCAGGAGCACCGCATCCGTCCGTACACCCTCGAAGTGGCGGAGGGGCAGCGCGAGCGCATCGGCGTGTTCGACTGCGAGTTCATCGCGGTCAACCACTCCATCCCGGACGCCCTCGCGGTCGCCATCCGTACGCCCGCGGGGATGGCCGTCGCGACCGGCGACTTCAAGATGGACCAGCTCCCGCTGGACGGCCGGCTCACCGACCTGCACGCCTTCGCCCGGCTGAGCGAGGAGGGCATCGACCTTCTCCTCTCCGACTCGACGAACGCGGAGGTGCCCGGCTTCGTACCGCCCGAGCGGGACATCTCCAACGTGCTGCGCACGGTCTTCGCCAATGCCCAGAAGCGCATCATCGTGGCGAGCTTCGCCAGCCACGTGCACCGCATCCAGCAGATCCTGGACGCGGCGCACGAGTACGGCCGCAGGGTCGCCTTCGTCGGCCGTTCGATGGTCCGCAACATGGGCATCGCCCGGGACCTCGGCTATCTGAAGGTCCCCGCGGGCCTGGTCGTCGATGTGAAGACCCTCGACGACCTGCCGGACGACGAGGTCGTGCTGGTCTGCACGGGTTCCCAGGGCGAGCCGATGGCCGCGCTGTCCCGGATGGCCAACCGCGACCACCAGATCCGGATCGTCCAGGGCGACACGGTGATCCTCGCGTCGTCGCTGATCCCGGGCAACGAGAACGCCGTCTACCGCGTGATCAACGGTCTGACCCGCTGGGGCGCCAACGTCGTCCACAAGGGCAACGCCAAGGTCCATGTCTCGGGCCACGCCTCGGCCGGCGAGCTGCTGTACTTCTACAACATCTGCAAGCCGAAGAACCTGATGCCGGTCCACGGCGAATGGCGCCACCTGCGGGCCAACGCCGAGCTGGGCGCGCTCACCGGCGTGCCCAAGGACCACATCGTCATCGCGGAGGACGGCGTGGTCGTCGACCTCATCGACGGCAAGGCCAAGATCGTCGGCAAGGTCCAGGCGGGCTATGTGTACGTCGACGGCCTCTCGGTCGGCGACGTCACCGAGACCTCGCTCAAGGACCGCCGCATCCTCGGTGACGAGGGCATCATCTCGGTCTTCATCGTGGTCGACAGCTCCAGCGGCAAGATCGTGGGCGGCCCGGACATCCACGCCCGTGGCTCCGGTATCGAGGACTCGGCATTCGGCGCCGTCGTGCCGAAGATCGAGGAAGCGATCAACAAGTCCGCCCAGGACGGCGTGCTGGAGCCTCACCAGGTCCAGCAGCTGGTCCGCCGCACGGTGGGCAAGTGGGTCTCCGACACCTACCGCCGGCGACCGATGATCCTTCCCGTCGTCGTCGAGGTCTGACCCCGGCAGGCGCGAACTCCGGAGCGGGGCCCCCGATTTGCATCGGGGCGCTCCGCTCCAGTACGTTTACGGCTCCGCCTGACCGGGAAGCGCCCAGCACACACGTGTGCCGCGAGCCTCCCGAGCGGGGCGGGAATTCCGACTCAGAACTTCTGATAAAGTCGGATCCGCCGAAAGGCAAGGCCACTCCAAAGGCCACCGGAATTCAAATTCGGACCGGAAACGGAACGAAAAAGAGTCTGGTAAGGTTGGAACCGCCGGAA
>NZ_JBHVJA010000010.1:171705-342815 GCF_042799335.1 Streptomyces sp. NPDC057697 | reverse complement strand
TACATTCCGAACCCGGAAGCTAAGCCTTTCAGCGCCGATGGTACTGCAGGGGGGACCCTGTGGGAGAGTAGGACGCCGCCGAACTCCTTTTGTTGGAAAGCCCCGTGCCCTTGTGGCACGGGGCTTTTCTGCGTTCACGGGGCCTTTCAGGCCGGCGTCACCAGGTGGGTGTCATAGGCCAGGATGACCGCCTGCACACGGTCCCGGGACCCGGTCTTGGCGAGAATGCGCGTGACATGGGTCTTCACCGTCGATTCGGCGAGGTGGAGCCGTGCGGCGATCTCCGTGTTGGACCAGCCCTGGCCGATGACGGTGAGGATCTCCCGTTCCCTCCCGGTGAGGGAGGCGAGGCGGGCATCCAGAGGGGCGGGGCCGCCGGGAACGGCCGGGAGATGCTGGACGTACGCATCCAGCAGACGGCGGGTGAGACCGGGGGCCACCACCGCATCGCCGCCCGCCACGGCTCTGATCCCGGAGAGCAGCTCCTCCGGCAGCGCGTCCTTGATGAGGAAGCCGCTCGCACCGGCACGCAGACCGTCGTACGCGTACCGGTCGAGGTCGAAGGTCGTGACGATGAGGACACGGGTACGGGCACCGGCCCTGACGATGCGACGGGTCGCCTCGATGCCGTCGAGGAGCGGCATGCGGATGTCCATCACGACGACGTCCGGGTGGTGCCGCTGGACGAGGTCGACGGCTTCGTGACCGTTCCCGGCCTCGCCCACGACGGTCATGTCGTCCTGGCTCTCCAGCAGCATGCGGAAGCCGAAGCGTTGCATCGGCTGGTCGTCCGCGATGAGCACGGTCGTCACGAGGGGTTGTCCTCCAGAGGAAGTCGGAGTCGTACCTGCCAGCCGCCCACGGGCGCGGAGTCCGGCCGCGGGCCCGCTTCGAGCGTGCCGTCGTAGAGGGACGCCCGCTCACGCATTCCCGGGATGCCCTGGCCGCCCCCGTCGGAGCCGAGGCGGCCGACGGCGCCAGTGCCGGTGTCCGTGACCAGGGCTTCCAACTCGGTCGCTCGGTACGTCAGGGTGACCTCGGCGGTCGGGGCCGTGTCCGTGCCGCCGTGCTTCAGCGTATTCGTCAGAGCCTCCTGCACCACCCGATAGACCGTCAACTGCCTTCCCGGGGTCGGCGGGGTGGGCGGGGGCGTGCCATGGACGCGGAGACGTACGGGCAGGCCCGCCGACCGTACGCCGGTGAGGAGCTCGTCGAGGTCGTCCAGGGTCGGCTGCGGGGCGCGGTCCGCCTCGGCGGGGTGGTCGCGCAGGACGCCGAGGAGACGGCGGAGTTCGGTGAGGGCCTGGCGGCTGGTGGTGCCGATGGCCTCCAGGGCCTGGCCGGCCCGCTCCGGGCTCTTGGCGGCCGCGTAGGCCCCGCCGTCCGCGAGACCGGTGATGACCGACAGGTTGTGGCCGATGATGTCGTGCATCTCCCGGGCGATCCGGGTCCGTTCGGCGGCGGCCGCGAGTCGGGCCTGCTGGTCGCGCTCCAGCTCCAGCCGACGGGCCCGGTCGACCAGGGCCTCCGTGTACTCCTTGCGGGTACGGACCACGATCCCGAGCATCGCCGAGAGCGCGAACGCCCAGACATGGGGGAGGACCAGCGGGTCCCAGCTGTCCGGCCGGTGCGCCGCACCGGCCAGCAGCGGTGCGGCCACCAGGGCGCCCGCCCAGGCCAGGGCCCGGACAGGCAGCCGCAGCGCGATGTTGAAGACGACGACCTGCTGGACGTAGGCGGCCTGGACGACGGCGCCGGACCAGACGTTCACCAGCGAGAGCGGTGCCATGAACGCCAGCACGGCGAGGGGATGCGTGCGCCGCCACAGCAGCGGTACGCAGAATGCCACGCCCATCAGAAGGACCGGCGTGCCCGGCACGCCCGGGTCCAGCGCCACGGTGCGCCAGCCGCCCGAGCTGACGTCGAGTACGGCGAACAGCCCCCAGCAGAAGGTCAGCAGCCCGTTCCAGACCAGCGGCCGACGCAGGTCGAACGCGCGGACCCGGCGGAACAGGCGCTGGATGTGCCCGGTGACCGGGGCGCTGTCGCGCTGGGTGCTGCCGGGGGCGTTGCCCGGGGCGCGGTTCTTGGCGCGGTTCATGTCGTCCTCCGTCACGTGCCCATCCTCACGGTCGGCCGGCGCCGGGTCATGCGTCGCGACGACGGAGCATCAGCGCGGCCCCGCCCAGGCTCGCCCCGGCCCACAGGCACAGCGCGACCACGGCGCCTCCCACGGAGGCATGGCCCTCTAGCGGGGTGGCGGAACCGAGAACACCGGCCGCCTGGCCGGGGAAGTACCTGACGGCGCGCTCCACCATGTCGTACGGAAGCAGGGAGAGGACCTCGGGCAGGATCAGCACGCCGCCGATGTAGGCGCCGATGGCCCCCGGCACCGAGCGGAGCAGGGCGCCGAGCCCGAGCGCGATCAGGCTGAGCAGGGTGATGCCCGCGGCGCTGCCGACGACCGCGCGGAACACTCCCGGGTCGCCGAGGGAGGCCGCCTGGTCGGTGTCGTGGAGGAAGAACTGCGCGACGAGGAAGGTGACCAGGGAGGTGGTGAGCATGAGGCCGAAGACCGTGGCGGCGAAGACCGCCGCCTTCGCCCACAGGACCGGGAGCCGGCGCGGGACCGCGGCGAGCGTGGCGCGGATCAGGCCCGTCGCGTACTCGCCCGCGGTGACCAGGATGCCCAGGACCACGGTGCACAGTGTGCTGAGCACCGAGCCGTAGAGCACCAGGACCACGGTGTCGACATCGGAGTCCCCGCCGTCGCTGGTGTAGGTCGTGCCCATGAACAGGCCGACCGCGAGTGTCAGTGCGGCCGCCGATCCCAGGGTGATCCAGGAGGAGCGCAGGGACCGGAGTTTGTGCCACTCGGAGCGTACGACCCGGGCGGGGGTCACCCGGTAGCTGTGCGGCCGCTGGTTCTCGTGCGGCCGCTGGTTCTCGTGTGACCGGTGGTCTGTGGGCGATCGGTGGTCCGGATGGGTTCGGTGATCGGGGTGGGTTGTCGTGGTGGTCATGCGAGGGCTCCGGTCGGTTCGGGGGCGGTGGTCCGGTACTCGATCGACTCCCGGGTCAGGTCCATGAAGGCCTGCTCCAGGGAGGCGGTCCGCGGGGTGAGCTCGTACAGCGGGATGGCGTGGGTGGCGGCGGTGCGGCCGATGTGCGCCGCGTCCGTACCGCGGATCTCCAGCTCGTCGGGGGAGGAGCCGCGCTCGGTGGTGATGATGCTGCTGCCGGGGCCGGTGAGGAGGTCGCGCAGGGCGTCCGCCTGCGGGGTGACGACCTTGACCGAGGGGTCACCGGCCGTGGCGACGAATTCGGCGACCGTGGTGTCGGCGAGGAGCCGGCCGCGCCCGATGATGATCAGGTGGTCGGCGGTGAGCGCCATCTCGCTCATCAGGTGCGAGGAGACCAGGACCGTACGGCCCTGCCGGGCAAGGGATCCGAGAAGGTCACGGATCCACCGCACGCCCTCCGGGTCGAGGCCGTTGACGGGCTCGTCCAGGATGAGCGTCGCCGGGTCGCCGAGGAGCGCGGCGGCGATGCCGAGCCGTTGGCCCATGCCGAGCGAGAAGCCCTTGACGCGTTTGTGGGCGACCGTGTTCAGCCCCGTCAGATCAAGCACCTGCTCGACGCGGCCGCGCGGGATGCCGTGGGTGTGGGCCAGCGCCATGAGGTGGTGGAAGGCGGTGCGGCCCGGGTGGACGGAGCGGGCCTCCAGCAGCGCCCCGACCTCGGTGAGCGGAGCGCCGTGGGTGGCGTACGCCTGACCGCCGATCGTCGCGCGGCCCCGGGTGGGTGCGTCCAGGCCGAGCAGCATGCGCATCGTCGTCGACTTCCCGGCGCCGTTCGGCCCGAGGAACCCGGTGACGGCGCCGGGCCGGACCGTGAAGTCGAGGTCCTGAACGACGGTGTCGTCCCCGTATTTCTTGGTGAGTCCGTATGCCCTGATCATGCGGTCGACGCTACGGAGCGGGGCCTCGGCAGGCGTCGGACCTGGGGCGGGACGTGGCGGTGCGCGTAGTACCGGGGTACGACACGGACCCGCGCGGAATGTTGTTGGCGCGGGTCGGGCGGGCGGGGCAGGATCGGCGGATGGAACATGTGATGCGGGTCGTGCGCGCCGATGAGTGGCCCCTGGTCAAGGAACTGCGGCTGGCCGCCCTGCGGGACCCGGTGGCTCCGGTGGCGTTTCTGGAGACGTACGAGCAGGGCGTGGCCCACTCGGACGCGTTCTGGCAGGACCGGGCACTCGGCGGGTCCGAGGCCGGGGGCGGCGATGTGCGGCAGTTCGTCGCCGTCGCGCCGGACGGGCGGTGGGACGGCGGGATCACCGTGCTGATCGAGCGGCCGGACGCGGAGGTGCGGTTCGGGGAGGCGGTCGACGTCCACCAGGCGCATGTGGTCGGCGTGTTCGTCCGGCCCGGGGCGCGGGGCGCGGGCCTGGCCGAGGGGCTGTTCCGGGCCGGGACGGAGTGGGCGTGGTCGCTTACGGAGCCGCGGATCGAGCGGGTGCGGCTGTATGTGCACGAGGACAACGCGCGGGCGGCGGCGTTCTACCGGCGGATCGGGTTCACCGCGACCGGGCGATCGGTGCCGATGCCGGGCGATCCGTCCGCGCGGGAGATCGAGTACGCGGTGGAGCGGAAGGGGTAGGAGGGGGCGGTGGGGCTTCGGTGGTGGAGTTTCGTGGGTGGTGGGGCTTCGGAGGCGGTGGGGCTTCGGTGGTGCCTGGGGTGCGGTGTCTCGGGGGTGCTTCGGGGCGTCTCGCGGTGCCTCTGGTTCGGAGGGGGCTCGGGTCGCGGGTGCCTCGGGTTCGCGCGGTGTCCCGGGGCTTCCCGGGCCGTTCCCCGTCAGGGTGATGTGGTGAGCTCCTGGGCCCAGCGGGCGCGGGCCTGCTCCTGGGAGCGGAGGAGCACCAGGGCCGGGAGCCCCATCGCCTCGCCGGTCGCCAGGAGCTCCGGGAGCCGGGGGAGGGGGGCCACCGCGGCGACATCGTCGAGCACCAGGGTCATTGGTGGGTCGAGCCGACCGTCGGTTGACCGTGCGGCCAAGCGGCGGCCGTGCTCGACCACGTGTGAGGCGAGGGCCGTGAGCAGGGGCATTGCTCCCGGTCCCGAGCGGGGATCCTCGATCGGCTCACCCACCACATAGAGAGTGCCCCCCTCGGCCGCGAAAGATTCCAGCACGAGTGAATCGGCACGGTTCGGTGTGCACGCGTCACGGATATGGACCGACGAGAGCGCGCCGAAGGCCCGTACCGTCAGTTCCTGGGCCATTTCCCGGCGTTCGGGATGGGCGGTCAGCGCCGACTCCAGCAGGCCGGCGACCCCGGAGGCCGCCTTGGGGTGGGTACGGAGCAGGCGTACCGGTTCGTGGGCGCTGCCGCCGAGTGCCCAGCGGTGGACCTGGCGGAAGGGGCGGCCGTCGACGGCGGCGGCGTGCAGCCAGCACTGGAGGAGCGTTTCGGCGGTGTCGGCGGTCGCCGCGTCGATACGGGCCTGGGGCCGGACCGGGGCCAGCAGCGCGGCGGAGCGGGCGGCGGCCGTCTCTAGCTGCTCGCAGCCTGCGGTGGGGGACCAGTGCAGACGGGCGGGGGTGTCGCAGAGGTGGCCCGGGTCGTAGACGAGCACCGGGCCGAGCTTGGCGCGGGCGTCCTTCGTCTCGGCCCAGACGGTGGGGTCGGAGGTGACGACCAGCGCGGGGCCGTTGGCCTCCAGGATGGCCTGGACGACGGCGGGGCGACGCGTCGCGGCCGGTCCGTAGACGACGAGCGGCGCGCGGGGGGAGGGGAGCGGGGCGAGGACGGGGGGTGCCGTTCCGGGCCCTGCTCCGGTCCCGGCCTCTGTTTCTGCTCCGGTCCCGGTGCCGGCCTCTGTTCCTGCTCCGATTTCGGTACTGGTTCCGGTTCCGGTTCCGGTGAGAAGAGTGGTCTCGGCCGGGGTGTGCTCGATGGGGGCGGCGGGGGCCGGAGTGGGGATCGGTGCGAGGGTCGGTGAGGGCGACGGGGCGGGCGCGGGGGGTGGTGTCCGGTGGCGGTGAGGTTTCTGCCGTCGCCGGGGCGGTACGGAATCGCCCCTGGACCGGCTCTCGTCCCCGTATCCGCTCTCGTCCCCGTATCCGTCCTTGTCCCCGTATCCGTTCCTGTGCCGCTGTCCGTCCCCGTGCCCGTCCCCGTAGCGTCGCTCGTCCCGCTGGCGTGCCCGTACGGCCCGCCAGCGGGCCACCGAGCCCAGCACGAACACCACCAGCACCATCAGCACCATCAGTTCACCGATGAACAGGCCCCAGAAGAGCCCGTACCCGGAGAGCTCGCCCGGCGGGGTGTTCGGCCAGGCGGCCGGGAGGTCGTGCGGTGCGGTGACGAGTCGGCGCAACGACAGGGGCGTCTCGGCGAGCGTGACCCCTTCCGGCCAGGCGCCGTGCGCGAACAGCCCGGCCAGGCCGGTGGCCGTCCACGCCAGCAGCGCCAGCCCGAGCAGGAAGGCGAGCAGTCCGATCAGCAGGCCGTCCGGGATGCCTCCGCCGCTTCCGCTGCCGCCGGTACGTTCCTCAGGGCGCCCCGCCATGTCATGCCACCGTTGACTCGGACGACTCGTTCAGCCGTTGTTGGTTCTCGATCCGGGCGGCGCGCTGCTCCGCCTCCAGGTCCGCGGCGCGTACGTCCTCGGGAAGGAGCTCGGTGGCGGAGGACTCGGTCATCGCGCGGTCGGTGAAGACCAGGGGGCGCTCCGCCTCGGTGATCAGGTGCTTGACCACCTGGACATTGCCGTTGACGTCCCAGACGGCGATGCCGGGGGTGAGGGTCGGGATGATCTCGACCGCCCAGCGGGGCAGGCCGAGCACCCGCCCCGTCGCTCTCGCCTCGTCCGCCTTCTGGGCGTAGATCGTGCGGGTCGACGCCATCTTCAGGATCGCCGCCGCCTCGCGGGCCGCCGCTCCGTCGACGACGTCGCTGAGGTGGTGGACGACGGCCACGAACGACAGGCCGAGGCGGCGTCCGAACTTCAGCAGCCGCTGGAAGAGCTGGGCGACGAAGGGGGAGTTGATGATGTGCCAGGCCTCCTCGACCAGGAAGATGCGCTTCTTCCGGTCGGGCCTGATCCAGGTGTGCTCCAGCCAGACGCCGACGATCGCCATCAGGATCGGCATCGCGATCGAGTTGCGGTCGATGTGCGAGAGGTCGAAGACGATCAGCGGGGCGTCGAGGTCGATGCCCGCGCTGGTCGGTCCGTCGAACATGCCGCGCAGGTCGCCGTCGACCAGCCGGTCCAGGACGAGGGCGACGTCCAGGCCCCAGGCGCGTACGTCGTCTATGTCGACGTTCATCGCCTCGGCGGACTCGGGCTCCGGGTGGCGGAGCTGTTCGACGATGTCGGTCAGGACCGGCTGCCGGTCGGTGATCGTCTCGTTGACGTAGGCGTGGGCGACCTTCAGCGCGAAGCCGGACCGCTCGTCCAGGCCGTGCCCCATCGCGACCTCGATGATCGTACGGAGCAGGGCGAGCTGGCCGGTGGTGGTGATGGAGGGGTCGAGCGGGTTGAGCCGGATGCCGCCGTTGAGGGCGGCGGTCGGGTCGAGACGGATCGGGGTGAGGCCGAGTTCCTGGGCGATGAGGTTCCACTCGCCGACGCCGTCCTCGCCCTGAGCGTCCAGGACGACGACCTGGCGGTCGCGGAAGCGGAGCTGGCGGAGCACGTACGTCTTCTCCAGCGCGGACTTGCCGTTGCCGGACTCGCCGAGCACCAGCCAGTGCGGGGCCGGCAGCTGCTGGCCGTACAGCTGGAAGGGGTCGTAGATGTAGCCCTTGCCGGAGTAGACCTCACGGCCGATGATCACACCGGAGTCGCCGAGGCCGGGGGCCGCGGTGGGCAGATAGACGGCCTGGGCCTGTCCCGTCGATGTGCGGACGGGCAGCCTGGTCGTCTCCACCTTCCCGAAGAGGAAGGCGGTGAAGGCGTCCGACAGCGCGGACAGCGGATCTCGCATGGCGTGACCGACCTCCCTTTCGTTTCTCTCGGTTTCGTTTCTCTCGGTTCTCCGGGGCGCCGGGTCCTCAGCGGCGGATGCCGGTGGCGAACGGCAGGGTGTTCACGAAGGCGCGGTGGTGCTCGCGGTCGCACCACTCCAGCTTGAGGTACGACTTTCCGGCCGAGGCCCGGATCGTCCGCTTGTCACGGGCGAGGGCCTCCGGCGAGCGCGACGACACGGTGATGTACCCGACCAGGTTCACCCCGGCGGCGCCGCTCGCGAGGTCTTCGCCCCGCTGGTCGAGGCGGCCGTGTGCGGCGATGTCGCGCGGGTCGACGGTGCGGTTCATCTTGGCCTGACGGCTGGCTTCCGCCTCGTCGTTGGTCTTCTCGGTGAGCATCCGCTCGATGGCGATCTCGGTCGGTTCGAGGTCCATGCAGACCGCGACCGTACGGATCACGTCGGGGGTGTGGACGAGGAGCGGGGCCAGGAAGTTGACGCCGACGGGGGTCATCGGCCATTCCTTCACCCAGGCCGTGGAGTGGCACCAGGGCGCGCGGGTGACCGATTCGCGGGTCTTGGCCTTGAGGAACGTCGGCTCGACCGCGTCCAGTTCGGCCGGCCAGGCGTTGCGCTTGGTCATGGCCTGGATGTGATCGATGGGATGGTCGGGGTCGTACATCGAGTGCACCAGGGAGGCGAGCCGGCTCTGGCCCAGCGGCTGGCGGACCCGGATGTCGGCCTCGGCGAGGCGGGCGCAGATGTCGGTGAGCTCGCGGGCCATGACGACGGCGAGGCCCGCGTCCCGGTCGAGCCTGCGGCCGGCCTGGGGGCGGGCGGCGCGGGCCATGGCGTTGGCCTCGGCGGCCAGTTCGCGGGTGTAGTGCATGCAGGCCACGAGGTAGGCGCGGTGCTGCTCGCTGGAGGTGGAGACCATGGACTGGAGCTGGTCGTACGAGTCCTGAAGCCAGCCCGGGGCGGTCCGGTCGCCGCGCTGGGCGACGTCCTTGGCGTGTGCGTCGGGGTCGGCGGGCAGGGTGCGGGCGAGCATCTGGATGCGGGTCACGAAGCCGTCGCCGTTGGCGACGTGCTTCAGCAGCGTGCCGAACCGGTCGACGAGGGCTTCCTGGTCCTCGCTGTCGCGCAGGCCGACGCCGGGGCCCTCGATCTCGATCGCGGCGGTGACGGTACGGCGGTCGGCGTGCAGCAGCACGGCGATCTCGTCCGGTCCGAAGGGGGCCGCGAGCCAGTTGATCCGGCCGATGCCGGGGGGCGGTCCGATCTCGACCTCGCGCCCGTCGGCGCTGACGCCCGCCTCCATGGCGGCGGAGCGGTAGGTCGTGCCGCGGCGCAGGGTGCGCTTGTAGCTGCGGTTGATCTCGAACCATTTGTAGAAGGTGCGGTGCTTGTACGGGAGGTACACGATCGCCAGGGCGAGGATGGGGAAGCCCACGAGCAGCATGATCCGCGGGCCGAGGTAGGGGACGGCCAGTCCGCTCACCATGCCGAGGAACGCGCCGACGATGATCAGGGCGATCTCGCCGGTCTCGCGGTTCTTGCCGACGATCGCGTTCGGCCGGGCCCGGCCGATGAGATACGTACGGCGGGGCGCGATCGTGTGGGACGGGGTCGTCAACGCCCTCCACCTCCCGTGCTGTTGTTACCTGAACTGCCTGGTCCGCCACCTCGGTGGGAGCGGCTGCCGTGCGGGGTGCCGGAGGTCGGTCCGGATCCCCTGCGTGGGGGAGGGGCCGCGGAGGAGCCGGATCCGCTTCCGCCGGGGTTGCGGGAGCTGTGCGCGGCGACACCGCCGCTGACCGGGTTGGCGGGCCGTCCTCCGCCGCTGCCGCTGTCGCCGCTGTTCTGGCCGCCGCGGCTGCTGTGGGTCTTGATGCCCTGGGAGACCAGAGCGGCGGGGGAGCTGATCATCGCGGCGGCCTGGGAGCCGTCGGTGGCCTGCTTGCGGTTGGTGCGGGCGCCCTGGATCTCGTCGCCGAAGCCGGGGACGAAGCGGTAGATCATCGCGGAGGCGAAGATCGCCAGCAGGATGATGGAGAGACCGGAGACGACGGCGGAGAACGCGTTCGGCCCGTCGTTCTGGGAGAGCGCGCCGGCCAGCCCGAGCACGACGGCGATCACCGGCTTCACCATGATCACCGCGACCATGATGCCCGCCCAGCGCCGTACGTGGCCCCACATGTTCTTGTCGACGAGCCCCGCGTAGACGACGGTGCCGAGCAGGGCGCCCACGTAGAGCAGGGCGGCCCGGATCACGAGCTCCAGCCAGAGGACGCCGGCGGCGAGGATCGAGACGAGCGAGACGACGATCAGCATGATCGGCCCGCCGCCGATGTCGGAGCCCTTCTTGAGGGCTTCGGCGAACGACCCGAAGAAGACGTCGGTCTGCCCGCCCGAGGACGTGGCGACGACCTGGGTGACGCCGTCGGTCGCGGAGACGACGGTGTAGAGGATCAGCGGGGTGAACGCGGAGGCGAGGACCGTCAGCCAGAGGAACCCGACGGCCTCGGAGATCGCGGTGGTCAGCGGGACGCCGCGGATCGCCCGTTTGGCCACGGCGAGCAGCCAGAGGACGAGCGTGAGGACGGTGGAGGCGGCGAAGACGACCGCGTACTGCTGGAGGAACTTGGTGTTCGTGAAGTCGACGTTGGCGGTGCTCTTCACTGCCTCGCTGAGCTTGCCGACGATCCAGGCGGCGGCGTCGGCGCAGCCGCGGGCGAGGGAGGAGAGGGGGTCCTGGGAGCTGTCGAGGGTGGAGGGGCCGATCTTGGAGGTACCGGCTTCGCCTCGTTCGCAGTAGTCCTTGGCGGGGCCGCGGATCAGGTCGCATGCGTTGTTGCTGGCACCGGGAGACGGGCTCGGAGAGGGGGCGGCGAATGCCCGGCCCGCCAGCAGTACGAGAGTGACCTCTAGGCCGGCTGCCACTGCCGTGAACGAAAGAGCTCGACTGGATCGTTTACCGGGCATAGGTGAACCCTCCGAACTGTTCCACGGCGTTGGCCATTTCCTCGGCAGGAGAAGCAGCCTGGTCACGGCCGACGGGAGTGGGGCCGTCCTTCTGCGTGAAGTCGGTGATCTTCCAGTCCCCGCCGATCCAGGTCAGTTCGAAGGTGTTGGTGAACCAACTCTCGGAGACCGGGTTCTTGGAACCTTCGCCTGCCAGCCCGAACAGGGCTGAGTACCAGACGGCGACGCTTGCGGAGTCGCCATTGAACTTCACGATCTTGGTGCCGGCCGGGTTGGAGCGCGAGATGAACGTCAGCCCTGACGGCGCGGTGCCATCAGGATTGAGCCCGATGTTGGTGAGGAAATCCTGACCGGAGTACACCTTGTCGAGATCGCCCTGGCGAGCTGCGGCGACCTCGGGGGCGTAGACGGCGGTAACGACCGCGCGACGACGGCTCTTGTCGAACATGTCGGCTGAGCCGAGCGCCACCGCGTAATTCGCCGCCGCGCTCTGCGCCCCCTGCTCGTCATGGGCGAACCCCGACGGGATCGTGCCGTTCTTCCCCGTCACCGGCTTCGTCCCCGTGGCCGCCGTGGACGCCGACTCCGGCTTGTTCCCCCCGCCCCCGTGGCCGCCGTCCCCGTCGCCGTTCCCGCCGCCCCCGCCCATGTTCGCGAACGCGATAGCCGCGATCAGGACGACGACCACGCCGACCATCATGACCAGGGAACGGGACTTGCGGGCGGGTCGGCGGGGCGCGCCGTAGCCGTCGCCGCCCTCGCCGTCGGGGAGGCGGGTACGGGTCTGGCGGGTGCCGCCGATGGTGCTGTATCCATCGTCCGTACGGCCTGAGTCGTTGCCGTAGCCGTTGTCGTCGCCGAGACTCATGCCGCGTACGCCCCCTCAACCGTTGCCTGGACCGGGTAGTACGACGGTAGCCCTGCGGGTGTCCGCGCGGGCGCGGTGTGGTGACTCGACATCAGGGAGACGCAACCTCTGCCGGTGGGCGCGACGGGCGGATGGTGGGGGTGGGGCGGGACGGGCGGACGGATGGTGGGGGACGACTGTCGGTCAGACAGCCATTCCATAGACGATGGTGAACAGGGTTCCGAGGGATCCGATGATGAACACACCGGTCAGACCGGCAACGATCAGCCCCTTGCCCTGCTCCGCGCTGAATGTGTCGCGCAGTGCCGTCGCGCCGATGCGCTGCTTCGCCGCGCCCCAGACCGCGATGCCGAGGCAGAGCAGGATGGCGATGGCCATCACGACCTCGATCATTACGCGGGCCTCGTTGCCCAAGGTCCCGAACGGCCCCCAGTTCGGGGCGATTCCGCCGATGATGGTGGTGATGTCGCCCTTCTCAGCTGCCAGGATCATGTAAGTCACCGCCCCTGTTGGGTAGTTCGTTGCCCCTGCCGGACGACACGGGTCGCTCTCTATCTTCGCTGATGAAACTGCTCTCGTACGACGGCTTGACAGCTCTCTTTACCCGGATCTCGCACATATGGCCGGTGCGGCCGCCCTGGCCTGTTGGATCGAAATAGTGTGTGACTGAATATGTATGGTTACTCTGTGTATCACGGGGTGTGACCCCGGGCAATGATTGTCGTCTCGCCACCCTGGCCGGGAATGTGCGCATGCCCTGGTCAGCGGGCCGCACCCGGCCGGAGCAGGGGGCGGTCAGAGCAGGGGATGGCGGGGAACGGGCGGTCGGGGCGGGGTCGTCCAGGTGGACGGCGGCTGGAAATCGCACCAGGTGCCGTCGAAGGGAAACGTTCCGGCCTCGGCGAGCCGGACGACCGAGGCCCCCTCGTTCCGGATCGCGGACGCTTCGTCGGCCGACCAGTAGACGGGGTGACCGGTCTTCTCGGCGAAGGACTCCTCGTCCTTCCACTTCCAGGTCCGGTCCGGCGCCACGTTGATGTCGAGTTCGTGGTCGGTGATGTCGATGTCGTCACCGCGATGGGTCCGGCGCTCCAGATTCACGTACCAGCCACGGAATTTCCGTCCACGGCCGAAGAGCCAGAGCACCGAGTGTGCGGCGCCGGTCGGCTGGTAGAAGAGCGCGTTGCCCATCGGCCAGCGGTCGGCGACGACCGGATAGCCGCCGGACGGCCGGTCGTCGGGGGCGATGTCCCGCAGATGCCTCCCACGCGGAAGCTTCGTACGCCACATGGGCGTGCCGGTCTCCATCCAGACCAGCTGACCCGCGTCGGTGCGCTCGACGAGGCGTACGGGCACCGACGCACTCAGGTGGCCGCCGATGAAGAAGTTCCAGCGGAGGATCCTGCCCGGCTCGTCGTTCATGCCGTTGATCATGCCCGCGGCGCGGCGGCCGGACACGTTGTCCGATCACTTGACCGGGAGTCACCGGACGAGGAGGAGAACGCGCTTGCGACTCAGTCGGCGCTGATGCCCCGGGCCTCAAGGATCTCGGCCTTGAACGGGATGCCCAGCCCGCAATCGTGGATGCCCGTGATCTGCCGCAGATTCGGCAGCAGGTCGAGGTCGTCGAGCGAGCCCACGTCGAACAGCTCGTCCTCGCCGTCCCAGCCCGGAGCGCACTCCTGGTACACCCGGTGCCCGCCATCGACGAGGAGGCTGTCCACCGTCGCGAGCAGTTCCTCACTGATCTCCAGCGCTTCGAAGTGGGCACGGGCCTCGTCGAGCACCGTGTGGGCGAGGCCGTTGCCGAACGCGTAGGACTCCGCGTCGTTGACGCCCCTGGCCCGCAGGCATGCGCGGATGCTGAAGGCCGGGGTCAGCGTCTTGTCCTCGTACATGAGCTTTTCGATGACCAGCAGCTTGAAGTTGAAGTCGCGGAAGGCAGGCATGGCGGGGACCCTACACAGGGCCTCACACAGGGCCTCCGGCAACTGGCCGGTCGGCAGGGCCCGGTCGACACCTCGTCGATACCCGGTCGGAGAAGGTACGGCCACGACGAGCCGGTCCACAACCAGTCGGTCCACTACCAGTCGGTCCACTACGAGCCGGTCGACGACCGGTCGGTGGGCAAGGGATGCATCAACGACGGATACAGCAACAACGAATGCACCAGCGACGGATGCACCAGCGACGGATGCATCAACGACGGGCACATCAACGACGGACACGTCGGCGACGGATCGGTCGGCGACTGGTCGCTGGGCGACGAGCGCTCGTTGTCAGTGCCGGATGCCAGACTCGTACGCATGACCAGCAACACCGCAACTCCCGTTCCGCTCCCGGCCAATCACCGCACCTCCGAGACCTACGCCGACTGGGCGCGCGCCCGGGTGCCCGGTGCGGAGGCCGGGGCGCGTGAGGTGCTGGAGCGAGTGGGCAGTGACCGGTACAGAGCCTGGGAGAAGCCCGGACGGTTCGTGGACGGGGCGGAGCGTCTGGCCCGGGGCCTGCCGACCGACCATCTGCCCTGGTTCTGGGACACCATCGGGCACTGGATGCTGGAGACGCACCGCCGTTCCGCCGCCCGCGCGTACGCGAACGCGCGCGCCGCGGAGCGTGTCCACGGGCTGCCCGTCGACCCCCGCTGGCGGTGGGCGAACCTCCTGTTGTTCGCCCGGTTCGGCGCGCTTCCCGCCGCCGAGCTCGGCGGCGCCCCCGCCTGGCTGGCCGAGGTGTACGAACCGGGCGACGCGCACCGCGAGTTCGTGCGGCTGCTGGCCGTCTGGGCCGCGTCGCCGGGTGAGCTCCCGGCCGATCTGGCCCGCCGGGTGCGGGACTCCGCGCGCACGGCCGGTCTCGGCAGCGACGAGGAGGCGCGGGTGCTGGGCGAGGTGCTCGCGTCGGCCCGCGGAAAGGCCGTGCCCGACCGGCTGCTCGACGCGGCTCTCGGCCCGCTCGCCGCTCACCCCCCGGCCGACGACCGCGCCGCCGCTCTGCTCGACCTGTTCCCCGAGTCGAAGAGCGACGCGGCCGCCTGGCTGCGGCTACTGATCGGCTGCGGGGCCGCCGACGCCGCGGCGGCCGGCCGGATCACCCCGGAGGGCGGCCTCGGCGAGTGGCTGCGGCGGTACGCCACCCGGTACTCCCACCGCAGGTCGGGCGGCGGGGTGTGCCGCCAGGCCATGCCCGCCGAACTGTTCGACCTGGTGGCCCGGTTCGCGCCGCTGCTGAAGGAGGACGGCACCCCGGTCCGGCTCCACGAGGACCGCTACCAGTGGCCGCACCTGGACGCCGACCTGCTCGACGCCTGCCTCGCCGAGGGGATCCCCGTCCACGACCCGGGCCCCACCATCTCCCTGGAGTTCTGGGAGAAGGACGCGCGGCGCGACCTCAGGGCCCTTGCCGCCGACCCCGTGTTCGGCTCCCGGCTCGAAGGCACGGTGCACGCCGGTCTTCGGTCCCGGGGCGGCTCCGCCATCAGCCGCCTCCCGCACAACCCGGGCATCGCGGCCGAGGTGCACGGACGGATCGAGAAGCTGCTCGACAGCCTGCGCGGCGGCGGGCTCGCCGCCGCCGACGAGGCCGTCGAGGAGCTGCACGGCCTCCTCGACCGGCCCACCGCCGTCGCCCTGGACGGCATCGAGGAGGCCCTAGACGCGCTGGACCTCACCGGCCCGCTGGCCCGCGCCCTGCGGGCGGGCCTGCCCGAGGAGCTGGGCTGGCCCGCCCTGGAGGAGGCCCTCGCCCAGTTCCGGCCGGACGAGACGGTGTACACCACCTGCACCTGGCCGGTGCTCACGGTGTACGGGGAGAGCCGCGCGTTCGCCGTCGACCACGCGGGTCGGCGCGGCGAACACACCCTGGAGCTGCCGGAAGGCGCGGGCCACGTCACGGTGCACTGGGTCGGCGGCCAGTTCCTCGTCGCCTGGACGGGCTCGGGCGACGAGAACGGCACCAGTACGGCGTACTGGTCCGCCGCCCCCGCCGACACCTTCGAACCGGAGCAGTCCTACGGGCTGCGCCCCTACGGCGGCAGCATCCAGGGCGGCCTCGGCTACCAGTTCCAGACCCCGGACGGCGGCGGCCGGTTCGACGGCGAGAACATCCTGCGCCCCGGCGACACCACGGGCATCGGCCACCGCGACTACCAGATGTACGACGGCCGGGACTTCTGGAGCACCGCGGTGTTCAGCGAGGACCACGGCGGGGGCTGGTCGCGCCTGGACCCCGCCACCGGCACGCCCACCGCCGACCGCACCCTGCCGGACTTCCACGCGCCCGACACCTTCCCGGAAGGCATCAGGCCCTTCCCCGACCACCGCATCCTCGCCGAACTGCCGCCCGGCGCACCGCCGTCCCCGCTCGGCCAGGACGGCAGGCTCACCGGCTGCCGGGTCGGCCACCGCACCCCGTACGCCGGTCCCTCGCCCCGCGCGTTCGTGCTGGAGTCCGCCGACGGGCGCACCGCGTCGTACGAGACCACCGTCTGGGGCCGTCGCCCGTGGGGCGTCCTCGCCCTGCCGTCCGGCGGAGAGGACGCCGTCGTGGTCGGCAGCACCACCGTCCGCTGCCATGCCGCCGAGGACAACTCGCTGCTCTGGCAGGTCCGGGGCTTCGCCGGCGGCCACCGCCGCGGACCGGTCCGGGCCACCCTCGGCGAGCGGGCGGGGACCGTGCCGCCGCCCGCCTTCTGGCACTTCCTCACCCCGCGCGACGCCGACTCCTCCCGCGCGCTGCGCACGGTGACCGACGAGGCCGTACGCGAGCTGCTGCGGTCCGGTGCCGAGGAAGCGCCGCCCGGGGTGCGCGACCCCCGGATCAGGGAGGGCGTCGCCCACGCCGTGCGACTCGCCGCCGATGTGCTGCGCCGCCGCCGGGAGCTGTCGCACCGGGTGGCCGTCATGCGTTCCGGACCGGTCGTCGAGCTGCCCGACCCGGTGCCCGACACCCGGCTCGTCCCCGCCCTGCACGGCCTGCTGGCCCGGCTGCGGGCATACGAGGAACGGTCGCCGCAGCCGCAACCGGCCCTGCTCACCGCGGTCGCCGCCGACGGACGGTATCTGCGCGGCGAGATCGACGACGAGGTACGGGCACTGGCCCCGCCCGCCCCACCTGCCGAGTGGGCGGTGCTGACCGGCCGCATCGACGCCGTGGCCTGGCGGGCCGTCGTCGCCGCCACCCCGGACGGGCAGCGGCAGGCGCTGGCCGCGCTGCTCGACGTGTGGAGCCGCCAGCCGTTCGCGGAAGCGGGCACCGCCTGGCGCACCGGCCGTGCCCCCGAGCCCCGGGTGGCGGAGCTCCGCGCATCCGGGGTGCCGGTGGCCTCCGGCCCGGTCCGCGGCGATCTCGTCCCCTTCCTCCAGCGGGCCGCCGACCCGGAGCCCGCCGGGGCCGAGGAGAGCGGGACCCGTGTCGTCGCGGGCGACGACACCACGCGACTGCCCCGCCTGCTCGCCCTGCTCGCCGCACACGGCCCGCTGCCGGTGCCCGACGAGGCCGTCGACCTGTTCCGGTGGCGGACGGGGGTGCCGCGCGCGATCGCCGCCCTGGTCCTCGACGGTTTCGCCGGCAGCGACGACTACGCCGCGCATCTGAAGCTGTGCCGGGCCAAGCCCTACAAGGCCGACCGGTCCACGGTGTACGCGTACGACGAGATGAGGACGCGCCTCGGTCTCGACGGCCGACACGCCGTGCTCGCCGCCGCCGTGCCCGCCGATCCGGCGGAGCTCCGGGCCCCCGGGGGCATGACCGCCGCCGCGGCCCGGATGGCCGCCGCCTGGTCCGAACGGCTCCCGGTCACCCCGTACGCCGACGACGGCAGCCATGCCGCCGCGCTGGCCAAGGACCACGGACTGCCCGCGAGCTGGGCCACCGCCCTGCTCACCGGCGACCTGCCGGAACCACCCCTGGACGCCGAGGGGACCCGGGCCGCCGTCACCGCCCTCACCTGGGCCTTCACCGAGCGCCCGGTGGGCGACCCGGCCATGGAGGGGGCCCGTCTGCTGCTCGGCCGGCTCACGGACATACCCTCCGGCCACCTCACCGCCCTGCGCGCCCTCGCGGACCGCTCGGCGACCACCCCGGTCCCGCCGGGCCAGTACGAGTCCCACCCGCTCTTCAGCGCCCCGGCCCTGGTGGACGAGGTGGCGGCTTCCCTGGGCGTCGGCCGTGACGCGGCGGCTCTCCACCTCCAGCTGCACACCTTCGACCGCCCGGCCGACCGCACCGTCCGCCGCTGGAACACCTGGACCCTCGACCACCACCGTGCCGTCCGCAAGGAGCTCACCGCCGCGAAGGCCCCACGCCCGGTGCCACCGGCCCCGACAGCCGTGGCCGCCGCCGTCCCACCGCCCGCGCACGAACGATTCGCCCGCGCCTGGGCGGAGGCCGGCTCACGGCCCCGTTCATGAGGGGGGCCGGCGGCAGCCTGGCCAGACCGTTTCGGGCAGTCGCTCCGGAAAGGCCGCTCCGGAGCGGTCGCTCTGGGCAGGTCGCTTCGGGGAGGTCGCTCTGGCCGGATCGCTGTGGGCAGGTTGCTTCGGGAAGGCCGCTCCGGAGCGGTCGCTCTGGGCAGGTCGCCTCGGGAAGGCCGCTCCGGGCAGGTCGCCGGCAGGGCTCGACTGGAATGTGACCGTCGGACCGGTCCTGTTCCTCTTCGCGCCCTTCGCGCCCTTCGCGCTCTTCTTCCCCTTCGTCCTCTTCGCTCGCTTGCGGGGCGAAGAGGACGTATCCGCCGACAGACCGGGCGACTACAGCCGCGTCCGTGCTCCTGCGGGGCGGCAGACCTGGTCGGCGACCGCCGCCTCGCCGTCGAGTTCGGCGAAGTGGTCGAACTCGCCCGCCATGACGCCCTTGACGAAGGCATCCCATTTCGTCCGGGTGGTCGTGACGATGTTGAGGGGGTCGCCGGTCTCGCGGAGGTAGACGAAGTCGTCCGGCCCGAAGGCCACCTCGATCCAGGGGCCGGGGTCATCCGGGTCTTCGGAGGCCGCGCGGATCCAGGTCAGGTCGGCGGGGATGCCGGGGGTGTCAGTCACGGGTGCCATGCTCCTTGAGGGTGCGGACGAGGGCGGCCCAGGCGGTGGGGGTGGTCCGGAGCGTCGCTCCGGTGGGGTCGCCGGATTCGGTGAGGCCGACTGCGCCGGGGGCGAGAACGGCCACGTGTATGCAGGAGTTGCCCTGGGCACAGTAGGACGACTTCTGCCAGACGGGAGGGGGCATCTCGGATCCCTTCACAGGTCACGGACGACGGTGTGGATGAAGTCCCTGGAGCGGTCGTGGTCCAGCGCGGTCGCCTCCATGCGGTCGAGCAGCGCGCGGTACTTCTCCAACTGGGCCTCGGCGTCGAGGAAGACGGGGCCGTGGGACTGGTCCAGATTCACGGTGTCGAGCTGCGGCACCGGCCCCTGGAAGTAGTAGATCGACTGGCCGGACCCGGCGAGGGCCCCTGCGGAGAAGGGGATCACCTGAAGCGTGATGTGATCCCGTTCGCCCATGTCGAGGAGGTGCTGGAGCTGCTTGCGCGTCACCTCCGGGCCGCCGAACCGCATGCGCAGCGCGGCCTCGTGGATGACGGCCCGATGCGGTGTGGGTGACTCCCGGAAGAGGACGGCCTGTCGCTTGACGCGGAAGGAGACGCGGTGCTCGATGTCGGGAGGTGACAGCGCCGGCGCGTCCTGGCGGAAGACCTCGCGCGCGTACTCCGCGGTCTGGAGGAGACCGGGGACGTGGACGGTCACGGCCGTCCGCAGCCGGCGGGCGTGGTGCTCGATCTCCGCCAGGTCGAGGAGGGGAGAGGGAAGGATCTCCCGGTACTCCTGCCACCATCCGCGGGTGCGGTCATTGGTCATGTGCCCGAGTGCGGCGACGATGTCCTTGTCGGCGCACTCGTAGTGGCAGGCCAGGGCGCGCACGCGTTCCGGGCTCACACCGATGCGCCCCGCCTCCATGTTGCTGATCTGGTTCTGCTTGATGCCCAGGAGTTGACCGGCCTGGGTGGCGGTGAGGCCCGCGCGCTCGCGGAGTTTGCGCAGCTCGGTGCCAAAGCGGAGCTGGCGACCCGTCGGGTTGGTTCTCACGGGCTTGCTCGCCTCCTTGAGCGGCTCGTCACCCATAAGGGTGTCAATTTATGGATTCGCCGGGATTCGGTTAACGCGTTAACCACGAATCGCTACCTTGGATCTCAGGCCACCCGCCCGGAAGTACCCCGCTCGACGGAGCGGCCTCGTCACCGGGCACCTGGAAATCCGCGACCCAACTTCCTCCCGTGAACGGAGACTTCCATGGTCGGTTCCACGGTATCCCCGCCCTGGACATACACCCTCCAACTCCCGCAGGATCCCCGCGCCCCCGGCGTCGCCCGCGCCACCCTCCGCAACGCCCTGCGTGTGCACGGCATGCCCGAACTCGTCGAGATCGCGGAGCTGTTGGCCAGCGAGCTGGTCACCAATGCCTACCTGCACTCCTCGGGGCCGTACTCCCTGCGCCTGCGCGACGCCGGGCGCAGCCGTGTCCGGCTGAGCGTCCGGGACACCGATCCGCGCATCCCCGCGCCGTTCCGATGGGGCGCCCCGACCCCGGAGGAACTGGCCGAGCGGGGACGGGGGCTGTATCTCGTCACGCTGTACGCGGAGTGCTGGGGCGGGTACCCGGTGCGGGGCGGGCTGCCGGAGCAGGGCGGGAAGGTGCTGTGGGCGGAGTGCGCGGCGAAGGCGTGAGGGCGGGCGGCCGGCGGGGTGGCGTGGCATGATCCCGGATCGTTCGTAAGTGAATGACCTGGGAGGCGGGGAGAGTTGTTCCGCAGAGTAATGAGCTGGGTCGCCGCGTTCGCGGCGATATGGGGTGTGGCGCTGATATTCGCGCCCGTGGCGTCCGCCGCGGACACCGGGGCGATCGCCAAGTCCGCCGGCCAGAAGTGGGCCCTGAGGTCGGAGGCCACCGGCAAGTACGTCTCCACCGAGATCAAGGACGGCGACAACCAGTGGGCCAAGCTGCGCGCGCGGAGCGACGCGGTCGGTGCCTGGGAGCGGTTCACGCTGCACACCGATGACGAGGGCAGGACCGTCAGCCTGAGGTTCGAGGCCAGCGGGTACTTCGCCAGCGCCGAGATCGAGGACGGCGGGGCCCATGACGGAATGCTGCGGGCTCGCGGCGCGAAGATCGGTGGCTGGGAGCGGTTCGTCCTCGCGTCGCTGGGGGACGGGAAGTACGCGCTGAAGGGGCAGAGCGAGGGCCTTTACGTCTCCGCGGAGAAGAACGCCACCGGCAACGACTACGGCCTTCTGCGGGCCCGTGCCGGTTCCGTGGGTTCGTGGGAGCGGTTCACCCTGGTCAAGGCCGGTGCGGCCGGGATCCCGGAGGGCACCACCGACGCGGGGAGCGCGGTGCCGCCTCTCGCGGGCCCGGCCGCCGCGACCACGGCGCGGATCATGTCCTGGAACGTCTGCGGCAACATCAACACGGTGAGTCCGTGCAACGGCGGCAAGCCGATCGGCAAGGACGCCCTCGCCGCGGGCCTCAAGGAGCGCCTGGCCAAGGCCGCGTCCTACCCGGACGTGATCTTCCTCCAGGAGATCTGCGAGAAGCACGCCAAGCCGGTGGAACTGGCGCTGGAAGAGGGCCCCTACCAGTGGGACGTACGCTTCGCACCGATCAACTACGACGTCGACGGGACCGGACTGAAGGCGCAGAAGGAATGCATGGACGCCGACGGGTACGACCGGGGAGCGTACGGCGTCGCCATCGCGGTTCCCGATGAGAACGCCTGGTACCAGGCGTACGAGCTGCCGTCGCCGGCCACCTATGTGAACAAGGACGGGGTGACCCGCAAGGCCGAGCAGCGTACGGCGGTCTGCGCCACCGTTCCGTCCCAGGCGGCCATGTACTGCGCCGCGCACTTCAGCACCGGGGGCAAGGGCTGGGACGACCCCGAGCGCACCTGGCAGAAGAAGCAGGCGGCGACGCTCATGGAGAAGGCCGACCAGCGCGGCTACCGGCCGGTCTTCGGTGGCGACCTGAACGTGAGCCCGCCCGCCCGGAACCTCGACGTACTGACGACGATGTACGACCGGTACCAGGAGTGCGCGGAGAAGAACGGGGTCTACGACGGGCCCAACACCAAGGACGGCGAGAAGATCGATTACATCTTCAGTCCCTACTCGTTCAGCGCGTGCTCGGTGACGGCTTACGTCGGGCTGTCCGACCACTACTCCATCCACGGGTCGGTGCCGCTGCCTGCCAAGTGACCGGACCGGGTCTCGATCGGACGGGTTCGGGCCTCCCGGGCCCGTCCGGAAGATCCTCGGAGTGGCGGAGCTACATCGAACCGGCGGAGAACGTCACGATGGGGCCGTCTTCGGATTCGATGACTCGAACGTCGAAAGTCCGGTCAGGGAATTCGGCATGCAATGCGGCTCTCCAGGTTTTTGCGATGCAGGTGGCAGTGAACTCCAGTGCCTTCGAATCTCCACTTGTTTCATCTGATTCGACCAGCTGCCAGACGCGCAACTGATTGAGTGTTGCCTCAATTCTTCGGGTGTCGCCCGACAGCTCTTCGCGCCAGAGTTCGAAGTTCGCTTCGTCGTATGCTCGATCCCAGAGTACGCAGCCATCCGCCTCGACAAATCTGGGCCAGAAGATTCTGGAGAGTGCTACCAGTGCTGCCAGGTCGCTGTTGTATGCGATGTAATCCAGGTAATCGACATCTCCTCCCCACTCGTCGGCCCAGGATTTAATTGTGGAATATTCCATCGGGTCATCCACGGGTAACCCCCTTCTGTCGCTTCCGAAAAGGCTTCTGGGTCCGTGCTGCTTGTGGATTGGGGGGCGAGAGTCCGCGAGGACCGCGAAATCTCTCCGCCCGCCGTGGTGCCGGCCGGAGGTCTCGTATTCGCTCCGCCGATGATCTCCGTCTATCGGCAGCCGCACAGTTCCTCTTCCGGGCGCAAGGGGCGCGGTAGTTTTGCCCAGCTGTAGAAGACCTGCCCCGTCTTCGGGTTGACGTGCTTGACCATGTCAAGGATGTGTGGGGCCGGAATTCCGGCGTGCGGGGCAGAGCTCGGGTCGAGGTCCGCGCGTTGGGTGAGCACCCCATTCTTGTCGTACCTTGCGTACGCGGTAACTGTCCCGTCCGCCTTCTGGCGGAACAGTATTTCACCGGGGTCGGCGTTCTTGGGGAAACGGCCGCTCACCTGCCGCGCACCGGAGAGGCTGACTCCGCCGGTACTGCAATTGTGCACGAGTACCGGAACGGTCCCCGCCAGCACGTAGTACGTGTGCAGGCCGCCGACCGTCAGGTCGTGCGTGCGCTGTCGGCCCCGTTGGTCGTCGACTTCCGTCACCCGGAGCGGGGCTCCCGTGGGGCTGCGGACCTCGTCGCCGACGTGGATGTCCGCGGCGTCGGTCCAGCGCTTGGTGTTGGTGAGCCAGAAGGGGTGGTTGTCGGTCGCCGTGAGGGTGGCCGGGCCCCCGGCGGTGGCGACGGTGAGGCGGGTGAAGTCCTTGTCGTCGTCGGTGGTGATGGTGCCGGTGACCGGGCGGGCGGCGGTGAGGCTGCGGGCGGGGTCGGTGGCGGTCACCCGGTCGCCGGTGCGGATGTCCTCGATGGGGCGGTGCGTGCCGTCGGCGAGGAGGACCTGCGTACCGGCGGGGAAGCTGTGGGGCTTGGCGCAGTCCGCGATGCGTCGTTGTCCGTTCACCCGGTCGACCAGTGCCTTGACCTCCACCGCCGCCAGGGCGCTGGCCTCGACGAGGGTGCTGGCGCGCAGGGGGATGCTGTAGTGGACGACCCGGCCGCCCGCGGCGCGTGACTGGGCCTCGGCCCTGCTCTTGTAGCGGGCGGCCACCGAGCGGTAGACGGAGCCGGCGCCGGGGTTGGAGCACCTCAGGGTGCCGGCGGCGTTGGTGCCGGTGAGGCGGAAGGTGCTGCGGGGGCTGGTGCATTTGCCGGCGGACTCTCCGCCGATGGAGAAGGTGGCGGTCAGGACGGCGGAGACCTGCCCCTTGCTGACGCGTTCGTCCCGGGCCTTGGAGGTGACCTCGCCGGTGAACTTCTGGGTGACGGAGCAGCCCGACGCGCTGCAGTTCATGTCGCCCGAGCCGTCGATGGTGAAGTTGATGCCCCGGTCGCCCGCGTTCTTGAGCTGCTTGGTGTAGTCGAGCAGGGTGTCGAACATCGCGTCGACGGCGTCGCCCAGGGCCGGTGCGATGTCCATGCCCTCGGGGCTGCCGACGGTGAGCGGTCCGCGCGTCACCTCGGGGATGGTCTCCGGTGCCTCCCCGTCCTTGAGGCGCTCGGTGAACTCGTGGAAGTCGTAGGGCTCCAGGCGGAGCACCCGGTGGGGCTTCTGCCGGGTGACCAGCAGCCGTCCGGCCGAGGTGTCGAGGGCGAGGGCGGGCTTCCCGTGCACGGTGCGGGGCTTCTCGTCCGTGCGCTCCGCCGTGGGCGGGGCCTTCTCCAGGGCGTCGAGGGCCTGGGTGAGGACCTCTGCCAGCTGGGGCGGGGGCAGGGTCCGGCGTAGTGCCTCCTGTACGAGAGAGTCCTTGTCCTGGTGGTCGGCCATCCACTTGCCGGGCTTGCCCGGCTCGGCGCCCGACGGCGGTGCGGGGTCCTGGGACCACCGCATGAAGGTCTTGCCGTCGACGTTCAACAGGCCCTGCTCCAGCCGTTTCCCGCCGGAAGAGGTGGTGCCGTACTTGCTGCCGCCCGCGGTGGTCGTGATCTGGTTCTCGGTGACGCCGAAGGCGGACGTGTCCTGGTACGTCAGTCCCTGGGCCGCGCCGAGCTCCTCGACCGCCTGCCGGAACGGCTGGAGGTTCCGCTTCGCCACCGCCTTGCCGTCGTCGGACCCGAGCGTGCCGGACACCGTCAGCAGCGTTCCGGCCACCAGCGCCAGGACCAGGACCCCGACCCCGCCGAAGAGCAACAGGCGCCCGCGGTCCGAGAGGCGCTGCCACCACGGCGCCACGGCGCCGGGCGGCGGCACCGGCATCGGTGGCGGCGGATACGCGGGTGGCGGGGGCGGTGCGGGCGGCCCGGCCGGCGGACGGCCCTGGAAGTCACTCGGTTCGGTCATGCCGTCTCCCTCGACGACTCGGTGCGCACGGCCACGGCGCCGGTGCCTGACACGGGATCAGTCTGGGCGCCGCGGACCAGAAGTAGAGCGGATTTCTAGAAAAAATTCCAGAAGACAGGGCCTGCGCCTACACTGGCGACGGAGAGGGCCCCGACGTCCTCCGTGTTCAGACCACACCGAGGACGTCCGCTCGATGAGCCCGAAGCAACAGCGCGGGGAAGCCACCGCCGAGCAGGTCCTGGATTCCGCACTGGGTATCTACGCCGCCTCCGGCGAGGCGGGCCTCACCGTCGGCGCGATCACCAGGGCGAGCGGCGTCAGCGCCGGAAGCGTCTACCACCACTTCGGCAGCCTCCAGGGTGTGCACAACGCCCTCGCCCTGCGCTGCCTGGGCAGACTCCTGGACGAACTCGTCGCGGAGCTGCGCCGTACCGCGGACGCCCGTTCCGGGGTCGACGCCGTCGTCCGGACGTATCTGGCCTTCGTACGGGCCCGCCCGGACGAGGCCCGGCTCCTGCACTCGGCCACCGCCGACCACGAGTCCATGGCCCAGGCCGGACCGATCCGCGACTCCCAGGAGGCGCGGCTGACCCCCCTCGCGCTCTGGGTGCGGGGGTACCGCGAGGCCGGCGAGATCGCCCCGCTCCCCGAGCCCGTGATCGAGGCGCTGGTCCTCGGCCCCGTCACCGCCGTGGCCCGGCGGTGGCTGGCCGCCGGGGACGTGGACATGGAGGAGGCCGCCCGGACCCTGTCCGACCGCATCTGGCGCGCGATCAGCCCCTGACCGGACGGCCGGGGCCATGACCGCGACGGGGCCGGCGGCGGACATCAGGGCTGGATGCCGTCGTACTGGAGGACGCGGTACGGCGTCCTGCCCTGGTTGACCGACTGCCACTGCGAGGCGATCAGGGTCAGGGAGGTGGCGCTCGCGCTGCCGGGGTGGATGTATCCGCCGTACAGGAACGGGAGCTGGGGCCTGCCCCAGTGGTGCGGCGGCAGCCCGTCGCCGACGATCTGGGGCTTGGGAGCGGTCCAGACGGCATCCGGGCGGGACGCGGTGCGGGTGCAGATCGCGTAGTCGTCCACGTCGAAGTAGCTCATGCAGTACGTGCTGCCGATCCGCTTGACGGAGAACTCCCCGATCCTGTTCCCGGAGAGCATGACCGACGGCGCCGCCGCCCGCGTCCACTGCCAACGGCCGTCCAGATAGGCCCAGTTCTCCTGCGCCCCGAAGTTCCCGGCGCGGAACTCGTCCGGCTGGATGCGGAACAGCTGGATCGCGCCGCCGTCGGCGGTGTTGGAGTGGGTGCCGTTCCAGCGCTTGGAGAAGATGTACAGCCAGCCGTCGGGATCGATGCCCGCGAACGACCACATCCCGTACATGGACTGGTTCGTGCCCTGGGTGTCGCCCGCCCAGTGGTACGGGTAGTCCTGCCAGGTCACCCCGTAGTCGTCCGAGTACGCGACCCCCGACATCAGTGAACCGTCGTACCCGGCCGGGATGTTCTCCCACAGGGCCACCGAGGTGTACTGGATGTACGTGCGGCCGCCGAACTCGATGCAGTCGTTGGGGATGCGGGAGATCTCGAAGCCGTGCCCGTTGTCCGCCCGGTGCGCGTAGTCGAAGCACTGGCGGGCCGCGCCCCCGGTGGGCAGCGCCCAGGTGAACGAGATCGGGGTGGCGCCGGAGGCGTCGAAGCCCGCCTGGTTCAGGATCACCGGCGACCCCAGATAGGGATCGGCCTGGGCGATGCCGCCGAACGCGTCGCCGAACACATAGCCCCAGGTGTTGTCGTGTTCCCGGTGGTACGGGATCGCGAGGTCACCGGAGCCGAGCCCCTGCGCGCTCGCCGAGTCGCCGGGCTGCTCGCACAGCGGGGCGCCGCTCTGGAGCAGCCGGGCGGCCGGGCGCCCCGGGGCGGACCGGTCGCGGGCGGTGGCCACGCCGGGGGCGGCGCCCAGCAGCCCGGCGCCCAGGGCGAAGCCCATGCCCGCCTTGAGCGCCGACCGGCGGGTGGCGGCCGGGCGCTCCGGCCGTGAAGGGGTGGACATGGGCGGTTCCTCCGTGGGTCGGGGAGAGCGGGCGGGGCGGCGAGGGACGGGAGCGGCCCCGGGTCACGCCTTGCGGAGCCGGGCGATGATTCCGTCGAGGTCGCGCTGGAAGAGGTCGGGGCGCACGAAGTGCCCGCCGGGCACCTCGTGCCACTCGTGCGGGATGCCCGCCTTGCCGAGCAGGTCCCGGAACTCGCGCTGGCCCGCGAGCACCTGTGTCTCGTTGACGGTGTCGAACCAGTTGACCGGGTCGGGGCTCGTGCCGGCGACCAGGTAGACCCGCTTGTTCCGGTAGCTCTCGATGCGTTCGACGGGGTTGTCGGCGCTGACCCGGGCCTCGTCCCACAGCGGCGCCCCGTAGACCGTGCCGCCGCCCAGGTCCAGGGCCGCGGAGGAGGCGTTGGCCCAGTGCGCGACCAGTCCGAAGTCGCGGCGCAGGCTGGCCGGGCCGGAGTGGGCGCTCACCGAGGCGAAGTGCCCGTAGTACTTCGCCGCGTACTTCAGCGCGCCGAAGCCCCCCATCGAGAACCCGGCGACCGCGCGGCCGTCGTACTCGGCGAAGGTGCGGAAGTTCGCGTCGATCCACGGCACCAGCTGGGCGATGTGGAAGGTCTCCCAGTTCCGGGCGCCGGTGTTGGAGCTGACCGGGTTGGAGTACCAGCCCGCGTGACCGCCGTCGGGCATCACGACGATCACCGGCTTGCCCGCGGTCCAGGCGCGGATGCCCAGGCGGTCGAAGGTGATGAAGTCCTGGTCCGTGCCCCCGCCGTGGAAGACGTAGAGGACCGGGTAGGTGCGGCCGCTGGTGTGGTAGCCGTCGGGGAGCAGCACGTTGACACCGGGGTTCCAGCCGATCGCGTCGGTCTGGAACCGGTAGTACCACATGCGGGGGTCGCTCTCGTTGCGGTCCACGATGCGCAGCCCGAAGCCGTCACCGGCCGCGCTCGCCGCCGTGGCCGAGGCGAGAACGCCCCCGGCGCCGAGCGCCAGGGCGGCGGAGAGGCCGCCCGCGGTCTTCAGGACGTTCCTGCGGGTGGGGTGGTGGTGCTCGCTCAACGCGTTCTCCTGGTGGTCGTTGGTGAGGAAGGGGGCGGACGGGAGTTTCGACGGAGGCACTAGTCGTCGGTGATCCAGGTGCCGCGGTCGGGGTTCCAGTGGATGGTGGCGTTCTGGAATTTCTGGGCTTTGCCGCCGTCGGTTTCGTCGGTTTCGTCGGTGAGGGGGTAGCCGAGTGCGGTTTCGTGTCCGGCGGTGTGGAAGGCGTCGTAGATGGCGCCGTGGATGGTGTGGGTTCCGGTTCGGGGGGACCAGAGGAAGAGGCCGTGTTCGAAGTACTGGTAGCGGCCTCGGGTTCCGTCGGGTGCGGTCGCGGCGTCGGCTTCCTCGGTGGTGGGGAAGCCCCAGTGGCGTTCGGCGTCGGTGTCCCAGAACTTGGTGAGGATGTCGCCGTAGATCGCGTGGGCCTCGTCCGGGTGCCAGAGGATGATCCCGTTCTGGAACTGCTGGAAGCGCCCGCCGAGCGAGGAGTCGCGTTCACCCGTGATCGGCCGGCCCAGCGGTCCGCCCGGTCCGCCCGTGCTGTCGTACTTCGCGGCGATGGTGCCGTACGGGATCAGGTCGTCCAGGTTGTTGTACCGGCGGGGCGCGAAGCCCCTGAGCCCGTCGCCCCACACCCGCTCCTCGGCGACGTGCCCGAAGTCGTACTCCTCGCGCACCACCGGCCGGGTGTGGGCCGGATCCGCCCAGCGGAGGAAGAGCGCCACGTGGTCCGTGCCGCCCGAGTCGCGCAGCAGGGCGTCGCCGGGCTGGAGGTCGCCCGCGGGGATGTCGAAGGTGACGTCCCACAGGCCCCAGGTCGTCAGGGACGTACCGAGGTTCCAGGCCATCGACACATAGCCCGAGCAGTCCGGCCGGTAGCAGCCGAACCGGTTCTCGTGGCAGCCGCTCTGGCTGTACGGCACCCGCTCGGCGATCCACGACCACGCGCGGTCCATCGCCTCGCCGCGCCCGATCGGGCCGCCCGGCTCCGAGGCGCTCGCCGCCGGTGCCGTGGTGAATGTGATGGCCAGGGCCGTCAGGGCCAGGGCCAGCGCTCCGATCATGTGCCGGAGGCGCAGAAGGATCAGCGGTCTCATGGCTGTCTCCCGGTCGGTCGTCCGGTCAGTTGTCGGTGATCCAGGTGCCGCGGTCGGGGTTCCAGTGGATGGTGGCGTTCTGGAATTTCTGGGCTTTGCCGCCGCCGGTTTCGTCGGTTTCGTCGGTGAGGGGGTAGCCGAGTGCGGTTTCGTGTCCGGCGGTGTGGAAGGCGTCGTAGATGGCGCCGTGGATGGTGTGGGTTCCGGTTCGGGGGGACCAGAGGAAGAGGCCGTGTTCGAAGTACTGGTAGCGGCCTCGGGTTCCGTCGGGTGCGGTCGCGGCGTCGGCTTCCTCGGTGGTGGGGAAGCCCCAGTGGCGTTCGGCGTCGGTGTCCCAGAACTTGGTGAGGATGTCGCCGTAGATCGCGTGGGCCTCGTCCGGGTGCCAGAGGATGATCCCGTTCCGGAAGAGCTGGAAGCGCCCGCCGAGCGAGGAGTTCTCCTCGGCGCGGAGCGGCGGGCCGAGCGGGCCGCCGGGGCCGCCCAGGGCGGCGTACTTCGTGCCGATCGTGCCGTACGGCTGGAACGCCTCGGCCATCAGCTCCCGGGCGTAGCCCTCCGCCTGGGGGTAGCGCTCCGGGTACGCGGAGCGCTGGACGGCCTGGGCCAGCTCGCCCGCGGTGTCCCAGTCGGGCTCCATCTGCTGGGCCACCTCGAAGAACTTGTTCGCCGCGAAGTCGACATCGAGGCACTGGGCGGGTTCGCACCAGCCCATCGAGGGCCGCTGCTGGAAGACACCGAGCGAATCCCGGTCCCCGCACGCCAGGTTGTTCATACGGGACTCGACCCAGCCCGTCTCGAAGCCGGCGAGCATCACCTTGTCGGACACGCCCCGGCGCTGCCCGACCTCGTAGACCTTGCGGGTCACGGCGATGTCCCGGTCCGCCGGAATGTCGCAGAGCAGGGTGGCCGGGGCGGAGTTGCCGAGCGGGCCCGGCACATCGCCCGGGTCCCGGGCGAAGGCCGGGTCGCCGGAGCCGGTCACGGCCACGACGGCCAGCAAGGCCGCCGCTCCCCACATCGCGCGTCGCCGTCCGGCCGGGCCGCGTGCCAGGCCGCTCCTCGGGGGAGCCGGGGCGACGGCGGCGTTCGTGGTGGCGGCCATGTCAGAACCAGCTCTGGTACGGGGTGTCGTTGCAGGGCCAGGTGCGGAAGCCCAGGGAGCTGTCGTCGATGCACCGCAGGGTCGCCTGGTTCTGGAAGCGGACCGTGCCGTCGTCCCAGACCTTGACCCACCAGCTCTGCTCCGGGCCGGAGCCGCACGTACCGACGGTACGGAACCCGTTGTCGCTGTCCTCGACGCAGCGGTTCGTGTTGACGTTGCGCAACTGGCGCGTTCCGTCGCCCCAGACCTTCACGTCCCACAGCTGCGGACTGCTTCCGTTGCAGCTCCAGGTGCGGAAGCCGGCGTCGGTGTCGTCCATGCAACGGCCCGTGGCCTGGTTGCGGAAGCTCTGGGTGGCATCGGCGGCCCGCGCTGCGGACGCGGCGCCGTTCTCGGCGGCCAGGGCGCCGGGCGGCGCGGCCAGGGAGGCGAGGACGAAGACCCCGCCGAGCAGGAGCGAGCGCGTGCCGCGCATGGGCTGTTCCCTCTTCCTTGCGGTGGCTGAGGGTCCGCAAGCTAGCCGCCGGGCCGCCCGGCCGGACATCCGGAACGATCCGGAGTGACAGCCCGCGGCGCGAACGCCCACACTCATCGGACGGGTTCGGGGCGCGGGCAGTCGGGAACCCGGGGGTGGTCCGCCGTACGCACGGCGGGCAGCCAGGCCGAGGCGCGGGAGGAGCCGGCCGGCAGCCGCACCCGGTACCACTGGGTGGAGCTGGCGTCCGACTCGTCGATGATGGGCACGCCCTTGGGGAGACGGCAGTAGACGGCGAGGACGTCGCCGTGCCACACCCGCGTCGGTACGACGTTGTCGATGGTGTACGGCAGGAGGGGGTCGATCGCCAGGCCGAGACTGCACTGCGGGGTGCGGTCCGTACGGTCCCGGCAGTCGTCGTCGGCGTTGAACACCCGGAGCCTGCCCGGTGGTTCGTCCTTCGCCCCGGACGCCCCGCCGATGTGCGACCAGACCGTGGCGGCCACCGCGCACACCACGACGGCCGGCAGGAGGACCCGGGCCACCCACCGTCGGCGCACCGGGCGGGGCGGCGGCTGCCGCGCGGTGATGCGCGCCAGCAGGCTCTCGGCGCTGTGCGCGGCACGGTCGGCGTGGCTCGGGGCCAGGCAGTCGGCGGCCAGGGCACGCCAGAACGGCGGCACCGCGCTGTCCAGCCGCAGCGGCGCGCGCCCCTCGGCGTACTCCTGTACCGCCGCGCCGCGCGACACCGGGGTCGCACCGGGGAACGGCGAGGCGCCGGACGCGAACGCCTCGTGGATCACGATGCCCAGGGCCCAGACGTCGGCGCTGGGCCGGACCTCCACGCCGCGCTCGCCGAGTGGGGCCTGCCAGCGCTCGGGCGGGAGGTAGTCCAGGGTGCCCATCGGCGGCGCGTACCCGTGGGTGCCGTCGGCGCCGGTCAGTTCGGTGGCGAGCCCGAAGTCCGAGAGCTTCGGCGCACCGTCGGCCATCAGCAGGATGTTCTCCGGCTTGAGGTCGCCGTGCACCCAGCCGCTGCCGTGCAGATGGGCCAGGCCCTCGCAGATCCCGGCGAACAGCCGGGGCATGTCCGCAGGCGCGGCTCCGGCGTCGAACAGGTCCCGCAGGCTGCGCGCCGCCCGCTCCATCACCAGCACGATCGCGCCGTCCAGGAACGCCCGGTCCGGATCGCTGACCACGACGGAGTCCAGCAGACGGATCAGCCGCGGATGTCCGGCCCGGCGGGCCAGTTCGACCTCGCGCCGGGCGGTCTCGGCGACCTTGCGGGCCTGACGCGGTGCGAGCCCGGCGGTCGGCAGGAACTTGAGCGCGACCTCCGCCGGGCCTTCGGCCGGGCTGGTGTGCGGATGGTCCGCCGCCGGGTCCTTGGCCGGGCTGTTGCGTGGATGGTCCGCCGCCGGGTCCTTGGCCGGGCTGTTGCGTGGACGGTCCGTCGTCGGGCCTTCGGCCGGGCTGGTGCGCGAATGGTTCTCCGCCGTCGGGTCCTCGGCCGGGCGGCCCGCGTAGACCGTTGCCCAGCCACCGGACGCGATCGGCTCGATGACCTCCCAGCCGCCGACCCGGTAGCCGCGCGGGAGCAGTTCCGTACGGTCACTTCCTGAGGTGTCGCTCCTGCCACGCACCGTCTCCCCCTCCGGTGGGCCCGCCGCGCTCCGGGGGCCCGGGTCTCAACTGCTCGTCTCCCGTTCCCGGATGCGCACCGTCGTCCGGGGCGGCAGCAGAGCCAGGTGTTCCTCCCGTACGAGGCCGAAGCGCAGCGCGATCCCGACGAGGGCCTCCCGCTTCCCGTTGCGGCGCGCCCCACCGGATCCGTGCTCGGCCGGAGTGCTGATCCGCATCTTCTCCTCGGCGAGGTAGTCGATGTGCGAGCTGACCGCCCGCGCCGTCAGCCCGCCGCAGGCCGGGTGCCACTTGAGCCGTTCGACGATCTGCGGGGTGGTCGGTACGGCGACCGGCGACTCGTCGCGCAGCCGTGGTTCGCAGAGCGCGACCAGGACCAGGAAGTAGAGGGCCGTCTCGTCCAGCGAGTACGCCGTGACGGTGCGGCTGCCCCACTGGCCCGCCATGCCGTCGGGGTCCAGATAGACGTGGTCGGGGGCGAAGACCTGGAAGGAGACGGTGGTGTCGCGGCGGGTGGGCAGCACGACCCGGGAGAACTCGAACGGGATGGGGGCGCCGGCCCGCCGGGGCGGGACCCGCAGATACTCTCCCGCGCCCTCGGGGTTCTCCACCAGATAGCTCTGGGTCGCGCTGTGGTTGCTGAGCTGCCAGTGGTCGTCGGTCACCCGGATCTCGCCGGCCAGCCGGGAGATGGCCTCGTCGTCGAGGCGCAGTTCGACCGGGGTCGTCGCCGAGCCGCGTCCGAAACGCGCCACTTCTCCCGGGCCGAGCCGCAATGTGACCGAACTGTCGTACGGCACCCCGTCGCCGTCACCGATTCTTCGCGTACCCCGCGGCGGACAGACCGCGTCCCGCGGCAGATAGACCACGATCCCGCTCAGTGCCCCCACCTCGCCCCCGTGCCGGTGACATCGACATCGGTCGAACGGTACCCATCCCGGACAGCGGTCCCGGTCCGGATTCTGGTCGTTTTCGGGCTGTCCTCAGGCCGTCCGCCAGGGCGCGGTGCCGTCCGGAAGAGGGGGTGGGACGACAGGGCCGGTGCCGGGGGCGCGTTTTCGGGCACTCCGGTGAACTGGCTCGATCTCGCGCATCCGGGGAAGGGGCGCTCCGGCTCTTTCACGCCACGCGTACGCCCTGCGGGCGCCGCATGCGTACGCCCCGCGCGGCGCTCAGACGGCCGGGGCACGTGCGCCGAGGGCCCGGATCACATGGATCCGGGCCCTCGGCGTGGGGTGCGGGGCGTACGGCGGAGGGGAGGGGCGGCGCCCCTCGGAGTTCGCCGTACGACCGGTTTCAGCGGGTCAGGACTTGCCCGCCGACTTCATGGAGTTCACCGCGTCGGCGATCGAGGCCTCGTACAGGCCGAGCTTCGGGTCGCGCACCTTGACGTCCGGGCCGAGCGCGAAGTTCTGGGTGTCCGCGTTGGGCATGTGGTCGCCGTCGGCGAGCACGTTCATCTCGTCGATCCAGGTCAGACCGTTGCCACCGCTCGGGTTGAGGTCGATCACCGCGATGGCGGCGGTCTTCGGCTTGACCGGGTAGGCCGGGGCGCCGCCCAGGCCGCCCGGAACCGCCGGAGTGATGTCGCCGCTGTGGTCCGACGCCTTCGCGGCGCCCAGGCTGACCCGCGGGAAGTAGCTGAGGCCGCAGGAGTTCGCGCCGGTGTTGTTGACCTCGATCACCTGCTGGGTGGCCGACCCCTCGCGGGGGTACACGCGCACCGAGAGGTCGCTGCTCTTGCAGGGGTGCTTGTAGGCGTAGCTGTCGCTGGTGTTGCCGCTCGCGGTGCTGCCGCCCTTGGACGAGCTCCCGTTCGAGGTGCCCGTCTTCGTGGCGCCGGCGTTCTGCGCGGTGCTGCCGGACTTCGAGGTGCCGGTGTCCGTGCCCGTGTCCGTGTTCTTCTTGGAGTCGGAGGACTGGGTGGCGTCCGACGAGGCGGCCGACGCGGTGTTGTCCACGCTGCCGGCGGACTTCGTGCCGGTGTCGTTGTCACCGCAGGCGGTGAGGGCCAGAGCGAGGATCGCGGTGACGGCGCCGAGGGCGGCGGTGTGCTTGCGGGTGCGGATCGTACGCATGAGAACTCCCAGGACGAGGGTGAGAACAAGGCCCGGATCCTGCGGCGAACCGCTCTCTCTGACCTCTTGACAACATCAGCATCCTGTGGATCGCTCACGTTCCGCTGACGCCTCACTGATGTCCCGCTGACGTTCACGGGACCGGCCCCGGAGCAGGTCCCGCCCCCGGTGCGCGGGTCCGCCGCGGCGCGTCCGCCGGGCTCGGCGCGGTGTCTCCCGGGGCCGGGAGGGGCGTGCGGGCGACTGGCCCGAACTGGCCTGTGACGCGCGGACATTGAGTCCGGCATTGGGCCCTGGGGCCCATGCCGGGCCCCGCGTGGTTGTGGTCGCATACGGATACCGGGGGGAACTGTCGCTGCAACCCACTCACAAAGCTGGGGAGACTCGCCGTGTCGGGCATACGAGAACTAGCGGTACCGGGTGGTGCCGCTCTGAGCACCGCCGCGGTCCCTCCGGGCAGACAACCCTTGTCACGGTCCTTGCAGGCGGTGCTGATTCTCGTCCGGCTGCTCTTCGTCCTCACGGTCGTCGGCACCTTCGACGTGCTGGTCGTGGCCTCGTCCGTCGACGCGCTGGACGGCCGGCTGATGGGCATGGTGCTGTACGCGGCGCTCCCCGGGATCGCCGGGTTCGTGCTGTCGCTCTACCTGCGGACCGGCGGCGTCTGGATCCGGCGCGGGCTCCTGGCGGTACACGCCTGGCTCACCCTCGGCGCGCTGGCGACGCTGAACGACGCGGAGAACGGGCGGGGCGTGACGCAGCTGGTGCTGCCCGTCCTCGTCCTCGTCCTGCTGTGCCGGCCCAGTGCGCGGGCCTGGTTCCGGCTCGCTCCCGAGCAGCGCGTCGAGCACCGGCCGTTCAGCGTCGTCCGGCGGATGGTCAAGTGGCGCCGGGACAACGGTCAGACCGCGATGGAGTACCTGGGCATGATCCTCGTGGTCGTCGCCCTCATCGGGGGCCTCGTGGCCACGGGGATCGGCGGGCAGGTGTCCGGCCAGCTCCGGAACGCCATCTGCCAGCTGACCGGAAGCGCCTGCCCGCCGCCCGGTGCCATCGCGGGCGGCAGCAACGGCCACGGCAAGGGGAACGGGACCGGGAACGGCCAGGAGAGCGGCGGTGCCAGCTCCGGCGCCGGTTCGGAAGGTGCCACCGTGACCGGTGGGACGGGAGCCGACGGATCGGACGCGACCGGCGGCGCCGGTGGTGCCGGTGGTTCCGGCGGTACTGGTGGCGCTGGCGGTGCTGGCGGTGCTGGCGGTGCTGGCGGTGTCGGAGGGTCTGAAGCCTCGGGTGGTGCCGGTGGCGGCGGTGGCGCAGGTGGTTCCGACGGCGCCGGTGGTTCGGATGGCACCGGCGGTTCTTCTACTGGAGTCGACGCGGGTAGACAATCCCCGACCACGGGTTCCGCCCCGCGCCCGGACGGCAACTTCTTCACCGGCATCGTGGGTGACGACGGTCTGCTCGGCGACGTCACCGGCGCCATCGACACGATCGCGCACCCGGTCGACACCGCCAGGGGCGTCGCCGACCAGTACGCCCAGGCCGCCAACAAGGCGGGCGACAAGTGGAACAAGGGCAAGTACGTGGCCGCCGCCTGGGACGTGACCAAGGGGTCCGGCGGAGGCGGCAGCGCGCTCACCGGGCTGCCCGGCTCCGGCGGCCGCGTCGAGTCGGCGGTACGCGACGGTGAACGGCAGTACCTCAACGACCGCATCCCGCGCGGCTCCAGCCCGGCCGGGCGCAAGGCGTGGTGGGACGGGCTGACCCAGGAGCAGCGGGACCGGTACCTGGAGCTCTCCCCGGACCAGATCGGCAGCCTGGACGGCATTCCGGTGGCGGACCGGGACAAGGCCAACCGCCGGAACCTGCCGGATCTGATCTCGAAGCTGGAGGGCCAGAACGACAAGGACTCGCGGGAGAAGCTGGCCGGGCTGCGCGAGATCGACCGGCAGCTGAAGGAGGGCAGCCAGCCCCCCATGTACCTCATCGGCATCAGCGACGAGGGCAACGGGCGGGCGATCGTCTCCTACGGCAACCCGGACACCTCGAAGAACGTGTCGGCCTACGTGCCGGGGCTGAACACCTCGCTCGACGAGGAATTCGCCAAGAACGACCTCAAGCGCGCCCGTGACACGGCCATCGGGGCCCAGGGCTACGACCCCTCCAGCGCGTCGATCGTCTGGCTCGGGTACGACGCGCCGCAGACGCCGGACGGGCTGTCGAGCCTGGCGGTCGCGGGCACCGGCCGGGCGGAGAAGGGCGGCGCCGCCTACTACGACTTCATGGGCGGCATCTCGGCCACCAACCAGAACAAGGACCCGCACATCACGGCCATCGGCCACTCCTACGGCTCGCGCACCGTCGGCGCCGCGGCCAAGCGCCTCGGCGGAATCCCGGGCGTGGACGACATCATCCTGGTCGGCAGCCCCGGAGTGGGCGTGGACCGCGCCGTGGACCTCGGCGTCGGTGCCGGGCACGTCTTCGTCGGCGCCGCCGCCAACGACCCGGTGACCAAGCTCCCGTCCAAGACGCAGGTCGTCGTGGGGGGCATCGGGATGATCCTGGGCGGTCCGGCCGGCGCGTACATCGCGGGCGACCTGGCCGACCCGGGCGACGACGACCTCTGGTTCGGCAAGGACCCGGCGAGCAAGGCCTTCGGGGCCAGGCGGTTCCCGGTGGACCCGGGCAAGCCGATGAGCTTCGATTCGCACTCGAACTACTTCAACCCGGTGCGGGACGCCGTGTCCGCCGACAGCATCGCCCTTATCGTGTCGGGACACTCCGACCGGCTCAAGATGGAGGAACAGCGATGAGGCGCAGATTCCAGATCGTCGCGGTCGCTCTGGCTGTCGGCTTCACGTTGTCCGCCTGCGGCAGCGAGAAGGCCCAGCCGGGTGCGGACACCAGCACCCCGGCAGCCGGGAGCGGGACGGGCGGCACGGACACCAAGGGGAGCAACATGGACATGCAGGAGGCCGCCGACCGGGCCGACGGCATGCTCGACGCGGTACTGAAGGAGATCAACCCCGAGGTCCAGTGGGCCCACGGCCCCACGACCAAGGGCAGCTGCGACGTGACGCGCAGACGCGCCGTCATGACCATCGTGTCGGCGGACCGCCGGCAGGGCTTCCTGGACCAGGTCGAGAAGTTCTGGCGCGCGAGCGACTACCGCATCAAGGCGAAGAACAACGACACGGAGTTCCCGGCGGTCTACGCGGTGACGAAGGACGGCTTCGGCATCAGCGTGAGCGTCCGGGCCAAGGGGCAGGCCTTCTTCGAGGCGGACACCCCCTGTGCGAAGGAGTCGAAGGTCGCCGACTCCGTGTCCAGGCCCAACGGTCCGGCGTACAAGGGCGTCTATCCGCTCCCCAGCCCCAACGTCCGCTCCGAGTACTGGTCCGCAGGGGCCCCCTGACGGCCATTCGGCGGCACCGCGGCGCACCGGCCGGTCGGTCCGGCCGGTGCGCCGGGTGCGCCGGGCGGCGCGTCCGGTGCGCCGGTCCGGTGGTTCCGTGCGCCGCGGTGGACGGCCGATGACCCCCGGTGACCCTGATTACTCGTACACACCCTCGAAACCGCCCATGAACACGTCCCCGATGGGGGATGGTTGAGGGGTGCGGAAATTCTGGGTGATCGGTGGCATCGGTGTCGGCATGGCCATGTGCTTCGTGGCGCTGCTCGTCGTCGGTACGTACTCCGCCGCCGCCGGGCTGGCCGGCTCCGGCCGTGGTGCCGTGGCGCTGGCCAAGGGGGCCGTGCCCGCGAAGTACCAGTCGCTGGTGCAGAAGTGGGGCAACCTCTGCCCCGCCATCAACCCCGCCCTGCTGGCCGCCCAGCTGTACCAGGAGAGCGGGTGGAACCCCCGGGCCCAGAGCCCCGCCGCCGCGCAGGGCATCGCCCAGTTCATCCCGGGCACCTGGGCCACCCATGGGATCGACGGGGACAACGACGGCGACCGGGACGTATGGGACCCGGCCGACGCGATCCCCTCCGCCGCCTCGTACGACTGCGAACTGGCCGGGTACGTGAAGAAGGTGCCCGGGGACCAGACGGACAACATGCTGGCCGCGTACAACGCCGGCGCGTACCGGGTGATCCGGTCCGGTGGGGTGCCGGCCATCTCGGAGACGCGGAACTACGTCACCATCATCCGTTCCCTGGAGAAGAGCTTCGCCAGGCCCGTCGGCCGCGTCGCGCCCTCGGAGCAGGCCGCCGGGGCGATCTACTTCGCCCAGAAGAAGCTCGGCACGCCCTACCTCTGGGGCGGGAACGGCACCCCCGAGCAGAACGGGCGGTTCGACTGCTCGGGCCTGACCCAGGCCGCGTACCGGACCGTGGACATCGAGCTGCCCCGGGTGGCGAACGACCAGTACAACGCCGGACCGCACCCCTCCCGGGACGAGCTGCTCCCGGGCGACCTGGTGTTCTTCTCGAACGACCTGGGCAACTCACGCGCCATCCACCACGTGGGGATCTACGTCGGCGGCGGGTACATGATCAACGCTCCGTACACCGGGGCCGTGATCCGGTTCGACAAGATCGACGCGCCCGACTACTTCGGCGCCACGCGCGTGACCAAGGACGGGGCCGCCGCCCTTCCGACGGCCCCGCCGGCGGCATGACGCGATGGCGGCGGTGGCCGGAACTCTCCGTGAAGCCTGGGCCCTGAGCTGCGACGACGAGTCTCTCTTCGATAACGTCATGGTGATCATTCGGTGGAGAGTGGAACGCGGGCACGGGAGACGTCGTTCCCTGAGTGGACCGGAACCACGGCACATCGAGCATGCGGCGGCTGTCCGAAAGGCCCTCGCGGGCAGGACAGCCGCACGGCACCGATCCACGCGGTACGGATCGGCGCGGTACGGATCGGCGCAGTGATCGAACCGACACGGGGGTTCGTCAAAGCGGTGCACATGGGCGTGCCCGCGGCAGCAGACAAGGCAAGGGGCCGCAGCAGATGGCTGGACTCGCACTGGATGGGTCGAACCCCGACGTCAGCCTGCTCTACGACATCAACGGACTCGCGAAGTCCGCTCCCACCTGGTTCGACCGGGTCATGGAGTTCGTCGGCGAGTACGGAATCATGCTCGGCATGGTCCTGGTGGTCCTGTGGTGCTGGTGGAGCGTACGCCGCCGCGGCACGGCCGACGACTCGGTGACGGCGGTCGCCGGAATCGTCTGGGCCCCGCTCGCCGCCGGGATCGCGCTCCTGATCAACATCCCGATCCGCGGATTCGTGCACCGGCCCCGCCCGTTCCGGGACCACCAGGGCCTGGACGTCCTGGTGACGGGGAAGAACGACTTCTCCTTCGTGAGCGACCACGCCACGATGGCGATGGCACTGGCCGTGGGGATCTTCGTGGCCAACCGGAAGTTCGGCGTCGCCGCGATCGCGCTCGCCCTCCTGGAGGGCTTCTGCCGGATCTACATGGGCGTCCACTACCCGACCGACGTCATCGGCGGATTCGCGCTCGGCACGGCGGTCGCCCTGCTGCTCGCCCCGCTGGCGATGATGCTGCTGACGCCGCTGGCGGCGGCCGTCTCGCGTTCGGAGCGGTTCGGGCGGCTCGTACGCTCGCGCAGGCCGGAGCCGGTGCCCGCGGCCGGTGGCCGGGCCGGGGCGTTCGGCATTCCCGAGCCGCGGCCGGGCACGGGCGGCGGGGACGGCGAGAAGGACCTCGCCGCGTAGCCGCCCGGCCGCCCACCGGACGCGACGGCCCGTCAGAGCCCCTGCGGAAAGGCGAAGAGGCGGCCGGGGTCGTACTGCTTCTTCAGCGTGGTGAGGCGCTCGGCCGCCGAGCCGTAGTAGGCCCGGCGCCAGTCCGTCAGCGCCGGGTCGGTGTAGTTCTGGTAGGCCGCGCCGGACGCGTGCCGACGCATCGCCGCGTGAGTGTTTTTCAGCCAGTCCCGCGAGGCGTCGCCCGCCGTGCCGGGGCTCCAGGAAGCGATGTACTGCGCCAGCATCCGCGAGCCCCGGTGGACGAAGGCCGTCGCCTGCGGGGAGACCCGGTTGATCGCCCCGCCGAGCGCGGTGAGCGCCACGGAGCCGGAGCCGCCGCCCCGCGCCACCGGGATCCGGGTGAACGCCTCGGTCCGGTCGAGCAGGGCCTGGACACCGGCCGGGGACAGGGAGCGGTCGTAGAAGTCCGAAGCGGCGGCGTACGTCTCGCGCCGGAGCGTGCCCCGGGTGGTGCGGCCGGGCGTCGTCCCCGGCAGATGGCACTGCGCGTCGGTGATGCCCGAACAGCCCGCGTACACGAGCATCGACTCCTGGTAGCTGCGGCGGCGCAGCGAGACGGAGGAGGCCGGGGCGCCGATCCGGTCGGCGAGGCGGTCGACGGCGTTCTGCAGGTCGCCGTAGGTGCCCAGGCTGAACGCGGCCACCGAGACGGTCGGGTCGACGCCCCCGGGACCGGCGTCGAGGTGCGCGGAGGACCAGATCTCGTCGGGCTGGGACGGGCCCCACTCCTGCCAGGCCGAGACGACGGACCGGGCGCGCGACCACGGCCAGGACATGTACGCGGTGACCGTCTGCGGGGCCTGGCGGGTGCGGAACGTCAGCTCGGTGACCACGCCGAAATTGCCGTTGCCCGCGCCGCGCAGCGCCCAGAAGAGGTCCGGATGGTGCCCGGCGTCCACGGAGAGGGTCGTGCCGTCGGCCGTGACGATGGTCGCCGCGGTCAGGCTGTCGCAGGTCAGGCCGTATGCGCGGGAGGCGACGCCATGGCCGCCGCCGAGGGTGAGGCCGGAGATGCCGACGGTGGGGCAGGAGCCGCCGGGGATCGTCAGACCGCTGCGGGCGAGGCCCTGGTAGACGTCGACGAGTCTGGCGCCCGCGCCGATCGTGCCGTCCCGGCCGACCCGGGACAGCGAGGAGACGTCGAGGACGAGGCGTCCGTTCCCGCTGGACCAGCCCGCGTAGGAGTGGCCGCCGCTGCGGATGGAGACCGGGGTGCCCGTGCGACGGGCGAAGGAGAGGCACTCGCGGATGTCCGCCTCGTGCCGTACGTAGGCGACGGCCGCGGGCTTCAGGTCGTCGAAGCGGGTGTTGTAGAGCTGACGGGCGGTCGGGTAGGTGGCGTCCTGGGGACGTATGAGGTTGCCGTCGAGGCTTCCGGCGAGTGCGGACCAGTCCGCCGCCCCGGCGGAGGAGGGCTTCGGCGGGGCCGATGAGGCGGGCGAGGCGGGCGCGCTGCCCGTGTTGTCCGCGCCGCCCGATGCGCCGGAGGCGCCGTCGGAGGCGGGCGTGCCGGTGCAGGCGGAGGTGGTGGCGCCGGTGAGTGCCACCGCGGCGCCCGCGGTGAGCAGGGTGCGCCGGGCCGGCGGGCGTGGCTGGTTCATCGGATCTCCGAGTCTTGGCGCTGACGGGCCGGACGGTGGGGGGCGGAGGCCGGGGGAAGCCGGGCCGGATGGACCGGGGAGGCGTCAGGGGGCTGCCGCGCGGTGCTCCGCGGCGTCCGTGCGGGCCCGGTCCCTGGAGCGTCGGGCCGGTCCGGACCAGCCGCAGCCGCAGCGTGCGGTGCAGAAGGAGCCGCGTTCCACGGTCGTGGGTTCGTGCCCGGGGGACGTGGGGTCGGGGGCGGTCGGCGGGACCTCGTCGGTGGGTCGGTCATGCACCCGACCACGGTACTGGGCACGGCCACCCGGCGGTGTGGCGGACGGGGGCGGCGTGACGGGGGACACGGGGCGTCGTTATGCGGAACGGATGGGCCTCTCGGCAGGCGTTACGGCGTTGGGGGTTGGCAGGCGATGGTGGTGCGGCAGCACAGGTCCGGAGGCGGGGCGCGCGCCGTCTGCGCCCTCGCCGTGGTCGGCGTGATGGCGACGGCCTCCGGGTGCTCCGGCGGCGGTGGCGGCAGCGCCGTGGCCGACGGGCAGGACGCGGCCGACGCCCTCGACACGGTCCACCGCGCGGCCGCGGTGCTCGCGGGGACGACGAGCGGGACCGGGACGACGGCCGTGGCCGGGGTCGGCCCCGCGTCCGGGGCCACCGCCGGGACCGCCGAGGTGCGCACGGCGATGGAGACCGCGGCGGGCGGTACGCGGGTGACCATCAGGGGCCGGGGCTCGTACGACTTCCGCAGCGGCAGGGGCCGGCTCACGGTCGTGCTGCCCCAGGACGCCGCCGGTGAGGACGAGCACCGCCCCATCACCGAGCTGCTGGCCCCCGGTGCGCTCTACATGAGGAACCGGGGCGCCGGGGTGCCCGCGGACAAATGGGTCAGGGTCGACACGACGGCCCTCGCGGACGGCAATCTCGTCACCGGCGGGGTGACCGATCCGATGGCCGCCGCGGAACTGCTGCGCGGGGCGCGCCGGGTGACGTACGTGGGCAGGACCGTGCTCGCCGGGGTCCCGGTGCGGCACTACCGGGGGACGGCGGAGATCGGGGCCGCCGCGCGCACGGCCGGTCCCGGCTCGCGCGGGGCGCTGGCCGCGGCGGCGAAAGGGTTCCGCACGGACACGGTGCCGTTCGAGGCGTACCTCGACGACCAGGGGCGGCTGCGCAAGGTGCGCCACCGGTTCAGCTTCGCCAACGAGGGGCCGCCGGTGGAGGTGGTGTCGACCACCTTGCTGTTCGGGTTCGGGGTGCCGGTGTCCGTACGGCTGCCGGAGGGGCGGGACATCTACACGGGGCGGATCCGGCAGCGGTAGCCAGGGGTGGACGGGTGCGGATGCGGGCGGTGGGATAGGCATGCCGGCCGTGACGAAATGGTCCGTCCGTGCCATGCGCGGCGCGTGGTCCGCTCCCTACGCTAGGAAGCCGGCGACGGCAGTGAGAGGTGAGTGACGTGGTGACGCTCAGCGTGCGGACCGTATCCGACCATGTGGCCCTCGCCGAGATCGAGCTCTGCGGTGAGCTGATGATCGCCGCGTCGGCCGCGATCGGGGAACGGCTCAGCGCGGACCGCATCGACGAGGTGCTCGACGTCCGCGTGATCACCGAGCGGACCACCGTCCCCCGGCAGGGCGACCACCGGGGGTGAGCGCGGCCCCGCGCCCGACGACCCCCGCCATCAGGTGCGGAGCAGCCGGGCGATCGCCTTCGTCGCTTCCTCGACCTTGGCGTCGATCTCCTCGCCGCCCTTGACCGCCGCGTCCGCGACGCAGTGCCGCAGGTGCTCCTCCAGGAGCTGGAGGGCGAAGGACTGGAGCGCCTTCGTGGATGCCGAGACCTGGGTCAGTATGTCGATGCAGTAGACGTCCTCGTCGACCATGCGCTGGAGGCCGCGGATCTGGCCCTCGATCCGGCGCAGCCGCTTGAGGTGCTCGGCCTTCTGGTGGTGATAACCGTGTATGCCGCGGTCGTGATCGGTGACGGTGGATTCCGTCTCCGCGGTGGTCCCGGCGGTCTCGGTGGTGGTCATTCCTGCCTCCCGTTTTCCCTTTACCCTGCCGTTTATATACCCCTGGTGGGTATATCCTAACGAATTCAGCTGAAACGTGACCGGGGGCCCGTGCTGATCACAGTGCCTCATGCGCGACACTGAAGAACGCCGGTTAGCCGTGGCCGGATGATGCGCCTAGCATCAGCCTGACCGAATCCAAAGCACCCCGAGGACCCCACGTGCGCTTTCGTCTGACCCCCAGGGAGACGAGCTTCTACGACATGTTCTCCGCGTCCGCGGACAACATCGTCACGGGCTCGAAACTCCTGATGGAACTGCTCGGGGCGGACTCTGCCTCCCGAGTCGAGATCGCGGAGCGCATGCGGGCAGCGGAGCACGCGGGGGACGATGCCACCCACGCGATCTTCCACCAGCTGAACTCCTCTTTCATTACGCCGTTCGACCGCGAGGACATTTACAACCTCGCGTCGTCGCTCGACGACATCATGGACTTCATGGAGGAGGCCGTCGACCTGGTCGTGCTGTATCAGGTCGAGGAACTCCCCAACGGCATTGCCCAGCAGATCGAGGTGCTGGCCCGGGCGGCCGAACTGACCGCCGAGGCGATGCCCGGTCTGCGGACGATGGACAATCTCACCGAGTACTGGATCGAGGTCAACCGCCTGGAGAACCAGGCCGACCAGATCCACCGCAAACTGCTCGCTCACCTCTTCAACGGCAAGTACGACGCCATAGAGGTGCTGAAGCTCAAGCAGATCGTGGACGTGCTGGAAGAGGCGGCCGACGCGTTCGAGCACGTCGCCAACACGGTGGAGACCATCGCGGTCAAGGAGTCCTGAACCACGTGGACACCTTTGCGCTGATCGTGACCATCGGGGTCGCGCTCGGCTTCACGTATACGAACGGTTTCCACGACTCGGCGAACGCCATCGCCACGTCCGTCTCCACCCGCGCGCTCACCCCGCGCGCGGCGCTGGCGATGGCCGCGGTGATGAACCTCGCCGGGGCGTTCCTGGGCAGCGGTGTCGCCAAGACCGTCAGCGAGGGCCTGATCGCGACGCCCGAGGGGCACAAGGGGATGGGAATCCTCTTCGCCGCGCTCGTCGGCGCGATCATCTGGAACCTCGTCACCTGGTACTTCGGGCTGCCGTCCTCCTCCTCGCACGCCCTGTTCGGCGGCATGGTCGGAGCGGCGCTCGCGGGCGGGACGATGGTGCACTGGGACGGGGTGCTCGACAAGGTCGTCATCCCGATGTTCGTCTCGCCGGTCATCGGCCTGGTCGTCGGCTATCTGGTGATGGTCGCGATCATGTGGATGTTCCGGAAGGCCAACCCGCACAAGGCCAAGCGCGGCTTCCGGATCGCCCAGACGGTGTCCGCCGCGGGCATGGCGCTCGGCCATGGTCTTCAGGACGCGCAGAAGACCATGGGCATCGTGGTGATGGCGCTGGTCATCGCCGATGTCGAGAGCCCGAGCGACCCGATCCCGGTCTGGGTGAAGCTGGTCTGCGCGCTGATGCTCTCGCTGGGTACGTACGCGGGCGGCTGGCGCATCATGCGGACGCTCGGCCGGAAGATCATCGAGCTGGACCCGCCGCAGGGGTTCGCCGCGGAGACGACCGGTGCCTCGATCATGTTCGGCTCGGCGTTCCTGTTCCACGCGCCGATCTCCACGACGCATGTGATCACCTCCGCCATCATGGGTGTGGGCGCCACGAAGCGGGTGAACGCCGTCCGCTGGGGCGTCGCCAAGAACATCATCCTGGGCTGGTTCATCACGATGCCGGCCGCGGCGCTGGTCGCCGCCGCGAGCTACGGGGTCGTGGTCCTGCTCTTCGGCTGACCGCCCGCCGTGCGCGCGGCGGTACGGAAACGGGGCCGCCCCCACTCCCTTCACGGGGAGCGGGGGCGGCCCCTTCGCCTTGCGGTGGCACCGCCATGCAGCACCTCAAGGCCGTCGTGGGACGGGGCGGGCGCGCCGGGTGGCGTGTCTCAGCCCCGCTGCCGGGCGGTCCGGATCATCCGAAGCGGCCCGAGATGTAGTCCTCGGTGGCCTGGACCGACGGGTTGGAGAAGATGCGTTCCGTCTCGTCGATCTCGATGAGCTTGCCGGGCTTGCCGACCGCCGCGAGGTTGAAGAACGCCGTGCGGTCGGAGACCCGGGCCGCCTGCTGCATGTTGTGCGTCACGATGACGATCGTGAAGCGCTCCTTCAGCTCGCCGATCAGGTCCTCGATGGCGAGGGTGGAGATCGGGTCCAGGGCGGAGCACGGCTCGTCCATCAGCAGGACGTCCGGCTCGACCGCGATCGCACGGGCGATGCACAGCCGCTGCTGCTGACCGCCGGAGAGACCGGAGCCGGGCTTGTTCAGCCGGTCCTTGACCTCGTTCCAGAGGTTGGCGCCGCGCAGCGACTTCTCGACGATCTCGGGCAGCCGGCTCTTCTTGTACGAGCCGTTCAGCTTGAGGCCCGCGGCGACGTTGTCGAAGATCGACATGGTCGGGAACGGGTTCGGGCGCTGGAAGACCATGCCGACCGTGCGGCGCACGGTGACCGGGTCGACGTTGGCCCCGTACAGGTTCTCGTCGTCCAGCAGCACCTTGCCCTCGACGCGGCCACCGGGGGTGACCTCGTGCATGCGGTTCAGGGTGCGCAGGAAGGTGGACTTGCCGCAGCCGGACGGGCCGATGAAGGCGGTCACGGAGCGGGGCTCCACGGTCATCGAGATGTCCTCGATGGCGAGGTGGGAGCCGTAGTAGGCGGACAGGCCGCTGACGTCGATGCGCTTGGCCATCTGAATCACTGCTTCTTTCGTGCCGCGGTCAGCGGCCGGTCTTCGGGGCCTTCCAGCGGGCGATGCCGCGGGCCACCAGGTTGAGGATCATGACGAAGGCGATCAGGACCAGAGCGGCGGCCCAGGCACGGTCGTACGACTGGTCGGTGCCGACCTTGTACTGCTCCCAGATGTAGAAGGGGAGCGAGGACTGTGCGCCCTCGAAGGGGTTGGTGTTGATCAGCTGGCTGCCGAAGACCAGCAGCATGATCGGCGCGGTCTCACCGGCGATACGGGCGATCGCGAGCATCACACCGGTGGTGATGCCGCCGATCGCGGTCGGCAGGACCACCTTCAGGATGGTGCGCCACTTCGGGACGCCGAGGGCGAGCGATGCCTCGCGGAGCTCGTTCGGGACGAGCTTGAGCATCTCCTCGGTGGAGCGGACCACGACCGGGATCATCAGGATCGTGAGCGCCAGCGAGCCCATCAGACCGGACGGCTGGGTCTTGGTCATCAGCATGATCGACAGGATGAAGAGACCGGCGACGATGGACGGGATGCCCGTCATGACGTCGACGAAGAAGGTCACGGCCCTGGCCAGGGCGCCCTTGCCGTACTCCACCAGGTAGACGGCGGTCAGCATGCCGATCGGGGCGGAGATCAGGGTGGCGATGCCGACCTGCTCCAGCGTGCCGATCAGTGCGTGGTAGACCCCGCCGGTCGGCTCGGAGCCGAGCACACCGGCCATCGAGTGGGTCAGGAAGTACCCGTCCAGGCGCTCCGCGCCATGGCTGACCGTCGTCCACAGCAGGGAGGCGAGCGGCACCACGGCCAGCAGGAAGCAGACCCAGACGACGCTGGTGGCGAGCCGGTCCTTGGCCTGGCGCCGGTTCTCGACGACCGAGGTCGTGACGTACGAGATGACGAGGAAGAGGAGGGCGGAGAACAGCCCCCACTGGGTGCGGCTCTGCCAGCCCGCGGCCATGCCGGTGCCCACGCCCAGGGCGAGCGCGAGGACCGCGAAGGCGACGGGGGCCCAGCGGGGCAGTGCCCGGCTGCTCAGGCTGCTCGAAGGCGCGGCCGCCGTCGCGACGGGGCGCTCCTGTATGCCGGTGTTGGCTGCCTGGCTCATGCGTTGGCCCCCGAGTATTCCTTGCGGCGGGCGATGATCAGCCGGGCCGCGCCGTTGACCAGCAGGGTGAGGACGAAGAGCACGAGGCCCGAGGCGATCAGGGCGTCCCGCCCGTACTCGTTGGCCTCGTCGAACTTCGCGGCGATGTTCTGGGCGAAGGTGCCGCCGCCCGCGTTGAGCAGGTGGCCGGAGATGATGAAGCTCGGCGACAGGACCGTGGCGACGGCCATCGTCTCGCCGAGCGCGCGTCCCAGGCCCAGCATCGAGGCGGAGATCACGCCGGAGCGGCCGAAGGGGAGCACCGAGAGGCGGATGACTTCCCAGCGGGTGGCGCCCAGGGCGAGGGCGGCTTCCTCGTTCATCCTCGGGACCTGGAGGAAGACCTCGCGGCTGACGCTGGTCACGATCGGCAGGATCATGATCGCGAGCAGGATGCCGACGGTGAAGAGCGAGCGGGCGACGCCGACCTCGGTCTTCTCGAAGATGTACGTCCAGCCGAAGAACTGGTCGAGCCAGAGGTTCGGGCCTTCGAGGTACGGGACGAGGACGAGGGCGCCCCAGATGCCGTACACGATGCTCGGCACTGCGGCGAGCAGGTCGACGACGTAGGCGAGGGGTGCGGCCAGCTTGCGCGGCGCGTAGTGCGAGATGAAGAGCGCGATGCCGACAGCGACCGGGACGGCGATGGCCATCGCGATGATCGAGCTGACGACGGTGCCGAAGAGGAGGACCGCGATGCCGAAGACCGGCGGGTCGCCCGCCGGGTTCCAGTCGAAGGTGGTGAAGAAGTTGCCCTCGTCCTTGGAGACGGCGAGGGAGGCGCGGTACGTCAGGAACACGGCGATCGAGGCCATGATCACGAGCAGCAGAATGCCCGAGCCCCTGGAGAGGCCCAGGAAGACCTTGTCGCCCATGCGGCCGGAGGAGGTCCCGGCGCGTCGGCGCGCCACCGGCGCGGCCGGCGGCGTTTCTATCGGTGTGGTGGAAGCCATGGTCTTTCCGGTCTGTGTGGGGGAGCGGTCTGGCTCCCCTGGCGGCGGTGCACCGGATGGGGGGTGGCGGACCGGTCCGGAGGGGTGCACCGGACCGGTCTGCCAGATGTTGCTGATGTTGCTGGGGGTGTTACTGGTGGCGCTTGCGCGGCCTGGTTACGAGAGGGACGCGATGGTCTCGCGGACCTTGGCGTTGATCTCGGCCGGGATCGGCGCGTAGCCGGCCTCGGTGAGGAGCTTCTGGCCCTCGTCACCGGCGGTGTAGTTCAGGAAGGACTTGACCGTGGGAAGGGTCTCGGCCTTGTTGCCCTTGTCGCAGACGACCTCGTAGGTCACCAGGACGATCGGGTAGGCACCCTCGGCCTTGGTGGTGTAGTCCAGCTCCAGCGCCAGGTCCTTGCCGGTGCCCTTGATCTTGGCGGCGGCGATGGCCTTGGAGGCGTTCTCGGAGGTGGCCTTGACCGGGGCGGCGCCGCCGGTGTTGATGTCGACGGTGGAGATCGACTGGGAGGTGGCGTAGCTGAGCTCGAAGTAGCCGATCGAGCCGTCGACCTGCTTCACCTGGGCGGCGACGCCGGAGGAGCCGGACGCGGCCTGGCCGTTGGGGGCCGGCCACTTCTTCTCGGCCTCGTACTTCCAGTCGCTCGGGGCGGCCGCGCCGAGGTACTTGCCGAGGTTCTGCGTGGTGCCGGAGTCCTCGGAGCGGTGGAAGGGCTGGATCGCCTTGTCCGGGAGCTTCGCGCCCGTGTTGAGCTTGGCGATCGCCGGGTCGTTCCACTTCTTGATCTTGGTGTCGAAGATCTTGGCGAGCGTGGGGGCGTCCAGCGTGAGGCTGTCGACACCCTCCAGGTGGAAGCCGATCGCGATCGGGCCGCCGACCATCGGGAGGTTGATGCCCTGGCCGCCCGTGCAGATCTTCTTCGAGTCGGCGACCTCTTCGGGCTTCAGCGCCGAGTCGGAACCGGCGAAGCCGACCGTGCCCTGGTTGAAGGCGACGATGCCCTCACCGGAGGAGGACGACTTGTAGTTGATCTCGACGCCCTTGCAGCCGGCCATGTAGTTCTTGGCCCAGAGGTCCATGGCGTTCTTCTGCGCGCTGGAGCCGGAGGCGGGCAGCTGACCCTTGGCGTCGTCGCACTTGATGTTCGACGCGGCGGTCGTCTTCCCGCCGTTGCCGCCGGTGGAGCCGCCGCTGTTGTCGTCCGAACCGCACGCCGTGAGGACCAGGGCGCCGGAGACGGCGAGGGCACCGAGCGCGGTGGCACGAAGCCGGTTCTTGCGCTGAAGCTTCACTTTTCGGGTGTTCCTTCCAGGAGCCGCCGAGGTCTTTTTCGTTCTACGACGGCGTGCGATGTGATGGGTGCTCCGGCGTTTCGCCGTGCACCGTGTACTGCCGAAGTTAGGCAGAACAGGTGAAGCGGCCTACGGGAGAGAGTGAACGGAAGGTGAACCGTGCAGGACGGTGCGGTTCTCGCCCCGGCCGGGCGTTCCGCCCTGTTCCGTTCCCGGCCGGGCGTTCCATCCTGTTCGTTCCGTTCCCGGCCGCGTGTCCCGTCCCGTCCCCGGTCGGGTGTCCCACCCCGTCCCCGTCCGGCCGGGTGCCCCACCCCGTCCCCGTCCGGCCGGGCGGTCCGTCCCGTCCCCGGTCGGCTGCCCCGTACCGGTCGGGTCAGGCATCCCGCTGTGTGGCCGGTCGCGGCGGGGCGTCCGGCAGGATCGCGAGTACGGCGTCCAGGAGGTCCCGGTCGCGGTCCTGGGTGAGACGGGCACGGGCCGCCGCCGGGGCGAGCCAGCTCACCCGGTCGACCTCGGCGTTGGGCACGAAGGAGCCGCCGGTCGCCTCGGCCGCCCAGTAGGAGACCTCCTTGGGGCGGCCGTTCGCGCGATAGCGGACCACGGGGAGCGGGGCGCCCGGGGCGCAGTGCCGGCCGGTCTCCTCCAGGACCTCGCGCAGGGCGGCGTCCAGCGCCTGCTCGCCGCGCTTGAGCTTGCCCTTGGGGTGCGACCAGTCGTCGTACCGGGGCCGGTGGACCAGGCAGAACTCCAGCCCCCCGGACGGCGACCGGCGCCACAGCACGCACCCCGCGGCGAGCACCGGCCCGGTCCCGGCGCGCCCGTCGTCCACGGACCCGCTCATGGCGCGGTCACGGCCGCGCTGGTGTACGGCCAGCAGGCCCGGAACACGCCGCGCGCCGCCTCCACCTCATGGCGCTGGTCGGCGTGGAGCACCCCCAGGGCGTACGCGGTCGCGGGTGCGATGCGGGGCGTACGGGCCGCCGACGCGGCCGCCGCGGCCGCCTCCGAGGCGTCCCGGTGCAGATCGAGCGCCCGGCCCGGCGCGCTCAGGACCGGATCGGGGCCGCCGCGCACCACCTCGTGGGCGTACCGGTGCAGCCGCAGCAGCAGCCGGGTGCGGTGCCAGGGCGCGTCCTGCGCCTCGTTGTACGGCTCGGCCGCCCGGCCGGACGGGAGCGCCGCCACCGCGCCGAGCAGTTGCTGTTCGGCCCGGTCGGCGGGCCCGTGCAGCATCTCCTCGGCCGGGGCCGCGGCCGAGGCGGCGAGCGGTACTTCCGAGGCGAGCAGCGCGACGGCGTCGGCCACCGCGTGGAAGCGGGAGGAGCCGAGCGCCTGGAGCGCCGCGGAGTGGGCGCGGGTCCGGGCGAGGGTGAGCTGCCGTTCGAGGAGGGCCCCGGCGCGGGCGGCGCCGACGCCGAGGGCGGCGCGTTCCTTGTCGGCGGAGGCGGCGCCGGAGCCGGACCCGTCGCGGGCGGCGGGCAGCGAGGTGCCGGACAGGGTGTGCAGCGCTTCGAGGAGCCGGTTCAGCCGGGTCGCGTAGGCGTGTTCCCGGGCCAGGGTGCCCGAGAGCCAGGCCAGTTCGGTACGGAGCTGCTCGGCCCAGGCGGCGTCCAGCGCCGCCCGGAAGGTGTGCAGCGTGCCGCCGATCCGGCGCGAGGAGCGGCGCAGCGCGGCGGCCGCCTCCTCCGCCCCGTGGCTCCCGGCGTCCGTGGGGGCGCTGTTCTCGCGGTGCAGGCGAAGGCTGCGGAGGAATTCGGCGGCCTGTTCCTGGAGGTAGGGCGCGAGGACCGCGCCCGCCGTAAGGTCCGCCTGCGTCGTCTGCTGGTCATGGCGTCGCACGCCGGCGCCTCCGGGCGTCAATGAGCATTTCCTGTACGTGCCGCAGCGGCTGGCCGTCCGCGTCCGTGGCGTGCCGGGTCCAGTTCCCGTCGGGACCCAGGTGCCAGGAGGAGGTGGTGTCGGCCATGCCGGTCTCCAGGAGACGGCTGAGCGCGGCGCGGTGGGCGGGGTCGGTGACCCGGACCAGTGCTTCGATCCGGCGGTCGAGGTTGCGGTGCATCATGTCGGCGCTGCCGAACCACACCTCGGGTTCGCCGCCGTTGCCGAAGGCGAAGACCCGGGAGTGTTCGAGGAAGCGGCCCAGTATCGAGCGGACCCGGATGTTCTCGGAGAGCCCGGGGACCCCGGGGCGGATCGCGCAGATGCCGCGGACCCAGATGTCCACCGGCACCCCGGCGGTCGCGGCCCGGTAGCAGGCGTCGATGATCGCCTCGTCGACCATCGAGTTGACCTTGATGCGGACGTACGCGGTCCGGCCGGCCCGGTGGTGGGTGATCTCCTTGCTGATCCGGGCGATCAGCCCGTCCCGCAGGGACTTCGGGGCGACCAGGAGCCGGCGGTAGGTCTCGCGGCGGGAGTAGCCGGAGAGCCGGTTGAAGAGGTCCGAGAGGTCCGCGCCGACCTGCGGGTCCGCGGTCAGCAGGCCGAGGTCCTCGTAGAGCCGGGCCGTCTTGGGGTGGTAGTTGCCGGTGCCGACGTGGGAGTAGCGGCGCAGGGTGTCGCCCTCCTGCCGGACGACCAGCGACAGCTTGCAGTGGGTCTTGAGGCCGACGAGGCCGTAGACGACGTGGCAGCCCGCCTCCTCCAGCTTCCGTGCCCATTTGATGTTGGCCTGCTCGTCGAAGCGGGCCTTGATCTCCACGAGCACCAGGACCTGCTTGCCGGACTCGGCGGCGTCGATGAGGGCGTCCACGATCGGCGAGTCGCCCGAGGTCCGGTACAGGGTCTGCTTGATGGCGAGGACGTCCGGGTCGCTCGCGGCCTGCTCCAGGAAGGCCTGTACGGAGGTGGAGAACGAGTCGTACGGGTGGTGCAGGAGCACGTCGCGTTCGCGCAGCGCGGCGAAGACGTCGGGCGCGGAGGCGGATTCGACCTCGGCGAGGTCGCGGTGGGTGCCGGCGATGAACTTGGGGAACTTCAGCTCGGGCCGGTCCAGCGAGGCTATGCCGAAGAGCCCGGTGAGATCGAGCGGTCCGGGCAGCGGGTAGACCTCCGCGTCGGACACCTTCAGCTCGCGCACCAGCAGGTCGAGCACGTACGGGTCGATGGACTCCTCGACCTCCAGGCGGACCGGCGGGCCGAAGCGGCGCCGCATCAGCTCCTTCTCCAGGGCCTTGAGGAGGTTCTCGGCGTCGTCCTCCTCGACCTCCAGGTCCTCGTTCCTGGTGACCCGGAACATGTGGTGGGCGAGGACCTCCATGCCCGGGAAGAGCTCTTCGAGATGGGCGGCGATGACGTCCTCTATGGGCACGTACCGCTGCGGTGACGCCTCCAGGAAGCGGGTCAGCAGCGGCGGCACCTTGACCCGGGCGAAGTGGCGGTGGCCGCTGACCGGGTTGCGCACGACGACGGCGAGGTTGAGCGAGAGCCCCGAGATGTACGGAAAGGGGTGCGCGGGGTCGACGGCGAGGGGGGTCAGCACGGGGAAGACGCGCTGCCGGAAGAAGGTGAACAGCCGGGCCTGTTCCTTCTCGGTCAGCTCGGGCCAGCGGATCAGCTGGATGCCCTCGTCGGACAGGGCCGGGGCGACGTCCTGCTGGTAGCAGGCGGCGTGCCGGGCCATGAGTTCGCGCGAGCGGGTCCAGATCAGGTCCAGGACCTCGCGGGGCTGGAGACCGGAGGCGGACCGGGTGGCGACCCCGGTGGCGATGCGGCGCTTGAGCCCGGCCACCCGGACCATGAAGAACTCGTCCAGGTTCGAGGCGAAGATCGCGAGGAAATTAGCCCGTTCGAGGAGCGGTGTGGCCGGGTCCTCGGCCAGTTCCAGCACTCTTTCGTTGAACGCGAGCCAACTGCGTTCACGGTCCAGGAAGCGTCCCTGGGGCAGTTCGTCGCCGTCGGTGCCGGGCTCGTACGCGTCCACGTCGGCGTCGATGTCGGGATCCAGGTCGGCCGCGGTCGACAGCGCGGCGCCGTTGGAGGCGGCGACGGCGTGCGGCCGGTGGGCGGCGAGCGAGCCGACCGATGGCTGCGCGGCGGACTGGACCGGGACCTCGGAGCTGGGCTGCTGGCTCATGGCCCTATTCTTCCGCGCGGACGGCTCCGGGGGCGCGTCGGAGGGTGCGGAGATCGCGGGGAACGCGCGGTTGACGTCGTTCGTGCGCTCTCCGCCGGGATTTCTCCCGTTGCGGGGGGTCGGCACAGCTGGCTGCATTGTCAGAGGGTCGCAAGCGCTTCTGAATGGCTGGTAACGGCGACATGACGTGCAGGAAGCGGTGTGCCGTGCGCGGATTGGTCATACGAACCGATTCCGGGCCCCCGGGAGGGCCCGGAACGCGGCGGCGTCAGCCGTGCAGACGGCGCAGCACCCGGAAGGCGAGCGCGACGGCGAGGGCGGCCAGGGCGAGCAGGATGCCGGTCTCTACGAGCTGGAGGGGCCAGAAATGGGAGGCGGGGTGGTAGTCGGCGAAAGCGGTGACGCCGCCCCGGTCGCGCATGCAGGCAGCGGTGTCCGCCGCGCCCCCGGAGCAGTCCTCCAGGTGGATCGCCTTGCCGGAGGCAGTGAGCATGCCCGAGTCGACCAGCCACGCATGGCCCCCGGGCCGGTCGCCGGCGGTGGCGCGGAGGGTCGGCCAGAGGCCCTCGCGCACCCGGTTCAGGACCATCACCAACGGGACGTACGCGAGGACCGTCACGACCATCGCCGCGACCGTGCGCCGCAGCAGCAGTCCTGCGAGCGCTCCGAAGGCCAGCATGCACAGGGCGTAGCCCACGGGGGCCGTGCCCATCGCGCCGTAGACCTCGCGCTCGTACCAGGCGCCCCTCGGGTAGTACGTGCCGTTCGCCCGCGACCAGGCCCAGGCGGAGAAGGCGGACAGCACGGAGACCCCGGCCAGGGTGAGCACGGCGGGTACGGCGAGCCTGGCGGCGAGCCAGCGTGCGGGCGAGACCGACTGGGACCAGGCGGTCCTGTACGTACCGCTCTCCAGCTCCCGGCCGATCAGCGGCCCGGCGACGAACACGCCGACGCAGGCGGGCAGGATCATCATCGCCAGGCCGGCGTAATCGACGGCCCGGCTGAACCGCAGCTCGGTGTCGAGGAAGGCGCGGACGGTGTCGCCGCATCCCCGGACCGTGTTCTCGACCGAGCAGCCGCTGCCCGCGAACGTGTCGGAGGCGGACGACGCCCACAGCCACGCGGCGACGACGACGGCGACACCTACGAGCGCGAGGGCTCCGGCGCTCCACAGGGCGCGGCGGTGCTGGCGTATGACGACCCGCTCCGGCCCGCGCAGGGCGATCGCGCTCATACCGCCGCCACCTCCTTGCCCTCCTCGGCGGCCGTCGCGCTCGGCGTCAGCAGCGCCGGGGCCTGCGGCGACCGCAGATGCGCGAGCAGCAGTTCCTCCAGCGACGGCTCGGCGGAATCCCAGATGCCCCTGTCCACTGGGCCCTCTGTCCGTACCAGGGTGGTCTGCATCCGTCCCGTGGTGCGGGACTCGACGGCGGTGTGCGGTGCGGTGTCCCGTACCGGGCCGGTGAGCAGGGCGTGTGCGGCGAGCAGGTCGTCCGTCTCGCCGCCGAGCCGGACGCGGCCGCCGTCGACGAGCAGCAGGTAGTCGCAGACGCCCTCCAGCTCGGTGAGGAGGTGCGAGGACATCACGAGGGTGGTGGCGTGCTCGGCCGTCTCCGCCATCAGGGCGCCCATCAGCTCCTGGCGGGCGAGGGGGTCGAGGTCGGCCATCGGCTCGTCCAGCAGGAGCAGTTCGGGCCGCTTGCCCAGCGCGAGGGCCAGGGCGAGCCGGGTGCGCTGGCCGCCGGAGAGGTCACGGACCCGGGCGCCGCGCGGGAGATCCCCCGCGATGCGTTCGGCGGTGTCCTGGTCCCAGGTGGCGGGATTCAGCTCGGCGCCCGCCCAGAGCGTCGCGTCGACCGTCAACTGCGGGTACAGCGGCTTGTCCTGGGCCACGAAGGCCAGCCGGGCACGTGCTTCGGCGGGCGTCCCGCCCAGCACGCGCACCGATCCCGCCGAAGGCCGCAGCAGCCCGGCCGCGAGGGCCAGCAGGGTGGACTTGCCCGCGCCGTTGGGACCGACGAGGGCGCAGACCCGCCCGGCGGGCAGCCGGAAGGAGCAGTCGCGCAGCGCCCAGCCACCTTCCCTGTTCCGGTACTTCACACCGAGGCCGGTGGCCTCGATCGCAACGCCTGTCATCCGGCTCGATCCCCCTCGAAGGTGCTGTCCAGTACGGCGGTGAAGAGCGCGCTCACGTCGTCCTTCTCCAGCCCGGCCGCGCGGGCCCGGCGGGTCCAGTCGGCGAGCTCGGCGCGCAGCGGCGCGTCATCGGCGGCCGCCGCGCCGCCGAGTGCCCGGGTGACGAAGGTGCCGAGCCCGCGCCGGCCCTCGACGAGACCCTCCCGTTCCAGCTCCCGGTACGCCTTGAGCACGGTGTTCGGGTTGATGGCGGTGGCCTCGACGACCTCCCGCGCGGTGGGCAGCCGGTCACCGGGCACCAGCAGGCCGAGGCGGAGCGCCTGCTTGGTCTGCTGGACGATCTGGAGGTACGTGGCGACGCCGCTGCGCCGGTCGATGCGGTACTCGACCGCTGCGGACTCTGCCATTTTCACCCTTTCACTAGTTGAGTAGTGAAAGGGTCCCGTAAGGAAGGGGCGGCGTCAAGCGACGCCGCCCCCGGGGGAGTTGATCCGGTGCCGGTCCGTCCGAGCTCAGGACTCCGTGCGGTACATCAGGTCCACCTCGTGCGTCACGAAGCCCATCCGCTCGTACACCGCCAGGGCCGCCTTGTTGTCCGCGTCCACGTAGAGCATCGCGGTCGGCAGCGCCTCGGCGGCCAGATGGCGCAGCCCGATCGCGGTCAGCGCCTTGCCGAGCCCGCCGCCCTGCGCGTCGGGCCGGATGCCGACCACGTACACCTCACCGAGCTGCTCCTCGGCGTGCACCTTCGTCCAGTGGAAGCCGATCAGCTCGCCGTCGCGCTCGGCCAGGAAGAACCCCTTCGGGTCGAACCACGGCTCCGCCTTGCGGTCGTCCAGGTCGCGCTGGGTCAGCGAACCCTGCTCCGGGTGGTGGGCGAAGGCGGCGCGGTTGACCGCGAGCCAGGCGGCGTCGTCCTCGCCGGGCACGAAGGTACGGACGGTGACGCCGGGCGGAAGCACCGGCTCCGCGATGTCCGGCGGGGTCAACGGGCGGCGCAGCTGGCGCAGTTCCCGGAAGAGCGAGAGCCCGAGGACCTGCGCGAGATGGCGCGCCGCGGACTTCCCGCCGTGCGCCCACACCCGCAGCCGCTTCCCGGTCGTGGCGAGCAGCGCCGCGCCGAGCGCCCGCCCGTGCCCCTGCCCGCGGTAGGCGGGGTGGACGACCAGTTCGGCGGCCGGGGCCTCGACGGGGTCGGTGTCCTCCAGCTGGGCGTACCCGACCAGGACCGGCCCGCTGCTCAGCAGCAGATGCCGCACCCCCTCGCGCCGGCCGCCCCGCAGCTGAAGCCGTCCCTGCTCGGACACGGCCTGCCGCCCGTCCGACCGGGCGGCCTCGGCGAGCAGTTCGGATACGGCTTCCGCCTGCTCGGGGGAGAGCACGTCGAGCGTCCGGATCTCGCGTCCGGGTGCGGGGAGGGGTGCGTCAGTCGTCATGCCTACGAGCGTACGGGGGCGGGGTGGGCGCCGGGGGGTGCCGCAGGGCTTGGGTTCTCGGCCCGCGGTGTGCCGGGCGTCGGTTCTCGGTCCGTGGTCTGCGGTGTGTGCAGCACACCATCGGCGATCCGGGAGAGATCCTCGGCGCTGGGCAGCAGCTCGCGCACCCGGTCGGGCAGACCGGCGTAGGTGCTGACGGCCAGCGGCTGGTTGTAGCCGCGCAACGCGTACTCGACCATCGACCGGTCGCGGCTCTCGGCGATGAGAATGCCGATGGTGGGCCCGTCGCACTCCTTGTCCCGCACCAGATCGTCGACCACCGACACATAGAACCCGAGCTGCCCGAAGTGCTCGGGGTGGGCCTTGCGGGTCTTCAGTTCCAGTACGACGTAGCAGTGCAGCTTGCAGTGGTAGAAGAGCAGGTCCATGCGGTATTCGCTGTCGCCCACGACCACGGGGTACTGCCGCCCCACGAAGGCGAAGCCCACACCCAGCTCGGTGAGGAACCCGATGAGGTGGGCCACGAGGGCGTCCTCCAGGTCCCGCTCCGTGTGCCGGCCGCCCAGCTCGGTGAAGTCGAGCCGGTACGGGTCCTTGATGATCTCCTTCGCGGCCTCGGACCGCTCGGGGATGACGGCGTCGAAGTTGTTGATCGCGGCGGCGTGGGAGAGGTGCAGGGCGTGGTGGACCGCCGAGGTCAGATCGTCCCGGGACCAGCCGTTGCGGACTGCGTGCTGAATGTAGAAGTCCAGCACGGGCTGGGTCTTGCACTTGTCCATGAGGACCTGGAGGTGGGCCCAGGGCAATTGTCCAGCAGCCTGCTGGACAATTGGCTCCGGCCAGATCCGGGCCATCTTCACCATGTAATGCAGACTGCTGCGCGAGAATCCCCGCTGGCCCGGGAACTCGGTGCGCAGCTCCGTCGCGATGCGCCCCACGACCTTGGCGCCCCACTTCTCCTCCCGCTGTCGCGCCAGGATCGTCCGCCCGATCTCCCAGTACATCTGGAGCATCTCGGTGTTGACCTTCAGCTGGGCCCGCACATGCGCGCCGCGCACGATCGGCTTCAGGTCGTCGATCATCTCGTGGAAGCCCGGCGGCAGTTCGGATGTTCGCTGGCCTGGTACGACGGCCTTGCTAATCGGTTCGTTGTCCATGGCGTACAGGCTTGCGTCGTACGTGCGTGCTGGGACGTTTCTGCCCGCATATGTGAGCCATACGAGTGACATCCGACTGTTTGCGGTCATACCCCCCGCATGGCAACCAGTTCGTAACCCGGGAAACCTGTCGCGCTACGCGCGTTGACCCTAGGCTGCGCACGAAGTCTCCAGACTCGTCATCACTTACGAACCTCCCGCTGAACTCACAAGGGGACCGATGTCAGCGACACCGCAGAAGAACCGTGTGCCCCGGCGGGTGCTCGCCGCCGCGGCCGGGCTCGCCACCGTGGGCGCGCTCGTCGCCGCCATGCCGGCCGGCGCCCAGGAGCGTGGCCATGGGCACGGACACGGGCATGGCCACGGGCACCACAAGCCCGCCCGTACCGTCGACGTACAGCTGCTGTCCTTCAACGACCTGCACGGGAACCTGGAGCCGCCGGCCGGCTCGGCGGGCACGGTCAACGAGACGCAGGCCGACGGCACGGTCAAGGCCATCCCGGCCGGTGGCGTCGAGTACCTCGCCTCCTCGCTGCGCACCGCGCGCAAGGGGCACCCGTACTCGATCACCGCGGCCGGCGGCGACATGGTGGGCGCCAGCCCGCTGCTGTCGGGTCTCTTCCACGACGAGCCGACCATCGAGGCGCTCAACAAGATCGACCTCGATGTGACGAGCGTCGGCAACCACGAGTTCGACGAGGGCGCCACCGAGCTGGCCCGCCTCCAGAACGGCGGCTGCCACCCGGTCGAGGGGTGCTACGAGAAGAACAAGAAGTTCAAGGGTGCCGACTTCCCCTACCTCGCCGCCAACGTGACGAACGAGAAGACCGGCAAGCCGATCCTCAAGCCGTACACGGTGTGGAAGAAGAACGGCGTCAAGATCGGCTTCATCGGGGTGACCCTGGAGGGCACGCCGAACATCGTCACGGCCAACGGCGTCAAGGGCCTGAAGTTCCACGACGAGATCGAGACGATCAACAAGTACGCCAAGGAGCTGGACCGGCAGGGCGTCAAGTCCATCGTCGCGCTGATCCACGAGGGCGGGCAGCCCGCCTCCACCTCGTACAACTACGACTGCGACAGCTCCGGCACCGGTGACGGCATCTCCGGGCCGATCACCGACATCGCCAAGGGCATCACGCCCAAGGTCGACGCGCTGGTCACGGGCCACACCCACCAGGCGTACGTGTGCACGATCCCGGACCCGGCGGGCAACCCGCGCATGGTCACCTCGGCGTCCTCCTTCGGCAAGCTCTACACCGACACGACGCTCACGTACGACCGCCGCACCAAGGACATCGTCCGTACGTCGGTGAAGTCGGCCGGGGCCAAGAACCCGAAGTCGGCGAACCACATCGTCAGCCGGGACCAGCCCAAGGCCAACGACATGACGGCCCTGATCGCCCGCTGGAACGCCCTCGCGGCCCCCATCTCGAACCGGCCGCAGGGCTACATCACCGCCGACATCAACGGCCGCGGCTCCACGGCCCCCGAGAAGCCGCTGGGCGACCTGATCGCCGACGCCCAGCTGGAGGGCCTGGCCCCGGCGGACAAGGGCGGGGCGGTCGTCGCCTTCATGAACCCGGGCGGCATCCGCGCGGACCTGGTCCACAAGGCGTCCGGCAGCGAGGGCGACGGGGTGGTGACGTACGGCGAGTCCTTCACCGTGCAGCCCTTCACCAACATGATGAACGTCGTCGACCTGACCGGCGCCCAGTTGGTGGCGGCACTCCAGCAGCAGGTGAGCGGCTCCAACGAGGCCAGCCCCAAGATCCTCCAGATCTCCAAGGGCCTCACCTACACCCTGGACATGACGAAGACGGGCGCGGCCCGCGTGGTCACCGACACGATCAAGCTCAACGGCGAGGCGATCGACCCGGCCAAGTCCTACCGCGTGGCGATGAACGAGTTCCTCGCGGGCGGCGGCGACGGCTTCGCGGCCCTCGGCGAGGGCACGAACAAGCTGGTCGGCCCGTCCGACCTGGACGTCTTCAACGCCTACCTGGCGGCCCACTCCTCGGCCGCCGCACCGCTGGCCCCGCCGGCGGCCGACCGGATCACGGTCATCCAGTAGCAACTCCGTACGTGCGGTGACTCCGTACGTGCGGTGACTCCCGTACGCGGGTGAGCGGGGCGGTGGGCCGGCGGGCCCACCGCCCTTCTGCGTGTCCGCGTCCGGTTCAGGGCGCCGACCCGGTCCGGGCGAGCGTGAACCAGACCGCCTTCCGGTACGGCAAGTGGCCGCCCAGCACGGTCATCCCCCAGGCGAACGCCAGCCGCTCCACGAGCAACAGCCCACGCCCGCCCTCCTGTTCGCCGCGCAGGCCGCGGAAGGCCGGTGGCTCGGGCAGGGCCCAGTGGTCGTCGTCCGCGACGGAGACGGTGACCAGCTTGCGCCGGACGGTCACGCGGACTCGGATCAGGGATGTCCGTGTGTGCCGGTGGGCGTTGGTGACCAGCTCGGTGACGCACAGCCGCGCGTCGTCGACCAGCCCGCAGTGTCTGCTGACGGTCAGCAGCGACGCGATGAAGTCACGCGAGAGCTTCGCGGCGCCGGCCGTGTTCGGCAGGGCGAGCCGGTAGATCTCGCCGCCCTGCGGGCCCGGTGGCGCGGAGTTTGCAGTGGCGTGGACGTGGGTCATGTCGTTCTCCCAACGCGGTGCGGTGCGGTGCGAACGGGTGCGGCGCGCGTCGCCCGTGGCGATGGCCGTACGCGGGCGTTGGCCAACATGCCTGTGTACGGCTGCACTTCGGTCTGTCTACGTGCGGCGCAGTGTGTGAGAACGGTAGCGTGGGCGTATCAAGTGTTGTGGAGAAACCCATAATTCTTGCGAGAAGTGGACCCCTTCGAGGGATGCGGCCAGACTGGGTTTCGACAAGAGGAGAGGTTGATGCCACCGAGGAAGCCCCCTACCGCGCGTCAATGCCGACTGGGTGCGGAGCTGCGCAAGATGCGCGAGCACGCCGGCCTGACGCCGACCGAGGCCGCAGCCCTGCTGGGTACGGACCGCACCACGATCAGCAACACCGAATCGGGACGGTTCGGAGTGAGTGGCGCGCGGGTGCGCACATGGGCCGGGCACTACGAGTGCTCCGATGCGGCCTATGTCGACGCACTCGCAGACATGGCCGAGGAGCGGATAAAGGGGTGGTGGGAGGACTACCGCGGCGAGCTCTCCGGGAGTGCGCTCGATCTGGCGGAACTGGAGCACCACGCGGCGGGCTTCCGGTCGGTTCAGATCATGCATATGCCTGGTCTGCTCCAGACCGAGGACTACGTGCGTGCCGTCTACTCGGAATCGCTGCCCGCGCCGACCCCGGCAAGTCTCCGGCGCAGGATGTCGCATCGCTTGAGGCGCAGGGATGTTCTCGACCGGTCGGATCCGCCTGCGTGCACATTCCTGGTTCACGAAGCAGCTCTGCGGATGCAGTTCGGCGGACGCAAAGTCGCCCGCGGGCAGCTTGAGCACCTTCTGAAGGAGTCGGAACGCGACAATGTCACCGTACGAGTGATTCCGTTCGCGGCAGGTGGCTTTCCGAACGCAGGTAGTTCGACCCACTATGTCTACGGTCCGGTTCCGCAGCTCGACACCGTGCAGACGGATGCCCTGCTGGGTTCCGGGTTCGTCGATGCCGAGGCGCGGCTCCGGGTCTTCCGGGCGGTGCTCGACCGGACGGAAGGGCGATCGCTCGATCCGCAGAGTTCGAGAGACTTCATCAAGGAAGTCGCAGAGCAAGTGTGAAGGCGTGAGAATCATGGAAATTCAGTGGCGAAAGTCGTCCAAGTCGGCCGATGCCGACGGTGACAACTGCCTGGAACTCGCCGAGTGCGGTGGCGAGATCCTGATGCGCGAGAGCGACAATCCGGACGTGATCATTCGTACGAGCCGAGCCAAGCTTCGTGCCTTCCTCGGCGGTGCGAAGGAAGGCGAGTTCGACGACCTGGCCTGAGCCGTCGCGCTCCGGCTTCGGGCGGCTCCCACCGGCGCAGGTGGGGGCCGCCCGCTGCTGTTGCACCTCATCTGTGGCGCATATTCATCTCACTCGTTAGATGGTAAACGCTTGATACGGGCTCGCATAAAACGCTAGCTTCGGGTTGCGCCTCCGGTCGGGCCGTCTTCGGTGGGCCGTGCCCGGATGCGCAACTCCGTTCAGACCTGCGCCGGTTGAACGGAGTTCCGAAGGACCGCCCCGCGCCAGCAGCTCGTCACGCCGGCCGCGGGTGCGGGGCGGTTCCGATGCGGCGCCAGGAGGAATTCCGTGCGCGAGCAACAACCCGAACCCTCCGTGACGCGCGTGTTCTGGTGCGAGCGGGTCACCTACCGCACGATGGAGGCGGACGAGATCGCCGAGGTGTCCCGGCACGTGGCTCTCGACCCCGCCGAGGCCATCCGCTTCATCCGGCTGAACGTGCGCGCGCTGGCCGCTGAGCTGCCACCCATGGAGCGGCACCGGGCGCTGAGCTGGGTCGACGGCGGCGGATGCGTCGGAGCCATCGGCGCGCTCCATCGCGGCGAACCCTGCGGTTTATCGCTGAGCCATCGCGATGCCTGGATCGAGTGGACCGTGCGTCCCGGGTTCAACTCGCCTGCGGGCTAGAGGACTTACGGACAGAGTAGCCGCAGCGTTCAACCGATGGGCGAGTGCATGGCGACTGCGAACTGCTCGCCAGGTCCGTGAGGCCGACCGTACTGCGTGTGCGGGCGAGAGTGAGGTAAGCCCCGGGAAGGCGCCTGATGTCGGACGTAGTTGGCCGGTTGTTGATTTGCTGATTGCATCAGCGATGTCCGAGTTGATAGGGAAGAGCGTGCGAACGGTTGTTCACACCGCTGGAGGTTCCGGCGTCGGGGCAACCAGCACGAGGGGGGCCTTTCATGGTGGCGTGGGAGATCGGACCGCAGGGTGTGCAAGGGCAGTTGAGGGCGACCGGTGCGCGTGCCGGTGATCTGGAGACGGCCAGGAATGCGCAGAACGCGGCGAAGGCCGTGCGTCTGGATGTCCTCAGGGGTATGCAGGGGCACCGGTGAGTGGTACCGAGCCGGTCGACCCGTCGGGGATTCCGGTGTTCACCGGTGATCTGGCGCTGCTCGATACGAAGGTGACGGCGCTGTCGGGTCATGGGGCGGCGATCGCGGCGGCTGCCGGTGATGTGCACAGCAGCTTCGGCGGGCTGAGCGCCTTCTACAAGGCGCCCGAGGCGGAGCGGTTGTTCGCGACGACCGCTCCGGTGGCGGCGACGGGGCTGTCGCTGAGTGCGGAGCTGTGTGTCATCGCCGGTGCGTTGAGTACGTACTCGGACGATGCGTTCCCGCTGGTGGAGAGGCTCAAGGAGCTGAAGCGGGACGCGGTCGCCTTCCGGATGCGGGCCGAGGGTGATGACAAGTGGCGTGAGGACGGTGATCTGGTCGAGGAGAACAACCGGCGCCGTGGCGAGATAGCCGAGGTCTGGGCCGCCTTCCAGGAGGTGGAACGGGCCTGTCACGCCAAGATCGTCGCCCTGGTCGGCGGCAAGGCGCTGAAGACCGATGACGGTTCCGGCAGGAAGGGCACCTACGGCTATGACGCCGAGGCCCTCAAGCAGGCGGAGAGCCTGCCGTGGGGGGAGGCGGTCGAGGAGTCGACGCCCTGGTGGCAGGTGTGGGAGCACGCCTACGACTTCGGCAAGGGGTTCCTCGTCGACGGGGTCTGGGGCACCCTCAAGGGGCTGGGCACCCTGGCCGGGTTCGAGGGCGGGGACGCCGCCGGAGAGGCATGGACCGGCCTGGCGAAACTGGCCACCGGGCTCTCGCCCGCCGCGATGCTCGCCCTGCATGCCCTGCCCGGCGACCACTCCGCCTGGATACGCGACTCGCAGACCGCGGTGAGGGAGACCGGCAAGGCACTGATCGCGTGGGACCAGTGGGGCAGCAACCCCTCCCGCGCCGCCGGAGCGGTCACCTTCAACGTCCTGACCACCGTCTTCACCGGCGGCTCCGGCAGCGCCGCGGCAGGCGCGGGCAAAGCGGGCCTGGCCGCCAAGGCCCTCTCCCTCACCAGCAGGACCGCCCGCGCGGTCGACCCCATGACCTACGTCTTCAAGGGCGCGGGCGCGGGACTGTCGAAGATCAGCGACGTCATGGCCGGACTGAAGGGCCTGGGCACGTTCGAGGCCCCCAGCATCGCCGTGGACGGCGCGATCGCTCTCCCTGAAAGTGCCGTCCACCTTCCCGACGGGACGATCCACGTTCCGTCGGGATCGGCGGTCCCGGACGGGGCGACCAGGCTCCCCGACGGCACCTTCAGGCTCCCCGAGGGCACCACTGCCCTTCCGTCGGGCACGGTGAAGCTGCCGGTGGACGGCCCGGCACAGTTCATGGACCCCGAGGGCAACATCTACGACGCGGCGGGCGATATCACCCAGCACGCGAAGGACGCCCCGCCGGGCAAGCCGGACGCCGACGCGGACGTCCCTCGCGCCGACGCCCCCAACGCGGACTCCCCGGCGACAGCCGGGGTCCCGGAGCGGGAGCTGATACGCGTCGGCGGCAGCGGCGACGACGCGATCCGCCTGGGCAGCGACCTCTCCGACCCGGTCCACGCGAGTGACCACGCACCGGGCGCCCGGCCGGACACCACCCCCGGCGGACACGCGGGGCACGGGCCCTCCAGCGAACTCGACGCTCCCCGGGACGGACACGGCACCGCCCCCTCCACGGGCAGTCACACGGACACCACGTCAACCGTCGGCCGCACGGACCCTCCATCGACCGTCGGCCACACGGACGGCCCGTCCAACGGTGGAGGCCGCCACGAGCCCCCACTCGCGGGTGGTCACGAGCCGGACGGGCCGGGTGGCACGGACACCGGCCGTCACGAGCCTGCAGCCTCGGCGGCTCCTGACGAGGCGACCCGCGCTGCCCACCGCGCGGAGTACGAGGCAGCTCGTGAGGTTCCGGTCAAGCACCGAACGCCTGACGAATGCAGGGCCATCACCCGCGAGCACGTCCGGTTGGCCAACGAGGACCCGGTCTGGAGAGCGGCGTACTACGACAAGTGGGGACCTGGATTCCGCAACAATGCCGACGAACTGGTCGACGGCCAACTCCTGCCGAAGCTGATCGAAAAGCCTCCCGGTACGTGGATCGCCACTTCCGACATCCCGCACGCGCATCCGGGCGAATTCCATCTCACTCCCTTGGAAAGAGGCAGGGAAACTGTCGCCCCCGGTGACCTCGCGTACCTCGACGAGGTCGCGGCCAAACGCATCGCAGGCATGGACCTGGCCGCGGCCGAGAAGGTCTTCGAGAAGAATCCGGGCCCTGAGACCGCATACGACCTGGCCCACGCACATGAGCACTACAGCCGGACGGTCGGCGAGGGTGTCGCCAACAACTCCAAGCTCGGTGAGGACCTCGGGGAGGAGGCCGCCCGGCGCCACATGCTCCTGCAGAAGGAGTTCGAAGGTGCCCATGAGCTCACCGACCTCCCCGAGACGGCCAACGGTTCGAAGAGGTTCGACCAGCTCTGGCGCGACAAGAACGGCGACCTCGTCATCGTTGAGGCGAAGAGCCCCCACGGGACGCTGGAGTGGCGCCAGGGCAATGGTGAAATCGATCAGGACTTCAGGGTGCGGCAGGGATCCATAGCGTACGTCCGCACGATCATTTCCGATATGAAGCAGCGCATCATGACTTCACCGGGGGAAGCCAAATATGTCATCGAACTCGAAAAGGGCGTTGACGACAAGACCTTGCGCTATGTCCTGGTCCAGGCCGCCGAGAATGTCGGTCAGTACGCTGGGGCCGTGCTCAAGCACTTCAAAATATTCTAAGGAGAACCACGTTGGTCTCGATCATCCCCCGCCATCCCTTCCCCACGGAGCACGCGGAAAGTGGCATCGCCGTTCTCCAGGAGAGCGCTGACAGGTGGGTCGACGGGCTGGAGGCGGACTCCACTGGTCTCGGCGAGGCCTTCGGTACCTGCATCACGCTGGCCAAAGCGCACTGCCTGCTGGACCCGCGGGGATCACTCTTCCCCACCTGGAACGCCTGGGTGAACGCCATGCAACTCGGAGCCGCCGCGTTCGCCGCCGCTACGACGAGCGACAGCCACGTCCAGTGCCGCATCGCGCACAAGGACCGCACCCTCCAGGCCACCGGCCCGCAGCCGTACGTGGCCCCGAGCACCTGGCTCACCGCTTTCTACTTCGCCGTGGTGTGTCGGGAACGGGACAGGATCACTGCCCTGTGCCGAGTGCCCCTGTCCCTGCTGCGGGAGAACGGCGCGCGCTACAAGGAGTTCGACTACGCCTGGATCGACGCCCTTCAGACCTACTGGCTCGGCAGCGGCGACCTCGGCCCCAAGCTGGTGGCAGCCATCGGCGGCACGGACTCGGACACCAGTGCCGACCAGGAGATGGTGAGCAAGATCCTCTATCCGCCGATGGAGATGTTCCACCGGATCGTCCGCGACGACCACGCCGGTTTCAACCGGGCTCTCGGAGCTGCCCTCCAGTGGCACAAGGAGTACTGGTCGCACGAGGACCGGGCCGGTCTGGTCCCGGGCCTCGTCGCGCTCGCACCGCTCGCCATGGCCTGCTTCGCCCACGACGCGGGCATCTCCATCGAAGTCGAGTCCGACTACCTGCCCGCCACCCTCCTGGGACGCAACTGGTGCGGCGAATTCCCCACGTAGAGGGAGGAAACGCCACCAACGGAACGCGGTTCTTCCTCGATGCGGGGCCTGGTTCGACGCCCCGCCGTGTGACTGCGGCGGTGTGCTGGACGAGTACGCCTGCGCCCGGGTGGAGATGGAGCACTGGACGGCCGACGAGGACCGCACCCAGAACGTCGAAAGGGTCGTGGCCATCGCTCCGTCGGCGATTGCCCCGCCTGACGAAGGCAAACGGGCCCCGGCGCATACGGCGCCGGACGGCCCGGTGGGGAAACGCACCGCTTTGCTCTGTTCCCGTCGTGACGCGTACCCGCCATAATCCGAGGGCTGACCCCCCACGGCAGACGGAGGCAACCCCCGCATGAGCCCGTACACCGCCAGTCGCCGGAACTTCCTGGCCGGCGCCCTCGCCGCCACCGCCACCGTGCTCATCGGTACGGGCTCCGCGCGCGCGGCCGATCGCCAACTCCGCTCCACCCAGGACTGGATGGGCGCGATACCCGACGCCACCGCGCTGCAACGCCTCACGATCCCCGGCTCGCACGACTCCGGGGCCCGCTACGGCGGGCCGTGGACCGAGTGTCAGAACACCACGATCGCCCAGCAGTTGGACAGCGGAATCCGCTTCCTCGACGTGCGGTGCCGGATCACCGGCGGCTCCTTCGCGATCCACCACGGGGCCTCGTACCAGAACCTGATGTTCGGCGATGTGCTGGGTGCCTGCTGGGACTTCCTGGCGGCGCACCCCTCCGAGACCGTGCTGATGCGGGTCAAGCAGGAGTACTCGGAGGAGAGCGACGCGGCGTTCCGGGCGGTCTTCGACGACTACCTCGACAACCGGGGCTGGCGGCCGCTGTTCCGCATCGACTCCTCGCTGCCCTCGCTGGGCGGGGCGCGCGGCAAGGTCGTGCTGCTGGCCGACAACGGCGGGCTGCCCGGGGTCCGGTACGCCGACTCGGCGCTCTTCGACATCCAGGACGACTACATGGCGGAGCCGTTCGGGAAGTACCCGAAGATCGAGGCACAGTTCCGCAAGGCCGCCCAGCAGCCCGGCAAGCTGTTCATGAACTACGTCAGCACGGCCGCCCTGATGCCGCCGCGCTGGAACGCGGACCGGCTCAACCCGCAGGTCCAGTCGTTCCTGGACGGCTCGGAGGCGGCGGGCTGGACCGGACTCGGAATCGTCCCGCTGGACTTCCCCGCCACCCGGTCCGGCCTGGTGGAGTCGCTGATCCGGCACAATCCGGGGGCCTGAGCCCGGGCCTCACCCGTCGCCGCGCTTGCGTTTCTTTCGAATTGTGCGAAGCTGGATCCACTCTCGAAGGAGGCAGGGCTATGCACGGCACTACCGAGGACCGCACTCTCCTGCCCGAGCACCGCGCGGAGATCGCCGAGCTCTGTGCCTTTCTGGACCGGACCCCGCAAGCGGCCGAGCCGGCCCTACTGCGTGGCCCGGACGGCGCCACGCGCACCTTGCCCCCGGAGGTCTACGAGGCGCTCATGGTGGTGGTGCGGGCCCTGTCGGAGGGCAAGGCGGTGACCGTCGCCCCGGTGAACACCACACTGACCACGCAAGAGGCTGCCGACCTCCTGGGAGTCAGCCGACCGACGTTCGTCAAGATCCTCGACGAGGGCGGGATCCCCTTCTCGCGGCCGGGAAGACACCGCAGAGTGCTGCTGGCCGACGTTCTGGAGTACAAGGAGAAGAGGCGCTCACAGCGGCGTCGAGGGCTGGACGAACTGGTCAGGCTGACCGAGGACGCCGATCTCTACGACAACTGATCAGCTGGATCCGCCCGAGCCGAGTGGAGCGATGTGCAGCGCGTCGTCCTGGACACCTGTGTCCTTTTCCCGAACTACCTCAGGGACACACTGCTTCGTCTCGCCGAGGCCGAGATCTACGAACCGCTCTGGTCCGCCGACATCCTGGACGAGCTGACCAGGAACGTCGGCGAGCGGATCGGAGTCTCGAAGGCCAAACGAATCGTCGAAGCGATGGCAGACACGTTCCCCGACAGCCTCGTGTCGGGATACGAGTCGCTCGTACCAGCCATGGCGAACGACGCCAAGGACCGGCATGTGCTGGCGGCGGCGGTCCGGGGGCAGGCGCATGCCCTCGTCACGCTGAACGTGAGGGACTTCCCGTCCCAAGCGTCGGATCCGTATGAGATCGAGGTGTTGCGCCCGGATGACTTTCTGCTGGACGTGCTCGATCTCGTACCAGTGGAGATGAACTCCGTCCTGCGCGCGCAGGCGGGCTCCTATCGGCAGGAGCCCCGTGACCTGCACGGGCTCCTGGACAGGCTGGACGCGGGAGGCGCGCCGCAGTTCGCCGCCGAATTCCGGCGCCGTCTCTGACCCCTCCGCTCCGCCAGGCGCGGGTGCGGTCCTCGCCGCCCCCGGCCTCAGGCCCGCTTGTAGTAGTAGCCGCTGCCGGCGGCGGCTCCGACGTTGTGCTGGATCCCGCTGCCGTTGAGGACGTAGTACGACGGGTCGTTGATCGTGTAGCAGTAGCCGGGGTTGGGGCCGACGAGCTTGGAGGCCCCGACGTTGATACGGGTGTTTCCGTTCGAGGCGGAGGTCACCTTGGCCTCGTACGGGCAGTCGTTGTAGGGGAAGTCGGACATGCGCACCACACCCGACCGGGAGATGGTGATGGTGCCCGGCTGGCCGGTGTTGTACGTCTCGCCGAATTTCCAGGTGCCCACGAACGACGAGGGGACCGACCCCCCGCCGCCGCCGGAGCCGCCCCCACTGGTCCCACTGCCCGAGCCGTTCGAGGAGCCCGACGAGCCGGACGAGCCGGACGAGCCGGACGAGCCCGAGGAGTTGTTCGGAGCTCCGCCGCCCGTCGCGTCGGATCCTCCCCCTGAGGACGACGACCCGCCCGCGCCGGACGATCCCGAGCCCGTGCCCGGGTACTCGGCGTTCCGGCCGTCCTTTCCGTCCCGGCCGTCCCCGCCGGCGTCGCCCTTCTTGTCCTTCTTCTTGTTCTCTTTCCTGGTCTTGTCGCCGGAGGCGTCGGGGCTCTTCCCCGGGGAGGGGGTGCCCTCCGGGGAGGACGGCGAGGGCGGGGCGGCCGGGGCCGTCGCGGTGGCGGAGGGCGGGGACGCCCGGTTGTCGCTGTCGCCGCTGAACGGTTGCAGGACGGCCATCGTGCCGCCGCCCCCGGCCAGGACCAGGACCACGGGTACGGACACGATCCACTTCCGGCGCCGCCCCTCCCGACCGCGCTTCGGCTCGGCCGTCCCCCCGACGAGGACGGCCCCGGGGACGGCCTCGGAGGCGGGGCCCGCCGGGCGGCGGAGGCCGACCGTCCCGCGGTCCACGGGCTCCTGCCGTACCGGCGCCGCCTCCGCGTCGAGAAGCCGTGCCGACTGCCGCGCCAGGTGGCCCACCACGTTCGCCGGGAGCCACGACGCCGCCGCCGGGTCGAGGCGGTGGCGGGCGGTCTCGGCCAACAGGTCGTCCACGGAGGGGCGTTCTTCGGCCGACTTCGTCAGGAGGCGGGTGATCAAGGTGCGCAGGCCCGCGTCGCGCACCCGGTCGAGCGCGGGCGGGCTCTCGACTATGTGGTACATCACCGCGTGCTGGTTGCTCACCCCGTGGCCGAACGGGAGCGTGCCGGTCGCCGCGTAGGTCAGTACGCACCCGAGCGTGAACACATCGCTCTTCGGGCCCGCGCTCTCGCCCCGTATCTGTTCCGGCGCCATGAAGCCCGGTGACCCGATCACCATCCCCGTGCTGGTGAGCAGGGAGTCGACCGAGGTCTCGACGGCGCGGGCGATGCCGAAGTCGATGACCTTGGGCCCCTCGACCGTGAGCATCACGTTCGACGGCTTGAGGTCGCGGTGGACGATACCGGCCGCGTGGATGTCCTTGAGCGCGAGCAGGAGCCCGTCGGCGAGGGCGAGCACGGACTTGGTGGGGAGCGCGCCGTGGCCGCGTACGACCTGTTCCAGGGAGAGGCCGGGTACGTAGCCGGTGGCGACCCAGGGGTACTCCTCGTCGGGGGCCGCGTCCAGCACGGGCGCGGTGTAGCGCTCGCCCACCCGCCGCGCGGCGCCGACCTCGCGGCGGAAGCGGGCCCTGAACTGGGGGTCGGCGACGTGCTCCGCGTGCACCACCTTGACCGCGACCGTGCGGCCGCCCTCGGAACGGGCGAGATAGACCCGGCCCATACCGCCCGCGCCGAGCCTGCCCAGCAGCAGATAGGGCCCGATCCGGGCCGGGTCGTTCGAGGTCAGCGGCTTGATGCCGCCGTCGGCGTAGTCCTCGCCGCTCTCGTGATCGTCCTCGTGCGCGCTGGTCATGTTCGAGCGTTCCCCCGGATGTCCCGTGCCGCAGCCCGTGGGACCGGCTCGGTCGTCCGAAATCCGCTTGCTGTGCTGCGACGTGACGCAAGCGGTGATCAGTCTGGGGCATCACACTCAGCTATTGGAACTACTTCCGGAAAAAATTCTAGAAACTTCTCCACGCCGTCCGCAGGACCGCTCCCGGCTCACCGCTCCCGGCTCACCGCTCCCGGCTCACCGCTCCCGGATCACAGTTCCCCGCTCACAGCTCCGGCGGAGGCGTCGGCGCCCCTGGCAGCCGGATCGAGGCGACCGTGCCCGGCCCGTCCTCCGCCGGGCGCAGGGCGATCTCGCCGCCCGACTGCTGGACCGTGCGGGCCACGATCGACAGGCCGAGGCCCGAGCCGGGGAGCTGGCGGGCGGACGGGGAGCGCCAGAACCGTTCGAAGACGTGCGGGAGTTCGTCGGCGGGGATGCCGGGGCCCTGGTCCCGTACCGTCAGTTCGCCGTCGCGCAGGGCGATCTCGATCGTGCCGTGTGCCGGGCTGAACTTGACCGCGTTGTCCAGGACGTTGACCACTGCCCGTTCCAGCGCGGCGGGCTCGGCCCGTACGTACCAGGGTGTCAGGTCCGCCCTGATGGTCAGCTCGGGGCCGCGCAGCCGGGCGCGTTCCAGGGCCGTGTCCGCGATGTCGTGCAGCGCGACGACCTGGAGCGGGCCGGGGCCCGGGGCGTCGGGGCGGGCCAGTTCCTGGAGGTCGCCGATGAGCGAGGCCAGCTCGGTCATCTGGGCCTTGACCGAGGTCATCAGGGCCCTGCGGTCGTCGGGCGGGATGGCGCGGCCGGTGTCGTCGCTGCGGGCGAGGAGCTCGATGTTGGTGCGCAGGGATGTCAGCGGGGTCCGCAGCTCATGGCCCGCGTCGGCGATCAGCTGGGCCTGCCGGTCGCGGGAGCTGGCCAGGGACGCGGTCATCGAGTTGAAGGAGCGGGACAGCCGGGCGATCTCGTCCTCGCCCTCGGCCGGGATCCGGACGGTGAGGTCCTCGGTACGGGCGACGTGCTCGACGGCCTCGGTGAGCTCGTCGACGGGGCGCAGCCCGGTGCGGGCCACCCAGAGCCCGGCCGCGCCCGCGCCGACGGCGCCGATCCCGGCTACGGCCAGGAGCACCCAGGCGAGGGTGGAGAGCGGGTCGTCGATCTCGCTCATCGGGCGGGCGATGGAGACGGCGATCCCGCCCGTCGTCCCTCCGAGCTGCTGGGCGCTCTGGTCCAGCGGGTAGGTGAAGACGCGTACCTTCGTCCCGTTCTCGGACGTGGCCGAGTGCAGCGCGTTGGGCAGGCGCCGTTCGGCGACCGCGATGTCCGCCTCGCTCACCGGAAGCGGCGACTGCTTGCCCGAGAGCTTGGGGGCGATGCACACCGTGCCCTGGGAGTCGTTGAGCTGGACGGTGTAGTTGCCCGAGAACGGCCGGGGCGGCAGCGGAGTGGTGCCCCGGCAGTAGGCGTACAGGCGCTCCAGATAGTTCTCGTCGACCTTGGAGCTGCGCAACGAGGAGTCCAGCTGGTTCTCCAGCTGGACCCGCGTCACGAACCAGCAGGCCACCGCGACCGCCGCGACCGCGACCGCCACCGCCGTCGCCACCAGCAGCGCGAGCCGGGAGCGCAGGGGCAGCGCGCGGAGCCGGCGCAGGGCCCCCGTCATCCTTCACCGCCGCCGGAGCGGAGCGCGTAGCCGACCCCCCGCACCGTGTGCACCAGGCGCGGTTCACCGCCCGCCTCCGTCTTGCGGCGCAGATACATCACGTACACGTCCAGGGAGTTGGAGCTCGGCTCGAAGTCGAAGCCCCATACGGCCTTGAGGATCTGCTCGCGGGTCAGCACCTGCCGGGGGTGGGCCAGGAACATCTCCAGGAGGGTGAACTCGGTGCGGGTCAGTTCGACCCGGCGGCCGCCCCGGGTGACCTCCCGGGTGGCGAGGTTCATCCGCAGGTCGGCGAAGGCCAGCTCGTTGTCGTCGGGGACGCCGCCGCCCGCCGGGGCCGCGTAGGAGCTGCGGCGCAGCAGGGCCCGGATGCGGGCGAAGAGCTCGTCCAGTTCGAAGGGCTTGACCAGGTAGTCGTCGGCGCCCGCGTCGAGGCCGGTGACCCGGTCTCCGACGGTGTCGCGGGCGGTGAGCATCAGGATCGGGGTGGTGGTCCCCGCGGAGCGGAGCCGCCGGGCGGCGGTCAGGCCGTCCATCCGGGGCATCTGGATGTCGAGGACGATGAGGTCGGGGGCGTACGAATCGGCCCTGGCGAGGGCGTCGAGACCGTCGACGGCCACCTCGGTGCCGTAGCCCTCGAACGCGAGGCTGCGCTGAAGGGCCTCGCGTACGGCGGGCTCGTCGTCGACGATCAGGATGCGCTGCGGATCGTCCTCGGCGGGGCTCATCGGTGCTCGTCCTCTTCTCGTTCCCTGCGGCTGTGCCTTCCGGCTCTCAGCCTCGCACGGCCGCGGCACGCCGTCGTCCGGCCCGGCGCCTGCGGCCGGTGGTGGCGGCCGCGGCCGTACCGAGCTCCGGGGCCCGGTCCGCCCCGTGTGCGGCCCGTTCGGTCACGAGGGCGAGGGCGAGAGCCAGGTCGGCCGGGCCGGTGGGGGTGTGGGCGGGGTGGTGCATGGCTGTCTCCTCAGGAGCTGTTGCCGGCCCGCAGGGTGTCGAGGTCGGCCTTGAGGGTGTTCACCGGGATGGCGAAGCCGAGACCCACGCTGCCCGCGCTCGAACTGTCGGAGCCGTTGGACGAACTCGACGAGTACATCGCCGAGTTGATGCCGATGATCTCGCCGTTCATATTGATCAGCGCGCCGCCGGAGTTGCCGGGGTTGAGCGAGGCGTCGGTCTGGATGGCCTTGTAGGTGGTGGTGGAGTCGCCGGTGTCGCCGTTGAACTGGCGGCCGCCGAACTCGAACGGCCACTGCTGCCCGCCGCCCTGCCCGCCGCCGTACTGTCCGCCCTGACCCTGACCCTGACCCTGGCTCTGTCCGCTGCCGTCCTCCTTGGCGACGGTGACATCGCGGTCGAGGGCGGAGACGATGCCGCTGGTGACGGTGCCGGTGAGGCCCTCGGGCGAGCCGATCGCGACGACCTGGTCGCCGACCGCGACGGCCGAGGAGTCGCCCAGCGTGGCCGTCTTCAGCCCGCTCGCCCCCTGGAGCTTGATCAGCGCGAGGTCCTTGTCGGGGTCGGTGCCGACGACCTGCGCGGTGTACGTCCTGCCCGTGCTGAGCGACACCTTGATCGACGTGGCGCCGGAGATGACGTGGTTGTTGGTGACGATCTCGCCGTCGGAAGTGATGATCACGCCGGAGCCGGTGGACTCGCCCGCCGTCGAGGTCGCGTTGATCTCGACGATCATCGGCGAGACGGCCTTGGCGACACCGGCGACGGTGCCCTTGCTGCTCTGCGAGACGGTGGTGCCGGGGATGACGCTGCTCGCGCTGTTCGTGCTGGTGTCGGTGAGCCGTTCGACGACGGTGGCGGTGCCGCCGCCGACGATCGCCGCCGCGATCGCCACGGCCGCCAGCAGGGCGACCGGCCGCCTGGCCCGGTGCCGGGGCGCGGCCGGTTCCTGGGGCGCGGGCGGCGGGAAGCCGGGGCCGTCGCCACCGTGGCCGCCGTCGCCGCCGTGTCCGTGGGCGCCGTTCCCGCCCGGCCACACGGTGGTCCCGGGGCCCGTCGTGACCGGCTGGGCGGGCTGGTACGGGGGCGGCGGCGGGTAGGACGCGTCACCGTTGCCGTACGAGGGGTACATCGGGTACTCGCCGCTCGGGCGCTGGCTCTCTGTCATGCCTAAGAGCGTGTCCGGCGAAGATGAGAGAAGCCTGAGCACGTTCTGAGAAGCCCGGCAGAAGCTCGTATGCCCGATATAAGGGCCGCCCGATCCCGATAAGGGCCGCCCGCCGACCACCGCGAGGACCGGCCCCACGGTCGTCCCGCCGCGGCCGCGGAGGGGTACGGAACCGGCGTGCGGGCTACCGCGCCCCGGCAGCCGTCGGCTCCCCGCAGCCGCAGGAGCGCCGTACCACCAGCGCGGACGGGAACTGCTTCAGCCGCTCCCGCCGCGACCCCGTCACCCGCAGCGAGTCGTCCAGCACCAGGTCGACCGCGGCCCGTGCCATCGCCGGGCGGTCCGAGGAGACCGTCGTCAGCGGCGGATCGGTCAGGCCCGCTTCCTTCACGTCGTCGAAGCCCGCCACCGCGAGCTCCCCGGGCACGTCGATCCGCAGCTCGCGTGCGGCCCGCAGCACCCCGATGGCCTGGTCGTCCGTGGAGCAGAAGATCGCCGGCGGCCGGTCCGGACCGGCGAGCAGCTTCAGCGCCACCTGATACGCGTCGTAGCGGTTGTACGGGGCCTGGAAGAGCCGGCCCTCCGTCGAGCGGCCCGACTCCTGCATCGCCCGGCGCCAGCCCTCGACATGGTCGGCGACCGGGTCGCCGACCGCCGGGGTGGACTCCACGCCGCCGAGGCACGCCACGTACGCGTTGCCGTGTTCCAGCAGATGCCGGGTGGCGAGCTGGGCACCGCCGACGTCGTCGGTGACGACCGCGACGTCGTCGATCGCCTCCGGCCGCTCGTGCAGCAGCACGACCCGCGCGTCCCACGCCTCTATCTCGGCCGCCGCCCGCTCGCTGGGGCCCTGGCTGACCAGGATCAGTCCGGAGACCCGCATGCCGAGGAAGGCCCGCAGATAGTGGACCTCGCGTTCGTCGCGGTAGTCGGAGTTGCCGACGAGCACCATCTTTCCGCGTTCGGCGGCGGCCTGTTCGACCGCATGCGCCATCTCCGCGAAGAACGGCTGCCGGGCGTCCGGCACGATCATCCCTATGAGGTCGGTCCGCCGCGAGGCCATCGCCTGGGCGACCCGGTCGGGCCGGTAGCCCAGCTCCTTGATCGCGGCGAGCACCCGCTCGCGCGTGGCCGGGGCGACCGGCCTCGGTCCGTTGTTGATGACGTAGCTGACGACCGCGGTCGACGTCCCCGCCAGTCTCGCCACATCGTCCCGCGTCACCTTGGCCACGCGCGGCAGTCTACGCGGATATACCTACCTTCCGGCAGGCCGGACCGGGGCTTCTTCCGGCAGCCGGGAGGGGCGCGACTGCTCCGAACGGGTTACGGGTTCGGCGGCCGCCCTCGCCGCGGCCCGGTCCTTGGCCTCCTCGGCCGCGCGCTCCACCTTCTCGGGCGTCACGAACCGGTAGCCGACGTTGCGGACCGTGCCGATCAGCGACTCGTGCTCGGGGCCGAGCTTGGCGCGCAGCCGCCGCACATGGACGTCGACCGTGCGCGTGCCGCCGAAGTAGTCGTAGCCCCAGACCTCCTGGAGCAGCTGGGCGCGGGTGAAGACCCGGCCCGGGTGCTGCGCCAGGTACTTGAGCAGTTCGAATTCCTTGAAGGTGAGGTCCAGGACCCGGCCCTTCAGCTTCGCGCTGTACGTGGCCTCGTCGACCGAGAGGTCGCCGTTGCGGATCTCCATCGGGGAGTCGTCGGAGGTGATCTGCTGCCGGCCGGTGGCCAACCGCAGCCGGGCCTCGACCTCGGCCGGTCCCGCCGTGTCCAGCAGCACGTCGTCGATGCCCCAGTCGGCGGTGACGGCCGCGAGACCGCCCTCCGTCACGACGAGGACCAGCGGGCAGCCCGGTCCGGTGGACCGCAGCAGCTGACAGAGCGACCGCACCTGGGGCAGATCGCGGCGGCCGTCGATCAGGATGACGTCGGCACCGGGGGTGTCCACGAGAGCGGGGCCCTCGGCGGGCGCCACCCGCACGCTGTGGAGCAGGAGGCCGAGGGCGGGAAGCACCTCCGTCGACGGTTGGAGGGCATTCGTCAGGAGCAGCAGTGAACTCATCGCCGCCCACCTGCCTGGGTCGTCGGTCGGTGACCGTTCACGGTTCGCTCGCCCATTACGTCGGTCCTCCTCGTTCCCTGCGAGAGGGGCACTCCCGGGCCGGGCCCGGGGGAGTATGCGGCACTGCTTCGTACGTTTCGTGCGGGTCCTGCCGGTGCGGCCCCGCGCCCCGGGAGCCGCTGAGCTTGTGGAAACGTCGCCGTAACAACGTCTGGAAAGCACAAAAGGACCCGGGGGCTTCTCTGCCCGGATCCTCTTCCCAGCACAATAGCCCACATGACTTCTGTGTCCGAGGGACGAATTCGGGGTTCCGCTGTTCCCTCGATCACGCCCGGCCCCCTGCGCACCGCCCTGCGCGCCGAGGACGGGGTGCGCATCGAAGCGGTGTACGAGCCGTGTACCGCGGGTGGCGGGACCGTTGCGGGGTCATCCTTCGACGGTACTGCGATCGTGCTCGCGCACGGGTTCACCGGCGCGGTGGACCGGCCCGCGGTGCGGCGGGCCGCCGGGGTGTTCGCCGGGCGCGCGGCCGTGGTCACCTTCTCCTTCCGCGGGCACGGCGGATCCGGCGGCCGGTCGACGGTGGGCGACCGCGAGGTGCTGGATCTGGCGGCGGCGGTGGCGTGGGCGCGCTCGCTCGGACACCGCCGGGTGGTGACCGTGGGGTTCTCGATGGGCGGGTCCGTGGTGCTGCGGCACGCGGCGCTGTACCGGCCGGGGCCGCGGGGCGAGGCGGCTGCCGGTGGCGTCGCGGAGGGCGAGGCGGGCGCCGGTGGTGTTGCGGAGCGCGAAAGGCGCACTGGAGCGCGTACGGAGGCACACGCCGATGCGGTGGTGTCCGTGAGCGCCCCCGCCCGCTGGTACTACCGCGGCACCGCACCGATGCGCCGTCTGCACTGGGTGGTCACCCGGCCCCTGGGACGGATGGTCGGCCGCTACGGGCTGCGCACCCGGATCGACCGCGACGAATGGAACCCGGTGCCGCTCCCGCCGGTCGGGGCCGTCGCGCTGATCGCCCCGACGCCGCTGCTGATCGTGCACGGCGACCGGGACCCGTACTTCCCGCTGGACCACCCGCGGTCGCTGGCCGACGCGGCGGGCGACGGCGCCGAGCTGTGGCTGGAACGCGGCATGGGCCATGCCGAGAACGCCGCGGACGAGACCTTGCTCACCCGCATCGCCGACTGGGCGGTGCCGGCGTGACCCATGATGGACAGCTGACGCGAGACGAGAGGAGTGGCGCCATGCCTGCGGTAACCATCCGCTACTGGGCCGCCGCCAAGGCCGCGGCCGGAACCGCGGAGGAGCCGTACACCGCCGCTACCCTCGCCGAGGCGCTCGACGCGGTGCGCTCCCGGCACCCCGGTGAGCTCACCCGAGTGCTGCAAAGGTGCTCGTTCCTCATCGACGGTGACCCCGTGGGCACCCGTGGCCATGAGACCGTACGCCTTGCCGAGGGCGGCACGGTCGAGGTGCTCCCGCCGTTCGCAGGAGGGTGAACCGCAGAACATGAGCAGCAACGATCAGCAGTATCCGTACGGACAGGACCCGCGCCACGGGTACGGCCCCGGCCACGACCCGTCGAACGGCGGACGGCCGCAGCCGTACGGCGACCAGCCGCAGCCGTACGACGACCGGCCGTACTCCGCCCAGCCCTACGCCCCGCAGGCGTACGGCGGCGAGCCCCACGGCGCGCGGCCGTACGGGCAGCAGCAGCCGTACGGACACCCGCAGCAGCCGCAGGGCCCGTACGACCGGAACCAGCCGGGCCCCGGGCAGGTCTGGCCGGGCGGGTACGGGCAGCAGCCCGCCGCGCCCTCGGCCCACGACGCGCAGGACCCCGCCGTCGCGCAGACCTGGGAGGGCCAGACCTGGGACACCCAGTACCAGCCGGTGATCCAGTCCACCCAGCAGGCCCAGCAGGCCCAGCCCGTGCCGCAGGCCCCGCACACGCCGCAGGCCCCGCAGGGCGGGGCCGGGCAGCCGCCCGCCCCCGCCGCCGAGACCGCGTACCTGCCGCCCGTGTCGTCGGCCTCGCCCCCGCCCCCGCAGGGCGCCTCGGGCGCGTACCCGCTGCCGCCCGAGGCGCCGGTCACGCCGCTCGTACCCGCCGGGGAGCCCCCGGCCGGGGACGCCACGCACGCCTCCGCGCACGGCGCGGACGGTTACGGCGCCCCCACCACCCTGGGCAACAGCCGGATCACCGACGCCCAGCGGGCCCGCGCCGAGGGCCGCTCGCCGATCATCGCGCCGGGCATGCAGCCCGCGGCGATCACCGCCGGGCTCGGGGTGCTGCTCGCCCTGGGCGCGGCCATCGGGCAGTACGCCCTGGTCGTGCCGCTGGTGCTGCTCCAGGCCGTGACCGCGGCCGGCTGGTTCCGGCTCAACGGCATGTGGCCGGCCCGGCAGGGCATCGCGCTCGCGTTCGCGGGCGGCCTCGTCGCCGATGTCGCGCTGCTCGCCGCGGGCCGGGAGAACGGACCGGCCGCCATCCTCGGCACCCTCGGTGTCTGGGTGCTGCTCACTCTGGTCCTCCAGCTCCGCAGCCACGCGAGCGCCGACGAGCGGATGCAGGGGCTGATGGCCACCGTCGCCTCCGCCGCCCTGTCGGTGCTGGCCGCCGGACACCTCGCGGCGGTCCCGGACGCGGTGACGGTGGGCGCGGTGGCCGTCGCGGCGGCCGTGCTCGTCCGCGCGCTGCCGCTGCCCGGAGCGGCCTCGGTCGTGGTGGCCCTGCTCGCCGCCGCGGGCGCCGGCGCCGTGACCGGGACACTGACCGACCTGGGGACGAAGGGCGCGCTGCTCGGCCTCGGCGCGGGGGTCTGCGCGCTGGTCGGGCTGCGGGTGGCGAGCTACGACTACCCGTCGCGCTTCGTCCACATGACCGCAGGTGTGGCACTGCCGCTCACCGCCGCCGCGCCCGCCGTGTACCTGATCGGCCGCGCGCTCTCGTAACGCCGGACCGGACCGCCCCGGGAACCGAAGAGGGGTGCCCGCTCGTCGATCACTCGGGGCGCCGTCCACCTTCGCTGGAAGGGCGGGGGCGCCGGGGGTCCGGCCGGAATGCAGGGTGGGGAAAGAGCGAGCATGCGTGCACTGCGGATACTGCTGGTCATCGTGGTGGTCCTGGGCGGGATCTTCGTCGCCGTCGACCGGGCGGCGGTGTACTTCGCCGAGTCGGAGGCCGCCGGGCGGATCAAGATCACCGGTGCCACGATCGGCTCCACGGACGTCTCCATCAAGGGATTCCCGTTCCTGACCCAGATCGCCGGGGGCGGGGTCGACGAGGTCGACATCGAGATCACCGGCATCGAGACCGCCGCCGACGGCCGCAGGCTCCGGATCAGCCGGATGAACGCCGCGCTGCACGACGTGAAGCTGACCGACGGCTTCTCCGGCGCCACCGCCTCCCGCGCCTCGGGCACCGCCGTCATCTCGTACGCGGACCTCACCAAGGCCGCCAGCGACGGCGTCGCCATCGAGTACGGCGGCAACAACAAGGTGAAGGTCACCGGCACGGTCGACGTCCTCGGCAACCCGGTCTCGCGCAGCGTGCTCTCCACCGTCACCCTGGTCGACGGCCGCACGCTCCGGGTGCACGCGGACAAGGTGCCGGGCGAGGGCATCCCCGGGCTGGAGGGGCTGGTGCGCGGGAAGACCGACTTCGACCGGGAGGTCGGCGGTCTGCCGAGCGGCCTGAAGCTCCAGAAGATCCAGCCGACCGCCGACGGCCTGGAGATATCGGTGACCGGCACGGACGTCCGGCTCGCCGGCTGAGACCGCACGCGAGGCCCCGCCCGCCCCTGGACACCCTCACCCTCCACATACTGAGACGAGCCCGTCCGGTCCGTAGATGTGTGACGGCCGCCGATGGCACGGGGGCGGTGCGGGAGACGCCCCGATTCTCTTCGGGTCTCATCTGTCGGACGATCGCGTCTCAGGATGCGACACGGCGGTGACATGTCCGCCCGTACCTCCCTACGATCGGTCCCATGCAGTGCTCCATCAGCGGTCTCCCACAGCGGGGACGGGCGGATCTCACGAAGCGGCGGGCAGTGGACCTGTGCCGCGTCGCCGCCATGCTCTGTCGCACTGTCTGAGCGGGAGCCCTCGGCGCCCCGCGTTCCCCCCGGCCCTTCGACCGACGTCAGGGCCCATCCCGATCGCCGTTGTACGTGCGCCGCACGCCGCGCCGCCGTACGCCCGCATCACGCACCGTCTCGCATCATCTCGCCGCAGACTGCCCCGGAGGAGAACAGCATGAGCCGCAGTGACGTCCTGGTAGACGCCGACTGGGTCGAGGCCCACATCGACGACCCGAAGGTCGCTCTCGTCGAGGTCGACGAGGACACCTCGGCGTACGAGAAGAACCACATCAAGAACGCGATCCGGATCGACTGGACCAAGGACCTCCAGGACCCGGTCCGCCGCGACTTCATCGACCAGGCCGGGTTCGAGAAGCTGCTGTCCGAGAAGGGCATCGGCAACGACACCACGGTCGTCCTGTACGGCGGCAACAACAACTGGTTCGCGTCCTACGCGTTCTGGTACTTCAAGCTCTACGGCCACCAGGACGTCCGCCTGCTCGACGGCGGCCGCAAGAAGTGGGAGCTGGACTCCCGCGACCTGGTCGACGGCGACCAGATCCCGTCCCGCCCGGCCACCGCGTACAAGGCCCAGCCGCAGGACGAGTCGATCCGTGCCTACCGCGACGACGTCGTGAAGGCGATCGGCAGCCAGAACCTGGTCGACGTGCGCTCGCCCGACGAGTTCAGCGGCAAGCTGCTCGCCCCGGCGCACCTCCCGCAGGAGCAGTCCCAGCGCCCCGGCCACGTCCCGAGCGCCCGCAACATCCCGTGGTCGAAGAACGCCAACGACGACGGCACCTTCAAGTCGGACGACGAGCTCAAGGCCCTGTACGAGGCCGAGCAGGTCGACCTGGCGAAGGACACCATCGCGTACTGCCGCATCGGCGAGCGCTCCGCGCTCACCTGGTTCGTGCTGCACGAGCTGCTTGGCCAGGAGAACGTCAAGAACTACGACGGTTCGTGGACCGAGTACGGCTCCCTCGTGGGCGTGCCGATCGAGCTCGGCGCCAACAAGTAACTCCGCACGACCCGGACCGGCACGACCCCCGACCCAGAAGGACGAAACACATGTGTGGAGCAAAGGCCGGCGGCCCCGACGCTTCGACCATCAAGCCCGGTGAGACCACCATCCAGGGCAGCGTGACCCGCGACGGCGAGCCCGTCACCGGCTACGTGCGCCTGCTGGACTCGACCGGCGAGTTCACCGCCGAGGTCCCGACCTCGGCCACCGGACAGTTCCGCTTCTACGCGGCCGAGGGCACCTGGACGCTGCGCGCCCTCGTCCCGGGCGGCAGCGCCGACCGCACCGTCGTCGCGCAGACCGGCGGCCTCTCCGAGGTCGCGATCGCGGTCTAGGCCCTGTCTTCAGACTGCCGTCTGCCGTCTGCCGTGCGGCGTCCGGCACGCACGCTCGCAGTGTGAAGACAGAGCCTGGACGCGTCGCGCGCACCGCGACACGACCGGCCGAAGGGCCGTACCCCAGGGGGTTTGGACGCCTACTTGAGCGGGGTACGGCCCTTCGTGCCGTCCGGGCGGCCCCGCCGGTACCGGCGGGCCCGGGGCCTGCGCCACCGGCCGGGGCGGGCCTACGCTGGAGGTATGTACGCCCGACGCCGTCGCGGCTATTTCCTGATGATGGGCGTGTGCATCGTCCTCTTCGTATCGGCCTGGGCCTTCGTCAGGCTGTGGTCGATGCCCGCCGCGATAGCGATGTGCGTCGTCGCGATGGTGATCCCGCCCGTCGCGGCCATGGTCGCCAACCGGCGGGGGCCGGACGACCGCTGGTGGGACGATCCGTCCGGCGACCCGAAGTCCGACGAGTGGTGGGACGAGCTCGACGGCAAGAAGCGGCGCTGACGCGCCCCGCGCCGGGCATGCCGACGGGGGACGGACGTCAGTAGACGAGGGCCTGGACGCCCTCGGCCATGATCTCGCTGACGAAGACCTGGGCCCCGGCGATGCGCACGCCCTCCAGGACGTCCTGCTCGGTGATGTCACGACGGGCCGCGCATTGCGTGCAGAGGGTGATCCGCCCGCCCGCCTGGATCGACTCGATCAGGTCCGGCAGCGGCGCGGCATGCGGCAGTTCGAACTCGGCGGCGCGCCCCGGCAGCGCGAACCAGGAGGACTCCCCGGTCAGCCAGAGCGAGACCTCCACCCCACTGGCGACGGCGACCGCGGCCACCGTGAACGCCTGTGAGCAGCGCTCGGCGGAGTCGGCACCTGCGGTCACCTTGATCACGAGCTTCTTCGGCATATGCCGAACTGTAATCGCCGGGTGGGCAACCACCTCCCCTCGGCGGCAGTCAGGTGTGTGCGCGATCAAACGGAATCAGCGCATCTGGTCTCGTGGGGGGACCCCAATTGGAACCGAAAGACACGATTTCTGACGGGCCGGCGCCCGAGGACGGGCCCGTGACCCGGCCCGTACCCGAGAAACCGGCGGCCGAGCCGCCCGTACCGGCTGCGTCCGCACCGGAGTCGCCCGTACCGGAGACGCTCGCACCCGAGCCGCCCGTACCGGCTGCGTCCGCACCGGAGCCGTCCGTCGCCGCGACGCCGGCCACCGGACCCGAGGCCGTACCGGCCACCGGCCCCGAGGCGGCGCCGGTCACCGGGTCCGCCGCCGTCCCCGGCGCGAAGCGTCGGCGTGGGCGTACGGCGCTGCTGGTCCTCGCGGCCGCGGTGCTCGGCATCGCGGGCGGCACCGCCGTGGGCTACGACGTACAGGCCCGGCGTGCCCCGACCCCGCTGCCCGCGCTGTCGCAGCCCGATCTGGCGTACCCGGCGAAGGCGCTGCCCCCGGGCAAGGCCCCCGATCCGCTGCCCGCGTCCCAGGACCGCCGGGTCAGGACGGACGGCGACCTGCGCAAGCTGATCGTCGGCCGGCCCGCGGGCTGGAGCGACGACGACAACGCGCTGCTCGACCTGGAGGACGGCTGGGTGCCCCTGGACGTCTACGCCCGCTCCTACGAGAAGGAGGACTCCATGTACGAGTACTTCCTGGAGTACGGCGTACGCCGGGTCGCGGGCGCCGCCTGGAAGCGGGGGCAGTACCGCACCGCCGAGGTCTACCTCGTGCAGTTCGGCTCCGGAACCGTCCAGGGGGCCCAGGACTTCGCCGGGGGCCAGCTCGCGTACATGCCCGGGTCCGAGATCGGCGCAGGCAACCCCGGCGATGCGATCAAGGGCAGCGGCAACGGCCGCTACTACCTCTTCGACGTCGAGCGGAAGCCGGGATACATGCCCTCGTACCACGCCAGGGCCACCGTGTACCGGGGCGACATCGCGGCCGACATCCACATCTTCGACACCGTGCCGATCAGCAAGAAGGACATCCGGACGTTGGCCGAGAGACAGCTGGAGCGCCTGTGAACGACGTGACCACGGAGGCGGCCGTGCCCGACGCGAACCCGGACGCGAACGCGAACCCCGACGTGAACCCCGACGCGAACGCGGGCGGGAACATCGACGGAGGCGCCGCCGGCACCGGGCTGCCCGTCGCCCCCGGCCGTTCGCGCCGGGTGGTCCTCATGGTCCTGCCCGTCGTGCTGGTGGCCGGCGCGGTCGGGGGCGCGGCCGTGTACACCAGGAGCGTGGTGGACGGCGCCGACCGCTCCGCCGGGACCTCCCTCTGGAAGGAGCCCGCGCACAAGCCGGGCAAGGACCCGGCCGGTGACGTGACCCGGGGCCGGGCGTCGACCGGGCTCAGCAAGCTGCTGCTGCCGGTCCCGTCCGGCTACCGGCTCGGCCCCGACTACCGGGAGCTGGGCAACGACGGCGAGCAGAGCGGCCGGAAGGCGACCGCCGCCATGAAGCAGAGCGCCCGCGGTCTCGCGGGCAAGCAGCGCCGGGCCTACGAGGAACGGGTCGACAAGCTCCGTATCGAGGGCACCGCCGTCCGTTCCTACACCGCGGACGACAACACCCTGTCGATCAGCACCCAGATCATGCGGATGAAGGACAGGGAGGCCGTCCGCAACCTCCACGCCTTCCGGACCGGCCTCTTCGACTCCCTCGGCATCTTCCGCGCGGAGCCGGGGATCGAGGGGCACAAGCGGAACGCCAGGTGCTACGTCCTGCGCGAGGACAGCAAGGGCGGCAAGGGCGGCAAGGGCGGCAAGGACGGCATCGAGTCGATGAACTGCCTGGCGTACGACGGCGAGGTGAGCATCAGCCTCACGGCGTCCGGTACCAGACCCTTCGACCGGAAGGCCGTCGCGGCGCTCCTGAAGGACCAGCTCGACCACATCAAGTCCCCGGGGGAGTACGTATGACCGAGCAGACGACGGAGACGCCCGCCCAGTCCGTGCCCGCAGCACCCGCCGAGGCCGTCCCCGCGCCACCCGCGCCTGCCGCGCCGAAGCCGCCGCGGCGGGTGCTGCGGGCCGTCGCGCGGTGGACCGTCGCCGCCGTGGTCCTCGGCGGGCTCGGTGCCGGTACGGCCTTCGGCATCACCTCGATGGAGCGCACCGACGTGCCCGGCCTGGCCACCGAGAGCGACGGCCGCTGGGAGTACCCCGCGCTCAGCCTGCCCGCGCTCCCGGCCGGCTCGCCCCGCCCGTACAGCGACGGGAACACCGCCGAGATCCACCACGCCGACCTGCGGCGCCTGCTGCTGCCCGCCCCGGTCGGAGCAACCGTCGACAAGGAACTCGACGGCGGCTGGGTGAGCGCCGAGCGGTACCTCTCCGAGTACGTGAAGGACGGCCGCTCCGACGTCGCGCAGACGCTGAAGGACTCGGCTCCGCGCCACATCGCCGCCCGTGGCTGGACCATGCCCGACGGCACGTCGACCCGGATCTATCTGGTTCAGTTCAACTCGACGGCCTTCGCCCAGGACTTCATGGACTCGACGTCCGGCGGCGGCTCCGAGGTGCCCCTAGTCGGGGCGCCCGTGGCGGTGCTCGACGAGGGCTGGAACGGCGGCGGCAAGGTGCCGGGCACCTCGTCCTACGTGTACGACGAGGCGAAGCCGTACGGCGAGGCGCGGGTCCGCCAGGGCCGTGTGGTCGCCGGTGACACGCTCGCCCTGATCGTCCAGTCCCGCAAGGGCGAGGGGAGCACCCCGCGCGTCCCGTTCCACCAGACGGTGATCCTTCAGAACCAGCTGCTGGGCTGATCCGCCCCGGCGGCCCCGGGCAAACCCCGGACGGCGGGCCGGACCCCAACCCATTAGGCTGGGGCCCGGCCCCGTACTGCTGCCATAACGCTCGTTGCAAGGAGTTCCCGTGCTTGAGGCATTCTTCTCCGCCCTGCTGGTCCTGGTCTGCGTCGGCGTGCTCGCCTTCGCCGGCGTGACCGTGAAGAAGCTGTACCAGGGCCAGCGCTGACCTTCCCCGTCCGGCCCCGCTCCGTCCGCACTCGCCCCACCTCACAGATCGTCTGAGCCGCTCATGATCGAGATCCCGTCCGACCTCCACCCGGACCTCGTCCCGCTGGCCTTCCTCCTCGGCAACTGGGCGGGCGCGGGCGTCTCCGACTTCCCCGGCGCCGAGCAGTGCAACTTCGGCCAGGAAGTCTCCTTCAGCCACGACGGCCGTGACTTCCTGGAGTACGTCTCGCACACCTGGGTGCTCGACGCCGAGGGCGAGAAGGTCAGGCCGCTGGAGTCCGAGTCCGGCTACTGGCGCATCGACAAGGACCGCAAGGTCGAGGTCGTCATGTCCCGCGACCAGGGCGTCATCGAGATCTGGTACGGCGAGCTGGCCGACAAGAAGCCGCAGATCGACCTGGTCACCGACGCGGTGGCGCGCACCGCGGCCTCCGGCCCGTACAACGGCGGCAAGCGGCTGTACGGCTATGTGAAGAGCGACCTGATGTGGGTCGGCGAGAAGGCCACCCCCGAGGTGGAGCTGCGCCCGTACATGTCGGCGCACCTGAAGAAGGTCGTCACCCCGGAAGAGGTCGAGGCGATGGCGAAGGGCCTCGGCGACCTGCCGGACGACGGCATCGCCTTCTTCAAGTAGCCCACCGGCTCCACGGGTACCGGCCCACGGGTTCTTCCCGCCGACAGCGGCGGACGGGGGCCCGCCCGGTCCTACACTGGGCGTGTGGTGAGCACCGACTGGAAGACCGATCTCCGACAGCGCGGCTACCGGCTGACGCCGCAGCGGCAGCTTGTCCTGGAAGCCGTCGACACGCTGGAACACGCGACACCCGACGACATCCTCTCCGAGGTGCGCAGGACCGCGTCCGGCGTGAACATCTCCACCGTCTACCGGACCCTTGAGCTCCTGGAGGAGCTGGGGCTGGTCAGCCACGCCCATCTGGGGCACGGGGCGCCCACGTACCATCTGGCCGACCGCCACCACCACATCCATCTGGTCTGCCGCGACTGCACGGACGTCATCGAGGCCGATGTCGAGGTCGTCGCGGAGTTCACCGCGAAGCTCCACGCCGACTTCGGGTTCGAGACGGACATGAAGCACTTCGCGATCTTCGGCCGCTGCGCCGGCTGCGGCGCGAAGGCCGCGTCCGGCGCGAAGGCCGCGTCCGGCGCGAAGGCCGCGTCCGGGGAGACCGGCCGCGCGCCGTCCGCCGGGGACTCCGGCCCCGCGACCTAGGGTCCGTCGTCCGGATCGTGCGGGGCCCGTGTGCCCCGGTGTCCGGTCCGGCCCGGTCCGGACGGAAGGACCGCGGGGGCTTCCCCGAGGCCCCGTCCGGACCGCGTCGTACGCTGGTCGCATGAAGAGCCCCCTGCTGTCCCTGCCCGGCGCCGTCCCCGCCGAAGGCCGCGACGAAGGCGTCGCCGCGCACTACGGCGACCTGTTCCGCGAGCAGCGCGCCCTCGCCGACGGTTCCGGCCTCGTCGACCTCTCGCACCGCGCCGTCGTCACCGTCACCGGCAGCGACCGGCTGCCCTGGCTGCACCTCCTGCTGACCCAGCACGTCAGCGAACTCGCCCCGGGCCAGGCCACCGAGGCCCTGATCCTCACCGCCAACGGGCACATCGAGCACGCCCTCTACCTCGTCGACGACGGCGAGACGGTGTGGATGCACGCCGAGCCGGGCACCCAGGGCGACCTCATCGCCTACCTGGAGTCCATGAAGTTCTTCTACCGGGTCGAAGTCGCCGACCGCACCGAGGACTTCGCCGTGGTGCACCTGCCGGCCGGCTCCATCGCGGAGGCCCCGGACGGCGTGACGGTACGGGAGACGGCGTACGGCCGGGACCTGTTCCTGCCCCGCGCCGAGCTGGAGGCGTACGCGGCGGAGCACGGCCCGGTGGCCGGCATCCTGGCGTACGAGGCGCTGCGCGTGGAGGCGCACCGCCCCCGCCTCGGCTTCGAGACCGACCACCGCACCATCCCGCACGAGCTGGGCTGGATCGGCACCGCCGTACACCTCCAGAAGGGCTGCTACCGGGGCCAGGAGACCGTGGCCCGGGTGCAGAACCTGGGCAAGCCCCCGCGTCGGCTGGTCTTCCTGCACCTCGACGGCAGCGAGGTCCTGCTGCCCGGCCACGGCACACCGGTACGGCTCGCCGCGGACGGTGCCGAAGGACGCCAGCTGGGCTTCATCACCACGTCCGCCCGCCACCACGAGCTGGGGCCGATCGCGCTGGCCCTGGTCAAGCGGAACGTCGCGGTGGACGCCGAGCTGCTGGCCGGGAACACGGCCGCGGCCCAGGAGACGGTCGTCGAGCCGTAGCGCCGCGGGCCCGTCGTGCGGGCCGGGCCGGTCAGACCTCGACGAGGACGGTGAACGGGCCCTGGTTCGTGAGCGAGACGCGCATTTCCGCTCCGAACCGGCCCGTCTCCACCCGCGCGCCCAGCGCCCGCAGCTGCTTCACCACCTCGTCGACCAGCGGCTCGGCGACCCCGCCGGGCGCGGCGGCGTTCCAGGTGGGCCGGCGGCCCTTGCGGGCGTCCCCGTAGAGAGTGAACTGCGAAATCACCAGAAGCGGTGCATTCACATCGGAGCAGGACTTCTCGCCCTCCAGGATGCGCAGCGACCACAGCTTGCGGGCGAGCTGCGCCGCCTTCTCCGGGGTGTCCTCGTGGGTGACTCCCACCAGCACACACAGTCCCTCGCCGACGATTTCACCGACCACCGCGGGCCCGTCCGACCCGTCCGTGCCGTCGGCCACCGTGACGCTCGCGCCGTCCACCCGCTGTATCACTGCACGCATACAGACCAACCTATCTTGGGCTGAACGGGTACAGAGCATCCACACGGGACCCACCGGAGTGGCACCATGCTCGGAAGGCGGTGTGCCGACGCACCGGTCGAGGGGATGGACACAAGCATGAGTACCTATGGAACCGGGCAGTCCCCCGGCGCCGTACCGGTCACGCGAACCGGCTCCAGCACCACCAGCACCATGCGCCCACCCGTGCAGCGGACCGGTCACGGTCTGGAGGACGGCCCGGCCGCCGGGCCGCAGCCCGAGCTGGGCGCCCTGAGCCTGCCGGAGCTGCGCACGCTGCGCCGTGACGCACAGCGCGACGAGGCCGACCTCAGTTATGTGCGCCGGCTCGTCCAGGGCCGGATCGACATCCTGCGCGCCGAGCTGGCCCGGCGGCTGGACCCGGAGACACCGGTGGTGGACCGGCTCTCGGAGATCCTCGCCGACACCCCGTCCCAGCACCGCTCCTCCGCCCGGCACGTCACCCTCACCACGCCGCGCAGCGACGAGTACCGGAAGCTGGCCGCCGAGACCCTGGCCGAGGTCGAACTCTCCGACCTCGACGCCCGGACGGACGAGGAGCTGCACACCGCGATGGGGCGCCTGGTCCGCTATGAACAGCAGGTCTCCCGCCGCCGTCACCAGCTGCAACGCACCACGGACGATTGCAGTGCGGAGATCGCCCGCAGGTACCGTGACGGGGAAGCACAAGTAGACGACCTGCTCGCCTGAAGCGATCCTTCCGGGGGCGGGTTCCCCCCGTCCCCGGAAGGCCACCATGACCTCCAGCGCCGCCCCCGCCGCCCCCTCCGCCATATCCCCCGCCGCTCCCGCTCTTCCCGTCCTGGCCGAGGTCGTACGGTCCGGTTTCGTGGAGGGCCACCACCGGGGCTCGCTGGTCGTGCTGGCCGCCGACGGCAGCGTGGAACGGTCCCTGGGCGACCCGGCGGCGCCGGTCTTCCCGCGCTCCTCCAACAAGCCGATGCAGGCCGCGGCCGTGCTGCGGGCCGGGCTGGACCTGTCCGGGGAGCGGCTGGCGCTGGCCGCCGCGAGCCACTCCGGCGAGGAGTTCCACCTCGCACTCGTCCGCACGATGCTCGCCGAGCACGGACTGACGCCCGGCGACCTCCGGACCCCGCCCGATCTGCCGCTGGACCCGGCGGAGGCGGAGGCGTACCTCGCCGCGGGCCACGTCCGGGAGCGGATCACCATGAACTGCTCCGGCAAGCACGCGGCGATGCTCGCGGCGTGCGCGGCGAACGGCTGGGACCGGGAGTCCTACCTCGACCCGGCGCACCCGCTCCAGCAGCTGGTCCACCAGGTCGTCGAGGAGGCCGCCGGGGAGCGGGTCGCGGCGGTCGGCACGGACGGGTGCGGGGCGCCGCTGATGGCGATCAGCCTGGTGGGCCTGGCGCGGGCCTTCCGCACCTTCGTGCTGGCGGAGCCGGGTACGGCGGAGCGCCGGGTCGGGGACGCGATGCGGGCCCACCCGGAGTACGTCGCCGGTACCCGCCGCCCCGACACCTGGCTGATGCGGGAGGTGCCGGGCACGCTCTCCAAGATGGGCGCCGAGGCGGTGCAGGCGGTGGCGCTGGCGGACGGCCGGGCGCTGGCCTTCAAGATCGACGACGGCGCGGGGCGGGCGCTCGGCCCGGTGCTGGCGCGGGCCCTGCGGCTGCTCGGCATCGACGCCCCGGTGGTCGGCCGGATCGGTCACGCACCGCTGCTGGGCGGGGACGCGGAGGTCGGCGAGGTCCGGGCGGCCTTCTGAGCGGCCCGTTCCGGGTCGGCGGAAAACTGGGCGACAGCCCGTGTTTCGTATGCCTAGCGTGACCCGTATGGCTCCTGACGTCCGCACGATCACCGCCGCCGAATTCCCCGACTGGCTGCGCGCCAAGCACACCGGATTCCTGCACGCGCCGACGGATACGGAACAGGAGGCGGAACAGCGCCTTCCGTACACCGATCTCGCCCGTGCGCAGGGCGCGTTCGAGGACGGGCGGTGCGTGGCGACGTTCCGCTCCTTCGCCCAGGAACTCACGGTCGTCGGCGGCGCCACGGTGCCGGCCGACGCGATCTCCAACGTCACGGTGTCGCCCACGCACCGCCGTCGCGGGCTGCTCAGCCGGATGACGGCCACGGACCTCGCGGCGGCGAAGGAGCGCGGTGAGGCGGTCGCCACGCTGATCGCCGCCGAGTACCCGATCTACGGGCGGTACGGCTTCGGCCCGGCGGCCTGGACCACCGAGTGGGAGATCGACGTGCCGAGGGCGGGCCTCGACCCGCGCTGGGCGGGCCCGCCCGCGTCGGACGGCGGCCGGATCGACCTGGTGAGCGCCGCGGACGTACGCAAGCTGGGCCCGGCCCTGCACGAACGGCTGCGCGCCCGGCAGCACGGCGTGATCAACCGGGACGCGCGCTGGTGGGACGTGAACACCGGCGCGGTCCAGCCGGGCCCGGAGCCGTGGAAGGAGCCCTTCTTCGCGGTCTACAGCAACGCCTCCGGCGAGGTCGACGGCCTGGTCGTCTACCGCTCCGACACCCACTGGGGCGACGCCAAGCAGCCGCTCCAGACGCTCACGGTGGCCGGACAGATCGCCGTCACCCCGGCCGCCGAGCGCGCGCTGTGGCACTTCGTCTGCTCGATCGACTGGGTCACCACGGTCCGCTCCGGCTACCGCGCCCCCGACGACCTGCTGCCGCTCCTCCTCCCGGATCCGCGCGCGGCGCGCATCGTGACCCAGGCGGACTGGCTGTGGGTGCGCGTCCTGGACGTCGTACGCGCCCTGGAGGCCCGCACCTACGCGGTGCCCGGCACGCTCACCCTCGACGTCCGTGACGCCGCGGGCCTGTCCGGCGGCCGCTACCGCCTCGAAGGCTCCCCCTCCGGCGCGAGCTGCGCCCGCACCACGGCCGCCGCCGATCTCGCGCTGGACGTGCGGGAACTGGGCACCCTCTACCTCGGCGACGAGTCCCCGGCCCGGCTCGCGGCCCTGGGCCGCGTCGAGGAACTCACCCCGGGCGCGGTGGCGGTGGCGGAGGGAATGTTCCGGGCGGCGCGCCGCGCCTGGTGCCCGGACATGTTCTGACACCCGCCGCCGACGCTTCCCGGCCATCGTCCTGCTGTGTGCCGCGTACGCAGATCTGTGTACGCGGGGCGCGTCCCTAGGATGGATTCGAGGGAAGGTGGGGGTTCGGGTGACGCAAGCGCGGGGCTCGTCGGGGGATACGGGCCTGCCGGCCAGTATCGAGGCCGCCTGGGGCCTGCGGGCGCGGCCGGTCAAGGGTCCGAAGCCGGGGCTGAGCCTGGCGCGGATCGTGGACGCCGCGGTGGCGGTGGCGGCGACCGAGGGGCTCGCCGGGGTGTCGATGGGGCGGGTCGCCAAGGACCTGGGGGCCTCGACGATGTCGCTCTACCGGTACGTCTCCGCCAAGGACGAGCTGTACGTCCTGATGCAGGAGGCGGCGATGGGCCCGCCGCCCCCGCTGCCCGCGCCGGAGCGCGGCACCGGCTGGCGGGAGGCGCTCGCGCGGTGGGCGTGCGCCCAGCGCCGGGTGTTCCACCGCAATCTGTGGATGCTCCGCATCCCCGTCTCGGGTCCGCCCGTCAGCCCCAACTCGGTCGCCTGGTGGGAGCAGGGCCTCCAGGCGCTCGAAGGCACCGGCCTGGAGGCGGGCGAGAAGGTCTCCGTGATCCTCCTCGTCAACGGGTTCGTCCGGAACGAGGCGCTGCTGATGGGCGATCTCGCCGCCGCCGTGGCGGCACGCGGCGTTCCCGCGCAGGAGGTGACGGACGGTCACGCCCGCATCCTGGGCAGGCTCGTCGACCCCGTACGCCACCCCGCGCTCTCCCGGCTGCTGGAGTCCGGAGCGCTGGGCGTGCCGAGCGAGCCCGACGACGAGTTCGGGTTCGGGCTGGAGCGGGTTCTGGACGGGATCGAGGCGCTGGTGCGGGAACGGGCGCGTCCCGGCTCCCGTTCCCGTACCCGCGCCTGAGGCCCCGGCGCAGGTCACGCGGCCGATGACGGCGCGGCGCGGGCACCGGGTCCGGCCGGGGCCGGGCGTACGCTTCATGGCCATGGACGGAGAGAACCCCGGGCAGGAGCGGATGAGCCTGCGGGAGCGGAAGAAGCAGCTGACCTACGAGGCGGTCTCCGAAGCCGCGATCGCGATGTTCCTGGAACGGGGCTTCGACAAGGTCTCGGTGGCGGAGGTGGCGGCCGCGGCCGACATCTCGAAGCCGACCCTGTTCCGGTACTTCCCGGCCAAGGAGGACCTGGTCCTGCACCGGTTCGCCGACCACGAGGACGAGTCGGCCCGGGTGGTCGCCGCCCGCGCGGACGGCGAGTCCCCCCTGGACGCGCTGCGCCGCAACTTCCTGGACGGCCTGGAGCGGGGCGACCCGGTGACCGGACTCTGCGATGTGCCCGCGGTCCTGGCGTACCAGCGGCTGCTGTACGGCACGCCGTCCCTGGTGGCCCGTCTGTACGCCTACCAGGGCCGCTCGGAGGCGGCCCTCGCGCGGGCGCTGGGCGACCGGGTGCGGGACAGGCTGGCCGCGGGCCAGATCATCGCCGTACTGCGCGTCCTGGCCCTGGAGAACTGGCGGCGGATCGACGCGGGCGAGAGCGCGGAACAGGTGTACCCGAGCGCCGTCGAGTCCGCCGAACTGGCCTTCGTACAGCTGCGCACGGGGCTCGGCGACCAGGACTAGGGCGCGTACCGGAAGCGGATCTCCCACGCGAGACGATCTCGCCTGGTGGCACATGGAGATCTGACGGGCGCGCAATGCGGAACTCGGCTCGCGCGGCGGCCGGCCAACCGAGTCCGGCCCGCGGGACCCCGAGGCGCGGCAGGCGGTCGAGTGCGGCGTCGACCGTCCCGGAAGGCACCGGTCCGTGGCCACGAGGTGCGACGGGCCCTCGGTCCGCTACGGGGCGACCGTCCTCGTAGCGGCCGTCGACGCGTGGCTGTGACCGGCGCGTTCGACGGGTGAGGGGCCGGACGAAGTCATCCCGAACCGATCAGGTTGTTGAGGATGCCCTTCTCGGCGAGGTAGAAGGCGAGACCGCCCACGGGGGCGAGCATGGCGCACAGCCAGTAGCGGCGCGCCCCGGTGCGCGCCAGGTAGACGGTCAGGAGGGCGGCGAGCAGCACGCCGGCGGTCAGGAAGACGACCGCTGTTTCCCAGTAGCGGAGCGCCAGCCCCAGCCAGAGCCCCTCGCCCAGCACCACCATGGCGACAACGGCCCCGGCGACCGCTCGCAGGTCGCCCCGCGCGTGTCGTACGGTCCACCCCGCCCATCCCAGCAGGGGACCTCCGGTCAGTCCGGCCACCGACCACACCGCGGCGGTTCCGAGCCCTCCGCTCCCGAAGGTGCCTCCAAGGGCGGACGCCGTGTAGTAGCCGCAGCAGGTGGCGAGCATCATCAGCGCCCCGCTCCAGACGGCGAGCCACCGGACACGGATCAGCGCACCGGCCGCGGCAGTCCAGATGATCCAGGTGGACGACGAGTTGGTCGCCCGGTCCAACAGGGGCGTTATTCCGTGCAGGCCGTACGTTGCCCAGCCGAGCAGCAGTCCGAAGACGGCGGTCGCGGTCAGCACGGTGCCGGGGGTGTCGCGGCGCAATGCGGTCAGAAGTGCCATGTGCCGGAACTATACATGCAAGGTATACGCTCAATGCATAGTCGCTGAGGGGGCCGGGCAGGCATCGGCCGCCCCGTCCCCGCGTGACACCCACCCGCGCCACCGTCCGCTCGGGGTGCCCCGGAGACGCAACCGGCCAGGGGCGCGAACATGTACGGGGAAAGGCGCGTCCTGGACGCTTGCCGCCTCGTCGGACCGGGACGGCCCGCCGGGCGGGACCGCGGGGTACCGACCGCCGGGCATCGACCGCCGGGCGCCGCCCGGACGCGGGGGGTTCAGCCCCGGACGTCGTCGGCGTGCAGCACCGCTTCGGCGATCTCGCGCACCCGGTCCCGGGTGATGCCGGTGCGCTGTTCCACGGCGAGCGGGTGGTCGGTGGGCTCCAGCTCGATGCGGGGGCGCAGGCCGATGGGGCGGGTGTGGGCGTTCGTCTTGAGGTTGGTCGTGCGGGGCGAGTACAGCCCCAGCTCGGTGCTCAGCCAGCCGAAGTACGGCTGCTCGGACTCGCGGCCGGGGGTCGCCCACACATCGAGGGCGCGGGCGAAGTTCTCCCGGCTCAGCGAGACCCAGACCCCCCAGGAGAACGGCTCCTCGCTGCCGAACACGGGTATCTCGATCAGGCCCTTGATGAAGTAGTGCTCGTGTCTGACGATGCACTGGTCGGAGGAGAGCATGCTGTCGGGGTCGCTCTCCAGGCTCGCGTCCCAGACGTCGGGCGCCATGGTCGAGTACCCCATCGGGAGTTCCGCGTGGTGTTCGCCGCAGCGGGAGCAGGTGTAGCCGGGGTCGATAGCCATGGCCGGATCCTAAGGCCCTTCGGCACGCCTCCCGGGGCCCGTGGCCGAACTGCCACCGGCCTTCGCCGACCCGCTCGCGCCCGCTTCCACGGGTGCGCGCGCGTGGCCCGCGACTGCTCCCGCGCTCGTCCGTCGGGCTACGCGGGGCGGTGTTACGCGGGCTACGCGATCGCGGGGGCTACGCGGGGCGGTGTTACGCGGGCTACGCGACTGCGGGGGCTACGCGGGCCGGTGCTGCGCGGGCTACGCGATCGCGGGGGCTACGCGGGGCCGTCGAGCATGTCCTCGCGTACGGCCGCCCAGGCCAGGGAGTGGCGGATGCCCTCCGCCAGCGAGTACCGCGGCCGCCAGCCGAGCAGTCGCTCCGCCCGGTCGCTCCGGGTGTACGCCCCCGCGACATCGCCGGGCCGCGCCGGGGCGTCGACGGCCGGGACGGGGGTGCCGGTCACCTCGTTGAAGGCGTCGAGGAGTTCGCGGACGGTGGTGCCCGTACCGGTGCCGAGGTTGATGGTGGCGGCGCCGGTCGCCGCCCCGGGCGCCGAGCCCGGTGCCGGTTCGGCTCCTCCTTCCGCTCCCCGTTCCGGCAGGAGGGTGTCGAAGGCGCGGAGCGCGGCCACATGCGCGGTGGCCAGGTCCCAGACGTGGACGTAGTCCCGGATGCCGGAGCCGTCGCGGGTGGGGTAGTCGGTCCCGGTGACCTGGAACGGGACGCCCTCCTCCTGTGCCTGGAGCATCTTGCCCAGGGCGTGGCTGGGACGCCGCAGCTGAAGGCCCGTACGCAGCTTCGGGTCCGCTCCGATCGGGTTGAAGTAGCGCAGGGAGAGCACCCGGAGTGGATGGGCGGCGGCGATGTCGGCGAACATCGCCTCGCAGACCGTCTTGGTGCGCGCGTACGGGCTCTGCGGGTCCAGGGGCGAGTTCTCGTCGACCGTCAGATCCGCGCCGGCGGCGTAGATGGAGGCGGACGAGCTGAAGATCATGCGGGTGCAGCCGTTGCGCAGCAGATGGCCGACGAACTCCAGGCTCTTCGCCACGTTCGCCCGGTAGTAGCCGACCGGGTCGGCGACCGATTCCGGGACCACGATCAGCGCCGCGCAGTGGACGACGGCGTCGATGTCCGGGTGCTCGGCGAAGATCCGGTCGATCAGCGGGCCGTCCGCGATGTCTCCCTTGCGGAAGACCCGTCCGTGGGTGAATTCCTGTCTGCCCGTGACGAGGCTGTCCAGGACGACGGGGGTGATCCCGGCGTCCGAGCAGGCGGATGCGATCGTGCTGCCGATGTATCCCGCGCCTCCGGCGATCAGGACCTTCATGCCGTGCCTGCCTCTCTGAGATCGTGCAGCGATCGTAGAGGGGGAGGACCGCGCCGAAGGAACGACGTGCTTCCGCCGAAGTCCGCGTACGCCCCGGCCCGTTCGGCCGGTACCTCTCCGAGCCCCGGCCCCTCTTCCGTCCGGTGGCCGTCCGACGGCCCCGCACCAGGGCCGTCCCATCGCCCGCCCGGTGGCCGGGGCAGCGGCCCGATGGGACGGCCCTCGGGCGTCAGACGCGGAGTTCGGGCGGGAAGCCGGTCCAGCGCAGTTCGTCGGGCAGGTGCCGCATATCGTTGTAGAACAGCACGGAGGACGGCCTGCCGGGCGCGTAACGGATGACCGACAGGGCCGCGTTGCTGTGGTTGATGCCCATCCAGCGCCACTCCGGCGCGTCGAGGGCGGCCCGTATCAGCCAGCCGATGAGGAAGTTGTGCGTGACGACCAGCTCATGGCGGGGCCGGTCCCCCTCGACCGGCCCCGTGAACGCCGCGAGTGCCTCCCGGGCCAGCGCCGGCCCCTGAACGCGCTCCTCCTCCGGGGCCTGGGCGACGAAGCCGAGCAGCGCGTCGGCCGCATCCGGCGGCAGCTCCTCCCGCGCGGGCAGATGGGGAACGTAGTCCCCGGCCGTCTCCGACTGGTGCAGCGGTACGCCGTCGAGCTGCGCGCCGATCAGCTCGGCGGTCTGCCGAGCCCGGGGGAGCGGCCCGTGGTGGATCGCCGTGAGCGGGGCGCTGCGGAGCCGCTCCCCGAGCAGGACGGCCTGGCGGCGGCCGTTCTCCGTCAGGGTCGTCTCGTCTTCCGAAGCTTCACCGTGCCGGGCGAGGTAGAGGTAGCGGGCGGCTGTCTCGGTCATGGTCCTGGTCTCCGTCATCCTGCGTGATCCTGTGAATCCCTGATCTTGTAAGTCAGGGAGGGGCGCCGGGCCCCGCGCGGTTCCGTCGTGGCCGCCCCGCACGACGGTGACTCGGCACGCTGGACGTCGTCCTGCACGGCCCCGACCCGGACAGCGCCGACGCGACGGCCGGGGCGGCACCACCTCGGCCTCGCGCTCCCCTCCGTAACGGCTGGTTCGCGACGCCGTCGTACCTGGGAGCCGGCTGGGAAGACAGCTCCGCAGGGTGAGGCTCACCAGTGGGTTCGCTCCGCAACGTGGTGCATCCTCTGCCGGGTCGGACTCTGTTGTCGCCTGCTGCCCCGGAGCCGCCCCGGACCGGGTCGGACCCGGTGTCGGGCCCCGCGTCGGTTTCCCCGGCAAGGGCACCCTGCCCCAAGCGGCCTGAGGGAGGGTCGGCCCCACCACCTTCCCGCCCACTGCCGAGGGCCGTGCCGCAGACGTCTCCTTCACGCCGGACCAACTGAGCCGACCGCTTCGCCGACTGCTGTGCAGGAAACAGCCGTTGCCCGACGGCCCGACCAAGGACAATCCCGAGATCGTTTTTTCCCCCACTCGACCGCGCGGGACGCCCAGGGCGATTCAGGCATCTCCTCCCGCCCCTGACCGCGACTCCCTTCATACGGCGGCTGGGTGGCCGCATTCATCGAATACCAGGACATGCGTTCCGGCCTCGCCGCGAAGAATGCAGGTGTCGGCTTCCGGGCCGCGCTGGCAGGATTTCGGTATGTCTACCGATGTCATTGGAATGATCGAATGCCGTCCGGGAGCTCGGCTGTGGGGTCCCGACGACGAGGATTCCGTGTGGCAAGCCGCCATCGACCTGTTCCTGCTCAACAGGGGCAATTCCTACGATGGTTTGGCCTGTCTCTTTGGAGTGCGAAATTCCTTCGGCTTTCGCCCCCTGGCTGAGGGGCGTGGCTTCCCGCATGACGCCTCGGATGGGTTGCATGGCGATTTCGCCGCGTACGGCGGTCCTGACGATGTACACGGGACCACGTGGCTGACCTGGGCCGAGCTGGCCGAAGTCGACTGGCAGGAGACAGATGCCTCTGGCACACGAAGCCGCGCCTCGGCCGCTGGGGCCGGCAGCGACTGGGGCCGGGTGTGGAGCGTCATGCGCGTACTCAGCGAAGTCCATGGCGCGGAGAACGTGCGTCTCGTCGTCTGGTTCCACTGACCTGATGCCGTGGCTGAGCACCCGCTCGGCCGGACGGGCCGAGCGGCCCGCTGAGTCACGGTGTGTCCGGCTCACCACTCGGCCCAGTACGTCAGCGGATCTCGGCGGTGCCGCAGATGAAAGTGGTGTCCCGGGTGGAGGCCGGGGGCACGCGGATGCCGGTGAGGTGCTCGGCGAGTGCGAAGGCGGCCGGCACGGCCAGGTAGTCGCCCGACGCGACCGGCTCTTCGGGGCAGGCGAAGCCGAGATGGCGGATCACTTCGCGGAGGTCTGCGGCGCGGGTGCCGGAACGGGAGCCGGCATCGCGGAGTCCGAAGTGGAGTTGCGACTCGGCGTCCTCGGCCCAGAAAAAGCACCGTCGTTGTTGGCGTTCGTGTCTGCGAAGTGCCGACTGCCGCGCGTGGTCACACCGCCAGGGGAGTGGTGTGGCGCACTTTTGCAAGCGGCTGCTTGCAAAAGTTAGCAAGGGTGGCGCACCATCGGGGCATGGCATCACTCAACGTCGGCAATCTCGGTGAGTACCTGCGCGAGCAGCGGCGCAACGCGCAGCTGTCGCTGCGGCAGCTCGCCGATGCCGCCGGGGTGTCCAATCCCTACCTCAGCCAGATCGAGCGCGGGCTTCGCAAGCCGAGCGCCGAGGTTCTGCAGCAGGTCGCCAAGGCGCTGCGGATCTCCGCCGAGACCCTTTACGTACGGGCCGGGATCCTGGACGAGCGGGAGCGGGAGGAGCTGGAGACACGGGCGGTGATTCTGGCCGATCCGTCGATCAACGAGCGGCAGAAGAGTGTTCTGCTGCAGATCTACGACTCCTTCCGCAGGGAGAACGGGTTCGAGCCCGGACCGGAATCCGGCGTCGCGGCCGGATCCGAGACCGGCGGCGAACCAGGGCCGGGCGCCGGTACGGACGCGCCTTCCGAGCCCTCGGAGTCTTCGGAGCCGTCAGGGCCCGCAAGGCCGGAAAAGTCCGCGGGGCCGACGGGGGCCGCAGGGCCCGCGACGCCCTCGGAGCCTTCTACGCCCCCGGCGTCTTCTACGCCTTCAACGCCAGAGAAACCCTCACACTGAGTCTGATGATCCGGGAGGACCACAGTCATGGCCATCACCGATGACCTGCGCAAGACCCTCACCGACCCGACCCCCCTCTACTTCGCCGCCGGTACGGCCGATCTCGCCGTCGAGCAGGCGCGCAAGGTCCCGGCGCTGATCGACCAGCTGCGCGCCGAGGCGCCGGAGCGCATCGAGGCCGTGCGCAATGCCGACCCCAAGGCCGTGCAGGAGAAGATGGCCTCGCAGGCCAAGGAGGCGCAGGCCTCCGTGCAGGCCAAGGTCACCGAGGTGATCGGGTCCTTCGACAGCGACCTGCGCAAGCTGGGCGAGAACGCGCAGGACCTGGCGCTGCGGAGCCTGGGCATGGCCGCGGAGTACGCGGTGCGGGCCCGGGAGACGTACGAGAAGGTCGCCGAGCGTGGCGAGCAGACCGTGAAGAACTGGCGTGGCGAGACGGCCGACGAGATCGTCGAGATCGCGGTCGTCGTCGAGCCGCGCAAGGAGACCAAGCCCGCGGGCAGCACCCGGACCGCCCCGGCGGCCAAGCCCGCCCCGGCGAAGTCCGCTCCCGCGCCGAAGCCCGCGCCGAAGGCCGCCAGGACGGAGAGCAAGGCCCCGGCCGCGCCCGCCCGCAAGGCACCCGTGCGCAAGCCCGCGGCGAAGAAGACCACCCCGCCCGGCACGAAGTAGCACTCCGGCGCCGCGTTCCCCTCGACGGGGCCGCGGCGCCGCTGTGTGCGGTGGGCGCGGGCCGGGCACCTTCAGGAGTGCCCGGCCCGTTGTCCCGGTACCTTGGCCGCGAGGCACTCATCCACTCATTAGGCGGTGCACACACCATGTTGCTCACAGGATTCAGCACGCTCGTCTGGCTGCTCTACATGGTCATGCTCGTGCTGGCCGTGGTCGCGCTGATCATGGCCGCGATGGCCCGTGAGGACGCCTACCTGGCCGCGAACAAGCAGAAGAAGTCCTTCTGGCTGCTCATCCTCGGCATCACCGTCGTCGTGAACCTCTTCGTGCCGATGCTGTTCCTCCAGCTCGCCGGCGCGGTCGCCTCCATCGTCTTCCTGGTGGACGTGCGGCCCGCGCTCCAGGCGGTCTCGGGCGGCGGCCGGCGCGGCGGCTCCAGCAGCGACGGACCGTACGGGCCCTACAACGGCGGGCGCTGAGCGTGCGCGGTGCTCACGGGGGCCGTGGGTGATGCCGATCCGGGGCGGGGGCGCGGGATGCTCCGGCCCCGGTCGCCGTCGGGGGCCCGGTCGAGCGGCTGCTCCCCGGTCCGGTGGCGGGCGTGTTCCTCGTCGCGGTCGAGCAGGAGGACCGCGACGTCGTCGGTGAGTTCGCCGCCGTTCAGCTCCCGCACCTCGGTGACCGCGGCCGTCAGGAGATCCTCGCCGGTGAGCCCCTCCGCCAGCTGCCGGTTGATCATCTCGACCATGCCGTCCTGCCCCAGCCGCTGGGTGCCGGCCGGGCCCACCCGCCCCTCGATCAGCCCGTCCGTGTACAGCATCAGGCTCCAGTCGCCGCCCAGCTCCACCCGGCGGCGGGGCCAGGGGGTGCCCCCGGTCCGCGGGGCTCCGCAGAGGGCGCTGTGCGGCAGCAGGCCCAGCGCAGGCCCGCCGTCCTCGTGCGGGAGGAGCTGCGCGGTCCGTCCGTGCCGGGCGATCAGCGGGGCGGGGTGGCCCGCCAGGCAGAGCCCGGCGCTCCGGCCGTCGGGGGCGATGTCGACGGTGCAGAGCGTCGCGAAGATCTCCTCGCTCTCCCGCTCGTGCTCCAGGACCTGCTGGAGGGTGGAGAGCAGTTCGTCCCCGCAGAGCCCGGCCAGGGTCAGCGCCCGCCACGCGATGCGCAGCTCCACGCCGAGCGCCGCCTCGTCGGGGCCGTGCCCGCAGACGTCGCCGATCATCACATGGACGGTGCCGTCGGGCGTACGGACCGTGTCGTAGAAGTCCCCGCCGAGCAGCGCGCGGCTGCGGCCCGGCCGGTAGTGGGCCGCGAAGCGCAGATCGGAGCCTTCGAGCAGCGGTGTGGGGAGCAGACCGCGTTCGAGGCGGGCGTTCTCCTGGGCGCGCAGCGTGGACTCGGTGAGGCGTCGCTGGGCGATGTCGGCGCGCTTGCGCTCGACGGCGTACCGGATGGCGCGGCTGAACAGCCGGCCGTCGAGTTCGTCACGGAAGAGGTAGTCCTGGGCGCCCACCCGTACCGCCGCGGCGGCCAGCTCGGCGTCGTCCTCCGCGGTGAGGGCGAGGACGGCGTGGCGCGGGGCGATCCGCAGGACGTGCTGGAGGGTGGCGAGTCCGTCCGCCACCGCCGCGTCCCCGGCGGCGCGGGTCTCGCCGCCGGTGGGCAGGGCGAGGTCCAGCAGGATGCAGTCGACGTCGTCCGTGAGGAGCCGGCCCGCCTCGGTCAGATTGCGGGCGGTGCGGATCCGTACCCTCGTCCCGGCCGTGGCCGGGAGCTCGGGGACGGTGAAGGTGCCCGCCGGGTCGTCCTCGATCACCAGGAGGGTGAGGTCGGCGCCGTGGGAGGCCTCCGCAGCGGAGTCGGTACGTTGCTGCGGTACGGGTACGGGCATCGGTTCGGGTTTCCTTCCCTCCCCCCGAGGGCGCGGCGGAACGACGATCGACGATCCGCCAGACGGGGACGATAGCGGTCCGCGGCGGGGGAACGGAATGGCGTTCCGGGATCGGCCTGCGGCATATGCACAGCCATAAGCCGCGTCAGGTCACGGATCCGGCGAGATGGGCCGGGGCGGGGGCGAGTATCCGGGCATGACAAAGGTCACGCGGGGCGGCGGGCAAGGGTGCCGCGGGTCACGCGGGGTGCGGCGCTTCGGTGCGGGGTGCCGCGGGTCACGCGGGGTGCGGCGCTTCGGTGCGGGGTGCCGTGGGTCACGCTCCTGGTGTCGTACGGGGCCGTCCCGCTGGGTGCCTACGGGCTCTGCTCCCGGGTCGTACGGGTTCCGCCTTGTGTCGTATTTCGTATGCCGTACGGGGCCGATCTGCCCCCTTGGGTGCCGTACAAGGTCCGTCGCCTGCCCTGGGTGTCGTACGCGCCCCGGGACGGGTGCGGCGCTTCGGTGCGGGGTGCCCGAGGGCGTCGCGGGAGGGCCGAGAGGCGAGGCCCGGGGACGGAGCGGATCGGGCGGCTAGGTTCCCGAGGCGCGTCGCGGGACGCTCGGCGAGATTCCCGGTGGCGACCCGGAACGCCTCGCCCTCGGCCACCGGAGCGCCCGGTCTCACCGGCGGCCCCGAGCGCTCCTCGGGCGGTCCCGGACCCGTCCCGGGCGGCCCCGTACTCCTCGGGCAGCCCCGGATCCTTCCCCCGGCGGCCCCTGCCGCTCCCCGGCCGGCCCCCGCCCTCCCCGGCTACTTGTCCGGGCGTACGACGCCGAGGATCTGCATCGAGCCCGCGCCCGCCAGTGTGACGTTGCGGCCGGGGCGGGGGGCGTGCACGATCGCGCCGTCGCCGATGTACATCCCCACGTGACTGGCGTCACCGTGGTAGATGATCAGGTCGCCGGGGCGCATGTCCTTGATGGCGATGTGCGGCAGCAGCCGCCACTGCTCCTGCGAGGTGCGGGGTATCGGCCGCCCCGCCGCCAGCCAGGCCTGTGACGTCAGCCCCGAGCAGTCGTACGAATCGGGGCCCTCGTCGCCCCAGCCGTACGGCTTGCCTATCTGCTTGGTGGCGAAGGCCACCGCCTTCTTGCCGAGGGCGCTCGCCTCGCGGTTGATGTCCTTCAGGGCGCCGGAGCTGAGCCAGGCCGTCTGCTGCTGGTACTCGGCCTCCTGCTCCAGCTTGAGCAGGCGGGCCCGCTCCTCCTTCTTGAGGCGCGACTCCAGCTTCTTCGCCGCGGCGATCTGGGTGTTGATCTTCTTCTTGGCCTCGGCCTGCTTGACCCGGTTGGCTTCGAGCTTCTTCCAGTTGGTGCTCGCGTCCTTGCTGTACGTCTCCAGGTCCTGCTGGGTCCTGGTCAGTTCGCCGAGCACGCCCTGGGCGGCCTGCTGGCCCTCCCTGACCCGGTTCACCCCGTCCAGGAACAGCTGCGGGTCGTCGCTGAGCATGAACTGGGCGCCGGGCGGCAGCCCGCCGGTGCGGTACTGCTCGCGGGCCTGGGCGCCCGCCTGGCTCTTCAGCTCGGCGATCTTCGACTGGCCGACGACTATCTCGCGGGCCAGCTTCACGATCTCGCCGGACTGCTTCTCGGCCTTCTCCTTGGCGAGGTTGTACGCGTCGGTGGCCGCCCCGGCCTTGCGGTACAGGGCGTCGATCTCCTTGCGCACCTCTTCGAGGCTCTTCTTCGGCGCTCCGTCCCCGGAGGGCTTTCCGTCGGAGGGGGACGGGGGCGCGGGCTTGGCGAAGGCCTGGACCGGCGTGATGAGTACGGACAGCGCGCAGACCAGAGTGATCGCGGCTGAGGCACAGTGACGTCGGTTCACGAGATTCCCCTCCGAATGAATCTGATTTACCGTCAGTAACTTTTCGCCGATGCCGAGATCGTGCCATGCCGTACCGAAAAGCAACAGGGGCGCACGGTCGCTGTCCTGACGGTCGCTCCCCCTCGGCCTCCCCCTGCTCCCCTCTGTCTGGACGAACGGTGTCCCCTTCCCGTTCCCGACCGCCCCCAGGAGGCCGCGCCGCCGGTCCCGTCCGGCGTGCGCCGGGCTACGGGTTGGGGCGCAGGGCGGCCCAGCGCACGGTGACTTCGCCCTGGCGCCACCGCCGTACCCCGTCGGCCAGCGGCCAGTCGCCGGAGAGCGAGCGCACCGCCGCGATCCAGCGCTGCCGGGCGCCCAGCGAGGCGTACGGGGCCGCCGCGGCCCACGCCCGGTCGAAGTCGCGCAGGAACGCGTGGACCGGCTCGCCCGGCACATTGCGGTGGATCAGCGCCTTGGGCAGGCGTTCCGCGAGGTCGGAGGGGCGGTCCAGGGAGCCGAGCCGGGTCGCGAAGGTGACCGTGCGCGGCCCCTCGGGGCCGAGTGCCACCCATACGTGCCGGCGCCCGATCTCGTCGCAGGTGCCCTCCACCAGGAGCCCGCCCGGCGCGAGGCGGGCGCACAGCCGCTGCCAGACCGCGGCGACCTCGCCCTCGTCGTACTGGCGCAGGACGTTCGCCGCCCGGATGAGGTCGGGGCGCTCGGGGAGCGGGATCTCGAACCCGCCGTGCAGGAAGGTCAGGCCCTCGCACTCGTACGGCTTCGCCGCCGCGACGCGCTCCGGATCGATCTCGATCCCGGCCACCGCCGTGCGCGGCTCGGCGGTGCGCAGCCGGTGCAGCAGTTCGACGGCGGTCCAGGGCGCGGCGCCGTACCCGAGGTCGACGGCGACGGGGTGGTCGGCGCGGCGCAGGGCCGGGCCGTGGGTGGCGGCGATCCAGCGGTCCATGCGGCGGAGCCGGTTCGGGTTGGTGGTCCCGCGGGTCGCGGTGCCGATGGGGCGCATGACAGCGAGCGTAACGAGCGCGCGGCGCACGCCGGGCGGCGCGGGGGCCTGCCGCCCGGCGTGCGGAACCCGCACTGTAATGATTTGGTAAAACGGAAATGAAAGGAGAAATTCCGCTGTTGCAGCCGATCGCAGGGGCTCGGGCCCTTCGGTGTCATGCCCTGGATGAGGAGGACCGGACGACGTGAGTCAGTACGTCTCCCGGCTCGGCAGCAGCCGTGTCGCACCGCGCCTCAGGTTCCCCGCCGCGTTCCCCGGCGGCCATCGCAGACCCCGCCGTATCGCGATGCTCTCCGTGCACACCTCGCCGCTGCACCAGCCGGGCACGGGCGACGCGGGCGGGATGAACGTCTACATCGTGGAGCTGGCCAGACGCCTCGCCGCGATCAACATCGAGGTCGAGATCTTCACCCGCTCGACCGAGGGCGGACTGCCCCCCGTGGTCGAACTGGCGCCCGGCGTCCTGGTCCGGCACGTCGACGCGGGGCCGTACGAGGGGCTGGCCAAGGAGGAGCTGCCCGCCCAGCTCTGCGCCTTCACGCACGGCGTGATGCAGGCGTGGGCCGGTCAGCGCCCCGGCTACTACGACCTCGTCCACTCCCACTACTGGCTCTCCGGCCACGTCGGCTGGCTCGCCGCCCAGCGCTGGGGCGTCCCGCTCGTCCACGCCATGCACACCATGGCGAAGGTCAAGAACGCGGCCCTCGCGGCGGACGACACCCCCGAGCCTGCCGCCCGTGTCATCGGCGAGACCCAGATCGTCGACGCGGCGGACCGGCTGATCGCCAACACCGCCGAGGAGGCGGACGAGCTCATCCGCTTCTACGAGGCCGACCGGGGCTCCGTCGCGGTCGTCCACCCCGGGGTCAACCTGGAACGCTTCAGCCCCGCCGACGGGCGGGCCGCGGCGCGGGCGCGCCTCGGGCTGCCGGCGGACGCCCTGATCCCGCTCTTCGCGGGCCGCATCCAGCCGCTGAAGGCGCCCGACGTGCTGCTGCGGGCGGTCGCCGTCCTGCTGGACCGCGACCCCTCGCTGCGCTCCCGGATGGTGGTCCCCGTCGTCGGCGGCCCGAGCGGCAGCGGGCTCGCCAAGCCGGAGGGGCTGCAGAAGCTGGCGGCACGGCTGGGGATCGCCGATGTCGTACGGTTCCAGCCGCCGGTCGGACAGGAGCGGCTCGCCGACTGGTTCCGGGCCGCCTCCGTGCTGGTCATGCCCTCGCACAGCGAGTCCTTCGGCCTGGTCGCCATCGAGGCGCAGGCGGCGGGCACACCCGTCGTCGCGGCGGCCGTGGGCGGCCTGCCGGTGGCGGTGCGGGACGGCGTCAGCGGCTTCCTGATACCCGGGCACGACCCGGCCGCGTACGCGCAGGCGCTGGCCCGGTTCGCCGATGCGCCGGACCTGGTCGCCCGGATGGGCGCGGCGGCCGCCGCGCACGCCCGCGGCTTCGGCTGGGACACCGCCGCGTCCGCCACCGCCGACGTCTACACGGCCGCGATGCAGGAACACCGCCGTCGCGTACGCTCGCACCATGGCTGACGTACCGGGCGGAGCGGCACCGAGCGAAGCGGCGACGACGCGGGCCGCGCAGGTCATCGAGGCGACCCTGGAGGACGCCGGGCTCGCGTGGGAGAGCCCCGGGCCGGGCGACTACGTGGTCACGCTGCCCGGCACGCGCAAGCTGTCCACCACCTGCTCGCTGCGTGTCGGCAAGCACTCGCTCTCCCTCAACGCCTTCGTCATCCGCCACCCGGACGAGAACGACGCCGCGGTCCACCGCTGGCTGCTGGAGCGCAACCTCCGCCTCTTCGGCGTGAGTTACGCGATCGACCCGCTCGGCGACATCTATCTGGTCGGCAGGCTGCCGCTCTCCGTGGTCACCCCGCAGGAGCTGGACCGGCTGCTCGGCACGGTCCTCGAAGCGGCCGACGGATCCTTCAACACCCTCCTGGAGCTGGGCTTCGCGAGCGCGATCCGCAAGGAGTACGCGTGGCGGGTGGCGCGCGGCGAGTCCACCCGGAACCTCGATGCGTTCACACATCTGACCCAGCGTCCGGTGGGGTGACTCCGGGCCGGTGCCCGGCCCGATCGGCCGGCGCGACCGACCGGCCCCTCGCCCGCCCGGCTGACCACTCCGTCGGCTGACTACCCTCCCGGCCTCCCGGCCGAACTTTCCCCGCTGCACGCCCCTTTCCCCGCTGCACGCCCCTTTCGGCGCGCCGGGCAGCCGTGGCATGCTCGCCGCCGACCCGAATATGAACGTCGTTCACATGGATGAAAGGCGGCTCGGTTTCATGGCACTCAAGGCGATCAAGGTGCTCCAGGCGGTCGAGGGGAACATCAGCAGGCGTCGGCTGCTGGTCGGTGCCGTGGCCGTCGCCGCGGCGGCCGGTACCACCGGCGGTACGGCGGCCGCTGCGGGCCGGGGGACCGCGGCCGGGAGGCCACCGGCGGCCACCCCGCTCTGGCGTGAGTTCGCCGCCGCCCCGTTCACCCACCCGCAGGTCCCGTTCGTCGGACGGGCGGGCTGCCGCGGCGGCTCCCGCGCGCCCCGCCGCACCGGCCGCGGCTTCGTCGTCGACGTCCGGCGCCACGGCGCGAAGCCCGACGGCTCCGCCGACGCCGCCCCCGCGATCAACCGGGCCATCGCCGAGGCCGGGGAGCGCGGCGGCGGTACGGTGCTCGTCCCCGAGGGCACGTACCGCATCGACGACGTCGTCCGGATCGGCCACAGCGACGTCGTCGTGCGCGGCGCGGGCAGCGGGCGCACCAGGCTGTACGCGACCAGGAACCTCACCGAGCTGATCGGCGCGTACGGCAGCCGGTACGGCGGGGACAAGTCCAGCTGGTCCTGGGCGGGCGGCCTCGTCTGGCTCTGCCCGAAGGACCGCTGGGCCTCGCTCACCGACGCGATCCGGGCGAGGTCCTGGCCCTTCGAGGGCTGGACCGGCAACCGGCGCGACGAGTGGCGGACGCTCACCACCGTCGCCCCGGCCCGCCGCGGCGACCGCTCGATCACCGTCCGGGACGCCACGGGGCTGCGGCGCGGCGCGCTCGTCCTGCTCCGCCTCGCCGACGACGCCGGACACACGCTCCTGGAACACATGGCGGGCGGCGGCCCCGGCCCCGAGGCGTACTCCTGGGACGACAAGACCAAGCTGACCTCGTACGTCCCCTACGAATGGCCGGTCCGTGTCACCTCGGTGCGCGGGCGCCGGGTCACGCTGGAGCGCCCGCTCCCGCTCGACGTCCGCCCCGAGTGGGACCCTCGGCTGACCACCCTCGTCACCCCGCTCACCAATTCCGGCGTCGAAGGGCTCACGCTGGAAGCGGTCGAGACCCCGCAGGCGCCGCATCTGCTCGACCGGGGGTACAACGGGGTCGCGTTCCAGTGCGCCTACGACTGCTGGGCCGACGACATCACCGTCCGCCACGTCGACAACGGCTTCGGCCTGATCGCCGCCTCCGCCTGCACCCTGCGCCGTACGAAGGTCGCGGGCCGGGGCTCCCACCATCCGTACTACTGCCGCGAGGGCTCGCACGACAATCTGATCGAGGACTTCACCGTCGAGCGGCGCACCGTGCCCGCGCCCGCCGGGACCCAGCTGCACGGCATCAACGTCGAGGGGCTGTCCAGCGGCAACGTCTGGTCGCGCGGGGTCATGGAGATGGGGACGTTCGACTCGCACCGGGGGATGCCGTTCGCCAACGTCCGTACCGACATCACGGTCGAGAACAACGGGCGGCACGGCGGAGACGCGAGCGCGGGGCCGCTCTTCGGGGCCCGCTTCACGCACTGGAACATCCGGGTCACCAACGGCCGGGCCGGGCTGGTGCGGATCGACGGACTCGCCCCGTACAGCGCGACGGTCGGTATCAGCGAGGTGACGGAGTTCGACCAGGTCGACGTCCCCGACTTCACCGGCGACCTGCACACCCGGCTGGAGGCGTACGGCACGCCCGAAGCCGTGTGGCCGCCCAATCTGTACGAGGCCCAGCGGGCCCTGGACGGCTGAGGGGCGCCGTGCCCCGCCTCCCGGGCCGGGCCGGCGGGGCACGTGACGGCGTGGAGCAAGGACGAGGCGGCGGCGAATGCACGGACGGCGGCTGCCGGGCCGGGCGGCGAAGGCCGCCTTCACAGGATGATCACAGCGCCGTCACGATCGCATCCCGTGCCCGACTTGATTGATCATCAAACAAATTTCCGCTCATAGAGTGGGCAAAACCGAACACCCAGCTCATAGAGACGGACCGGACCATGCGCTCCACCGCCATACGCCGTACCGCAGTTGCCGCCACCGCGGTGTCCCTGGCCCTCTTCGCCACCGCGTGCGGCGGTTCGGACTCGGGCTCCGGCGACAAGGGGAAGGACGCCAAGGGCAAGGAGTCCGCGGCCGCCGCCCCCGCGGCCAAGGCGCTGACCGCCGCCGAGCTGGAGAAGGCCGCGCTGGCCCAGGGCGACGTCAAGGGGCACAAGATCTCCAAGGCCGCGGCCAAGGACACGATCAGTGTCGACGACATCAAGGTCGAGAAGAAGGTCTGCGCCCCGCTGGCCGACGCCCTGATGGGCGCGCAGGTCGGTGAGCCGGGCGCGTTCACCAAGCGCACGGTCGTCAGTGAGCCGAAGAAGGGCGACCTGGCGAAGCAGGACGGCGGGGACGCCGAGGAGGCGTTCAAGGCGGCGTTCGACATCACGACGACGCAGCTGGCCCTCGGTTCGTACGACGGCAAGGGTGCCCAGGAGTCGGTGGCCGCGCTGCGCACCGCGGCCACCGAGTGCGCCGCCGGCTTCGCGTTCACGGCGGCCGGTGAGAAGCAGAAGGTCGCCAAGATCACCGAGGAGCAGGTCAAGGGCGGCGAGGAGGCGGCCGCCTGGACCGTTCAGGTGGAACAGAGCGGGGAGAAGGTCGAGTTCAAGCTCGTGGCCCTGCGCCAGGGCGCCTCGTTCGCCTCGTTCTCCTCGATGAACCTGGCCGCGATGGGCGGCGGCGGGGACTTCGAGCTGCCGACCGCGGTGGTCGAGGCTCAGGCCGCGAAGCTGGCCTGAGCCCTTCGGGCCGGGGCGGACGAGTACCTGACGCCCCGTAGGTAAGTACTCGTACTCATGATCGACGTTTCACGCTCCGGGCAGGCTGGTAACACCAGTCAGCAGCGAGGAGTGAACATGTACGGGATCAGCGGGATCAGTCGATTCGGCCGGGTGGCGTCCACGAGGGGCGGGCGCCGCCTGAGCCGCTCCGCCGCCGGGCTCGCCCTGGCCGGCGCGAGCGTCGCCGCGCTGACCACCGGTTGCTCGATGCAGGACGCGACCTGCGGTGGCGGCGAGTACCCGGTCATGACCATCGGGAGCACCGGATCGGCCTGCGTCCCCGACGACGAGGATCCCCCGAAGGGGTACGTCCGGTACCCGAAGGGCAAGGTCCCCGAGCACGTGGACGACAAGTGGGACGTGTACTGGCGGACCCACAGCGTGGACAAGGACGGCCGGATCATCGAGGTCCCGGCCGGTTCCTAGGACAGGGCCTGGAAGCCGGACCGGCAGGCTCGTGGCTCAGGGCTCGTTCAGGGCTCAGGGCAGCGGTACGAGCCTCACCACGGTGACGATCAGGACGGACCCGGAGACGTAATAGAGCACGATCGCCCCGGCGACCGTCGCCTCGCGGCGGTCGCGCTCGCTCTTGACGGCCGACGAGCCGTGTCCGTACGGGTCGAGGCCCAGGGTGCGTGCCATCTCGGCGCGGAAGGTCTCGCCGTCGCGCATCTTGGCCAGGGAGTCGTCGGCGGGCGGTGCGTAGGAGATGCGGAAGCTCAAGCGACGCTCCGCCTCTCGGCCTCGTCCCGCGCCAGCCGGTCCAGGATCCGTTCGGCCTCGGGGTCGGGCACGGCCTCCAGCATCCAGTGCCGCATCACGGCCTGGATCTCGTGCACGCCCGCCTCGTTGATGGCGCGGTCGAACTCCGCGCGTCTCTCCTCGGGCAGTGTGGCCCGGATGGCCGGAATGCTGTTGGGCACATCGACCTCGGCGCCGCCGACAAAGGTTTTCAGGGGCTCGCCCATGGTTGCTCTCCCCGCTCTCCTTGCTCTCCCCGCACGGCCCGTCCGGTCGGCTCCGCCCTCGCGAGGGCCGGTACTCGGGTCACCGTAGCGCCAGTGCGGAGGAGGGACACGGAACCCACGCGATACGTTCGTCCCATGACGGCGACATCATGGGACATATTGCTGATCGGCGGGGCATCGGGCATCGGCAAGAGCCGGGCCGCGGCCCAACTGGCCGGTGGGGCGGCCGGATCGAGGGCGTTCGTGGTCGAGTTCGACGACGTGGTCGGCGCGCTGGAGGCCATGACGACGGCCGAACACCACCCCGCGCTCCACCACTTCGAGGCCGTCCCGGACCAGGAGCGGCTCACCGTCGAACAGGTGCTGGACCTTCAGATCGCCACCGCCGAAGCCCTGGAACCCGCGGTGCTGGGCGTGGTCCGCAACCGGCTGACCGTCGACGTGCCCGCCGTGATCGAGGGCGACTACCTCACCCCCGCCGCAGCTGCGGAGGCGATCCGCGAGGGCCGGGCGTCGGGCCGCCGGGTACGGGCGGTCTTCCTGCACGAACCGGACCCGGAACAGATCGTCGCCAACTACGCGGACCGGGAACCCGACAGCGGCGAACAGCGCCACCGCGCCCGGGTCGGCGCTGCGTACTCGCACTGGCTCGCCGATGAGGCGGCCCGGCACGGCCTGCCGGTGGTCGAGTGCCGCCCCTGGGCCGGCCTCCCGGCGCGGCTGGCACGGGCGTTGGGGGAGCGGGACGGGGACGGGGCGTTGTCGGACCCCCGCCCTACGCTCGGCCCATGAGCGTTTCCGTCTACTACGGCGCCCGCCGCGCGCGGCCGCTGACCGCCGCCGAGTCGGCCGCCGTCGAGCGCGTGGTCACCACGCGCGCCCGTTCGTTCCCGTACGACGACGAGGAGAGTCTGTACCTGTACGACGCTGACGGTGACGACGACGGCGGCGACGGCGGCGACGGCGGCCAGATCCTCGCCGGCTCCACGAAACTGCCCGTCGACCCCGGCCGGTGGCTGCCGGTCCTCGCCCATGTGCTGGACTCCGTCACCGAGTTGCGCCGCGCCGTCGCGGAAGCGGAATGGCACGTTCACTTGGACGACGTCGACGTCCCGTGGGACGAGGCGGAGGGGTACACCCTGCCGGGCCTGCACGACGCGGACCTCGGCGCCGAGCCGGGCGGCCTCTGAGAGACCCCGGACGAACGGGGCGGGAGCCGCCCCGCCCGCTGTCTCCGACTCCGCGCGGCGCGCCGGTCCAGGACGACCACGGCGTACGCCATGGCGGTCACGGTCACGACGGCGGGGACGACGGCGGGGACGACGGCCGGGGCCCCGGCCATCTCGCGATCGGGGCCCGGCCGCCCCGCCGCACGCTCGGCCCGCTCGACCGCCTTCGCGCAGTCGCCGTCGCCGTCGCCGTCGCCGTCGCGGTCCCGGCCCCAGCTGCTCCCGGCACCCCTCCCGTACCGGGCCGCCCCGGGCACGGAAGAGCCCCCGCCGACGGACGAACCGTCGGCGGGGGCCCGTTCCGGACGTGCCCTGCCTACTTCTTCTTGCCCTGGTTCTTCACGGCCTCGATGGCGGCCTTCGCCGCGTCCGGGTCGAGGTACGTGCCGCCCGGCTTCACGGGGCGGAAGTCGGCGTCCAGCTCGTAGACGAGCGGGATGCCGGTCGGGATGTTCAGGCCCGAGATGTCGGCGTCGGAGATGCCGTCCAGGTGCTTGACCAGGGCCCGGAGGCTGTTGCCGTGGGCGGCGACCAGGACCGTCCGGCCGTCGATGAGGTCCGGGACGATGCTGTCGTACCAGTACGGCAGCATGCGGACGACGACGTCCTTGAGGCACTCGGTGCGCGGGCGCAGCTCCGGCGGGATCGTCGCGTAGCGCGGGTCGTCGCTCTGCGAGAACTCGGTGCCGTCCTCCAGGGCGGGCGGCGGGGTGTCGTAGGAGCGGCGCCAGAGCATGAACTGTTCCTCGCCGAACTCGGCGAGCGTCTGCGCCTTGTCCTTGCCCTGGAGGGCGCCGTAGTGGCGCTCGTTCAGCCGCCAGGAGCGGTGGACCGGGATCCAGTGGCGGTCCGCGGACTCCAGCGCGAGCTGCGCGGTGCGGATGGCGCGCTTCTGGAGGGAGGTGTGCAGGACATCGGGGAGCAGACCGGCGTCCTTGAGCAGCTCACCGCCGCGGACTGCCTCCTTCTCGCCCTTCTCCGTGAGATTGACGTCCACCCAGCCGGTGAACAGGTTCTTCGCGTTCCATTCGCTCTCGCCGTGGCGGAGGAGGATCAGCTTGTACGGTGCGTCGGCCATGGGTCCGAGCGTAATCGAACCCGCATGAGCCCCGCGCGGGCGGCCACAGGGCGGACAGCGGTGGGCCGGGCGGCGGACCGGCGGTCGCGCGGGCGGCCGGAGCGGGACGATTGACGGCAGACGTCAATTGAGTGGCGGACCGGAATGCGGGATTCGTAATGTTCCCAGAGCCGTCGGGACTCTTACCGGTGGTCTCCGTTCCACGCTTCCCCGGGGGGATTCCGTATGTCTGTCGCCGGTCTCAGACGGGCCGCACGGGAATCCGTGTCCGGTCTCCCCAGAGAGTTCTGGTGGCTGTGGACCAGCACGCTGGTCAACCGCCTCGGCGGATTCGTCGCCACGTTCATGGCGCTCTATCTGACGCTGGACCGGGGCTACTCGGCCTCGTACGCCGGTCTGGTCGCCGCGCTGCACGGCCTCGGCGGGGTCGTCTCCTCGCTCGGCGCGGGGGTGATGACCGACCGGCTCGGCCGCCGGCCCACCATGCTCATCGCACAGACCTCGACGGCCGCGTCCGTGGCCGTGCTCGGCTTCATGGTCCACCCGGTGGCGATCGCGGCGGTCGCCTTCGTCGTCGGCATGGCCAGCAACGCCTCGCGGCCGGCCGTCCAGGCGATGATGGCCGACATCGTCCGGCCCGAGGACCGGGTGCGGGCCTTCTCGCTCAACTACTGGGCCATCAACCTCGGCTTCGCGATCTCCTCGGCCGGTGCCGGGTTCGTCGCCGAGTACAGCTATCTCGCCGGGTTCCTCGGCGAGGCGGCGATGACGCTGTTCTGCGCCGTCGTCGTCTTCATGAAGGTGCCCGAGTCGCGGCCGGAGAGGCCGGAGAGGCCGGTGGTGTCCGGGCGCGCGGCCGCCGACGGTACGGACGAGGTCCGGCTCTCCACCGTGCTGCGCGACGGGCGGTTCATGAGCGTCGTCGGGCTCTCCTTCGTCATCGCCCTGATCTTCCAGCAGGGGTACGTGGGGCTGCCGGTGGCCATGGGGGCGGACGGGTTCTCCAGCTCCGACTTCGGCACGGCCGTCGCCGTCAACGGGGTGCTGATCGTGGTGCTCCAGATCCCCGTCACCCGCTTCATCCAGCACCGCGACCCGCGCCGGCTGCTCCTCGTGTCGTCGCTGCTGGCGGGGTACGGATTCGGGCTGACCGCGTTCGCCGGGTCGGTCGCGGTCTACGCGCTGACCATCTGCGTCTGGACGGTCGCCGAGATCGTCAACTCGCCGATCCAGAGCAGCCTGGTCGTCCGGCTGTCGCCCGTCCGGGGCCGGGGCCGGTACCAGGGCATGTACACGATGTCCTGGTCCGCGGCCGCGCTGATCGCGCCGCTGATGTCGGGCCTGGTGATCGACCGGTTCGGGGCGCAGTGGCTGTGGGGCGCGTGCGCCGTCCTGGGGACCGCGGCCGCGCTGGGGTACTGGCTGCTGATGCGCAACCTTCCGGGGGCGGTCGGCTCGGCGGCGTCCGAGGGCGGCCGGGTGGCGGAGAGCGGCGGGGGAGAGCCCGCTTCCGGGACCGCTCCCGGGGTCGCTTCCGGGGCCGTCTCCCAGCCCGTCCCCGGGGCCGGCGCCGAGCCCGCACCCGCTCCGGGGGCCGGTGCCGCTGCCGAGCCCGGGGCCGTTCCTGCCGTCGTGTCCGGGGCCGATGCCGGTCCCGGCGCCGGGACCGCTGTGGAGCGGGCGGTCTGAGGGGCGCGCGGCCGCACGGCGTCCGCACACGGTGGCGCCCGGCACGGCGTCCGCACACGGCGGCGCCCCGCGCGGAGGATCGTCTCCGCGCGGGGCGCACCGAGCATTCCGGCGCGGCCGGTCAGCCGCAGCAGCCACCGCACTGGCACGGGGCCCCGGACTGGCAGCCGCAGCCGCAGCCCGAGCCGCAGCCGCAGGCGCCGAGCAGGATCAGGCGCCCCACCTCGGCGGGCGCCTCCTGCTGGGGGTCGGTCGTGGGGGAATCGGCCATGGTTCCTCCTCAAGGCGTACGACAGAGCCGTACGCCACGGTGACGCGCGTACGACCGGGGCGTACGGACAAGGCGTGCCGCCCCACCCCATTGCATGCCCACCCCGGCGGGCGCATCAACGGCGCATGTGCGCAGAGACACATGTGCGACCCGATGCGCCCATGTGCGCCCGCGCGCCCCTCACCGGCGGGCGGCTACGCGCCCTCCACCGGAGTCTGCTGCTGGATCTCGTCGGCGTGCTCGCCCGTCACCAGGTAGACGACCCGCTTGGCGACCGACACCGCGTGGTCCGCGAAGCGCTCGTAGTACCGGCCGAGCAGGGTCACGTCGACGGCGGTCTCGATGCCGTGCTTCCAGCGGTCGTCCATCAGGTGCTGGAACAGCGTGCGGTGCAGCAAGTCCATCTCGTCGTCGTCCTGCTCCAGCTGGAGCGCCAGGTCGACGTCCTTGGTGATGATCACCTCGGCGGCCTTGGCCATCAGGCGCTGCGCCAGCTGCCCCATCTCCAGGATGGTGGCGTGCAGGTCGTGCGGGACCGCCGACTGCGGGAACCGCAGCCGGGTCAGCTTGGCGACGTGCTGGGCCAGGTCGCCCGAGCGCTCCAGGTCGGCGCTCATCCGCAGGGAGGTGACCACGATGCGCAGATCCGTCGCCACCGGCTGCTGACGCGCGAGCAGAGCGATGGCCCGCGCCTCCAGGTCGTGCTGAAGGTCGTCGACCTTCTGGTCCGCGGCGATCACGCTCTCCGCGAGCTTGAGATCGGCATCGAGCATGGACGTCGTCGCCCGGCCGATCGCCGACCCGACGAGACGGGCCATCTCGACCAGCCCCTCGCCGATCGAGTCGAGTTCCTCGTGGTACGCGTCACGCATGGAAGTCCCTCTCCAGTCCTCTGTGTAAGGCCGGGGCACGGTTCGAACCCCACGCTGCCACCCTGGGCGGCGTACGCGTCGGCTTCCGGCCGCCCAAGTGAACCAACCCTTGCTCCTCGGTGAACTCTGGGCGACGAGTGTTCGGATAGGCACTCGGATGGCTGGGAGACTCCTCCCGGACCCGCATAACCTTGACGTATGGACGTGAACGCGGCAGTCGCCGCAGCTGCGGCGATCGGCGGTGCGTGTACCGGCGTGATCGCCATGCTTGCGTTCCGCTGGAGCGAGCGCGACCAGAAGAAGCCGACGCGCACCTCCCTGCGGCCCGACAGCAACGCACCCCTGCCGCCCGGGGTGGACACGGTCCTGTCCGTGCTCAGCTCCTCGGCGGTCGTGCTCGACGAGAGCGACAGCGTGGTCAAGGCCAGCTCCGCCGCCTACGCCCTGGGACTGGTCAGGGGCGGACGGCTCGCCGTCGAGGCGATGCTGAACATGGCCAGGGACACCCGCCGGGACGGCGAGATACGCCAGGTCGAGCTGGACCTCCCCCGGCGCGGCACCGGCCGGGGCGAGGCCCTCGCGGTCTCCGCCCGGGTCGCCCCGCTCGGTTCCCGGCTGGTGCTCCTGCTGGTCGAGGACCTCACCGAGGCCCGCCGGATAGAGGCGGTGCGGCGTGACTTCGTCGCCAACGTCAGCCATGAGCTCAAGACCCCGGTCGGCGCGCTCTCGCTGCTCTCCGAGGCGGTGATGGACGCGTCCGACGACCCCGAGGCGGTGGAACGCTTCGCGGGCCGGATGCAGATAGAGGCGACCCGGCTGACCAACCTCGTACAGGAGATCATCGACCTCTCCCGGGTGCAGAACGACGACCCGCTGGAGGACGCCGAGCCGGTCCGGGTGGACGAGCTGGTGGCCGAGGCCATCGACCGCTGCCGCCAGCAGGCCGGCTCGAAGCAGATCACCATGGCCGCGGGCGGCACGGCGGAGCTCCGTATCTGGGGCAACCGCGGCCAGCTCGCCGCGGCGCTCGGCAATCTCGTCGAGAACGCCGTCAACTACAGCCCCGCCCGCACCCGAGTGGGCATCGCCGCCAGGCGACTGTCCGTGCCCGGCGGGGACCAGATCGAGATAGCGGTGACCGACCAGGGCATCGGCATCTCGGAGAAGGACCGCGAGCGGGTCTTCGAACGCTTCTACCGCGTCGACCCGGCCCGCTCACGGGCCACCGGTGGCACCGGCCTCGGCCTCGCCATCGTCAAGCACGTGGCCGCCTCGCACGGCGGGGAGGTCAGCGTCTGGAGCTCGGAGGGCCAGGGCTCCACCTTCACCCTGCGGCTGCCCGAAGCGGGCTCCGTACGGGACCGCGACCGCAGCTCGGGCGGACCGCCCGTCGTCAACGGCGACGAGGGCCCCGATGGATCCGCTCACCCCGACACCCTTGAACCATTCCCTGCCCCGGAGGTCCTTCCGTGACCCGAGTGCTCGTCGTCGAGGATGAGGAATCCTTCAGCGACGCCCTGTCCTACATGCTCCGCAAGGAGGGCTTCGAGGTCGCCATCGCGGCCACGGGCCCGGACGGGCTTGACGAGTTCGAGCGCAACGGCGCCGACCTCGTGCTGCTCGACCTGATGCTGCCGGGCCTGCCCGGCACGGAGGTCTGCCGTCAGCTGCGCAGCAAGTCCAATGTCCCCGTGATCATGGTCACGGCGAAGGACAGCGAGATCGACAAGGTCGTCGGCCTGGAAATAGGAGCCGACGACTACGTGACCAAGCCGTTCTCCTCGCGGGAGCTGGTCGCCCGCATCCGCGCGGTGCTGCGCCGCCGCGGCGAGCCGGAGGAGGTCACGCCGGCCGCCCTGGAGGCGGGCCCGGTCCGGATGGACGTGGACCGGCACGTCGTCACCGTCGCCGGTGGCAAGGTCGACCTCCCGCTCAAGGAGTTCGACCTGCTGGAGATGCTGCTGCGCAACGCGGGCCGGGTGCTGACCCGCATGCAGCTGATCGACCGGGTGTGGGGCGCGGACTACGTCGGCGACACCAAGACCCTGGACGTCCACGTCAAGCGGCTGCGCGCCAAGATCGAGCCCGACCCGGGCGCCCCCCGCTTCCTGGTGACGGTGCGGGGCCTGGGGTACAAGTTCGAGCCGTAGACCGCCAGGTACGCCGACGGCGGAGGGCGCTTCCCTTTCGGGAGGCGCCCTCCGCCGTCGGCGTGTCCGCGTGCTGCTGTCCGCCCGCGGCCGGCGGGTGCGTCAGCCGGTCTGCGTCGAGGCGGACGCGTCGTCGCCCGGGGTGGTGTCGCCGGAGGCGGTGTCGCCCGGCGCCCCGCCGGTGGAGGCCGTCTCGCTCGGGGAGGCGCCCGGCGTCTTCTTCGGCGCCACCGGCAGCGTGCTCGGGCCGAAGCCTGTGAAGTAGCTCCTCGCCGGTACGACGAACGCGCCGAGCGGGATCTCACCGGTCGAGCTGAACTTGAAGACGACGGGCTGGACGTTGCCCGCCCGAGCGGCCTCGCTGCTGTTCCCGATCACGGCGGAGGCGTTGCCCTTGCCGCCGAGGACGACCCGGCCGCCGGCCGGGACCACGACCGGTCCGGCGCCCTTGGCGGCGTGCAGCTGCACCGAGGCGCTCGAACCCGGCAGCGTCACGGCTTCCAGGGTCTGCGGCTTCGTGCCGCTGTTGAACAGCGTCGCGGAGACGACGGCCGGGCCCTCGGCGGAGTGCTCGGGCTGGGTGATGACGTTCGCGTTCTGGACGCTGATGTCACCGACGGTGGTGGCGGCGGTGTCCGGCCTGACCTTGAGCGTCGCTGCGTCATTGCCCGCACCGCACGCGGTGAGCGAGGCGATCGAGAACACGATGGCGGTGGCGGCGAGGGCGCCGTGTCGAAGGCTGCGGCTCACGGCGGCGGCAACTCCTTGAACGTGTCGGACTGCGGACGGATGGGGGCGACGTAAAGCCGCCCTAAGGGTGTGTCAGCGGCCTTAGGCTACCGAGCCGCCCCGCCCGCCCCGCACCCGACCCGCCCCTTGGGCATCTCGTTTGGATCGGGCCCGCCCTCCGGACGGGCAAAGGCATGCGGGTCCGCACGGGCCGAAACGGGTCGACACATGCCGTTCACATATCGCGGGTGATCAATTCATCGGGCCTGGCGCATTCCATGCGTATAAGCGCTCGCGCGGAGTTGTTGATCAATTTCATTGATCTGCGGCACTTACCTCCGTACGGATGATCGATCTCCGAACGGAGTACGGAAAGTTCGGCATCCAGAATCCGGCAAAACGGGACGTTCGACCCCTCCGGAGGGTGGTCCGGTTGTGTGTGACGTGTGTGTTTCGCCCAGCCCGCAGAACGGCTCCGACCTGCGAATACCGTCCCCCGCGAGCCTTCCGCAGCACGTGCGTGTTGCTGTTGTCAAGCCCCGAGATATGCCCTGACCTGCGAAAACGCCATTCAGGAGAAGCAGTTCTCGTGTTACTCTTGATAGCCACGGAAGGGGTACCTGTCACATGACGTTCAAGGTTGGCGACACCGTGGTCTATCCCCATCACGGGGCCGCGCTGATCGAGGCTATCGAAACTCGCCAGATCAAAGGCGTGGACAAGACCTACTTGGTGCTCAAGGTCGCCCAGGGCGACTTGACGGTTCGTGTGCCGGCGGACAATGCGGAGTTCGTGGGTGTGCGCGACGTGGTCGGGCAGGAGGGGCTGGACCGGGTCTTCGAGGTGCTTCGCGCACCGTACGCCGAAGAGCCGACGAACTGGTCCCGGCGCTACAAGGCAAATCTCGAGAAGCTCGCCTCCGGCGATGTCATCAAGGTCGCCGAAGTGGTTCGCGACCTGTGGCGTCGTGAGCGCGAGCGAGGACTCTCCGCAGGTGAGAAGCGCATGCTCGCCAAGGCTCGCCAGATCCTGGTGAGCGAGCTCGCTCTCGCGGAGAACACGAACGAAGACAAGGCCGAGGCTCTGCTCGACGAGGTTCTCGCGTCCTGAACCGGTTCGCGCCGGTCGTCATCAATGTGCCGCAGTGCCCGTTGACAGCCGTATTCACGGTGGGTCGTCGGGCGCTGCGGCATGTCTGTTTCACAGAGGGTGGTCGGGCGCCGCGGCATGTCTGTATGCCGCGGCATGCCTGTATCAGGCTGCGGCCTGTCTCGATTTCCACGCAGCCTGTCCGAAATGCGTCCCGACGCACCGATGCGTTGGCTTCATCGGTGATACCCCCGATACGTTGCTCGCGATCTTGTGCAGCCGACCCCGAGCGGCCGGTACGGCTTGTCCGACGTCGACCGGGTGTCACGGAAAGGGCCCGGTCGATTCGGGGCGTGGCGCCCGGCTCGCTTGTGGCCATACCCATGTCGGCCGTGGAAACAAACATGCCGAAGCTTCGGAGTGCAATCGATGTCTGATCAATCGCGCCCGCACCGCACCGCCGCCGTGATTCCGGCGGCCGGCCGCGGTGTACGGCTCGGTCCGGGCGCCCCCAAGGCGCTCCGCGCCCTGGGTGGGACGCCCATGCTCATCCATGCGGTCCGGGCCATGGCGGCGTCCCGTTCCGTCGGCCTGGTGGTCGTCGTCGCGCCGCCGGACGGCGCCCCCGAGGTGAAGAACCTGCTCGACGAGCACGCCCTTCCGGAGCGTACGGACTACCTCGTCGTGCCCGGCGGCGACACCCGCCAGGAGTCGGTGCGGCTCGGTCTCGACGCGCTGCCCGAGGACGTCTCCGTCGTCCTCGTCCATGACGCGGCCCGCCCGCTGGTGCCGGTCGACACCGTGGACGCCGTGATCGAGGCGGTACGGGACGGGGCGCCCGCCGTGGTCCCCGCGCTGCCGCTCGCGGACACCGTCAAGGAGGTCGAGCCCGGTGCGCCGGGGGAGCCGGAGCCGGTGCTCGGGACGCCCGCGCGGGCCAGGCTGCGCGCGGTGCAGACCCCGCAGGGCTTCGACCGCGAGACGCTCGTGCGCGCCCATGGCGCCGTCGCCGTGGACGGCGAGGGCGCGACGGACGACGCGGGCATGGTGGAGCAGCTCGGGGCGCCGGTGGTGGTCGTCCCGGGGCACGAAGAGGCGTTCAAGGTGACCCGGCCGCTGGATCTGGTGCTGGCCGAGGCGGTACTCGCGCGCAGGAGGGCCAACGATGGCTTCTGAGGAACGGACCGGACCGGTGGTCCCGCAGGTCGGGATCGGCACCGACATCCACGCCTTCGAGGAGGGCCGCGAGCTGTGGTGCGCGGGGCTGCTGTGGGAGGGCGAGGGGCCCGGCCTGGCCGGGCACTCGGACGCCGATGTCGTCGCGCACGCCGCGTGCAACGCGCTCTTCTCGGCCGCCGGGCTCGGTGACCTCGGGCAGCACTTCGGCACCGGGCGGCCCGAGTGGTCCGGCGCCGCCGGGGTGACCTTGCTGGCCGAGGCGGCGCGGATCGTGCGGGCCGAGGGCTTCGGGATTGGCAATGTCGCCGTCCAGGTCGTCGGCGTACGGCCGAAGATCGGCAAGCGGCGCGAGGAGGCGCAGAAGGTGCTTTCGGCCGCCGTGGGGGCGCCCGTCTCGCTCTCCGCCGCCACCTCCGACGGGCTCGGCTTCACCGGGCGCGGCGAGGGCATCGCCGGGATCGCGACCGCGCTGGTCTACCGCACCGGCTGACCCGGCACGGCCCTGACCTGCCGTTACTCCAGGGCCACGGCCTTGTTGCACATCGCTTGCACGTACGCTGGTGCGGCAAGCGATGTGTCGTACGAGGACGGTGGGCCCGCCCATGAGCACGATGACCCCGGCCGCGGTGGTGGCCGGAGGCGACCGGTACGTACTGCGCACCGCCACCCCCGCCGACCTCGGCGGTGCGCGGGCCGTGATGCTCGACACCGTCTACCGCGACCTGAAGTCCGGCTACGTACCGCGCTGGCACGCCGACATCATCGATCCCGACGCCGCCTATCTGCGCCCGGAGCGCTGCACCCTGCTGGTCGTCGAGTGCGACGGGGAGATCGTGGCCACCGGCGCGGTGCGCGACCGCGGGCCCCAGGCGCCGCCCAACCCGCAGTGGGTCGCGGACCGCTTCCCGTCCGGCACCACCGCCCAGCTCTGCCGGATCTACGTCGCCCCCGGGCACCGCAGGAACGGCCTGGCCCGGCGGCTGGTGCGCGAGCTGTGCGACTTCGTCGCGGCGGCCGGCGGGTACGAGTCGATCTACCTGCACACGGACCCGGCCGTGCCCGGTGCCGAGCCGTTCTGGCGGTCGCTGGCCGACGAGGTGTGCGACGAGCGCACATCGGCGGACGGCGGCCAGGGCATCGTCCACTTCGCGCTGCCGATGCCGGCGCCCGCCACCCCCGCCCATTAGATGACAATCGTTTTCATATAAGGTCGCTGTCATGTCCCTCCCCCGACGCCGTCGCCCCGTGCCGCCCCTGGCGCTCTGCGCGACCGCACTCCTGGTCCCGCTCGCCACCGCCTGCTCCTTTGGCGGTACGGGCGATTCCGCGGACGGGCAACGGCTCCGGGTCGTCATGGCCTTCCCGCCCGCCCAGGCCATGTCCCCCTACGGCGACGACGCCGTCACCCTCAGCCGCCTCGCCGTGATCGAGGGCCTCACCACCCTCGACGGGAACGGTGCGGCCAAGCCCGCGCTCGCCACCTCCTGGAAGCGCGACGACGACCGCACCTGGACCTTCACCCTGCGCGACGCCACCTTCCAGGACGGCGCGAAGCTCACCTCCGCCGACGCCGTGCGCTCGCTGCGCGCCGCCGAGACCGCCTCGCCCAAGCCGCGCGTCCTCAGCGACACCCGCCTCACCGCCACGGCGCCGGACGCGCGGACCGTACGGATATCCACCGCCGCCCCCGACCCGCTGCTTCCCCAGCGCCTGGCCAACCCGTCCCTCACCATCCTCTCGGAGGGCGCGTACAAGGGCGGCCGGGTGAACCCCGCCGGGCACGCCACCGGACCCTTCACCCTGAGCCGGGTCGACGGCGCCGTCAGCGCCACCCTCCGGCGCAACGACACCTACTGGGGCGCCAAGGCCAAGGCCCCCGGCGTCGACGTGAAGTTCGTCGCCGACGGCACCGCCCGCGCCAACGCGCTGCGCACCGGCTCCGTCGACGTCGCCGAGTACGTACCGATCTCGCAGGCCTCCCTCCTCGGCGAGAAGCTCGTCCACGCCTTCCCCTCCGCCCGCACCAACGGCCTCTCCCTCAACACCCGGCACGGGGTCTTCGCCGACCCCGCGATGCGCGCCGCCGCCCGCGAGGCCATCGACTCCGGCGCCCTGGTCAAGGGTGTCTACGAAGGCCGCGCCGACACCGCGAAGGGCCTCCTCGGCCCCGGCGTCCCCTGGGCCGCCGCCGACCGCACCGCCCCCACGGGCCGGGCGAAGGCGGCCGGCAAGGCCGAGGTGGCGAAGACGAAGCAGATCGTCCTCGCCACGTACACCAACCGGCCCGAGCTGCCCGAGGTCGCCACCGTCGTCCAGCAGCAGCTCACCGCGCGCGGATTCACCGTCAAGCAGGTCGTCCGCGACTACGCCCAGCTGGAGGCCGACGCGCTGGCCGGGAAGTTCGACGCGTTCATCCAGGCCCGCAACACCCTCCTGGACACCGCCGACCCGGTCTCCTACCTCGCGTCCGACTTCACCTGCGACGGCAGCTTCAACATCTCCCAGCTCTGCGACAAGCGCGTCGACTCCGCCGTGGACAAGGCCGCCGGACTCGCCGGCACCGAAGAGCGCCACCGCGCCGAGATGGCCGCCGAGGCCGACATCCTCGGCACCGACGCCCTCGTACCGCTGCTCCACGAACGCTTCGTCCAGGGCTACGACGACAGCCGCGTCCACGGCGTCTCGCTCGACCCGATGGAACGCACCCTGATCACCGCCGACACCCGCGTCGGGTGACCGCGTGAAGCACCTGGCGGGGCGGCTCGGCACGCTCCTCGCGGTCGTCGCCGTCATCGGGCTGCTGCCCCGGCTGACCCGGACCGACCCGGCGCTCACGATCCTGCACGCCCGGTACGCCGACCGGCCGCCCACCCCGGAGACCCTCGACGCGATCCGCGCCGAGACCGGGCTCGACGGCGGGGCCGTCCACGTCCTCGGCGGCTGGCTCGGCGGCCTCCTCCACGGCGACCTCGGCACCTCCTGGGTCTCCGGACAGCCCGTCGCCCCCGACGTGACGGCCGCGCTCGGCGTCTCGCTGACCCTGATGGGCGCCTCGCTCGCCGTCGCCCTGCTGCTGGCCGCCGCGCTCTGCGCGGGCACGCTCCGGCGCGGGGCCCGGCGGCGGATCGTCCGCGCACGGGCCGGAACGGGCGCCGCCGTCCTCGCCGCACTGCCGGAGTTCCTGCTCGCCGCCGTCCTGGCCACCGTCGTCGCCGTGCAGCTCGGCTGGCTCCCCGCGCTCGGCTGGGGCGCGCCCGAGCAGCTGGTACTGCCCGCACTCGCCATGGGCGTCCCGGCGGGCGCACTGCTCGGCCGGCTGCTGGACGACGCGCTGCCCGCCGCGTTCGCCGAACCCTGGGCGCGGGCCGCCGCCGCGGGCGGACTGCCCGGCCGCCGCATCGCACGGCACGCGCTGCGCCGCACCCTGCCCGGACTGCTGCCCCAGCTCGGCCTGGTCGTCGTCGGCCTCACCGGCGGCGCCGTCGCCGTCGAGACGCTGTACGCCATCCCCGGCCTCGGCGGTACGGCGCTGGCCGCGGCCCTCGCCCAGGACCTCCCGGTCCTCCAGGCCTGCGTCCTGCTCCTGCTGCTCCTGGGCTCGATCGCGGGCGCCGCGGCCCGCCTCGCCGCCCGCACCCTGCTCGGGCCCGCCCTGCGCGACGGGGCCCTCCCGGCGCTGGTCCCCCCGGCCCTGCCCGCCCGGCGGCTGCTCACCACCGGCGCGGTGGCGCTCGCCGTGCTCCTCGCCGCCACGACCCTCGCCGGGCTGCTGCGCGACCCGCTGCACGTCGACGCCGTGGCCCGCCTCGCCGGACCGTCCGCCGCACACCCCCTGGGCACCGACTCCCTCGGCCGCGACGTGCTGGCCCGGCTCGGCCACGGAGCGGCCCGTACGGTCCTGACCGCGCTCGCCGTCTGTGCCGTGACGCTCCTGCTCGGCCTGCTCCTCGGAGCGGTACGGGCCGGGGCGCTCACCGAGAGCGCCAACGCCCTGCCGGCCGTCCTCGGCGGCCTGGTCGTCGCGGGTGTCGCGGGCCCCGGCCCCTGGGGCGCCGCCGTCGCCGTCGCGGCCCTCGCCTGGGCGCCGCTCGCCGCCCACACCTCGGCCCTGTACGCACAGGAACGGGCCGCCCCGCACCTCGCGGCCGCCCGCGCGGCGGGCGCCGGACGGCTGCACCTGGCCCGGCGCCACCTGCTGCCCGCCGTGGTGCCCCCGGTGCTGCGCCACGCGGTCCTGCGCGTCCCGGCCGTCGCCCTGGCCCTCGCCTCCCTCGGCTTCCTCGGCCTGGGCACCCGCCCCCCGGCACCGGAGTGGGGCCGGATGCTGTCCGAGAACATGCCGTACGCGGAACGGGCCCCCTGGTCCGTCCTCGCCCCCGCCGCCGCGCTCGCCGCCCTGGGCGCGCTGGCCGTCCTCGCCGCGGCGGCGGTACGGGGGCGGGCCCGCACCAGGACAAGCACGGCATGAACGGACCTGCCAGAACGGCCTCGAACGGGCATACCGGGACGCAATCGCACACCGGGACGGAACCACGCACCAGAACGGAACCACGCACCGGGACGGAGCCACGCACCAGAACGGAATCACACACCGGGACGGGCTCCTTCGGGCATGGCCCCGGGCACGGCCCCGGGCACGGGGGCCCCACCACCCCCGTACGCCCGAGGACGCACGACGGCCCGGTCCGGGGCCGTGCAGGGGAGTCCCCGCAGGACGACGAACGGATACCCGGGTCCTCCCGCGTACCCGCGGAACGTTCGTCGTTCGAGGAGACGCCCCGGAGGGGCCCCGGACCACCCCGCCCGAAACCCGGCGACGGAGTGACCCCATGACCCCCGCCCCCGCCCTCCTGGCCGCGACCAGGACCACGCCCTACCTCCGCCTCCTCACCGCCACCCAGTTCGCCTTCAACACCGGCTTCTACGCCGTACTGCCCTACCTCGCCACCCACCTCGGCACCGGCCTCGGCATGGCCGGGTGGCTCGTCGGGCTCGTCCTCGGCCTGCGTACGTTCAGCCAGCAGGGGCTCTTCGTCGTCGGCGGCGCCCTCACCGACCGGTACGGGCCCCGGCCCGTCGTCCTGGCCGGCTGCGCCCTGCGGATCGCCGGATTCGGCTGGCTGGCCTTCGCCGGTTCCACCGCGACCGTCGTCGCGGCGGTGGTCCTCATCGGGTTCGCCGCCGCGCTGTTCTCGCCCGCCGTGGAGTCCGAGACCGCCCGCGAGTCCGTCCGGTACGAGCGGGACACCGGAACGCCGCGCGCCCAGGTGCTCGCCGGATTCTCCGCCGCCGGGCAGGCCGGGGCCTTCATCGGCCCGCTGCTCGGTTCGCTGCTCCTGCTGCTCGGCGGCGGATTCCGGGCGGCCTGCCTCGCCGGTGCCCTGGTCTTCGTCGGAGTCCTCGCCGGACACGCCCGGCTGATGCCGCGCCGGGCGCCCGTCACCCGGACGGCCGAGTCGCGCGGCTTTGTCCGCGAGGTGTTCGGCAACCGGCCCTTCCTCGTCCTCTGCCTCGCGTACAGCGCCTATCTGATCGCCTACAACCAGCTCTACCTCGCGCTGCCCGCCGAGGTGGAGCGGGCCACCGGCACGCAGACCGCACTCGGCTGGCTGTTCGCGCTCTCCTCGCTCCTGGTCGTCCTCGCCCAGCTGCCCCTGACCCGCTGGGCCGCCCACCGCCTCGCCCCGCGCACCGCGCTCGTCGCCGGGCTGGGGACCGTCGCGGCGGGGTTCGCCGCCGTGCCGCTCACCCCCGGCGGCCCCGCCGGACTGCTGCCCGGCGCCACGCTCGTCGTGCTGCTCACCCTCGGCCAGATGCTGCTGGTCCCGGCCGCGCGGGGACTCGTACCGGAACTCGTCGACGACCGGCGGCTCGGGCTGGCCACCGGGGCGCTCTCGTCCGTCTCCGGGCTCGCCGTGCTCGCGGGCAGCGCCGCCACCGGGGCGCTGCTCCAGGTGCCCGGCCCGGTCCGGTGGGCGGTGCTCGCCGCCGTGCCGTTCGCGGGCGCCGCGCTCGCGCTGCGCCTTCCGGCGGGCGCGGACGGGAAGCGGGAGCGGCGAGAAGAGGTTGGGGTAGAGGTGGAGGCACCACCGATCCCGCCAGGAGGACGTACGTCATGACCGCCGCACTCCCCGCCGAGCTCAAAGCGCTTCTCGACACCCCCGTCTTCGTCACCGTCGTCACCATCCAGCCCGACGGCAGCCCCCAGGCATCCCCGGTCTGGGCCAAGCGCGACGGCGACGACCTGCTGATCTCGACGTCGGTGGGCACCCGCAAGGAACGGAACCTGAGCCGCGACCCGCGGGTCTCCGTCGTCGTGCAGCCCTTCGACGCCCCGTACACCTACGCCGAGATCCGCGGCACCACCACCCTGTCCACCGAGGGCGCCGACGCGCTCGTGGACGAGCTGTCCGTGAAGTACACCGGCAAGAAGTTCGCGGAGTTCAACCCCGCGGCCGCCGCCGACGGCGGCGAGCGGGTGATCGTCCGGATCACCCCGCGCAAGGTCGTCGGACGCGTCTGAGACCTCCCGCGCCGCGAACTCGCCCCGCGATCCGCCAAGGGGTCGCGGGGCACTGGTGCGCGCCCACTACCCTTGAGGCGTGACTATTCGCCTGTACGACACCAGCGCCCGGCAGATCCGTGACTTCGTACCGCTCACAGCGGGCTGTGTCTCGATCTACCTCTGTGGCGCGACCGTCCAGGCCGCCCCGCACATCGGGCACATCCGGTCCGGGCTGAACTTCGACATCATGCGCCGCTGGTTCGCGTACCGCGGCTACGACGTCACGTTCATCCGCAACGTCACCGACATCGACGACAAGATCATCACGAAGTCCGCCGAGCAGGGCCGCCCCTGGTGGGCCATCGGGTACGAGAACGAGCGGGCGTTCAACGCCGGCTACGACGCGCTCGGCTGCCTCCCGGTCACCTACGAGCCCCGGGCCACCGGCCACGTCCCCGAGATGATCGAGATGATGCGCGGGCTGATCGAGCGCGGTCACGCCTACGCCGCCGACGGCAACGTCTACTTCGACGTGCGCTCGTTCCCCGGCTATCTGGAGCTCTCCAACCAGGACCTGGACGATCTGCGCCAGCCCTCCGGCGACGGCGAGACCGGCAAGCGCGACCAGCGCGACTTCGCGATGTGGAAGGCGACCAAGCCGGGCGAGCCCAGCTGGGAGACCCCCTGGGGCCGCGGCCGCCCCGGCTGGCACCTGGAGTGCTCCGCCATGGCGCACAAGTACCTCGGCACCGCCTTCGACATCCACGGCGGCGGCATCGACCTGATCTTCCCGCACCACGAGAACGAGATCGCCCAGGCCAAGGCGTACGGCGACGAGTTCGCGAAGTACTGGGTGCACAACGGCTGGGTCACCATGTCCGGCGAGAAGATGTCGAAGTCGCTGGGCAACTCCGTGCTGGTCAGCGAGATGGTCAAGACCTGGCGCCCGATCGTGCTGCGCTACTACCTCGGCACCCCGCACTACCGGTCGATGATCGAGTACAGCGAGGACGCCCTGCGCGAGGCCGAGTCCGCGTTCGCGCGGATCGAGGGCTTCGTCCAGCGCGTCACCGAGAAGGCGGGCGAGACGGTCGAGCCCGCCGCCGAGGTGCCGCCCGCCTTCGCCGAGGCGATGGACGACGACCTGGGCGTCCCGCAGGCGCTCGCGATCGTCCACACCACGGTCCGCCAGGGCAACTCCGCGCTGGCCGCCGACGACAAGGAGGCGGCGGTCGCCCGGCTCGCGGAGGTCCGCGCGATGCTCGGCGTCCTCGGCCTCGACCCGCTCGACGAGCACTGGGCGGGCGAGAGCGACCGCGGCGACGATCTGCACGGCGTCGTCGACACCCTCGTACGCCTCGTCCTCGACCAGCGCCAGTCGGCCCGCGAGCGCAAGGACTGGGCCGCCGCCGACGCCATCCGCGACCAGCTCAACCAGTCCGGACTCGTCATCGAGGACAGCCCCACCGGACCGCGGTGGACACTCGGCCCGCGCCAGTAGTCCCCACCGTGTGCCGCCCGGCGTTCCGGGCGGCACACTTCACTTACGTACGCATGTCTGAGAAGCAACGAAACAGGTAGGTCATGGCCGGGAACAGCCAGCGCAGGAACCGCCGCACGTCCAACAAGAAGGGCGCGCAGGTCGGCAGCGGTGGCCAGCGACGCCGTGGCCTCGAAGGAAAGGGCCCGACGCCGCCCGCCTCCGCCCGCAAGGGACACAAGAAGAACCGGCTCGCCAACGCCCAGGCCAAGCAGGCCGCGGCCCGCCGCCCCGCCCCCCGGCGCGGCGGAGTCAAGGGCACGTCCGAGATGGTCGTCGGCCGCAACCCGGTCTACGAGGCCCTGCGCGACGGCGTCCCCGCGACGACCCTGTACGTCCAGCAGTACATCGACAACGACGAGCGGGTCCGCGAGGCGCTCCAGCTCGCCGGCGCGCGCGGCAACATCAACCTGATGGAGGCCCCGCGCCCCGAGCTGGACCGGATGACCAACGGCCTGAACCACCAGGGCCTCGTCCTCCAGGTCCCGCCGTACGAGTACGCGCACCCCGAGGACCTCACCGCCGCCGCGTACGACAACGGCGAGGACCCCCTCATCGTCGCCCTCGACGGCGTCACCGACCCGCGCAACCTCGGCGCGATCGTCCGCTCCGTCTCCGCGTTCGGCGGCCACGGCGTGGTCGTGCCCGAGCGGCGCGCGGCCGGGATGACGGCGGGCGCCTGGAAGTCCTCGGCCGGCACGGCGGCCCGTACGCCGGTCTCCCGGGTCACCAACCTGACCCGCGCCCTGGAGGGCTACCAGAAGGCCGGTCTCACGGTCGTCGGCCTCGCCGCCGACGGCGAGCACACCGTCGAGGACCTGCCGGAGCTCGCGGGCCCCGTCGTCATCGTCATCGGCAGCGAGGGCAAGGGCCTCGGCCGCCTCGTCGGCGAGACCTGCGACTACCGGGTCCGCATCTCGATGCCGGGCGGCGCGGAGTCCCTGAACGCGGGCGTCGCGGCCGGGATCGTCCTGTACGAGGTCGCCCGGCGCCGGGCCTGAGGTCCACCCGGCCGGGGGGCGGCCGACCGGCGGCGCCCCCGGCCGGACACCATTGACGGGCCTCGGACACATCGGGCCCGTCAAGGCAGTGTCCTAACCACACATCACTCGGTTAGATGAGTGTGGACACCAGAACGCCTCGGTTCGACGAACAACCCGCCCTGAGCATGGCCAAGGTGGACTGCGACCCTGCGCAGGTCATCGTCAACCACGCCAGCTTCCGGGTGCAGCTCGCCCCCGGCCAGCGCCCGCGGCTGCGCGGTCTGGCCCCCGCCGGCGCGCCCAGGATTCCCGCCATGAGCGGTGCAGGAGCGGCCCGCGGCAGGCGCTCGCCCGTCGTGTGGAGCGGCAGGTCGGCCCCCGGCGACCCCGGAGCCACCGGGCTCCTCCAGGCCGTGCGGAACTCCACCGCGGGCCCCCCGGCCGCCGGGTACGACTCCTACGACCCCTACGCGGCCCCGGAGCTCGGCGGCGGGCACGGCACGGGCAGCACCCAGCTCATCGACCTCCTCGAAGAGACCCAGCCCAACCCCGTCATCAGCGCCCCCCACCAGCCGGGCCGCTACGGCAACGGGCCGCTGCTGCCGCCCATGCGCCGGGGAGACGGCGCCTACGACCCCGCGGACAGCGGGCCGTACCCCCGGGAGGAGTACGACGAGGACGGGTTCGACGAGGAGACCGAGGACCGCGGGCGCCAGAACAGCGACACCCTGCGCCATGCGTACTACCCCGGCCGCCGGATGAACCTCGGCGTGGTGCTGCTGCCCCTGCGCGTCTTCCTCGGCTTCATCTCCATCTACGCGGGCATGGGCAAGCTCTGCGACCCCGTCTTCTTCGACGGCGGCGAGCGCGGCTCCATGGTCAAGTGGCTGACCTCGCTGCACCCCTGGGCGCTGGCCGAGCCACTGCGCGACTTCGCGCTCTCCCACCCGGTCGGCGCCGGACTCAGCGTCGCCTTCCTCCAGGTCGTCGTCGGCGTGCTCACCGTCCTCGGCCTCTGGCAGCGGGTCGCCGCCTCGGTCGGCGCACTGCTCTCCGCCGCCCTGCTGGTCACCGTGAGCTGGCGCAGCGTCGCCGCCTACGACGCGCCCGACATCATCTACCTCGCCGCCTGGAGCCCGCTGATCATCGCGGGCGCTCCGGTCTACTCCCTCGACGGACGGCTCGCCGGTGAGGCCTGGCGCAGGCTCGGCCCGCGCTCGGCCATCTGGGACCTGCGCCGCCGGGTGCTGCGCCGGGGCGCCGTCGTCGCCGCCGTCGTCGTCGGTCTGACCCTGCTCGTGGGCTCGGTGCTCGGCGGCGCGGTGCGCTCCTCCGAGGTCGTCACCGTGCCCGGCCCGAACGGCGACCCGACCAACCAGCTCCCCGGCTCCCCGCTCCCGGAGGAGTCCCGCGGCGGCCGGGCCTCGCAGACGCCGGAGGGCCACCGCCCCGCGCCGTCCCGCAGCAGCGTCGCCACGACGCCCTCCACCGCACCGTCCACGCCGGCCGCGGGCACCGTCCGCGAGTCCGGCCAGGCGGCCGGTGCCGGACAGCCCAGCCAGACCCAGGGCACCGGCCAGCAGGTCCCGCAGCAGACGGCACCGCAGCAGCCCCCGTCCAGCAGCTCGGGCCCGTCGTCCTCCGGCACCACCGGCACGGGCGGCGGCTCCACCGGCGGCTCGGACGGCGACGACTCCACGGGCGGCACCTCCGGCGGCGGGCAGAACCCCATCGGCGGCCTGCTCGGCTAGCGCGTACACGCCCGAGGCCGCCGGGCGGCCTCCGGCCGACGACGCGGGGGCGGCCACCGGATCCGTACCGGTGGCCGCCCCCGCGTCATGTGTGGGGTCCCGCTACTGTCCGTCGAGTTCCTTGGCGGCCTCGGTGAGGTCCTTCGCGGTGTCGATGGCCCGCCAGTACGCGCCGTGCGGGAGCGGGTAACCGGCCAGCCTGCGCTCGCGCGCCAGCCGGGGGAACGTGGTGCGCTCGTGGTCGCCCCGGTCCGGCAGCAGCGTCGTGAAGGCCGGGGAGAAGACGTACACACCGGCGTTGATCAGATACGGCGACGGCGGCGACTCGATGAAGTCGGTGATGTGCCCGAACGCGTCCGTCTCCACGGCACCCCAGGGGATGCGGGGACGGGCCAGGGCCAGGGTGGCGGTCGCATCGCGTTCGGCGTGGAACGCGGCCATCTCGCGCAGGGAGAAGCGCGTCCAGATGTCGCCGTTGGTGGCGTACCAGGGCTGCTCGGGATCGGGCAGCCGGGTGGCGGCGTACTTCAGCCCGCCGCCGCGGCCCAGCGGCTCGGACTCCACGACGGTCGTCACGCGCAGCGGCAGCACCGCGGAGTCCAGCCATTCCTGGAGCACCTCGGCGAGATGACCGCACGACACCACGGCGTCGGTCACGCCTTCGGCGGCCAGCCAGGAAAGCTGATGGCCGATGATCGGAGTCCCGGTGCCCGGGATCTCGACCATCGGCTTGGGGCGGTCGTCGGTGTACGGCCGCAGCCGCGATCCCTGGCCACCCGCCAGGACCACGGCCTGCGTCGGATACGTATGCATACCGGGCACGATATGCGGTGCCCGGAACGGCCGGTCAGCTGAACCGGGCGACGCCCGAGGCGAAGGAGGTGTCGCAGACGGGGCGCGAGAACCGGTGGGCGTGCGTGGGCCCGTACTTCTCGACGGCCGCGCGGCCCAGGGCCCTGGCGATCGACATGCAGTGCCGGGCGAGCGAGGGGCGCCCCTCGACGGAGCGCTGGAGGTCGGTCAGCGCCACGGCCGGGTCCTTCTCCTGGAGCTCCACGAGCAGCCGGTCGCGGAGGGCGTCCTGCGGGGTGCGGGTCTTGGCCCGCTTCGAGATGTCGTGGGCCGAGGCGGTCAGTACCTGCGGCTCGGAGTTGTGCGCTGCCCACGGCACGCTGGTGACGGCGAGGGTCCCGGAGAGGACCATCACGACGGGCAGGACGAAGGCGAGGGATCGGCCGATGCGGCGCGCAGTGTGGGTCACGCAGCGAGCGTAGCGGGCGGTAATGATACGGCGACACTTCGTCACCCTTGAGGGGGATGGTTCGAGGATGCTTTTCGAATCGGGCGTTGACGTGCGGTGCCGACAGGCGTCGAAATGACCGGTGTGCCAGGGGAATCCGCCCCGGTGCGGTCTGCCGCGGTCCTGGGCGCGGCCTCGCGGTGCGCGCTTCGGCACGGGCTCGCGGAGGCGGCCTGCCGGGGGTCCAGCCCGCAGCGGTCCGGACCCCAGCAGGCCGGGCCGCCCGGCCGTGGCGCCGGGCCCGGCTTCAGGCCGGGCCTTCGGCGCCGCGCTCTTGGCCGCGTCGCTTCCGGCCGGGTCGCCTTCGGCGCCGCGCCTTCGAGCGCGCGAACGGCCCCGCACGCGGAACGTGCGGGGCCGTGGTGGTGCGTGTGCGGGCGTCAGTCGGTGAGACGGGCACCCGTGGAGGTCGAGAAGACGTGCAGCTCGTCCGGGCGCGGCACGACGTGCAGCTTGGTGCCCTTCTCCGGGACGGCGCGGCCGCCGACGCGGACGACCAGGTCCTTGTCCTCGCCGCCGACCCGCGCGGAGCCGTAGACGAAGCCGTCGGCGCCGAGCTCCTCGACGACGTTGACCGAGACGGCCAGACCGGCCGGGGCGTCGGCGCTGTCCTTCGAGAGGGACTTCGCGGCGGCGCCGCCGTGCTCGACGATGTCGAAGTGCTCCGGGCGGATGCCGACCGTGACGGTGGTGTCGCCCTTGTCCGCGGCGGCGGAGAGCGCCTCGCGGGAGACCGGGACGACGCTGTTGCCGAACTTCACGCCACCGTCGGTGATCGGGACCTCGATCAGGTTCATGGCCGGGGAGCCGATGAAGCCGGCCACGAAGAGGTTCGCGGGCTTGTCGTACATGTTGCGCGGCGAGTCGACCTGCTGGAGCAGACCGTCCTTGAGGACCGCGACCCGGTCGCCCATGGTGAGGGCCTCGACCTGGTCGTGGGTGACGTACACGGTCGTGATGCCGAGACGGCGCTGGAGCGAGGCGATCTGCGTACGGGTGGAGACACGGAGCTTGGCGTCGAGGTTCGACAGCGGCTCGTCCATGAGGAAGACCTGCGGCTCACGCACGATGGCACGGCCCATCGCGACACGCTGACGCTGACCACCGGAGAGCGCCTTCGGCTTGCGGTCCAGGTACTCGGTGAGGTCCAGCATCTTGGCGGCCTCTTCGACCTTCGCCCGGATCTCGGTCTTGTTGACCCCGGCGATCTTGAGCGCGAAGCCCATGTTGTCCGCGACGGTCATGTGCGGGTACAGCGCGTAGTTCTGGAACACCATGGCGATGTCCCGGTCCTTCGGGGGCAGGTGCGTGACGTCGCGGTCACCGATGCGGATCGCGCCGCCGTTGACGTCCTCAAGACCCGCGAGCATGCGCAGGGAGGTCGACTTGCCACAACCGGAAGGACCGACGAGGACGAGGAACTCACCGTCCGCGATGTCGATCTCAAGCTGGTCCACGGCCGGCTTCGTGGAGCCGGGGTAGACGCGGGACGCCTTGTCGAACGTGACACTGGCCATGCTGGATCTTCTCCTCCACCGGCAGGAACGTGCCGGACGATCCGAGTGCGGGAGTGGTCTGGTCCACTTGCGTGAACCTTCAGCGACGCTACCTGGCCATTTCGAATCTGTCAGTAGTTCGAAGGCCACGAAATTCCGGGACCGCGCAGGGTGCGGCGTTGGTTACACTGCTTCGGCATGCCTCCTTAGCTCAGTTGGCCAGAGCAACGCACTTGTAATGCGTAGGTCGTCGGTTCGAATCCGACAGGGGGCTCGGCGTGGACCCCAGGTCACGTAGCCCGTGACCTGGGGTTTTTCCCATTCCGTGACCTTGATTCTTTCGGCGCGTCAGCCTGGATGCCCCGCTGGGCGCCTTCCGGTGGCCGACCGGTGGCCTGCTGTCTGCGGCGCGCACCTCGGTCACGACCGGCTCCGCCCGGCGCCATCGCGGTGATGGCGGTAGTCGGGGTGGACCGACTTGTGGACGCCACCCAGTGGGACGGACTCAGGCCGATGGCCCGCAGCCGACCGGCGGGAACGGGCTGCTTCGGCAGCTGACCAGGTGGCTGTAGCAGCCGCATGGCGAGAGGCGCCCAGGGGCACTAGCGACCGGTCTGCTCGTGGGCCCGGGAATCCCGGGGCGGCTCTCGGAAGATCGCCCAGGTCTTCGGGGTCTCGGAGATCCACACTGCCGCCAACTCGGGGTACTTCTCCGACCATTGGCTGTAGATCCACAAGGCCATGTTCTCGGCCGAAGGCGAGATGCCCTTCATGGCGTCGTTGAGGTGGCGGTGGTCGAGGGTGTCGTCGAGCCACCTCTTGAATGTGTCGAGATCGCCGTAGTCACGGACGAATCCGGCTTCGGTGAGGTCTTCGGGGCGGGCCGACAACTCCATCATGACGATGTAGTTGTGGCCGTGCATGCGGGCGCACTTGTGCCAGGACGGCAGTTTGTCGAGGACGTGACTGGCGGAGAAGTGGAATTCCTTGGTGATGGTCAGCATCCCGGCCACACCGAACCCCAGGTGTCCGAGCGGCTTTCCGTTCTCAAGAGGCATGTAAGGCATGGCGGGCTATTCATCCTCCAGTTCACCGTGGACGACGGCTCGGTTGAGCGAGACTGCCTCAAGGAAGGAGCGGCGCAGGCTGGGTTCGTCGAGGCTGTCGGCCTTCTGCGCCACCTTGCTGCGGGCCTGTTGCAGTATGTGCTGGGCCTCGTCCTGGGCGCCGGTGGCATGCAGGGTGCGGGCCGCGTGGTAGAGGACTTCCTCGCTGCGCAGCGCGGGCATGTCGCCGGTCCGGGCCAAGAGCTGTACGGCCTCACGGGCGTAGTGTGAGGCCGAGGCCGTCTCGCCCTGCTTGAACCGGACCCGCCCGCACAAGGACAGTGCGGCGATCTCGCTACGAACCATGCCGGTACGCCGTGTTTCCACGATGGTGTCCGTGGCGAGACGATGGGCGGCTTCCAGCTGCTCGGTGGAGTCGATGGTGGTCTCCAGCAGCACTTGGGCGTAGAGGTTGCGCACGATCGGTACGAGGTTGATCAGCCAGGTGCGCTCGGTCTCCAGCCAGGCGTCCTCGGCCAGGGTCAGGCTCTCCCCGCGGCGTCGCGGATCCCGGGCGAGCAGCAGGGCGAGCAGCGCGGTGTTGTAGGCGTGCCAGCCGCTGTCCCCACCCCGGGCCGCCTCGTGGTCACGGGCCTCGTTCAGTACCTGCTCGGCCTGTTCATATTGACCGAGCCCTGTCCGGACCTGCGCCAAGTAGTTCAGTGCTATGGGGAGTTCGGCCTTGAGTGGTTCGTCGCGCAGTCGGTCGGTGCAGCGGAGCAGCCGGGTCAGGGCGTGCCCGAGCCGCCCGTGGTCGAAGAGCGTGATGCCCAACTGCATCTCGTTGAGGTTGCGGGCGTGTTGGAGCACCGGATCATGGCCGCCGCCGAGCCGCGGCTCGGCGGCGTACAGCTCCTCCGCCTCCCGCAGCTGCTCCAGCCCGTCCTCCAGTTTCCGCTTGGAGGCTTGGCGCCCGTATTCGACCTTGGCGACGAACAAGGCGACCGGGTCGTTCTGCGCCTCCGCGATCTCGACCGCGTCACGCAGCTTGTCCAAGCCGGGCACCAGCCCCTGTGTGGCCATGAGTGTCTTGCCACGCAGCAGCGTCGTACGGGAGACGAGCTCGGGGTCGCCGACACGGGAGGCCGCCCGCTCGGCCTCGGCGGCGAGCGTGTCGATGTGCGGCCCACCGCTGGAGTCGTGCTGGCCACGCCAGCGCACCTCGGTGAGGGACAGCAGTAGCTCGATCGACTGGACGAGTCGACGGTCCCGCCCGGTCCCGTCCTGAGGGAGGGCACGTGCCGCCTGTATGGCCTTCTCGCAGTGCCGTTCGGCCTCCGCGAAGGACAGTCCGTCGATGGCCGCTGAACGTGCCAGGGCATAGTGGGCCGCGGCCGAGTCGGCCAGACACTCCGGTCCGCCCGCCTCCAGATGGCGGGCGATCTCCAGACGCCGTTCCAGGGAAGCCGACGACCCGTTGTCTCCGGAGGCGAGCGAGCGGGCGATCCGTGCGTGCCGGGACCGGGTCTGCTGGGTGCTCTGCTGGTCGTACAGCACCTTCCACAGGGCCTGGTGCTGGAAGGTGTAGCAGTCCGACGGGTCATGTCGGGCCCAGGCGGGCGGTTCTGCCACGGGGGTGATCAGTCGCTGGGAGCGGGCGATCCGCCGCAGCCGTTCCATGACCTCGTCGTGAGCGGCGCCGACGGCGTCGGCCACGGTACGGGACAGGAACGTCGAACCCTGGGTGGCAGCCGTGACCAGCAGTGTCTGGTCCTCCGGGGAGAGCCGTCGCATCCGGTCTTCCACGACCCGCGACAGACTCTCCGGCAACGGAACACGCTCTCCGTCCCCAGGGCGCCACTCGTCGAGGCAGAGCTGTACGAAGATGGGGTGCCCGGCAGTCAGCCGGCTCAGGCTGTCCGGAAGTGTGGAAGGCGCGGTCGGGTGGCGGAACTCGACGAGCTCCGCCACGGCCTCGTCCGGAAGCCCGCTCAGCGAGTGCGACCGGATGAGCGTCTCGCTCTCCCATCGCCTCAGCAGCTGCTCCACGCTGTCGGACGCGCTGTCGTGGGTCTCGCCGATGGCATGGCTGAGCACCAGGCTGATCGGAGAGGAGGGCAGCACCCGCAGCAGGCGGTCCAGAACGAGCAGGCTGCTGGGGTCGATGTTCTGGACATCGTCGATGGCCAGGACCGTGGGCGGGCCCGAACTCGCGAGTTTCAGCAGGGCGTCGACGATCTGTGCGGCGACACCCTGCTGGAACGGCAACAGCGAGTCGAACGGCATGGAGCCGGAAGTGAGCGCTGCCTCGGTCACCTCCCGCCCGATCGTCAGAACGGTGCCGAGCCCGGGGACGAGCGCGGAGAGCAATTCCGGCAAGGAACGCGCGGCGCTCCGGCCGGTCGCACCCAACACGCGTCGCAGGAAGCCGGGCTGCTGCGACTGCGCGTCGAGCTGCATCAGGATGTCGATGACCGGCCCGTACATCAGCCCGGGGCCGATACCGGGGTGGCATCGCGTGGTGACCACGCGGCACGCCCCTGTCATGCCGTCAGCCCGACCGGTGCGCCGGACGAACTCGCCGAGCAGTGACGTCTTCCCCATTCCGGAGACGCCCTCCACCAGCAGAGCGCCGCCGCGTCCCCGGCTGAGGGACTGCAACATGGAGCGGAGCTCTTCCATGGGTTCGACACGGTCGACAAACACGTTCTGCACGCCAGTCCCCGTACGTTCTCTCGCCCTCGCGGCCAGTTGGCAACGCTTGTCACTCGTTGCGCTGAGTCGTCCACAGTAGAACACCCTCACCCGGGGCGGCGAGAGGGTGATCCCGCCATCTGGTGCTGACCTGGCCATCTGTCGCTCCCCACTGCGGAACCACCGTCCCGGTTCACGCCGGAATCCGGCCTGGGCGACGCCGAAGACCCCCTCCGGCGGACTCGCCCCGATCCGTTCAGCGGGTGGGGCGGCGGGTCAGTTCCTGGCCGAGTGGGGTCAGGGCGTGCAGCATCGTGCAGCCCCTGCGGGTGCTCGTGACGAGGCCCGCTCTGCGCAGGACCGAGGCGTGCTTGCTCGCGGTGCCGATGGACACGTGGGTGCGGAGGGCCAGTTCGCCCGTCGAGCAGGGCGGGGTCAGGGCGTGGAGGATCTGGGCGCGGGTCCGGCCCAGCAGGTCGGTCAGGCCCTCGGGGGTCGGTTCCGGCAGGGGGCGGCGGGCCACGGGGTAGACCAGCACCGGGGGGAGGCCCGGGTTGATGAGCGTCACCGGGGTCCTCGTACAGAAGAACGAAGGGACCAGGGTGATGCCCCGGCCGTGCAGATGCAGGTCGCGGTCGTGCGGGTAGTCGGCGGTCAGTGTCGGGGACGTCCAGCGGATCGACGGCGGCAGGGTGCGCAGGAGTTGTTCGACGCCGCCTTCCAGGACGTCCCGGCTGTGCTGGGCGCGTTCGTGGTGGAACGTCTCGGCGATCAGTGGGAGCTGGGGTGCGAGCAGTTCGTGGAAGCAGGTGCTGAGGGCGTCCCGCAGCTCCTGTCGGGCCGTGTGGTCGCCCTCGGCGAGCCGGCGGGCCCATGGCGGTGGGGTGCGGCGCCGGAAGTGGAGGGCGAGTTCGGCGCGGAGCCGGGTGGCCGGGGTGGCGTGGATGAGGTCGAGCGAGGTGCTGAAACTGTCCGCGCCCGAGGGGGTGAGGAAGTCGGGGAAGTCGCCCCGGCGGGGGACGAGAGCGGTCACATGGCGGACGCGGGCCCTGAGGTCCCGTCCCGCGCACCGGCGGCGGACGTGGCGGAGCCAGGGGCCGTACTGGGCGGGTGGGCGTGGGCACTGCAGGATGTGCAGGCTGTTGACCAGTTCCCACATGTCGTCCGGGCGGGCGGCGACCGTGGTCCGGGCCAAATCGTCCGCGGTGAAGTGGATGCGCAGTTTCATCGTTCCCCCGATTGATGAACTGGATGTTTGATGAACTGGATGTTTTCCCTGTGCTGCAAACTGTTGGCCCCCCGGCCGTCCTCGCTTCCATGATGTGAGCCGCTCATAAATGAGCGGTAAACGCAGAGGAGCCGCGGCCCGGACCAAGGCCGCGGTACCGGAATCAAGGGGGAAACACACATGCGCAGGATTCGGAACAGTGTCGTCACGACGGTCGCGGCGGCCGCACTGGTCGCGGGCGGATCGGTGCTGTCGTTCGGCGGGAGCGCCGCGGCGGCGGGGGCCGCGGCGTCGATCCACGGCTGCCCGTCCGGGGCGGTCTGCCTCTACCCGAACGGCAGCTGGGCCAACGACAACCCCACGTACATCTTCTACTCCTACGGTGCCCACAAGATCTACAACCAGATCGGCACCAAGAGGATCTACAACCACCAGACCGGCGGCGCCACCGCCCGTAACTGCTACGACGCCGACGGGAAGAACTGCGACGGGTACCAGCAGGCCAATACGTACGCCGACTACAACTACACCCCGTACAACTCGATCCGGCTCGTGAAGTGAGGGATTCCCGTCGAATCGGTCGGTGAGTTGGTGATTCGCTGATTCGGCGCTTGCGGGAATCGAAAAGGCTTGCGGGGAATCGGGGTTCGGAAATGACTCGTTCCCCGCAAGCTCTTTCCGGTCGTCAGCGGAACCGGCCGAAGCGTTCCGTGACGACCGGCAGTCGGTCCGCGGCCAGGGTGTGGGCGGCGGACCGGGGGGTGGTGTCCTCGGCCTCGGCGCGGGCCAGGACGAGGTCGACCAGGGCACGCATGGAGCGGCGGGTGTACGTGAACGCTTCGTCGGCGTCGGCGCCGATGTCGCCGAAGAGGGTCCACCACCACCAGGCGTTCGTACCGGAGTTGACGACGACGTCCGGGAGCACGGTGATGCCGCGGGCGGCCAGCAGGGCCTCCGCCTCGGGCAGCACCGGCATGTTGGCGGCCTCGACGATCCAACGGGCTGTGATGCCCGCCTGGTTGGTGGCGTCCACGGCGTACGAGACGGCGGCCGGTACCAGTACCTCGGCGTCGGTGGTCAGCCAGGCGTCGGCCGGGAGTTCGCGGTCCTCGGGGCGGAGCGCGGCGCGATCCACGGTGCCGTGGCCGTCGCGGGCGGCGAGCAGGGCCTCGACGTCCAGGCCGTCGGGGTTGGCGACGGTGCCCTTGATGTCGGCGACCGCGACGACGCGCAGTCCGGCGCGGGCCAGGAAGCGGGCGGTGGCGCCGCCCATGGTGCCGAGGCCCTGCACGGCGACGCGGGTGCCCCGGTGGGCGACGCCGGCCCGGTCCAGCGCGGTGAGCACCGACTCGGCGACTCCGCAGCCGCCCACCAGCTCGTCCAGACCGATGCCGTCCACCTCGATGGCGAACGCGTCCGCGAGGCGCCTCCGGGCCGCCTCCTCGTCGTCCAGGAGCGGGTAGACCGCCTGGATGGAGGAGACCAGGCCCGCTTCGGCGGCGGCCCGGTCGACCAGGTCCTGGGTGAGGCCGAGGTCCTCGCCGGTGGTCCAGAAGTGCTCGATGTACGGGCGCACGGCGCGCAGGTAGCGGACGAGGACGCCGTAGGCGGCGGGGTCGCGCGGGTCGCAGTCGATGCCGCCCTTGGCGCCGCCCAGCGGTATGTAGCGGCGCTCCGGGTCGTAGTGCAGCACCTCCTTCATCGTCATGCCGCGGGCCAGCCCGGCGACTTCCTCCAGGGTGCAGCCGGCGCGCATCCGCAGTCCGCCGCTGGAGACGCCGCGCACCAGGCGGTCGATGACCAGGTGTCCCTGGTGCCCGGTCTCCTGGTCGGTCCAGGTGAGGGTGATCAGGGGGGCGGTGGGCGCGGTGGTGGCGGGAGAGGTGGTCATCGGGGGAGCTCCTGGGGGACGGTGATGAGGGTGGGGCCGGGGGTGTCCAGCGCCCGGCGCAGTGCTTCGGCGAGCGCCTCGGGCGAGTCGGCGCGTACGCCGTGGCCGCCGTAGGCGCGGGCCAGGGCGGGCAGGTCGACCGGGGGAAGGTCGACGGCGGTGGGGCGGTCGCCGCGGGAGACCATCTCGTCGCGGATCTCGCCGTAGCCGCCGTTGTCGAAGACCACGACGGGCAGCGGGAGCCGCAGCTGTACGGCGGTGGCCAGCTCCTGCACGGAGAACTGGAGGCCGCCGTCGCCGCTCAGCGCCACGACCGGCCGGGCCGGGTCCGCGGTCTTGGCGCCGATGGCTGCGGGCAGCGCGTAGCCGAGCGTGCCGAAGCCCGTCGGGTGCAGATAGCGGCCCTCCGGGGCGACGGGCAGATGCGGGAGCGCGCCGTAGTAGCAGCACTGGGCGCTGTCGGAGGTGAGCACCGTGTCCGCGGGGAGCGCCGACCTGATCGCCGCCAGGTACGGCAGCAGTCGCGCGTCCTCGCTCCGCGTCCCGGCGTCCCGCTCGGCGCGCAGCGCGGCGACGGCCCGGTGCGTGTCGGAGTGTGCGTCGAGGTGCGTGTCGGGGTGTGCCTCGGTTCCGTCGGGGCGGGCGGCGAGGAGCGAGCGCAGGGTGGACCGGGCGTCGCCGACCAGCGGGATGTCGGCGGGCGGTCCCGCGTACATCTGGGCGGGGTCGATGTCGGCCCGGATCAGGGTGCCGCCGAGTGCGGGCAGGGGCTCCCAGAGGTCGGACTCGGCGAGTTCGGTGCCGATGGCCAGCACCACGTCGCGCCCGGCCAGCCAGTCCCGGACCGCCGGGCTGTGCAGCGAGACGCCGAGCGACAGCGGGTGGGTCTCCGCGACGATCCCCTTGCCGTTGGCCGAGGTCACCACGGGGGCGCCCAGTTCCTCCGCCAGGCGCAGGCATTCGGCGGCGGCCGCGCGCGCCCCGCCGCCGAGCACGAGCGCGGGCCGGGCGGCCGAGCGCAGCGCCCCGGCGGCGGCCGAGAGCGCCGCCGGGTCCGCCGTGGCGGGCGCCGCAGGCGGGGCGATCCGTACCGGACCGGCCGGTTCCGCGGCGGTGAGCAGGTCCAGGGGGATCTCGATGTGGACGGGGCGGGGGCGCCTTGTACGGAAGAGGGTGAAGGCGCGGGCGACCGCCACGCCGATCTCCTCGACCGAGGAGACCCGGTGGCTGACGGCCGCGACGCCCCGCAGCGCCTCGGTCTGGCTGCGCATCTCGTGCAGCAGGCCGGTCGACTGCCGGGGGTGGCGCAGCGGCATGCCGGGCGAGACGACGAGCAGCGGGACGCTGTCGGAGTACGCCTGGCCCACGGCGGCGGCGATGTTCAGCAGGGCCGGGCCGGTGGTGGTGAGCGTGACGCCGGGCCGTCCGCTGACCCGGGCGTAGGCGTCGGCGGCGTAGCCCGCGCCCTGTTCGTGGCGGGGGTTGAGGTGGTCGATGCGGTAGTCGGCCAGGTGCCGGTAGATCTCCAGGTTGTGGGTGCCGGGGATGCCGAAGGCCCGGGTCACGCCATGTGCGGCGAGCCCCCGCACCAGGGCCTCACCGCCGGTGATCGGGGTGGTGGCGGCGGGGGGTTCCGGCATGGGGTGTCCAGGCACTGCACAGGCTCCTTACTGAATGAGTAGTCAGTATTCGGAGTGGGGATCGCCCATGTCAATGCGTGCGGGTGCTGAACGTTTGTTCAGTTATCGGGTGGTCGTGGTCGTGGCCTTGGCCTTGGCCGCAGGTGTTGTGGTGGTGGGAGTCGGGGCGCGGCCGCCCATCGGGGCCGGGACGCGCGTGAGGCCGGTGCCCCGCGGGGCACCGGCCTCGTCGTACGGCGGTCGCTCAGTGCCGGCCGGCCAGCCGGTCCGCGACCTTCGCCACCGGGTCCGTACCGGCCCGCGGCGAGGTCAGTTCGCGGCGGTCCGCCGCGCGGTAGGCGGCGTACATGCCGTGCACGCCGAGCCAGCGGAAGGGCTCCGGCTCCCAGCGGCGGACCTTGTGGCCGACCCAGGGGAGCGCGGTCAGCTCGGTGGGGCCCGACTGGCCGGAGTCCTGCTGGATCAGGTCGCGCAGGGTGCGGGCGGCGAGATTGGTGGTGGCGACGCCCGAGCCGACGTACCCGCCCGCCCAGCCGAGCCCGGTGGAACGGTCCAGGGTGACCGTGGCGCACCAGTCGCGGGGGACGCCGAGGACCCCGGACCAGGCGTGGTCGATACGGGCGCCCGCGGTGGCCGGGAAGAAGCGGACGAGGAGGTCGCGCAGGGCCTCGACGGTGGCGGGCCGGGTGCGGCCGTCGTTGTCCGTGCCGGAGCCGAAGCGGTACGGAACGCCCCGGCCGCCGAGCGCGATGCGGTCGTCGGCGGTGCGCTGGGCGTACATGTAGGCGTGGGCCATGTCGCCGAGGGTTTCGCGGCCGTCCCAGCCGATGGTGTCCCAGACCGACCGGGGGAGCGGCTCGGTGGCGATCATCGAGGAGTTCATGGGGAGCCAGGTGCGCCGCTGGCCCTTGAGGTTCGCGGTGAAGCCCTCGGTGCAGCGCAGGACGTACGGCGCGCGGACGGTGCCGTACGGGGTGTGCGCGTGCTTGGGCTTGATCTCGGTGACGGGGGTCGACTCGTGGATGGTGACGCCGAGCGCCTCGACGGTCGCGGCGAGCCCCTGGACGAGCTTGACCGGGTGCAGCCGGGCGCCGTGCGGGGTCCAGGTGGAGCCGACGGCGCCGGTGACATTGACGCGTTCGCAGGTCTCCCGGGCGCCGCGCAGCACCCGGTCCGTCTCGCCGAAGGCGATCTCCACGGAGTGGAAGTCCTTCAGCCGGGCCAGCTGGGCGGGGGTGTGGGCGACTTCGAGCACCCCGCCCCGGTGGATGTCGGCGTCGATGTTCTCCTCGGCGGCCACCCGTACGACCTCGTCGACCGTCTCGTTCATGGCCTGCTGGAGCCGGACGGCGGCTTCGTGGCCGTGGAGCTTCGCATAGCGGTCGCGGCCCGCGATCCCGTTGTACAGCCAGCCGCCGTTGCGTCCGGAGGCGCCGTAGCCGCAGAACTTGGCTTCGAGGACGGTGATGTTCAGGAAGGGAACGGCCTTCTTGAGGTAGTAGGCGGTCCACAGCCCGGTGTATCCGCCGCCGACGATGCAGATGTCGGCGGTCGTGTCGCCGGGCAGGGGTTCCCGGGCGAGGGGGGTGCCCCGGTCCGCGTACCAGAACGATATGCCGCCGTTGACGGTGCTGACGGTGCTCATGTTGCCCCTGCTTTGTCCGGTGTGAAGCCCTGTGTGAGGTCTGGGTGACGTGCGCTGCGGGCCCCGTGCGGGGCCCTGGTTTCTCTCTGGGGCGGGACGTTACTGCGCCACGGGCGTTCCCGTCCTGTGCCGGGACGGGGGCCGGGGTCCCGACCGGGTCCGGGGCCCGGACTGGGAGCGGGGCCGGGTCAGCGGATAGCAGGCGAGGCCGATGAGCACGGCGGTGAAGTGGCCGACGTCGGTGAAGGTGTGGCCGGCCACGAGGGGGATGCCGTAGAAGACGAGGACGGCGAAGAGGTACACGTACTGCCAGGGCGCCGGGATGCGGTACGTGAGGACGGCGACGACCCCCGCGAGGGCGTAACTGACGCCGACGTCCAGGGTGTTGGCGGCCGACGGCGCCATGTGCCCGTACCGGATGGCCCAGGCCAGGACGCCCTCGCTCGCGAGGGAGGCGAGGACGTGCGCCAGGACGACGACGGCGAGCCAGCGCAGGGTGCCGAGCCAGCGCTCGGCGGGGGCGTGGAAGACGGTGTACAGGACGGCGTACGGGAACCAGAGGCCGCCGTCGATCCAGAAGGCGCTGGCGATCAGGACGCGTACGGGGTCCTGGGAGAGTTCATGGATGTTGGTGGAGCGCTGGCGCAGGAAGTCCTCTTCGAAGCCCGGTGACATCTGGTGGACGATGACCGTGGTGACGAAGAGCGCGGACAGCCAGAGGTAGGTGCCGGGTGCGCTGCGGATCCAGTAGCCGGCGCTGCGGAGCCACGAGCCGGCGGTGGTGCGGCGCCGGGTGGGCGGTGCGGGGCTGCTCGGAGTCATAACCGATTGACGCACGGCCCTACGATCGTCGGCGTGATCGACATTCCGGAGGGGCTCATCGCCACCCAGTCCAAGTACAACGGCGCCGCCGGGCGGGCATTCCTGGCGGCGCTGCCGGGACGGGCCGCCGAGTTGCTGGACCGGTGGGGGCTGCGGCGGGACGGCGGCGCGTTCCACGGGGTGTGCGCGCTGGTGCTTCCGGTGGTGCGGGTGGCGGACGGCCGCCGGGCGGCGCTGAAGCTCCAGCCGGTGGACGAGGAGACGGCGGGCGAGCCGGTCGCGCTGCGGGTGTGGGGCGGGGCGGACGCGGGGGCCGTGGGCCTGCTGGACCACGATGCCGCGACGGGGACGCTGCTGCTGGAGCGGCTGGAAGGGCACCGTTCGCTGGAGACGGTGGCGGACGTGCGCGAGGCGACGCGGATCCTGGGCGGGCTGCTCGCCCGGCTGACCTCCGTGCCCGCCCCGCCGGACGGCGGACTGCGGGGGCTGGGGGACCTGGCGGAACGGATGCTGGCGGCGGCACCGGGGGCGGTGGCGGAGCTGGCCGACGCGGCGGAGGCACGGCTGCTCGCCGACTGCGCGGCCGCGGTGCGGGAGGTCGCGGGGGAGCCGGGGGACCGGCTGCTGCACTGGGACCTGCACTACGGCAATGTGCTGGCCGACGCGGCGGGGCGGTGGGTGGCCATCGACCCGAAGCCACTGGCCGGGGACCCGGGTTTCGAGCTGCTGCCGGCCCTGGCCAACCGGTTCGATCCGGCGGAGGTCCGGTGGCGGTTCGACCTGCTGGCGGGTGCGGCGGGCCTGGACCGGGAGCGGGCGCTGGCCTGGACGCTGGGGAGGGTGTTGCAGAACGCGCTGTGGGACGTGGCGGACGGCGGGCGGCGACTGGACCCGAACCAGGCGGAGATCGCGCGGCGGTTGCTCGGGCGGGACTGACCCGGGGGCGGTCCTGACGCGCGCGGCGGGGGCGTGCCGGGCGGTTCGGCTGGTGTCGTGTCGTGGGCGGTGCGGTGCGGTGCTGGGCGGTTCGGTGCTGGGCGGTGCGGTGCTGGGCGGTTCGGCTGGTGTCGTGTCGTGGGCGGTGCGGTGCGGTGCTGGGCGGTGCGGCGGACGCCTTGTCGTGGGCGGGGCTGGGTGGCGTTGTGGACGTTGTGCCGTGGGCGGTGTTGTGGGTGCCGTGTTGCGGCCCGTGGTGGTCGGTCCCGCCGAATTCGCCTTGCGGTCCGCTCTGTCGGCGTGGATGCTGGCCCGCCGAGGGGAGCCCGAAGGGGAGCCCGAGGGGGATGACGATGGCCGGTGTGGTGCTGGAACTGTCCGTACGCGATCTGGTGCCCGCGGACCTCGCGTCCTGCGGGTGGTCCGGGTCCGCGCATCATCTGGCGGGTGTCGCCCGGCAGTTGGAACGCGCCCGGCTCGGCGAGGTGGACTACCTCGCGGTCTGCTCCGTGACGGACATTCCCGTGGCGAAGGGCGGCATCGACTACCGGGTCAAGGAGGGCGTCGGCACCCTGTGGCAGCTGGCGGTCCACCCCGCCCTCCAGTCCTGCGGGATCGGCACCCTCCTGGTCGAAGCGGCGGAACTCCGGATCAGGGGGCGCGGTCTGCGACAGGCCGAACTCGGTGTGGAGGAGTCCAACCCCCGGGCGCGGGCGCTGTACGAACGGCTGGGCTACACCGCCTACGACCGAAAGCCCGACGCATGGGACGAGCAGGCGCCGGACGGTTCGCTGCGCCGCCACGAGACGATGTGCACGCTGATGCGCAAGGAACTCACGGGCCCGGGACGTCCTTGAAGGGGCGGTGCCGGTGGCATCGGGGGCGTTGTCAGTGGCATGGGTCACGATGGGGGCATGGCGCGCAGCAACAGCAGGAAGACGGACACCATCGCGGCGGCTCGGCGGCCGGAGGTGCGGCTCCCGCACCTCGTTCCGTACGACGGCGAGGGCCTGGAGCCGGACGGGGACTACGACGGAGTGCGGTTCGAGGGCGCGGATCTGGCGGACGAGTCGGGTCCGGGCGCCCGGTTCATGGACTGCGCCCTGGACCACTGCGCGCTGGACCGCGCGGAGCTGGTCAGGGCCCGCTTCATCGACTCGGTGCTGACGGGCGTACGGGGCGTGGGCACCGATCTCGCGGGGGCCTCGCTGCGCGACGTGGAGGTGGTGGACGCCCGGCTGGGCGGGGTGCAGCTGCACGGCGCGGTGCTGGAGCGGGTGCTCGTGCGCGGCGGCAAGATCGACTACCTGAATCTGCGCAAGGCGCGGCTCAAGGACGTGGTGTTCGAGGGCTGCGTGCTGTCCGAGCCGGATTTCGGTGGCGCGCAGCTGGTGCGGGTGGAGTTCCGTGACTGTGTGCTGAAGCGGGCCGACTTCAGCTCCGTGCGGATGGAGTCGGTGGACCTGCGCTCGGTCGCGGAGCTGGACATCGCTCGGGGGGTGGAGCGGCTGTCCGGTGCGGTGATCAGCCCGGCGCAGCTGATGGAGCTGGCGCCGGCGTTCGCGGCGCAGATCGGGGTGCGGGTGGAGGCGTAGGCCCCGGGCGCCAGGCCCCGGGCGGCGGGACGGGGGAGGGGCAGGGGCGTGGACGGGGCGGGCGGGGACGGAGGTCGGCCCGGACCCGGACTCGGACCTGTGCCCCGGCCCCGGCCCCGGACCTGTGCCCCGGGCCTGGTCCCCGGCCCCGGACCTGGGACCCCGACCCGTCCTGCGGACCCGACGCCCGGACCCGACACCCGTCCCCCGGACCCCGACCCGGGCGGGGCGGGGTCAGACGCGGGGGAAGCGGGCCTGGAGGTCCCAGATCACGGGGTTGTCGGCGAGGCCCTCGTGCAGGTCGGCGAGGTCGGCGATCAGATCGTGCAGGAAGTCGCGGGCCTCGCGGCGCAGCAGCGAGTGGCTGAAGGTGAGCGGGGGCTCCTCGCCGGGCATCCAGTCCGCCTCGACGTCGACCCAGCCGAAGCGGCGCTCGAAGAGCATCCGGTCGGACGATTCGGTGAAGTCCAGTTCGGCGAACTGCCTGCGGTGCGAGCGGTTGCCGCGCGGGTCCTGGTCGATCTGCTCGACGATGTCGCACAGCGCCCACGCGAAGTCGAGCACCGGCACCCATCCCCAGGCCGTGGACACCTCGCGGTCCTCCTTGGTGTCCGCGAGGTAGACGTCCCCGGAGAACAGATCGTGCCGCAGGGCGTGGACGTCCGCGCGGCGGTAGTCGGTCTGCGGGGGATCGGGGAAGCGTCGGGAGAGGGAGTAGCCGATGTCGAGCACGCTTCGATGGTGTCATGCCCGCCGAGGCCCCGGCGCCGGGGCGGCCGCAGGGGCCGGGACACCCCGGGACGGCCGGGGACGCCCCGGGACGGCCGGGGCCCCAGGGGCTGTCCGGCGAAGCCGGGCCTGGCAGGCGGCGGTGCCGCGCCCGGTGCTTCGTACGATGCCTTGCGCCGTGTGCTTTGCACCATGTCTTGCGCAGTGCTTCGCGTGATGCCTTGCGTGATGTCTTGCCCGGTGCTTCGAGCGATGCGCCCCGGCCGGGCGCTACGGCAGCAGCCGCTGTTCCTTGGCGACGGCGACGGCGCCCGCGCGGGTGTCGACGCCGAGCTTGTCGTAGATCCGCCCGAGGTGGGTCTTGACCGTGGCCTCGCTGATGAACAGGGCGCGGGCGATGTCGCGGTTGCCCAGGCCCTGGGAGAGCTGGGCCAGGATGTCGAGCTCGCGGTCGGTGAGGGTGGGCAGGGGCTTCCGCATCCGGGCCATGACGCGGCTGGCCACCGGCGGGGAGAGCGTCGTACGGCCCTGGGCGGCCGAGCGGATCGCGGCGAAGAGCTCCTCGGGGCGCTCCGCCTTCAGCAGATAGCCGGTGGCGCCCGCCTCGATGGCCCGGGTGATGTCGGCGTCCGTGTCGTACGTGGTGAGGACCAGCACATGGACCCCGGTGGCGGCGATCCGGCGGGTGGCCTCGACGCCGTCGATGCCCTTGCCGAGCTGGAGGTCCATCAGGACGACGTCCGGGGTGAGCTTGGCGGCCAGGGCGACGGCCTCCTCCCCGCTGCCGGCCTCGCCGACCACCTCGATGTCCGGTTCGCTGCCGAGGAGGGCGAGCAGACCGGCGCGTACGACGACGTGGTCGTCGCAGAGCAGGATGCGTACGGGCGGCGTCGCGGTCATGCGAGGTCCTCCGGGACGGGCGGCGGGGCGGCGGCGGGGGTGAGGGGAACGGCGGCGGACAGCACCGTACCCTCGCCCGGTGCGGACTCGATCGTCAGCGTGCCGCCGAGCTGTCGCAGCCGGGCGCGGATCGCGGGCAGCCCGTGACCGCGCACACTGCCGGTGGTCCGGGCGCTCCCGGCGGGGGTGAAGCCCCGCCCGTCGTCGGCGATGTCCAGGACGACCCGGTCGTCGAGATGGGTCAGGGTCAGCGCCGCCTCCGTCGCGTGCGCGTGCTCCTTCACATTGGCCAGGGCGCCCTGGGCGATGCGCAGAAGTGCGGACTGCACCCGGTCGGGCAGCGCGGTCTGTCCCTCTCCCTCCACATGGCAGCGGACGGTGAGCCGCCCCTGTCCCTGCGCCGTCTCGCGGGCGGCCAGCGCGTGCAGGGCCGCCTCCAGACCGCCGCCCTTCGCGAGGTCGGCCGGTGCCAGGTCGTGGACGAAGCGGCGGGCCTCGGCGAGATTCCGCTCCGCGATGCCGGTGGCGGTACGGACGTGGCGGCGGGCGGTCGCCGGGTCGGCGTCCCAGGTGCGGTCGGCGGCCTGGAGCAGCATCTGTTGGCTGGACAGGCCCTGGGCGAGGGTGTCGTGGATCTCCATCGAGAGCCGCTGGCGTTCGGCGAGGGTGCCTTCGCGGCGTTCGGTGGCGGCCAGTTCGCGGCGGGTGCGCAGCAGGTCGTCGATGAGTTCGCGCTGCCGCTCGGACAGCTCGCGCTGGCGCTCGGCCTGGCGCTGCATATGGACGAAGACCGCCGTCGCGACCGCAGCCACGGCGGGCGGGGCGAGTACCAGATTCGGGTCGAAGCCCTCGGCCAGCCGCAGTTGAGCGGCGACGACGAACAGCGTGAGCAGGGCGACGAGCGCGAGCGCGGCGCGTGGCGGGAGGATGCGCAGCCCGGTGAAGAAGAGCGGCACCGCGCACCACGCGAAGCTCGGCGCGAGGACGACCAGCACCATCCACACGGCGACCAGCACCCCCAGCCACACCAGCGAACGCGGTGTCGGACGCGAACCGAGCACCGGCCCGACCACGTACAGCACGGCGAGGGCGACGGAGAGCGCGATGATCCACGGGGTGCGGGCCTCGCCGGGGTGGCGCAGCAGGAAGCGGGTGAGCGAGGCGCCGAGCAGCAGGAAGAACGCGGCGTGCATCAGCAGCGTGAGCCACCGCGCGTCCGGGTCACCGGGCGCGCCCTTCGCACCGGGGGAGGACCCGCCCGTGCCGGGACCGGACGTACCTCCGGCGCTGGGCGAAGTCCCTCCCGTGCCGGGACCGGACGTACCTCCGGCGCTGGGCGAAGTCCCTCCCGTACCGGGTCCGGACGTATCTCCGACCCCGGGTCCGGACGCCCCTCCCGTACCGGGCGCACCCCCTCCCGTACCGGGGCCGGAGGCAGACGGGGGTCGGTGCTTCACCTCGTACCTCGCTCCTCACCGTCAGCGGCGCCGCTGACCTGCACGGACTGGTCCATGGTCGCCCCGGACGACCGCACCCGCATCAACCGATCGGCTGATGGGGGCGTCGACCGTCCCGCGTCCGGTGTCGAGCCGGTCCGTCGACCGTACGGTGCCGGATGCGGCCGGAGGATCGATGACAGAGCCGAACACGCTCGTCCACCCCGCTGAGGAGTTCACACCATGAAGAAGCTGTCGCTGCGCACCCGCGTCCTGACCGGTTCCGTCGTCGTCGCCGCCCTCGGCGCCGGGACCTTCGGCGCGATGTCCGCCAGCGCCTCGACCCCGGCCGCCGCGCCCGCGGCCGCCGTCAAGGCCGACACCGCGAACCGCAACCTCCAGCAGACCACCCACCTGACGCTGGCCGCCGCCACCAAGGCCGCCCAGGCCGCCCTCGACGCCGCGAAGAAGGAGAACCAGCGGGTCTCCGTCGCCGTCGTCGACCGCAACGGCAACACCGTCCTCACCCTGCGCGGCGACGGCGCCGGCCCGCAGGCCTACGAGGCCGCCGCGAAGAAGGCGTACACCGCCGTCTCCTGGAACGCCCCCACCTCCGAGCTGGCCCAGCGCCTGACGAACGCCCCCACCCTGAAGGACATCCCCGGCACCCTGTTCCTCGCGGGCGGCGCCCCGGTGCAGGTCAAGGGCGCCCCGATCGCGGGCATCGGCGTGGCCGGCGCCCCGAGCGGCGACCTCGACGAGAAGTTCGCCCGCGCCGGCGTCGCCTCCCTCGCCAAGTAACGACCCCGCCCGGCACCTGCCGGGCCGAGCAACAGGAGTACGGCATGAACGCCCTCGATCGACAACTGCTCGACGCCGCACGCACCGGCGACACCGACCGGGTGCGGACCGCGATCGAGGGCGGCGCCCGGCCGGACTGCCGTGACGAGGAGCTGCGCACCCCGCTGCTCCTCGCCGTCCACGGCGACCATGTCGAGGCCGCCCGGCTGCTGGTCGCGGCGGGTGCCGACCCCGACGCGCAGGACAGCCGCGAGGAGAGCCCCTGGCTGGCGACCGGGGTCACCGGCAGCGTTCCGATGCTGCACGTCCTGCTGCCCGCGGGCCCCGATCTGACGCTCCGCAACCGTTTCGGCGGCATCGCGCTGATCCCGGCGAGCGAGCGCGGCCACGCCGCCTACGTACGGGAGCTGCTGAGGGCCACCGACATCGACGTCGACCACGTCAACCGGCTCGGCTGGACGGCCCTGCTGGAGGCCGTGATCCTCGGCGACGGCGGCCGGGCCCACCAGGAGGTCGTCGAGCTCCTGCTGGCGGCCGGCGCGCGTGCGGATCTGCCGGACGGCGACGGGACGACGGCGCTGGAGCACGCGGAGCGGCGCGGCTTCGCCCGGATCGCGGCGCTGCTGAGGAACGCCCGGTGAGCGCGCGCCGCGCCGTGTCGGCGCTCGCCGCGGCGCTGCTCCTCGCGGGCTGCGCGGCCGGTGCGCCCGCCGGTCCGGCGGCGTCCCGCACGCCGGGCGGCGCCCCCGCGGCCCCCGCCCCGGCCCCCTCGGCGGGCGGGGCCGCCACCCCGCCCGGCACCCTGCTCGTCGCGGACTTCGGCGGCGACACCGTGACGTTCGTCGACCCGGCCCCCGGCCACGGCCGGCCCACCCTCGGCTCCGTCGAGGTCGGCACCGCCCCCTACGGCCTCGTCGTCGACGGCGAGGGGCTGGCCTGGGTGGCGACCGCCGAGGGGGTCGCGGTCGTCGACACGGCGAAGCGCACCCGGGTCGCCCGGATTGCGTACCGGACACGGACCGGGCCGGTCACGACGGGCGAGTACCGGGGTGGCGGCATGGGGATCGCCCTGGCTCCGGACGGCCGGCACGTCTACGTCGGCGTCAATGTGCCCGGCCGCGAGGGCGTCCTGGAGATCGTCGACACCGCGCGGCGCGAGGTGACCGGCACGGTGCCGGTCGGCCGCCGCCCCTTCGACGTGGACGTCTCGCCGGACGGCACCGAGGTGTACGCCACCGGCCACGACTCCTTCGACGTCACGGCGGTGGATCCGGCGACGCGCGCGACCCGGCGCTTCGAGGTCGCCCCGTACGGCACCGAGGGCGGCCTCGGCTCCTGGCTGAAGCCGCACTACGCCGTCGTACGCCCCCAGGACGGCAAGCTGCTGCTGCCGTTCGAGGGCGAACGGCTCGTCGTCCTCGATCCGCGCACCGGCCGGAGCACCGTCGAGCCGATGACCGCCGACACCCACCAGCACGGCGCGGCGCTCGCCCCCGACGGCACCCTGCTCGTCGTCGGCACCGGACCGATCCTCGCCGAGGACGAGGGCCCCTCCCTGACCATCCGGACCCCCGGGGGTGCCGAGCGCGTCGTACCGCTGGACGGGCCGCACGAGGACGTCGCGGTGTCCGGTGACGGCCGTACCGCGTACGTCACCGAGGGCTTCACCCGCGACGGGTACGGCAACGGCATCACCGTCGTCGACCTCACGGGCGCGAAGCCGCCGTACGAGGTGGCCGCGGGCACCCGCCCGCTGGGGATCGCCGTCCTGTGAGCCGATATCCCGCCAACCGGGCATTCCACCCCTAGGATCGCCGGTGTGGATCAGCGAACACCTGTACGCCGCACGGCCCATGTCGCCGCTCTCGTCATGCTGGTGCTGACGGCGTCCACCGGCTGCACCGGCGGTGTCGAGGGCAGCCCCGGTGCCGCAGGTCTGCGCGACCCGTACTTCCCCAAGATCGGCAACGGCGGCTACGACGTCACGCACTACGACCTCGCGCTCGACGTCGGCCCGGCCGCCCGCCGGCTGCGCGGCACCGCCACGATCACCGCGCGCGCCACCCAGGACCTGAGCGCCTTCGATCTGGACCTGGCCGGACTCACCGTGGACTCCGCGACCGTGGACGGCCGCCCGGCCGCGGTCAACCGGGCGGGGCACGAGCTGACGCTACGTCCCGACGCCGGGGTCCGGCTGCGCAGGGGCAAGACCTTCCGCACGGTGGTCCACTACTCGGGCACCCCGGTGACGCTCACCGATCCCGACGGGTCGAAGGAGGGCTGGCTGAGGACCGCGGACGGCGCCGTCGCGCTCGGCGAGCCGACCGGTTCGATGGCCTGGTTCCCCGGCAACAACCACCCGAGCGACAAGGCGTCGTACGACATCGTGGTCACCGTCCCCGAGGGGCTGACGGCGGTGTCCAACGGCGAGCTGGCCTCCCGGCGCACCGCGGGCGCCACCACCACGTACCACTGGCATGTCGCCGAACCGATGGCGAGCTATCTCGCGACCGTGGCCATCGGCCGCTTCGACACGAAGGAGTCGACGATGGCGGGCGGGACCAAGGTGTTCACCGCCGCGGACACGACGGTGGCGGCGGACAGCGCGCGGATCCTCGCCCGGGTGCCCGAGATCGTGAAGTGGGAGACGGAGCGGTTCGGCCCCTACCCGTTCTCCGCCACGGGCGCGATCGTCGAGCGCTCCGGTGACGCGGGGTACGCCCTGGAGACCCAGAACCGGCCCTTCTTCGCCGGGCCGCCGGACGCCCGGCTGCTCGTCCACGAGATGGCCCACCAGTGGTTCGGGGACTCCGTCACGCCCGCGAGCTGGCGCGACATGTGGCTCAACGAGGGCTTCGCGACCTACGCGGACTGGCTGTGGGGCGACGACAAGGAGGGCAAGCCGATCCAGGGCCGGTTCGACGCCGCCTTCGACAACGACGCCAACTGGGCCTTCCCGCCGGCCGATCCGCCGACCGCCGCGGACATCTCGCAGGCGCCGGTGTACGGGCGCGGGGCGATGGTCATCCACAGGATCCGGCAGGCTGTGGACGACGACCGGCGCTTCTTCGCGCTCATCCGGGGCTGGACCAAGGCCCACCGGCACGGCAACGCGTCGACGGCCGACTTCACCGCCTATGTGGAGAAGACGACCGGCAAGGACCTGACGGGGCTGTGGAAGACCTGGCTGTACGGCAGGAGCCGGCCCGCCTCGAAGGGCTGACCGGCTCCCGTCGGAGTACCGCCGCGCGGGCTACTTCACGTTGACGCCGTTCCAGGCGGCGTCGACGGAGGCGAGCTCCTCGCTGTCCGCCCCGTACAGGTCGGTCGCCGCCTTCTCGGTCGCCGTACGGGCGTCCGCGTAGTCGGTGGACGACGTCATGTACTCGGAGAGGGCCTTGTACCAGATCTGGACGGCCTTGTCCCGGCCGATGCCGGTGACGGTCGAGCCGTCGGCGGTCGGGGAGTCGTAGTCGACCCCGTTGATGGTCTTCGCGCCGCTGCCCTCGGACAGCAGGTAGAAGAAGTGGTTGGCGACACCGGAGGAGTAGTGCACGTCGAGGTCGCCGACGCTGCTGTCCCAGTAGTCGGCCGAGCCGCCGTCCTTGCTCGGCTGGTCCATGTAGCGCAGCGGGGAGCCGTCGCCGTTGATGTCGATCTTCTCGCCGATGAGGTAGTCGCCGACGTCGGTGCTGTTGTTCGCGGCGAACTCGACCGAGGTGCCGAGGATGTCGCTGGTCGCCTCGTTCAGGCCGCCGGACTCGCCGTAGTAGTCGAGGTTGGCGGTGGACGAGGTCAGGCCGTGGCTCATCTCGTGGCCCGCGACGTCCAGGGCGGTCAGCGCGCTCTTGTTGTCGGCGCCGTCGCCGTACGTCATGCAGAAGCAGCTGTCGTCCCAGAAGGCGTTGACGTACGCGTCGCCGTAGTGGACCCGCGAGTACGCGGCCTTGCCGTCACCGGCGATGCCGTCGCGGCCGAACGCCGACTTGTAGAAGTCCCAGGTCTGCGCGGCGCCGTAGGCGGCGTCGACCGCGGCGGTCTGGCGGTCGTTGCCGGTGCCGTCGCCCCAGGTGTCGTCGTCGTCGGTGACGAGGTCACCGGTGCCGCTCTCGCCCTGGTTGAGGTCGTACGTCTTGTGGCCGCCGCGGTCGCCGTCGGTCAGCTCGAAGCCGGAGCCGGACGCGGTGGTCGAGAGCTGGACCTCGCCGCTGTACTGGCTGTTGCCGATGCCGGTCTCGACCGCCTCGTAGCTCTGGAGCTTCTTGCCGGTGATCGCGTCGGTGATGGTGTGCACCCGGCTCGGCGTGCCGTCCTTCTGCACCCCGGTCTTCACGGTCTCCAGGGCGAGGACGGGCTTGCCGGAGTTCGCCCAGATGACCTTGCGGGCGGCGGCCGCGGTCTTGATCTTCGGAGTCGTGGACGGCACGGATATCCGGGCCTCGGTCGCCTTGGTGACGCCCTTGAGCTTTCCGCCGGGGGCGGTGTGGGTGACGAGGTCGCCGCCGAGCACGGGCAGACCGTCGTAGGTGCGCTCGTACCGGGTGTGGACGGTGCCGTCGGCGTCCTTGATCACGTCACGGACGATCAGCTTCTCCTTGCCGCCGAGTCCGAGCGAGTCGGCGGTCGAGGAGACCTCGCTCTGCGCGGCCTTGATGGCGGCGCCGCGCTGCGAGGCCTTGTTCGCGCTGAAGGGGACGACGCTGTGAGTGGCGGAGGGGCCGTCATTGCCGTTGCCGGGCACGGCGCTCGCCGCACCGCTCTGGAGGCCGACGACGACCATCGCGGCCACGGCGGCCAGGGCTGCGGCGCGACGGGTGTTCATGTGGGGGGTCATGCGCTCTCCGTTGCTCGTTCCGTGGGGGGTTACGAGCCGAGAGCGTGCCACCGAATGAGCGAGATTGACGGTGCGCTAACAAATACCTCACATTTATTTGACCACTTCTTGTCCGAATGGAATACACAACTGTTCGTTAATCGGCGGGAGTTGGGGGCAAATGCCCGATAACTTCGTGTGCGGGGCGGTCTGCGCAGGCGCGGACCGTGCACGCGGGTAGCCTCCCGGCCCGGCGCGCACGCAAAAGCCCACGGCCTCGAAGCACATGCGAAGGCCCCGGCCCACGGCGGGCGGACGAGAGCCCCCGGCCTGCGGGGCGTACGCGAGAGTTCCCACTCCGGCCATCGCGACAAGACGCCGGACTGCCCCGGCCCCGACGCGCATGCGAGAGCCCCCGGCCTGGCGGCCGGGGGCTCTCGTGGCTGTGCCCGTGCGTCAGAGGTTGACGCCGAAGTCCTGGGCGATGCCGCGCAGGCCGGAGGCGTAACCCTGGCCGACCGCGCGGAACTTCCACTCCGCGCCGTTGCGGTACAGCTCGCCGAAGACCATGGCGGTCTCGGTGGCGGCGTCCTCGCTCAGGTCGTAGCGGGCGATCTCGACGCCGCCGGCCTGGTTGATGATGCGGATGAACGCGTTGCGCACCTGGCCGAAGTTCTGGCTGCGGGTCTCGGCGTCGTAGATCGAGACCGGGAAGACGATCTTGTCGACCTCGGCCGGCAGGCCCGCCAGGTTGACGTTGATCTGCTCGTCGTCGCCCTCGCCCTGGCCCGTGACGTTGTCACCGGTGTGGACGATGGTCTGGTCGGGCGTCGACTTGTTGTTGAAGAAGACGAAGTGGCCGTCGGAGACGACCTTCCCGGCCTGGTCGACCGCGATCGCCGAGGCGTCCAGGTCGAAGTCGGTGCCGGTGGTGGTGCGGACGTCCCAGCCGAGGCCGACCGTGACGGCGGTCAGGCCCGGGGCCTCCTTGGTGAGGGAGACGTTGCCGCCCTTGGACAGGCTTACAGCCATGGGAAGTCCCTTTCGTCGTCGATCGCGGGCTCCGTGCCTTCACGAAGCTACCGTCACAGGCCATAACGCGGACAAGGGACCGGGAGGTTCCTGATCCCTTTGCTTTCTTTACCGAACCCCCGCCGGATGCCGGTACGACAAAAGAAGGTGACGAACCCCCTGCGAAACGGGGAACATGGGTGTCATGTCCGGGCCCTATGTCATCCGCGGTTCGGTCTCCCTGCCGGAGGCCGAGCTCATGTGGCGTTTCTCGCGGTCCTCCGGACCCGGCGGCCAGCACGTCAACACCAGCGACTCCCAGGTGGAGCTCCGCTTCGACCTCGCGGCGACCGAGTCGCTCCCCGAGGTGTGGAAGGAGCGGGCGCTCCAGCGTCTGGAGAGCAGGCTGGTGGGCGGGGTGATCGCGGTACGGTCCTCCGAGCACCGCTCCCAGTGGCGCAACCGCGAGACCGCGCTCGTCAGGCTCGCCTCCCTGCTCGCCGAGGCGACGGCGCCGCCCCCGAGGCCGCGCCGCAAGACGCGGATCCCCCGGGGCATCAACGAACGCCGGCTGCGCGAGAAGAAGCAGCGCGGCGAGACCAAGCGCGGCCGCTCCGGCCGCGACTGGTGACGCACCGCGCGCCCGAAGAGACACCCGCCCCGCAGGGGCCCGGCTTCCCGCAGCCCCCCGCTTCCCGCAGGCCCCCCGAAGCGCCCCGGAGCGGCCCCCGGCGGCCTCAGCCCAACTGCCGGTACTGCCCCCGGAAGTACGTCAGCGGCGCGCCCTCCGCGCTGGGCAGGGACGCGCCCAGCACCCGGCCGATCACCAGCGTGTGGTCGCCCGCCACGACCCGCTGCTCGGTGCGGCACTCCAGCGTCGCCAGCGCACCGTCGATCAGCGGGGCGGCGGTGACCTCGCCCCGGGTGTGGGGGATGTCCGCGAAGAGCAGCCGGTCGCTGATCCGGCCCTTCATCGCGAACCGTCCGGCGACCTGCCGCTGGCTCTCGGCCAGCACGGAGACCGCCCACAGCGGCTGCTCCGCCAGCAGGTCGTCCATCCGTGAGCCGTTGCGCAGGCTGACCATCACCAGCGGCGGGTCCAGCGACACCGACATGAAGGCGGTCGCCGTCATCCCGACGTCCTCGCCGCGGCCGTGCTCGTCCAGCGGCGGCTCCTGGGCGGTGATCAATACGACACCGGCGGCCAGCCGGGCGAGGGCGCCTCGGAACTCATCGTTGCTCACCCCCTCAGCATGGGGGACGGGCCGGGGACGCGGGGCGGGGGTCGTCGTCTGCAACACACCGGCACGCTAACCGCGCGGCCCGCGCCCCCGCATCGGGCCAGGGGACCAGTCGGGTCCTAGGACCCCTGCCCGACGGGCGGCCGCGGACCCCGCCACCACGCCCGGATTTGCGTTCAAGAAATGGCCTGGGGCGAGAGAGCGCGCGGGCACACGGCACGCACACCTCTTTACCATCTGTTGTGACTTGAGTCACAGAGCGCAATATTTGTTGACCCTGTGTACCGACGGCACAGCTCACTGTGATTCAGTTGCGGTGACACTGCAGTAAGTACGTCGATATGAAACCTGGAGTGCTGTCGAGGACTCGGGGAGTGCGAGCAATGGAGGCCGAGTCGGAGCCGTACGTCCGCCTTGCGACGATGCGGCAGCTGCACCAGGCCGTGGCCGATCTCAATACGGCGCGGAGCCTGGCCGACACGCTGCAGACCGTGGCCGACGGAATCGTCACCGGTCTCGGCTACGAGCTTGCCTGCGTGAACCTGGTCCGTCAGGACGGCGATCTCGTCGTCGCCGCCTTCGCCGGCAACAGCGCCGCCGAGGCCCTGATCACCGGCCGGGTCGGCTCGCGCGCCTCCTGGGAACGCCGGCTGACGATGGGGCAGGCCTGGGACGAGCTCCGTTTCATACCGCACACCGACGGCTGGGTCCTCCTCGACGACGACGTACCGCAGTGGCACACCGACGGGCCCGATCCCCGCTTCGAGGACGAGTGGCACCCCCAGGACCGCCTCTACGCCCCGATGTACGCCTCCGGCGGCGGAGCCGACCTCCTCGGCGTCATCTCCGTGGACCGCCCGCGCAACGGCCGCCGCCCCGGCGCCTGGGGCCGCGAGGCCCTCCAGATGTACGCCTCGCAGGCGGCCATTGCGATCAGCAACGCCCGGCTCAGAGCAAACATGCAACGGGCGCTGGTCCGCCTCGAACGGGAACAGCAGGCGCTGCGGGCCAGCGAGGAGTCCTTCCGCCAGGCGTTCGAGTACGCGCCCAGCGGCATGGCCATCGCCGAGATGGGCGGCGACCAGCACGGCCGGCTGCTGCGCACCAACGACGCCCTGTGCCGACTGCTCGGCCGCCCCGCGTCCGTGCTGCGCCGCTACTCCTTCGCCGACCTCGTCCACCCCGAGGACATCGGCACCCTGCTGCGCACCTCCGCCGAGGGCGGCCGCGCCGAACTGCGGCTCGGGCGCCGGGACGGCACCTACCTCTGGGTCTCGCTGCGCAACAGCGTCGTCGCGGACACCACGGACGGCCCCCGCTTCCTGCTCACCCACGTCGAGGACATAGAGGAACGCAAGCGCCACGAACTGCACCTCGCGCACCGCGCCTCGCACGACGCCCTCACCGGCCTGCCCAACAGCGCCGAGCTGCGCTCCCGGCTCGGCGCCCGGCTCTGCGAGCGCCCGAACGCGGCGGCGGGCTCCCCGGTGGAGGCGCTGGACGCGGCCTACGGCGACGGCGACGACCCGGACGCCCGGACCCACGGCTACGAGGTCGACCCCGCCCCCGGCGGCCCGTACGACCACCATGTGCACGCCGTCGCGCCCGACACCGAGCACGACGACGGGGCGAAGGGGCTCGCGGTCCTCTTCTGCGACCTCGACGGCTTCAAGTCGATCAACGACCGTTTCGGCCACCACACCGGCGACGCGGTGCTGATCGAGGTCGCCCGCCGGCTCACCACCTGCGTCCGCGACGGTGACACCGTGGCCCGGCTCGGGGGTGACGAATTCGTCGTCCTGGCCGACGGACTCGGTGACGCGGACGCCGCCGACCTGGCCGTACGCCTGCGCAACGCCATCATCCCGCCGATCCGGGTCGACGGCCGGGCGGTGCGGGTGGGGGCGAGCTTCGGCATCGGCTGGGCCGCCTGCGGCATGACCGCCGAAGAGGTGCTGCGCTCCGCCGACCAGCGGATGTACGTGGAGAAGCGGTCCCGCTCGAAGGTTCACCGCAGGGCCGGGTGACGTTCACGGCGGCGCCGCCCGGGGGCTCCGCCGCCGTTCCGCCGCGGGCGACGGCAATTCTTGGTGTGGTCCGTTCGGGGTAGGCTCGGCCGGTCGGCCACGGCTGGCGATATTCGGCGACGGCTGGCGACATGGTGAGGAGTGACCCAGGGATGACGGCCGGGAACAACGGCGCAAACAAGCCCGAGGACGACGATCCGTTCGGCTACCTGTACGAGGACGGACAGGCCTCGGGTGCCCAGCCGCCGCGGCAGGGCGGCTACGGCTACCCGCCGGCGGCCCCGCAGCCCGGCGTGCCCCGTACCTCGTACAACCAGGTGCGCACCGTCGGTGAGCGCCAGTACGGCCAGCAGGCACCGCAGCAGGCGTACGGCCAGCAGCAGGGGTACGGCCAGCCGAACGCCCAGTACGCGGCCCCGGAGACCTACCCCGGTGGCGCCGCGCAGGTTCCGCAGCAGGGCGGTCGCGGCAGGTCCGGCGGCCCCTCCGGCGGCCCGAACACCAAGGGCCTGCTGATCGCCGCGGTCGCGGTGGTCCTGGTCGTGCTCATCGGCATCGGCGCCGCGCTGCTCACGGACAACGACAAGGACAAGAAGAAGGCCGAGGCCACCACCTCCGCCGGTCCCGGCTCCCAGGTCGAGGAGTCCCCGAAGCCCGAGCAGTCCGCCAGCTCCGAGGCCCCGGCCGAGCTGCCCAAGCAGGACGCGGCGACGCTCAAGCTCGGCGGCACGGCCCAGCTGGACAACACCACCAAGGGCGCCAAGAGCGCCAACGGCCAGTACATCAACCTCAACGAGGTCGGCCGGTCCGCGACCTGGTCGGTCGAGGTGCCGAAGGCCGGCGAGTACACGCTGTTCGTGACCTACGGGGTGCCGGGCAAGGACGCCAAGACGTCCCTCACGGTCAACTCCGAGGCCCCCCGCGGCATCAACATGGACAACTACGCGCACGCCCCCGAGGGCGACCTGGAGAAGGGGTGGACGACGACCTACGCCTACGTCAACCTCAACAAGGGCGCGAACACCCTGATGATCTCCTGCAACGACGGCGACCAGTGCGACGCCAACCTCGACCAGCTCTCGCTGAAGGCCGGTCACCGGAAGCGCTGAGCCGCAGATGAGAACGGTCCGGCCCCCACACCCTCGGGTGCGGGGGCCGGACCGTTTCCGGACGCGGGCCGTCAGCCCATCAGGGCCAGGAAGCCCGCCACCGTCGCGGCCATCGCCTCGCGGCCCGGGGCGATGTACTTGCGCGGGTCCACGCCCGTGGTGTGCTCGGCCAGGTGGGCCCGGACCGCACCGGTGAACGCGGTGTTCAGGGCCGTGCCCACATTGATCTTCACCATGCCGGAGGCGGCGACGGCCTGGCGGATCTCCTCGTCCGGGACGCCGCTGGAGCCGTGCAGCACCAGCGGGACCGGGACGGCGTCGCGCAGCCGCCCGATCAGCGAGTGGTCCAGGGCGGCGGTGCGCTCGGTCATCGCGTGCGAGGAGCCCACCGCGACGGCCAGCGCGTCCACCCCGGTGTCGCGGACGTACGCGGCGGCCTCGGCCGGGTCCGTACGGACGCCGGGGGCGTGGGCGTCGAGCGGCGCCTCGCCCTCCTTGCCGCCGACCTTGCCGAGTTCGGCCTCGATCCAGATGCCGCGCTCATGGCCCCAGGCCACCGCCTCGGCCGTGGTCCGCACGTTCTCCTCGTACGACAGCTTGGACGCGTCGAACATGACGGAGCCGAAGCCCTCGTCGTGCGCCTGGTGGAGCAGGTCCACGGACTCGACGTGGTCGAGGTGGAGGGCGAGCGGGGCGGTGGACGCGCGGGCGACGGCGGCGGCCGCGGCGGCGATGGCGGAGAGCCGTCCGCCGTGGAACTTCACGGCGTTCTCGGAGATCTGGAGGATGGCGGGCGCTCCGGCGCGCTCCGCGCCGGACGCGATGGCCTCCGCGTGCTCCAGCGTGATGACGTTGAAGGCGGCGATCCCGCGTCCCCCGGCCTGGGCGGCGGAGACGAGTTCACCGGTGCTGACGAGCGGCATGCTGACCTCTTGCTACTTCTTTCGGACCCGCGCGATCGGGCGGGTCCGGTACGGGCGCGGCCTCTCAGGCCGCCGGTGCGTGTTCCTCGATGCCGATGCGCGGCAGCAGCTCCTCGTACGCCGCGCGGTCGAAGTCGCCGGCCGTCGGGGAGAGCACGGTCGCCGTCGACAGTGCCACCGCCCGCCGCAGCCGGTCCGGCCAGCTCAGCCCCTCGACGAGGCCGGACAGCAGCCCGGCCACCGCGGAGTCGCCCGCGCCGGTCGGATTGCCCAGGACCTTGGCGGGCGGCGCTGCCTGCCAGATTCCGTCGGGGGTGACCGCCAGCACGCCGTCCGGTCCCAGCGAGGCGATGACGCCGTGCGCGCCGCGCCGACGGGCGTCGCGGGTGGCGCGCACCGGCTCGCGGGAGCCGGTGAGCTGGGCCAGCTCGTCGGCGTTCGGCTTGATCAGGTCCGGGCGGGCGGCGATGCCGCGGCGGAGCGGTTCACCGCTGGTGTCCAGGAGTACCGGGACCCCGGCGGCGCGGGCCGCGCGGACCAGTTCGGCGTAGGCGCCGACGTGGATGCCGGGCGGCAGGCTGCCGCAGAGCGCGACGGCGTCGGCCCCGGCGAGGAGCTCCTCGCACTGGCCGAGGAGGGCGGTCCACTCGTCGGCGGTGACGAGCGGGCCGGGCTCGTTGAGCTGGGTGGTGTCGCCGGTGGCCCGGTCGACGACGGCGATGGTGCGGCGGGTGTTCCCGGCGACCGTGACGAGCGCGTCGGTGAGCGGCGCGGGGGCCGTCCCGGGCGCGCGGACGTCCGCGGGCGGACCGGCCAGCAGCTCGCGGAGCACTGCTCCGGTGGAGCCCCCGGCGAATCCGGTGACCACCGTCTCGTGGCCGAGCGCGGAGAGCACCCGGGCCACGTTGAGTCCCTTGCCACCGGGGCGCTCGGACATGTCGCTGACGCGGTGGCTGGCGTGCGGGACGAGTTCCGGGACGCCGTACGTCAGGTCGAGTGCCGTATTCAGTGTGACCGTGAGGATCACCGCGGCCGCTCCCTCGATCCCTGCTCGGAAGCGCGAAGCCCAGGGGGGAATGCGCTTTCTCCTGCTGTTTTCCAGGCGATCATGCCAAAGAGGTGGCGGTCGGCCCAGACCCCGGGACCAACCGCCGTCTCTTCGTTACGTATTCGACTCGATGTCAACAATCGGACGGATCAGCCGATCAGGGGCTCTTTGATCCATGCGCCCCGGCGCATGACGCCCTTGACCGCGAAGTCCTCGTCCAGGACCACCAGGTCCGCGTCCTTGCCCGGCTCCAGCGAGCCGACCCGGTCGTAGACGCCGAGCAGCCGGGCCGGGTTGGCGGAGATGGACTGCACGACGTCGCCGACCGGGATGCGGTCGATGGTCACGGCCCGGTGGAACGCGGTGTCCAGGGTGAGCGTGGAGCCCGCGATCGAGTTGCCCTCGACCAGCCGCGCGACGCCGTCCTTGACCTCGACCGCGAGCGGGCCGAGCTGGTACAGCCCGTCGCCGAAGCCCGCCGCGTCCATGGCGTCGGTGATCAGCGCGACGCGGTGGGCGCCCGCGTGGTGGTAGGCCAGCTCCAGCGCCGCGGGGTGCAGATGCGTGCCGTCGTTGATCAGCTCGACGGTGATCCGCTCGTCCTCCAGCAGCGCCGCGATCGGTCCGGGCTCGCGGTGGGCGAGCGGCGGCATCGCGTTGAAGAGGTGGGTGGCGACGGTGGCGCCCGCGTCGATCGCCTCGACGGTCTGTTCGTACGTGGCGTCGGTGTGGCCGATCGCGGCGATGACGCCGTGCTCGGCGAGCAGCCGTACGGAGTCGATGCCGCCGGGCAGTTCGGTGGCGAGCGTGAACATCTTCGCGGTGCCGCGCGCCGCGTCCATCAGCTTGCGGACCTCGGCAGGGTCCGGGTGGCGCAGCAGTTCCTCGCTGTGCGCGCCCTTGCGGCACGGCGAGATGAACGGTCCCTCGAAGTGGATGCCGGCCAGATCGCCCTGTTCCACCAGCTCGGACAGGACCCCGGCCCGGTGGGCGAGGAAGTCCATCTCGCCGGTGACCGTGGAGGCGACGAGTGTGGTCGTGCCGTGCTCGCGGTGGGTCCGGATGCCGGTGAGGACCTCGTCCACGGTGCCGGAGGTGAAGGAGGCGCCGCCGCCGCCGTGGTTGTGCATGTCGACGAATCCGGGGACCACCCAGTGGCCGCTCAGGTCGACGGTCGGGGCGCCCTCCGCCGCGGCACCGGCGATCCTGGTGCCCTCGACGATCACCCGGCCGTTCTCGACGGTTCCGGTGGGAAGGACCACCCGGGCACCTGCGAGAACTGTGCTGTCTGCGCGTCCGGCCATCAGGCGGATACCTCCGTGGAGAGAAGATCCCAGGCGAGCAGCCCTGCGCCCAGGCATCCGGCGGTGTCCCCGAGGGCCGCCGGGACGATGTGGGGCAGCTTCTGGAACGTGACGCGTTCCTCGACGGCCGCACGGAGTGGTGTGAACAAGGTTTCCCCGGCCTCGGCGAGACCGCCACCGATGATCAGCGTGCGCGGGTCGAGCAGGGTCAGGGCGGTGACCAGCCCGGCGGCGAGCGCGTCCACCGCGTCCCGCCAGACCTCCACGGCTGCCGGGTCGCCCGACTCGACGGCCTTCGCGCAGTCCGCCGCGTCCGCCTCCGGGTCGCCGGAAGCGGCGGCCCAGGCCCGGGTCACCGCGGACGCGGACGCCAGGGTCTCCAGGCAGCCGCGCTGGCCGCAGCCGCAGTCGGGGCCGTCCGGCCGGACCACGATGTGCCCGATCTCGCCCGCGTACCCGTGCGCGCCCGCCTCGATCGCGCCCGCGATGCCGATGGCCCCGGCGATGCCGGTGCCCAGCGGTACGAAGAGGAAGCGGTCGGCGCCCTTGCCCGCGCCGATCCGGCCCTCGGCCAGCCCGCCGGTGCGTACGTCGTGGCCGAGCGCGACGGGGACGCCGCCGAGCCGTTCGCCGAGCAGTCGCCGCATGGGTACGTCGCGCCAGCCGAGGTTCGCCGCGTAGACCGCGATCCCGTTCTCGGCGTCGACGATGCCGGGCACGGCGACGCCGGCCGCGACCGCGCTCTCGCCGAAGTGCTCCTCGCCGTACGCCCGCAGATCGGCGGCGAAGGCGAGGATCGACTCCACGACCGCTTCGGCGCCGCGTTCCCTGCCGGTGGCCCGCCGCGCCTCGTACAGCAGGGTGCCGTCGGCCCCGACCAGTGCGGCCTTCATTCCGGTGCCGCCCACATCGAGGGCGATGACGTGTTTCACGGGGAACAGTTTCGCCCGAGGAGGCAAAAAGGTCTAGTCCACTACCCTATTTTGTTGCGGATCCATACAAAATCCCGGTCATGAATCCGCGGCCCGGTCACGGGCCCCGGACCCGGGTCGCGCCGGTACGCCTTCGCCGGGTACGGGCCCGGTTACGTTGCGAAAGCGAGACCCGTTCTGGTGTAGACCATCGGCAATGGCCTGGGAGAGGATCACAGCCCGTTCGGAGCCCACGACGGCGTGGCCGGCTCGGACGACGCGATGGATGAGGACGGTCTGGGCTGTGCATCTGCGCCACCGGGTACTGACCGCGGTCGTGACCGCGCTGGGCATGACCGCGACACTGGCGGGCTGCGGCGGTGGCGCCGACGGCGGTTCGGGGGAGGTCACCCTCAAGCTCGTCGCCGCCGACTACGGCACCGGCCCGGCCAACAGCTCCCGCAAGTACTGGGAAGGGCTCGTCAAGGGATTCGAGTCGAGCCACCCCGGCATCAAGGTCGACATCACGATCCATTCGTGGAAGGACATCGACCGCGAGGTCGCCGCGATGGTGAAGAAGGGGCAGGCCCCCGACATCGCCCAGATCGGTTCCTACGCCGACTACGCCAAGGCCGGCAAGCTCTACCGGGCCGACGAGATGCTCTCCATCCGCAGCCAGGCCAACTTCCTGCCCTCCCTCGCCGAGGCGGGCAGCGTGGACCGCACCCAGTACGGACTGCCGTTCGTCGCCAGCACCCGGCTGCTCTTCTACAACAAGAAGTTCTTCGCGCAGGCGGGCCTCGACGCCCCGCGGACCTGGGACGACATCCGGAACGACGCGGCGGTGCTCGCGCAGCGCGGTGTCACCTATCCGTTCGCGCTGCCGCTCGGCCCGGAGGAGGCCCAGGCCGAGGCCGTGATGTGGCTGCTCGGCGGGGGCGGCGGCTACATCGACGACAGCGGCTCGTACGAGATCGACTCGGCCGAGAACGTCCGGACCTTCGACTGGCTGAAGACCAACCTGGTCGACAAGGGCCTCGTCGGCCCCACCGCCCCCGGGAAGCTCGACCGCCAGAAGGCGTTCGACGCGTTCACCGACGGCCGGGTCGGCATGCTGAACGGCCACCCGACGCTGATGCAGGAGGCCGAGCGCAAGGGCGTCTCCGTGGGCATGGTGCCGATGCCCGGCGTCAAGGGCCCCGGCAAGAGCTCGCTCGGCGTGGCCGACTGGATCATGGGCTTCAAGCAGAACGGCCACCGCGTACAGCTGGGCAAGTTCTTCGACTATCTGTTCACCGACAAGAACGTCATCGACTTCGCCGACGAGTACGACCTGCTCCCGGTGACCGACAGCGCCTCCGCGGCCATGGAGTCCGACACCAGGTACAAGCAGCTGTGGAAGTTCCTGGACGCGCTGCCGGACTCGCAGTTCTACCCGTACAACAAGACGTCCTGGGCCCGGTCCAGCGAGTCGATCAAGGAGAACATCGGCAAGGCGGTCGAACCGGGCGGCAGCCCCGCGAGCGTGCTGGGGCGGATCGCCCGCGACGCGGCCGCGGCGGCGAGAGAGGACTAGGGCCGGTCGTCGCAGTGCCGTCGTCCGGTCGGCGGCCGGGCCGTGCGGTGTCCGGTGCGTGCGGGCGCGGGGCGCGGGACCGTCCCCGTACCGGGTGCACGGGGACGACTGCGCCGACAACGCGGCGGGCGTGCCTGCCGGGCACCGCACGGCAGGCGGCACTCCGACGACAGGCCCCGGGGCCCGTCGGCCGGACCACGCCGGGCTCGCCTGCCCCCGGCGCCGGCGGTCCGTCCGGCAGGTGGCGGTCGTCCGGGCGGGCGATAGGTTGGCTGATATGACCGCCCCCACCCACGGCCCCGACGACCCGGACGGCCTCTCCGACAGGGACCGCGCCGTGCTCGCCGTCGAACGCCAGTCGTGGTCCGGCCCCGGGGCGAAGGAACGGGCGATCCGCGAACGGCTGGGCATCTCGCCCACGCGCTACTACCAGCTCCTCAACGCGCTCCTGGACGACCGCCGCGCGCTGGAGGAGGACCCGGTGACGGTGAACCGCCTGCGCCGGGTGCGGGACGCCAGACGCGAACGCCGCTGAGGACGGGCCGACGGGGCCGCACCCCACCGGCGGAACGGGACCGGCTCCCTCCGCGGGACCCGGCCCGCCCGGGAGAACCAGCCCCCGGCGAAACCGGGGAGCGCAGGCCCGTACGGGGCGGTCCGGGGGCCGCGCACACCTGCCCCGACCCCGTGTCCCGGCTATAGGCTCCCCCCATGGGCAGCAACCCCGAAGCACCCACACCGAGCGGAACCCCGTCCGAGCTCCCGACTCCCACCACCCCGGCCGGCCGAGAGGCCCTCGACGCGATCCTCGCGCGCCCCGACCGTGCCGTGATCGCACTCGACTTCGACGGCACCCTCGCCGACATCGTCCCGGACCCGGAACAGGCCCGTGCCCACCCCGGCGCCGTGGCGGCCCTGGTCGCGCTCGCCCCGAAGGTGGCCTCCGTCGCCGTGATCACCGGCCGCCCGGCCGGTGTCGCGGTGCGGCACGGCGGCTTCGCGGGAGTGCCGGGCCTCGACCACCTCGTCGTCCTCGGCCACTACGGCGCCGAGCGCTGGGACGCCGTGTCCGGCACCGTCCACGCCCCCGCCCCGCACCCCGGCATCGCCGCGGTCCGCGCCGAGCTCCCGGGCGTACTGGACCGCTCCGGCTCCTGGCACGGCACCTGGGTCGAGGAGAAGGGCCGGGCGATCGCCGTCCACACCCGCCGGGCCGCCGACCCCCAGGCCGCGTTCGAGGCGCTGAGCGCCCCCCTCGGCGAGCTCGCCGCCCGGCACGGACTGATCGTCGAACCGGGCCGACTGGTCCTGGAGCTGCGCCCGCCGGGCATGGACAAGGGCGTGGCGCTCGCCCGGTACCTGCGCGAGACGGACGCCGAGTCCGTGCTCTACGCGGGCGACGACCTCGGGGACCTCGCCGCGTACGCCGCGGTGGAGAAGCTCCGCTCCACGGGCGCCGACGGCATCCCCGGACTGCTGGTGTGCAGCGGCAGCGCGGAGGTGCCCGAGCTGGCCGAACGGGCGGATCTGCTGCTGGCCGGACCGGGCGAGGTCGTCGCCTTCCTGGCGGAGCTGGCCCGGCGGGCCTGAGGGCTGTCCTCGCGCTGCCACCCGCCGCGCGATGCCCGGCACGCACGCTCGCTCGCCGCGTGGTCGGAGCCCGTGGTCGGTGCCGTCCCCGTACGTCCGGTACGGGGACGCACCTGCGCCTTGCGACCGGCCCGCAACCGGACGCCGCACGGCCCGGACGCCGTAC
>NZ_JBHVJA010000010.1:0-171612 GCF_042799335.1 Streptomyces sp. NPDC057697 | reverse complement strand
CCGTACGCACGCTCGCTCGCCGCGTGGTCGGTGCCGTCCCCGTACGTCCGGTACGGGGACGCACCTGCGCCTTGCGACCGGCCCGCAACCGGACGCCGCACGGCCCGGACGCCGCACGCACGCTCGCTCGCCGCGTGGTCGGTGCCGTCCCCGTACGCCCGGTACGGGGACGCACCTGCGCCCTGCGACCGGCCCGCAACCGGACGCCGCACGCACCGGCCTCCGGCCCGACCGCGGCACTTCGACGACAGGCCCCGGCCTCTTCCGTCCGGACCATGCCGGGCCCGCCCGATCCGGACGGAAGGCCCCGGGGCTCAGTCCCGCCGCAGCGCGTCCAGCTGGTCCAGGAACCACTGCTGCGGCGGCAGCGCGACCGCCGCGGCGGCCAGGCGCTCGGTGCGCGCGGCCCGTTCGTCGTCCGCCATCGTCAGCGCCTCGTGCAGTGCCGCCGCCGTCGCGGAGACGTCGTACGGATTCACCACGACCGCGTCGCTGCCCAGCTCCTCGTAGGCCCCCGCCTCCCGCGACAGCACCAGCGCGCAGCCGTGGTCGGAGACGACCGGGATCTCCTTGGCGACCAGGTTCATCCCGTCGCGGATCGGGTTGACGAGCGCCACGTCGGCCAGCCGGTACGCGGCGAGCGAGCGGGCGAAGTCGTCCTCGACGTGCAGCACGACCGGCGTCCAGCCCGCCGTGCCGTACACGGCGTTGATCTCGTCGGCGACCCGCCGGACCTCGGCCGTGTAGTCGCGGTACACCGCGAGATCCTGCCGGGAGGGGTACGCGAAGGCGACGTGGACGACCCGCTCGCGCCATTCGGGGCGCTCGTCCAGGAACGCGCGGTAGGCGAGCAGCCCGCGCACGATGTTCTTGGACAGCTCCGTCCGGTCCACCCGTACGATCGTCCGCCGGCCGGGGCCGGTCTGCGCGCGCAGCGCCGCCATCCGCTCGTCCACGTCCGCCTCGTGCGCCCGGCGGCGCAGGAACCCGCCGTCCGCGCCGAGCCCGTGCACCCCGACCCGGGTGCGCCCGGTGCCGCCCAGGATCTGGGTGCAGCAGCCGATGAACGCGTCCGCCCACCGCCGGGTCAGGAACGCCGCCCGGTCCGAGCCCAGGATGCCGTGCAGCAGCTGTTCGGCGATGTCGTCGGGGAGCAGCCGGAAGTAGTCGACGGGTGCCCACGGGGTGTGCGAGAAGTGGCCGATGCGCAGATCGGGGCGGAGCTCGCGGAGCATGCCCGGCACCAGCGACAGGTGGTAGTCCTGCACCAGCACCGCCGCGCCCGGCTCCGCCTCCTCGGCGAGCGCCTCCGCGAAGGCCCGGTTGTACGTCTCGAAGGAGGCCCACCGCCGCCGGAACTCCGCGTCGAAGACCGGCTCCAGCGGTGTCTGGTAGAGCATGTGGTGGACGAACCAGAGCACCGAGTTCGCGATGCCGTTGTACGCGTCGGCGTGCACGTCCGCGTCGATGTCGAGCATCCGTACGCCCGGCTCGCCGACCCCGCGCCGGACCGCCTCCCGGTCCCCCTCGCCGAGCGCGGCGCACACCCAGAGCTTGTCGTCGACGGCGCTCAGGCCGGAGACGAGACCGCCGCCGCCCCGCTTCGCGTCGAGCGATCCGTCCGCGCCCAGGGTGTACGACACCGGGCCGCGGTTGGAGGCGACGAGGACCTGGGAGGACGGCCGGACGGGGGGCCGGGCAGTGGGCTGGGCTTCGTGCGCGGAGACCATGTTGCGGAATCTAGCCCGATCACGAACCGCCCAAACGTGCGAAGTCAGGCCGCCCGGCGTGAAACGTACTCCTCGACCTCGCACATCGGGGGGCGCTCCTCGGTGTCCACGGCATGGGTGCGCGGGACGAAGCCGTTCGCGCCGCGCTCGAACTGGGTGAGCGCCGGGCGCACCAGGTGGCCCCGGGACAGCCGCAGTTGCGCGGTCCGGTAGATCGCGGCCGCCATCCGGCCGAGCGCCTGGCCGTCCTGGTGCCGGTGCTTGCGCACCCCGACGTCGACCTGGGCCAGCGCGTCGAGGCCCACGGTGTGCAGCGCGTCGACCAGGAGGCCCAGCTCCACTCCGTAGCCGACGGGGAAGGGCAGCCGTTCGAGCAGCGAACGGCGTACGGCGTACTCGCCTCCCAGCGGCTGGACGAAGCCGGCCAGCCGCGGCCAGTGCAGATTGAGCAGCGGGCGGGCCACCAGCTCGGTCACCCGGCCGCCCTGGCCCGCGGTGTCGCCGAACGGGCGGTCGTACATCGCCTTCACGAACTGCACGTCCGGGTCGGTCAGCAGCGGGCCCACGATGCCGGAGACGAATTCCGCCGAGAAGTCCTTCAGGTCGGCGTCGACGAAGCACACGATGTCGCCGCCGGTCACCAGGAGCGAGCGCCACAGCACCTCGCCCTTGCCGGGCACGGCCGGGAGCCGGGGGAGTATCGCGTCCCGGTGCACGACCCGGGCGCCGGCCTCCCGGGCCACCCGCGCGGTGGCGTCGGTGGACCCGGAATCGATCACCACGAGCTCGTCGACCAGCCGGACCTTCTCCATCAGCTCGCGCCGGATCGTCGCGACGATCTCGCCGACCGTCGCCTCCTCGTTCAGCGCGGGCAGTACGACACTGACGCTTGCGCGACCCGCTTCCCCTGCCGCGGCCCTGGCGGCCAGGAGGCGGTCCAGCGGGCGGTCGGCGGCCGACCAGGAACGCCTGGTCAACCAGCATTCGACCTCTTCCAGCACGGTCGATACTCCCTGTATGTGATCCATCTCGCGGTTCGGACGGCTGTCTCGACGGTCCGGTGCTTCGGTTACAGTCTTGAACAACGCGGACGACCATCGCATGCCGGGGTCCGTCCGCCGACAAATGCCCGGATCCAAGATCCGGTGCCACAGCGCTCATCCAGAGGGACTGAGGGAACGGCCCGTTGAAGTCCCGGCAACCCCCCCACCGACCGACAGGTCCGGTGAGGAAGGTGCCAATTCCGTCTCGTGGCGAAACGCGCCACGAGGAAGATGAGGAGAAAGGGCCTCGCCATCATGGCTGCGCAGACCGTTGCAGTAAGCACCAGTTCTTCCGTCGACGCCGAAGCCGTCGACCTCGGTCCCGCTTCGGGCCTTTCCTGCCGCGAGTGCGGCGAGCGTTTCGAGCTCGGACCCATTTTCGCCTGCGCGTCCTGTTTCGGGCCGCTCGAAGTGGCGTACGACCTGCCGAGCGGCTCCCCCGAAGAGCTGAGGAAGCGCATCGAGGCGGGTCCGGCCAACATCTGGCGCTACGCGCCGCTGCTGCCGGTCCCCGCCGACGTCGCCGAGAAGCCCAATCTCAACCCCGGCTGGACCAAGCTCGTCCAGGCCGACAACCTCGCCCGTGAACTCGGTGTCGACCCGGGCAAGCTGTTCGTCAAGGACGACTCCGGCAACCCCACGCACTCCTTCAAGGACCGCGTCGTCGCCCAGGCCATCGAGGCGGCCCGCGCCTTCGGCTTCACCACCCTGTCCTGCTCCTCCACCGGCAACCTCGCCGGTGCCGTCGGCGCCGCCGCGGCCCGCGCCGGTTTCCGCTCCTGCGTCTTCATCCCGCACGACCTGGAGCAGGGCAAGGTCGTCATGGCCGCGGTGTACGGCGGTGAGCTGGTCGGCATCGAGGGCAACTACGACGACGTCAACCGCTTCTGCTCCGAGCTCATCGGCGACCCGCTCGGCGAGGGCTGGGGCTTCGTCAACGTCAACCTGCGGCCGTACTACGGCGAGGGCTCCAAGACCCTGGCGTACGAGATCTGCGAGCAGCTCGGCTGGCGGCTCCCGGACCAGCTGGTCATCCCGATCGCGTCCGGCTCGCAGTTCACCAAGATCGACAAGGGCCTCCAGGAGCTGATCAAGCTGGGGCTCGTCGAGGACAAGCCGTACAAGCTCTTCGGCGCCCAGGCCGAGGGCTGCTCGCCGGTCTCGGTCGCGTACAAGGGCGGCCACGACGTCGTCCGGCCGCAGAAGCCGGACACGATCGCCAAGTCCCTGGCCATCGGCAACCCGGCGGACGGCCCGTACGTCCTGGACATCGCCCGCCGCACCGGCGGCGCGGTGGAGGACGTGGACGACGAGCAGGTCGTCGACGCGATCAAGCTGCTGGCGCGCACCGAGGGCATCTTCGCCGAGACGGCGGGCGGGGTGACGGTCGGTGTGACGAAGAAGCTCATCGAGGCCGGTCTGATCGACCCGTCGCTGACCACCGTCGTACTCAACACGGGTGACGGGCTCAAGACCCTCGACGCGGTGGCCGAGACCTCGCAGGCGACCGCGACGATCCGGCCCAGCCTGGACGCGTTCCGCGCCGCCGGCCTCGCCACCAGCTGACCACCCGAGACTCCAGGAAGGGCACCCACCATGAGCGTCAAGGTCCGCATCCCCACCATCCTCCGCACCTACACGGGCGGCCAGGCCGAGGTCCCGGCCGAGGGCTCGACCCTCTCCCAGGTCATCGAGTCCCTGGAGCGGAACCACCCGGGCATCGCCGCCCGCGTCCTGGACGACCAGGGCAAGCTGCGCCGCTTCGTGAACGTGTACGTCAACGACGACGACGTGCGCTTCGAGGGCGGCCTGGAGACGGCGACGCCGGACGGCGCCGGGATCTCGATCATCCCGGCCGTGGCCGGCGGCTGCTGACGTCCTGTCCGGCCACCCCGCGTTATCGAATTGCCCCCTCCGTGTTTGAAACGGAGGGGGCAATTCTGCATGGTTGAGCGCGGTAGAGTGTGGGAAGTCCCCCCAGCTGCCCGTGCCGCCCGCATACGAGAATGCGCCCGGCCACGACAAGATGCAGCCAAAGTGCGCGATCCGCTTGAGGCATAAGTCGCCTTTGCCCGGCCCGACTTGCCCAGGATTCATATGAATTCCGCATATCCGGGCGTTCGGTTCTGCCGAGAATTCTCGTCCGATTGACCTGTTGCAGAGGGCAGTTGGGCAGATACATTCAGCCGCGGTCGACGCGTTCCGGCGCACACACCCTCTCCTGTCGGAGGGTGAGTTCTGACCCGGGTCCGCGAAGTGCGGTCCTGCGCAAGGGCCAGTAATAGGGGAGTTAGGCATGGCTCAGGGCACCGTCAAGTGGTTCAACGCGGAGAAGGGGTACGGCTTCATCGCGGTCGACGGTGGTGCGGATGTTTTCGTCCACTACAGCGCGATCCAGATGGACGGATACCGCACCCTCGAAGAGGGTCAGCGAGTTGAATTCGAGATCTCGCAGGGCCAGAAGGGGCCGCAGGCAGACATGGTCAAGCTCGCCGTCGGCTGAGTTCGAGCGGTCGGCCAACGACACCACTCACGCACGGAGGGCCCGTACCCCGGGGGTACGGGCCCTCCGTGCGTCTGCGTGCGTCTCAGTGCGTCCCGTGCGTCCCATGCGTGAGCCCCCGGCGCGCTCCGCGCCGCCGCCCCGGGAGCCCCGGCGCGGTGTCCACATCCCGAGGGGGACGCTTGCACTCTCGGGGGTCGAGTGCTAATCATTGGCGTTAGCACTCTCCAGGTGAGAGTGACAGAACTTGGACCGGGCCGGTGAGGCCCGCAGGTCGGTGGGGCAAGGAACCACCGGTCACGCAGGCCGTCCGTCGCGGGCGCCACTCGGTCCGGAGAAATCCACCCCTGTCCGGGAGGACCACTTCACATGGCCAAGATCATCGCGTTCGACGAGGAGGCCCGGCGCGGTCTCGAGCGCGGCATGAACCAGCTCGCCGACGCCGTCAAGGTCACCCTTGGCCCCAAGGGTCGCAACGTCGTCCTTGAGAAGAAGTGGGGCGCCCCCACGATCACCAACGATGGTGTTTCCATCGCCAAGGAGATCGAGCTGGAGGACCCGTACGAGAAGATCGGTGCGGAGCTGGTCAAGGAGGTCGCCAAGAAGACGGACGACGTCGCCGGCGACGGTACGACCACCGCCACCGTTCTCGCCCAGGCTCTCGTCCGCGAGGGTCTGCGCAACGTCGCCGCGGGTGCCAACCCGATGGCGCTCAAGCGGGGCATCGAGAAGGCCGTCGAGGCCGTCTCCGCCGCCCTCCTGGAGCAGGCCAAGGACGTGGAGACCAAGGAGCAGATCGCTTCGACCGCCTCCATCTCCGCCGCCGACACCCAGATCGGCGAGCTCATCGCCGAGGCCATGGACAAGGTCGGCAAGGAAGGCGTCATCACCGTCGAGGAGTCCCAGACCTTCGGTCTGGAGCTGGAGCTCACCGAGGGTATGCGCTTCGACAAGGGCTACATCTCGGCGTACTTCGCCACCGACATGGAGCGCATGGAGTCGTCCCTCGACGACCCGTACATCCTGATCGTCAACTCCAAGGTCAGCAACGTGAAGGACCTCCTTCCGCTGCTGGAGAAGGTCATGCAGTCCGGCAAGCCGCTGCTGATCATCGCCGAGGACGTCGAGGGCGAGGCCCTGTCGACCCTGGTCGTCAACAAGATCCGTGGCACCTTCAAGTCCGTCGCCGTCAAGGCCCCGGGCTTCGGTGACCGCCGCAAGGCCATGCTCGGCGACATCGCCATCCTCACCGGTGGCACCGTCATCTCCGAGGAGGTCGGCCTCAAGCTGGAGAACGCCGGTCTCGACCTGCTCGGCCGCGCCCGCAAGGTCGTCATCACCAAGGACGAGACGACGATCGTCGACGGCGCCGGTGACAGCGACCAGGTCCAGGGCCGCGTCAACCAGATCCGTGCCGAGATCGAGAACTCCGACTCGGACTACGACCGCGAGAAGCTCCAGGAGCGCCTCGCGAAGCTGGCCGGCGGCGTGGCCGTCATCAAGGCCGGTGCCGCGACCGAGGTCGAGCTCAAGGAGCGCAAGCACCGCATCGAGGACGCGGTGCGCAACGCCAAGGCCGCCGTCGAGGAGGGCATCGTCGCCGGTGGTGGCGTGGCTCTGCTCCAGGCCTCGGCCGTCTTCGAGAAGCTGGAGCTCTCGGGTGACGAGGCGACCGGCGCCAACGCCGTCAAGCTGGCGCTGGAGGCCCCGCTCAAGCAGATCGCCGTCAACGGTGGTCTTGAGGGCGGCGTCGTCGTCGAGAAGGTGCGCAACCTGGCCGTCGGCCACGGTCTGAACGCCGCGACCGGCGAGTACGTCGACATGATCGCCGAGGGCATCCTCGACCCGGCGAAGGTCACGCGTTCCGCCCTGCAGAACGCCGCGTCCATCGCCGCGCTGTTCCTCACCACCGAGGCCGTCATCGCCGACAAGCCGGAGAAGGCCGCCGCGGCCGCCCCGGGCGGCATGCCGGGCGGTGACATGGACTTCTGATCCTGACGGATCGGTCGTTCCTGTACGGCTCTGTCGTCTCGGCCCCCTGGACCAGCCGGTCCAGGGGGCCGAGGTGTCTCACCGCGCGTACACACGCGCCCTGCCCGGCCGGGTACCGGAGGAGTGCCGTCCTACGGGAGCCGGTCGAGGAGCCAGGCGCAGAGCTCCTCCGTCACCAGGGTGTGCCCCTCGTTCCGGGAGGCGAGCCGGAACTCGTCCAGCCCGCTCGCGCCCGGCGGGAGCCGCGAGATGTCCGTGTACAGCTCGTCGTCCGTGTCCAGGTCGGCGACGTCGACCGCACTGACGGACGGGACGAAGCAGTGCGAGCGGATGCGCACATCGGCCTTGAAGCCGAGGAACGGGTCGAGGGAGTTGAAGGCGTCGGCGAGGATGCCGAAGCCCTCCAGGGAGCCGCCGGGCGCGCCGTCGATCGACGGAAGCCCGCTCGTACGGCCCTCGTTGGTCTTCAGGGTCAGCACCCGCAGCTTCGCGACGAGTTCGTCGCGGCCGGGTGCCTGGGTGTAGAGCCTGGTCCCCACGACCGACAGGCCCTTGCCCTCCAGGGCCAGTTCCCCCGCGCGCACATCGGTGCCGATGCCGGTGTCCGTGCCGTTGGCGACGCCGATCAGCCGGGGCCGGCGCGGCCACTCGCCGACGGCCGCCATCTCCGCCAGGAACGCGGCGCGCGCGTCGCTCTGGTCCGGGGTGTCGTCCCACTTCGCGAGGTGCCGCCACAGCAGCTGGCGGGCGGCCGGGCTGTTGATCTGGTCGGAGAACCGGCTGTCGAGGTCCTTGATGTAGTGCGCGAACGCCTGGAGCGCGACCGGGATCCAGGCGCCCCGGTGCGGGCTGTCGTACGAGAAGTACAGCGCCGTCCGGTGGTCGATGCTGTCGGTCTCCATCCTGGCCAGCGCGTGCCGGGTGACGAGCCCGCCCGCGCTGAATCCGCCCACGGCCAGCGGCGCGTCGCCCCGCTGCTCGGCGATGGTCCGCGCGATCGCCGCCCGTGCGGTGCGGGAGTTGTCCAGAATCGATGCACTGCGTTCGTGGAAGCCGAGAAGAATGACGTCGTGGCCCCGGCGGCGCAGCTGGCTGATGAGCGCGTAGTCGCCGAACTCCATGATTTCCCAGGAGAATTCCAGCTCGCTCGGCCCGGTGCCGAAGCCGTCGGCGACGATGACCGGCCGCATCAGGCCGGTGTGCCCCTCGCCGTAGTAGACCCAGGCGGTGCCGCCCGGCAGATCCCATACGGTGCTGGGCGGCAGCGGAAGGGAAGCGGGCCGCTGGGCGTCGAGGCGGGGGCCCGGGGCCAGGGCGATGGCGGGCCTCTCGCGGAGCCCGGAGACGATCTGCTCGTGGGACGGTTCGGACATGGTTCGCTCCCCTTTGGGCCGGTTGATTACGATGCGCGCCAAGAGGACCACGCAACGTAGCGATCAAGCGGCGAAGGAGGATCAAACCACCCCCAGGTGGGAGCCGGTTTCGGACACCGGGCGTGGCGCGGTGCCGGGTCGGTCGCGGCGGCGCGATCTCGACGGTGGGGGCCGTCGGTCCGGCGTGCCCGGCCGGCCGGGCGGCCCGCCCGCGAGAGGGGCGGCGGGGGCGCGACCGCGTGCGGGGGCCCGAGCCGCCGGGCGGGGGCGCCGCGGCGGCTCGGGCGTGGTGGCGGGGGCTCAGTCGCGGCGGGGGCCGATGACCGAGGCTCCTTCGTGCACGGTGATCGCCAGGGCCGGGCAGATGTCGGCCGCGTCCAGGACCCGTTCGTCCGGCTCGATCCCCTCGGTCCGCGCGCGGGCGCGCTCGCCGTCCAGGGCGAACACCTCCGGGACCGTTCCGGCGCACATCCCCGAACCCTGGCAGAGCTGGGCGTCGACGCGTACGTTCCAGGTCACGGCGCTCACCACTCCACCGGCATGACGCGCGGACCGCGCACCAGCATCTCGGACTTCCAGGTCACGTCGCCCGCCAGGCGCAGCCCGGGGAAGCGGGTGATGAGGGCGGACAGCGCCTCCTGGAGTTCCAGCCGGGCCAGCGGGGCGCCCAGGCAGTGGTGGACGCCGTGGCCGAATCCGAGGTGCTGGTTGCCCTCGCGGGCGATGTCGAGCACGCCCGGGGCGGTGAACCGGAGCGCGTCGCGGTTGGCGGCGCCCACGGCGACCAGGACGGGGCTGCCCGCGCGGACGAGCGTTCCGCCGACCTCGATGTCCTCGGTGGCGTACCGGGGCTGACCGGCCCCGCTGCCCAGGGGGACGAAGCGGAGCAGCTCCTCCACGGCGTTCGGCACGAGCTCCGGCTCGGCCCTGAGCCTGGCCAGCTGGTCCGGGTGGTCGAGGAGGGTGAGGACGAAGTTGGGGATCTGGGACGCGGTGGTCTCGTGTCCCGCGACCAGGATGCCCACGCAGAGGTCGATGAGTTCGAGTTCCGAGAGCCGGTCGCCGTCATCGCGGGCCTCGATGAGCGCCGTCATCAGGTCGTCCTGCGGTGCCCGGCGGTGCTGGTCGATCAACCCGGCCATGTAGGCGCGGAGTTCGGCGCGGCTCGCGTCGAACTCCTCGGCGGTGAGCGAGCTGGTCGACAGCGCGTCGTCGCTCCACACGCGGAACCGCGGCCGGTCCTCGGTGGGCACGCCCAGCATCCGGCAGATCACGGCGACCGGCAGCGGCAGCGCGAACAGGTCGACCAGGTCGGCGGGCGGTCCGGCGGTCTCCAGCTCGTCGAGCAGGGCGGCGGTCAGCTCCCGGACCTGGGGGCGCAGCTTCTCGACCTGGCGGACGGTGAACGCCTTGGCGACCAGGGAGCGCAGCCGGGTGTGGTCCGGCGGGTCCATGCCGAGGATCCCGCCGTCGCGCTGCCCCTCGGACTGGCGGGGTTCGTCGTGCGAGGCGGCCGCCGCGCGGCTGAAGCGCTGGTCACCGAGGACCAGCCGGGCATCGGCGTAACGGGTGACCAGCCAGGCCGGCTCCCCGTACGGCAACTGGACCTTCAGGAGGCCCGATTGGCCGCGGACCCGTTCGTAGGCATCGGAGAGCTGGAGTCCGTCGGGGGTGTTGAAGGGGTAGGCAAGGGGTGCGATATCTGCGGTCGTCACTGCGGCCTCCCGGATGTAAGCAGCTGCTTACAACGGTAGGAGCGCCCTGCGCGGGCGGTCAACGACGCTTTACGGCCGTTATCCTGACGGGCCGTCCGAGAGGAATTCCGCCATGGAACCCCGTTCCGTCCCGCCGCCCGAGGAGCGCCGCAGGGACGCCTCGGCGACCCGTCGCCGCCTGTTGGAGGCGGCCCGTGACCTGTTCGCGGAGCGGGGCTACGAGGGCACGACGGTCCGGGCCATCGCGGCGCGGGCCGGGGTCAACCAGGCCCTGCTGTTCCGCTATTTCGGCTCGAAACGGGGTTTGCTGACGGAAGTCGTCGCGCTGGGCGGGCTGGAGCAGCTGCGGGCGACGCCGCCGGAGGAGCTCTTCGAGACCGCCCTGCGGTCGATGCTGACCCGGAGCGCGGAGAAGACGGAGGACCGGTCCCTGGAGGTCTATCTGCGCTCGGTCGGGCGGGGCGACGAGGCGGCCGGAACGCTGCGGGAGCTGGGGGAGGAGTACCAGAGCGCGTTGGCCGGGCTCTCCGGTGCCCCGGACGCGGTGCTGCGGGCGGATCTCGCCATGGCCTGGCTGCTGGGGATCGGTCTGATGCGGACGGTCGTCGCGCGGGAGCCGCTGGCCGGTGCCGAGCCGGACGACGTCTGCCGTCTGGTCCTCGGCACGCTCAGCCATCTGTGGGCGGCGGAACCGGGCGACGACGAGGCGTAGCAGGGGCGCGCCGGGGCCCGGGGGACGCGGCCGGGCCCGGGACGTGTGCCCCGGGCCCGGCGCAGGGCCCCGGAGGGTCCTGGTCTGCGGTGGGTCAGCGGTTGGCGTGCTCGAAGGCGGCGAAGGCCGTCTCCTGGCGCCACTCGGTCGCCGCCTTCGGGTTGGCGGCGAGGAAGCGGGCGCAGCGCGCGCTGGGCCGCTCGGCGCCGGGACGGTCGCCCCGGCAGGCGGCCACCGGACGGTAGCGGGACGGGGCGGAGCCGGTGTCCCACAGGCTGCGGCCGTTCCGGAAGGCGTACTCCAGCGAGGCGCGGGCCAGGTCCTTCAGCTCGACGTAACCGAGGTCGTACGTCTTCGCCGCGTACTGGTACTCGTGGCTGATGTCGATGCGCGAGACGCCCGGGTCGTCGGTGGCCAGGACGATCGGGACGCCGTAGTGGCGGTAGGCGTTGAACGGGTGGTCGGCGCCCGCGATGCCGAGGATCTGCTTGTTGCTGGAGAACGGCACCTCGACGGCCACGTTGCGCCGGGCCATCGTCCGCGCCAGCTGCCGCCAGTCGTTCTCGTGGACCAGGTCCACGCCGTGGCCGATGCGCTCGGCCCCGGCGACGAGCACCGCCTCGCGGATGTGGAAGGTCAGGTCCTCGGGCTTGACCAGGCCGGGGGCCAGTTCACCGGCGTGCAGCGTGAGGTGGGCGCCCGGGTACTGGCCGCGCAGGTACTTCAGCATCCGCATCTGGAGGCTGTAGTCGGCCAGCGCGGTCGCGCCGTCCTCGGGCTGGACGAGGTTGGTCGCGACGAACCTCGGGTCGCGCTCGGCCAGCCGCATCCCGACGGCCATCTGCGTGAACACCCGCACCGGGGAACTGCCCCGGGAGACCTGGGAGATCCACCGGACGGGGAGCCCGCACCCCGGGTCGGGGCGGGCCGTGTCGCAGTGCGCGGCGGCCCGGAACTGCACGTCGGTGTCGTCGGCCTCCTTGACCGCCTCGTCCACCACCCGGTCGAGCCCGCCGCCCGCGACGAGCTTGCGGTGGAGGGCGGCGAGGTCGGCGTCGTAACCGACCTTGTCGGCGAGCGCCTTGCTGCTGTCCGAGGCGGGGGTGACCAGGGTCTCCAGGTAGAACTGGTTCTGTTCGGCCACGGTGTTGGCCACATTGGCGAGCATCTTGCCCCGGGTGTACCAGGTGGCCATGCTGAACTTGCCGAAGGTGTCGAAGAAGTGGTCGTGCCCGGACTGCCCGGCCGGGAAGTCCTGCATCGACCAGGCCCGGACGATCCGTTGGCGGAACGCGGCGTCGTGCGCGGCGTCGGCCGCGGGCCGGGTGCCCGGCCCGCACGGCGGCGCCACGGCCGTCGTCGTGGCGTCGATGCACAGCCCGTCGTCGGCCGCGAGCTTGATCAGGTACTCGGTGGTGACGGCACCCGAGAGGTGGTTGTGGAGGTCGCCGCCCTTGGGCAGCGCCTTGAAGAACGCCTTCAGTCGGGCCGGCCTGCCCTGCAACGAGGCGAGGCGCGCGGAGGTCCTGGCCTCGGCGGGGGTGACGGGCCGGGGCAGCGCGTGGGCGGCGGGCCGGGGCGCCGGTCCGCTCGCCGGGGCGGCGGCGGCCGGGATCGCCGGGAGCAGAGTGAGCACGGCGAGTGCGCCGAACCCGGCCGTGCGCAGCGACTTGGGACGGCGTGCCGTCCGAAATGTTGAGATCACCGCCGAATGATGGCGTTCGAAGGAGCCTTTCCTCACCCAAACCGCGTGTATGGCCTGAAACCCTCACTCAATCGAGCGATTCCCGCCCTTCTTGCCGCCGTTCTCCCGGTGTGCGCCAAACCCGGTGCCGGATGCGGTAGTTGGAGCCTCCGGTTCCACGGCAGAAGGAAAGTACTTTCCTTCCTGGAAAGTAGATGTCAGGATGAGGGTCGGCTCGTTCGGACGGTGACGAGCAGGGTCCAGGGTCCGGGAGAGATGTGATGGCGCAGCAGGAGAACACCCCCGCCCGCGCGGGAGGCGCGGCCGTGTCCGCCGCCTTCGCGGCCGAGGCCCTGCGGGGCGTCGACGCCTCCCGGGAGCGGGCCCGTCTCACGGCCCGGCTGGTTCCCGGCTGGTACGGCCCGGTGGCGGCCTCGGCCCTGATCGTCCCCGCCCTCGCCGACGCCTGGGCCCAGCGGCGGGGCGGCTGGGCGGTGTTCCTCTCCCTGCTGGTCGCGCTCGCGTTCCTGGCGGTGCTGGTGGCGCTCTTCGACGCCGTCCGGCGTGCGTCGGGGGTGCGGGTGACGCTGCCCTGGACCGCGCGGCTGCGCCGGTCCGGGGCCCCGCTCCTGGGCCTCCTCGCCGCGGGCGGTGCGACGTACGGGGTGTGCCTCTGGTCCGGGACCGGCCGGACGGCCGCCAAGGTCGCGATGTTCGTGGTGCTGGGGCTGGGCGTCTGGGCGGTGTGCGTCGTGCGGAACGCCTCGGTCCGGCGGAAGCTCCGGGTGGCGGGATGACCGCCGCCCCCGCGCCGGGCGGGCCCGCGATCGACGCGGCGATCAACCACCCCACCCGGTTGACGGTCGTCGCCTTCCTCTCGGCGTGCGACGAGGCCGAGTTCGCCACCGTGCGCGCCGGGTGCCGGGTGTCCGACTCGGTGCTCAGCAAGATCGCCTCCGCGCTGGAGGGGATCGGCTACCTCGCCGTCCGCAAGGGGTACGTCGGCAAGCGGCCCCGCACCTGGCTGTCGCTCACCCCTGACGGGCGGCAGGCCCTGGCCCTGCATGTCGCGGCCCTCCAGGACATCGCCGCCACGGCCCGGAGGGCGGGCGCGGCGGCGGAGGACACGCGTTCCTGACCTCCGCGGCGCACGACCCTGACGTCCGCGGCGCACGACGTCCCGGCGAGGGGCGGCGGCCGGTGACGGCGCGTACCCTCCGACGCCTCTCGCGGCGCCCTCCGCGCCTGCCGTCCCCGCGAGGCACTTGGGACCGGCATGACAACTCCCTGTGACACATGTGCGGTTGTTGGTTCTGCGCCTCTTCCAGGTCGTCGACGCGTTGGACACGCTGGGTATGCATTGTCATTACTCAGCGTGGAAAGAGATGGATCATGACGATCAAGGAACGGCGCAGGATGACGGAGGGCAGAGTGCGGGCAGCAGAGGACGTGGTGGCGCGGTTGAAGGAGGGGTTCTCAGGGGTGGGGATCACGCTGCCGTCGCTGCGGATCGACCCGGTGACCTGCGCGGGGAACGATCCGGCGTCGCCGCTGGTCGACCTCGGCCGGTGCAACCTCGACACGGCGCTGCGGTTGAGCGTGGTGCTGGAGGCGCAGAGGTCGGCCGGCCATGACGGGTGAGGGCCGTGAGCCGCGTGCGCCCGAGCCCGGGTCGTTCGCCGTGGACACCAGGGACGGCAGGGTGGGGCGCGTGATGGGGAACGTCGGGCCGTACGTGCAGTTGCGGGCGCCGGGGGGCGGGCCGGAATGGGAATGCCCGCCGGAGTCGGTGCGCCCGGCTCCCCTGGGGGAGGTGCTGCGGGCCAGGGTCCGGGAGGTCAACAGGGAGGGGAGGCTGCCATGAGGGTGCCGGGACGCCGCGTGTGATCCGGCGGCGTGTGTACGGAAGGGCGACGCCCCGGGAGGGTGCCGCCCTTCGAGCGGGCCGACGAGGGCGGCACCGCCTCGGTCACGGGACGCGGACTTCCGGTCCGGGAGCCGGAGTCCGGGGGCAGGGGACGGGGCAGGGGCAGGGGCCGGGGGACGAGGCCGGGCGGAAAGGGGCTGCCGGCCTCGCCGAGGCGGTCGAGGGGCGCCCCTCGCGATCGTGGGACGCCGAGGGGAGCGGCGAGTGGCCGCAGCCGCGCCGGTCCGCGCTTCTTCGACGGGCCGAGGAGAGGGGGCTCGCGAGGCAGAGGGGACCCGCGAGGCACGACGCCCCTCATGGATGGGTTCCCGGCCCGAATGGACATGGCAAGGACATGGCGGGCGCGTGGGCATGGCGGGCACATGGGCATAGCTGGTGTGGCAGGCATGGCGGGCATGGCGGGCATGGCGGGCGTGCGGATGTGGGCGAGGGCGGCACCCGGTGTGCCGGGTGCCGCCCTCGCCCGTGTCCGGGTGCCCCGGGGTCAGACCCCGGCCGGCTCCTTCGCCGTCGGGGACGTGGGGCCGGAGCCCGCCGCCGCGACCGTGGACCCGTCCGGTTCCTGTGCGACGTCGAACTCGGCGAGCAGGTCCTTGCCGAAGCCGAAGAAGTACGTCGCGAGGAACCCGGTGAGGTATCCGGCCAGCAGGCCGCCCGCGTAGATCGCGACCGTGGTGCCCAGGCCGTGGTCGCCGTCGAGGAGGGGGAACAGCGCCCAGCCGGACGGGCCGATGGCCGTGGAGCCGACCTTGTCGCCGAGCTGGTTGAACAGGCCGACGAAGCCGCCGCCGAACGCGCCGCCCACACAGGCCGTGATGAACGGGCGGCCGAGCGGGAGGCTGACGCCGTAGATCAGCGGTTCGCCCACACCCAGCAGACCGGCCGGGAGGGCGGACCGGATGGTGCGGCGGATCGACTGGTTGCGCGGGAGGCGGAAGTAGACCGCCACGGCCGCGCCGACCTGGCCGGCTCCCGCCATCGCGAGGATCGGGAGCAGCACGGTGTAGCCCTGCTGCTCGATGAGGGTGGTGTGGATCGGGATGAGTGCCTGGTGCAGGCCCAGCATCACCAGGGGCAGGAAGAGACCGCCGAGCACGAAGCCGGCGCCCGCGCCGCCGTTGGAGAGCAGCCAGTCGGCGAACGTACCGATCGCGGTGGAGACCTCGCCGGCCACGTACATCAGGCCGAAGATCGTCACCAGGCCGGAGAGCAGGACCGTGAGGGTCGGGGTGACCAGCACGTCCAGCGCCTCCGGAACCCAGCGCCGGCACCACTTCTCCACGTACACCGCGAGCACCGCCGCGCCGAGCGCGCCCAGCACTCCGCCCTGCCCGGGGGAGAGCTTCTGGCCGAACGCCTCGATGTTCGCGACGCCCGGGAAGACGATGATCGCGGCGACCGCACCGCCCAGGATCGGCGTGCCGCCGAACTCCTTCGCCGTGTTGTAGCCGACGAACACGGCGATCAGCGCCATGAAGCCGGATGCCATCGCGGCCAGGGCCGGGGTGACCGAGGGCAGCCAACCCAGGTTGACCAGCAGGCCGTTGAGGCCGGCGATGATGCCGCAGCCGATGAGCGCCGGGATCAGCGGGACGAAGATGTTCGCGATCCGGCGCAGGAACAGCTTGAACGGGGTGGCGTTCTTCGCCTTCCGCGCCGCCTTCATCGCGGCCCCCTGGGAGGCCAGCTCCTCGGCGGACGCGGACGCGGACCCGGACCCGGAGGCCGGGGCGGGGGCGGGCTCGGAGGCCGGTGCGGCCCCCGCCGCCCTGCCCTCCTCGACCAGCTGCTCGAACTCCGGGGTGACCCGGGCGACGGTGCCGGGGCCGAGGACGATCTGGTACGTGTCGTCCTCGACCACGCCCATGACGGCGGGGATCGCCTTCAGGGCCTCGTCGTCGACGAGCGAGCGGTCGTGCAGACCCAGCCGGAGCCGGGTCATGCAGTGGGCGATGGAGCCGACGTTCGCTGCGCCACCGACGAGCGGAAGGATCGCGGCGGCGGTGGCGCGGTTCTTGTCTTCTGTTGCCATGGTGCGTGGGCCTTGCTGTGCGGGGGGTGCGGGGGTGGAGCCGGTGGGTCAGGTGGTGCGGGGGGCGGCGGCGAGGGCGGCGCGGAGGTGGCCGTCGGACGCGGCGAGCAGGGTGGCGGCGGTGGGGCCGTCGACCCGGCCGAGGATGGTGAGGATCGCGTTCTTCACCTCGCCGTCGGTCGCGGCGAGCGCGGCCTCGATCTCCTCGTCGGACGCCCCGGTGGCGAGCGAGACGATCCGGCGGGAGCGGGCGCGCAGCTTCTCGTTGGAGGCGCGGACGTCGACCATCAGATTCCCGTACGTCTTGCCGAGCCGGATCATCGTGATCGTCGAGAGCATGTTGAGGACGAGCTTCTGGGCCGTGCCCGCCTTGAGCCGGGTGGAGCCGGTGAGCAGCTCGGGGCCGACGACGACCTCGATGCCGTGCTCCGCCGCGGCGCCCAGCGCGGAGTCCGCGTTGCAGGACAGCCCGATGGTCAGCGCGCCCTTGCGGCGGGCGTGCTCGACGGCGCCGATCGCGTACGGCGTGCGGCCGGAGGCGGAGATGCCGACCACGGTGTCGTCGGCGGTGAGCTCCAGGGCGTCGAGGTCGGCGGCGGCCAGCTCCTTGCTGTCCTCGGCCCCCTCGACGGCCTTGACCATGGCGGTCGGGCCGCCCGCGATCAGGCCGATGACCTCGGAGGGATCGGTGTTGAAGGTGGGCGGGCACTCGCTGGCGTCGAGCACGCCGAGCCGGCCGGCGGTGCCCGCGCCCGCGTAGATCAGCCGGCCGCCGCGGGCCATGCGCTCCGCGGTGCCGTCGATGGCGGCGGCTATCTCGGGCAGCCGGGCGCCGACGGCGGCGGGGACGGACACGTCCTCGCCGTTCATGATGCGGGCGATCTCAAGCGTGCCGAGGCGGTCGATCTCGGCGAGCTCGGGCCGGAACGCCTCGGTGGTGAGCGTGGCGAGCTGGGCGCGCAGCTCGCCGTAACCGTCGGGGGTGGCGTCGGCGGAGGAGGTGGCGTCGGCGTCGGTGGTGGAGGTCATGGAGGGCGGCTCTCTGCTTTCTCGGTCTCGTACGGTTCAGCGGGTGCGGGTGCGGGTGCGGGTGCGGGTGCGGGTGCGGGTGCGGGTGCGGGGGCTTCGGCCCGGCCGGGCGGCCGGGGTCGTCAGCGCGGGCGTGGGGTGTGGCGGTGGGCCAGCGCCTCGTAGGAGGCGGCGAGGGCCGGTGCGGCCGTCTCGTACGTACGCTGCGCCACGCCTATGAACAGGCAGTCGACGACGAGGAGCTGGCTCGTGCGGCTCGACATGGCGGCGGGCCGCAGCTCGCTCTCCCGGGCGGTGGACGTGGTCAGCACGTGGTCGGCGTACTGCGTGACCGGGCCGTCGGGGCGGCCGGTGATCGCGACCGTCGTCGCGCCGCGGTCGAAGGCGACCCGCAGCGGCTCCATGACGTCGACCGTGGAGCCGGAGTGCGTGATCGCGATGGCCACGTCGCCGGAGCGGAGCTGCACGGCGTTGGTCACCGCGAGGTGCGGGTCCGTGTGGGAGTGCGCGATCAGGCCGATGCGGGCCAGCTTCTGCGCGAGGTCCTGGCCGACGAGGGAGGAGGCGCCCACGCCGTAGATGTCGATGCGCCGGGCGGTGGCGGCGGCGGCCACGGCGGCACCGAGCTGGACGGTGTCGAGCCCGGCGGCCGTGTCGGCGAGGGTCTGCTGCTCGTCGTAGGCCAGCTTGGCGACCACGTCGGCGATCGGGTCGTCGACCGCTATGTCGGCGGTGACGGAGGGCGCCCGGCCGGACTGCTGGTGCGCGGCGAGACCGGCGAGGGCCAGGCGCAGATCGCGGTAGCCCGGGTAGCCGAGGAGGCGGGCGGTGCGGACCACGGTCGCCTCGCTGGTGCCGGTGAGCTCGGCGAGACCGGTGACCGTGAGGGCCGCGCAGCCGGCCGGGTCACCGGCCACGGCCTCGGCGACGCGCTGCATGGAGCGGGTCATGGACGGCGCGAGCGTACGCACCTTGGCCGCGAGGGCCGCCGGGGCGGGCGGGGAATCAGTGCTGAAACTTTCCTTCAGGTCATGGGTCACCTTTGAAAGATATTTTCAACCGGGTTGCCCGTCAAGCCCCCCTTTGGCCCCGGTCATTGATCCCCGGCCCTCGGCCCGGCCCCGGGCCACCGATACTCGGCCCCGGCCCGCCGATCCCCGGCCCCGGCCCGCCGTCGACAGCCCGCCGTCGACAGCGCGGCGACGGCGGCGGCGGGCGCGTGAGGCTGGTCCGGGGGCGGGGTGACAATGGGGCCATGGAGATGAACCCCCTGGAACAGGCGTTGCACACGGCCCGCGCGCTGGTCATGGCCGATCTCGCCGCGGGTGACGTCGCCGAGGCCGGGATCGTCTCGCTGGTCGAGGACGCGGTGACGCACCGCCGCTGGTGGGTCGAGCAGTGGCCCGAGGGCGCCGCGTTCGTGGTCGGGCTGGTGGCCCAGGACGTCCAGGACGCCCTGCTCGAACGGTACGGGCGGTGGCCGCTCTGCCCGGTCTGCGACGCGGGCGACCCGCACGCCCTGGACGTCGAACCCGAACTGGGCCCGGACCCGCACTGGGTGTGCACCAAGGCGGCGGTGGCCGTGGCACCGGTCGGCTCGCTGGGCGGGATAGCGCGACGGTGACCGTCTACATCGACCCGCCGCAGTGGCCGGGCCACGGGCGGCTCTGGTCGCACCTGGTCAGCGACGTGTCCTTCGAGGAACTGCACGCCTTCGCGGCGTCCATCGGCTGCCCACCGCGCGCGTTCGAACGCGACCACTACGACATTCCGGAGTCGCGGTACGAGGACGCGGTGCGGGCCGGGGCCCGGCAGATCGGCTCGAAGGAGCTCGTCCGCCGGATCACCGAGGCCGGACTCCGCCGCCCCAAGGGCCGGCCCGCACCGGGGTGAGCGGCGCCCCTCAGGCGGTCGTCGAAGGCGCGCACGCCGGGGCCGCGTCCGGCGACGCGGCGGCCGGGGCGCCCGTGACCAGCAGCGACGACGCACCGCGGCCGCGCTGGAGCCGCAGCGAGACCACCACGGCGGCCAGCGCCAGTACCGTCATCGCCGCCCCGGCCCACGCGGTCGCCGCGAAACCGAAGTCCGCGTCGATCACCGTGCCGCCCAGCCAGGGGCCGCCCGTGTTGCCCAGGTTGAACGCGGCCGTCGTCGTCGCACCGGCCAGCGTCGGGGCGGCGCCCGCGACGTTGAACATCCGGGCGTTCAGCGCCGGAGCCGTGTAGAACGCGGACAGGCCCAGCAGGAACGCGAGCCCGACCGCCGCGACCTGGCTCGACGCGAACAGCGCCAGCGCCGCCAGGAAGACCGTGGAGGCCGCGATCCCGCTCATCAGCACCCCGAAGAGATGCGCGTCCGCGACCCGGCCGCCGACCGTCGTACCGACCAGCGCGCCGATCCCGAAGAGCGCGAGCACCGTCGGCACCCAGCCCGAGTCCAGCCCGGCGACGTCCGTCAGCAGCGGGGCCAGATAGCTGAACGCGCAGAACACCCCGCCCGCGGCCAGCGCCGTGATCACGATGGACAGCCACACCTGCCGGTCCCGGTAGATGCTCATCTCCTGCTTGAGCCGGGGCTTCTGCTCCGGCAGCGGAATGCGCGGGATCAGCGTGCTCACCCCGACCAGTGCCACGGCGGAGGCCGCGCCCACCGCCCAGAACGCCGAACGCCAGCCGAAGTTCTCACCGAGGAACGCGCCCAGCGGCACGCCCAGCACATTGGCGATCGACAGGCCGCCGATCATCACGGCCATCGCGCGGGCCCGCGCGTTCACCGGCACCATCGCGATGGCGACCGCCGCCCCCACCGCCCAGAACCCGGCGCAGGCGAACGCGCTCACCACCCGGGACGCGAAGAGGACCTCGTACGTCGGGGCCAGCGCGCCCGCGACCTGGCCGAGGCCGAAGACGGAGATCAGGGAGATCAGCGTGGTGCGGCGCGGCAGCCGGAGCGTGGCGACGGCGAGCAGCGGGGCGCCGATCACCATGCCGATCGCGAAGGCGGATATGAGGAGTCCGGCGCGGGGTATCGACACGTCCATGTCGTCGGCGATGGGCGGCAACAGCCCGGAGAGCATGAATTCGCTGGTTCCCAGGGCGAAGACCGAGAGACCCAGGATGTATACGGCCAGGGGCATACGGGAGCGGCGAGCGGCAGAGTCGGGCATGACAGCTGCCAACAGCGGGCCGGGCCTCCGCATTCCCCGGCGGCGCCCCGCCGCCGGGGGTCAGTGGCCGAGCAGCTCCGATTCGGTCAGCAGGTTCCGCCGTGCCCGGGACTCCCAGTGCTCGGCCCCGTACGGGGTGCGGAAGAGCCGGGGCAGCCCGAGCAGCTGGCGCAGCACCGTCGCCCGGCCCTCGCGGAACGCTTCGTCGGGGACGAAGCCGTACTCCTCGCGCACCTGCGCCGCGTACGCCGCGTACGGGCCCGGGGGCGCCGCGAGAATGGCCAGGTCCGCGTCGCAGAGCACCTCGCCGTCCGCGTCGCCGTCCGCCGGGTCGTGGGTGACGGTCAGCCGGACGAGCCGGGCCACCTCGGCCGTGACGTCGTCCGGCACGCCCGCCTCGGGGAGGGCGCGCTCGGCGAGCGCCGCGCTGCGCTCCTCGTTCTCGGACCGGTCGGGCCGGTACACCGCGTCGTGGAACCAGGCGGCGAGGCGGACCGCGTCCGGGTCGGTGGCGTGGCCGGCGAGCGTGTCGATGTGGCCGAGCACCGCGGCCAGGTGTGCGGTGGTGTGGTACCGCCGCTGCGGTTCGGCCCAGCGCGCCAGCAGATTGTCGGCGTACGGAGCCGGATCGGGGCCGGGGGCCCCGCCCCGGGCGCGGGTGAGCGTCTCCCGCCAGCGGGCGCGGAGGGAGTCGTCGGTGTCGGTCATGAGGACGACCTTAGGTCCTTTCGGGAGCTTCCCGGGGGCGTCGGCGCCGTGCGCGCGACCGCACTCGCGGGAGCGGGTGCGGGTGCGGTCGGGGTACGCGGGCGGGCGGGCCGGGCCGCGGTGGCCCGGCCCGGCCCGGTCTACGACGCGGCCCTGAACCCCCGCAGCCGCAGCGAGTTGCCGACCACGAAGACCGAGGAGAACGCCATCGCGGCGCCCGCGATCATCGGGTTGAGCAGCCCGGCCGCGGCGAGCGGCAGCGCGGCCACGTTGTAGGCGAAGGCCCAGAACAGGTTCGTACGGATCGTGCCGAGGGTCCTGCGCGAGAGCCGGATGGCGTCGGCGGCGGCCCGCAGGTCCCCGCGGACCAGCGTCAGGTCGCCCGCCTCGATCGCGGCGTCCGTGCCGGTGCCCATCGCCAGGCCCAGATCGGCCTGGGCGAGGGCGGCCGCGTCGTTGACGCCGTCACCGACCATCGCGACCGCCCGGCCCCGCGCCTGGAGGCGCTTGACGACGTCGACCTTGTCCTCGGGCATGACCTCCGCGTACACCTCCTCGATCCCGACCTCGGCCGCGACCGCCTCGGCCACCGCCCGGTTGTCGCCGGTCAGCAGGATCGGGGTGAGGCCCAGGGCCCGCAGCCGCTCGATGGCCTGCGCGCTGGTGTCCTTCACCGCGTCGGCGACTTCGAGGACCGCCCGCGCCTCGCCGTCCCAGGCGACCGCGATGGCCGTCCGGCCGGCCGCCTCCGCCTCGGCCTTGCGCCGGGCCAGCTCCACCGGGAGGTGGATCTCCCACTCGGCCAGCAGCTGCTCGCGGCCGACGAGGACGGCACGGCCCTCGACGACGCCCTGGACGCCGAGGCCGGGGACGTTGGTGAAGTCCTCGGGTGCGGGGAGGGGTGCGCCGGTGCGTTCGGTGGCTCCGGCGGCGACGGCCTGGGCGATGGGGTGCTCGGAGGAGTGCTCCAGTGCGCCCGCGAGCCGGAGTACGTCGGTTTCGTCGGTCCGGTCGGTGGTGTGGACGTCGAGGAGGGTCATGCGGCCGGTGGTGACGGTGCCGGTCTTGTCGAGGACGATGGTGTCGACGCGGCGGGTGGTCTCCAGGACTTCGGGGCCCTTGATCAGGATGCCGAGCTGGGCGCCGCGTCCGGTGCCGACCATGAGGGCGGTCGGGGTGGCGAGGCCCAGGGCGCAGGGGCAGGCGATGATCAGTACGGCCACGGCGGCCGTGAACGCGGCGGTCAGGCCCGCGCCGTTGCCCAGCCAGAAGCCGAGCGTGCCGAGCGCCAGGGCGATGACGACGGGGACGAAGACGGCGGAGATCCGGTCCGCGAGGCGCTGGGCCGCCGCCTTGCCGTTCTGGGCGTCCTCGACGAGCCGGGCCATCCGGGCCAGCTGGGTGTCGGCGCCGATCCTGGTGGCCTCGACGACCAGCCGGCCGCCCGCGTTGAGCGTGGCCCCGGTGACGGAGTCGCCGACGCCGACCTCCACGGGCACGGACTCGCCGGTGAGCATCGAGGCGTCCACGGCCGAGGCGCCCTCGACGACGGTGCCGTCCGTGGCGATCTTCTCGCCGGGGCGGACCAGGAACCGGTCCCCGACCTGGAGGTCGGCGGTGGGCACGGTCACCTCGCGGCCGCCGCGCAGCACGGTCACTTCCTTGGCGCCGAGTTCGAGCAGCGCCTTGAGGGCGGCGCCCGCCTTCCGCTTGGAGCGGGCCTCGAAGTAGCGCCCGGCCAGGATGAACGCGGTGACCCCGGCGGCGGCCTCCAGATAGATGTTCCCGGCGCCGTCGCTCCGGCCGATGGTCAGCTCGAACGGGTGCGTCATGCCGACCATGCCCGCTGTGCCGAAGAACAGGGCCCAGAGCGACCAGAGGAACGCGGCCGAGGTGCCGACCGAGATCAGCGTGTCCATCGTGGCCGCGCCGTGCCGGGCGTTGGTGAACGCCGCCTTGTGGAACGGCCAGGCGGCGTAGGTGACGACGGGGGCCGTCAGCGTCAGGGAGAGCCACTGCCAGTAGTCGAACTGGAGCGCGGGGACCATCGACATCGCGATCACCGGCACGGCGAGCACGACCGCGGTCAGCAGCCGCTGGCGCAGCGGCCGCAGCTCGTCGGTCTCCCCGGCCCCGGGCCCCTCGTCCTCGGCGGGCGCCGGGGGAGCGGGCTCGTGGGCGGTGTAGCCGGTCTTCTCGACGGTGGCGATCAGGTCCTGTACGGAGACGTCCTCGCCCCGGTAGCTGACCTTGGCCTTCTCCGTGGCGTAATTGACGGTGGCCTCGACGCCGTCCATCCGGTTGAGTTTCTTCTCGATCCGGGCCGCGCAGGAGGCGCAGGTCATGCCGCCGATCGCGAGCTCGACCTCTGCGGTGCCGGTGCCGTCGGCGGTGCCGGTGGTGGCGGTGTGCGCGGACACGGTTTCCTCCCTGGCGGAGACGTTCATACCCCTAGGGGGTATGCATTGCTGATTCAGGTATACCCCCCTCCCCTATGAAACGCAAGGGTGGATATGCCGTGCGGGTCCGGATCGTGAGCGTTCGATCACCCGATGTGCGTCTGACCTCACGTATCTTCACCTGGCATTGAGGCTGCATCCTCGGTGTACTGACCCGTAGGCTGGCATTGGACTAGACCTATTGCTGTCTCCTGGAGGATTGGGATCCCATGAGCAACCGTGCAGTCCTGGAGGTGATCGCTCTCGACGCGGAGGACGCGGTCGCCGCCCAGGCGGGTGGTGCGGACCGGCTGGAGCTGGTCACCGACATGGCGGCGGACGGTCTGACCCCGTCCTGTGCGACCTTCGCGGAGATCCGGGCGGCGGTGGACATCCCGCTGCGGGTGATGCTCAGGGTGGCGGACGGTTTCGCGGCCGGTGACATCGAGGTGCTGGTGGCCAAGGCGGGCGAGCTGCGTGCGGCGGGCGCCGAGGAGTTCGTCCTCGGCTTCCTCGACGAGCGGGGGCGCCCGGACCTGGTGGCCGTCGAACGGCTCGTCGCCGCACTGGACGGCTGCCGCTGGACCTTCCACCGCGCGATCGACCGGGCCGCCGACCGGGACGCCCTGCGCAAGCAGCTGGCGGACCTGCCCGGACTGGACACGTACCTCACCGCCGGTTCGGCGAAGGGCGTCGACGAGGGCATCCCGACGCTGGTGGTCGAGGCGGCGCGCAAGGGCGAGCCCGGTTACGAGCCGCAGATCCTGGTGGGCGGGGGCCTGCGCCTGGAGCACCTTCCGGAGCTGCTGGACGCGGGGATCGACGCCGTGCACATCGGCGGCGCGGCCCGGCCGCGCGGATGGTCGGGACCGGTGGACGCGGCGGCGGTACGGGAGTGGCGGACGGTGCTCGACGCGTAGGGCGTGTCTCGGCGCCGTAGGGCGTGTACCGAAAGCTCCGGCTGCCCGGGGGAGCCCGGCGCGCGCGCTCGCCGCGTCGTCGGGAGCGCACGTACCGGACTCCGCCGGGCCCGCCCTTCGGGCGGACGGTGCTCGACGCGCGGGGGGAGGCGGTGGGGCACCCGTGAGGGGCCCGTTCCGCCGCCCGCCGCTTCCGGGGTCCGGGGGTCCAGCCCCCGGACCCCGCTCCTCAAGCGCCGGAGGCGCTCGAACGCGTCAGCTCGGCCGGCAGCTCCGCCGCGTGCACCACCGTCAGCCCCGAGACCGCACGCGTCAGCGCCACGTACAGACGGCGCAGGCCCGTGCGCTCGTCCGGCTCGCCGTCGACCACCGCGGCCGGTTCGTCCAGCACCACGTAGTCGTACTCCAGGCCCTTCGCCAGCGAGGCCGGCACCAGGGTCAGCCGGGACTCCGCGGTCGTCTCCTCGCCGGGGGAGAGGTACGCGTGTCCGGCCGCGGCCAGGGCCCGCGCCAGCGCGGGAATCCGGGCGTCGGCCGCGATCAGGCCGATCGACCCCTCCTGCGTCAGCGACGCCTCGCACGCCGCGAGCACCGCCGCGTCCAGCTCCGCCGCGTCCGCCACCGCCCGCACCTCCAGCGAACCCGGCGACTCACGCACCGACTCCACCGCCGCCAGGCCCGGCGAGATCACCGGCAGCAGCCGCGAGGCGTACGCGATCACCTCGCGCGGCACACGGAAGCCCGCCGTCAGCTCCTCCACCACCGCGTCCGACTTCCCGAGATGGTGCAGCGCCTGTGCCCAGCTCTCCGTCGACCACGGCGTCGTGCCCTGCGCGAGGTCGCCCAGGACCGTCGCGGAACCGGTCGTGCAGCGCCGGCCCACCGCCCGGTACTGCATGGGGGAGAGGTCCTGCGCCTCGTCGAGCACCACATGGCCGAGCGAATGCGTGCGCGCCACCAGGTCGTTGGCCTCGTCGATCAGCACCGCGTCCGCCGCCGACCACTTCGCCGACTTCACGCTCCGCGCGGGCTTCTGCCACAGGATCGTCTTCTGCTCCTCCTCGCTGAGCAGCCCCTCCGCGTGCGCGGCCAGGAACTCCGCGTCGCCGAGCAGCCGCAGCACCAGCTTCGCCGGGTCGACGGCCGGCCAGATCGCCTTCACGGCCGCCTTCACCGCGGGATTGCGGGCCACCGCGTTCTGCACCCGGTCGTCGGGCGCCTCGCCCGCCTCCTCCATCCGCACCAGGACGGAGTGCGCGATGCGCTGCGGGAGCGCGTCGTGGGCGGCCCCGTACCGCATGTCGCGGGCCAGCAGTTCGGTGACCATCTCCTCCAGCTCGTAGGCGGGCACCCGCCAGCGCCGCGAACCGCGCACCACCACGACCGGCTCCGTCGGGAGCGTCACGTGGGAGCGGATCGCCCGCCGCAGCACCTCGGCCATCCGGGCGTCGCCCTTGACGACGGCGGCGTCCGCCGCGTCCGTGCCGCGCACCTCGACACCGGCCGCCACCAGGTCGTCGACGGTCGCCTGCTTCACCGCCAGCTCACCGAGGGCCGGGAGCACCTGCTCGATGTACTGGAGGAAGGACCGGTTCGGCCCGATGACCAGCGTGCCGGTACGGGCCAGCCGCTCCCGGTGCGCGTACAGCAGATACGCCACCCGGTGCAGGCCGACGGCCGTCTTCCCGGTGCCGGGACCACCCTGCACGCACACCGTCCCGCCGAGTTCGCTGCGGACGATCTCGTCCTGCTCGGGCTGGATCGTCGCGACGATGTCCCGCATCGGGCCGACGCGCGGACGCTCGATCTCCGCCTGGAGGAGCTTGCTGGTCTGCTCGGCCTCGGCCGGATCGGTCAGGTGCTCGTCCTCGTAGGCGGTCAGCTCACCGCCGGTGTACCCGAAGCGGCGGCGCTGCCCGACGTCCTGCGGGTCCTTCCGGGAGGCCCGGTAGAAGGGCTGCGAGACGGGCGCGCGCCAGTCGATGACCATCGGGTCGCCGTCGGCGTCGTGGACATGGCGGCGGCCGATGTAGAACTGCTCGCCCTCGGCGCCCTCGGCCTCCTCGGCACCGACCCGGTGCAGATAGTCCAGGCGGCCGAAGAACAGCGGGGTGTGGGCGAGATCGGCGAGCGACTTGATGCGGTCGTCGATCTGGGCCTGAAGGACCGCCGCGTTGACCCAGTTCGCCGTGACATCGCGGATGTCCAGGGCCTGGGCGTCCTCACGCATCGCCCGCAGCGCGGCGCGGGAAGCGGTGAGGTGGGCGCGTTCGCGCGCCAGGGGATCGGTCGTGGTGTCGCTCTCGTGTGCGTGCGCGGGCACGGTGTTGCCTCCGGCTGTTCAACGCAGGACGGCGGACCGCAGCCCGGCCCCGGGCGGTGCGCGGGGGCGATGCGGTCCGCTCGGGGATCGATCACGGGTACGCGCAGCGGGTGCGCGTACGGCTGTCGGCCGGTTTCCGTCCGGTCGGCGGCGCTCCCCCGGCTGCCGGCGCGGTCCCTTACGGGCCGCCGGTACCACGGTGCGGGAGGCGGGCAGACCGGCGATTGTATAGACCGGGGCCGCGGGGAGCGAACGAATTACCGCCGGAGCCCCGGAACCCACCGGCCGGGGTCGCGGGCCCGGCCCCCGGAACCGTGGATCGCGCACGCCGTGACCCGCCGGTCAGATCCGCCGGTCCGGTCCGCCGGTCCGGTCCGCCGGTCCGGTCCGCCGGTCAGATCCGGCGGTCCGGTCCGCCGCGTGGGGGCCGCGGGGCCGTGGGTCCTGCCTGTCGGGTCCGCCGGGTCCGCCGGTCAGATCCGCCGGTCCGGTCCGCCGCGCCGGGATCGCGGGGCCCGTCCGCCGGGTCCATCCCGTAGGGGACGGCATGCGACCGCAGACCTACCCGGGCCGCCGCCGGATTCCATCCCCGGGCCGATGCCCGCGCGGGCCGGGCGCAGGACCATGGAATACATGAGCACAGTCCTTCTGAACCCCCGCAGGACCGGCCCCGCGCACGGCGCGACCGCGGCCACCGGTCACCTCCGCACCCACCGCGTCGGCGACGCGGTCCGGGCCGTCAAGGTCTTCGCCCGCGCCGCGTTCGGCGTGGTCGTGCTCGGCGAGTACGCCGAGGAGGCGGGCGTCCGCCACGGGTCCCGTTGAGTACCCGGAACCACACCGGTATGAGTATCTGACCGGAGGTGGTCCGGCCCTGCCGCGCGATGAGGTGGAGACATGGAGAACAGCCACGTCCCGGTGACGCGCCCCGCTCCCGTCGCCGCCGCGCGCGGCCCCGGCGTCTGGGTCGCGCCGATGACGGCCACGGCCCTTTCCTTCCTCCTGATCGGCTTCGGCGCGTTCGCCATCGGCTTCGCGGCGATGGCCACCGACAGCTGCGGCCCGGACGACTGCTCCTGGCGCATCACGGTCCCGCTCGACCTCATGGGCTACGGGCTGTACGCGGCCCCGTTCGTCACGCCCTTCGCCCTGATCGTCCTCTGGGTGCTGGCGTTGTGCCGCCGCTGGACCGTCGCCCGCCGGAGCGCCATGGTGATCGCCCTGCTGCCGGGGCTGACGGCGGTGGGCGGCCTCGTCCTGCTCGTGATGGTCGGCGGCTGACCCGGCCGGGCCCCGACCGGCTCACGCGCGCGGACCGGCCGCCCGGAGTCAGCGGGTAGTCCGCCTGCGCCGCCCGACCGGTCCACGCGCGCGGACCGCCCACGCGCGCGGTGCGGTGGGCGTCGCGGCCGGTCCACGCGCGCGGACCGGCCGCCCGGAGTCAGCGGGTAGTCCGCCTGCGCCGCCCGACCGGTCCACGCGCGCGGACCGGCCACCGGCCTCAGCTGTCCGTCAGCAGCTCGTCCGCGTCCACGATCCGGTACGCGTACCCCTGTTCGGCCAGGAACCGCTGGCGGTGCGCCGCGAAGTCCTGGTCGATCGTGTCGCGCGCGACCACCGAGTAGAACCGCGCCTCGTGCCCGTCCGCCTTCGGCCGCAGCACCCGGCCGAGCCGCTGCGCCTCCTCCTGGCGCGAGCCGAACGTCCCCGAGACCTGGATGGCGACGGTCGCCTCCGGCAGGTCGATGGAGAAGTTCGCGACCTTCGAGACCACCAGGACGTTGATCTCGCCCTCCCGGAACGCGTCGAAGAGCTTCTCGCGCTGGGCGTTGCTGGTCTCGCCCTTGATCACCGGGGCGTCCAGATGCTCACCCAGCTCGTCCAGCTGGTCGATGTACTGCCCGATGACCAGGGTCTGCTCGCCGCGGTGCTTGCGCACCAGCGCCTCCGTCACCTTCCGCTTCGTCGCGGTCGTCGCGCAGAACCGGTACTTCTCCTCGGCCTCGGCGGTGGCGTACGCCAGCCGCTCCGAGTCCGTCAGATTGACCCGCACCTCCACGCAGTCGGCCGGCGCGATGTAGCCCTGCGCCTCGATCTCCTTCCACGGGGCGTCGAACCGCTTGGGCCCGATCAGCGAGAAGACGTCCGACTCGCGGCCGTCCTCACGCACCAGCGTCGCCGTCAGCCCGAGCCGCCGCCGGGCCTGGAGGTCGGCGGTGAACTTGAAGACGGGCGCGGGCAGCAGATGCACCTCGTCGTAGATCACCAGCCCCCAGTCCCGGGAGTCGAACAGCTCCAGGTGCGGATACACGCCCTTGCGGCGCGTCGTCAGCACCTGGTAGGTGGCGATGGTGACCGGCCGGATCTCCTTGCGGGTACCGCTGTACTCGCCGATCTCGTCCTCGGTCAGCGAGGTCCGCTTCACCAGCTCGTGCTTCCACTGCCGGGCCGAGACGGTGTTCGTCACCAGGATCAGCGTGGTCGCCTTGGCCTCGGCCATGGCACCGGCGCCGACCAGCGTCTTCCCCGCGCCACAGGGCAGCACGACGACACCCGAGCCGCCGTGCCAGAACCCCTCGACGGCCTGCTTCTGGTACGGCCGCAGCGCCCAGCCGTCCTCGGCCAGCTCGATGGGGTGCGCCTCGCCGTCGACGTAACCGGCGAGGTCCTCGGCCGGCCAGCCCAGCTTCAGCAGCGTCTGCTTGATCTGCCCGCGCTCGGAGGGGTGCACGGCCACCGTGTCCGGGTCGATCCGCGCCCCGACCAGCGGCTGCACCTTCTTCGACCGGAGGATCTCCTCCAGCACGGGCCGGTCGGTGGAGGTCAGCACCAGGCCGTGCACCGGGTGCTTGGAGAGCGTGAGGCGGCCGTACCTGGCCATCGTCTCGGCGATGTCGACGAGCAGCGCGTGGGGAACGGGGTAGCGCGAGTACTGCACCAGCGCGTCGACGACCTGCTCGGCGTCGTGCCCGGCGGCGCGCGCGTTCCACAGCCCGAGCGGCGTCAGCCGGTAGGTGTGGATGTGCTCGGGCGCCCGCTCCAGTTCCGCGAAGGGCGCGATGGCCCGGCGGCAGGCGTCGGCCTGGTCGTGGTCGACTTCGAGGAGCAGTGTCTTGTCGCTCTGGACGATGAGAGGTCCGGTCACGCGCGGCCCTTTCTGCTGCGGGGACGGCCGGGACAGCCGGTCCTGGCCAAACGTCCAGTGTGCCGCATCCGGGGGCCGTGGCGCGTGTGTTGTCGGGCACGGCGGCGGACACGGCCCGGCCGGTACGGGCCGGTCGCCGCGGGCGAGGGCCGGGCTCCCCCGGTCCGCCGCTCAGTCCGTCCGGCGGTGGCCCCGCCCTTGGGGGAACCGGCCCAGGTGCACCGCGGCGTGGGCGGTCAGCGCCAGTTGCCGGACGTCCTCGGTGAAGGTGTCGATGCGGATCCTGCGCCCCTCGGCCAGGACGATGTCGCAGGTGAAGCCCATCCCGCGGGCCTCGGCCAGCGGCCGGCCGTCCTCGCCCCGGGCGCCGACGGACGCGATGTCCCGCCACGGGATCAGGGTGGTGGTGCCCGCCACGCGGTGGGTCAGCCCCCGTTCGTGGACGTCGAAGCACTGCTCGCGGGTACGGAACCCCTGGACCAGCCGCCAGGTCCCCAGGCCCAGCCCTATCAGCCCGACGCCGAGCAGCAGACCGGCCAGCTGCGGGGCCCCGTGGGTGGTACCGATCGAGGCGACGGCCACCGGAATCCCGGAAGCCGTGCCCGCCGCTCCGACGAGGAGCATGAGTGCGGCCTGCCGCATCCGCCTGCCCCCGTCCGTACGGTGCTCGCGGACGAATCCCCCCAGCTGCCTGGCCACTTCGGTGCGCCGCATGACATCCCCCTCCAGCGTCGTGAACACGACAGAGTGTGCCCTGCGGCCGCCCTGCGCACCCCTGATTCGCACGCACTGCCGGACGCTCGGCAGAGGCCGGGGGGGAGGGGGGAGGGGCGGGAACGCGCCGAGGGCTACGCCGTGCCATGCGACGGAGCGTCACGGCCGTCGTCAAGTCTCTCGGAGCGTGCGCCGCGAGCCCTGCCGCAGGCGATCGGTTCGGCCGAGCGGTTCGGCCGAGCGGTTCGGCCGAGTGGTTCGGCCGATCGGTTCGGTGAGGTTGAACTGCCGGCGCACCTCCCCGTCGCTGTGCGCGAGGTGCCCCGTGCTCAGGCCGTCGCGTCGTCCGCCAGTTCCGCGACGCCGGTGATGCGGTGCAGCGGGTACGTGCGGACCTCGTCCGCCGTGTGGTCGTACGCCGTGACGAAGCCGCCCTCGACCCGGACCGGGGCGATGACCCGCTGGCTGGCGGCGCCGTCCGCGTTCACATAGCCGATCCAGAGCGCCGAGCCGGTCATCGCGGCGGCCTGGACCGTGGCCAGGGTCTCGGCGGAGGTCGTGCGGGGCAGGGCGCCCGGTGCGGTGGCGGGGGCCTCCGGGGCGTCCTTGCGGACCACCGTGGCGGCCGTGTCCCCGGCGCGGATGGCCCGGACCGCCGCGCCGAGCAGGGTGGCGTCCGGCACCGGAGGGCCCTCGGGCACGGGGACGGGGGCCGTGCGGGGCGGGGTGCGGCGGGCGCCCGCGCGGGTGATCAGGACATCGCCCTCGGCGGACTCGGCGGCCGGGGCGTACCCCATCTCGCGCAGCCCTTCGAGCAGGGAGGCCGGGTCGACCTGGGCGGCCAGCACGGTCGGTGCGAGGCGGCGCAGCCGCAGGGTGACCGAGCGCTTGTCGGCGAGGATCTCGTTCAGCACGGCCTCGTCGTCGCAGCGCACGTACGAGGAGGCGGCACCGATCCGGAGGTGGCCGTGGCGGCGGGCGACGTCGTCGATGAGATAGCTGAGCGGCTGCGGGACGGGCGTACGGCTGTGGGCGGCGAGGAAGGCGTGCAGGTCGGCGGCGGACTGCCCGGCGTCCAGGGCACGGCGCACCGAGCCGGGGGTGAAGCGGTAGACCGTCGCGCCGCCCTTCGACTCGATGTCGGCGAGGGCGGAGAGCATGTCCGCCAGCGGGCGCTCCAGCGGACCGGGGGCGACGGCCGTCAGGTCGGCCTGGAGCAGGACGTGGTCCAGCGGCTCCGGGATGAGGGGGGCGAGCAGGGCGGCGGCCTCGGCGGGCCCGGTGTCGAGCAGGGCGCGGGTGTGGGTGGCGAGGGCGCCGCGCCCGGTGATGCCGAGGAGCTCGGACTCGTTGAGCGTCCACAGGGCGATCCGGGACCGCAGATCGGTGGTGTCCCCGGGGGAGACGGAGGCGCCGCGCAGGGGGCGTTCCCAGCGCAGCCGGGCCAGGACCGTCTCCGGGTCGGGGGCGGTGCCGGGGGGCAGGGCGGCGAGCAGGGCGAGGACCCGGTGGCGTACCTCGGGGGCGGCCGAGCGGTCCAGTTCGGGGCCCAGGGCGGAGAGCGCCCGGCCCTTGGCGTCCTGGCCGCCGACCAGGCCCGAGGTGCGGGTCGCGGCGAGCCAGGCGGTCGCGAGGGCCGACCAGCGTTCCTGGGCGGGGAGTTCGGCCCAGTCGTCGTACGCGGGCGTCGGCGCGTAGCGTTCGTCCGCCTCGCCGTCCGAGGCCAGCAGCCCGGCCGCGTAGGCGAGTTCGGCCCAGAACGCGGCGACCTGCTCGGGGACCTCCAGGGCGGTGGCGGTCTTCTTCAGCTCCCGGACACTGAGCCCACCGGCCCGCAGTATCGCGGGGCCGCCGCCGTTCCAGCTCTTCAGCAGCTCCTCGACGGTGCTCACGGCGAGGAACGCCTGACCGGCCGCGGCGCTGTCCACAGCCTGTGGATCCCGCTCGGCGACTGCCTCCACGGCCGGCGGCCGCGGCTCCGGCACGCGGTGGGCGCGCCCGGCCCGCAGATGCAGGGCCGCCTCGCGGGGCAGCACCACGGTGCGGGTCGACACCGGCAGCAGCAGCCCGTGGTCGCGCAGCCACTTCACGGGCGGGGTGGGGTTCGGCGTCACTTCCCCGTACGGCGGCCCCCACACCAGCCGGTCCAGCACGGACAGGGCCTCGGCCGGGGCGGTGTCCAGCAGCGCGCCCATCCTGGCCCGGTCGGTGAAGAGCGCGGACAGGGCGGCCACGGCGGAGACCGGGTCGTGCGTGGCGGGCAGCCCGGCGGCGGCCAGGATCTCCTGGAGCCGGCCCGGGGACATCCCGGAGGTCGCCTCGGCGACGGTCGGCCCGAGACCGGTGGGGGAGGCGTGCTGCGGGGACGGCGCGAGGATCTCGCGCGCCGTGCGCACCAGCCGCAGCCGCTCGTCCTCGCCCCAGACGAGGGCCTGTTCGCGCAATGTGGCCAGGGCGCCGGGCAGCGCGTCCACGATCGCCGTCCCCGTGTCGTCGCGGTGCCCGCCCTCGTCCCGGCCGTCACCGGTGAGCAGCCCGAGCAGCGTCCCGTACGGGGCGGGGTCGGCGGCGACCGCGAGCGCCTCGGCGGTCTGCAGGGCGAACCTGTCGAGGTGCTCCAGGGCGCGTACGACGGAGGCGCGGGTACCGGCCCTCGTCGCGAGTTGGGTGATGTCGCCCGGCACCGGGCTGAGGAGATCGGGGCGGGCGCGCAACAGCCCGGCCAGCGACTCGTCGTCCCGGGCGCGAAGGGCTTCGGCGAGCGTCCGCGGTGGTGTGGTCATCCCCATCCGCCCCACGGTAGTCGCTCCGGGCGGGCCTGACGGGCTCCGAGGGCGCTACCGTCGGTGCAGGGCGGCAGAGGGGACGGATCGCGTGGGGATCGAGAGCGACCAGCTGGTCTACGACTACCTGAGCCGGGTCGGGGACCTGGCGCAGCAGCAACAGCTGTCCTCGGCCGCCCGGATGAGGCTCGTGGCGACGCTCCGGGGCGAGATCGACCGGCAGCGCGGAAAGCAGTCCGGGGACAGCCCGGCGGCGGTTCGCCGCATCATCGGGAGGCTCGGCGCCCCGGACGAACTGGTGGCCGCCGCGGCCGCGTCGGGCGACGGCGCGGTCGAGCCGCCGGAGCGGCCCGAGCGGACGAGGGCCGTACCGGAGGAGGGGCGCACCGTCCCCCGTCCGCGCAAGGGGACGCTCCGGAAAGAGAGTCCGGGCAAGGGCGCGTCGCGGCCGCAGGACCCCGGCCCCGAAGCCCCGGAGCCCCCGCCCGCCCATGTGCCCTCGCCCCCGCACCGGGCCGGTACGGACGAGCTGGGGGAGTCCGGCAGCGAGCCCGACTGGTGGCGGATCGAACCGGTGCCGTTCGGCGGCGGGGTCGACGTGCCGGGGTTCGTCGGCGGCGTGGAGATCGCGGACATGATGCGCCCGCCGCCCGGGGACGCGGTGCCGCGCCCGCGCGCGGCGGCCGACGGGCGGCTGGACGAGGACGAGGACGAGGACGGGCTCGTCCACGAGGACGGGGACGAGGAGGACGCCGGCCCCGAGGAGGCGGCTCCGCGCCGCCGCCGGTTTCCGGGGCTCCGCCGCCGCGCGCCGCGCGAGGACGGGGCACGTGGGCACGGGATCTCGCACCCGCTGCTGCTGCTCGCCGCGGTCCTGCTGGTGGCCGGTGCCGTGACGGGTTCCTGGCTGGCCCTGGCGGGCGGCTGGCTCCTCGCGTACAGCTCGCGCACGCTGTCCCGCGCGGAGGCGAAGTGGGCCGCGATGGGCCTGCCGGGCGTGGTCGCGGCGGGTGCCGTGGTCTGGCTGTGGGGCAGGAGCGACGGCAGATGGGGCGAGCCCATCGGGGCCGGGCAGATGAGCGACGCGATCGGCCAGTTGTGGCCGTGGGTGGTGCGGGGGGCGGCCGTGGCCTCCGCGCTCTACCTGATGTGGAGGGCGCGGCGGCCACGGTCGTGAGGGGGCGGCGGGGCCGCTTTGTGGCTGCGGCCCGGCCGCTTGATGGCTGCGACCTCGCCGCTTTACGGCGGCCGCCCTGTCGCTTCGTGGCTGTCCTGGCCGTTTATGGTTGCGGCCTGTCGCCTCGTGGCTGCGGCCCGGCCGCCTGACGGCTGCGACCTCGCCGCTTCACGGCGGCCGCCCTGTCGCTTCGTGGCTGTCCTGGCCGTTTATGGTTGCGGCCTGTCGCCTCGTGGCTGCGGCCCGGCCGCCTGACGGCTGCGACCTCGCCGCTTCACGGCGGCCGTCCCGCCGCCTCGTGGCTGGCCTGGCCGCTTCACGGCTGCGACCTCGCCGCTTCACGGCGGCCGCCCCGCCGCTTCACGGCCGCCGCCCCGCCGCCTCAAGGCTGTGGGGCCGCCGCCCGCGACGTCGGGCCGGCCGTCAGTCGGCCATCTTCGCCTGGAAGCCGTCAGCCGGCCATCTTCGTCTGGAACTCGTCGAGGATCTTGCCCGCGGCCGTGTAGCCGATGCCCGCGATCCACAGCCGGTCGTCGACCTTGAAGACCTTGCCGTTCTTCGACGCCTTCAGCCCCTTCCACAGACCGCCGTTCATCGTCTTGGTCGTCCCCGCCTTCGCCGGGTCGCCGTACGTCGACGTGAAGATGACGTCCGCGTCCGCGAGGTCGATCTTCTCGGGCGACACGTCGTACGAGAAGCCGTCCTTGGCCTTGTCGGTGATCGCGGGGCGGCCCACGCCGAGGTCGGCGAGGATCGAGCCGATGTAGTTCTGCTTGCCGTAGATGCGGATGTCGGCGCCCTCGACGAAGCGGACGAAGTTGACCTCGGTGGCGGCGGCCTTCTTCTTGCCGCCGATCGCCTCGGTCACCTTCGCGACGTGGGCGTCGTAGTCGGCGACGACCTTCTTCGCCTCGGCCTGCTTGCCGAGCGCCTCCGCGTGCAGCTGGAAGTTCTCCTTCCAGGCGCTGCCGGTGGACTCCGTCATCACGGTCGGGGCGATCGCGCGGAGCTGGTTGTAGCGGTCGCCGTCACGGACCTTGCTGGTGAGGATCAGGTCCGGCTTCAGCGAGGCGACGGTCTCCAGGTTGGGGTTGGCGATCTCACCGACCTCCTTGATGCCCTTGGTCCGGCTCGCGGGCAGGTACGAGGGGAAGCTGTCCTCCGACGCCGAGTGCGTCGCGCCCACGGGCTGGACGCCGAGGGTGAGCGCGGAGTCCAGCTCGCCGGTGTCCAGGACCACGACGCGCTTGGGGTCCACCGGGACGTCGACGTCGCCCATGGCCGTCTTGACGGTGTGGGTCGCGGCGCCTCCGGAGCCGGAGTCGGAGGAGCCGCTCGCGCTCCCGCCGGACTCCGAGAAGCCACAGGCGGAGAGCGCGAGCGCGCCGGTCAGGGTGAGTGCGCCGAGAGCGAGGCCGCGGCGGCGGACGGAGGGGGCCATGGGGTGCCTTTCGTGGGGACGGGGGTGGTCGTCCAGGGAGTGCGCGCCCGGGTGACCGGGGCCGGGGCGCGGGTTCACGAGGCCGGTCCGGGCTGCCATGGAGCGCCCGGCACCACGAGCGGCGAACCGGTCACCGGGTCCGGGACGATCACCGCCTCCAGGCCGAAGACCTCGCGTACGAGACCGGCCGTGACGATGTCCGCCGGGCGGCCCTCGGCGACGATCCGGCCCGCCTTCATGGCGACCAGGTGGTCCGCGTACCGGGCGGCCTGGTTGAGATCGTGGAGCACGGTGACGACGGTCCGGCCGCGGGTGCCGTCCGCCGCCGGGGCGGTGAGCCGGCGCACCAGGTCCAGGACCTCCACCTGGTGCGCGATGTCGAGGTACGTGGTCGGCTCGTCGAGCAGCAGCAGATCGGTCTCCTGGGCGAGCGCCATCGCGATCCAGACCCGCTGGCGCTGACCGCCGGAGAGCTCGTCCACGGAGCGGTCGCCGAGCGCGGTGATGTCCGTACGCTCCATCGCGTCCGTCACCGCCCGCTCGTCCTCGTCCGACCACTGCTGCCACCAGTGCTGGTGCGGCTGGCGTCCGCGGGCGACGAGGTCGCTGACGGTGATCGCCTCCGGGGCCACCGGGGTCTGCGGCAGCAGCCCGATCGACTGGGCGATCCTCCGGGTGGGGATCTTCGACAGCTCGGTGCCGTCGAGGAGCACGGCCCCGCCGCGCGGCTTGAGGAGGCGTCCGAGGGCGCGCAGGGTGGTCGACTTGCCGCAGGCGTTCGGGCCCACGATGACCGTGACCCGGCCGTCCGGCACGTCGAGGTCCAGCGCGTCGACGACGGTGCGGTCCTCGTACGCGAGGGTCAGCCCGCGCGCGGTGAGCCGGCCGGCACCGGCACCGGCCGTCCCGGCCTCGGCCACGGCGGCCTTCGCGCCGGGCCCGGCCGTCGCGGCGTCGGCACCGGCCGTCGCGGCGTCGGACCTGGGGGTCGAACTCATGCTGTGCCTCCACTACGGCCGCGACCGCCGCCCTGACCGCGGATGATCAGCCAGATCAGATACGGGGCGCCGACCGCCGCCGTCAGTACGCCCACCGGCAGCTCGGTGGGCGAGAAGAGCTTGCGCGCCAGCAGGTCCGCGAAGACCACGATCACCGCGCCGAGCAGCGCCGAGCAGAGCAGCGGTATCTGCGCGGTGCGGGTCATCCGGCGGGCGATCTGCGGGGCGAGGAGCGCCACGAAGTCGACCGGCCCGGCCGTCCCCGTCGCCACGGACGCCAGGATCACGCCGAGCGCGACCAGCCCGAGCCGTACCCGCCCCAGCCGCACCCCGAGCGCGGTCGCGGTGTCGTCGTCCATCGAGACGGTGCGCTGGGCGCGGGCCGCCCACAGGACGGCGGGCAGCAGGACCAGCAGCGTCCAGCCGATCGGCGCGGCCTCCGACCAGCCGCGGCCGTTGAGCGAGCCGGTCATCCAGATCTGCGCCTGCTGGGCGACCAGGTAGTCGCCCTTCGTCAGGAACAGCGTGGTGACCGACCGCAGCGCGATGGCGAAGCCGATGCCGATGAGGACGAAGCGGGTGGCGTGCAGCCCGCCGCGCCAGGCGAAGACGTACACGAGCGCCGCCGCGGCCACCCCGCCGATCACGGAGAGGTACGGCAGCACGGTGTACGAGGTGATCCCGAAGGTCATCGCGCCGACCGTGAGCGCGCTCGCCCCCTGGCTGATGCCGATGATGTCGGGGCTGGCCAGGGGATTGCGGGCGACGGTCTGGATCAGCGCACCGGCGATCCCGAAGGCCAGGCCGACCAGCAGCCCCACGGTCATCCGCGGCAGCCGCAGCGTGCCGACGACCAGTTCGTCCGGGGACGGCTGCCCCAGGACCACCTTCACGACCTCGCCGGGCGCGACGAAGCTCTCGCCGACGCAGAGGTAGGCGACGCAGACCGCGGCCAGCACCACCACCAGCGCGGCGGCGACGAGGGCCGCCCGCCGGTGCAGCAGGAACCGCCCCCGCGCCCCGATCCGTACGAGGTGGTACCCGGCGGGCCGCACCCGGACCGCGGCTTCGGCACTCATGCGGGAACCGCCTTCCGGCGTACGAGGGCGACCAGGAACGGAACGCCGATCAGCGCCGTCATCACGCCCGCCGGGACCTCGCTCGGCGGGAAGACGATACGGCCGATCACGTCCGACACCAGCAGCATCACGGGTCCGATCAGCGCCGCCATCGGCAGCACCCAGCGGTGGTCGGAGCCGACGACCGCGCGGGCGATGTGCGGGACGGCGAGTCCGATGAAGGCGATCGGCCCGGCGGCCGCGACACCGGCGCCGGTCAGCACCGTGGCGCCGATCCCGCCGACGACCCGTACCGTCGCCACGTTCTGCCCGAGCCCCTTCGCCACGTCCTCGCCGAGCGCCAGCGCGTCGAGCCCGCGCGCGACGAACAGCACGAGGACCACGCCGAGCAGCATGAACGGCCAGATCTGCCCCGCCACATCGGCCTCGCGCCCGCCGAGCGAGCCGACCTGCCAGAAGCGGAACTCGTCCAGCGCGGACGCCTTGGTGGTCAGCACCGCCGAGACCACCGACACCAGCAGCGCGTTGATGGCGGCGCCGCCCAGCGCGAGCTTCACCGGGGTGGCGCCCCCGCGCCCGCTCGACGCGATCGCGTACACGGCGACGGAGGCGAGCGCGGCCCCCGCGAAGCCGAACCACACGTACCCCGTCAGGCTGTGGACCCCGGCGAACGCGATGGCCAGCACCACACCCACCGAGGCGCCCTGGCTGATGCCGAGGATGCCGGGGTCGGCGATGGGGTTACGGGTGATGCCCTGGAGCACCGTGCCCGCGAGGGCCAGCGCGGCGCCGACCATCAGGCCGATCAGGGTGCGCGGGACCCGCATGTTCCGGATGACTTCGGCGTTGTCGGAGTGCCCGCCGTGCAGCAGCACGTCGAACACTTCGGACGGGGGTATGGAACGGGCCCCCACGGCCAGGCTGAGGATGACCGCCACGAGCAGCGCCACGACGGCCGCCGCCGTCGCGAGTGCGCGTCTGGAGCGGCGTGGTGCGGCGGCTGACATCGGACCCAATCACGTGGCGTGGAACAAGTGGCGCGAACAGTGCAAAGGTAAGGCTTGGCTAAGTCTAAGCACCGCTGTTTCGGCCCCGAAGACCGCACCGGCACCGCACTTGCGCCCGCCCGCGCGGACAATGGACGCCATGCCTTCGCACCCCCTGACGGTCGGCTTCGACCTCGATATGACGCTCATCGACACCCGGCCCGGAATCAAGGCCGCCTACCTGGCACTTTCCGCTGAAACCGGGACGCCGATCGATGCCGACCTGGTGGTGAGCAGGCTCGGCCCGCCGGTCGAGGAGGAGCTGCGGAACTGGTTCCCGCACGCCTCGGTCCCCGCCACAGCCGACCGCTACCGGGAGATCTATCCCACACACGCCATCGCCCCCAGCCTCGCGCTGCCGGGCGCGCGGGAGTCCGTCGCGGCGATCCACGAGCGGGGCGGCCGGACGGTGGTCGTCACCGCCAAGTACCGCCCGAGCGCGGAACTCCACCTGACCCACCTGGGCATCGAACCCGGCGCGATCATCGGCGGCCTCTGGGCCGAGGCCAAGGCCCGCGCCCTGCGCGAGCACGGCGCCCACATCTACGTAGGCGACCACACCGGCGACGTACGCGGCGCCCGCACCGCCGGCGCCCTGTCGGTGGCGGTCACCACGGGCCCGTGCGACGCCCAGGAACTCCGGGAGGCGGGCGCGGACGTCATCCTGTCGTCCCTGGAGGAGTTCCCGGCCTGGCTGGAGGAGTACATGGGCCGCTGAGACGGGGGCGGGGGCGGGGTGCGGGGTGCACGGGGCGGGGTGCACGGGGCGGGGTGCGCGGTGCGGGGTGCGGACCACTGGACCCCGTCCACCGGCCCGGCCCGGCCCGGCGCGGGGACTAGTCCTGGCCGGTGGTGGCGGCCAGGTGGCCGTTGATCTGCCGCAGGCGCTCCCAGGAGGCGGGGTCGGTGCCGTCGCCGAGTGGGTAGTACAGGGCGGGCCGGGTGGCCGGGCCGAGCCGGACGGGCGCGAAGGCCGTGCCGGCCCCGTCGTGACCGGCCACGGCGTCAGGGCCGAGAGCGAGTGAGAGCGGCACCGCAGGCGGCTCGTAGTGGGCCGGGGTGGTCAGGTCCGCGCGTGCGGTGCGCAGTTGGCCGATCATCGTGGCGAGGTTGTGCCTGTCGGCCAGGGACTCGGCCAGCTCCGGGAGGGCGTCCACCGGGACGTCCCTGCCGACGTGGTAGCCGAGGGCCAGGGTGATGTGCTCCTCGACGCCGAGGTGGGTGCGGGCGGTGCGCACGGTGGCGATCGCCGGGCAGCCGGGGGCGCCGGTCGCGACGGCCCAGGTGGGCAGGGACCGCCGGGCGCGGGTGCGGGCCAGGTCGGTCAACTGCCGTGGAGACCAGGGAACGCCGACCGGTTCGGCGGTCGCCCATCCGGCGGGCGGGGCTCCGGTGAGTGTGCGCCAGGCCTGTTCCAGGGCGCCGCCCAGGACGAGATGCTGGTCGGCGGGGTGGACCGTACGGATGGAGAGGAGCAGTTGCCGTTCGCCCTCGGTGCCGGGTCGGGGCCGGAAGGCGTCCGCGATCCGGGGTCCGTCGGCGGCGTGGGTGAACCGCCCCTCGTGCCAGCGCAGTACGGCTCCGGAGAGGCCGTCGTAGTAACCGCACGCTGGGTCGTTCACGACCCAGCGTGCGGGCAGGCCGTCCAGCAGCGTGCGGGCGGGGAAGGTGAGCCGGGTGCCGGGCGGGGTGACGAGGTGCAGTTCGCGTCCGGTGCGGGCCGCGTTGCGCACCACGTCGGTCAGCCAGGTCGTGGCGGCGATCACGGGGCGGTCCTGGATGACGACGGCGGCCCGGTCGGTGAGCAGGTCGACGCCCGGGGGAGTCGCGTCCGTGACGGCGTCGGCGAGACCGGCCACCACACCGGTGTGCCCGGCCCCGCGCGGCCAGACGGTGCCCCCGTGCACGGCGACCAGCCTCCCGGCGACGGACCCGGCCAGCCGCACGGCCCCCTCCACGGAACCGGCCGCCCGCGCCTCGGTCCACCACACGGGCGACTCCACACGCACATCCGGCCCGAGCAACCGGGCCACCTCGCCCGGGACTTGGACGTACCGGGGCGCTTCGAGCGACACCAACGCCTGCCCGGCGGCCGTGCACAACCGCGCGACGGACCCGTCGCCCGCCCGGTCCACCAGCAGATCGGGACCGCCGGCGAGGAGCCCGGCCAGGAGCGCCTTGGTGTCCGGCATCTTTGGGGTGAGGGCTATGACGTCCTGGGTCATCGGCTGCTTTCTGGCAGGGAAACAGGTACGCGGGGCAGGCGTCAGTACCGACCCGACAACTCTTCCAAGGCGTCCAGGGACGACGCCGCCCGGGGGGTGTCCTCAACGATCACGCCGATTCCCGGGCGGGCCGGGTGCTTGGCCAGCCAGTCCAATGCCGTGAGCGGGGCGAGCCCTTGTCCGTGGGCTTCTCGCAGGGCCAGCAGCCAGGCCGCTCCCGCATCGAAGGCATCGTCCCCGGCTGCGGTTCGAGGGACATAGCCGGCGGCGGCATCGCCGACGGAGGCCCAGAGGAATCCGAGCGTCCTTCCGTCCCGTCGAATGGTGAAGTACCGGACCGAGTGCTCGGTGATCTGCTCGTACTCGTCCTCGGATCGCGGAATGCGGGATTGCAACAGGCTTGCCCGGTCGAGCCCTTCGAAGGTCCCCCAGGAATCGTCGTAGGCAGGACCTTCGTCCCGGAGGTCACGGAAGCCGGTCTCGCTCGGCGCCGCGTAGTGGTTCTCGTCTCCGGGGACGGGCGCAGTGCCGAGCAGTGCCGAGACGGCCTGGAGCGCGGCGGCGAGTCGGGGAGCGTTCGCCGCGTACACCTCGGGCTGCTCCCGGTTGCGTGTGTCCATTGTCAGCCAGGCGTCGGAGTACGTCTCCAACGTCGCGGTAAGCAGGCTGCCGCTCCACACTTCCAGATGAATGGCGAACAGCTTCTCCGCGCGGTACTCGAATCCCGGCTCCAGCCACAAGCCGGGGCATTCGACGCGGATGACGGTGATGAGGTCCCCGTCGAACGCCTCGGCTCGCGCCACTGCCCGTGCGAGGGCCGATCGCGGAGCCAAGGGGGTCGTCCCCATGCTCAGGTCCTCTGCGGCGAGGTGGACATCGCGCGGATCGTTCCGGTTCATGACCCGAACGTCGGCCTTCCCCCCGGGGAGAGCGAGCTCTCGTACAGCCAGCTCGTTCCAGATCGCTGCCACGACCTGCGCGGCACGGGTAGGCCGAATCTCACCACTGTCCGCGGTGAGTTCCCATGTCCATTCGCCGATGGGCGTCGAGGTGATCACAACATGTCCTTGGGGTCGAGCTTGCTGCCGGGCGGGATCACGAGGTTTCCATCCTCCAGGCGTACGACGAATGCGATGCCTTCACCCTTCGGTCCACTCCCGCCGCGGTGGATGTCCATCAAGGCATCGTATGAACCGTTCGATATCCAGTCCGCGCGAGTTCCCCGGCCACCGTCCACGAGCAGTACGTGGTGGTCTGCTTCGGCTCTCGCCAGCTGAAGCAGGTTATGGCCTCTGGTGATCTCACTGACCTCATCCATGGGGTTGTTGAGGTGTTTCATCTGGTAGGCGTAGACGGCACCGGACTCGTCCTTGACGCGGACGTCCATGTCGGCACCGACCGGAACTTTCTGCTCGAAGTCGATGGTGTGCCCGGGCACACCACTCCTGACCAAGTCGTCCGCAAACATGATTTGGTCGGCACCGGGTTGGAACATGTGCTCCTTTTTCGCCCCCAGGGAGGATATGACGTGCCCGAACTTGTCGCTCCGGCTGAATTGCCCAGAAGCAATGACGTCGGCGACCCGTTGGCCGTCGGGTTCCGAAGCGAGCCGGTCGAGCACTCTGTCGAGGACGTTGGGCTTCGGCCGTTGCGAGCCAGGAATTCCTTTGATCGCGTCACGAACACGTTGCTCTGTCTCGCCCCCGCGAACCATGGGTTGCCCATCGCCGTCCGGTGATGGACCGTCGGGCGTCGCCGGAACATCCCCGTCGGACCCGCCGTGGCCGCCAGAGTCGGGGAATGCGCCCGCTCCGTCCGGAACACCGTCATGAGGATGGCCGTCCGAGCCCCCGAGTTCCCCATCCTGGAGGTCATGGGGGTGCCGCCCTTCCGTGGCATGCCCCGCGTTGGTCTCACCGGACCGGCCGCTCTTCCCCTCACGCGCCGAATCAACGCGATCACCGTTTTCGCCGTGCGGGTCATGGCTCGCCCGTGGCGACCCGTGGCCGCCCGCATGTGCGGAGTTCTCGTCCGTCCGCGCGCCCACGCCCACCGGCTCGCGGTCGCCGTGCGGACGCCCGGCGCCCCGTTCGGCGGCGGAGGGTTCGTGTTTCGCCGGGTCCAGGTGGGGTTTGCCTTCCGGGTCGAGGGGGACGAACGTGCCGTCCTTGTCGACCCGGTAACGACTGTCGAGGTCGAACGCACCGTCGGGGAACCTGGTCCTCGGCATCTGGAGGTGGTCGCTGACGTTGGCCAGGATCTGGGAGACCTTGGGCAGGTCGGAGAGCGCCTTGGCGGCCTTGAACGTGCCGGAGAGCGGGTCCAGGGCGTCGCCGATCTTCGCCATGGTGCCGGCGGCCTTCGCGATCGTGCCGCCCTTGCCGAGCCTCGCGGCGGCGGCGAAGGGGCCGGTGGCGAGGGTGAGGATGTTGAAGGAGAGCACGGCGTGGGCACGGGCCGGATCCTCGTTCGCCATGTCGTACGCGATGAACTGCTTGCCGAACTCCTTCGCGTACGCCTTGCTGTCGCGTTGCCAGTCGGACAGGTGCTCGTCCTGTCCGAACAGGTCCATCCCGTACGCGTAACCTCCGACGACAGTGCGACGCAGACCGTCCCAGGCCTGGTCGCGGGCCTCGCCGCCGTGAAAGCCGACCAGGGTGCCCAGTCCGTCGAGGCCGCCCCAGATGCTGTCCTTGATCAGGCCGTCCCACGCCCAGCTCTTGGCCCCGTGCCCCCACCACTCCAGGCTCCAGCGCTCATAGGTACGCCCTTCGGGGCTGCCCCACGGCAGGTCCTCCATGCCCTTGAGCGTGTCGGCGTTCTGGCCGTACATACCGAGCCCGTGGGTGCCGTCGTCCACGATCCACGCCGGGCGGCACGCCCCCGGGCTGATCGCCGCGATCTTGTTGGCCGCGCTGCGTTCGGCTTCCTGGAAGGCCGCGCACGCCGCGGCCACGTCGTCCATCAACGCCTGGTGCGCATCGGTCTTCTTCTGGTCCTCGGTCCAGTCGTCGTCGCCCCGGACGCTGTCGACGAAGGTGATCGCGTCCAGCTTCAATTGCTTGAGGCGGTCCGCGTGCGGCTTGGCCTCGTGGATGAACGTGTCCAGGGCGTCGGCGAGCGACTCGATGTCCGTCGCGAACTCCTCGGCCGTGTCCATGACCGGCCGGGTCGAGGAGAACAGCTTCTCCGCCTCGGGCGCCTGGTAGTACGCGGCCGTCGCCTGGAAGCGCGCATGCACGTCCTTCCCGCCGTTCCGGATGCCCGTGGCATGCGTACGCAGACCGGACACGGCCTTCTCCAGCCGGCCGAAGTCACCGGTGTACTGGGGCACCCCACCCGGTTCGATCACGGCGGCTACTCCCCGCCCCGGTGGCCGGGCTTCTGCCCGACCGCCCTGATCTCGGCGGGGGTCGGGGCCTTCGCCGCCTCGCGCTGGGCGCGGGCGGCCATGGCCAGATCGCCCTCGATGTACTCGGTGGTGGCCTCGACGGTGCCGTCCATCGACTTCTTCGTGCGGGCGGCCATGAACCTGATCCGCTGCTGGGTGTCCGCGATGAAGTCCGCCACCGAGGCGCCGACCGGCCCGGCGGGCGCCTCGCCGCAGTACGGTCCGCTGATCGTCCCCGCGTGCAGCGCGGCGTCCTCCACGCTCTCGCCGTAGCCCCGGACCCCCTTGCTCAGGTCCTCGGCGGCCAGCCCCACCAGCGAGAGAACGGACTCCACCCCGCTCGGCCTGATGTCCCACCCCGTCACGCCAATCCCCCCTCGCGTCCCCTGAGCTTCATCTGTATCAACGGGGCGATAGCAAAGGCAACGCACTTCAAGCCAATCGCATGGCTATTTGTACGTGAAGTTACGTGAAGTAGTTACGTGAAGTGCAGCGAAGGGCAGTGAAGTGCAGTGGTGGGGGGAGTTTTTTTGTGTTTGCGGATGAGAAGAGTTATGCGGGTGTCCGCCGGGAGACCTCCGCGAGCCAGGAGACCAGCAGCCGGTTGGTCTCCTCGGGGTGTTCCTGCTGGAGCCAGTGGCCGCAGTCGTCCAGGACGTGGGAGGAGACCAGGCCGGGAAGCGTGACCGGATAGGCGGCGATCGCGTCGGCCATCCAGGTCGTGGAGGCGTCCAGGGCGCCGCCGATGAACAGGGACGGCTGGGTGAGGGGCGAGCCGTCGAGGTCGGAGAGTTCCTCCCAGTCGCGGTCCATGTTCCGGTAGCGGTTGAGCGCGCCCGTCAGGCCGGTGCGTTCGAACTCCCCGGCGTAGTGGTCGAGATCGGCCTCGCTGAGCCAGGCGGGGCGCCGGTCCGCGGGGAACCGGTCGCGCATCCGCCCGCCGGGGCCGACGAAGTGCGGGTCGGGCTCCCCGGGGCCCGGCATGGTGTCGGCGGACAGGGCCGCGTAGATGCCCGCGAGCCAGCCCCGGACGTCGGGCTCGATCTCGGCCTCCGCCCGGCCCGGCTCCTGGAAGTACGAGACGTAGAACTCCTCGTCCCCGCCCAGTTGTGCGAACACCTCGCTGGGGCGCGGGCCGCCGGGCGGGGCGTAGGGAACGCTCAGCAGGCCCACCGCGCGGAAGACCTCGGGGTGCAGGAGGGCGGAGGCGGCCGCGATGTTGGCCCCCCAGTCGTGCCCGACGACCACCGCCGACTCCTCGCCCAGGGCGTGCACCAGGGCCACGTTGTCCGCCACCAGGGCGCGCATCCGGTACTCCTGCGGTGCGGACGGCTTCGAGGAGCGGCCGTAACCGCGCACGTCGAGCGCGACCGCCCGGTATCCGGCCGCCGCGAGGGCCGGGAGCTGGTGGCGCCAGGAGTACCAGGACTCGGGGAAGCCGTGGACCAGCAGGACCAGGGGGCCGGTGCCCTGCTCGACCACGTGCAGCCGCCCGGCGGGGGCGGTCACGGTGCGGTGGCGCGGTTCTGTGGGGGATACGGACGGCTGCATGCGTTCTCCTCGGGCTCCCGGTCGGCTGCGAAGCGCACCGGTCGGCTGCGGTACGCACCGATCATGCGCCGCGGCGCCGGCGGATGCGACCGGCGTTGACACTTTGGCAAACTCGCAGGACAGGGGGTGGGCACATGGACCGGAACAGGACCGGGGAAGAAGGGTGGGACGGCATGGCGGACGACGGGACCGGCGGTCTTCCGGCCGCCATCGGGGCGCGGCTGCGGGCCACGCGCGAGGCCCGGGGGGAGACGCTCACCGAGGTGAGCCGTGCCAGCGGCATCGCGCTCAGCACGTTGTCGCGGGTCGAGAACGGGCGGCGCAGGCCGAACCTGGAACTGCTGCTGCGCCTGGCACGGGTCTACGGCGCCTCGCTGGACGAGCTGGTCGGTACCGCGCCCGCCGGGAGGGAGGGGCGGGAGGCGGAGGAAGGGGCTCGTCGTCCGCCGCGGCGGGCTCCGGTGGACGAGAAGGCGGTGCTGCCGCTGACCCATTACGTCGGGGGCGTGCACGCCCACAAGCACGTGCTGCCCGCGACCGACGTACGGCCGCCGCGACCGCGTCGGACGGCGCACGAGGGGCACGAGTGGCTGTGCGTGCTGTCCGGGCGGCTGTGGCTCGCGCTCGGTGAGCACGATCTCGTCCTCACCGCCGGAGAGGTCGCCGAGTTCGACACCCGTACCCCGCACGGGGTCGCCAACGCCGGACCGGGCGGGCCGGTCGAGTACCTGGTCGTGTTCGGGCCGCAGGGCGAGCGCCTGCGGCCCCGCGCACTGCCGCCCCACGCGGGGTGATGAGCCGGGCCCGCCCCGGTGGTGGTCGGCCGGTACCCGCTACCTCTTGGCCGCTCCCGCGCGGACCGAGCGGATCACACCCGCCGCCGCGATCAGGAAGCCGACGCCCATCAGCATGCAGAGCGACCAGGCGATGGACGGGAGCGGATGGGTGCCGAGGAAGAGCGGGGCCATGGTGGCCAGTGTGGACAGTGCGCCGACGAAGAAGACGATCGCGCCGATGCGGACCAGCCGGTCGCCCGCGCCAGAAGGTGTAGTACTCACCCCGCCAGGGTAGTTCCCGGCACCGGCGAACCGACCCGTGACCACCGGCGCGGAAAGCAGGCGCCGTTTCCGGACAGAGTCCGGATGACCAGGCTTGACGAGGGGTACTTCCCCTGGGGAGGCTGCTGCCAGCAGGGGAGCACCACCACTGGATAGCCTGACCTGCTGAGGCTTTGTTCCGGCATACAGGTTGCACCGGTGCCTACAGGTTGCGCGGTTGCATACGGGTTGAGATGGGGTGCGTGCTTTGCCGACTGGCAAGGTCAAGTGGTTCAACAGCGAGAAGGGCTTCGGCTTCCTCTCCCGCGACGACGGCGGCGACGTCTTCGTGCACTCCTCCGTGCTCCCCGACGGTGTCGACGTCCTCAAGCCCGGACAGCGCGTCGAATTCGGAGTCGTCGCGGGCCAGCGCGGTGACCAGGCACTCTCGGTGGCGGTTCTGGACCCGACCCCCTCCGTCGCGGCCGCGCAGCGCCGCAAGCCGGACGAGCTCGCGTCCATCGTGCAGGACCTGACCACCCTGCTGGAGAACATCACACCGATGCTGGAGCGCGGCCGGTACCCCGACAAGGCGGCCGGCAAGAAGATCGGCGGCCTGCTGCGCGCGGTCGCCGACCAGCTCGACGTCTGATCCCGGGCAGGACCCGGGCCCGTCTCGGATCTCCGGGCTCAGGCGAAGGACAGCGCGTCGGGGCCGAGGGGCGGTACGAGCCCCTCGGCCGCCGCGCGGGTCAGCAGTCCGCGGATCGCCGCGTAGCCGTCCTCGCCCAGGTCGGCCGTGAACTCATTGACGTACAGCCCGATGTGCTGGTCCGCCACGGCCGGGTCCATCTCCTGGGCGTGCGCCAGCACATACGGCCGTGACGTCTCCGGGTCGTCCCAGGCCATCCGGACCGAGGTGCGCACCGACTCGGCGAGCAGCTTCAGCGTGTCCGCGCCCAGCGACCGCTTGGCGATGATCGCGCCGAGCGGGATCGGCAGCCCGGTCGTCTCCTCCCAGTGCCGGCCCATGTCCGCGAGGTTGTGCAGCCCGTAGTTCTGGTACGTGAACCGGGCCTCGTGGATGACGAGACCGGCGTCCACCTTCCCGTCGCGCACGGCGGGCATGATCTCGTCGAACGGCATCACGACGATCTCGCCCACCCCGCCCGGCACCACCTCGGCCGCCCAGAGGCGGAACAGCAGATAGGCGGTGGAGCGCTCGCTCGGTACGGCGACGGTCCGGCCCGTCAGGTCCGTGCCCGCCTCCTTCGTGAGGACGAGCGGGCCGCAGCCCCGGCCCAGCGCCCCGCCGCACGGCAGCAGCGCGTACTCGTCGAGCACAAAGGGCAGCACCGCGTACGAGACCTTGAGGACGTCCAGTTCGCCGCGCTCGGCCATCCCGTTCGTGAGGTCGATGTCCGCGAAGGTGACGTCGAGGGCGGGCGCGCCGGGGACCCTTCCGTGCGCCCAGGCGTCGAAGACGAAGGTGTCGTTCGGGCACGGCGAGAACGCGATCCGCAGCGGGGCCGACGGGTCAGGAGTCGTTTCGGTCATGGTGGGTCCAACCTTCCAGTACGGGTACGAGCTTCCCGAACGCCTCGGTGAGCGCGGCCAGCGCGTCGCCGATGCGCCAGGCGTCCCGGTCGCGCGGGCCGACGGCGTTCGAGACGGCCCTGATCTCCAGGGCGGGTGTGCCGACCCGTGCGGCGGCCTCGGCGACCCCGAAGCCCTCCATGGCCTCGGCGGCGGCCCCCGGGTGCGCGGCGAGCAGGGCGGCGGCGCGGTCGGCGGTGCCGGTCACGGTGGAGACGGTGAGGATCTCGGCGGCGAGCGCGCCGGTGGCGGCGGCCACGTCCCGTACCCGGGCGGGCGGTGGCGTGAACCGGTCGCGGCCGAAGCCCAGACCGGTGACGGGCACGAATCCGTCGGGGGTCTCGGCGCCCAGGTCGGCGGCGACGATGCCGCTCGCGACGACGAGCGAGCCGACCGGGGCGGCGGGGGCGAATCCGCCGCCGATACCGGCGGAGACGACCAGCCCGTACGGCCCCGAGGCGAGGCCGAACGCCGTCGCGGCGGCCGCGGCGGCCGGTCCGGCACCGGCCGCGAGGACGTCGAAGGGGCCCGCGCGGTGGAGTTCAGCGCCCGGCACCCGGAGCACCGTGGTCCCGGGGCCGCCGTCGGGACCGTCCCCGAACGCACGTGTGACCGCGTCCCGTTCCGCGGGGACGGCGGTCACGACGAGCACACGCACGGCAGGCGCCTCCGGGGCCGGGAGGGGTCGGGCAGGGGTCAGGAGGACTTCTTCAGTTCGAAGTGCCAGACGCCGGTCAGTTCCTTGCCCTTGGTCTCCACGATGCTGATCTGCGTCTTGTCCGCGGTCTCGCCGGTCTGGCTGGAGAAGAAGGCGCTGCCCGGGATGGACCGGTAGGTCTTCTTGTACGGCTCCTGCTCGGCCTGCTGGCCGTTGATGAACAGGGTCCAGCCGTTGTCCGCGATCTCGGGGTCGACGCCGAAGCGGACCTTGTCGTCCATCGCGACCTCGACGGACTTCTCCGCCTTCTTGTTGAGGCAGCTCTGGTACTCGGACTTCTTGAGGGCCTTGCCGTCGTTGTAGCAGGACGCCTCGGTGCTCACCGAGTTGCCGCCGACCGTTACGGTCGCGAGCGGCGTCGGCTTGTCGCAGGCGGAGAGGACAAGGAGTCCCGCGGACACGGCACCAAGAGCGACGCCGATTCGGCGGCCCTTACCGGAGAAGAACGCAACGGTCATGGGCCGAAGGCTATCGGTCGCTCCGGCTCACGCCACGCGGGGGTGCGGCGAGCCGCGTCGTGCGGCGCCCAGCAGACCCCGTACGGACGTTGCCGCGCCGAGGGCGAGGATGCCCGCGGCGACCGACATGCCCAGTACGCCGTTGAGGGGGAGGGCGATGCCGATGCCGCCGCCGACCACCCAGGCCATCTGGAGCGCCGTCTCGGACCGGGCGAACGCGGAGGTGCGGACCTCCTCCGGCACATCGCGCTGGATCATCGCGTCCAGCGAGAGCTTCGAGAGGGCCTGGGTGAACCCGGCGGTGGCGCTGAGCGCGGCGACCATCACCGTGCCGAAGAAGAGCGCGGCCAGCACGGCGACCCCCAGGGCCAGGGCCAGCACCGACACCACGATCACCTCGGGGCCCCGGTCCCGCAGCCAGGATCCGACCGCCGTACCGAGCGCGTTCCCGGCACCGGCCGCGACACCGGCGATACCGAGCGAGACGGCGGCGCTCTGACCGGCGAGCGGGTGCTCGCGCAGCAGGAACGCCAGGAAGAAGATCAGGAAGCCGGAGAGCGCGCGGTGGGTGGCGTTGGCCTGGAGCCCGTTCAGCACGGAGGGGCCCACGGACCGCAGACCGGGCCGCTTCTCGCCGTTCCGCTCCCGGCCCCAGGCCAGGCCCCGCAGCCGGCCGCTCCAGGACCCCTTCGCGCCGGGGGCCGCCGCGCCGTGCGACGGGACCAGCCTGGCCTTCCGCTCGCCCTTCGAGGAGTCCACCTTGGGCGGCAGGGTGAAGGCGAGGACCGTACCGCCGATGAAGATCGCGCACGCCCCGTACAGCGGCCAGCCGGGCCCGATGAGCTGGAGCCCCGCACCGATCGGGGCGGCCGCGCCGGTCGCCAGCAGCCCGGCCAGGGTGACCCGGGAATTCGCCTTCACCAGCGAGAAGCGGGGCGGCAGCAGCCGCGGCACCACCGCGCTGCGCACCACCCCGTACGCCTTCGAGCAGACCAGGACGCCCAGCGCGGCCGGATACAGCTCCAGGCCCCCGGTGGCGACCGCGCCCGACATGGCGAGGGCGAGCACCGCGCGGGCCAGCATCGCACCGGCCATCGCGGCGCGGCGGCCGTGCGGCAGCCGGTCCAGGAGCGGGCCGATCACGGGGGCGAGGAGGGTGAAGGGCGCCATGGTGATGGCGAGGTAGAGGGCGACCCGGCCGCGGGCCTCGTCGGTCGGCACGGAGAAGAACACCGTCGAGGCGAGCGCGACCGTGATCATCACGTCGCCCGCGCCGTTCACGGCGTGCAGTTCGATCAGTTTTCCGAGCCCGGACTCCCCGGCGCCATGGGCGTGCGTCGCCTTGCGGATGCCCCTGGCGGTGCCGGTGAACGGCATCCGCAGGGCATGGCCGACCGCCCGGCCCGCCCTGCGGAGCGGGCCGGGTTCCTCGTGCGACCGGGCGGAAGTCACTTCGTCATAGTGCCCCAGTCCCGGTGGTGGCGAACCGGGACCGGCGTGGGGCGCGGTGCACTCCGCCCCGTCGGGCCAGCGGATCCGTCCCTGCCGGGCGGGTCGACCCGGTGTGGGCCGTGGCCGACGCACGTCCGGAGGCGGGCGCCCGAGGAGGTCTTCGCAGGGGACACGACACCGGATAGGGCCTTGTTTGGGACGGGCAGGTGGGCGGGGGGCGGCGGAGAGGGTAGCGTGCGTAGCGCGCCACCGGCGGTTGTTCTCGGCCGCGCGCCTCTCGGCGATCCCGCAGAATGGATTGCAGAAGGTGCGCCCGAGGCAGGCAGCAACGGGTGTGGACGTCGACGCGGCCCCCAGGTCCGCTCCGCCCGCATCCGTCATGGCCGAAACCGATGGATGTGCTGGCGCGCTCGTGAGACTGGCGTAGGAGAGAAGCGAGACCTGTGAGTGCTGCGACGACGCGAAGCCGTACGGCCCGTACCCCTGTCCCCGACCGTCTGTGCGCCGAGGCGGTAGACCTCGCCCGCGCGGCGGCCGAGGAGGCAGCCGCGCCGGGGGTCGTCGGCGAGCATGTGGCCGTGGTCTCCGAGGGTGACCGGGTCGTCACGCACTTCTTCGAGTGCAAGGAGCCCGGCTACCGGGGCTGGCGCTGGGCGGTGACCGTCGCCCGCGCCTCCCGCGCGAAGTACGTCACCCTCGATGAAACGGTGCTGCTGCCCGGCGAGGACGCGCTCCTCGCCCCGGAGTGGGTGCCGTGGAGCGAGCGGCTGCGCCCCGGTGACATGGGCCCCGGCGATCTGCTGCCCACCGAGGCGGACGACATCCGCCTGGAGCCCGGCTACACCGGCGAGGACGAGCCGCCGCCGAACTCCGTGGTCTCCGAGGTCTCGCGGGAGATGGCCGACCTCGTCGACGTGGAGGACGCGGAGCTGACGACCCGCCCGGCGACGACCGGCCGGGGTGCGATCGCCGCGGTCGCGGACGAGCTCGGCATGAGGCGGGCCCGGGTGCTGTCCCGTTACGGGCTGCACGCGGCGGCCGACCGGTGGGACGAGGCGTTCGGCGCGAAGACACCGATGGCCCAGGCCGCCCCGGCCTCGTGTGTCACCTGCGCCTTCCTGGTCCCGCTGGCGGGGTCGCTCAGGCAGGCGTTCGGGGTGTGCGCGAACGAGTTCGGTCCGGCGGACGGGCGGGTCGTCTCGCTCGCCTACGGGTGCGGTGGGCACTCGGAGGCGGCGGTGATGCCGAAGCCGCCGAAGCCGGTGCCGCACGCGCTGGACACGATGCAGGTGGACGAGTACCCGTTGCGCCCGGCCCGGGACTCCGGCTCGGTCCCGGCGGAGCCGGACGCACCCACGGAGGACCTCGGCCACTCGTAGACGGCGGCCTGCCCGGGGGCGGGCGGTCGGCGGGCGCGGGCGGGTTCCGCGGGGCGGGCGGGGTGCGCGCGGCTGCGGGTGCGGGTCGCTCCGGGGGCCGGTTCCGTTCCTCGACCGGCTGACGGGTTTGATCGTGCCGTTGGGGGTCGGGGGGGGGCTTTCCGCTTGTCCGGGGGACTGGTTTCGTCCTCGTTCGCCGGGCGGGCTTGATCGTGCCGTTGGTCGGGGGCTTTTCCGCCTGCCCGGAGGACCGGTTCCGTCCTCGTTCGCCGGACGGGTTCGATCGTGCCGTTCGTCCGGGGGGCTTTCCGCCTGTCCAGGGGCCGGTTCCGTCCCCGTTCGCCGGACGGGCTCGACTGTGCCGGGCGTCCGGGGCCTCTGCCGGACTCTGCGCGGGCTCAGGAGATTTCCCGCTCGCCCGGGAGACATCCTGCTCGCTTCCGGGAGGCATCCTGCCCGCTTCGGGACGGGGCTCCCCGCTCTCCCCGGGGCTTCCTGCCCGCCCCGCGGCGGTGCCGGACGCGGGCGCCCGCGTCCGGCAGGGAGAACCCGCCGGTGGCGTACGCGGTCCGGGGGCAGAACCCGCGGGGACGGGCTCGCGCGCATGCGGTCCGGGGGCGTACCGGCCCAAGCGCCGGCCCGTGGCGTACGCGGCCCGGCGGGCCGAACCGGCCGAAGCGCCGACCGGTGGCGTACGTCCGGTGCGAGGACCCGGTACCTTCGGGCGCACACTTGGCGGCATGGGCAGTGCCCGTCCGGAAAGACCGGAGAGAGCGGAGATCAGAGCGTGAGCATGAATGCCACCGAGGGGGCCGATCCGTTCGGGACCGCACGGCTGCGGCGCGGTGTGCTCGACGCCTGGGGCGCCGGTCCCGCCAGATTCCGGGAGGACGCCAACGCCGAGGAAGACCTCGCGCTCGGCGGCTACCGCGACCGCCTCGTCGTCGAGCTGGCCCAGAACGCCGCCGACGCCGCCGCCCGCGCCCGGGTCCCCGGCCGGCTCCGCCTCACCCTGCGTCCGGCGGGCCCGGACACCCCCGCGGTGCTCGCCGCCGCCAACACCGGCGCACCCCTCGACGCCACCGGCGTGGAGTCGCTCTCCACCCTCCGCGCCTCCGCCAAGCGCGAGGGCCACGAGGGTGCCGTCGGCAGGTTCGGCGTCGGGTTCGCCGCCGTGCTCGCGGTGAGCGACGAGCCCGCCGTCGTCGGGCGGCACGGCGGCGTCCGCTGGTCCCTCGCCGAGGCCCGCGACCTCGCCGCCCGGGCGGCCGTCGCCAGCCCCGGCCTCGGCGACGAACTGCGCCGCCGTGACGGCCACGTGCCCCTGCTCCGGCTCCCGCTGCCCGCCGAGGGCACCGCACCCGACGGATACGACACCGTCGTCGTCCTCCCGCTGCGCGACGGCGGCGCCGAGGACCTCGTGCTCCGGCTGCTCGGCGCGGTCGACGACGCCCTGCTGCTCACCCTGCGCGGCCTCGACGAGATCGTGATCGAGACCCCGGAGGACGTACGGACGCTGCGCCGCTCCGAGCACGGCCCGTACACCCATGTCGAGGACTCCGCGCGCGGGACGAACCGCTGGCGCACCGTCACCCAGCACGGCCCCGTCGAACCCGCCCTGCTCGCCGACCGGCCCCGCGAGGAGCGGCTGCGCCCGCACTGGTCGGTCACCTGGGCGGTCCCGGTCGACACCGAAGGCTCCCCGGTGCGCCCCCGCACCCTCCCCGTCGTCCACGCGCCGACCCCCACCGACGAACCCCTCGGCATCCCCGCGCTGCTCATCGCCTCGCTGCCGCTGGACACCGCCCGCCGCCACTTCGCGCCGGGACCGCTCACCGACTTCCTGGTGCGGCGCGCCGCCGACGCCTACGCCGAACTGCTCGCCGGATGGCAGCCGGTGTCCGTCGACACCATCGACCTCGTACCGGGACCGCTCGGCAAGGGCGAGCTGGACGGCATGGTGCGCGGCGCGATCCTGGAACGGCTGCCGCGCGTCGCGTTCCTGGCGCCCGCCGCCCCGCGCGACACCGCCGCCGACGCGGACCGCTGGGACGGCTGGGACGAACGGCCCGACGGCCTCCCCGGCACGGCCACCGCCGCGCTGCGGCCCATCGAGGCCGAGGTGCTGGAAGGCGTCGGCGCCGAGACGGTACGGGTGCTCGCCGAGGTCCTGCCGTGTCTGCTGCCCGCCGGACTGGAACGCCGCAGCGAACTGCGCACGCTCCAGATCGCCCGGGTCCCGCTGACCGAGGCCATCGACCGGCTCGCCGGACTGGAGCGCGACCCCGGCTGGTGGCGGCGGCTCTACGACAGCCTGTCCGGCATCGACCCGGACCGGCTCTCCGGCCTGCCCGTGCCGCTGGCCGGGACGGCACGGGACGCGGACTCCGGGGCCCCGGCCGTGCCCCGCACCACCATCGGACCCCGCCAGGTCCTCCTCCCGCTCCCCGACGCGGCCGCCGGACCGGTGCTGGAGCGCCTCGCCCGGCTCGGGCTGAAGGTCGCCCACCCGGACGCCGCCCATCCGCTGCTGGAGAAGCTGGGCGCCCTGCCCGCCACCCCGCGCGCCGTGCTGACCACCCCGCAGGTGCGGGCCGCCGTCGCCGGTTCGCTGGACGCGGGCGAGATCTGGGACGAGGACGCGCTGGACGGCGAGGAGCTCGCGGAGACCGTCCTCGCCCTCGTCCGGGACGCCGAGCTGGCACCCGGCGACGAGCCCTGGCTCGGCGCGCTCGCCCTCCCCGACGAGGACGGCGAACCGGCCCCCGCCGGAGAACTCGTCCTGCCCGGCAGCCCGTTCGCCGCCATCATGCGCGAGGGCGAACTGGCCCTCTGCGAACAGGAGCTGGCCGACCGCTGGGGCGAGCAGCCGCTCACCGCCTGCGGCGTGCTGGCCACCTTCGCCCTCGTACGGGCCACCGATGTGGTCCTGGACCCGGACGAACTGGAGCCGCGCGAGGGCGACTTCGCCGAGCCCGACGACGCCGGGCTGCTCGACGCCGTGGACGTGTGGTGCGAGGACATCCTCGACCAGCTGCCCGACACCCCCGTGCCGCCGGTCGCCACCGAGATCGTCGCCGTCCGCGATCTGGACCTGGTCGACGACGACGCCTGGCCGCAGGCGCTCGCCCTGCTCGCCCGGCCGCCGCTGCGCGACGCGCTGACCCAGCCGGTGCGGGTGCTGCTGCCGGACGGCACCACGCAGTCCGTCCGCCCGTACACGGCCTGGTGGCTGCGCGACCACCCGGTGCTCGACGGCCGCCGCCCCGCCGGGCTGCGGGCCGCCGGCGGCGACCCCCGGCTGGCCGGGCTGTACGACTCCGCCGACGCGACCGGCTTCGACGACGCGCAGGTGCTGCGCGCCCTCGGCGTACGGACGTCCGTGGCCGCCCTGCTCGACGAGCCGGGCGGCGCGGCCGAACTCCTCGGCCGGCTCGCCGACGAGGACCGCCCGGTCGGCCCCGTACAACTGCATTCGCTCTACACGGCCCTGGCCGAGCTCGACCCCGAGCAGGTCACGCTGCCCGACGAGTTGCGGGCCGTGGTCGACGGCGAGGTACGGGTCGTCGACGCGGCGGACGCGGTGATCGCGGACGCCCCCGATCTGCTGCCGCTCACCGACGGGCTCCCGCTGCTCCCGGTCGCCCCGGCGCGCGCGGCCGAGCTGGCGGATCTGTTCCAGGTGCGCCGCCTCGGCGAGAGCGTCGAGGCGGAGGTGTCGTCGCGGGGCGAGGAGCACCGGGTACCCGACGCGGTCCGGGTGCTGCTCGGCGCCGGGACCCCGCAGGTGTACGTCGAGCACGTCGAACTGCGCGCGGGCGGCGTCGAACTGGACTGGCGGCGCACCCCCGACGGCGCGGTCCACGCCGCCACGCTGGAGGGCGTCGCGGCGGGCCTGGCCTGGGCGGCGGGTCAGTGGCCGCGCCGTTTCGAGGTCGCGGCGCTGCTGGAGGACCCGTCCCGCACGGAGGAGCTGGCCCGGGACCGCTGGTTCGACTGACAGGCGGTCACGGGCGCCCGGGTGCGGTTGCCGGAGGGATCTTCGCGAGAAGTTCATCTCTGTGTACAACCCTTCACAGGCCCCGGGGGTCTGGTTCGACGAGTCAGCAGACTCACAGTCCGAACCAGCCCCGCCCGTGGCGCGTCATGCGCCCGCGGGGCCTTTCTCCACTGGGGAAACACATGCGTATTCGTGCCACTGTTGCCGCCGTTTCCGGCGCCCTGGCCCTGTCTGCTCTGGCTGTCCCGGCCGCCCACGCGGGCGACCGCTCCATTCCCGACCCGCACAAGCCGACGTCGGGCGCCGAGGTCTTCGGCACCGCGGCCCGGGGCGCGTCGAAGGCCGCCGCGGCCGCCGCCGCCGCCGCGCAGCCGGCCATCTCCAAGGTCGTCGTCAACGGCGGCAAGGACATCGTCCTCGGCACCACCGCCAAGAAGACGATCACCGTCTCCGTCACCGCCTCGCACGCCACCGGGATCTCCGACGCCTACGCCGACCTGTGGCACGGCACGGACCCGACGTCGGAGACCGGCATCGACGGCGCGATCCTGGCGAACGAGGACGAGGCGAAGTGCACCAAGGTCAACGCCACGACCTCGACGTGCAAGCTGACCTTCACGGTCGACCCGCGCTACGACCTGTACAAGAACTCCCTGGCCGGCACCTGGCACGTCACCGCGGCCGCGCTCGCGGGCAACCGGACCGACATGACCTACACCGACTTCTACGGCACGGCCCGTGTCCAGCGGCTGTCGAAGCTGACGGTGAACGCTTCGCCGGAGCCGGTGAAGAAGGGCAAGACGCTCACGGTGACGGGGAAGCTGTCGCGGGCGAACTGGGAGGACCACGCGTACCACGGCTACAGCGGTCAGCCGGTGAAGCTCCAGTTCCGCAAGAAGAACAGCTCCACGTACACCACCGTCAAGACGATCAAGACGAACAGCACCGGGAATCTGAAGACCACGGTCAAGGCGTCGGTCGACGGTTACTGGCGCTACAGCTTCGCCGGTACGTCCACCACTCCGGCCGTCAACGCCGCCGGGGACTTCGTCGACGTGAAGTAGGCCCGACTCGTCACGGAGCGAGTCGGCGGTAAGCGCGTCGGCGTGCGTCGAGCCGGCGTGGAACGAGCAGCGCCACCCGGCCGTGTCCGCGGCCGTCCGTGAGCGGGCAGCGGGATCCCTCCGCGAGGGGGCCCGCTGTTCACGCCTCTGTCCCGTGCACCCCCATCCGGCCTCTCAAGGCCTTCTCCACGGAGAACCTCATGCGCATACGTGCCACTGTCGCCGCAGCCTCCGGCGCCCTGGTCCTGACCGCCCTCGCCGTTCCGGCGGCGCACGCGGCACCGGCCGACCCCGTCCTCTCCAAGATCACCGTCAACGGCGGCAAGGACGTCGTCCTCGGCACCACCGCCAAGAAGACGATCACCGTCTCGGTCACCGCCTCGCACGCCTCCGGCATCGAGGACGGCTGGCTGATCCTCTGGCACGGCAAGGACCAGGACGAGGGCATGGACGGTGCCCTGCTGCCGAACGAGGACGAGTCGACGTGCAAGGCCGCGAACGCGACCACCAGCACCTGCTCCCTCACCATCACCATCGACCCCAAGGTCGACCTGTACAAGAACGCCCTGGCCGGTACCTGGCACGTCCTCGCGGGCGCGGAGGCCAAGGACGGCTCCAGCTACTACTCCGACTACGCCGCCACCGCCCGTGTCCAGCGGCTGTCGAAGCTGACGGTGAACGCTTCGCCGGAGCCGGTGAAGAAGGGCAAGACGCTCACGGTGACGGGGAAGCTGTCGCGGGCGAACTGGGAGGACCACGCGTACCACGGCTACACCGGTCAGCCGGTGAAGCTCCAGTTCCGCAAGAAGAACAGCTCCACGTACTCGACGGTGAAGACGGTCAAGACGAACGGCACCGGGAATCTGAAGACCACGGTCAAGGCGTCGGTCGACGGTTACTGGCGTTACAGCTTCGCGGGTACGTCCACCACTCCGGCCGTCAACGCCGCCGGGGACTTCGTCGACGTGAAGTAGGCCCGCTCGGAAGTAGGCCCGCTCGGAAGTAGGCCCGCTCGGAAGTAGGCCCGCTCGGAAGCGGGCCCGCCACGGAGCACGGGGACGCCGCCCACGCGGGGCGGCGTCCCAGGGGCCCGGCCGCCCTACACCGGGAAGCGCCGGCCGACCAGCCGCCAGGCGTACTCCAGTCCGGCCGACGCCACCACCGCGATGCCCACCGCGGTCCACGGCATCGCCGCCCCCACCAGCTTCAGCGCGAAGAAGTTCTGGAGCCAGGGCACCACCAGCACGATCAGGAACGCCAGCCCCATCGCCACCACCAGGCTGATCCGCCACCAGGTGTACGGACGGGCGATGATCGCCAGCACCCACATCGAGACCAGGAACAGCGTGAGCGTGGCCGCGCTGGTCTCGGCGTCGAGGGCGCCCGCGCCGGAGTAGTGGTGCCGGGCGATCAGATACGTCACGAAGGTGGCGACGGCCGCGATGACGCCCGAGGGAATCGCGTACCGCATGACCCGGCGCACGAAGTGCGGATGGGCGCGTTCCTTGTTGGGCGCGAGGGCCAGGAAGAACGCCGGGATGCCGATCGTCAGCGTCGACAGCAGGGTCAGATGGCGCGGCAGGAACGGGTAGTCGACCTGGAAGCAGACCACCAGGACCGCCAGCAGCACCGAGTAGACGGTCTTGGTCAGGAACAGGGTGGCGACCCGGGTGATGTTGCCGATCACCCGGCGGCCCTCGGCGACCACGGACGGCAGCGTCGCGAAGCTGTTGTTGAGCAGCACGATCTGGGCGACCGCCCGGGTGGCCTCGGAGCCCGAGCCCATGGAGACGCCGATGTCGGCGTCCTTCAGCGCCAGGACGTCGTTGACGCCGTCGCCGGTCATCGCGACGGTGTGGCCGCGGGACTGGAGGGCGGCGACCATGTCCCGCTTCTGCTGCGGGGTGACCCGGCCGAAGACCGCGTTCTCCTCCATGGCCGTGGCCATGTCGTCCGGGTCGGTGGGCAGCCGGCGCGCGTCCAGGGTGTGCTCGGCGCCGGGCAGGCCCAGCTTCCCCGCGACCGCGCCGACGGAGACCGCGTTGTCGCCGGAGATGACCTTCGTGGCGACCCGCTGGTCGGCGAAGTACGCCAGGGTCTCCGCGGCGTCCGGCCGCAGCCGCTGTTCCAGGACGACCAGGGCGCTCGGCACCGCTCCGGTGGCGCTGTCCGGCCCGTCGAGCGAGCCCTCGGCGCGGGCCAGCAGCAGCACCCGCAGGCCCTTCTCGTTGAGCTGCTCGATCTCGGCGAGTGCCGGGTCCTGCTCGGGCAGCAGCACATCGGGGGCGCCGAGCAGCCAGGACGACTCCTGGCCGCCGCCCTCGTCGAACGCGGCGCCGCTGTACTTGCGGGCCGAGGAGAACGGCAGCGCCTGTGTGCACCGCCACCGCCCGTCGTCCGGGCAGGCGTCCACGATGGCCTGGAGGCTGGCGTTGGGGCGGGGGTCGGAGGAGCCGAGGGCGCCCAGCACGGCACGTATGTACGTGTCGTCCGCCCCGCCCAGGGTCCGCACCTCGGTGACGTCCATGCCGCCCTCGGTGAGGGTGCCGGTCTTGTCCAGGCAGACGACGTCGACCCGGGCGAGCCCCTCGATGGCCGGCAGCTCCTGCACCAGGCACTGCTTGCGGCCGAGCCGTACGACGCCGATCGCGAAGGCGACCGAGGTGAGCAGCACCAGGCCCTCGGGGATCATCGGGACGATGCCGCCGACGGTCCGGGCGACCGACTCCTTGAAGTCGTTGTTCTTGACGACGAGCTGGCTGACGATCAGGCCGATCGCGGTCGGCACCATCATCCAGGTGACGTACTTGAGGATCGTGGAGATGCCGGTGCGCAGTTCGGACTGGACGAGGGTGAAGCGGGACGCCTCCTCGGCGAGCTGGGCGGCGTAGGCCTCGCGGCCGACCTTGGTGGCGGTGAAGGCGCCGCCGCCCGCGACGACGAAGCTGCCGGACATGACCGGGTCGCCGGGGTGCTTGAGCACCGGGTCGGCCTCGCCGGTGAGCAGCGACTCGTCGATCTCCAGGCCGTCGGCCTCGGCGACCGTGCCGTCGACGACGGCCTTGTCGCCGGGGCCCAGTTCGACCAGGTCGCCGAGGACGATCTCGGAGGTGGAGATCTCGGCCGTGACCCCGTCGCGCCGCACCGTGGGTCTGGCCTCACCGATGACCGCGAGGCTGTCCAGGGTCTTCTTGGCCCGCCATTCCTGGATGATGCCGATGCCGGTGTTGGCGATGATCACGAAGCCGAAGAGGCCGTCCTGGATCGGCGCGACGAACAGCATGATCAGCCAGAGCACGCCGATGATCAGGTTGAACCGGGTGAAGACGTTGGCGCGCACGATCTCGCGGAGGGAGCGGGACGAGCGCACGGGTACGTCGTTGACCTCGCCGCGGGCGATCCGCTCGGCCACCTCGGCCGCGGTCAGCCCGCGCGGGTCCACCGTCGGCGCGGGCAGCCGCACCGGATGGACCGGATCGAGCTCGGCCCCGGCGTCGATCATGGCCGAGCCCGGACGGCCGGTGGAACTGCTTGTTTCGGGGGTCTGCTCACCGAAGGAATGGGATGCCCGCTGCGTCATGGTTTCGACGGTACGGGGGGATGGTCCGGTTCACCCACCGGGTGGTCCGAAGATCAGACCGGCGGAGGAGGGGAATGGTCCTGTGGGGGTACGGGGAGGGTGCCGGACCCTTCAGGGGGTGGAGGTGCCGGAGCCCAAGGGGCTGAAAGGCGCCGGAGCCCCGGACACCGGAGCTTCAGCCGCCGGAACCTCAGACGTCGGCGCCGCTCCCGGCGGTGCCGTTCCCGGTGGTGCCGCTCCCGGCGTCCGCGGACGCGGCCGCGGCGGCCGCCCGCTTGATCGCGGCGTCACGCCCCCGCACGTACCAGATGCCGATCAGGCCGAGTCCCGCGCCGGCCAGACAGGTCCACACCCACCACAGGTGGCCGTGGTCGTCGAACCAGTTGTAGAACGGGATCTGGACCAGGAAGAGGACGAACCAGAGGATCGTGCCGCCGGTGATGGTGGCGACGACGGGCCCCTCCAGGGGCTCGGGTGCCTCGTGCTTCGGTGTCCACTTCGCCATGGGCTCAGTGTATGGGCCCCCCGCTCGGGCGCGGGGAGCGCCCGAGCGAAGCCCTCCGGTGCGGGCGGCCCAAGGGTCTACGCGCGGAGATAGCGATCTTCGCCTTATGTATTCATACTGAATCTGCTTACGGCTGTCTCGATTTATTCGTGTGAAAGTCCAAAGCTGACCGCATTTAAGCCACTCTACGTACGACTGAGGTCATACATGTCCCCCTCGGCCACCGCTCCGGTCGACGCCAGGCAGCCCGCGGCACCCCAGCCGCAGAACGGTCTGGATCGTTTCTTCAAGATCTCCGAGCGGGGGTCGTCGGTCGCCCGCGAGATTCGCGGCGGATTCGCCACGTTCTTCGCAATGGCGTACATCATCGTGCTGAATCCGATCATTCTCGGTAGCGCCAAGGACATGTACGGCCATCAGCTCGATGGCGGCCAGCTGGTCACCGCCACCGTGCTGACCGCCGCGTTCTCCACGCTGCTGATGGGCGTCATCGGCAATGTGCCGATCGCGCTGGCGGCCGGTCTCGGCGTCAACACCGTCGTGGCCCTCCAGCTCGCGCCCCGGATGAGCTGGCCGGACGCGATGGGCATGGTGGTCCTCGCGGGCATCGTGGTGATGCTGCTGGTCGCCACCGGTCTGCGGGAACGCGTGATGCACGCCGTGCCGACCTCGCTGCGCAAGGGCATCGCGATCGGCATCGGCCTCTTCATCCTGCTGATCGGCCTGGTCGACTCGGGCTTCGTCTCCCGTGTCCCGGACCTCGCGCACACCACCGTGCCGCTCCAGCTCGGCGGCGACGGCCACCTCAACGGCTGGCCGGTCCTGGTCTTCGTCCTCGGCGCGCTGCTCACCCTGGCGCTGATCGTCCGCAAGGTGCCGGGCGCCATCCTGATCTCCATCGTCGCGATGACGGTCGTCGCGATGATCATCGACGCGATCGCCGACCTGCCGGGCCAGGCGTGGGGGCTGACCGTCCCGCAGTGGCCGGGCAACCCGGTCGCCACCCCGGACTTCGGGCTGATCGGCAAGGTCAGTCTGTTCGGCGGCTTCGACAAGGTCGGCGTGCTCACCGGCATCCTGTTCGTCTTCACCGTGCTGCTGTCCTGCTTCTTCGACGCGATGGGCACCATCCTCGGGGTCGGCGACGAGGCGAAGCTGACGGACCAGGACGGCAACTTCCCCGGCATCAACAAGGTGCTGTTCGTGGACGGCATCGCGGTCGCCGCGGGCGGCGCGACCTCCGCCTCGGCGGGCACCTGCTTCGTGGAGTCGACCGCGGGCGTCGGCGAGGGGGCCCGCACCGGCTTCGCGAGCATCGTGACGGGTCTGCTGTTCACGGTGGCGCTGTTCCTGACGCCGCTGGCGACCATGGTCCCGTCGCAGGCGGCCACCCCCGCGCTGCTGGCGGTGGGCTTCCTGATCATCTCGGGCTCGGTGCGGGACATCGACTGGAGCGACTACACGCTCGCCATCCCGGCCTTCCTCGCCATGCTGATGATGCCGTTCACGTACTCGATCACCAACGGCATCGGCATCGGCTTCATCGCCTTCTGCGTGCTGCGGGCGGTGGCCGGGCGCTGGCGCGAGGTGCCGGTGCCCATGTACGTGGTCTCGGCGGTCTTCGTCTTCTACTACGCGATGCCGGCCCTCGGCCTCACGTGACCTCTTCGGTTCTGATCCCCGCGGTCCCCTCCGGGCCGTAGAACCTCTCCGTCTCGTCGACGGCCGCCTTGAAGCGCTCGTCGAAGTCATCGCGAATGAGCGTCCGGACGACATAGTCCTGGACGCTCATTCCGCGTTTGGCGGCGTGCTGCCGGAGCCGGTCGAGCAGCTCACCGTCTATCCGCAGGCTGAGCACAGTCGATCCCATGGCAAGCAGGGTTACGGTCCGTCGCGTCGTTTCGCGTCACTTTCCGGATGCGCCTCACTCGTTCGGGTGATGGATTGGGTGAAGTGCCTCTCGCGCGTGTAACACGAATGGTCTTTAGGGTAGGTAATGAGTTACGCTAATAAACATGCCTGACCTGATCCACGACGGTGACAGTGCCGCCGCCGTGAGCTCCCTCCGCTCCGCCGTGATGCTGCTCAGCCGGCGCCTCAAGCACCAGCGTGTCGACGAGTCGCTGAGCCCCACCGAGATGTCGGTGCTCGGCACGCTCGCCCGGTGCGGCTCGGCCACCCCCGGCGAGCTGGCCCGCAAGGAGCATGTGCAGCCTCCGTCGATGACTCGCATCGTCGCGCTGCTCGAAGCGAAGGGACTGGTCAGACTGGAACCGCACCCCGATGACCGTCGCCAGAAGGTGGTCAGCCAGACCGAGCAGGCGGAAGCCATGCTCGAAGAGAGCCGCTCCAAGCGGAACGCCTGGCTGACCGCTCTCGCCGAGGGCCTGGACGAGGACGAGTGGGAGACGCTCCGCAGGGCCGCGCCCGTGCTGGAGAAGCTCGCCCACCTCTAGCGGGGCGGGCCGCGCCGGACGAGAGCCCGCGCGCCGCCCGCACCACCGCTCCCGTCAGTCAGCGAAACGTATACGCCCGAGGAGGCGAACCCTTTTGAGTACGGGATCCGGAGCAGACTCCGCCCCCGCACCGACTTCCACCCACGAGAGCAAGCCCGGCGGGACCTTCTCGTCGCTGAAGATCCGTAACTACCGCCTGTTCGCCACGGGCGCCGTGATCTCCAACACCGGTACCTGGATGTCCCGCATCACGCAGGACTGGCTTGTCCTGAGCCTCACCGGGTCCGCCACCGCCGTCGGCATCACCACGGCCCTCCAGTTTCTTCCGATGCTTCTGTTCGGCCTCTACGGCGGCGTCATCGCGGACCGCCTGCCGAAGCGGAAGCTGCTCCTCATCACCCAGGCGGCGCTCGGTGTCTGCGGGGTCTCCCTCGCGGTGCTCACGCTCTCCGGCATGGTCCAGGTGTGGCACGTCTACCTCATCGCCTTCCTGCTCGGCCTGGTGACGGTGGTCGACAACCCGGCCCGGCAGTCGTTCGTCTCCGAGATGGTGGGCCCCGCGCAGCTGCGCAACGCGGTCAGTCTCAACTCGGCGAACTTCCAGTCCGCCCGGCTCATCGGCCCGGCCGTCGCCGGTGTCCTGATCACCACGGTCGGCAGCGGCTGGGCCTTCATGTTCAACGGCCTGTCCTTCGGCGCCCCGCTCATCGGCCTGCTGATGATGCGGACGAGCGAGCTGCACCCGGCCACCGTCGTGCCGCGCGCCAAGGGCCAGCTGCGGGAGGGCCTGCGCTACGTCTCCGGCCGCCCGGAGCTGATCTGGCCCATCGTCCTGGTCGGCTTCGTCGGCACGTTCGGGTTCAACTTCCCGATCTGGCTCACCGCCTTCGCGGACGAGATCTTCCACGGCGGCGCCGGGATGTACTCGTACTTCAACATCCTCATGGCCGCCGGTTCCCTCGCCGGTGCCCTGCTCGCCGCCCGCCGCCGCTCCTCCCGGCTGCGGATGCTGGTGGCCGCGGGCACGGTGTTCGGCGTGCTGGAGATCATCGCCTCCATGGCGCCGTCCGTCTGGCTCTTCGCGATCCTGCTGGTGCCGATCGGCATGATCGGACTGACGACCAACATCAGCGCCAACACCACCGTCCAGATGGCCGCCGACCCGGCCATGCGCGGCCGGGTCATGAGCCTGTACATGATGGTCTTCGCCGGAGGTACCCCGGTGGGCGCCCCGATCGTCGGCTGGATCAGCGACGCCTACGGGGTCCGTACGGGCATGGCGGCCGGCGGCGCGTTCTCGCTGCTGGCCGCGGTCGGAGTCGGCCTCATGCTGGCCCGCGCGGGCGGCCTGCGCCTGCGGGTGGACCTGCGCCCGGGGCGCCCGCACCTCCGGTTCGTCCCCCGGGAGGAACTGGCCACGGCGGCGTGAGCGCCGGCCCGTGAACCACATGGCGCGGCCCCGACCGGTACTCACCGGTCGGGGCCGCGCCATGTACCGGGGGCGTCAGTCGCGGGGGAAGTCGCCGGTCTCCAGGGCGAGGCCCACCACGGTGGAGGTGAGATCGACCGGGGTGCCGAAGTCGAGGCTCAGCACGCTGCGGTACTCGTCCTCCTTCGGGAGCGTGTGGAGGTGCCACGTGCCGGTGTACGGGTCGACGATGAGGTACACGGGCACCCCGGCGGTGGCGTAGGTGGCCTTCTTCGATCCGTAGTCGTTGGCGGCGGTGTCCTTGGAGATCACCTCGGCGACCAACTCGATGTCCTGGTAGCGCCAGCGGCCGTTGGAGTCCTTGGAGGCCTCCTCGGACAGGGCCACGACATCGGAGGCGAAGCCATTGAGACGCCCCGGAAAATCGATGCGCACGTCGGACTTCAACCGCTTCCTCGGGTACCTGGCACGGAGTTGTTCGACGATGTCGAAGATGATCTCCCAGTGGGTGTCCCGTTGCGGCGACATGTAGATGTTCCCCTCGACGATCTCGACCTTGAATCCCTCGGGGGTGGGCTCAAGCCACTCGAACATCATGTCCAGAGTGCGCTCGTCGCTGCTGTCGGCCATCTCGATCCTGTCGGTCTCTACGACGGTCATCGTGGCGCTCCTCCCCGCTGCCGCGCGGGCGCGGGCAGCCGCGTAGTACAACGATACGTACGGAAACGGGGACACGCCGGTACGGTGCGACACTCGGCCCATGAGCCGTCTCAGACTCTTCGTCGCCGTGCTGCCGCCCGACTCCGCAGTCGAGGAACTGCGCCGCGCCGTCGCCCCGCTGCACGCGCTTGACGGGGCCGGCGGGCTGCGCTGGACGGACCCGTCCGGCTGGCACTTCACCCTCGCCTTCCTCGGGGCCGTGGACGAGGAGCTGCTGCCCGAGCTGAAGGAGCGGCTGGCGCGGGCCGCCCGCCGGACCGAGCCCTTCCCGCTGCGGATCCACGGTGCCGGGCGGTTCGGCGGGCGGGCGCTCTGGGCCGGGGCCGCGGGCTCGATCGACCTGCTGCGGCTGCTCGCCGAGCGCGCGGACGCCGCCGCCCGCCGCACCGGCGTCCCGATGGAGGGGCACCGCCGCTACAGCCCGCACCTCACCCTCGCCCGCAGCCGCCACGAGACCGACCTGCGCCCCTGCGCCGAGGCGCTCGGAGGCTTCGAGGGCACGGTGTGGGAGGTCGGTGAGATGGCCCTCGTACGCAGCGATCCGCCGGTTCCGGGGGTGCCGGGCGCGCAGCCCCGGTACGAGGTGGTCGCAGCCTGGTCGCTGGGGCGCTGAGACCGGCGGTTACGCTCGGAGGGTGGATCCCAAGACCAGAAACCGCATCATGGCGGCCGTGCTCGTGCTGATGTTCGTCGTCGTCGCCGTGGCGGCCGCCGTAGGGGCGTGACGCGGCCGCCCGCCGCGCACCCCTTCGTCAGTCGGCGAGGGCCCGCGCGGTCTCCCGGGCGAACGCCTCCGGGTTGTCCAGCATGATGTTGTGCCCGCACCCCGGTACGGCCACGACCCGTACCCCGTGCGCGGTGAGCCGTTCCTCGCCGGGCAGCGGCCCGGCGTTCCGCGGCCGCAGGAAGGTGCGCGGAATCCGCAGCTCCAGCAGCAGCTCGCGCATCGTCGGCGCCGTCCCGCGCACCAGGTGCACCGCGCTGCGGTGCAGCGCCTCCCGGCCCGCCAGACGCATGGTCGCCCACCAGTGCGGCCCCACCCGGTCGCGCACCTCGGACCAGCCGTGCGCGAGGAACTCCTCCTCCGAGTACGCCGCGATGCCGCTGCTGCCCGGCCGCCCGGCCCCGGGCACCATCGGGTCCAGATTGGCGTCGGCCAGGACCAGCCGGGCCACCAGGTGCGGATGGCGCGCCGCGAGCACGACGGCCACCGCGCCGCCCATGCTGTGCGCGACCACGTCCGTACCGTGCGCACCCGCCGCCTCCAGCGCCGCCGCCACCGCGTCGGCGTGCTCCTCCAGCGTGTAGCCGAAGTCCACGGGGCGGTCGCTGATCCCGAAGCCCAGCAGGTCCATGAGGAGCGAGCGCTCCCCGGCCAGCAGGGGATGGGTGGCGCTCGCGGTGAAGTACGGGCCGGAGGAGGCCCCGAGCCCGTGCAGGAAGACCCGGGTGCGGGTGGATCCGGACCGGCAGGGTGTCTCCACCCATCTGATGCGCGCCCCGTCGTCCGTCACCCGGGCGTCGTGCATGTCGTCCCCCTCGTCGTCGTCGCCGTCACCACCGCTGCCCTTGAGCATCGGGGAGACTATACATAGATGCCGATGTATAAGGTTCGTCGGAGAGGATACGCACATGCTGGAACTGGCCATCCTTGGATTTCTGTACGGACAACCGCTGCACGGCTACGAACTGAAGCGCCGGGTCGCCCACCTCACCGGACACGTCCGCCCCATCGCGGACGGCACGCTGTACCCGGCGATCAAGCGGCTGGAGCGCGCCGGATGGCTGGAGCGCCGCACCGAACCCGGCAGCAGGGCCGCCCCCCGCCACACCCTCACCCTGACCGGCCCGGGGCGCGAGGAGCTGCTGCGGCGTCTGCGGGAGGCCGGAGAGGTGGACATCAGCGACGAGAACCGCTGGTTCACCGTCCTCGCCTTCCTGCGCCATCTGCCGTCCCCGGCCGAGCAGGCGGACGTGCTGCGACGCCGGCTGGCGTTCCTGGAGGAGCCGAGCAGCTTCTTCTACGAGGGGGAGCGGCCGCTCGGCGCCGAGTCGTTCGACGACCCCTTCCGGCGGGGGCTGCTGCGGATCGCCCGCGCCACCAGCGAGGCGGAGCTGAGCTGGCTCGGGTCGACGCTGGAGGAACTGGACGCGCGCTGAGACGGCGGCGGGCCGCGCTGAGACGGCGGCGCCCCGCGCGGACACGGCCGCGGGCCGCCTCCGCACCCGTCCCCCGGCGGGGACGGGACGGCGACGGCCCGTGTCCTGACGATCCGGTGATCGCGTCGGCCCGGCCTTCGCCGACCGACGTGATCACCGGACGGTCCTCACCAGGCGAAGGCCTCCGGCGAGGGCCCCGGCCCCGGGAAGATCTCGTCCAGCGACGCCAGCAGCTCGGCCGGGAGGTCGAGCTCCAGCGCCCGCACCGCCGAGTCCAGCTGCTCCCGGTTGCGCGGCCCGACGATCGGCCCGGTCACCCCCGGACGGGTGAGCAGCCAGGCCAGGCCGACCTCGCCCGGCTCCAGTCCGTGCTTGTCCAGCAGATCCTCGTACGCCTGGATCTTCTCGCGCTGGGCCGCGTTCTTCAGCGCGTCCGCGCTGCGGCCCGAGCCCGAGCGCCCGGCCGTCCCCTCGCGCTCCTTCTTCAGCACGCCGCCCAGCAGCCCGCCGTGCAGCGGGGACCACGGGATCACGCCGAGGCCGTAATCCTGCGCTGCCGGGATGACCTCCATCTCGGCGCGGCGCTCGATCAGGTTGTAGATGCACTGCTCGCTGACCAGACCCAGCGAGCCGCGCCGGGCGGCCAGCTCATTGGCCTGGGCGATCTTGTAACCGGCGAAGTTCGACGAACCCGCGTAGAGGATCTTGCCCTGCTGCACCAGGACGTCGATCGCCTGCCAGATCTCCTCGAAGGGGGTGTTCCGGTCGACGTGGTGGAACTGGTAGAGGTCGATGTGATCCGTCTGGAGCCTCTTCAGCGAGGCGTCGACGGAGCGCCGGATGTTCACGGCGGAGAGCTTGTCGTGGTTGGGCCATGCCTCGCCGTCGGCGCCCATGTTCCCGTACATCTTGGTGGCCAGGACCACCTTGTCGCGGCGGCCGCCGCCCTGGGCGAACCAGGTGCCGATGATCTCCTCGGTGCGGCCCTTGTTCTCGCCCCAGCCGTACACATTCGCGGTGTCGAAGAAGTTCAGGCCCGTGTCCAGCGCCGCGTCCATGATGGCGTGGCTGTCCGACTCGTTGGTCTGCGGGCCGAAGTTCATGGTGCCGAGGACGAGACGGCTGACCTTGAGTCCGGTGCGTCCGAGCTGCGTGTACTCCATGGACACCAAGCCAACGCCTTCGAGTCCGCTCAAGGCAAGGGCACCCGGGCACGACCGCCCGGACGGACCGGCGAAGACGCTCCGCCGGGGGCGGCGCCACGCGGCGCGTAGCCTGGCTGCCGTGAATTCCGTACCGCGCGTCCTGGCCGTACTCGACGATCTGCTCCGCGACGCGCCCCGTGACGCGCGCGGGGCGCTGTGGCAACTGGCCGAACAGGGACGGGAGCTGGACGCCAACCTGGTGCGGCTGCCGCCCGGCGGCGAGGTCGGCACGCACCAGGAGAACGTCCTGGACGTGCTGCTGGTCGTCGTCGCGGGCAGCGGCCGGATCGACACGGGCGACGGCGCGCTGGAGCTGACGCCCGCCACCGTGGCCTGGCTGCCCCGGACCTCCCGCCGGTCCCTCGCCGCCGGTCCGGACGGCCTCGCCTGGCTGACCGTCCACCGCCGCCGCCCCGGCCTCGCCATCACGTCCCCGGCCGCCCCCGCCCCGGCGGACGAGGGCGGCGAGGGCCCCTGCATGCTGGACCGGGTCTGCCCGGGGTGCGGGCGGCTCTCGCAGGACCCGGAGCCGGTGTTCTGCAGCCGGTGCGGGGTGCGGTTCGCCGAGGGGTGAGCCGGGCGGCTCCGGGCGCGGACGGCAGCGGCCGTACGGTGGGCGAATCGCAAGTGCCGTGCCCTGATGCGTATATGACCGAGCGTCTAGTCTGTTGCTCCATGTAGTCCACAGGGGGTCGCATGCACAGCGAGGGTACGGCCGGTCGCGACGCGGACCACGGGCAGGGCGACGGCTCCCCCCGCGGGGCCGGGGGCGGCTGGACGGGCGACTTCCTCCGGAGCGACTCGACCGGGCAGGCGCAGTCGTGGCCGGAACCGCTCTCGCCGGACGCGTCCTCGGAACGGGCCGCACGGCCCGCGCTGCCCGCGCCGCACATCGTGATCGACGGCCGTTACGAGCTGCTGCACAGCCTCGGACGCGGCGGCATGGGCGAGGTCTGGGAGGCGCTGGACACCCGCCTGGACCGGCACGTGGCGGTGAAGGGCCTGCTCGGCCGGGACGCCGTCGGAGCGGCCACGCAGGAACAGATGATGCAGCGGGCCCGCCGGGAGGCCGCGGCCATCGCCAAGATCAGGCACCCGAACGTGGTGGCGGTGCACGACCGGGTCGAGTCTGGCAACCAGGTCTGGATCGTGATGGACCTGCTCGACGCGCGTTCGCTCGCGGACCTGATCCGGGAGGAGCGGCGGCTCCCGGTGCGGCGCACGGCCGCGATCGGGCTCCAGGTGCTGAGCGGACTGCGGGCGGTCCACGAGGCGCGGGTGGTCCACCGCGACGTGAAGCCCGCCAACATCCTTTTCGCCAAGGACGACTTCGCGATCCTGGTCGACTTCGGCATCGCGACCTTCGACGGCGCCGCCCCGCTCACCCGGGCCGGCGAGCTCATCGGCACCTTCAAGTACCTGGCGCCCGAACTGCTCTCCCAGACCACGCAGGAGACCGTCGCCACCTCGGCGTCCGACCTGTGGTCGCTGGGCGTCACGCTGTACGAGATGGTCGAGGGCAGGCACCCCTTCGACCGGCCCAACGAGTACGAGGTACTGGTCGCCGCCTGCCAGTCCGACCCCCTGCCGATGGAGCACGGCCAGGAGCTGGCCGAGGTCGTGGGCAGGCTGATGGACAAGGACCCGGCCCGGCGGCTGAGCGCGGCGAACGCGGAGGACATGCTGCGCGACCTCCTGCGCACGACGGCCGCGCGGCCGGACCCGGTGCGCCCCGCGACCCCGCGGGAGGAGCCCGCGCCCGCCCCCGACCCCGCACCGCTCCCGCCGCCGCGCCCCCCGCAGCGTCAGGGTCCCGAGCGCGTCCCGCGGCAACAGCCGCCGCAGCGGCGCGTCCCGGGCCGGCGGAAGGTCTCGGCGGCCGTGGTGTGCGGGGCCCTGGTGCTCGGTCTCGGGTGGTTCGCCGCGGACCGGATGCGCGGGGACGGCCCGGCGGACGCGGCCCCCCGGCCGGGTCAGGGCGCGCGGGCGGAGCCGTACAGGAAGACGCACCCGATCCTGAAGGTGGGCGTCAAGGCGGACCAGCCCGGACTGAGCGAGAAGACCAAGGACGGCACGTACCGCGGGTACGAGATCGACCTGGCCTACGCCATCGGGCACGACATGGGCTACGGCCGCGACCAGGTCACCTTCGAGCCGGTGAGCAGCGAGAACCGGAGCACGATACTGCAGAAGGGCGATGTGGACCTGGTCATCGCCACCTACAGCATCACGGAGGAACGCAAACACGCGAAGGCCCCCGACTACAGCGTCGCGTTCGCCGGTCCGTACTACGTGGCCAGCCGGAGCTTCATGGTCCGCAGGAAGGCGAAGACGGTGTCGATCGACGACGCCCGGATGCTGCGGAAGAGGCAGTTCGAGGTGTGCACCGCGAGGAGTTCCACCTACGAGTCGTGGCTGCCCAGGGCGGGCTACAACATGACGGGGTCGCTGCCCAACGGCTACGACCGGTGCGTACGCGACCTGCTGGACCCGACGTCCTCGGTCTACGCGGTGAGCACGGACGACGTCATCCTCGCCGGATTCGTCAGGGACAACCCCGCCGAACTGAAGCGGCTGGACAGCGGTCCGGGCGCGGAGGGCTACGGCGTCGCCATGAAACCGGACGAGAAGGGGCTGAAGACGGAGGTGTGCTCGTCGCTGAAGAAGATCATGGCCGACGGGATCTGGGAGCAGTTGTACGCCGAGCACCTCGCACCGCTGCTGAACAGGTCGAGCCCGCCCAACAAGCCGAAGCTGGCGGAGTGCCCGTCCTGATCCCGTGCGCCCGCGCCCCGGTAGCCTCGCGGGATGGGGCTCGACATCACGGTGGTGATCGCCGACTGGGCATGGCTGGGCGAAGTGCCCGAGCGCGAGAGGCTGTTGCGGCTGAGGGACGCCTGGTACGCCGACGAGACGGGGCTGTGGGACGACGACGCCCCCGTGGTCCGGGGCGGCTGGGAGCGCCTGCGGGGGCCGGACGCCGCCTTCTTCGCCCTCTACGAGTTCCGTGACACCCTCGGCTCGTTCGCACCGCACTTCTGGGCCACGCACCACTGGGAGCGCCTCCGCGACCACGCCGATCCGCCGCTGCGGTCCGGGCTGGACGCCCTCCTGCTCGGACTGGTCCGGGACGGCGGGCCGGGGGAGACGGACCGCGGCTTCTTCGGCGACGACCCGAAGATCTCGTACGGTCTGCTGCTGGCACGGTCGCCGGAGGGCGTCCGGGAGCTCGCCGCGAGCTGGGCGGACGTGCGGCCGCGCCTCGACGGCCTGCGCGAGCCCTTCGACGTGTACCGCGCCGGATCCGGCGGCCGGTCCGGGGGATTCGACGCGTTCGCCGGACTGCTGACGGAGTGGGGCCATGTCCTCACCGAGGCCGCCGGGCGGGGCTGGGGAGTCGTGGGGCTGAGCGAGTAGGAAGGGCACGGACCGCGCGCCGGACGCTGCCCCCGCGAAAACACCTGGAGGGGGCCGCCCCCGGCGGACATGATGACGGCATGAGTACACGCGTACGTCCCGTGCAGGCGCTGATCGTTGTGGACATCCAGGCGGACGCGGTCCGCGGCGACCGGGCCGTGCCCGACGCGGCCCGGCTCGTGGAGCGGACGGCGGAGCTGATCGCGCGGGCGCGCGCGGCCGGGGCGCTCGTCGTCCACGTGCAGAACGACGGGCGGCCGGGGACGGGCGACGAGCCGGGGACGCCGGGGTGGGAGCTCCACCACCCCGTCGAGCCCTCGGCCACGGAGACGGTGATCCGCAAGACCCGGGACGACGGGTTCCACGGGACGCCGCTGGAGGGCCTGTTGACCGGCGCCGGGGTGCGGGCGCTCGCCGTCTGCGGGGTGATGTCGGAGATGTGCGTGCTGGCGACGGCCCGTACGGCGCTGGAGCTGGGCTACCGGGTCGTCCTGCCGCACGACGCCCACGCGACGCACGACATCCCGGCCGCCCCCGGGATCAGCGGGCCCGTCCCGGCCGCCACGGTCTCACGGGTCGCCGAATGGGCCCTCGGCAGCGATCCGGAGGTCGTCGCGCACGCCGCGGACGTCGCGTTCGCGGCCCCGGCCCCGGGAGCCGGGTGAACCGGACGGAGCGGGAACCGCCGCGGCCGGTCCTGTCGTCCTCACGCGCGCCACATGCGCGGGCCGCGCGCGAGTGCTTGTGCGGGCCGCGCCACCGACCCGAACTCCGAGGAGCAGCATGAGAGTCACCGGCAGCACGCGCCCCCGCGGCGGCAGCCGAGACGGTACCGCCTCCCTTCCCCGACGCAGCTCCCGCACGGCTCTCCTGAACGGCTCGAAGGCGGTGCTGGCCGTCGCGCTCCTCGTGGGCGCGGCCGCCGCCTGCGGCCCGTCGGGCGACGGGACCCATGCGGCCAAGGACTGGAAGGTCGGCGACTGCGCGGGGCCCGACAGCAGCGCGAAGGACGCCTACCAGCCCCTGGACTGCGACGACTCCAAGGCGACGATCAAGGCCCTGGAGATCAAGGACGGCGCCGTCTTCTCCGACTCCATCCAGTGCCCGGCCGGTACGGACTCGATCATCTCGGTGAAGGTCTCCTTCGGGTCCGGTGGCGACGCCCGGTCCGGCATCCCCAGCAAGACCATCTGCGGCCGCAACCTGAGCGGCGACCACCCCGGTGACGCGGGGGCGGGCGGCGGTCAGCTGGTGGAGGGCGACTGCGTGGACGACCAGGCCAAGGAGGTCGCCTGCGGCAGCGGCGGAAGCGGTGTGAGCAAGGTGCTCGACCTGACGAAGACGGCCGAGCAGTGCCCGGCCGGCAGCAAGCCGCTGGAGCTGTTCCCGAGCCCCGGCCGCCCCTACGACGCGATCTGCACCGGCAAGGTCTGACCGGCCCGTACCGGCGTCCGCCGCCGGGGCCGGTGGTACGGGGGCGACGCCTCCCGACGGCCGGGCCCGGCGGTCAGGCGCCCGGCGCGGCGCCCCGGCGGAACAGGGCCGTCCAGAGGAAGGGTTCGCCGAAGTGCGGGGAGCCGGAGGGCTCGTCGCGCATCCGGCGGAGCTCGGTCTCCGTCAGGTCCGCGAAGATCCGGCGCAGCGACTCCGGGGTGTAGGCGAGGCCGCCGCGCAGCCCGCCCCGGTCGTAGAGGGCCGCGTCGGGGAGTTCGGAGCCCATGCCGCCCTCACCGGCCGCGAAGCAGGTGAGGGCGAAGCCGCCGCCCGGGACGAGGACCCGGTCGAGCAGGGCGAGATAGCTGACGCGGCGGTGCGGCGGCAGGTGGTGGAAGCAGCCGGAGTCGTAGACGAGGTCGTACGGGCCGGTCAGCACCGTCTCCGTGAGGGTGAAGATGTCGCCGTGGTGGAAGCGGACCTCGGCCCCGGCCTCGCGGGCGCGCTCCCCGGCCCAGGCGAGGGCCGCCGGGGACAGGTCCACCGCGTCGACCTCGAAGCCCAGGGACGCCAGGTGGACGGCGTTCCGGCCCGGCCCGCAGCCGAGTTCGAGGACGCGGCCCGGCGCGATCAGCCCCCGGTCGACGTACGAGACGAGGTTCTCGTCCGGCTTCGCCGCGAAGAACGGCACGGGCTTCTCCCGGTCCGCGTAGAAGCCGTCCCACCAGGCGCCCGCCCCGGGCGTCCAGCGGTCGGTCTCCCGGGCGAACAGGCCGTCCATGAGCCTGAGTACGTCCTCCGTCGTGCGGATGCTCCGGTCCATGCGAACCCCTTCGCTCTCAGGGGTGAATCGTAGGGTCCCCGGAACCGGGAGCCCGGGGCGGCCGGGACCGGCGCGAGGCGTCGGCGGCCCCGTGGCGGCCGGGCGTGGAGCCCCCGTCAACATCCGTCGCACGGGCGGCCGTCGGGCGCGGGCGCATGCCTGCAGGGGCGTGAAGGGGCGTGTCCCGCGCCCCCGGGCGGGTGTTTCTTCGGGAGTCGGGCAGCCGAGGAGGCCCGAAGATGATGGAGTGCGGGTGCGGTACGAAGGACCCCCTGACGGCAACGGTTCGATGGGTAATCGGACTTGGCCGGGTCACCACCTCGCGCGGACCGGAGTGCGTGGCGGAGTCACCACCGGCCGGGCGGAACGTGGAGAGTGGGGGGCACGGTACGGACGACGAAGGAGGACCGATGACGGGTGTCGTGGCGAGCCGGCGGAACGGGGCGGTCGGGCAGCCCATGGAGCTCCTGGGGCCGCGGGACCGACTCCTGCGGGCAGGAAGGGAGTTGTTCGGCGCGTACGGGTACGCGCAGACGAGCATCGAGGATCTGTGCGCCCGCGCGAAGGTGCCCGCCCACGTCTTCCAGCAGGAGTTCCTCTCCCGGGAGGTGCTGCTGATGGCGCTCTACGACGAGGTCGCGACCCACGGGCTGCGCGCGGCCGAGAACGCCCTGATGGCGGAGGGCATGGAGGACTGTCCGACGTCGGTACGGGTCCGGCTGCTCTTCGAGGCCTATGTGAAGGCGGTCACCGAGGACCGGTGTGCGGCCCGGGTGGCCTTCGTCGAGGCGCTCGGGGTGAGCCGTGAGGTGGACAACCACCTCGCGACCTGGCGGGCGATGTGGATCGAGTTCCTGACGTCCGAGGCCGAACGCGCGGTACGCCGGGGCGAGGCGGTGCCGAGCGATCACGCGGTGACCGTCACGGTGCTCAACCACGCGGTGGACGAGCTGATGGCCCACCACGGCCGCAGGCCCCGGCAGGTCGACGCCGAGTGGCTGACCGACGAGCTGACCCGGCTCTCGCTGGCCATGATCCTGCCGTCCTGAGGCGTCCGGATCCTGCCGTCCCGGCGCATCCGATTGCCGGGGCGGCAAATAATGGGGAGATGGAACACGGCGCGGAGCACACGGAACGACCGGACGGCGACGATGACATCACGACGGTCCTGACCGGCGTCGGACCGCGGCTGCGGGCCCTGCGCCAGGACCGCGGCACGACTCTGGCACAGCTCAGCGAGACGACCGGGATCTCCCTCAGCACCCTCTCGCGCCTGGAGTCCGGCGGCCGCAAGCCCACGCTCGAACTGCTGCTGCCGCTGGCCAAGGCGTACGGGGTCCAGCTCGACGAGCTGGTCGGCGCCCCGGCCACCGGTGACCCGCGCGTCCACTTCCGCCCCTTCACCCGCGACGGCATGACGTTCGTGCCGCTCACCCGGCACCTCGGCGGACTGCACGCCTACAAGCAGATCCTGCCCGGCGGACGCGGGTCCGCGGGGCCGCTGGAACAGCGGGTGCACGAGGGATACGAATGGCTCTACGTGCTGGCGGGGCGGCTGCGGCTGCTGCTGGGGGAGCACGATCTGGTGCTCACGGCCGGTGAGGTCGCCGAGTTCGACACGCGTACCCCGCACGCCTGGGCCAGCGCCGGTCCCGAGCCGGTCGAGTTCCTCAGCCTGTTCGGGCAGCAGGGGGAGCGGATGCACGTGCGGGCCCGGCCGTCCTCGGAGCGGTGAGCCGCCTTCGCCCGCCTTTGGTCACGGGCGGGGGGTGTACGGGCCGCCCAGCCCCCACGCCTGGTGCATCGCGTCCGCGAAGGCGCCCGCCAGCGCGTGCTCACCGCTCGGGCCGGGGTGCGTCCCGTCGTACGTGTCCTCGTGGATGTCGTACCCCGGCGGGCGGGAGGCCAGCAGCAGAGGGGACCTCGGGTCGTCGAGATCGGCGACGGCCTTGGCCAGCAGTTCGTTGAAGCGTTCGCACTCGGCGGCGAACGGGGCGTCCGACTCCGCCCGGATGTTCGGTATCACCGGCAGGAGCACCATCCTGACGCGCGGGTTCGCGGTCCGCGCCGCCGCGACGAACGCTCGGGCGTTCACCGCCGTCCGGTCGCTGTCCGTGTAGAACCCGAGGTCTATCAGGCCGAGCGAGACGAGCAGCACGTCCGTGCGGTGCGCGGCCACCACGTCCGCGATCACCGGGGCCATGTGCAGCCAGCCCTCGCCCCAGCCGGCCAGGTGGGCGCGGGCCCCGGCGGGGAAGTCCGGCGCCCCGTAGGCGTACGAGACGGGGGCATCCGCCGAGGTGTCGTACAGCTCGGAGCGCGGTCCCACGATCGCGAACGGGGTGCCGAGAGTGGCGTCGAGGTGCTGCCACATCCGGTAGCGCCAGGTGAAGTCGCCGGCGCAGCCGATGGTCATGGAATCGCCGACAAACGTGAACCGCATGGCGTCATCATCGCGGATCGCTCCCACCGCCTGCGACGTGACGGTGGACACTTGAGCCATGCGTTCGTACCTGACTGCCTCCGGAGCCGCCGTGCTGCTCCTGCTCTCCGGGGCGGCTCCGGCCGTGGCCGACGACGGAGCCGACCGGAGTTTCACGATCGAGGACCCCCGGATCACCGAGTCCAGCGGCCTCGCCGCGAGCCGCGCCCACCCGGGTATCTACTGGACGCACAACGACAGCGACGACGGGCCGTACGTCTACGCCGTCGACTCGCGGACCGGCAAGACCGTGGCGACCGTCACGATGAAGGGGGTGGGCGAGCCGCGCGACGTGGAGGCGATCTCCCTCGGACCGGACGGCGATCTGTACGTCGGTGACATCGGCGACAACCTGAACGGCAGCTGGGACCACGTCTGGATCTACCGCTTCCCGGAACCGAAACAGCTGAAGGACATGACGGTCCGGGCCACCCAGTACGACGTGAAGTACGCGGACGGCCCGCGCAACGCCGAGGCGCTGATGGTCCATCCGAAGACCGGGCGGGTCTACATCGCGTCGAAGAACGAGGAGGGCGGCGGGCTGTACGAGGGCCCGGCGAAGCTGACCACCGGGGCCACCAACGTGTTCCGGCGGGTGGACGAGGTGCCGTGGGTGACGGACGGGGCGTTCTCGCCGGACGGCAAGGAGCTGGTCCTCCGCTCGTACTTCTCCGCCCGCGCCTACGCCTTCGAGAACGGCAGGCTCGGCGCCGACCACGCGGTCCAGGCGCCGTTCCAGCGGCAGGCCGAGTCCGTGACGTACACGGCGGACGGCTCGGCGCTGATGTTCGGCTCGGAGGGGAAGCGCAGCGGCGTGGAACGGGTGGACATCGAACGCGGCGGGAGCGGCGGCCGGTCGCCCTCCGGGGGCGGCGACTCCTCGCCCTCCTCGGCCGGGGCGGGGAGCGGCGCCGGCGGGGACATGAAGGGGACGACCCTGACCGGGGTGCTCGTCCTCGCCGGGATCGGCCTCCTGGTGTTCATGGCGCGGCGGCGCAAGAGCGGGTGAGGGGATGGACCTTAGGCCCGGCCCCTTCGCCACCGCGCGGCTGGACGCGCTGCCCTTGCGGGTCGCGTACGCGGACGAGATGGCGGCGGTGCTCGACGACCCGGCCCTGTACACGTACACCGGCGGCGCCCCGGAGACCGCCGACGAGCTGAGGGCCCGCTACGCACGCCAGGCCGCCGGTCCGCCGGACCCCGGGGTGCGGTGGTGGAACTGGATGCTGCGGGTACGGAACGAGGACCGCCTGGCCGGATACGTCCAGGCGACGGTGGACGTGCCGGGTGCGGCGGCGGAGGTCGCCTGGGTGGTCGGGACGCGGTGGCAGGGGCGCGGATACGCGCGGGAGGCCGCGGCGGGGCTGGTGGCGCACCTGCTGGGGACGGGGGCGGTGCGTAGCGTCCTCGCCCACATCCATCCGGACCACCACGCCTCCGCCGCCGTGGCCGGTGCGGCGGGGCTGGCGCCGACGGAGGAGTGGTGCGACGGCGAGCGGCGCTGGGAGCGGGCGGCGGAGAACGGCTGAGCCACGGCCCGCCGTTGTCAGTGGTGGCTGCGAGAGTGGCACACGTACGGACAGCACTCGCGGAGGGAACACCCCATGGGCACCTGGGACACCGGGCATTTCGACAACGACAGCGCTGCGGATTTCTCGGGGCGGATCGACGACGCGCCCGAGGCCGGGAAGGCAGCGGTGCTCCGCGACGCCCTGACCGCCGCGATAGAGGCGGACTACCTGGACAGTGACGAGGGCGCTCCCGCCGTCGCGGCGGCGGCGCTGATCGCCGCCCAGTGCCCGGGAGGCGAGCCGGTGACCACCGCGTACGGCCCCGACGAGCCGCTGCCCACGCTCCCGGCGGAGCTGCGCCCCCTGGCGGTGAAGGCCCTCGACGCGGTGCTGGGCGAGAATTCGGAGCTGCGCGAGCTGTGGGACGACGCGGGGGACAAGGAGTGGGCCCCGGGCATGGCCCGGCTCCGGGAGGTGCTGGTGGCGGCCTGCGCCGGATGATCAGGAGCGGCGGCGGCCGGCCTGGATGAGCTGGTCGACATCGAGCGTCACGGGGGCGCCGATCGACTCCGGGAGGGTGACGGTCTGCCCGGGGGCGTACACCTGGTGGCTGTCGTAGCCGCCGTTGACGGGCTCGGTCAGGACGTGCAGTCGGCCGTGCCTGCGGTCGGTGATCACGTACACCGGGATCTTGGCCTCGGCGTACGCGACGACCTTGTTGCGCAGGTCGTTGTTGTAGTTGCTGGAGGTGACCTCCAGGACGAGGCGGAAGACGGCGGGGTCGTAGCAGTTGTTCTCGACCCGGTGCTCGTCGAAATCGGCGTCGACGATCGCCAGGTCGGGGATGGCGTAATCCTCCGGGCCTCCGGGGAGCCACAGGCCGATTCCCTGAAGGACTCTGCTCTCCGTGCCATGGAGACCTGCGGTCAGGAAGGGGACCATGAGTGTGGTCAGTGCATCCGCGTGCGGGCCGTCCGCGGGTGGGGCCGCAGTGATGACGCCTCCGATGATCTCGATGCGCCAACCCGGACTGCGCTCCGCGACCCTGTTGGCCGTTGGGAGCAGCGACTCCGGCTCGACGTCACAGGGGTGCTCGACTGCTGCCGCGGACATTGCGGGCCTCCTGAAGGGGTGATGTCGAGGCCATCGCCGTAGGCCGATCCGGCCGCCGACGCCCGAAAGCCGTTCCGCCACCCGACCGAGTGAACGAGGAAGGGCCCCGCGCGCCGGCGCGGAGCCCTTCCTCGGACGGGTGCGCGTTACAGCTTCTCGATCACGTAGTCGATGCAGGCGGTCAGCGCCTGGACGTCCGACGGGTCGATCGCCGGGAACATCGCCACGCGCAGCTGGTTGCGGCCCAGCTTGCGGTACGGCTCGGTGTCCACGATGCCGTTGGCGCGCAGCACCTTGGCGACGGCCGCGGCGTCGATCTCGTCCGCGAAGTCGATCGTGCCGATGACCTGCGAGCGCTTCGCCGGGTCGGTGACGAACGGGCTCGCGTACTTCGACTCCTCGGCCCAGCCGTACAGGTGCTGCGACGAGGCGGCCGTGCGGCCGGTGGTGAAGTCCAGGCCGCCCTGGGTGTTCATCCAGGTCAGCTGCTCGTTCAGGAGGAACAGCGTGGCCAGGGCCGGGGTGTTGTACGTCTGGTTCTTCAGGGAGTTGTCGATCGCCGTGGGCAGCGAGAAGAACTCCGGGATGTGGCGGCCCGAGGCGTGGACGCGGGCGGCGCGCTCCAGGGCGGCCGGGGAGAAGACGCCGATCCAGAGGCCGCCGTCGGAGGCGAAGGACTTCTGCGGGGCGAAGTAGTAGACGTCCGACTCGGTGATGTCGACGGGCAGGCCACCCGCGCCGGAGGTGGCGTCCACCAGGACCAGGGAGCCCTCGTCGGCGCCCGCGACGCGCTCGACGGGCGCGGCGACACCGGTCGACGTCTCGTTGTGCGTGAAGGCGTAGACGTCGACGCCCGCCTCGGCCCGCGGGTCCGGGTGGGTGCCCGGGTCGGAGGCGATCACCGTCGGGTCGGCCAGCCACGGGGCGAGCTTGGCGGCCTTCGCGAACTTCGACGAGAACTCACCGAAGTTGAGGTGCTGGGACTTCGTCTCGATGAGTCCGTGCGTCGCGATGTCCCAGAAGGCGGTGGAACCGCCGTTGCCCAGGATCACCTCGTAGCCCTCGGGCAGGGAGAAGAGGTCGCGCACGCCCTGGCGCACCGAGCCGACCAGGTTCTTGACCGGGGCCTGGCGGTGGGACGTACCGAGGAGAGACGTACCGGTGGCGGCCAGCGCGTCGAGCGCCTCCGTCCGCACCTTGGAAGGACCGGCGCCGAAGCGTCCGTCGGCGGGCTTGATGTCAGCGGGAATCTGGATATCGGCCACGAACCGGAGCGTAGTACCTCATGGACACGGCCGAGCACCGTGTCCGTCGGATGAGACGCCCGCTCCGGTCCGCGGACCGCGTACGGGGGCTGCCGTCAGCCCAGCTCCACCGGCAGGTCGTGCAGGTCGTTCTGGGTGACGATCGGCTTGTTCCGCAGCTCGGACGCGGGAACGGCGAGTTCCAGCTCCGGGAACCGCTCGTACAGCGCGGGCAGCGCCACGCCCGCCTCCAGCCGGGAGAGCGCCGCGCCCGGACAGACGTGCGGGCCGTGGCCGAACGCGATGTGGCGGTTGGGGGAGCGGGTGACGTCGAAGTCACCGGCCGTCGGGCCGTGCTGCGCCTCGTCGCGGCCGAGCGCGCCGAAGGAGACGATCAGCGCCTCGCCCTTGGGCAGCACCGTGCCGCCCACCTCGACGTCCTCGGTGGCGAACCGGATCAGGACGTGCGACGTGGGGGTGTTCCAGCGCAGCGTCTCCTCGATCACGTTCTCCCACGGCACCTCTCCCGCCAGCACCCGTGCGCGCTGCTCGGGGTGGGTCTGGAGCGCGACGACCGCGTTCACGATCAGGCTGATCGTGGTCTCGTGACCGGCCGCGATGATCAGCTGGAGGGTGTTGACGATCTCCTCGTCGGTGAGCTGGTCACCGTTCTCGGAGGCGGCGATCAGGGCGCTGGTGAGGTCGTCGCCCGGGTTCTCCCGCTTGCCGTCGACGATCTTGGTGAAGAGCGCGCCGAGGTCCGCCATCATCTGCGGGACCTCCTGGGGCGGCGTCTGCGTCGAGAAGAACTTCTCGAACAGCTCCTTCAGCCGCGGGTGGTCCGCGCTGTCCACGCCCATCAGCTCGCTGATCACGTTCATCGGCAGCGGGTAGGCGAACTCCGCCTTCAGGTCGACCCGCTCGCCCTTCGGCAGCGCGGCCAGCCGGTCCAGGCTCGCCGTGGTAAGCGCCTCGATGCCGGCCCGCAGCCGCTCCACCCGCTTCACCGTCAGCGCCTGGGCGACCAGGGTGCGCAGCCGTCGGTGGTCCGCGCCGTCGACGGTGAGCATGGAGCGGCCGGGGTTGGCGAGACCGATCAGCGGCCAGTCCATCGGTATCTCGCCGCGCTGCCAGGCGTTCCAGACGTTGATGTCCTTCACGATCCGGCTGTCGGTGAGCAGCTGCCGCGCCTCGGCGTGGTGGGTGACCGCGTAGCAGTGCACCCCGCCCGGCAGTTCCACCTCGGCGAGCGGCCCGGCGGCCCGCAGCCGGGCGCTCTCGCCGTCGAGATCGGCGACGAAGGGGTCGAGTGCGATGCGGGTCATCTCTGGCCTCCGGTGGCGGCTTCCGTGGTGGGTCCCAGGGCGAGGGTGGGGGTGAAGGTCAACGGCAGGTCGGTCAGGCCCCGCAGCCACGGGGACGGGCGCCGGGTGAGCCGTTCGGCGGGGACGGCGAGGTCGAGGTCGGGAAGCCGGTCGAGCAGGACCTCGATGCCGGTACGGGCGATGACCTCGGCGGTCTCCTGGGCGGGGAACGGGCAGCGGTGCTCGCCGTGGCCGAAGGAGAGGAACGCGTTGTTGCCGCCGGTCAGCGTGGAACCGTCGGTGCGGACCTGCGGGTCCGCGTTGGCGGCCGCGATGCCCAGCAGCAGCAGGTCGCCCGCCTCGATGTGGCGGCCGCCGAGGCGGGTGTCGCGCGAGGCCCAGCGGCCCGCGACGTTCTGCGTCGGGGTGTCCTCCCAGAGGACCTCGTTCATGGCCTCGGCGACGCTGTGCCGACCGCCCGAGAGGGAGGCGGCGAAGCGGTCGTCGGTGAGCATCAGCCGCAGCGAGTTGCCGATCCAGTCGGCGGTCGGCTGGTGGCCCGCGGCCATCATGACCATCAGGTCCTGGGCGACCTCCTCGTCGGTGAACCCGCCGCGGTCGGCGAGCATCCGTGAGGCGACGTCGTCGCCGGGCTCGGCGTGCTTGTCGGCCAGCAGCTGGAACATGGACGAGGCGAGGTGCTGCTGGCCCGCCAGGGCCCGCTCCCGGCCGTCGATCATGTCGTTGAGCGAGCCGACGAGCGCATGGCCGACGGTGTCGCTGAACCCGTAGATCTTCGCCAGGACGAGGGCGGGCAGCAGCATCGCGTACTCGGCGATGATCTCGGCGCCGCCGGTGGCGCAGAACCGGTCGACGAGACCGTCGGCGAACTCCTCCGCGTACCGCTTCAGCGCGAACGGGTCGACGGCCTCCAGCGCGTTGCTGATCATCGCGGCGCGCTCGGTGTGCCGGGGGCCGACCGTGTAGAGGATCGACGGCTGCTTGCGGCCGATCATCGGCAGCAGGGGCCAGTCGTCGGGGATGCGGTCCCACTGGTTCCACAGGTCGGAGTCACGGCTGAACAGCACCGGGTCGGCGGTGACCTGGTGCAGTTCGCGGTAGCCGAGCACGAGCCAGGCGGGTATGTCGCCGTCGAGGACGACGGGGGCGACGGCTCCGTGGTCGCGGCGCATCTCGCGGTAGAGCCGGGTCGGTTCGGTCTGGAACCGCGGGCCGGAGAGGGGCGCGCGGCCCTGGGACACGGGGCAGCCGGCGGGCGGCGCCGGGGGCTGGGTCACGGCGTGGGCTCCGGGGTCTTCTCCGGCGCGATCTCCGGACGGGTGGCGGCGGACCGGGCGAAAGCCCCGCCCTGCGAGAGGGTGTGGAGGTACTCGACCAGGGTGATCAGCACGTACTTGCTGGACGAACGGTCCCGGGCGTCGCACTCCACCAGCGGCACGTCGTCCGAGAGCGCGAGCGCCTCGCGTATCTGCTGTTCGGTGTGGAGCGGGCCGCCGAAGTCGTTGCAGGCCACTATGAACGGCGTGCCGTGGTGCTCCAGCCGGTCGATCGCGTACCAGGAGTCGGCGAGCCTGCGGGTGTCGACGAGTACGACGGCACCGAGCGTGCCGGAGAACAGGCGGTCCCACAGGAACCAGAAGCGTTCCTGGCCGGGGGCGCCGAAGAGGTACAGGACGGAGCGCTCGTCGAGCGAGATCCGGCCGAAGTCGAAGGCGACCGTGGTGGACGTCTTCGACTGCACGCCGTCGAGGTGGTCGACGGCCTCGCCCGCGCGGGTCATGGTCTCTTCCGTGTTCAGCGGACGGATCTCGCTGACGGAGCGGACCATGGTGGTCTTGCCGACGCCGAAGCCGCCGACGACGACGATCTTCAGTCCGTTGTCGGCCGTCGCCCGCAGGGCGGCACGGTCAGAGGTTGCGGAGTCCAACGAGCACCTGTTCCAGGATGTCGGGGTCGGGGAGCCGGTCCGCGACACGGGCAGTACGGGGGTGGCGGGCGCTGATCCGTCCGGTGTCCAGCAGGTCGGACAGCATGATCCGGACGATGCTGACGGGCAGGCCGAGGGCCGCCGAGATCTCCACGACCGCGGTGGGCAGTTGGCACATCCGCAGGATCGTGGCGTGCTCCGACTGCATGCCGGGGGTCGGCTCGCACTCGGAGACCACCAGCGTCACCAGGTCGAACGCGTCCGAGTCGGACCGGCTGCGGCCCCCGGTGAGGGTGTACAGCCGGTCCGGATCGTCGTCCCGGCCGGGGCGGCGGGGGCGGGTCATACGGCCGCGTTCGCGTCGGCGGCGGTGACGTCGGAGGCCGGGGAGGAGCGCGGCGGGGCGCTGAGGTGCTCGCCGAGCTGCTCGACGAGCTCGCTCATGTTGTGGCCGATGAGGCCGACGTCGGAGTCCTCGGAGGCGACGACCGCGAGATGGGCGCCCGCGCCCGCCTCGACGATGAACAGCACTCCGCCGTAGAACTCGGCCATCGCGGAACGTACGCCGCCGGTGCCGTCACCGAATTCGACGGACGCGCCGTGCGACAGGCTCTGGATACCGGCCGAGATCGCGGCCAGCTGATCGGCCTGGTCGACGGAGAGCTCGGGGGTGCGGCACAGCTTGAGGCCGTCCCTGGACAGGACGAGGGCGTGACGAGTGCCGGGGGTGCGCTCCAGGAGCCCCTCCAGCAGCCAGTTGAGCTTCTCGTCGGTGGTGGCGGTCATCGGGTGTTGCCTTCTTCCGGGTGCGGGGAGTTGGCCCGAACAGCCTGGCGGAAGCTGCTGAAGCGGGCGGCCTGTTCCTTGGGGTCGGAGGTGCGGGGCCGGGAGGCCGTGGCGTCGTCGGAGTGGGCGTGGGCACGGGCCTCCGCGGCGGCGAGGGTGCGGCCGCGGGGGCGCTTGGGCAGTCCGCTCTCGCCGAACCGGGGGAGGTTGACGGTGCTGGTGTCGGACGCGTCGGGGTCCGCCGGGGCGGGGGTGGCCGGTCCGGACGGCTCGGCGGCGGCCGGTCCGTGCTGCGGGTGCGGCGCGTGGTGCGCCGCGGCCGGTGCGGCCGGTGCGGCCGTCGGTGCCGTCGCCGGTGCGGCCGAGGGGGCCGTGCCGTGCGCGGGTTCCGGCTCGGGCACCGGCCGGGGGGCCGGGACGGGGGCCGGGGCGGACGCCCGGGTGAGGAGCTCCTGCGGGAGCATCATCAGGGCGCCCGTGCCGCCGCGCGCGGAGGGCCGGAAGGAGACGGTCAGACCGTGCTTGCGGGCCAGTCGGCCGACGACGGCGAGGCCGAGCCGGGTGCCGGAGAGACCCGTCAGGTCCTGGTGGGTGGCCGAGACCGCGCGCTCGGCGCGGCGCAGCTGCACATCGCTCATGACCAGGCCGCTGTCCTCGACGGTCAGGACGATGCCGGCCGGTACCTCCTCGACGTACACATGGACTTCGGCCGTGGGCGGCGAGAAGTTGGCCGCGTTGTCGAGGAGCTCGGCGAGCGCGTGCATGACGCCCTCGGCGGCGTGGCCGGCGACCGCGACATCGCTGGTCGAGTGGAGCCGCACCCGCTGGTAGCCGCTGATCCGGCCCATGGCGCCGCGCAGGATCGACTCCATCACGATGGGCTTGGCCCAGCGCCGTCCGGAGCGGGCGCCGGTCAGCACGGCGATGGAGTCGGCGAGCCGGCCCGCCTGGGCGGTGCGGTGGTCCAGGTGGAGCAGATCGCCGAGCACGTCCTCGGCGGAGTGCCGGTGCTCCATCTCGCGCAGGTCGGCGAGCATGCTGGTGGCCAGGGCCTGCATCCGGCCCGCTGCGTTGGCGCAGGCGGCGACCGCGGCGGAGCGCTCGGTCTCGCTGCGGGTCGCGCGGGCGGTGAGCCGTGCGGTCTCGACGGTGAGCCGTTCGGCCTCGGCCGCGGCCTGGGCGGTGAGTCGCGCGTGCTCGGCCTCGGCGGCGGACCTGATCCGCGCCGTCTCGGCCGCCGCGGCGGCCTTGATCCGCGCGGTCTCGGCGGTGAACCGCTGGCCCTCGGCCGCGGAGCTGGACACGAGACGGCTGATCTCGCCGGTGAACCGCTGGGTCTCCGACGCGAGCCGGGCGCGCAGACGGCCGGCGTTCGCGCGGGCCTGGACGGCGGTGGCCACGGCGACGGACAGCAGCACGGCGGCGGCCCCCGCCCCCCAGGCCAGCTGCGTCCGTACCGAGTCGGGGGCAGCGGCGACCGCCCACAGGCACAGGGATCCGGTGACGGCCAGCGATATCAGCAGGGCCACTGCGGTCGGCCGGGATGAGGGGCTCAATGGGGGTCCTTGCGAGCGGACGGGTACGGATGGATCGGACGGATCGGGCAGGTCGAACGATCCAGAATGGGGTGTTTCCGGACAACGCGACTGAATGCGACAACTGGAGCTGACAATTCCAAGGTAAGTCGTGGTCACTATATGAGAATTGACGCTCTCTTTGGGAAGACCTTGTGGCGTTCTCTGTTACGTATGTGACTACGCATCCGACGTATTCCGGCGTACTGACGTATTCGGGGGAAACGTGCGGCGCCGGAAGGCCGAGCGGCCCGATCAACGGCATCCTGGGCCCCATGGCCGAACGAAAGAAACCGACGGAACGCACCGAACTCGCTTCGGCGCTGCGCTCCGCGATCCGCGGCGAGGTCGAATTCGGCTCCACAGCAAGGGCGTTGACCACGATGGACGCCTCCAACTACCGCCGAGTCCCGCTCGGCACCGTCGCCCCGCGCGACGCCGACGACGTGGCCGCCGCGCTGGCGGTCTGCCGTGCGCACGGCGTGCCCGTGGTGCCGCGCGGCGGCGGCACCTCCATCGCCGGACAGGCCACCGGCACCGGCGTGGTGCTCGATCTCACCCGCCATCTGAACGGGATCCTCGCACTGGACCCCGGCTCCCGCACCGCGGTCGTCCAGCCGGGCGTGATCCTGGACGAACTGCGCACCGCCGCCGCCCCGCACGGCCTCACCTTCGGCCCCGACCCGTCCACGCACGGCCGCTGCACGCTGGGCGGCATGATCGGCAACAACTCCTGCGGCGCGCACTCGGTCGCCTGGGGCACCACGGCCGACAACACGCGGGCCCTGACCGTGACCCGCTACGGCGGCGACACCCTGCGCCTGGGCCGGGGCGCCGTCCCCGAGGCCCTGACCGGCCTCCCCGAACTCATCGGCGGCCACCTCGCCGCGCTGCGCACCGGCTTCCCCGAACTCCCGCGCCGCATCTCCGGGTACGCCCTGGACGCCCTGCTGCCGGAGCGCGGCACCGACCTCGCCCGCGCCTTCTGCGGCAGCGAGGGGACGCTCGGCGTGGTGACGGAGGCGACCGTGCGCCTGGTGGAGGCTCCGGCGGCCCGCGCGCTGGCCGTGCTCGGCCACGCCGACGAGGCGGCCGCCGCCGAAGCCGCCCCCGGCCTGCTCCCGTACCGCCCGCTCACCGTCGAGGGCATGGCCGCCGACCTCGTACGGGAGGCGGCCGGACTGCCGCGCGGCGGTGCCTGGCTCTTCGTCGAGACGGGCGGTGCCACCCCCGCCGAGGCGCGGGCGCACGCCGAACGCATCCTCCGGGCGGCCGACGCCCTGGACGCCACCGTCGTCACCGACCCCGCCGGACAGCGGGCCCTGTGGCGCATCCGCGAGGACGCCGCGGGCACCGCGACCCGGATGCCGGACGGCACCGAGGCCTGGCCCGGCTGGGAGGACTGCGCCGTGCCGCCCGCCCGGCTCGGCGGGTACCTCCGCGACTTCCGCGCCCTGCTCGCCGCACACGGGCTGCGCGGCACCCCGTACGGGCACTTCGGCGACGGCTGCATCCATGTCCGGATCGACTTCGACCTGCTGAGCCCCCCGGGCGTGGCCCGCTTCCGCCGCTTCTCCGAGGAGCTCGCGGACCTGGTCGTCGCGCACGGCGGATCGCTGAGCGGCGAGCACGGCGACGGCCAGGCCCGCGCCGAACTGCTGCCGCGCATGTACGGGGACGACCTGGTCGCCCTCTTCTCCCGCTTCAAGGACATCTGGGACCCGGACGGCGGCATGAACCCCGGCATCCTCGCCCGCCCCGCCCGGCTCGACGAGAACCTCCGCTTCGCGGTGCTGCCGAAGCGCCCGGTCGACGTCGAGTTCGGCTATCCGCACGACGGCGGCGACTTCACGGCGGCGGTGCGGCGGTGCGTGGGCGTCGCCAAGTGCCGTACGAAGGAGATCTCGGGCCCGTCCGTGATGTGCCCCTCCTTCCGGGCGACCGGCGAGGAGACCCACTCCACGCGCGGCCGAGCCCGCCTGCTCCACGAGATGCTCGCGGGAACGGGCGGGGAGCCGGGTACGGGAACGGGTGCGGGCACGGAAACGAGTGGGGCCGGGGGATCGAGTACGGGAACGGGCGCAGGCGCAGGGGCAGGCACAGGCGCAGGCGCGGGCGGGGTGATCGCGGGCGGCTGGCGCTCGACGGAGGTGCGGGACGCGCTCGACCTCTGCCTGTCCTGCAAGGGCTGCCGCAGCGACTGCCCGGTGGGGGTCGACATGGCCACGTACAAGGCGGAGTTCCTGCACCACCACTACCGCCGCCGACTGCGCCCCGCCGCCCACTACACGATGGGCCGGCTGCCGGCATGGCTGCGCCTCGCGGCCCCCTTCGCGGCCCCGCTGAACGCACTGGCCCGGGTGCGCCTTCTCGCCGCCCTCGCCAAGCGGCTGGCGGGCATCACGCCGGAGCGCGGGATTCCGGTCCTGGCGCGGGAGACGTTCACCCGGTGGCTGAACCGGCGCGGGGGCACGGACGCGTCCACCCCCTCGGCCGACGAACCGGCCATGATCTGGCCCGACACCTTCACCGAGCACCTCTCGCCCGAGGCGGGCCGGGCGGCGGTGCGGGTCCTGGAGGCGGCGGGCCGCCGCGCCGTGCCCGCCGGGCGCGGGCTGTGCTGCGGCCTGACCTACGTCTCGACGGGCCAGCTCGACAAGGCCCGCAGGGTCATGCGCCGCACCCTGGACCGGCTGGGCGGCGCACTCGGCACCCCCCTGGTCGTCCTCGAACCGAGCTGCGCCGCCACCCTCCGCACCGACCTGCCCGAACTCCTCACCGACGACCCGAGAGCCGCCGAACTGGCCGCGTCGGTCAGGACGCTGGCCCAGTACCTGGAGGAGTACGCCCCCGACTGGCGGCCGCCCCGCCTGGACCGCCCGGCCATCGGCCAGACCCACTGCCACCAGCACGCGGTCCTGGGCGACGCGGCGGAACGCCGGCTGCGCGAGCGCGCCGGACTGACGGGCGAGCTGAGCGGCGGCTGTTGCGGCCTGGCCGGGAACTTCGGCTTCGAACGGGGCCACTGGGAGGTGTCGGCGGCCTGCGCGGAGGAGAGCCTGCTGCCCTCGGTACGGGCCGCCGAACCGGGCACGGAGATCCTGGCGGACGGCTTCTCCTGCCGGACCCAGCTGGAACAGCTGGGCGGCGTACGGGCACGGCATCTGGCCCAGGTGCTGGCGGAGGGCCTGGGGGAGGAGGCCGAGTGACTACGCGGTGCGGCGCGCCGCGAACTTCTCGACGGCCTCCGGGGTGACGGGCGTGAAGAAGTTGACGAGGTTCCCGTCCGGGTCGCGGAAGAGCAGCGCCCGGTTCCCCCACGGCATGGTGGTCGGCTCCTTGACGAAGTCGGCGACGAACCCGGTCAGGTCCCGGTGGACGCGGTCCACGTCGTCGACGAGGAACTCGATGACGACGCTGCTGTTCGCCGCGGGCCGGGCCGAGCCGGGGGCGAACATCGGCACGGTGCGTTCGCTGCCGATCGCGAGCGTGGCGTGGGGCAGGCGCAGTTCCGCGAAGTCCTCGGTGGCGCGGTCGGCCGTGACCCCCGTGATCCGCTCGTAGAACGCCACGAGGCGCGCGACGTCGGCGGTGATGATGCGGATCGAGACGAAGTCCATAATGTGGTCCCAGGAATCGGTGCGAGGGGTGGGCGCCAGGGGCGGGCGGCCGCCCGGTTGAAGGCGTCGTTGCACGGCACACCGCAGGACCGATGGCGGACGGAATCGGTCCGCTTTCCGTCGCGGGGCAGGGAGGGCCGCTACGGCGCGTTCCGAGCTTCGGTCTCCGGGCTTCGAGCCCCGATCTCCGAGCTTCGGGCTTCGGGCTCCGGTCTCCGAGCTTCGGGCTTCGGGCTTCGAGCTCCGGACAGGGCTTGTTCACTCTTTCGTGGGTACGAGGAGAGGTCCGGGGCCGGGTCTTGAGTTCCGGGCTTCGGGGGCCGGGATCCGGGCGTCGGGATTCGAGCGATGACGTACAACCGGTAGGTGAATGAGGGGGTTTGGGGAGACCTCCCCGCCCTCCCCACCCCGTCACGGCCAGCAAGTATGACTAATCGTGACCAGCTTGCGGCGCGCAGTCGCGGGTGCTTACGGTGCCCAACGTAATGACCCCGACGCGGTGTTCACAGCACCGGCCGGGGTCTGACCCCAAGATCGAGAGATAGGCGATCCCGTGGCTGTCTCAAACCTTAGCCCTGTCCTGCGTGCGCCCGCATCCTCGCGCGCCCACCCGAAGGCCAGGCCCGGCTACGGAAAGCGTTCCGTGCGGGAGCAACGCGCGCCCCGGGAGAGCGACTTCGCCCTCCTCCCCGAACGTGAGCGGCATATCGCCGGGTTCGTGGAGGCGTTGCCCGAGGGCGCGGCGATGGACATCAAGTCGCTGGCGAAGAGCCAGCCGTTGTACGGCCAGATGGCCGTGGGCAGCGCGCTGCGGGCCCTGGGCGTGGCGGGCCACCTGCGGCATGTGCGGTGCCTGAGCGGCGAGGGCGACCAGGTCCGCTGGGTGACCCGGACCTTCTGGTCCCGCACCGCCCATGACAACGAGTGGTGGAACGCCTTCCTGACCGCCGAGGAGAGCGCCCCCGCGCCGCAGCCGTCGGCAGCCGCCACGGAGGCGGACACCCCGAAGGAAGCACCCGCACCCGAGCCCGCACCTGAGCCCGCACCCGCACACGGGCCCGACCCCGCATCCGACCGCGACCGCGACCCCGTCCCGGCACGGCCGTCCGCCCCGACGGTGCCGCAACAGCGCACCGCGCAGCCGCAGCCGGGACCCTCTCCCGCCTTCGCCGCCCTGGCCCGCCTCGGCCGCACCGACCCCCGTCTCGCGCTCTCGGCGGCGGACTGCGCGGCGCTGGAACAGGCGGCCGCCGAGTGGCTGGCACGCGGTGTGGACGCCGACTATCTGACGCACGCCCTCACCGCCGGGCCCCCCGCGTCCGTCGACTCCCCCTTCGGCTTCGTCCGCCGCCGCCTCCACGACAAGCTCCCGCCCCGCCTGCCCACCGCGAACCCCACCGCCGGGCCGACTCCCGCACGCCGCCTGATGATCGAATGCACCGAGTGCGGCGCACCCGGAAGGCCCGAGGCATTCCGCGACGGCCTGTGCAGGCCCTGCCGCGAACCCGCCCCGGCGGCCTGACGGCACGGCACCGCCCCCCGCCGCGCGGCGGGGGCCGGACGCGCCGGGCCGTCGGCGGCTGGTTTTACGCTGCCGGCGTCGCCCATCCGCCCGCCATGGGGCGGGAATCGGGGCGGGACAAGGGGCAGCGGCCCCGCGTAACCTCCACCTGTGGTGGATCACGAGCAGTACGTCCGGTATCGGGAAGACTCGAAGGTGCTGGCGGCGATCGGGAAGCACATCGATGCCCAGATCGGGCCGATCACCGTGCGGCTGGCCAGGGACGTGGCCGAGGCCGCGGTGAAAGCCTGGGAGCGCGACGAGTCGGGGGACCTTCCCGAGGAGACCCATGAGCAGTACGCACTGCGGGACCGGGCCGGGGAGCTGGCGCTGATCGGCCTCGCGATCTCGGAGCGGGGCCGGTGGGAGGGCGACGAGGTCGTCATCGCCCTGCATGTCGCCTCCGCGGGAGCGGCCCTGAGGGCGTCGGATTAGCCGGGCGGCCCGGACCGGTCCAAACGTGTCCAGAGCGTTCGGGGCGGTGTCCGGGGCGGACGTGTCGGTGGTCCGGCCGGTGTCTCAGGCTCCGGCGGCACCCCGCCCCACCACCTCGCGCGCCAGCGCGACCAGGTCCGGCAGTGCCGGATGCCCGGGGACGTCCCGCCGGGCGAGGAGTACGGGGACGGGCGGGGCGTCGGTCAGCGGGCGGTAGGTGACACCCGGGTGCGGGTGCATGCCGGCCGTGGAGGCGGCGGAGACGCCGACGCCCCGGCCCGCCGCGATGGCGGTCAGCCAGTCGTCGGTATTGGCGACGGTGAGGGTCGCGACGGGGCGGGCGGACGGTGGCCACAGCTCCACCGTGGTGGTGCCCGAGACGGTGTTGAGGACGACGGTCTCGCCCGCCAGGTCGGCGAGGCGCAGTGCCGCGCGGTCCGCGAGCGGGCCGTCTGCCGTCACCGCCGCCACCCGGTCCTCCTCGAACAGCACCTCGGTGACGAGACCGGGCGCCCCCACCGGGCCCCGCAGCAGCGCGGCGTCGACCTCGCCGCGGGTGAGCCCTGCGGTGCGGTCGTCGATCCGCAGCAGTTCGAGCGGGGTCCGTGGATACCGTTCCTGCCAGCGGCGCAACAGCGGTGTGGTGTACGGGCCGAACGCCGACCAGGCGTGCCCGAGCCGCAGCGGCCAGTGGTGCAGCCCCTCGGAGTCGAGCGCCTCGTCGAAGGCGGCGACCGCGGCGGCGGCCTTGTCCCGGAACACGACGCCCTCGGGGGTGAGGGCGAGGTGGTGGGTGGACCGGTCGACGAGCCGCACGCCGAGGTGCCGCTCCAGGGCGGCGAGGGTGCGGGAGACCGCGGGCTGGGTCAGGCGCAGACGGGCGGCGGCGCGGGTGACGTTGCCTTCGTCGGCCACGGCGAGGAAGGCGCGCAGATGGCGGATCTCGATGCCTCGGCCGGTGCTGGGCCCCGCGCTGGGCCCCGTGCCGGGTACGGCGCCGTGTCCGGTGCCGTACCCGGCGCCTCGGCCGGTGCTTTGTCCGGAACGCCCGATGCTCATGCGCCGGGAGCATAACCGCAGCGCGATCGACATTTCACGTGGCACGCGGAGGTACCTACCGTAAGAGGACGTACCGCATGAGCAGAGTGCAGTATCTTGGATCGAACAGTGCATTGAGCTGAACGATCGGATTCGGGAGGAACACCGCAGGTGAACGACCAGCGCAGTGCAGCAGGGGCCCCGGCGGCCGCGGCGGCCGTGGAGCGGGCCGCGGCCGTCGCCGTACCCGAGGCGGCGCCCGCTCTCGGCGGGGCGGCCCCCGCCGGGGTCAGGGGCCGGGGTGCGGCGCTCGCCCCGGTCGCGCTGGTGGTCGCGGGCGGCCTCTCCGTCCAGTTCGGCTCCGCCGTCGCCGTGCTGCTGATGCCGAGGGCCGGTGCGCTCGGCGTCGTCACGCTGCGCCTGGCCGTGGCCGCGCTCGTGCTGCTGGTCGTCTGCCGCCCGACGGTGCGCGGCCACTCGCGCGCCGACTGGGGCACGGTCCTCGCCTTCGGGCTGGCCATGGGCGGCATGAACACGCTCTTCTACCAGGCCGCCGACCGCATCCCGCTGGGCGCGGCCGTCACCCTGGAGGTGCTGGGGCCGCTCGCCCTCTCGGTGATCGCGTCCCGTCGGCTGATCAACGTGGTCTGGGCCGGGCTCGCCCTGGGCGGAGTGGTGCTGCTGGGCGGCGGGGGCTTCGACCGCCTCGATCCGGTGGGCGCCGCCTACGCCCTCGGCGCGGGCGCGATGTGGGCGACGTACATCGTCTTCAGCGCCCGCACAGGCCGCCGCTTCCCCCAGGCGGACGGCCTGGCCCTGGCCATGGTCGTCGCCGCGCTCCTCTCGCTGCCCCTCGGCCTCATGGAATCCGGCTCGAAGCTGCTCGTCCCGTCCACGCTGGGGCTGGGCGCGGCGGTGGCGATGCTCAGCTCGGTGCTGCCGTACACGCTCGAACTCATGGCGCTGCGCCGTCTGCCCGCGCCCACCTTCGCGATCCTGATGAGCCTGGAGCCGGCGATCGCGGCCACGGCCGGATTCCTCATCCTCGACCAGGCCCTGACGACCACCGACGCACTGGCCATCGCGCTGGTCATCGGGGCGAGCATGGGTGCGGTACGCAGCCAGACCCGGCGCGCGAAACCCCGCGAACGCACCTGAGCCTCCGGGGGCGTGCATCGGAACTCCCGTCTGCACTCCCGTCTGCCCGACGGGGTCCGGCACGCACGCACGCTCGCCGCGTTGTCGCGATAGCACGCACCGGACACCGCCGGGCCCGCCGGGCGGACGACGCCGCTTTCGATCCACACCCTGGCACGGGCGGCCCGTCGTACGACCGTGCGGCGGTGGACGCCGTACGGAACGCGTCCGGCCGACGGCGTCGGGGCCGGGGCCTTGTCGGTCCGGTCCCGCGCACGGGACCATGGCGGCTCGTCCGCGAGATCCCGCCGGGAGAGTCCATGGTCGTCGCCGTCCTCTACTTCGTCGTCGCCGCGGGTGCGGCCGTGATCTTCGGGAAGAACATGGACCGCCACCTCCAGGGCCCCCGGCTCCGGGCCCTCTGGGCGCAGGGCCGTACGGCCGAGGCCCGGTGCACCGGGCTGCGCACCGAGGAGGCCCAGGACGCGGAGGGCGGGTTCGTCCAGCACACCCACCCCACCCTGGAGTTCCGTACCGACGACGGGCGCACCGTCAGCTTCGAGGAGCGCCAGTCGCGCATCGCTCCGGCCGAGGGCGACTTCGTGACCGTCCACTACAGCCCGGCGAACCCGGAGGACGCGACCACCCGGGCCCCGTCCTTCGGCATGCGCCACGCCAGGACCGTGCTCACCGCGGCGGGCTGCTTCTTCGCCCTGGTCTCGGCTGTCGTCATCGCCGTGGTCGTCTGAGGCCCACACGGTCCGTCAGAAGCGCGACCGCGCCGGCGCCGCCCTTCCCGGCCGGGCCCCGGCCCGTGCTGCCCCGCACGCCCGCTACCGCGCCCGCTACCTCGCGCTGCCCCGCGCGTCTGCCTGCCCGTCTGCGCCGTCCCTGCGCGTCCGCGTCTGCCCGCGCGTCCGCGTCTGCCCGCGCGCCCGCGTCTGCCCGCGCGCCCGCGTCTGCCCGCCCGCCCGCGTCTGCCCGCGCGTCCGTGTCTGCCTGCCCGTCCGCGCCGTCCCCGCGCGCCCGCGCTTGCCGCCCCGCCCGCGCCTGCCGCCCCGCCCGCGCTGGCCGCCTCGCGCGCCCGCCACCTCGCGCGCCGTCCCCGCCGCCCCGCGCGCCCGCCGCCCCGCCCGCTGCCCCTGCGGCGTCCCTCTCGACCGGCACCCGTCCCCTCCCGACCGGCCTCCTGCCCCGCCCCCGCGCACACTCGTCCCGAAAAAATAATGCAAGCATGCTTGCTTGTTTATTGCTCCGCTGCCATGCTCCTGGGCACACCGCCATGCCCCGAGGGGAGCGCACCGTGTCCGAAGTCGCAGCCGTGATCGACGATCTGCGTGACGAGAGCGCCGAAGTCGACCTGCTGGTGGGGGAGTTGAGCGCTGAGCAATGGGCCGCGCCGACCCCCGCGCCCGGCTGGAGCATCGCCCACCAGATCGCCCATCTCACCTGGACCGACGAGGTCGCGCTGCTCGCCGCCACCGACGCCGATGCCTTCGCGGCGGAGACGGCCAAGGCCATGAAGGCACCCGACTCCTTCGTGGACCGGGGCGCCGAGGAGATCGCCGACGCCCTCGCCCCGGCGGCGCTGCTCACCCGGTGGCGCGACGGGCGGCACCGGCTGGAAAGGGTGCTGCGGGAGGCTCCGGCGGGCACCCGCATCCCCTGGTACGGGCCGCCGATGGGCGTCGCGTCCATGGCGACCGCCCGGATCATGGAGACCTGGGCGCACGGCCAGGACATCGCCGACGCCCTCGGGGCCACCAGGACCCCCACCGCCCGGCTGCGGCACGTCGCCCGGATCGGGGTGCGCGCCCGCGACTACGCCTGTCTGGTGCACGGGATCGAGGCGCCCGGGGAGGAGTTCCGGGTCGAGCTCGAAGCCCCGGACGGCGGGGCGGTCGCCTTCGGCCCGGAGGACGCCGCCCAGCGGGTCACCGGACCGCTCGTCGACTTCTGCCTGCTCGTCACCCGGCGCGCCCACCGCGACGACCTCGCCGTCCGGGCGTCCGGCCCCGACGCCGACCGCTGGCTCGACATCGCCCAGGCGTTCGCCGGGCCACCCGGACCGGGCCGGGCGCCCCGGACGGACCCCGCGTGACCGGCGTACTGCGGATCGGCAACGCCTCCGGGTTCTACGGCGACCGCTTCGACGCGATGCGCGAGATGCTCACCGGCGGGCCGCTCGACGTCCTCACCGGGGACTACCTGGCCGAGTTGACCATGCTCATCCTCGGCCGGAGCAGGCTCAAGGACCCCACGCGCGGCTACGCCACCACCTTCCTGCGCCAGCTCGAAGAGGGCCTCGGGCTCGCCCGGGAACGCGGCGTACGGATCGTCGCCAACGCGGGCGGACTCAATCCGGCCGGGCTGGCCGACGCCGTACGGGAACTGGCCGCGAAGACCGGCATACCCGTGCGCGTCGCGCATGTGGAGGGCGACGGCCTGCCCGTCCCCGAGGGGTTCCTCACCGCCAACGCCTACCTCGGCGGCGCCGGGATCGCCGCCTGCCTCGAAGCGGGCGCGGACATCGTCGTCACCGGGCGGGTCACCGACGCCGCACTGGTCACCGGACCCGCCGCCGCCCACTTCGGCTGGGGACCCGACGACCACGACGCGCTCGCCGGGGCCGTCGTCGCCGGACACGTCCTGGAGTGCGGCACCCAGGCCACCGGCGGCAACTACTCCTTCTTCCGGGGCCACGACCTGCGCAGGCCCGGCTTCCCCGTCGCCGAGATCCATGCCGACGGCTCCTGTGTCATCACCAAGCACGACGGCACCGGCGGCGTCGTCGACATCGGCACCGTCACCGCCCAGCTGCTGTACGAGACCGGCGGCGCCCGGTACGCCGGACCGGACGTCACCGCCCGGCTCGACACCGTACGGCTGACCCAGGACGGACCCGACCGGGTCAGGATCTCCGGGGTGCGCGGCGAGGCCCCGCCGCCCACCCTCAAGGCCGGGCTGAACCGGCTCGGCGGCTGGCGCAACGAGGTGGTCTTCGTACTCACCGGCCTCGATGTCGAGGCCAAGGCCGGGCTGGTCCGGGAACAGTTCGCCGACGCGCTCGCCCGCTCCGGCGCCGCACCCCGCGAGGTGCGGTGGGAGCTGTCCCGGACCGACCGGGCCGACGCCGCCACCGAGGAGACCGCGAGCGCCCTGCTCCGGCTCGTCGTCCGCGACCCGGACCAGGACGCCGTCGGGCGCGCGGTCTCCGGCGCCGCGATCGAGCTGGCCCTCGGCAGCTACCCCGGCTTCCACGTCACCGCCCCGCCCGGCAAGGGCACGCCGTACGGGGTGTTCGAGGCCCGGTACGTACCGGCCGGGGAGGTCCCGCACATCGCCGTGCTCCCCGACGGGCGGCGACAGGAGCTGGCGCACCCCGCGACGACCCGCCCGCTCCGGGACGCCGCCGAACCGCCCCTGCCCGCGCCCCTGCCGGACCCCGGCCCCACCCGTTCCGCCCCGCTCGGCCGGATCGCGGGCGCCCGCAGCGGCGACAAGGGCGGGGACGCCAACGTGGGCGTATGGGCCGTGGACGAGGACGCCTGGCGGTGGCTGGCCCATGAACTGACCATCGAACGGTTCCGGGAGCTGCTGCCGGAGACCGCCGCCCTCACCGTCGTACGCCACCTCCTGCCGAATCTGCGCGCGCTGAACTTCACCGTCCACGGGCTGCTCGGCGAGGGCGTCGCCGCCCAGCACCGGTTCGACCCGCAGGCCAAGGCGGTGGGGGAGTGGTTGCGCTCCCGGCACCTGCCGATCCCCGTATCGCTGCTGGAGACCGCCCAGGCACCGGAGGCACCCGCATGACCGTCCAGGTACCCGGGGGCGCCCGTATGACCGTCCAGGTACCCGGGGGTGCCCGCATGACCGCCCAGGCACCGGAGGCGCCCGCATGACCGCCCAGGTACCCGGGGCCGTCCAGGTACCCGGAGGCACCCGTACGACCGTCCACGCACCGGAGGCGCCCGCATGACCGCCCAGGTACCCGGGGACGCCCGTATGACCGTCCAGGTACCCGGGGCCGTCCAGGTACCCGGAGGCACCCGTACGACCGTCCACGCACCGGAGGCGCACGCATGACCGTCCTGCCCACCGCGCTCGACACCGCGGGGCCCGAATACGCCGCCCACCGCACGGCCATGCTCGCCAGGCTCGACGAACTGGCCGCCGAGCACGCCAAGGCGCAGGCGGGCGGCGGCGAGAAGTACGTGGCGCGGCACCGCTCTCGCGGCAAGCTCCTGGCCCGCGAACGCATCGAGCTGCTGATCGACGAGGACACCCCGTTCCTGGAGCTCTCGCCGCTCGCCGCCTGGGGCAGCGAGTACACGATCGGCGCCTCGCTCATCACCGGGATCGGGGTGATCGAGGGCGTGGAGTGCCTGATCACCGCCAACGACCCGACCGTACGCGGCGGCGCCTCCAACCCCTGGACCCTCAAGAAGGCCCTGCGGGCCAACGAGATCGCCTTCGCCAACCGGCTGCCCTGCGTCAGCCTCGTCGAGTCGGGCGGCGCCGACCTCCCCTCGCAGAAGGAGATCTTCATCCCCGGCGGGGCGCTCTTCCGCGACATCACCCGGCTCTCGGCGGCCGGCATCCCCACCGTCGCCGTCGTCTTCGGGAACTCCACCGCGGGCGGGGCATACGTCCCCGGCATGTCGGACCACACCGTCATGATCAAGGAACGGTCCAAGGTCTTCCTCGGCGGACCGCCCCTGGTGAAGATGGCGACCGGTGAGGAGAGCGACGACGAATCGCTCGGCGGCGCCGAGATGCACGCCCGCACCTCCGGGCTCGCCGACCACTTCGCCGTGGACGAGCAGGACGCGCTGCGCCGGGCCCGCCGGATCGTCGCCCGCCTCCACTGGCGCAAGGCACACCCCGATCCGGGCCCCGCCGAACCGCCGAAGTACGACGAGGACGAGCTGATCGGCATCGTGCCCGGCGACCTCAAGGTGCCCTTCGACCCGCGCGAGGTCATCGCCCGGCTCGTCGACGGCTCCGACTTCGACGCCTTCAAACCGCTCTACGGGACCAGCCTGGTCACCGGCTGGGCGCGGCTGCACGGCTACCCCGTCGGCATCCTCGCCAACGCGCAGGGCGTGCTGTTCAGCGAGGAGTCGCAGAAGGCCGCCCAGTTCATCCAGCTCGCCAACCAGCGCGACATCCCGCTGGTCTTCCTCCACAACACCACCGGCTACATGGTCGGCAAGGAGTACGAGCAGGGCGGCATCATCAAGCACGGCGCGATGATGATCAACGCGGTCTCCAACTCGAAGGTCCCGCATCTGTCGGTCCTGATGGGAGCCTCGTACGGCGCCGGGCACTACGGCATGTGCGGCCGGGCCTATGACCCGCGCTTCCTCTTCGCCTGGCCCAGCAGCAAATCCGCCGTCATGGGACCGCAGCAGCTCGCCGGGGTGCTCTCCATCGTCGCCCGCGCCTCCGCCGCCGCCAAGGGCCGGCCCTACGACGACGAGGCGGATGCCGCGCTGCGCGCCATGGTCGAGCAGCAGATCGAGTCGGAGTCGCTGCCGATGTTCCTGTCCGGGCGGCTGTACGACGACGGGGTCATCGACCCGCGCGACACCAGGACCGTCCTCGGGATGTGCCTGTCCGCGATCCACACCGCCCCGGTCGAAGGCGCCCGCGGCGGCTTCGGCGTCTTCCGGATGTGACGAGGGATGACCGAGATGATCTCCACACTGCTCGTGGCCAACCGGGGCGAGATCGCCTGCCGGATCTTCCGCACCTGCCGCGCGCTCGGCATCGCCACCGTCGCGGTGTACTCCGACGCGGACGCCGACGCGCTGCACGTACGGGAGGCCGACACCGCCGTACGGCTGCCCGGCGCCGCCCCGGCCGACACCTACCTCCGCGGCGACCTCGTCGTACGCGCCGCGCGCGCGGCGGGCGCCGACGCCGTCCACCCCGGCTACGGCTTCCTCTCCGAGAACGCCGGATTCGCCCGCGCCGTGCAGGATGCCGGGCTCGTCTGGGTGGGCCCGCCGGTCAAGGCCATCGAGCTGATGGCGTCCAAGACCCGCGCCAAGGAACTGATGGCCGCCGCCGGGGTGCCGCTGCTCGCCCCCGTCGACCCGGCACGGGCCACCGCCGACGACCTGCCGCTGCTGCTCAAGGCGGCGGCGGGCGGCGGCGGACGCGGCATGCGGATCGTCCGCGAACTCGCCCACCTGCCCGCCGAGCTGACGGCCGCCACCGCCGAGGCGACCGCCGCGTTCGGGGACGGCGAGGTCTTCGCGGAGCCGTACGTGGAACGCGGCCGCCACATCGAGGTCCAGGTCATGGCGGACGGACACGGCACCGTCTGGGCGCTGGGCACCCGCGACTGCTCGCTCCAGCGCCGCCACCAGAAGGTCATCGAGGAAGCCCCGGCACCCGGGCTCGACGACACGCTGCGGACCCGGCTGCACGACGCCGCCACGGCCGCCGCACAGGCCGTCGGCTACCGGGGCGCGGGCACCGTCGAATTCCTCCTCGCCGCCGACGGGCGCCCGTACTTCCTGGAGATGAACACCCGCCTCCAGGTCGAACACCCCGTCACCGAGGCCGTCTTCGGCCTCGACCTCGTCGCCCTCCAGCTCCGCGTCGCCGAAGGCGGACCCCTGCCCGCCCCCGCACCCCCCGCCCCGCACGGCCACGCCGTCGAGGCCCGTCTCTACGCCGAGGACCCCACCCGCGACTGGCAGCCGCAGACCGGCACCCTGCACACCCTGGACGTCCCCGGCGAACCAGGCATCCGCCTGGACACCGGCTACACCGACGGCGACACCATCGGCGTCCACTACGACCCGATGATCGCCAAGGTCATCGCCCACGCCCCCACCCGCACCGAAGCCGTACGCCTCCTCGCCCGCACCCTCGAACGCGCCCGCGTCCACGGCCCGGTCACCAACCGCGACCTGCTCGTACGGTCCCTGCGCCACCCCGACTTCCTCGCCGCCCGCCCCGACACCGGCTTCTACGACCGCCACCTGGACGCCCTCGCCCCGGCCCCGGACCCCGGCGCGGCCGGACCGCGCCGCGCCGCCCTGGCCGCCGCACTCGCCGACGCCGCGGCCCGGCAGCACGGCCCGGGGCCGCTCCCCGTCCGCCTCGGCGCCTGGCGCAACCTCTCCTCGCAGCCCCGGACCAAGCGCTACCGCACCCGACCCGACGACGGCACCGAACACCAGGCCGTCTACCGCACCACCCGCACCGGCCCCGTCCCCGAGACCGGCGAACGCGTCATCGCCGCCGCGCCCACCCGCGTCACCCTCGAAACGGACGGCGTCACCCACCACTTCGACATCGCCGCCCACGGCGACACCACGTACGTGGACACCGCCACCGGCTCGTACACCCTCACCGCACTGCCCCGCTTCACCGACCCCGCCGACCGGACCGAACCCGGCTCCCTGCTCGCCCCCATGCCCGGCACCGTCGTCCGCGTCGCCGAGGGGCTCACCGCGGGGGCCCCGGTCACGGCCGGACAGCCCCTGATCTGGCTGGAGGCGATGAAGATGGAACACCGCATCCTCGCCCCCGCCTCCGGCACCCTCGCCGCGCTCCACGCCGCGCCCGGCCTCCAGGTGGAGGTCGGCGCCCTGCTCGCCGTCGTGCAAGACGTACAGGAGGAACCGAAGCCATGAGCACCGACCTCGAAACCGAAGAGCACCAGGCCCTGCGCGCCGCCGTCACCGCCCTCGGCAAGCGCTACGGACGCGACTACATGACCTCCGTCGTCCGCGACGGCGCCCACCCGCGCGAACTGTGGACCGAGGCCGCCAAGCTCGGCTACCTCGGCGTCAACCTCCCCGAGGAGTACGGCGGCGGGGGCGGCGGCATGGCCGAACTCTCCATAGTCCTGGAGGAACTGGGCGCGGCCGGCAGCCCGCTGCTGATGATGGTGGTCTCCCCGGCGATCTGCGGCACCGTCATCGCCCGCTTCGGCACCGACACCCAGAAGCGCCAGTGGCTCCCCGGCCTCGCCGACGGCAGCCTCACCATGGCCTTCGGCATCACCGAACCCGACGCAGGCTCCAACTCCCACCGCATCACCACCACCGCCCGCAAGGACGGCGAGGAGTGGCTGCTCACCGGCCGCAAGGTCTTCGTCTCCGGCGTCGACATCGCCGACGCCACGCTCATCGTCGGCCGCACCGAGGACGCCAGGTCCGGCCGGCTCAAGCCCTGCCTCTTCATCGTCCCGCGCGACGCACCCGGCTTCGGCCGCTCGCAGATCGACATGGAACTCCAGGCCCCGGAGAAGCAGTTCGAGCTGGTCCTCGACGACGTACGCCTGCCCGCCGACGCCCTGGTCGGGGACGAGGACGCCGGGCTGCTCCAGCTCTTCGCCGGACTCAACCCCGAACGCATCATGACCGCCGCGTTCGGCATCGGCATGGGCCGCTACGCCCTCGGCCGCGCCGTCGACTACGCGAAGACCCGCCAGGTCTGGAAGGAACCCATCGGCTCCCACCAGGCCATCGCCCACCCCCTCGCCCAGGCCCACATCGAACTCGAACTGGCCCGGCTCATGATGCAGAAGGCCGCCCGGCTCTACGACGACGGCGACGACATCGGCGCGGGCGAGGCCGCCAACATGGCGAAGTACGCGGCGGGCGAGGCCTGTGTGAAGGCGGTGGACCAGGCCGTCCACACCCTCGGCGGCAACGGCCTCACCCGCGAGTACGGCCTCGCATCCCTGATCACCGCGGCCCGCGTCGCCCGGATCGCCCCGGTCAGCCGGGAAATGATCCTCAACTACGTCTCCCACCAGTCCCTGGGCCTGCCCAAGTCGTACTGACACGGGGCAGCCCGGTGCGGGGCGGTCGTGATACCTGCACGTAGGCTCACGCGTGAACGGGTCCCGGAGTCCAATCCACTCCGGGACCCGTTCGCGCGACCGCCCGCTATCCGCACGCGCGCCGGGGCGGGATCACTCGGTCCTCACCTCCGCCCACACGTATTTCCCCATCGGGCGCTCAGCGATTCCCCAGGTGGCCAGGGCGTCCACGATGAACAGCCCACGCCCGCGTTCGCGTTCCGCACTCTCCGGCCTGCGCCTCGGACGACGCCGTGCGGCGTCGTGCACCTCCACACGCGTGCGGCGCTCGTCGGCGTCGAGCGCGAGGAGCACGAAGTCGCCGGGTTCCGTCCCGTAGCGAATTCCATTGGTCACTAATTCCGAGACCACGAGCACCACATCGTCCGTGTGGCACGGGCCGATGTCCGGCAGGTGGTAGCGAACGAACTCACGTGCGTGGTCGCGGGCCGCCTTCACGGACTCGTCGACGCCTTCGAGCATGAGCCGGGGCGGTGGGGCCACCGGCGGCCGAGCAGAGGGCATTTCACGTCTCTGCGGGAGCAATGTCATGCATATCCCCTTCTGGGTGGGGCCAAGCTGACGCGGAAATCCGATGTGCCAGCGTGGGCAAGATCGAGCTTCGCGCCCAAGCTTGCTCTCCCAGGTGACTGGCATGCAAGCCACGTAAGAGTGAAATGAGAATTCTCAAATATGCGAGCGAGGGTGGGAGGCCTGGTCAAGGCGGCATGTGACAGGGAACAGGTCGCGCGGCAGACTGTCGGGCAGGGCCTGACAGGGAGGGGAGTCAGTGAGTGCGCCAACCGTGCGCCGACGTCGGCTTGGTGCGAAACTGCGTGCGCTGCGCGGTGATCTGAATCTCGAAGACGTCGCAGAGGAGTCGGGCGGAGCCTTCACGCTCTCGAAGCTGTCCAGGCTGGAGACGGCCAAGAGCGCAGCCAAGCAGGCAGACATCGCCAAGCTCCTCGACCTCTATGCCGACCTCGGGCGCGAGGTCGACGACGAGTTGCGCGCCGCGCTGTTGACGCTGACCAAAGAGGGCGCGCAGCGCGGCTGGTGGCATTCGTACCGTGGCGTGCTCACCCCGGTCTACGAAGATCTGATCAGCCTTGAGGCGGAGGCGACCGGAGTGTCGACCTGGCAGCTCGGCGCGGTGCCGGGTCTGCTCCACACGTCCGAGTACGCGCGGGCGATCATCGGCGCGACCGCGATGTCGGAAGCGGTGGAGGCCAAGGTCGACGCCTTGGTCGAAGTGCGGCTCGCGAGGCAGGCCGTACTCACCCGCGAGAACCCGCTGACGTTGTGGGCGGTCATCGCGGAAGGTGCTCTGCGGACGAAGGGTGTGGGCGAAGGCGTCATGGACGAGCAGCTCGGCCGGTTGCTGTCCATGGGAAAGCGCCCCAACGTGAACATCCAGGTCTTGCGGTCCGATGCTCCGTTCCACGTCGGTCAACTCGGCTCGTTCAGCATCCTGTCGTTCGGTGATCATGCGGACCTCGACGTCGTCCACACTGAGAACCTGACGTCCGCCGTGTACGTCGAGCAGCGCGACCAGGTGTCCATGTACCGGGAGGCCACGCGGAGGCTCACCTCTGCCGCCGAGTCGGTCGAGGCGTCCGCGGAACTGATCGCAGAGATAAGGAAAACCCAATGACCCACGTTGATGACGCGTCCACCCTGCCTGTTTCCTGGTGGAAGTCGTCGCGATCCGATACCGGCGCGCAGTGCGTCGAGTGCGGCATCGTGAACCACGTCGGGCAGCGCGTCGCCGTGCGGGACAGCAAGAACCCGAGCGGTCCGGCGCTGCTGTTCTCGTATGCCGCCCTGGGCGGCCTGGTGGACGCACTCCGCCGGGGCGACCTGCGGTAGGCAGATGCGGCAGAGCGGCGGTCCGCCCCCTACCTCCGGGGCGGACCGCCGACGCGTACCGGACCCGACATCGGATAAGCGCGCTTGATTGTTCTGCTGCCTGCTGCCTGCTGCCTGCTGCCGCGCCGGTCTCATTGCCGTCGTCCCCCGCGCCGCCTCATGCAAGATCCTCCGCTGGATTCTCAGTCCGCTTCGGGTCGCCAGGATGGTGCGGCGCGGCGCGCCGAGTGCGCCGCGAGGAGGCCGATTGTCACGGCAGCGAGTGAGAAACCGGTGGCTGCTGTGGCCAGAACCGGCCAGGAGAACTTTCCTTCTCGCAAGGAGATGACGAAGAACAGCGAGTGCCAGTTGGTGATGAATGTGGCGATGCAGGTTGCGATGAGCAACGGCACAGTCAAGTACCACAGGGCGATGGCGCGGAAGATTCGGGTATCGCCGGTGAGCACGCTCAGCGGGGCAAGACCTCGCCTGATGCGTACGAACTCGGCGGCCGCGCTGATCAGTCCTGTCACCAGCAGCAGGGCCAGACCTGTGCCGCCGAAGAGGTAGAGCCAGTAGTTGAGCCGGTTCTTCTGTTGGGCGCCGATCACCCAGGTTTCGCCGGGTGTTTCCACGTTGATCCCGGGGAGCACGGCATAGGCGGCCTTCTCGATCTCTGCCCGGTGCCCGGGCTCATCGGCGGTTACGACCAGTGACTGGGTGGCCCGACCGCTTGGCAGCGCGCCGTTGACGGCTTGGACCGTGAGGTTGCCCTTGTAGGGGGCGGCCAGTTCCTGTAGCCGCGGGTCTTGTGTGGTGATGGGCTGGGCGCTTGTCGGGCAGGGCAGGCGCATCGCTTCGAGGTCGCGGCAGGCGCCGGTCACGTCGATGTGGGGGTGCTTGCCTTCTGGATGGGCGGTGGTGGCCAGGAGGTGCGTCCTGTCCGGCAGGGTGCGTGCGAGCTGTTCGGTGGTGCGTGGGGTGAGGTTGCTGCTGGAGACAGTGAAGAGGGTGTCTCCCACGCGTTGGGCCAGCCGCTGAGCGGCTGCGGCGCTGTCTCCCAACCGGCTGTTCCAGACCTGGAGATGGCTGATGAGGCCGATGCCGATGACGAAGACCACGGAGAGTCGGACAAGCACTCCTGGATGAGTCACGGTCCAGCGGCCTGCGATGAGGCGCCCCGGGTTCCCCTTGCGATAGCCGTTCGCGGCCAGACGTTTCCCGTTGGCGACGCTGAGCATGGCGACAGCTGACGGCAGCATGGCCCACATCAGAACGGTTCCGGCCAGGAAGACCATGACATCTGGACCCTTGGGGGCGTACTGGCTGAAAGCGATTGCCAAGACACCGGTGATGCACAAGGCCAAGCGCCATTTGGGCAGGTGCGGGGAGGATGCGCTGGGCCGTGTCGCCGTCTTCGTTCGTTGCACCCGGTGGAGGATCACGACCAACAGGAGTGTCAGGACCAGGGAGACAGCGAGCGAGGCGGTCAGCTGCGGCCACGCATGGCGCAGGTCGGCAGCGTTGACGATGTAGCCCGTAAAGGGCAACCGTACGTCGGTGGCCAGCAGGACGGCGGCAGGGATGAGGGCCAGGAGTGTCCCTGTGGCGGCCGGGGCGAAGGCTTCCCCTGTGTTGATCACTGCCCGGTGTGTCCAGGAGGCTCCCAGGGCGTTGACGAGATGGCTTCGACGGTCTCGGGTAGCTGATCCGACTCGGGTGGCCACGACCAGGAGAGCCAAGGCCGGTACCAACATGAGGACCGAGATGACTCCGACAGTCTCCGCCTTGGTGAAGGGGTAGATGTCTTGGTTCATCGGGAAGAGCTGGCCGAAGCCCGTGATGTACTGCCAAGACGCTGCCGTGGGATCGGCCGGCGGATGAACGGGGCGGGCATAGGCAATACGTTCAGACGGTGACCTGAGCCCCTGCTTGTCGATCGTCCCGGCGTATCGGCCGTATCTGTCGAGGCTGTCGTCGACCTTCGCTGCTCGGGCAAGTTCCGGGGACAAGAAGACCTCGCCCGGCCGGGGCCAGCGGGAGAGGCCCGGCGGTGGAGGCGTGTCGGTCGCGAGAGGCTCGACGTAGATGATGCTGTGCGGTGACGTGCCGAACGAGTCGATGGCCTCTTTCCACAAGGCCGTGGCCCGATGCGCGCTGCCGGCCAGAAGGGGGCCTCGTGCCGTGTCGCGCTGCGTGCGGCCGTCGAAGGTCGCGCTGGTGGTCACCATGGCCAGGGCGGTCAGCGCAAGAGCGGCAGAGGCCATCATCAGGGCCCACATACGCAGTCGCGTGCCGGGCGTGGTGCTTCCTGCGGCGCGCCCGATCCGCAGAAGCTGGACCCAGAGTTTTCCAGGGCGGCGGAGGCGTGGTGAGTGCTGGTCAGTCACGCGCGCATCCCCCGCTGGACAGGGACGAGCGTGCTCTCCTGAAGCTGAAACTCGTCGTTCGCGCGATCGGCGACTGCGGGATCGTGGGTGACTACCAGCAGCGCGCAGTTCCGCTCGCGGCAGATCCGGAACAGCTGGTCGGCCACGTTCTCGCGTGCTTTGGGGTCCAGGGCACCGGTGGGCTCATCCGCCAGCAGCACGGACGGCTGCGCGATGAGTGCCCGGGCCACGGCCGTGCGCTGGCGTTCTCCTCCGGAGAGCATGCCGGTCGGGGTACTGCCGTGGGGTACTTCGAGTTCTTCCAGGAGCCGCGTGGCTGACTCATGGGCACGATGATGGTCGACGCCGTCGAGGAGCATGGGCAGAGCCACGTTTTCCACTGGTGTCAGCTCGGGCAGCAGCTCGCCGAATTGGAAGACCATGCCAAGGTGTTTGCGGCGGGCCTTGGTCAGGGCGCCGGGCAGGAGTCCCGTAAGGCGATGCCCTCCTGCCGTGATCGTGCCGGAGGCCGGTTTGATCAGACCGAGCACGCACATCAACAGTGTTGACTTGCCCGATCCGCTGGGCCCGGTAACGGCCACCGACTTCCCCGCGTGAACGGTGAGGTCGACGTTGTCGAGGAGCACTCGGTCTCCGACCTGATAGGTCAGGCCCTTGATTTGAAGACCACCGCCCGGCGGAGGGGTGTGGGTCACAGCACGTCCCTGTCTTGAAGTAGGCGAGTAGAGATGAAAGCAGCCGGGTAAGCCGTGGGACGGCCTACCCGGCGAGTACTCAAGCGGCATCTCCGGTTACGGAGCCTTCCACCCGGAACAGTCGTCGCTGGCCCAGTCGTTGTCGTCGCACGCCCTGAACTTGATGATCTTCGAGCCACCGCCCGAGATCACGCGGGTCTTGTAGCCGCCGTGGTTCCACAGCGTGCGCAGGGTGCCGACGCTGGCCTGACGGTAGTACTCGGCCTTGCCCGAGTCACCGTCGTCGCCGTCGTCGCTGCCGTCGTAGACGGAGATGACGCCGCCGTCGCCGTTCCACGGAGTGGTCGCGGTCATACCGCCACCCTTGGCGTCAAGTGCCGTCGCGGCGCTGGTCGGGACTCCGACACCGGTGATCAGCGCTATGCCGGCAATCGTCTTGATTCTGCGCATAGTTGATTCCTCCCCTGTCCGAGTGACCTGTGCGGCTTGTGTGCCGCCTGGTTCAAGAATTGATCATGAGTGGGGCAAGATTCCTTCACGAGGAGATCACTCTCAGTGTGAGAGGTGTCACTCAATGGAAGGTGGAGCTCCGGTTCCGGCGTTGGGTAGTGGAGTGAGCGCTGCCATTGGCCGTAGACCGACTCGGCAAATCCTTCGGGTCGTCGTGCGGCGCCGACGCGAGCTCGCGAACGTGCCGCCGGGCGCCTCGCCGGTTGATGGTCGCAAGACCATCGGCTACAGCCCTTGCAGGGCCAGTGGTGCACCCTGCTCGCGGCGGCGTGGCCCGTCCAGCTTTTGACGTGGCGCCCGCGACTCCAGCCCCGAGGCAGTCGGCGGTGGTCACTTCGCGGGGTGTCACGGCCCCCGCCGGCTCATTGGTGTCGGATCGACGGGGGCGTGGGGGCTTGCGGACGGGCAGGGTGGTCAAGGTCCGTCCGGCTCCTGCGGCGGCTCCTCCGCCCAGACGTGCGGTGAGGGCGAGCCCGGCCCGCTTCGAAAGTTCGGCGAGCCGGTCGGACGGGCAGCGGGTGGGGCTCGCGGGACACCGGAAGACCGCCGTACACCCGCGCAGGGCGCGGATGCCGGCCGGCCCCACGTGCCCAGCCGACTCCGAACGGTCCGACTCCGAACGGTCCGGCTCCGAACGGTCCGGCTCCGCCGTTTTCGTACGTTGTCCTGGGCGGCCTGGTGGACGCGTTGCGTCGGGCTGCCTCCGGTAGGTGCGGCGTCCGCGCCCACGCTTCGGAGGGCGGCCCGCTGTGTTGTGTGAAGCCAATTATCATGCAAGCGCGCTTGATTGTTCTTGGTCGCGCTGCCACGCTCGACGGGACGGCCCGGCCCGGCGCAAGGAGACGAACCGCATGACGCTGCTCGCCCCACCCACCCACGACCGGGGCATCACCACCCTCACCCTCGACTCGCCCGCCAACCGCAACGCCCTCTCCGCGCCCCTGGTCGCCGCGCTCTCCGCCGCCCTGGACGCATGCGCGGCCGACGACACCGTACGGGCCGTCGTCCTCACCCACACCGGCAACACCTTCTGCGCGGGCGCCGATCTCACCGCGCCGCCCGAGCCGCACGCCCTCGTCGCGCTGATGCGGCAGATCGTCGCCCTGCCCAAACCCGTTGTCGCCCGCGTCACCGGCCACGTACGGGCGGGCGGTCTCGGTCTGCTCGCCGCCTGCGACATCTCCGCAGCCGGGCCCGGGGCCTCCTTCGCCCTCACCGAATCCCGCCTGGGCCTCGCCCCGGCCGTCATCTCTATGCCCCTGCTGCCCCGCATCGACCCCCGGGCCGCCGCCCGCTACTACCTCACCGGGGAACGCTTCGACGCGGCCGAGGCCGCCCGCATCGGTCTGGTCACCCTCGCCGCCGACGAGGTGGACAAGGGCCTTGCCCCCGTCCTGGCCGGGCTCCGCAAGGCGTCCCCCCAGGGGCTGGCGGCGTCGAAGGAGCTGGTCACGGCTACTGTGCTGAGCACCTTCGACCAGCACGCCGAAGACCTCATCGCCCGCTCGGCGGCCCTCTTCGCCTCCGCCGAGGCCCGGGAGGGAATGACGGCCTTCCTCGAACGACGGGACCCCGCATGGGTGTTGTGACGCCCCCCACCGACCGGACCCCCAAGCAGGACCGCAGCCGCGCCACTCGCCGCCGACTCCTCGAAGCCGCCGTCGCCTGCCTCGCCGAACACGGCTGGGCGGGCTCCACCGTCTCCGTCGTCGCCAAACGCGCGGGCGTCTCGCGCGGCGCCGCCCAGCACCACTTCCCCACCCGCGAGGACCTGTTCACCGCAGCCGTCGAATACGTCGCCGAGGAACGCTCCGCCGCCCTGCGCGCCCTGCCCGTCCAGGGGCGTGCGGACGTCGTCGCCGCCCTCGTCGACCTCTACACCGGCCCGCTCTTCCGCGCCGCCCTCCAGCTCTGGGTGGCCGCATCGAACGAGGCGCAGCTGCGCCCCCGGGTCACCGAACTCGAAGCCCGCGTCGGCCGCGAGACCCACCGGATCGCCGTCGAACTCCTCGCCGCCGACGAGACGAGGCCCGGCGTCCGCGAGACCGTTCAGGGCCTCCTCGACATGGCTCGCGGCCTGGGCCTGGCCAACGTCCTCACCGACGACACCGCTCGGCGCCGCAGGGTCGTGGCGCAGTGGGCGGCGCTGCTGGAGGACGCGCTGGGGTGAGGGCCGTAGTCCCCGGGGCGGTAGAGGTGGCCCTGAGTCGGGACCGTTGCGCTGGATCCAGCCTTGCTCAGCCGCGAACTTGGCCAGGTTGACGATCAGCGACGCAACAGCGATCCCCGTGCTCAGGGACCCACCCTTGCGGCGCGGTTTTCTGCGGCGTGCAGCCACGACTGCCCCCTTTCCACCTTTCCACGACTGCCCCCTTTCAATGGATGCGCAGGGGACCGCGTCGCTGCGACAGCGGTACAGATGGTCGCCGCAACGCCACTGCATGCACATGCGACCGGTCGGGGTGAGCCGTCGTCCTCAGCAGGATGCCGGACTGCACCCGGCCCACGCCGAACCTTAGGCTCGCCCGAGTGAAGACGATCGTGTTCGACATCGGTGAGACCCTCGTCCGCGACGACCGGTACTGGGCTTCCTGGGCCGACTGGGTAGGTGTCCCCAGGCACACCCTCTCCGCGCTCGTCGGCGCCGTCACCGCCCAGGGCCTCGACAATGCTGAAGCCCTCGCGCTCTTGCGGCCCGGCATCGACATCACGGCCGAGTACGCCGCGCGGGAGGCTGCCGGCTGCGGCGAGCACCTCGACGAGACCGACCTGTACCCGGACGTCCGACCGGCTCTCGCCGCGCTGCAGCGCCTTGGCGTGCGGGTCATCATCGCGGGCAACCAGACTGTGAAGGCCGGAGCCCTGCTCCGCAGCCTGGACCTGCCGGCCGACTTCATCGCCACCTCCGGAGAGTGGGGCTGCGCCAAGCCCTCGCCCGACTTCTTCGCCCGAGTCCTCTACGCCTCCGGGGCCCTGGCTACGGAAACCCTCTACGTCGGTGACCACCCCATGAACGACGTCTTCCCCGCGCGTGCGGCCGGACTCCGTACGGCGCATCTCCGCCGCGGGCCGTGGGGGCACCTCTGGGCGGATGACCCGCAGGTACAAGAGGCTGCGGACTGGGTGATCGACTCACTCATGGACCTGACCACGATCGTCAACAAGTAGACCGATCCCACGTCCGAACAGCGACGATCCGGGTACGGTCGGATCGTGTCCGTCGACTCCCCGCGCGAGGTCGGTAAGCGGATCGCCGCCCGCCGACGCGCGCGCCGCCTCACCCAGACTGGCCTTGCCGCCGCCTCGCACGTCTCCTACGCCACTGTTCGCGCTGTCGAGCGCGGAGCCAGGCGACCGAGCGACGAGGTACTCGAAGCGCTCGCTGCCGCGCTTGAGGTCGATGCCACACAGTTGCGCACGGGGTACGTCGGCACCGAACGGCGCGTGCACCGAGCGCTGCCCGCACTGTCCGCGGTGATCGCGGGTCACGACATCCCGCAGGGCCCTCCGAGCCGGGGGCCGACCGAACTGTCCGCCGCGGTCGCCCAGGTGGTCAGTCGGCGGCTCCGGGCGCAGTACGGCCGGATCGCTGCGGAGATCCCCGCCCTGCTGCACGACACCATCAGGTATGTCCACTCGGCACGGTCCACCGATCAGCGGGAGGCGGCTCGGATGCTGGTCGCGGCCGCCCGCGCGGCTGACGCGATCGCCTTCAAATACCGGTCGCATGATCTTTCTGCCCGGCTGATCGACCTGATGCGGTGGGGCGCCGACCGAACCTCTGACCCCCTGGTGCAAGCCGCCACCGCGTACGTCCGGACAGAGGTCTTCTTTGCCGCACGGGCCTATGCTGTCGGCCTCGCCGCGCTGGAGCAGGCCATTGACGTGGCCCCGGCGCCGTCGTCCCGCTCGGCCACCGCTGCCCGCGGCGCCCTTCACATGAGGGCGGCCGTGATCGCCGGGCGGGGTGGAGACGTGGCCGGCGCCGACACCCACCTGGCGCACGCCCGGCAGCTTGGCGACCAGGTTGCGCGTGAGGGCGTCCACCTGGGCACCACCTTCGGACCGGACTCGGTCCGTATTCACGAGGTGTCGGTCGCCGTCAGCCTCGGGCCGGACCATGTCGACCGTGCGCTGCGCGTGGCCACCGAGTGGAAGCCACCCGCCGCCCTTCCGGCCGAGCGCCGCTCCGGCTTCTACATCGAGCTGGCCCGCGCGCAGGACTGGTCCGGACTCCGGTCGGATGCCTTCGAGAGCCTCAAGGCCGCTCGCGCGGCGGCCCCGCAGCACACACGCGAGCACCCGTGGGCGCGAGAAGTCGCCAGCAGCCTGCGCCGGTTCCACCGCTCGGATGCCGAGAGCCTGTCGCACTTCGCACACTGGATCGGCGCCGTCTGAAAACTGCTACAGCTTGTAGCAGTTGCGTCCCTCCTCAGGCCCCACGCTCTACCTGTCCGAACCGCAGGTAGAGGAGGGGACATGGCCGCACCACCTGTGCTCGTGGCTGGGCGGGAGAGCATCGCCCGGCTTCACGGTGCCGCCTGCTGGCACTGCGCCGCCGCGAAACGACGCCTTGCTCCGGCCGGGGCCGTGGTACGGGAGGGCCAGGCACGTGTCCGGCCGATCGCCTCATGCGGGTGCTCGCCCCGGCGCTCGACATGTCGATGACGATCACGGTGTACAAGGCCGACCGGCACGGCCGAACGCGGGTCGTTCGCCCGACGACGCAGGTGGTCACGCTCAAGGATCCGCCCCGGACATCCAGGTACCCGCCGTGCACGTGCGACCGGTGCGGCAACGGCACACCTCACCACATTGCAGAACCAACCCGCCACAGGAGGAACGACACGTGATCACCACCATTGCGGATCCGCGGGACGCCTTCCCGCTCGCATCCGAGCTGCCGCGCGTCTTACGCGGCAGCGAGTTGCCGAGCAGCGTGAACACTCGCCCGTGGGTCCTCCGGTTCGCCCGGACCCCGGACGCGACAAAGGCCATCGTGATGCCGTCGGCCGTCTACGACAACGAACTGCAGATGTCCGTCGGTCTCCACGAGGGTCCGCTGCCCTATATGCAGACCCACACGCCCACCGTCCCCGACGGGAGCATGACCAACCCGCCGCCGCTCGACGAGGGCCCGAAGGACTGACCCCATGTCCACCGTTCTTGTGATCGCAGCACGTGACGACTGGCCGACCGACCGAGTCGTCAAGGCGCTCGCGGACGGTGGTGCGGAGGTGTTCCGACTGGACACGTCCGAGTTCCCGCAGGAACTCACCCTTGCCGGGCGCATCGACGCCCGGCAAGGGTGGGCCGGCGGACTCACCACCGCCCACCGCGCCGTTGACCTCGCCGATATCGAGGCCGTCTACTACCGCGCCCCGAACCCGTTCGCCCTGTCCCCTGCCATGTCGGAGCCCGAGCGCCGGTTCGCCGCCGCTCAGGCCCGCGCCGGCCTCGGCGGTATCATCACCGCGCTCGACTGCCGCTGGGTCTCCCACCCGGCCGCCATGTCCCGCGCCGAGTACAAGCCGCTCCAACTCTCCAGCGCACGCCAAGTCGGCCTGACCATTCCGCCGACGCTCATCACCAACACTCCTGATGCGGTAAGGGCGTTCGTCGGCGATGTCGGCGGCTCCGCCATCTGTAAGCCGGTCGCCACCCCGGTGTTCGTCGAGGGCGACCAGCTCAAGGCCGTGTACACCCACCGCATCACCGAGACGGACCTCGACGACCTGCGCGGTATCGACACCACCGCCCACCTCTTTCAAGCATGGGTGGACAAGGCGCACGAGGTACGGCTCACCATTGTGGGCGACCGTCTGTTCGCCGCCGAGGTCCACGCCGGCAGCGCCGCCGCTCACACCGACTGGCGCAGCGACTACGCCTCACTCACCTACCGCCCGACCACGACGCCCGCCGACGTCGCCGAGGGCGTGCGCCGCTACATGTCCGCGCTCGATCTGCGATTCGCCGCCGCCGACTTCATCGTCACTCCGGACGGGGAGTGGGTCTTCCTGGAGGCGAACCCGTGCGGTCAGTGGGACTGGATCGAGCACGCCACCGGTCTGCCCATCGCGTCGGCCATCGCCGATGAACTACGAGGAGTCCCCGCATGAGCGCTCCGACCATCGACCACGCCCGCCCCCACATGTCGGCCCTCGCCGACGAGCTGACCCGCTCCCGCGCCGTCCGGACGCCCCCGTGGGCCGAAGCCTTCCGGGCCGTACCTCGACACCTGTTCGTGCCCCGCTGGTTCGCTCAGGAGACGAACGACAAGGGCATCGCCGTGTGGCGCGAGCACCACGGTGCGACCACGGTCGACGACCTCGCCGCCGTCTACCGCGATCAGACGCTCGTGACCGCCTTGGACCCGACCACCGTCGAGCAGGTCGACGACACCGCGTGGACCGGCATCCCCACGTCGTCCAGCACCCTGCCGAGCCTCATGGCCGGAATGCTCGAAGACCTGAGTGTCGAGGACGGGCATCGCGTGCTGGAGATCGGCACCGGCACCGGCTACAACGCCGCCCTGTTGAGCGCGCGCCTCGGCGAACACCTGGTGCACTCCGTCGACATCGACCCCGGTCTCGTCCATGCGGCGCAGGACCATCTGTCATCCGCGGGGTTCATGCCGCAACTCCTCCCCGGCGATGGCACCCGGGGCCACCCCAACGGTGAGAAGTTCGACCGGATCATCGCGACCTGTTCCGTCCCGGCCGTTCCTGCCGCGTGGATCGAGCAGAGCAGGCCCGGCACGATCCTGGTCGCCGACATCGCCCTCGGCATCGAGGGCGGGCTCGTCCGCCTGGAGGCCGACGAGCAGGGCCGCGCCCTCGGTCACTTCACCGAGACCGCCGGCCGATTCATGGCGGCTCGCAGCGACGCCCGCACGTACCCGGCGCCGCAGCGGCCCAAACCTGCCGCCGAGACGGGCACGTGGCCGTCGTCCGTCACTGCCGCGGATGTGCGCAGCCACTACCCGTTCCGGCTGCTCCTTGCTCTGTCCTTGCCCGGCGCAGAGCTGGTATACCACGTCGATGAAGCGGGCGCGATGGCTCTGCAGATCCAGGACGCCGCCGGGTCATGGGCCCGCGTGCCGCTCGCCGGTGACGGCGTGGGTGCGGTTACCTACGGCGGCGACCCCGGGCTCTGGACCCAGGCCGAGGACATGTGGCGCTGGTGGACCGGCGTGGGCCGCCCCTCGCACGACAGGTTCGGCTACGCCCGCGAGGCAGACGGCAGCGCGCACGTCTGGCACATCCCTGACGGCACCCGGTGGGACATCCCCGCCTGACTGCCGGCACTGATCCCGCCGCAGCTGCAATCGCCGGCCGGCCGAGGGCGGGCCCACCTGCCTCGGCCGGCCGTACCCCATCGGCTGGCCGAGGCCATCCACGGAGGGGCGATGCCGGAGAGACCCACCGACTGGCAGGCGTACGGAATCGCACTGCTCCACCAGGAGTTGCCCGTGACCCCCGGTCCGATCCGTCGGTTCGCCGACACCGGAGAGATCGGGCCCGGCCTGCCCGACGCCTTCCTCCAGGCACAGGACGGCGCGCACATCGAGGACGACTTGGACGAGTGGACGGGCCTGGACAGGCTCATCGAGCACGTCCGGTCGGTCGGCTACCGGCTACCCGTGGATGGGTGGCCGGCCCCGCCGTGAAGACCCCCGGCCCTGCGGCCCCGCCCGGCAACTCCGGCGAGGACTCCCGCGCCGCAGGTTGGCACAGCACATCCCTTGTGACCGATCCACCTGGTCGGCACCCCATACAGGAGGACCATGTACGACGACCACGGCAACGTATCCCGGACGGCATACCCCTGCTCCGTCTGCGGGCGCTGACCGCACTGCGCAGGCACCTAGGAACGGTCCCCCCCCCGAGATGAACTCGGGGGGCGTCAGGTTCGCCCACAGCCGGGCAGCACGGATCCGGTCACCGTGTGGGACTCGAACACACAACCAACGGAGTCCGGACCGGCCGTGACGGCTACCGCACCCTGCTCCTCGCCGGGAAGCCGTGGGACGTGGGGCGTGGGCCGTGGGCCGGGCGTGCCGTCAGGGGCGGGGTGCCCGGCCCACGGGCACGGGAACGGGCCGATCAGCTGGTCCAGACGACCGGGTTGCCGCTGTACGAGGCACCCTCCTCGAACGAGGCGACCGCGACGGGACCGGTCTTCGTGGCGCTGAGCGAGCAGGTCTCGTACGACACGCCCTTGGTGGTGAAGTCCCGGGGTGCCGTCTCGCTGTCGCACTTGCCCGGGAGGTCGCCGACCAGAATGACGCCCGTGGGGCCGCCGCCCTCCAGCTTGCCGCGCAGCCTCAGCGACGCGTACGACAGGTCGGTGCCGCCGACGTTCTCCACCTTCATCCGGATGTAGTAGGGCGTCATGCCCTTCGCCTTGCTGCCGAACGCGGCCATGTCGGCCTCGGCGCCCTTCTCGATCGCCGTGACGGTCACGGCGACGGTGCCCTTCTTGTCGGTCCCGTACTTGAACGGCAGGACCGCCCGGTCACCGATCTTGAGCTTCGTGCCCGGTGCGGTGACATCACCACCGGCCGGAGCGGCGGCGTCGTCGCCGGGGTCCGCGGACGGGCTCTTGCTGCCCGGGTCGGACGGCGCCGGGGCGGAGGCCGACGGCGAGTCCTGCGCCGATGACGTGTCATCGCTGTCGTTGCAGGCCGTGAGCCCGAGCGTCAGGGTGGTGAGGGCAACTGCGGAGACGATACGTCCTCTGTGTGTCATTTCAACCTAACTGGCAGTGAGGGGCGCCCATACGGCAGCCGGAACGTTCAACTGGCCGAAGCGCCCGGCCATGTGACCGGACGTGCCGGCGCGGCACGACGACGGCGATGCGTCAACGAGGCGCGCCGCGAAGCCATCCCAGACTGAGGCGGGAATGACACAGGCTCGCCACAGGCACGGCACAGGCACGGCACAGGAACAGGGCGTGCGGCGGGCGCGGTACGGGGCGCCGCGTGACGGCTGCGGCACGGCTCGGAGGGCGCGGTTCCTGCGGTCTGCCCCGCCGGAACACGGCACGGACGGGAGACGCCGCGGCGTCTCCCGTCCGTGCCGTGTTCCGGGCCTCAGTTCCCCAGGTCCGCCAGCTGCTCGTAGCCCTCGATCTCGCGCGGGTCGCGCGTCTTCGGACCGACGTACCGCGCCGAAGGACGCACCAGCCGCCCCGTCCGCTTCTGCTCCAGGATGTGCGCCGACCAGCCCGCCGTGCGCGCGCAGGTGAACATCGATGTGAACATGTGCGCCGGGACCTCCGCGAAGTCCAGCATGATCGCTGCCCAGAACTCCACGTTCGTCGCCAGCACCCGGTCCGGGCGCCGTGCGTGCAGCTCCTCCAGCGCGGCCTTCTCCAGCGCCTGCGCCACCTCGAAGCGCGGTGCGCCCAGCTCCTTCGCCGTGCGTCGCAGGACCCGCGCCCGGGGGTCCTCCGCCCGGTAGACCCGGTGCCCGAAGCCCATCAGCCGCTCGCCCCGGTCCAGGGCCTGCTTCACGTACGCGGTGGCATCGCCGGTCCGCTCGATCTCCTCGATCATGCCGAGCACCCGGGACGGCGCACCGCCGTGCAGCGGCCCCGACATCGCACCCACCGCGCCCGACAGCGCCGCCGCCACGTCGGCGCCGGTCGACGCGATGACGCGGGCGGTGAACGTCGAGGCGTTCATGCCGTGCTCGGCGGCCGACGTCCAGTACGCGTCGACGGCCTTCACATGCTTGGGGTCCGGCTCGCCGCGCCAGCGGATCATGAACCGTTCGACCACGGAACCGGCCTTGTCGATCTCGCTCTGCGGGACCATCGGCAGCCCCTGCCCGCGCGCCGACTGGGCGACGTACGACAGTGCCATCACGGCGGCCCGCGCCAGATCGTTGCGCGCCGTCTCCTCGTCGATGTCGAGCAGCGGCTTCAGCCCCCACACGGGGGCGAGCATCGCCAGCGCGGACTGCACATCGACCCGGATGTCCCCGGAGTGCACCGGGATGGGGAAGGGCTCGGCCGGCGGCAGACCGGGGTTGAACGCCCCGTCGACCAGCAGGCCCCAGACGTTCCCGAACGACACATGGCCGACGAGATCCTCGATGTCGACGCCCCGGTACCGGAGCGAACCGCCTTCCTTGTCCGGTTCGGCGATCTCCGTCTCGAACGCGACGACTCCCTCTAGTCCCGGTACGAAGTCGGACATGGCGGCTCCCTCGGTCGACGGCTCTGCGGAGGCCATGGTGGCCTGCTCCCGATAGTGGCGGGTTCCCCGGACGCGGGGAAGCGTGACATCCGGCACAGCACCTCGGACCGACGCCGTCCGAACCGCTGTCCGCACCTCCCTGCCGGGTCCGGTCGGCCGCTGCGGCAGGATGACCCCGTGCCCACCTCAGACTCCCCCTCCGATTCCATCACCGATCCGGCCGCGATGCGCGAGCAGTACCGCTCCGAGGGCTTCACCGAGGACACGCTGGCCGCCGATCCGATGCAGCAGTTCGCGCACTGGTTCCGGCAGGTCGCCGTCGGCGGGATGCTCCACGAGCCCAACGCCATGGTGGTCTCCACCGCCACCCCCGGGGGCCGGCCCTCCTCGCGCACCGTGCTGCTGAAGAAGTACGACGCGCGCGGCTTCGTCTTCTTCACCAACTACGAGTCCCGCAAGGGCCGCGAACTGACCGCCAACCCCTACGTGTCGCTGCTCTTCCCCTGGCACCCGATAGCGCGCCAGGTCATCGTCACGGGCCGGGCGGAGCGGACCGGCCGCGAGGAGACGGTCGCCTACTTCCGCACCCGCCCGCACGGCTCCCAGCTCGGCGCCTGGGCCAGCCCCCAGTCCACGGTGATCGGCTCCCGCGACGAGCTCCTCGCCCGCTACGAGGAACTGGCGGCCCGCTACCCCGAGGGCGAACACGTCCCCGCGCCCCCGCACTGGGGCGGTTTCCGTGTCGTCCCCGACACGATCGAGTTCTGGCAGGGCCATGAGAACCGGCTGCACGACCGGCTGAGGTATGTGCGCGAGGGCGAGCAGTGGCGCGTCGAGCGGCTGTGCCCGTAGCGCGTCCTTCCGGGGACGGCCCGCTCCCCGCCGGACATGCGGAGACCCGCAGGCTCTGGTCCCTCCTTGCGGAGGAGCCGGCCGGACTTACCGGCGAGCCTGCGGGTCGGTGACTGCTTGGGATTGGCCGATGACCGGCCTGCACTGCAAAGAGCGCGGACGACGGGCGTCAGCCCGCAGCCACCTCACGAGTCCGAGAAGAAATCACTTCCGGAACACCTCCTTTCTTCGCTGGCAGCAGCTTAGGAAGGGGCGGGGGGAGGCCACAAGCCATTTATTTCGGGAGCCTTCCAGGACCGGGCATCCGCGAGGGCCCCTACCGGCGGCGCAGGGCCCCCACCAGCGGCGGAAGGCCCCACCAGCGGCGTTCAGGGCCCCCGCCGACGGCGGAAGGCCCCCGCGGACGGCGTTCAGTTCACGGCCCCGCCGACGGCGGAAGGCGGCGCGTCACTGGTGGTAGAAGATCCGGTCCCGGTACTCCGTCATGACGCGGTCGTTCCACTCGTAGCCGCCGTCCACGTTCCCCGACCGCAGCAGCGGCGGTTCCACGCCGCGCGCCGCGAGCTGTTCCGCCGCGGCGGCCATCATCGCCTGCATCAACGCACTGGTGACCACCGTCGACGCGGGCGCGAAGGGCGCCTCGATGCCGTCGAGCGTCAGCTCCGCGTCACCGATGGCGATCTTGCTGTCGAGCACGATGTCGCAGTGGTCCCGCAGGAAGCCGCCCGAGGAGTGCCGGGAGCGGGTGCCGTCCGCGTACGCCACCGACGTCACGCCGATGACCGTGAGGCCGAGCGCCCGCGCGTTCTGCGCCATCTCCACCGGGAGCGCGTTGCGTCCGGAGAGCGAGATGATCACGAGGACGTCGCCGGACCTGGCGGGGCTGGAGTCCAGCACGGCGCCCGCCAGCCCGTCGACCCGTTCCAGCGCGGAGCCGAGCGTGGCGGGCATGACGTCGACGCCGACCGTCCCCGGCACGGCCAGGAGGTTCATCAGGGCGAGGCCGCCCGCCCGGTAGACGACGTCCTGCGCGGCGAGCGAGGAGTGTCCGGCGCCGAAGGCGAAGAGCCGGCCGCCCGCGGCGACGGTGTCGGCGATCGCGGCACCGGCGGCCGCGATGGCGCCGGACTCCTCGTCGCGTACCCGCTCCAGCAGGCCGATCGCTGCGTCGAAGAACTGACCGGCCAGCTTGCTGTCGCTCATCGAGGAGGCCCTTTCCGGCGGGAGAAAGTGTTCATGGGTGTCCGTGCCGCGGATCACGTTGCGGTCTGGACCAGTGACCTGTCAATACCGCCTCTGCGGCCCTGTCGCACAGGCGTTGGACCGGCACGGCACGGTTGTCGGCGGTATGCGTCAGAATTGGGGCAGGGCCAGCGCGCAGCGCTTACGACGTTTTCCTGTCACAGCACCGAGGGGCACGAATGTCCGGACTGATCGACACCACGGAGATGTATCTCCGCACCATCCTCGAACTCGAAGAGGAAGGCGTGGTCCCCATGCGCGCCCGGATCGCGGAACGGCTGGACCAGAGCGGTCCGACGGTCAGCCAGACCGTCGCGCGCATGGAACGCGACGGCCTGGTGCAGGTGGCGGGCGACCGCCACCTGGAGCTGACCGAAGAGGGGCGCCGCCTCGCGACGCGTGTGATGCGCAAGCACCGGCTCGCCGAGTGCCTGCTCGTCGACGTGATCGGCCTGGAGTGGGAGCAGGTCCACGCCGAGGCGTGCCGCTGGGAGCACGTGATGAGCGAGGCCGTGGAGCGGCGGGTCCTGGAGCTGCTGCGCCACCCGACGGAGTCCCCGTACGGGAACCCGATCCCGGGCCTGGAGGAGCTGGGCGAGAAGGCCGAGGCCGACCCCTTCCTCCACGAGGGCATGGTGAGCCTGGCCGAGCTCGACCCGGGCGCCGAGGGCAAGACGGTGGTCGTGCGGCGGATCGGCGAGCCGATCCAGACGGACGCCCAGCTGATGTACACGCTGCGGCGCGCGGGTGTGCAGCCCGGTTCCGTGGTCAGCGTGACCGAGTCGCCCGGTGGCGTGCTGGTCGGCAGCAGCGGTGAGGCGGCGGAGCTGGACTCCGAGATCGCCTCGCACGTGTTCGTCGGCAAGCGCTGAGCAGCGCGCTGCCGAGCACGCGTACCACCGACGGGCGGGCACCCCTGGGCGGACAGTCGCCGAGGGGTGCCCGCCCGTCCCGGTCCGGCGGCCGTGCCGCCATGCCACCGGGGCGGCGGTCGGATGCCGGTGGTTGGCCGGATGGCGCCGCCGGGGGCCTCGCGGGGCGACGGCCGCTCGACCTTTTCCGTACGGAAGTGCAGCGTCCGGACGGTTCGCGTGCCAGGCTGTCGCTGAGGCATACCTGAGAGTGTCGGCCGATGGGCCGCGCGGTCGGGGAGGGAGCAGGCGCATGCGCCCGTCGTACCGGTGTATCCGGCATGTCCGGCACGCGCACCGGAGAGCTGCTGCCGTGATCCCGGCCGTCCGCGCCGCGCGCGCCGGTGCCCGGGGGAGCGCCCGCGGGCGGCCCCGGGAATCGCACGCCCCCGGCCCGGCCCCCGTCGTACCCGTCGTACGAGGGGCCTCCGCCGCCCGGCGCGGACCCGCGCGGACGGCGTGCGGGACGGCTTCCCGAACGGCTTCCCCGAGGGCTTCCGGAACGGCTTCCCCGAGGGGTTCCCGGACGGTTTCCCTGCGGGCTTCCCGGACGGTTTCCCGGACGGCGGAGGGCCCCGGCGCCTCCCGGCGCCGGGGCCTGTCCTCCCCTGCTGTGACCTGGAGCCCCGAGCTCTCAAGGTCGCTCCCCACGGGCCCTCATCCCCGAGTGGCCCGCCTCCCGGAGAAGGTCTCCCCTCCGCCGCCGCCATCAATCCTTGGAGGTGGTCACTCGAACGAGCGGTGTTGGGTGGCGGAACCCGGTTTTCGAATATGAGTTCGATAGTCTGGCGTGACGCGACCACACGGTGATCGAGCAGTGATCGAGCGGTGATCGAGGACCAGAAGGGGGTGCCAGGACATATGGTGCGGCGCATCGATGTGACCGGGACCGGTGGCGTACGCCTCGCGGCCTGGGAGTTCGCCGACCCGCCCAAGGGGCGCGCGGAGGGCGAGCGGCCCCCCGGGGTCTTACTGCTCCACGGCCTGATGGGCCGGGCCGCGCACTGGGCCTCGACCGCGCGCTGGCTCGCGGAGCGGTACCGGGCCGTCGGCCTCGACCAGCGCGGCCACGGCCGCAGCGACAAGTCGGCCGAGGGCCCGTACACCCGTGACGCGTACATCACCGACGCCGAGGCGGCGATCGAACAGCTCGGCCTCGCCCCCGTCACCCTCGTCGGGCACGCGATGGGAGCGCTGACGGCCTGGCAGCTCGCCGCGAAGCGCCCCGACCTCGTCCGGGCCCTGGTCATCTGCGACATGCGGGCCTCCGCGCTCGGCGCGGCCTCGCAGCGCGAGTGGGAGGACTGGTTCAAGACCTGGCCGGTGCCGTTCGCGACGCTCTCCGACGTACGGAAGTGGTTCGGCGAGGACGACCCCTGGGTGGAGCGGCCCAACCCGGCCCGTGGCGAGTTCTTCGCCGAGGTGATGGCCGAGCGGGCCGACGGCTGGCGCCCCGTCTTCTCCCGCCGCCAGATGCTCCGGACCCGCGCGACCTGGGTGTTCGACGCCCACTGGGAGGAGCTGGCGCAGGTCCGTTGCCCGACCCTGGTGCTGCGCGGTCTCGACGGCGAGCTGGGCCGGGCGGAGGCCCAGGAGATGGTCCGCGTGCTGCCGCGCGGGCAGTACGCGGAGGTCGCCGACGCCGGCCATCTCGTCCACTACGACCGGCCCGAGGGCTGGCGCGCGGCGGTCGAACCCTTCCTGGAGCAGTTCGCCGAGGGCCCCCGGGCCGACCGCGAGCCCGTCCCGATGTGACGCTGCGGGGCCCTGCCGCGGGACGGGCGACAGGACCCCGCCGTAAGCAGACCTCGCTACGGGACCCCGCGACGGGACCTCGCGAAAGGATCTTGCGACGGGGCCCCGCGACAGGACCTCGCGGGCAGAACCGCCCCGCCCCGCCCCGTCCCGTGCGGGCCGGCAGACCGGCCCGCACGTCCCCGTCCAGGCGGGCTCGCCCGTCCCGTGGTGGTGGTCAGCCCTTGCTGACCGCCGCCAGGATCTCCGGGAGCCGGTCCGCCGTGCGGGGCGCGGCGAGCCGCAGCCCCGCCCAGATGATCAGCGCCCCGTACCCGGCCCCCACCGGCAGCAGCAGCCAGAGCCACTGCTCCAGACCGGCGACATGCAGCCAGATCGTCATCGCGACCACCGGCGCGCAGAGCAGCCCCGCCGAGACCATGCCGCCGAAGATCGAGATCCAGGCGAGCCCGGCCTGTCCCGGTGCCACGTTCTTGAACGCCCCGTCCTGCGGGATCGAGTACGGGAAGTTGGCCGACGCCACCGCACCCGTCGCCAGCATCCCGCCCAGCAGCGCGAACGACAGCCCCATGACCTCCGGCAGGTCGCCCCAGTCGCCGAGCAGCGCCGCGGTCACCACCGTCACCAGGATCGTGTAGGGCAGCGTGATCAGCAGCAACGCCAGGGCGCGCGCCCGCAGTTCCAGATACGCGTCCCGGGTGGAGGAGATCGTCAGCGCCACCATCCAGAACGCGGAGGTGTCCTGCCCGAACTGGTTGTACATCTGGATGCCGAGCATCCAGGCGGCGAAGCAGGCGAAGTAGATCGAGCCGCTGCCCTGGAGCGCGTTGACGACCGGCACGATCAGCCCGATCGCCAGCGCCGTGGTCCAGGCGGCCTTGGTCTTCGGGTCGCGCGCGATGTACCGGAGGCTGCGCTCCATCACCGTGCCCGTGCGCCCCCGGGGCAGCAGCGCGGTGAGCCGCGGGCCGTCCTTGCCGGTCTTCTCGCGGCCCGGCCCGGCCGCGGCCAGGGTCGATCCGTCCGGGGCCGTCATCAGCTTCGCCAGGCTCCGCTGCCACAGCCACAGCAGCGCTCCCAGCGCCGCGACGGACAGCAGCAGCTGCGCGAGGGCCTGCCCGTACGCGCCCCGCGAGGCCGAGTCCACCGCCCCGACCGCAGAGGCGGGCGGCAGCCAGCGCACCACGTCCGCCGCCGGATCGAGCGCGGTGAGCCCGCCCGCCCGGCCGAGCCGCTGCGCACCGAAGTTGACGAACTGGAAGCCGACCGCGATCACCAGCCCGCTGAGCACCGCGAGATCGCGGCCCTTGCGGGAGGTCAGCAGCCGGGTGTTGGCCGTGGCCACGGTCCGCGCCAGCGCCACGCACAGCAGCAGCGCGAGCGGCGCGGCCACCACGGCGAACACCGCGCCGACCGCCCCGCTCGCCACCGCGAAGACGGATCCGGCGGCCAGGCAGAGCGTGAACAGCGGACCGATCCCGACCAGCGAGGACGCCAGCAGCGCCCCGATCAGCGGGCGCGGACGCAGCGGCAGCATCACCAGCCGGCTCGGGTCCAGCGTCTCGTCGCCGGCCGCGAAGAACAGCGGCATCACCGCCCAGCCGACCGCCGTCACGGCCGCCAGCAGCACCACGAGGGTCGCGGCGTGGGCGTAGCCGTGCAGCGCGATCAGCCCGATCAGCAGGCCCGCCGCGATCAGCAGGGTGAAGACGACGGAGGCGATGTACGCGGCCCGTCGGCCGGCCGACTGCCGCAGCCCGTTGCGCAGCAGGGCCAGCTTCAGCCGTACGAAGACGCCGACGAGTCCCTCGCCGGTGCCGGCCGGTCCGGGCGCGGTGCCCACCGGGGCGTCGAGCACGCTCATCGCTTGCCGCCCAGCCAGTCCAGGGATTCGCCGGTGGTGCGGGAGCCCGCGCCGACGAGTTCGAGGAAGGCGTTCTGCAACGAGGTCGCCCCGCCGCGCACCTCCTCCAGGGTGCCCTGGGCCCGGATCGTCCCGGCCGCCATGACGGCCACCCACTCGCAGAGGGACTCGACCAGCTCCATCACATGGCTGGAGAAGACGACGGTCGCCCCCGAGCGGGTGTAGCGCTCAAGGACTTCGCGGATGGTCTGTGCCGAGACCGGGTCGACGCCCTCGAACGGCTCGTCGAGGAAGAGCACTTCGGGGTTGTGCAGCAGCGCGGCCGCGAGCCCGATCTTCTTGCGCATGCCGGTCGAGTAGTCGACGACCAGCTTGTGCTGGGCGCCCGCCAGGTCGAGCACGTCGAGGAGCTGGGTGGCCCGCTTGTCGACCTCGGCACCCGGCAGCCCCCGCAGCCTGCCGGTGTACGCGAGGAGTTCGCGCCCCGAGAGGCGCTCGAAGAGCCGCAGCCCCTCCGGGAGGACGCCGATCCTGCTCTTCACCTCGACGGGGTCGCGCCACACGTCGTGCCCGGCCACCTCGACGGTGCCGTGGTCGGGCCGGAGCAGCCCGGTGACCATCGACAGCGTGGTGGTCTTGCCCGCGCCGTTGGGCCCGACGAGACCGATGAACTTGCCCGCGGGCAGCTCCAGATCGATCCCGGCCACCGCGGTCTGTTCCCCGAACCGCTTCCACAGCCCCTGTACGCGAACGGCGGGCGGCGGCGTGGCCGGTCCGCCCGCCGCCCCACCCGCCTGCGGCTCTCTGCCGGTCTCTGTCCCGTCCTGCATGATGCACTGCCTTTCGGTGGCCCCGTTTTCGGGACCACCCTACGAAAGGGTGCCCGGCGGGCGGCGGGTCCGTGCGTCGGCCGCTTCCCTGGCGCAGGCGTAGGCGAGCGGGCTGATGAGCTCCTCCGCGTCCGGCAGCCAGCGGTTGGCGGTGGTGGGGCGGCGGGCCCACTGGACCGCCCCGCGCCCGCCGATCCGGGTCGGCGGAGCGGTCACGTAGTGCCCGTCGCCCCGGCCGACCAGGTCGACCGCGGCGGCCCGCCAGCCCAACTTCCCCACCAGCCCGTCCGACTTGGCGGCCGCGCCCGGCAGCACGAAGAAGAACATCCGCCGGTCGGGGCTGTGCACGACGGGGCCGAGCGGCAGGCCCATCCGCTCCATCCGGGCCAGCGCCAGGAAGCCCGCGGACTCCGGTACGTCGATCGCGTCGAAGGCGCGGCCGGTGGGCAGCAGGATCGACGCCCTCGGGTGCCGGGACCACATCCGGCGGGCCGCGGCCCCGCTGCCGGTGGCCTGGCCCGCCCAGTCGGGGCCGGCCGGGTGGGCGCCGGGAACGGCGCAGCGGGCGTCGCCGCAGGAGCACCGCTCGGCCCCCTCCACCGCCTCCAGCCAGGTGCCAGGACACACGTCCCAGTGCCGCTCCTCCGCGTACCGCACCGCCGCGTCGGGCAGTTGCTCACCCCGCTGCCGGGGGACCTTGGCGGCTTCCATGACGACGACGGGCTCTTCGACTCCGATGTCTTCCACGCAGAGCACAACTACGGCCAATGCTCGGGGTTACGGGGGTGACGGGTGCGCCACGGCGCATCGATCCGGCATACAGGGCGCATGGATGCATGGGCGGGGGCGCGCGTGAGGCGGTGCCCCGTGAGACGGGTAGCCACATACGGGCAACCGCCCGGCGGCCGACGTACGGGTCCGGAACGGTCGGCCTCTGTCATATGCCGACATGAATGACAAGGAACACGACGCACGTGACGAACACCATGAATCTGTGCATTTTCCGCGTATTCGCCGGGCAGTGATCGGCTCAATGATCACTGCGGCCTCAGGGGGAAACATGGCAGCCAGGCCTCTCGTCGCCCGCCAGCCGAACGAACGGCTCCAGGCGCTCATCCAGGAAGCCGGATGCTCCAACGCCGGCCTCGCCCGCCGCGTCAACATGGTCGGCGCGGAGCGCGGGCTCGACCTGCGCTACGACAAGACGTCCGTGGCCCGTTGGCTGCGTGGACAGCAACCACGCGGCAGGGCACCGGGAATCATCGCCGAGGCGCTCGGCCGCAAGCTCGGCCGTACGGTCACGATCGACGAGATCGGCATGGCCAACGGCAAGAACCTGGCGTCCGGCGTCGGGTTGCAGTTCGCCCCGACCGTGATCGGCGCCATCGAGCAGGTCAGCGAGTTGTGGCGGAGCGACGTCGGACGCCGCGACTTCCTGTCCGGTTCGGCGGTCGCGTCCTCCGCGCTCGTCGAACCCAGCCGCGACTGGCTGATCACCGGCGCCGATCCGCAGGTGGCGCGGGCCGCCGGCGCCCGGGTCGGGATGCCGGACGTGGAGGCGGTGCGGGCCATGACGACCGCGTTGGTCGACCTCGACCACCGGTTCGGCAGCGGACATGTGCGGCCGGTCCTGGTGCACTACCTCAACAGCGTGGTCTCCGGGCTGCTCTCCGGGGCGTACCGCGAATCGGTCGGACGGCAGCTGTTCGCGGCGGTCGCGCGGCTCACCGAACTCGGCGGCTACATGGCGGTCGACACCGGCCAGCCGGGGCTCGCCCAGCGCTACTACATCCAGGCGCTGCGCCTGGCCCAGGCGGCGGGCGACCGGGCGTACGGCGGTTATGTGCTGGCCGCCTCCATGAGCCATCTCGCCGCCCAGCTCGGCAACCCCCGGGAGATCGCCCAGCTGGCCCGCGCCGCACAGGAGGGCGCGCGGGGCCATGTCACCCCGAGGGCGGAGGCGATGTTCTACGCGGCGGAGGCCCGCGGCCACGCCCTGCTGGGCGACGCCCGCACCTGCCAGGCGGTGACGGGCCGCGCGCTGACGGCCATGGAGCAGGCCGAGGCGGACACGGGCGACGACCCCGACTGGATCGCCCACTTCGACCAGGCCTATCTCGCGGACGAACTGGCGCACTGCCACCGCGACCTCGGCCAGCCGGAGGCGGCCGCGCGCCGGGCGAAGGAGTCCCTGGCGGGCCACCCGGAGTCCCGGACCCGCCGCCGCGGCATCGGCCTGGTGCTCCTGGCCACGGCCCAGGTCCAGATGCGCGAGGTGGAGCAGGCCTGCCACACGGGCACCCGGGCGATGGAGCTGCTCGGTTCGGTCCGCTCCAGCCGGGGAGCGGAGTATCTGGACGATCTCCAGCAGCGGCTGATCCCGTACGGGGACGAGTCGGCGGTGCGCGAGTTCGGCGCACGGCTGGAGCTCCAGGCGGCCTGACCGGGGCCGGGCGGGCCCGGACGACAACGCGTCCGGGCCCCCGTTAACTGCGTCCCGGGAGCGCTGAGCGTTACAGCGCCTGTGAAGGGCTGGTGAGTCACCACACACGCTTGGCGGACGGCGGCAACCACCCGATAGCGTGAGCCGACGATTCCGTAGGTTTACACGTAGGAGTCCCGGTGACGCAGAGCGGACAGGGTGACGAGCAGCAGCTCCCTGCTGTACGGCCCGCGCACGAAGGTGTCGTGCTGCCCGCGGGTGGCGGCGAGCCCTGGATACCAGGGGGCCCGGCGGATCAGGCCGCCCCGGCGGGCGGCCGGCCGTGGGGCCAGCCCTGGGGGCCGCAGGCGGCGCACCAGGACGCCCCGCAGCAGTCCCCGTCGCAGCCCCTGCCCCCGGCGCACGCCCAGGGGCAGGGGGCGTACGGGCAGGGGCAGTACGGCCCGCCGCAGCAGGGGCAGGGGTACGGGCAGCCGCCGGTACCGCAGCACGCGCAGATGCCGCAGGCCCAGCCGCTGCCGCCCGTGCACCCCCAGCAGCAGCAGCCGCAGCATCCCCAGCAGTCCCCGTACCCCCAGCAGCCGCAGCAGCCGCAGTCGTTCGCGCAGCCGCTGCCGCCCGAGGCCGGGGCGGGCGGCGGGGACGCGGACGCCACGCAGTACATCGCGCCGGTGCCCGGCGGAGCCGGGCCGGGCGGGCCGCCGCCGGAGAACCCCGCGGAGTCCACCCGCTTCCTCGGCCACGGAGCCCCGCCGCAGCAGCAGGCGTATCCGCAGCAGCCGGGCCAGGGCGGCGACGCCGAGGCGACCCAGTACATCCCGCCGGTCCCCGGCGGCGCCCCGTACGGCATCAGGCCCGGGGCCCCGGGCGAACGGCAGCCGCCCGCCGAGTTCGACAACCTGTTCCGCAGCGACGAACCGTCGGGCGCCACCCAGCAGATGCCCCAGTTCGACCCCGGTCCCCGTTACCAGGGCGCCCCCCAGCCCCCGCCGTCGCAGCAGGCCCCGCACCCGCACCCGCAACCCCCGTACCAGCCGGTGGGCGAGGAGCCGCAGGGTCCGGCGCCGCGCAAGAAGCGGGCGCACGTCACGCTGATCGCGGCGGTCGTGGCGGGCTGCGCCGTCGTCGGGCTCGGCGCGGGCGCGCTGATGAGCGGCGGCGACTCGGACAAGGACGACAAGGAGCCGGTCGCCGCGGCGAGTTCACCCGCCGGGGAAACCAAGGAGCAGCCCCCGGCCGATCCGGCGAAGCCGCAGGCCGAGGCGCTCGACAAGCTGCTGGCGGACAGCAACAACAGCCGCTCCGCGGTCATCGGGGCGGTCGAGAAGACCAAGAACTGCACGGACCTGGACCAGGCGGTGTCCGATCTGAAGGGCGCCGCCCAGCAGCGCCGCGATCTGGTGACCCGGCTCGAAGGGCTCTCCGTCGACAAGCTGCCGGACCACGCGCAGCTGACCGCCTCCCTCACCCGGGCCTGGAAGGCCTCGGCCGCCGCCGACGACCACTACGCCGCCTGGGCCGGACAGGCCAAGGACGGCAAGAAGGTGTGCAAGCACGGAAAGGCGCGTACGACCTCCGAGACGCAGGCGGCCACCGTGCAGAGCGGCGAGGCGAGCAAGGCGAAGCGGCAGGCGTCGGGGCTGTGGAACTCGATCGCGTCGAAGTACGGGCTGACCCGCCGGGCGGCGACGGAGCTGTGACGGCCGGGCGGGGCGGCGAGCCGTCCCGTCCCGCCCGGTGGAGCGGGCGGACCCGGCGGTCAGCCCTTCGCGCTGGCGTCCGAGAGCGTCTTCGAGACGTCCATGAACCCCTTGCGGTCCGCGACGAGCCGTCCGTCGCGGACCACCTGGAACGTCACCTTGGTGTTGACGATCCGCGGATACGCGGACGAGCCCAGCACGTCCTTGAAGCCCCAGCGCAGCACCGGGGTGAGGCCGCCGGTGTCGGCCGGGGTGCCTCCGTTGAGGGCGTTGGTGAGCTTCCAGGCGGTGATCTCCGGGGAGTCGATCGCCTTCACGATCTCCTTCAGCACGGTGTACGCGACCCAGGTGGTCTGCGCGCCCGTGTCGTCCGGGTCGATCCGGTTGTCGCCGAAGGCGTGCTCGCGGATCGCGTTGCGCATCCCGTCCCAGCGGGCGTCGCCCGCGTCCGGGTACCAGCCGGTGATGTAGGCCCCCTCGAACGGGCTGTTCCGGCCCCCGGTGCTGTCGATCAGCGGCTGGTCGACGCTGCCGAGCACGGAGGAGATCCGTACGCCACCGCCCCCGTGCGACGGCTCCAGCCGCCGGAACGAGTCGAAGAAGGTCTCGGTGCGCTTCCCGAGCACCGCGGTCACACAGCCGTCGGAGGCCCCCGCGGCCTGGAGCGCCGCCCCGGCGGCGTCGTCGTACGACGTGGCCGCCTCCGACGCCCGGACGTCGGCGGGCGCGGGCCGGCCCGCCTCGGTGAGCCCGGTCCTCAGCAGCCAGGCCTGGCCGTCGCCGCCCAGGGTGTCGGGCCGGACCACGGAAACCCGCGCGCAGCCGCGGGCCAGCTGCCGGGCGTTGCCCGCGAGCAGGGCGGGCTGCCCGCCGTTGACCGGGTAGGAGTTGTAGCTGCTGAACTCCTCGTCGGAGGCGCCGTAGCCGCCGATGTAGGGGATTCCGGCGCCCTCCAGCGGCGGCATGAACGCCGCCCCGTGCCGGCTGTACGAGCCGACGACCGCGACCGCCTTCTCCTTGACGGCCCGGCGGGCGCAGTTGGCCGCGCCGATCGAGGTGTCCTCCTCCTCGCAGGTGATGACGCGCAGCTTGTGACCGTCCAGCCCGCCGTCGCCGTTGGCCCAGCGGGCATAGGCGCGCGCCATGGCGGTCATTCCCGCCATATTGACCGCGTCCGGCCCGGTGACACCGCTGGGGGCCCACGTCATGACGGTGACGGGCTCCCTGGAGCCCCCCGTGGCCCCAGGGAGTGCGCCGCAACCGGTGACCAGCAACGCCCCGGCCGCCGCCGTACACGCGAGGAGCCCGTAGGGGCGGGGGGAGGTGGGGCGTCGCCGTCCGGTCATGGGCATGAACGTTTCCGCCCGTGGGGTAACGCCACAGTGTGCCCGGCTCAACGCTCGGTGACATCCGGGTGAATTGCGGGGGCCGGTGCGGGGGGCCGAAAAGGGAACGTACGATCGATGACCGTGCAGCAAGGTTCGGAGAACTCTTCCCGTCGCGGCCGTCGCTCCTCCACCATGGGCGGCATGCCGCTGAATGACATGCCTTGGTGGCGCTGGCGCAGCAATGTGCGTTCGGCGCTGCACATGCTCTCCGACCCCGTCTTCCACCACGAGTGCTGGCTGGCCGGACAGGAGGGGTACGGCGACGTCACCGACGCCGTGTACCGCCTGGTCGAGGACACCTGGCTGGACAACTGGTCCGCCGAGAAGTACATCGGGACGATCTTCCGCGACGCGGGCGAGGCCGCTCTCGTCGACGGCGCCGTGCTCCGGGTGCTGCGCATCATGCACCAGGTCGGCGCGGACGCCCCCGTCTCGGCGTATCTGGAGCACCACGGCTGGCCGGAGGCCGTACGCGCCGCCCGCGAGGCCCATGTGCTGCTCGCCGGGAACGACGGGGAGGACCCCGACACGCCGCCGCGCTCCCTCGACGTGCTCCGCATCATGACCGGATCGGCCTGATTCCGGGCCGGTGTGGCACGCTACGGGGATGACCGCGCCGCAGCCCGCCGAAACCGCCGCCGAGCAGTACGTCCTCACCCTCTCGTGCCCCGACAGACAGGGCATCGTGCACGCCGTGTCGAGCTATCTCTTCATGACCGGCTGCAACATCGAGGACAGCCAGCAGTTCGGCGACCACGACACGGGCCTGTTCTTCATGCGGGTGCACTTCTCGGCGGGCGCCCCGGTGACCCAGGAGAAGCTGCGGGCCAGTTTCGCCGCGGTCGGCGACTCCTTCCGGATGGACTGGCAGATCCACCGCTCCTCGGACCGGATGCGGGTCGTGCTGATGGTCAGCAAGTTCGGGCACTGCCTCAACGACCTGCTCTTCCGCTCCCGGATCGGGGCGCTGCCGGTCGAGATCGCCGCGGTCGTCTCCAACCACACGGACTTCGCCGAGCTCGTCGCCTCGTACGACGTCCCGTTCCGGCACATCCCGGTGACCAAGGAGACCAAGGCCGCCGCGGAGGCGCGGCTGCTGGAGCTGGTCCGCGAGGAGAACGTCGAGCTGGTGGTCCTCGCCCGCTACATGCAGGTCCTCTCGGACGACCTCTGCAAGCAGCTGAGCGGCCGGATCATCAACATCCACCACTCCTTCCTGCCGAGCTTCAAGGGCGCGAAGCCGTACCACCAGGCGCACGCCCGGGGAGTGAAGCTGATCGGTGCGACGGCGCACTATGTGACCGCGGACCTCGACGAGGGGCCGATCATCGAGCAGGAGGTCGCGCGGGTGGGCCACGGCGTCACGCCGGACCAGCTCGTCGCCGTCGGACGTGATGTGGAGTGCCAGGCGCTGGCGCGGGCCGTGAAGTGGCACGCGGAGCGCCGCATCCTGCTCAACGGCCACCGCACGGTGATCTTCGCCTAGCGTTTCCACGGGCGGCCCGGCCCCGGACCCGGTCCGGTTCTAGAGTCTGCTCAGCGAGGCCGCGGCGAAGAGCACGTCGCGGATCGCCTCGCGGTCGCCCTCCTGACCGGCCGCCGCCTCCACCGGCGGCACGTGCCCGGCCACCAGTCGGCAGAACTCCACGCCGTCCAGCGCGACCTGGGCCACGGCGTGCGCGGAGGAGCCGAGCGCGGCCGGGGAGTCCAGCGGGATGTACCAGTCGCCGCCGCCCGAGCCCTCCACCTCCAGATGCAGCGAACGGCCCGGGGACCCGGCCGTCACCAGATGGCGGGCGGGCCCGGCCAGACCCGTCCTGCGGCGCTCGGCCAGGACGGCGGGCAGCAGCCGGACCGCCAGGTCGATCATCCGGTGGAGATGGGCGGGGGACGGCGGCTCGTACGGATAGTCCACCGCGTCCGCGATGTCGCCGCCGTGCAGCCAGCATTCGAAGGCCCGGTCCAGCAGGGCGTCGTGCAGCGGAAGGGCGAAGTCCCCGTACGAGACGGAGAGCTCGGAGACCCCGCGGCCCGCGAAGGAGACCGTACGGATCAGGGTGTGGCTCTGCGCCCGCCACGGCTCGTGGACCGCGCGGGTGGGCGGGAGCCGGGTGGCGGACCAGTAGGTCTCGGTGCGGGCGGCGGGGGAGAGCGGCCAGTCGGTGCCCCGGCCGAGGACGCCGTCGCCGAGCGGCACTTCGATGTCGAGAGCGGTGCCGAGCAGTCCGTCGACGGTCATGAGGTGGCCGATGACGCCCGCGACCGTGGTCTTGCGGCGGACCTCCTGCTCGCCCTCGAACCACTTCAGCCGCACCGGTGCGTGCCACTCCGGGCCGCCGATGTCCCGGAGCAGCGCATCGAGCCGCGCGGTCTCCGCGTCGTACGGGGCGGCCCAGTCCGGCACCGGGATGTCGGCCGGGCGGCGGCTCAGACAGGCGTCGATCACCCGGGTGCGCAGCGTCGGATCGAGGTCCAGGCTGCGGTCGGTGTGCAGCAGCCCGACCGCGTCGCGCAGCCGCAGCGCCTCGTCCGCGCAGGCGGCGCACCCGGTCAGATGCGCCTCGACGGCCGCGGCCTCCTCCGCCGAGCAGGCCGCCAGGGCCCATGCGCCGAGGAGCGCCTTGAGGACCTGGTGCGGCAGCACCGGCGGGTCCGATGGGTCCGATGGGTCCGATGGGTCCACGGCGGCTTCCGGTTCCGGTGCGGTCGGCCGCGGTTCCCCGGGCGGTTCCGAGGGGACGGGCGGCGGTACAGCGGCGAGGTCGAGATCGTCCGCGGCGGACCGGGGGCCGGGTATGCGCCGGGCGTTTCGCACCTCGTCGTCGCGTCCGCCGTCCTCGCGCCCGTCGGCGTCCCCGCCGGTCACGGCGTCGGTCCGTATCCGGGCGGCGAGGTCCCTTCCAGCGGGCGGGTGCGGGCGGTGGAGAGCAGTTGCAGCCCGAGCCGGAGCCGGCGGCGGGCCTCGTCCTCGGTGACCCCGAGGTCGGCCGCGGTCTGCCGGTAGTCCCGGCGCTGGACGTACGCGAGCTCCAGCGCGGCCCGCAGCGGGGCGGGCATGGACGCGACGATGTAGTCGGCCCGCGCCGAGGCCGTGGCCCGGTGCACCCGTTCCTCCAGGGCGCTGCCGTCGTCGTCCGTGGCGTCGTACTCCTCGCGCAGCCGCCGCACGGACTGGCGGTGCGTGAGCCGGGCGACCCAGGAGCGCATCGAGCCCTGCCTGGGGTCGTAGGCGTCCGGGTTCTCCCACACGTAGCCGAAGACCTCGCGGGTCACCAGGTCGGCGGCGGTCTCGTCGTCCAGCATCCGGTGGGCCTGGCTGTGCACGAGCGAGGCGAACCGGTCGTAGAGCTCGCCGAGAGCGGCCGCCTCACCGCGTGCCAGCCGCTGCTGCATCCTGCGGTCCCAGCGGGGTGGTGCGTTTTTCGCCATGCGGCCCCCAGACCTGTTCCCCTCGTCACACAGAATGTAGTCGGCGGCGCCGGAAACGCACTGCCCTTTGGGGCAAGTACGCCCATGAAGAGGCCCGGGATGATAGGGAATGCACCCGCGGGCGAGGGCGGAGCCGGGCCCGGAGCGATCATTTCTGCCCGAATCCGACTGTGTCCTGACAGGGCACTCGGTGTTTCACGGGGGTGCGACGGGGGCAGCCGCGAGAAGGAACGGAAACTTCCGGATCGTTGCCATCCCCGGAACGAGAGGCCCAGTCGCGTGAGGAAACCCTGTCCTCCTGGAAACGGCCCTCGGGCCGCGGCCGCCCGTCTTCCCCGGCCCGCCCAGGAAAGCCCCCGCAATCCGCTCACCGTGGCCGAGACCCTGCGGGGCAGATGGACCGTGCTGCACATACACGGCGAACTGGATCTGGCGACCTCGCCCGCCGTGCGCCAGTCCGTCCACGAGGCGGTGGCGGTCGGCCGCCACGACGTGGTGCTCGACCTCTCCGGGGTCCTGTTCTGCGACTCCAGCGGCGTCGGCGTACTGATCGCCGCCCGTCGTCTGATGCGTTCCTGCGGGGGCCGGCTGCGGCTGATCCTGCCGGCCCGGGGCGCGGAGGACGGCTCCCACGTCAACCGGGTGCTGGCCGCCCTCGGCGTGCGCCGCCTCTTCGACGTCTACCCCGACTGGGACGCGGCCGTCGACGAACGGTCCCGGCCGCTCTCCGCGTGAGAGCCCGTCCCCGGGGCGCCGCGCGCCTTGCCGCAGGCGCGCGGGGCCCCGTCGCGGCCGCGGGGGCGGGGCGCCGGTGGCCGGGTTGTCGCACGGGCGGTGCGCGTAAGTGCGTAAGCGACACGCGGCGCCCTTCGGCGTCGTACGCTCCCCGCATGGACAGCGCAGAGTATGAGCGCAAGATCGCCTTCCGCTTCGCCGCCTTCGACCAGGACGGCAACGGATGCATCGATCGCGCGGATTTCAGTGCCGCCGCCGCCCGACTGCTCGCCGAATTCGGTACGAAGGCGCGCTGCGACAAGGGTCAGGCGCTCTACACCGGGGCCGAGGCGCTCTGGCAGGGCATGGCGGGCATCGCCGATGTCGACGGGGACCAGCGCGTCACCCGCGAGGAGTTCGTGGGCGGGGCCGTGAAACGGCTGCGCGACAACCCGGAGCGCTTCGCGGAGATCGCCCGCCCCTTCCTGCGCGCGGCGATCGCCGTGGCGGACCAGGACGACCTGGGCGCGGCCCCCGTACCGGCCGTGGTGCGGGCGCTCAAGGTGCTGGGGGCGGACGCCGGGACGGCGGAGCTCGCGGCGCGGAGCCTGGACGCGGACGAGGACGGCGCGATCACGGAGGACGAGGCGGTGTCCGCGTTCGCCGCGTACTTCACGGTGATCGCCCCGGACGCGTAGCGCCGGGACCACGGGGGTGCGGGGCGGGAGACCCGCACCGCACCCCGCCCCTGACCCGCACCGCACCCCGCCCCTCAGGCGAACCACTCCCGCAGCCGGTACTTCAGCACCTTGCGCAGGGTCTCGTTGCGCGGCAGGGCGTCCACCACCTCCAGCCGCTCCGGCAGCTTGTGCACGGAGAGTCCCTCGGCGCGCAGATGCGCCGTGACCCGCGCCAGCGTCAGCGGTCCCGCGCCCGCGGGCTGCTCCACGACCGCGCAGACCAGCTCGCCCCGTTCGCGGTCCGGGAGCCCGACCACCGCCGCGTCCCCGACGTCCGGATGCCGGTGCAGCAGGTCCTCTATCTCCTTGGCGGAGATGTTCTCGCCCTTGCGGATGATGATGTCCTTCAGCCGTCCGGTGAGCACCAGATGGCCGCTCTCCCGGACGTGGCCGACGTCCCCGGTGATCAGGAACCCCTCGGCGTCGAACACCGCCGCCGACGCCACCGGGTCCAGATAGCCCGCGCAGACGGCCTCCCCGCGCAGCCGCACCTCGCCGTCCGTGCCGCGCGGCAGTGGCTTGCCGTCCTCGTCGGTGATCCGGATCTCCATCCCCGCGGGCGGCCGCCCCTCCGTCGTGGCGAGGTGCTCCGCCGTGTCCTCCGGGTCGCCCATCGTGATCATGGGGACCTCGGTCATCCCGTACCCGTGGGTGAGCTGGACGCCCATCTCGCGCACCACCGCGTGGTACAGCTCCGGCGGTTTCGGCGCGCCGCCGCCCGCCAGCAGCCGCAGGGTGGGGACCGGCCGCTGGTCCGGCGCCTTGCGCTGTTCGGCCAGGAACATCGAGTAGAAGGCCGTGGAGCCGCCCGCGACCGTCACCCCGTGGCGCCGGTACTCCGCCAGCGCGCCGGGCAGCGCGAAGTGCTCGAACAGCGCCGCGGGGAACCCGTACAGCAGCAGCATCACCGCGTAGTCCGGCCCGCCGACATGGGCGAACGGGAAGGCCACCGAACCGATGTCGTCCGCCGTCAGCCGCAGCGCGTGGGCCAGGCAGGAGCCGCCCGCGATCAGGCTGCGGTCGGTGTGCAGCACCCCCTTCGGGTCGGAGGTGGTGCCCGAGGTCCAGTAGATCCAGCGCACCGCCGTACCGTCGGCGGGCGGCGGCGGGAGCACCGACGGGTCGCCGTCCGGCAGTGACGCGTACGCCTCGAACACCGTCACCGGCCGGTCCGCCGTCAGCCGTGCGGCCATCGCCGTGTGGTCGAAGCCGCGCCAGGTGCCCGGTACGGCGAAGAACTCCGCCTGCGACCCGCGCAGCGCGAACCCCACCTCGCGGTCCCGGTAGAACGGGATGACCGGTGACTGCACGGCTCCGATCCTGGTCAGCGCGAACGACAGCAGCACCGTCTCGATCCGGGTCGGCAGCTGCCAGGCGACGACGGTGCCGGGGCGCACGCCCATCTCCCAGAGCCCGGCCGCGACCCGCTCGCCGCGGTCGCGCAGCCCGCCGAAGGTCAGGGTGCGGTCGTCCTGGATCAGGAACGGGCCATCCGGGCTCAGGCCGGCCCGGCGTTCGACGAGTTCCCAGAAGGTGCCCGATGCACCCAGGGCGTGCGCGTTCTCGGTCACGGCGAACCCCTCACAGCTGACGGATAGTCAGATAGTGCGGAGAGCGTAGAGCGCCGCGCCTTGTCGGTCCAGGGGTGCGGGGCTAGCCTGGGAAAGCCGTCGATCTGACGGGTCATCAGAAATGTGTGCGCCGAAGGGGACACCATGACGGAACTGCCTCGGATCGTCAGCGTCGACGACCATGTGATCGAGCCGCCGCACCTCTTCTCGACCTGGCTGCCCGCCCGGTACCGCGAGCGCGGGCCGCAGCCGCTGACCGCGGGCATCGGGGAGCTGGCCTACACCGGCGGCAAGTACGTCATCACGATGGACCCGGACGGCCCGCCCACCGACTGGTGGATCTACGAGGACCTGAAGTTCCCGTACAAGCGCAACATCGCGGCCGTCGGCTTCGACCGGGACGACATGACGCTGGAGGGGATCACCCGGGCGGAGATGCGGCCCGGCTGCTGGGACCCGGCCGAGCGGCTCAAGGACATGGACCTCAACCACGTCGAGGCGAGCCTCTGCTTCCCCACCTTCCCGCGCTTCTGCGGCCAGACCTTCGCCGAGGCGCACGACAAGGAGGTCGCGCTCGCCTGCGTCCGCGCCTACAACGACTGGATGGTGGAGGAGTGGTGCGGCGACAGCGGCGGCCGCCTCATCCCGCTCTGCATCATCCCGCTCTGGGACATTGACCTGGCCGTCGCCGAGATCCGGCGCAACGCGGCCCGGGGCGTGCGGGCGGTCACCTTCTCCGAGATCCCCACCCACCTCGGCCTCCCCTCCATCCACACCGGCTACTGGGACCCGTTCTTCGCCGTCTGCGAGGAGACCGGCACGGTCGTCAACATGCACATCGGGTCCAGCTCGCAGATGCCCGCCGCGTCACCGGACGCCCCGCCCGCCGTCCAGGCCAGCCTCTCCTTCAACAACGCCATGGCCTCGATGATGGACTTCCTGTTCAGCGGGGTCCTGGTGAAGTTCCCCCGGCTGAAGCTCGCCTACAGCGAGGGCCAGATGGGCTGGATCCCGTACGCCCTGGAGCGGGCCGACGACGTCTGGGAGGAGCACCGGGCCTGGGGCGGGGTGCGCGATCTGATCCCCGAGCCGCCGTCCACGTACTACTACCGGCAGATCTTCTGCTGCTTCTTCCGCGACAAGCACGGCATCGCCTCGCTCGACGTCGTCGGACGCGACAACGCCACCTTCGAGACCGACTACCCGCACGTCGACTCGACCTTCCCGCACACCAAGGAGGTCGCCCTCGACCACGTCAAGGGGCTGGACGACGAGACCGTCCACAAACTGATGCGCGGGAACGCGATCAGGATGCTCGGCCTCGACCTGGACCGGGACCGGGCGAAGTAGGCGCGCGCGATGGACCTCGCGTACACGGAGGAGGAAGAGGAGTTCCGGGCGCGGCTGCGCGCCTGGCTGGCCACCGCGCTCCCCGCACTGCCCGCGAAGCCCGCCCCCGACGACTGGCCGGGGCGCCGCGCGTACGACACGGCCTGGCAGCGGATGCTGTACGACGCGGGCTACGCGGGCCTGCACTGGCCCGTCGACGCGGGCGGCCGGGGCGCCACCCCGACCCAGCACCTGATCTTCCTGGAGGAGACGGAGCGGGCCGGGGCCCCGTACGTCGGCGCGAACTTCGTCGGGCTGCTGCACGCGGGCCCGACGATCGCCGCCGAGGGCACCGCGGAGCAGCGGGCCCGCTGGCTGCCGCCGGTGCTGCGGGGCGACGAGATCTGGTGCCAGGGGTTCAGCGAGCCCGACGCCGGGTCGGACCTCGCCGCGCTGCGGACCAGGGCGGTGCGCGACGGCGACCACTACGTGGTCAGCGGCAGCAAGATCTGGACCTCGCACGCCGAGGTCGCCGACTGGTGCGAACTCCTGGTGCGCACCGACCCGGCGGCGCCCCGGCACCGGGGGATCAGCTGGCTCGCGATGCAGATGGACGCCCCGGGGGTCACCGTCCGCCCGCTGCGCACCCTCGCCGGGTCCACCGAGTTCGCCGAGATGTTCCTGGACGAGGTACGGGTGCCCCTCACGCACCGGGTCGGCGCGGAGAACGACGGCTGGCGGGTCACCATGGTCACCCTCTCCTTCGAGCGCGGCACGGCGTTCGTCGGCGAGGTCGTCGCCTGCCGCCGCACCCTGGCGGCCCTGGCGGCCGAGGCCCGGCGCAACGGACGCTGGGACGACCCGGTCCTGCGGCGCGGCCTCGGCAGGCTGAACGCCGAGTTCCAGGCGCTGTGGCGGCTCACCCAGTGGAACGTCGGCGAGGCGCAGCGGGCCGGCGGCCGGGGCGTGCCCGGAACCGGCGGCTCGGTCTTCAAGCTGCGCTACTCGCACGCCCGCCAGGAGCTGTACGAGACGGCGGCCGAGGTGCTCGGCGCGGACGCCGCCGACCTGGACCGGGAGTGGGTCCTGGACCGGCTCTCCTCGCTGTCGTACACCATCGCCGCGGGCACCTCGCAGATCCAGCGGAACATCGTCGCCGAACGCATACTCGGCCTGCCGAAGGGGCGCTGACGCACTCATGGACTTCCAGCTCTCGGACGATCAGCGGGCCCTGCGGGCGGGGGTGCGGGAACTCCTCGCCGGGCGCTTCGGCAGGGACCGGATGCGGGCCGCGCTGGACGCCGGTGACGGGGTCGACCGGGCCCTGTGGCGGGAGCTCGGCGAGGCCGGGTTCTTCGCGCTGCGGCTGCCGGAGGAGGAGGGAGGCGTCGGCCTGGGGCTGCCCGAGGCGGTCCTGCTCTTCGAGGAGGCGGGGCGCTCGCTGCTGCCGGGGCCGCTGATCGCCACCCATCTCGCGGCCGGCCCGGTGAAGGGCGCGGCCCGGGGCGAGGCGGTGGTGGCCGTGCACGAGGAGGGGCGGCCGGTGGCCCACCTGGGCGAGGCGGACGCGCTGCTCGTCCTCGCGCCCGGCGACGGTACGGGGGCGCCGGGGGAGACCGCGACGGTACGGGACGCCGCCCCGGTGCGGGAGGCCGCCGACGCCGTACGGTCGGTCGACCCGTTCACGCCCCTGTGGCGGGTCGAGGGCCCGGTGGAGGCCGGTGAGCCGCTGCCCCGGGGCGGGCGGATACGCGCGGAGGGCGCCCTGCTCGCCGCCGCCGAACAGCTCGGCAGCGCCGCCCGGACGACCGAGATGGCCGTCGGGTACGCCGGTGCGCGCGAACAGTTCGGCGCGCCGATCGGGTCCTTCCAGGCGGTCAAGCACCTGTGCGCCGGGATGCTGGTCCGCGCCGAGGTGGCCCGCTGCGCGGTGTACGCGGCGGCCGTGACCGGGGACCCGGCCGAGATCGCCGGCGCCAAGCTGCTCGCCGACGACGCGGCGGTCCGCAACGCACGGGACTGCCTCCAGGTACACGGAGGCATGGGATTCACCTGGGAATCAGATGTTCACCTGCACCTCAAGCGGGCCTGGCTGCGGTCCGGGCAGTGGCTCACCGCGGCGGCGGCCGAGGAGGTGCTTGCGGGGAACCTGTGCTGAAGCCGGACGGGTTCCGTGCAGGCTTCGGGCGCCCGGACGCACCCCGCGCGCAGATCACGGACCGGTACAGCGGCCTCACGCTGCGGAGTTACGCAGTGCAGTCGAAGGGCGCGGGCCCCGGCCCGCGTTCTTCACGTCTTCCGTCACGGGGTGGAGTCGGCGCCCGGCTCGGGTACGCTCCGTTGGATGCGACAGGAACTGGAACCGGGCGATCCGGGCGTTGCCCGTGCGGCGACTCCGGCCCGGACGAGGTGCCCTGCTCGCGTTCCAGGCAGAAGCGCCGGGCGTGCCCGGGAGGCAGCTCCCGCGGCCTTTGCGCGCCTCTGTTCGACTCCCCGCAACGTGCGTCGCACAGTATGCACCACGGGTACTCCTTCGCGCTGGAATATGCCCGAAGCGCTTGTTGCGGTGACTGTACGTCAACCATGCTGTCTCGCAGGGGAATCACGTTCCGTGACCCCGAGGAGGCGCGAGGCGATGTGTCCGCCGGTTCGGATGGTGTGAGCGGTGCAGGTGCTTCAGGTTCAGCTGGAGGTCGGGCCGGATCCCGCGGAGGTCGGGCGGGCCCGTAGATGGGCCCGGTCGAGACTGGTCGGGTCCGGGATAAGGGACGACGAGCCACTGGCCGAGACGCTCATCCTGCTGATCTCGGAGCTCGTCACCAACGCGGTGGTGCACACCGGGTGCCCGGCCGTGCTGCGCATGCTCTTCGGCCTGACGGGCACGGCAGGCGGGTCCGGGACCGTCCGGGTCGAGGTGGCCGACGCCAGCTGCCGTCCGCCGCAGCAGCGCCACGCCGCCGGTGAGGACACCAACGGCCGGGGCCTGGAGCTGGTCGACGGCCTGGCCGACCGCTGGGGCTGGCAGCCGGAGGGTGCGGGCAAGCGCATCTGGTGCGAGGTCGACCGCGGCGCTCCGCTGATCCAGCTGCCGCTGCACTCCGTGGTGCAGGGCGCGGCGGACGCGGACCGCGACGCGCGCACGGTCGCGCGCCCCGTGCCGAAGCTCGCCTAGCCCCCTGCCGAAACTTGCATAAAGGTTAAAGCAGTCCGTTCCGGCCGCCCCCGGACCGGGCTCCGGCCCCTGTCGTCCTGCCCCTCCCCGGCATCGGACGGGGCTCAGAGGATCGCGACCGGGGCGACCGGGGTGCCGGTCGCGCCGACGAACGGCTCCGGCATCGCGGAGAGCAGGAAGGCGTACCGCCGCTCCTGCGCACAGGCTGTGGACAGGCCCTCCAGGTTCCAGTTCTGGCCCTGGAGCATGCCCATCTCGACCAGGTGCAGCGCGTGCACCCCCAGCCAGAGGTCCTCGATCTCCGGCGGGAAGATCTCGAAGGTCAGGGTGTCGTTGGCGACCGCCGCGACATCGCGCGCGCGGAACCACTCGGGCGTCCGGACCGACAGGCCGGGCGAGGGGTAGCCGTAGGCGTGCTTGTCGCCCGCCAGATAGACCTGCACCTGCCCGGTCCGTACGAGCACGATGTCGCCGGAGCCGACCCGCACGCCCGCCAGCTCCTCGGCCGCCTCCAGGTCCTCGGGGGTGACCGCGTGGCCGCCGGGCAGCCTGTCCGTGTCCAGGGCGCGTGCCACGTCGAGCAGCACTCCGCGCGAGACGATGTGCGGCGCCTTCTCGATCCCGCTGAACTCCGCGCCGCCGTGGGCGGTGATCGTCGCGGCCGGGCGGCCGTTGTAGATCCGCCCCGAGTGCGAGGCATGGGTGAGGGCGTCCCAGTGGGTGGCCGTCTGGAGGCTGAGGACCGCCGTGTCGTCGCTGGTGGCAACGGTGCCGGGGCCGAAGAGCTCCTGGTTGATCTGGACCATGGTGTGCAGCGGATTGATCCGCCCGGCGATCAGTCCGCTCTGGACGCCGTCCTGCCGGAGGGGGAGCGCGAGCGGTATCCGCAGGCCGCTGCGGACGGTGGCGGCGGCCTCGCGCACCACGGCGTCGGTGATCAGGTTGAGGGTCCCGATCTCGTCGTCGGCGCCCCAGCGGCCCCAGTTGCTGACCCGCTTCGCGATGTCGTGGAACTCGGCCGGCAGTGACATGGCGCCTCCTGGGGCTTGTGCTCGTGGACCTGATGGCCCATAAAATCTAACGGTCCGTCAGAAACCGCGGGAAGGGGCCGGGCATGGGGAACTTCTTGGCAGGCAGGGTGGTGGCCGTGACGGGTGCCGGGCGCGGCATCGGGCGGGCGGTGGCGCTCGCGGCCGCGGCCGAGGGGGCGCGGGTCGTCGTCAACGACTACGGCGTCTCCATCGAGGGCGGCGAGCCGAGCAGCGAGGTGGCCGAGTCGGTCGTCAAGGAGATCGTGGCGGCGGGCGGCGAGGCGGTGGCGGTCGCCGACGACATCTCCACGATGGCGGGCGGTCAGCGGATCGTGGACACGGCGCTCGCCCGGTTCGGCCGGATCGACGGCGTCGTCTGCGTCGCCGGGATCCTGCGCGAGCGGATGCTGTTCAACATGTCCGAGGAGGAGTGGGACCCGGTGGTCGCCACCCATCTCAAGGGCACCTTCACCGTCTTCCGGGCCGCGTCGGCGGTGATGCGCAAGCAGGAGGGCGGCGGCACCCTGATCGGCTTCACCAGCGGCAACCACCAGGGCAGCGTCGCCCAGGCCAACTACAGCGCCGCCAAGGGCGGGATCATCTCGCTGGTCCGCAGCGCGGCGCTCGGTCTGCACAAGTACGGCGTCACGGCCAACGCCGTCGCCCCGGTCGCCCGTACCCGGATGTCCGCCAATGTGCCCATGGAGCTCAAGGAGATCGGCGAGCCGGAGGACGTGGCGGCGCTCGTCGTCTACCTGCTCAGCGAACGGGCCCGCCAGGAGAAGATCACCGGCCAGGTCTACACGGTCGCGGGGCCGAAGATCGCGGTGTGGGCCCAGCCGAGGGAGCTGCGGGCCGGTTACGTCGAGGGGGCGTGGACCCCGGAACGGATCGCGGACTTCCTGCCCGGGACGGTGGGCACCGACCCGATGCCGATGCTGGCCCGGCTGGAGGAGATGGCCGCGGCGGCCGCGGCGAAGGCACGGCCGAACGCCTAGGGCCTGTCTTCGGACTGCGGTCGTCCGGCCGGAGGCCGCACGACAGACGGCAGTTCGAAGACAGGGCCTGGGGCCGTCTGCGAAGTGCGGCCGGAGGCCGGGCCGGGCCGTGCGGTGTCCGGTACGCGCGGTCTCCGGGCCGGGCGGTCTTGGGTACGGGTCGGAGGCCGCACGGCAGACGGCAGTTCGAGGACAGGGCCTGGGGCCTTTCGCCCGGACCGGGCCGGATCACGGTCCGGTGCCCACCGTCCGGACCGCTCCGGACCGGGGCGCGGGGCCGGGCGCCGGGGCGCGCGGGCCCGGCGGCCGGCCGGGCGGGCCCGGACCCAGCGGAACACCATCGCCGAGCGGCTGCTCGGCCTACCGAGGGAGCCCGGATGAGAGGCGTCGTCTTCGACGGCAAACGGACCGAGGTCGTCGACGATCTGGAGATACGTGAACCGGGGCCCGGTGAGGTGCTGGTGGCGGTGGCCGCGGCCGGGCTGTGCCACAGCGACCTCTCGGTGATCGACGGGACGATCCCGTTCCCGCCACCGGTGGTGCTCGGACACGAGGGCGCGGGCGTGGTGGAGGCGGTCGGCGCGGGCGTCGCCCATGTGGCGCCCGGCGACCACGTCTCGCTGTCCACGCTCGCCAACTGCGGGGCGTGCGCCCAGTGCGACCGGGGGCGCCCGACCATGTGCCGCAAGGCGATCGGGCGGCCGGGGCGGCCGTTCACGCGGCGCGGGAAGCCGCTGTACCAGTTCGCCTCCAACTCGGCCTTCGCCGAACGGACCCTGGTCAAGGCCGTACAGGCGGTGAAGATCCCGGCGGACATCCCCCTGGCCTCCGCGGCCCTGATCGGCTGCGGGGTGCTGACGGGCGTGGGGGCCGTGCTCAACCGGGCGAAGGTCGACCGGGGGGACACGGTCGTGGTGATCGGCACCGGCGGCATCGGTCTCAACGTGATCCAGGGCGCCCGGATCGCGGGCGCGCTGACGATCGTCGCCGTGGACGCCAACCCCGCGAAGGAGGCGGCGGCCCGGCAGTTCGGCGCGACGCATTTCCTGACCTCGGCGGACGGCGTGCGCGAGATCCTGCCGGACGGCGCCGACCACGCCTTCGAATGCGTGGGCCGCACGGAACTGATCCGTACCGCGATCGACCTGCTGGACCGGCACGGCCAGGCGGTCCTGCTGGGCGTCCCGGCCGCGACGGCGCAGGCCTCGTTCCTCGTCTCGTCGATGTACCTGGACAAGTCGATCCTGGGCTGCCGCTACGGCTCCTCGCGCCCGCAGCGCGACATCGCGCTCTACGCGGAGCTGTACCGGGAGGGCCGGCTGCTCCTGGACGAACTCGTCACCACCACCTACCCGGTGGAGGACTTCGCCAGGGCGGCGGACGACGCGCACCACGGCCGGGTGGCCCGGGGCGTGCTGATGTTCTGACCCGCGCCCGCGGGAGCCCGCGAGCGCCCGGGGCGCCCGCAGGCGCCCGTCAGTTCCTTCCGGCGCGGAAGGTGCGCCGGTAGACCGTCGGGGAGACCCCCAGCGCCGTCTGGAGGTGTTGCCGCAGCGAGGTGGGCGTCCCGAAGCCCGCGTCCCTGGCCACCTGGTCGATCGACAGGTCCGTCGACTCCAGCAGGTGCCGGGCCCGTTCGATCCGCTGCCGGGTCAGCCACTGCACGGGGCTGACCCCGACCTCCTCCCGGAACCGGCGGGTGAAGGTCCGTACGCTCATCGACTCCTGCTGCGCCATGTCGCGCAGCAGGATCGGCCGCTCCAGCCGCCCCAGCGCCCAGGTGCGCGCGGTGGTCGTGGTGGCGAGCCGGTGCTCGGGCACCGGGCGCCGGATGTACTGCGCCTGACCGCCGTCCCGGTGCGGGGGCACGACCGTGCGGCGGGCGACGTCATTGGCGACGGCGGTGCCGTGGTCGCGGCGCACGATGTGCAGGCAGAGGTCGATCCCCGCGGCGACCCCGGCGGAGGTCAGGACGTCCCCGTCGTCGATGAACAGGACGTCCGGGTCGACCCTGACCCCGGGGAAGAGCTGCTGGAAGTGGTCGGCGTGCCACCAGTGGGTGGTGGCGGGGCGCCCGTCGAGATATCCGGCGGCGGCCAGTACGTAACTCCCCGTGCAGATGGAGACCATCCGGGTCCCCGGCCTGATGTGGGCGAACGCGGCGGCCAGTTCGTCGGTGAGCCTGCCCTCCGTGTAGACGGGGCCGAGTTCGTAACTGGCGGGGATGACCACCGTGTCGGCGGTCGCCAGGGTCTCGGGGCCGCGTTCGACGGTGATCGTGAAGTCCGCGTCGGTGCGGACCGGGCCCGGCGGGCGGACGGAACAGGTCACGACTTCGTAGAGACTGCGGCCCTCGTCGTGCGGCCCGATACCGAACGACCGGCCGAAAATCCGCTGGGGGATGCCCAGTTCGAAGGGAAGCAGGCCGTCGAGGGCCAGGACGGCGATGCGGTGGGGCACGGGCGGACTCCCTTCGACCCTAGTGGTATAGACCTCAACCCTGATACATGTCACTCCTGTGAGTGAAAAGTCCGCGGAGCACCCGCGCATTCCCGCCGTCGAACACGACGGCGTACAGACCCTTTTGCCCGGTACATCCGGTGTGCGTCCGGCGGGTGACGGCCTGGGCAGCGGGCTCGGTGACCCCCTCGGCGGCCTGCGCGGGGGGCTCGGTGACGGCCGGCCGGAGGGGCTCTGGAACCGTAACTTCCGGCTCTTCTTCGTCGCCCGTACCGCCGCGCTCTTCGGTGACGGCATGATCCCGGTGGCGCTCACCGCCGGTCTGCTGGGGGCCGGCCGCCCGCACTCCTCGGTGGGGTACGCGCTCGCGGCGTGGATGGGCCCGCTGGCGGTCTTCGTGCTCTTCGGCGGCGTACTGGCGGACCGGTTCACGCCCCGCCGGATGATGGTCATCGCGGACGCGCTGCGGCTGGTCGGGGCCTCCGCGCTGGCGTTCTCCTTCGCCACCGGGAACCCGCCGCTGTGGGCGGTGTACACGCTCAGCGCGGTGGCCGGGGTGGGCGCCGCGCTCTTCCAGCCGGGCGTCGCCTCGACCGTGCCCCGGGTCTCCTCGGACGTACAGCGGGCCAACGCGGTGCTGAGGGTCTCCGAGGCGCTGATGACCATGGCGGGCCCGGCCTTCGCGGGCATGCTCGTCGGGCTGGCCAGCGCCGGGGCGGTCTACGCGGCGAACGCGTCGACGTTCCTGGTCTCCGGCGTCTGCCTGTTCCTGCTGCGACTCGCCCCGGCCCCCTCGGACGAGGCGCGGCGAGGCACCCTGGTCGCCGAACTGGTGGACGGCTGGCGGGAGTTCCGGGCCCGCAGCTGGTTGTGGGGGGTGATCGCGATCTGGACGGTGTACGGCTTCACGGTGCTCGGCCCGATGCTTCCGCTCACCGCGGTCGAGGTCACCGAGGCGCACGGCTCGGGCACGTACGGCGTGATGATGGCGGTGAACGGCGCGGGCAGCGTCGCCGGCGGGCTGCTCGCCCTGCGGCTGAGACCCCGCCGCCCGCTCGCGGCGGGCGCCGTCGCACTCACCGGGGTCTGTGTGAACCTGCTGGTGCTGGGCCTCGGGCTGCCGGTGCCCGCGCTCGGGGCGGGGCAGTTCGTGGCGGGTGCGGCGTTCGCGTTCTGGCTGGTGATGTGGTCGACGACGGTCCAGACCCATGTGCCGCCGGAGGCGCTGAACCGGCTGCACGCCTACGACGTGGCGGGCTCGCTGCTGATGCTGGCGGCGGGCCGGGCGCTGGCGGGGCCGGTCGCGGACCGGGTGGGCGCGCCCGAGGTGCTGCTGGCCGGAGCGGTGATCAACCTGCTGGTGGTGACGGTGCTGCTGGTGGCCCGTCCGATCAGCAGGCTGGAGCGGATCGCGTGACCGGAGCGGGTCGGCCGGGCGCCGTGCGCGCCCGCGCGTTCGCGGCCGGGGCCGCGGTGCTCACCGTCCTCGCCGGGCTCGGGGTCAGGGCGTCCATGGACGGCGCCTTCGCCAAGTACGCCGGGGACGCGCTCTACACGGTGCTGATCTGCGCCCTGGCGGCCGTGATCGCGCCCGGCGCGCGCCCGGTCGTCAGGGCGGGGGCGGGGCTGGTGTTCAGCTGGGCGGTGGAGCTGCTGCAACTCACCGGGGTGCCCGCCGACCTCTCCCGGCACAGCACGGCGGCCCGGCTGGTCCTCGGCTCGGCCTTCGGCGCCCCCGATCTCTTCTGGTACGTGGTGGGGGCGGCGTTCGCGTGGGCGGTGATGGCCCTGGCCGCTTCCCCCGGCCGTGTTCCCCGGACGTCCGGACCGCGATGAGCGCGCGGCCGGGGTCGCCGGACCGCCCGCGTACACCGTCGGCGGGCGGCCCCGCACCGAAGCCGGTCGGGGCGCGGGGACTCCCGGCGCGGACAGCCGCGCGGCGGACCGGCGCCCGCCGCCGCACGGGGACGGCACGGGGGCGACACGGCGAGGGCGGGACCGGACGGTGGTCCCGGTGGCCCGATTCCTGCGAAGAGCGTCCCTCGGGCCACTCGTGAGGGGTGCGCGGCCGACCGATGCTGGGTGACGTGACCCAGACAACCGCAAGCGCCGCCCGGGACGACGACCGGCGGACCGCCCCCGCACCCCCCGGAGGCTCCTCGCGTCGACGTGTCCACCGCGCCTGGATCGTCGCCGCCGTCACCTTCGTGACGATCATCGGCGGCGCCGCCTTCAACTCGCTCCCCGGCCTCCTCATCGACCCGCTCCACACGGAGTTCGGCTGGTCGCGCGGGGAGATCGGACTGGCCGTCTCCTTCGACATGGCGCTGTACGGGCTCACCGCTCCGTTCGCCGCCGCGCTGATGGACCGCTTCGGCATCCGCCGGGTCGTCGTGGTGGCCCTCAGCACCGTGGCGGCCGGGGCACTGGCCAGCGTGTGGATGACCGCCGCCTGGCAGCTGATGATCTACTGGGGCCTGCTCGTCGGCCTCGGCACCGGCTCCATGGCGATGGCGTTCTCGGCCACCGTCACCAACCGCTGGTTCGTGGCCCGGCGCGGTCTGGTCACCGGCATCCTCACCGCGGCGGGCGCCTCCGGCCAGCTGGTCTTCCTGCCGCTGTGCGCCTGGATCGTCGCCCATCACGGCTGGCGCCCCGCCTCGGTGACGGTGGCGCTCGCGGCCCTGGTCGTCGTCCCGTTCGTCTGGTTGCTGCTCCGCGACCACCCGGCCGATGTGGGCCTCGCCCCGTACGGCGGCGCCTACGCGGAGAAGCCCGCGCCCACGCGCGGGGCGGCCCGCCGGACCGTACGCGTCCTGGTCGACGCGGCGCGCACCGGCCCCTTCTGGCTGCTGGCCGGCACGTTCGCGATCTGCGGGGCCTCCACCAACGGCCTGATCCGTACCCACTTCGTGCCCTCGGCCCACGACCACGGCATGCCCATCACCGCTGCGGCCTCGCTGCTCGCGGTCATCGGGGTCTTCGACATCATCGGCACCGTCTTCTCCGGCTGGCTCACCGACCGTTTCGACGCCCGGCGGCTCCTCGCCGTCTACTACGCGCTGCGCGGCGTCTCGCTGCTCTTCCTGCCGATGCTGATGGCGCCCACGGTCCACCCGCCGATGGTGTTCTTCATCGTCTTCTACGGCCTGGACTGGGTCGCCACCGTCCCGCCGACGCTGGCCCTGTGCCGCGAGCAGTACGGCGAGGACAGCGCCATCGTCTTCGGCTGGGTGCTGGCCTCCCACCAGGTGGGGGCGGCGCTGGTGGCGTTCCTGGGCGGAGTGGCGCGGGACGCGTTCGGCTCGTACGACGTGGTCTGGTACGCCTCCGGGGCGCTCTGCGCGACGGCGGCGCTGATGGCGCTGGTGATCCGGCGGGTCCGGGAGCCCTCGGACGCCGTCGCCGGACTCGGCTGACGGCGCCCGGGCCCTGTCTTCGAACTTCCGTCTGCCGCGCGACCGCGGTTCGAAGACAGGTCCTGGCGCGCGGCCGCGCGCTCACCCGTCGAGCGGGCCGAACCGCCCGAACACCCCCCGGTGGAACAGCAGCGGATCAGCCCCTTCCGCCGCCCCCAGCGCCTCCACCCGGCCGACGACGATCAGATGGTCGCCCCCGGTGTGGACGGCCTGGACGCGGCAGTCGACCCAGGCCGGTACGGAGTCCAGCAGCGGCGACCCGGTCGCCGGGGCGGCCCCGTACGCCACCCCCGCGAACTTGTCCGCGCCGCTCACCGCGAAGCTCCGGCACAGCGCGCCCTGGTGCGCACCGAGGATGTTGACGCAGAAGACCCCGGCGCGTGCGATGCGCGGCCAGGTCGTCGACGTACGGGCGACCATGAAGGTGACCAGCGGCGGGTCGAGCGAGAGCGAGGCGAACGACTGGCAGGCGAAGCCCGCCGGGCCCCGGGTGCCGTCCGGGTCGTGCGCGGTGACGATGGTGACGCCGCTGGCGAAGCTCCCCAGTACGCGGCGGAATTCGCCCGGGTCCACGGGCGGCCGCTCGCCGTCGGTGACGGCCCGCAGATGCGGGCGCGGCAACGGATCGACCGGCGCCGGAGCGGCGGTGGTGGCGGCGCCGACGGACCTGAGGTACCGGACGGCGATGGCGGCCATGCCTGCGTGTCCCATCACCCCTCGATTAGAGCTGACGGCCTATCAGATGGGAAGGGCCGGGGACAGGCAGCTTGGACATGCCGCTGCGTGGCAAGGTACATTGCATTGCATGGAACCAGGTGATCCCGGTAACCGCACCGTGAGCAAGGCCGAGACCCAGCTGCGCAAGGGCGTGCTGGAGTTCTGCGTGCTCGCCCTGCTGCGTGACGGGGCGCGGTACGGGGTCGAACTGCTGCGGGAGCTGGAGGAGACCGGGGCGCTGGCGACCAGCCAGGGCACGGTGTATCCGCTGCTGTCGCGGCTGCGGCGGGAACAGCTCGTCGTCACCACCTGGCAGGAGTCCGCCTCGGGGCCCCCGAGGCGCTACTACGAGCTGACCGGGGCGGGACGCGCCGCGCTCGCGGAGTTCACGGCGACCTGGCCGGTCTTCCGCGATGCCGTCGACCGCCTCGTCGTGCCGAAGCCCGACCCACGGACGTCCGGGGAGACCGAACGATGAACACCACCGAGAAGCCGCAGAACGCCGCGAACGGCGCCGGGGACACCCTGGTCCGGGACTACCTCGCGGCGGTCGGGCGCGAGACGTCCGCGCTTCCCGCGGAGCGCCGCCAGGAGCTCCTGGCCGACCTCGCCGAGCACATCGAGACAGCGCTCGCCGAGGGGGCCGGCAGCAGCAAGGACGTCCTGAGCCGTCTGGGCGACCCGCGCGCCATCGCCGCCACCGCGCTCCAGGAGTCCGGGCTCGCCCCCGGTGCCGTCACCGGTGACGGGAGCGGATCCGGCGCGGGCACCGGGAAGGCGCCCGGCACCGGGAAGGCGCCCGGACGCCGCTCGCCCGCGTGGCTCGTGGCGCTGCTGCTGGTGCTCGCCCTCGGCGTCGGCTACCTCTGGGTACCGCTCGGCTTCGCGCTGAAGGTCACCGGATCCATCGTGCTGTTCAGGTCCCGGCACTGGACGGCGGGGCAGAAGTGGACCGGCTTCGGGCTGGCCGTCCTGGCGCCCTCGGCGATGAACGTCGCCTGGTTCCTCTTCAGCTACCCCCACGATCCGTCGCAGAGCGCGTATGTGACGGCGATCGCGGCGACGGTCGTCGTCACGGTCGGCGGGGCGGTATGGCTCTGGTGGGCGCGCGGCGGCACGGACACCGCGGCCGGGTAGAGCCGTCCGGGCGGGCCGAAGCCCCCGGGGCCTCCCGTCCGGACCATGCCGGGCTCGCGCGCCCGATCCGGACGGCGGGCCCCGGGGCCTGTCGTCGAAGTGCCGTCGTCCGGCCGGAGGCCGGGCCGTGCGGTGTCCGGTGCGTGCGGGCGCGAGGCGCGGGATCGTCCCCGTACCGGGTCCGCGGGGACGGCTCCGACCATGCGGCGCGCGTGCGTGCCGGGCGCCGCACGGCAGGCGGCGGTCCGACGACAGGTCCTAGACCCCCCGGTACTTCGGCGCGCGGCGTTCCACGAAGCCCGCCACGCCCTCGTTGGCGTCCCGGGTCGTCATGTTGATCTCCTGGGCCATGGCCTCGGCGGCGAACGCCGTGGACCGGTCGGCGTCCATCGACGCGTTGACCAGCTGCTTGGTGAGGGCGATCGCACGGGTCGGTCCCTCGGCCAGCCGCTGCGCCCACGCCCGCGCCGTCCCCGCCAGTTCCTCGTCCTTCACCACCCGGTTGACCAGCCCCAGCCGCTCCGCCTCCGCCGCCGGGAGCGAGTCGCCGAAGAACATCAGCTCCTTGGCGCGCTGCGGGCCGATCAGCCGCGGCAGCAGATAGGCGCCGCCCCCGTCCGGCACGAGGCCGCGGCGCACGAACACCTCGATGAACTTCGCCGACTCGGCGGCCAGCACCAGATCGCAGGCCAGGGCGAGATGGGCGCCGATGCCGGCCGCCGTGCCGTTGACGGCCGCGACGACGGGTTTCTCGCAGTCCAGGACCGCGGCGATCAGACGCTGCGCGCCCAGCCGGATCGTCCGGGCCACGTCGCCCGGCACCCGCTCGCCGGTCGCCGGGGCGCCGCGCAGGTCGGCGCCCGCGCAGAAGCCCCGGCCGGTGGCGGTGAGGACGACGGCCCGGACCGCCGGGTCGGCGGAGGCGTCGGCGAGCAGGCCGATGACGCGTTCCCGCTGCTCCCGGGTGACGGCGTTCATCGCCTCGGGCCGGTTGAGCGTGATCCAGCAGACGCCGTTGTCAGTGCTGTGCAGTACCAAGGTAGTGAGCGGGTCGGCTGCTTCGGCGGACCCGGTGATGTCTTCGGGGGAGGACGGCATGGGGCAGCTCCTGAGTAGGTGGGCCGGGTGGCGGGGCGACCGGTCAGCGGCAGACGGCGAGCGCGTCGAGCGCCACCGCGCCCTGCCCCCGCCCGAGCACCATCAGCGGGTTGATGTCCAGCTCGGTGAGGTCGTCGCCCAGTTCCAGCGCCATCCGCTGCACCCGCAGCACGACCTCGACGAGCGCGTCCACATCCACCGGCGGGCCACCGCGCACGCCCTCCAGCAGGGCCCGGCCGCGCAGTTCGCCCAGCATCGACCGCGCCTGGTCCTCGCCGAACGGCGGCACCCGCACCGCCGCGTCGTGCAGCACCTCGACCAGCACGCCGCCGAGCCCGACCGTCACGGTCGGCCCGAACAGCGCGTCCTGGGTGACGCCGACCATCATCTCGACGCCCCGCTCGACCATCTGGCAGACCAGGATCCCGTCCAGATCGATCTCCTCGTACCGGGCGATGTCGGTCAGCTCGCGGTACGCGTCGCGCACCTGGCTCGCGGAGGTGAGCCCGACCTTCACCAGGCCCAGTTCGGTCTTGTGGGCGAGCCGGGCGCCCGACGCCTTCATGACCACGGGGTAGCCGACCAGCCCCGCGGCCCGGACGGACGCGGCGGCGCTGGTCACCAGTTGCTCGCGCGGGACCCGGATGCCGTACGCCCGCAGCAGCTGCTTCGCCGCGTGTTCGCTCAGCTGGTGTCCCGGGCGCATCAGCGCCTGCGCCTTGCGGAAGGAGGGCGACGGCGTGCGGGGCGCCTCGTCGAAGGGAGAGCGGTAGGAGGCGGCGAAGCGGTGGTGGTCCAGATAGGCCTTCACGGCGGTGATGCAGTTGCCGAAGGTGCGGAAGGTGGCGACGCGGGACGAGCCGAGCAGCGTCGTGCGGTACGCCTCCTCCGTGCCGACGGGCGAGCCCCACACCACGCACACCAGCTTGTCCGTGGTCTCCGCCGCGTCCACCAGGTCCTGCGCGAGCTTGTCGCTCATCGGCGGGAAGGGGCCGGTGATCGGACAGATCAGCACCCCGACCCCAGGGTCGGCGAGTATCGCGTCGATGATCTTCCGGCCGCGCCAGTCGCCGACCGGGTGGCCCCCGTTGTCCACCGGATTGGCCACGTTCAGATAGCCGGGGATCCACTCGTGCAGCTCGCGCTGCTTCGCCTCGGAGAGGGTCGGCAGGCTCAGCCCCGCGCCGGTCGCCAGATCGGAGAAGTGCGCCCCCGTCCCGCCCGAGATCGAATACACGACGACCCCTTCGGCCCGCGGCTTTCGCGCCCGCGCGAGGAGCGCCGCGGTGTCCTGGAGCTCGTCGAGCCCGTCCACCCGGATCACGCCGAACTGCCGCATCGCCGCGTCCACCACCTGGTCGGCGCCGGTCAGCTTGCCGGTGTGTGAGGCGGCCATCCTGGCCCCCGTCTCCGTACGCCCCACCTTGACCGCCACGACCGGGACCCCGGCCCGTGCCGCCCGGTCGGCGGCCAGCAGGAAGGAGCGCCCGTCCTTGAGCCCCTCCACGTAGCAGGCGATGGCCCCGACCTCGGGGCGCTGCGAGAAGTACGAGATGAAGTCGGCGGTCTCCAGATCCGCCTCGTTGCCCGTGGGTGCCCAGTGCGAGAGCCGGACGCCCAGTTCCTGAAGGGTGTAGACGGGGCGGCCCTGGTGGCCGGACTGGGTGATCAGCGCGATGGCCGGCCCGTCCAGATCGTCCCGGAACCTCTCGAAGGCGTTGAGGTTGGTGTTCGGCCCGAGCAGCCGCAGCCCGGACCGTTCCACCGCCGCGGCCAGCCGTGCCTGGGCGGCGGCGCCCTCCTCGCCCGTCTCGGCGAACCCGGAGGCGAAGGCGACGGCGAACCGCACCTTGGCCTGCGCGAGTTCCTCGATCACCGGGAGCGGATCGCCGACCAGCAGCACGGCCAGGTCGACCTGTTCCGGCAGCTCCGCCACGGAGGGGGAGCAGGCCCGCCCGAACACGGACTCCCGGGTGGGGTGCACGGGATGGAGCCGCGCCCCGACCCGCTCGGCCCAGCCGATCAGCTGCCGGGTGATGCCGGTGTTGGGCCGCCCCTCGGTGTCGGACGCGCCGATGACGGCCACGGACGCGGGCCGGAAGAACCGGTCCAGGTCCGGAACGGCGGCGTGCAGCGGCCTGCCGCTGACGTCCAGGACGCACTCGGTGGCGGCGTCGACCGTCACGCTGTGGACGGCGGCGTGCGGCTCTTCGCCGCAGGCCACCACCCTGGCGCGGAAGTCGGTGGTGAGGGTGCCGTGAGTCGATCCAAGCATCGTTCCGCCCACTTCTGGTCGGGGTCCGTCGGGTGATCGTGCCCGGCCAGCCAAAAGCTGACGCTCTGTCAGGTTACTGAACTGACGGCGCGTCAGGAATGGTCGTGCAGCGAAAGCCTGACCGAGGCCCCGAATGAGTGCGCGGGGCGCACACGGCCGAAGCGCCGCCCGTCGCGCGCCGGCCCGCCGGGGTCGTGCGGCGGAGCGTCCCGCTCTGGGCGGCGGCCCGCCGACGTCGTGCGGCAACTCGTCCCCGTCGCACGGCGGAGCGCCCCGTCGCACGGCGGCCCGCCGGGGTCGTGCGGCGAGCGCTCCCGCCCGCCGGGGCCGTACGGCGGCCGTCCTTTCTGAGTGGCGGCCCGCCCGCGTCGTGCGGCAACTCGTCCCCGCCGCACGGCGGTCCGCCGCCGCCTGGTTTCAGCCCCGGCGGGCCAGGCGCTTCGCTATCTTCCGGGCGTCCAGGGCCAGCTCGCGCAGCATGCCGCTGATGGGGTTGGTGAAGCCGGTGAAGTACAGGCCGGGGGCCTGCTTGGGGGTGCGGGCGCCGTGGACCACCGGACGGCCCCGGGCATCCAGTACGCCGAGGTGGCCGACCAGGCCCTCCAGCCCCCGGCGGTAGCCGGTCGCCGCGATCACGGCGTCCGGGGTGATCCGTTCGCCGTCGGCCAGTACCACCGCGTCGCCGTCGAACGACCCGACGGCCGCCACCGGCACCACCCGGCCGTGCTTCACCGCGTCGATCAGCCCCACGTCCTGCACCGGAATGGCGCCGTCCTTGACGCGTGAGTACAGGCCCGTGTCCGGGCGCGGCAGGCCCTGCGCGGCGAGGTCGGGCACGGATATCCGGCACATCAGGCCCGCGGCCCCGTCGACCAGCCGGACCGGCAGCCTGCGCACCAGGACGGCGGTCGACTGGGCGGGCCAGCCCGCGGTGGAGCGGCGCACGATGTGCGGCACGGTGCGCACGGCGATCCGCACCCGGGACGCGCCGCCCTCGATCAGGTCGACGGCGATCTCCGCGCCCGTGTTGCCGATCCCGACGACCAGGACGTCCTTGTCCTTGTACGGGGCGGGGTTGCGGTACTCGGAGGCGTGCACCAGATCGCCGGTGAACGTGTCGAGGCCGGGCCAGTCGGGGACGCGCGGGGTGTGGTTGAAGCCGGTGGCGACGACGACGGCCCGGCCGGTCAGCACCCGCCCGCCGGTCGCCGTCAGCTGCCAGCCGCTGCCGTCCGGGGCGCGGTCGATCCGGGACACCTCGACCCCCGTCACCACCTCCAGCTCATGGTGCTCGGCGTACTTGTCCAGATAGCGCACCACGTCGTCCCGGGACACCCAGCGGCCGAACCGGCGCGGCATCGCGAGCCCCGGCAGCGCCGACCGGCGCCGGGTCGTGTGGAGGTGCAGCCGGTCGTAGTGGCGGCGCCAGGACGCCCCCACGGTCCCGGACTTCTCCAGCACGACCGCCCGTACGCCCAGTTCGCGCAGGGACGCCGCGGCGGCGAGGCCGCCCGGACCGCCACCGATCACATAGACGGGCCGGTCCTCGGTGAGGTCGGTCCGGGCCGATGGGGAGCCGCCGGAGGTGAGTGCGCTGTCGGGCATGGTTCGGAGCGTAATCGCGCACCCGGTTGATGGGTCTCGGTCAAGACCGGAATCGATTGCGAATTGATCACGCATAGAGGGCTTTTGGCCACTCGCTCACCGTCTCGCGCTCTTCTCGTCCGCTTCCCGGCGCTTCTTGCGCGCCCCTTGCGCGGACCGCCCGCCATCAGGTGAACTGACGTACCGTCAGATTCAGTGAACGGGAGGCCACGGGAGGCCCCATGCAGACGATCTGGCTCGGTGGAGCCGAGTGGCTCGCCGTTCTCCGGATGGGCCTCGGCCTGTGGTGGCTGGAGAGCTGGCGGCACAAGGACAAGAAGGGCTGGTTCGAGCGCGGTACGGGCATCGCCTGGGCCGCCGACGTCGCGGCCGCGCACCGCTGGAAGGCCGTGGGCACCGGCTTCCGGCTGATCGTCGCCCCGCACCCCAAGGTCATGGCCCATGTCGTCGTGTACGCCGAACTCGCCCTGGGACTCGGCCTGGTCACCGGCTTCCTCACCCCCGTCGCGCTGGTCGCGGGGCTCCTGCTCAACCTCCTCTACCTCGTGCTGATGATCCACGACTGGGCCGAGCAGGGGCAGAACGCGATGATGGCGCTCATCTCACTGGTCGCGCTGTTCGCGATGGCCTGGCAGACCTGGTCCCTCGACGCGGCGATCGGACTCTTCCTGTGACCGCCGCCGCCGCACGTTTCGACCGCCCCGAGCCCGACGACTTCAGCCGCCCCTACTGGGACGCCGCCGCCCGGGGGCAGTTGCTGCTGCGCCGCTGCCACGCCTGCGGACGCGCGCACCACTACCCGCGCGAGTTCTGCCCGTACTGCTGGAGCGAGGACGTCGTCTGGGAGCCGGCCGGCGGAGACGCCACCCTCTACACCTGGTCCGTCGTCCACCGCAACGACCTGCCGCCGTTCGGCGCCCGCGTCCCGTACGTCGCGGCCGTGGTCGACCTGGCCGAGGGGCCGCGGATGATGACGGAGATCGTGGGGTGCGAGGAGTCCGCGCTCGCCGTCGGCATGGCGCTGCGGGTGGGCTTCCGGCAGGAGGAGGGGGAGGAGGCCGTCGCGGTCTTCCACCCCGGGGACTGCTGAGCGCGCCCGGCCGCCGGGGTGGAACGCGGCGCGGGCCCACGACCGCGCGGCGGGACGGGGCGGCGGCGCGTACGTCAGGATTCGAGGGCGCGCAGCTTGCGGCGCTCACGGAAGTTCGGGTGGCGCACGAGCACACCGCCCATCCCGCAGGAGCCGGTCAGCCGCAGCAGCGGGGCGCCGGGGGTGCGCTCGTCCGTGGTCCGGTCCTTCAGGCCGCCTAGCCCCGGGTCCAGATCGTCGGTGTGCGTGGTCCAGCCCTCCGGGATCACGATCTTCACCCCGGCCATCTCGCCGCGCACGTCCAGCGCGATCTCGCGCAGCCGGCACTCGGCGCGGGTGAAGTCGAGCCGTACGCCGCCCATGCCGCCCCGGGCGTGTATCACCGGGGGGACCTTCCAGACGCCCGAGCGCGTCACACCGTGCACACCGCCCCGGAGGACCAGCGGTTCGCCGACGGCCACCTCGATGGGAACCAGGTCCTCGGTGAGGGGCGCCAGCTCGGCGTAGGTCTTGGCGGAGAGCGCCTGCCCGAGCCGGGTGTCCAGCTCGTCGAGGTCGATACGGCCCTCGGCCGCCGCCTCCCGCAACTGCTCGACCACCGCCTCGCGATCGGCGTCCGAGGCGCGTAGGCGGGCGGTACGGTCGGGATCGGCTGTCATGGCGGCGATGATACGGGCGGGCGCCGCGCCGGGGCCCGCCCGGCGGGCCGCCCCGCCTCACAGCCCCGGCGCCCCCCACACCGGGAACCACCGGGCGAGATCCTTCTCCATCCGCAGGTCGTCCCCGAGCACCGCCCTGACCTGCAACTCCAACTGGTTGTCCCGCTTCTCGGCGCCGCCGGGCACGGGGGCGAACGGATAGAACGTGCCGCGCTTGTAGAGATAGACCAGGGCCAGCGGACGGTCCCGCTCGTCCCGGAAGCCGATCAGCGAGCAGAGCAGATGCGGCCCGAAGCCACCATCCTGGAGCAGGGTGTTGACCGCGTGCAGGTCGTTGACCAGGGTGGCGGTGTCGTCGGCCGGACGGCGGGAGAGCAGCCAGGTGTAGCCGTACCCGTCCTGGCTGAACTCCACCGGGATGCCGCCGCGCCCGGTGTCGGCGTCGAGCAGGTCGCGGATGTCCTGCTGGACGCGGGCGAAGGAGCCGCCCTCGACGCCCGCGAAGCAGACCGAGCCGAGCCCGGTCGGCTCGAAGCCCGCGCCCGCCTGGAGGGTGAGGGCGGCGGAGGGGACGGCGAAGAGCTGGTCGAGGTCGGGGCGGACCGGCTTGCTGCGGCCGAGGATGACGTCGAGAAGGCCCATGGGCGTTCCTCCGGGCGGTTGCTTCGGCTCCGTGTTCCTCACGGACGGGCGAGTTCGGCGGAGATGCGGGCCAGCTGGTCGAGGCGCTGTTCGAGGGTCGGGTGGGAGGAGAGCAGCCGGCTCAGGCTCTCCTTGGAGGAGAACGCGGGGACGAAGTAGAAGGCGTTGTACGGCTCCGCCTTGCGCAGGTCCTCGGTCGGGATGCGGGCCATCTGGCCGCTCACCTTGGTCAGGGCGGAGGCCAGCGCCGAGGGCCGGCCGGTGAGCAGGGCGGCGGCGCGGTCGGCGGAGAGTTCGCGGTACCGGGACAGCAGCCGGGTCAGCAGGAAGCTCAGGGCGTACACCACGGCGCTGACCAGCGGGATCAGCATGATCGCGATGCCGATCGGGTCATTGCTCCGGCTGTTGCGGGAGAGCCCGCCCCACAGCGCGACCCGGGTGATGATCCCGGCGAGCACGCCGAGGAAGGAGGCGATCGTCATGACGGCGACGTCGCGGTGCGCGACGTGCGACATCTCGTGCGCCAGCACGCCCTCCAGCTCCCCGGGCTCCAGTCTGCGCAGCAGCCCCGTGGTGGCGCAGACGAGGGCGGTCTTCTCGCTGCGGCCGGTCGCGAAGGCGTTCGGTACGTCGCTCTGCGCGATGGCTACACGCGGTTTCCGCATATCGGCAAGAGCGCAGATCCGGTCGACCGCCCCGTGCAGTTCGGGAGCCTCCTCGGGGGTGACCTCACGGGCCCCCATGCTGAACGCGGCGATGCGGTCGCTGAACCAGAACTGGGCGATGAACATGGAGCCGACGAGGATCAGGATGATCGGCCAGGCGCCGCGCAGCACGGCCAGCAGCACGCCGACCAGGACCACGTACAGCAGGCCGATCAGGAACATGGTGCCGACCATGCGTGTGGTCAACCCGCCGTCCGGGGCGTAACGGGAACGGGTGCGGGAACGGGTTCGGCTCATCATCGCCTCCAGTCGCCCTGGGGCCCGGCCGGCCCTGATCCGCCGGGCAGGCCCTGGTGCTTTCCATCTTGCTCCCTGTACCGGAAAAGCGGAGACGAGCGGGCACGGCGGAGAACACGGAAGCGGAGCGCGGGAGCAGAATGGGAGAAGAGACCGCGTCCGGAAGTCGGTACGAGGAGTTCGAACGGGTGGCTGGAAATGCCCGGTCGGTGCGGCGGACGGAATAGGGATCTCTCCGATGACATTTGGCCGAACTACACCTAGACCCATTAGGTGCCCGAGGCATCTAGTGGGCGGAGATCGGTAGGACTCCCCCATCTCTTGCGAGGTCCGCCATGGCAGACGCCGAAACCGTCTCCTTTCCGCAGAACCGCACCTGTCCTTACCACCCGCCGACCGAATACCGTGAGCACCGGGGGCAGCGGCCGGTGTCACCCGCCCGGCTCTACGACGGCCGCACGGTGTGGCTGGTGACCGGCCACACCGAGGCACGTTCGCTCCTGGTGGACCAGAGGCTGTCCTCCGACCGGGAGAACCCCGCGTTCCCCTTCTTCGCCGAACGGCTGGCCGGGACCACCCTGCGCCGCGTCGAACTGCTGGGCGTGGACGACCCGGAGCACAACGCCCAGCGCCGGATGCTGATCCCGAGCTTCACGGTCCGGCGGACGGCCGCGCTCCGGCCGCGGATCCAGGAGACCGTGGACCGGCTGCTGGACACGATGGCCGAGCAGGGGCCGCCGGCCGACCTGGTCGACTCCTTCGCCCTGCCCGTGCCGTCCATGGTCATCTGCGCGCTGCTCGGGGTGCCCTACGACGACCACGAGTTCTTCGAGGCGCAGTCGCGCAAGCTGCTCCGCGGCCCGAAGTCCTCGGACGTGGAGGCGGCGCGGGAGGCGCTCGACGAGTACTTCCGGGTGCTGATCGAGCAGAAGCGGGCCACCCCGGGCGAAGGGCTGCTCGACGAGCTGATCTCCAACCAGCTGGCGTCCGGGGCCGTGGACCACGACGAGCTGGTGCGGCTGGCCCAGATCCTGCTCATCGCCGGGCACGAGACCACCGCGAACATGATCTCGCTCGGCACGTTCACCCTGCTCCAGCATCCCGACCAGCTGGCCCGGATGCGTGAGTCCGAGGGGCTGATGCCGTCCGCGGTCGAGGAACTGCTCCGCTTCCTGTCCATCGCGGACGGAATTTCGCGGGTGGCCGTCGAGGACATCGAGGTCGGCGGGGTGACCATTCGCGCGGGGGACGGCGTCATACTGACCACTTCGGTGATCAACCGGGACGAGAACGTCTATCCGCACCCGGACGATCTGGATCTTGGCCGGAACGCGCGTAATCACGTCGCTTTCGGGTTCGGAATCCATCAGTGCCTGGGCCAGAACCTGGCTCGGGCCGAGCTGGAGATCGCGCTGCCCGCCCTCTTCGACCGTTTTCCCGGTCTGCGGCTGGCGGTACCCGCCGAGGAAATCCCGTTCAAGCCGGGTGACACCATCCAGGGCCTGCTCGAAATGCCCGTGACCTGGTGAACGGAACCCGTTGAACGAAACATGGTGATCGATATGCGACCGGAAGGCTCTGCTGGGATGCGGATCAGTATCGACAAGGACCGGTGCATCGGTGCGGGCCAGTGCGCGCTCACCGCGCCGAAGGTGTTCACGCAGGACGACGACGGCTTCAGCGCGCTGTTGCCCGACTACGAGAAGGCCCTCGACGGTGCCACGGTGAAGGAGGCCGTGCGCGTCTGTCCGGTGCAGGCGATCTCCCTCGACTGACGGCCGGCCGCCGGACCGTGCCCGTACGGCCGCGCCCGCCGGGCGGTGGCCGCAGGGGCACCGTCCGGCGCGCGGGCCCCGCGTCCTGGCCGGGCGGACGGCCCTCGCGGACCGGGGCCGCCCGGCAGGGGCGGTGCCCGGGTCCGCTACGGCCAGAGCAGTTCCCGGGTCCAGGCCGGCTCCAGGGGCCGGGCCGCGTCCCGCGCCCGGTAGCGCAGCCGTACGTGCCTGCGGCGCGCGTCGCCCTGGAAGAACTCGACCTCCCGCGCCCCGACCACGTACCGGGTCCAGCTCGCGACCTGAGCGTCCGGCTCGGCGTGCGCCCGTTCCCAGGCGGCGTCGGCGGTACGGGCCAGCTCCTCGGCCGAGCCCAGCACCTCGCTCTGCGAGCCGGTCAGCGCCGCGGCGAGCGCCCCGGTCGAGCGGGCGTGCAGATCGGCGCCGCTCTCGGCGGGCGGGCACGCGGTGACCGGCCCCCGCACCCGCACCTGCCGGCCCTGCGCCGGCCAGTAGAAGCCGAGCGCCGCGTACGGCCGGCCGGTCAGCTGGCGGCCCTTGGCGCTGGTGCGGTGGGTGGCGAAGTGCCAGCCGCGCTCGTCCGCGTCGTGCAGCATCAGCGTCCGCACGTCGGGATGCCCCTCGGCGTCCACGGTGGCCAGCGACATCGTGTGCGGCTCCGGCTGTCCGGCGGCCACCGCCTCGGCGAACCAGCGGTGGAAGAGGGGCAGCGGCGCCGGGGGCGCGGAGGCCGGGTCGAAGCCGGGCAGCTCCACGTCCCAGACGCGCTGGGCGTGGAGCAGGTCCAGGAAGCCCTGGTGTGCGTCGGTCATGCCCCCATTGCAGCGCATGGGCGGTACGGGGCGGGCGACGGCCACCCCCTCGCGCCGTTCCCGGGCCCCTCATCCCCGCCCCAGTACCACCGTCCCCGACGAGCAGAACCAGCCTCCCGTCCCCGAGGCCACCGCCAGCTCCGGGAGCCGGCCGCCCGCCCGGCGCACCTGGCGTTCGCCCGCCTCGCCGCGCAGCTGGCGTACCGCCTCCACCAGCAGGAACAGCCCGCGCATCCCGGGGTGGCAGGCGGACAGCCCGCCGCCGTCGGTGTTGACCGGCAGCTCGCCCGTCAGCCCGGTCCGGCCCTTCTCCACGAAGGCGCCGCCCTCGCCCTTGGCGCAGAACCCCAGGTCTTCGAGCGTCACCAGCGTCATGTAGGTGAACGCGTCGTAGATCTCGGCGAGATCGATCTCCGAGGGCCGCACCCCGGCCCGTTCGAACGCCAGGCGGCCCGAGACCGCCGCGGGGGAGACCGTGAAGTCCTCCCACTCGGACATGGTGGAGTGCGAGACGTGCTCGCCGGTGCCCAGGATCCAGACGGGGGCCTTCGCCGTGTCGGGTACGTACTCCTCGGCGGCCAGCAGCACCGCGCAGCCGCCGTCGCTGCGGATGCAGCAGTGCAGCTTGGTGAACGGGTCCGCGATCATCGGCCCGGACAGCACCTCGTCCACCGTGACCGGCTCCCGGAACATCGCGTCCGGGTTGGCCGCCGCGTTGGCCCGCGCCCGGACCGCGACCTCGGCGAGCTGCTCCAGGGTCGTCCCGTACTCGTGCATGTGGCGGCGGGCCGCCATCGCGTACTTGGCGATCAGCGAGTGCCCGTACGCCACCTCGAACTGGAGCGGGCCGCGCGCCCCGAAGGAGAGGTTGGAGGTCCGGCGGCCCGCCTTGATGTCCGCGCGCGCCGTCGACCCGTACACCAGCAGCACGGCACGGGCGTGCCCCGCGGCGATGGCGTCCGCCGCATGGGCCGCCATCACCTCCCAGGTCGAACCGCCGACCGCGGTGGAGTCCACCCAGGTGGGCTTCAGCCCCAGGTACTCGGCGACCTCGACCGGGGCGAGGGTGCCGAGCCCGGCGGAGGCGAAGCCGTCGACGACGGACCGGTCCAGCCCCGAATCGGCGAGCGCCCGGCGGGCGGCCTGGGCGTGCAGGGCGTACGGCGTGGCCGCGTCCACGCGCCCGCAGTCGGCGAGGGATATGCCGACGACAGCGACCTTGCGGTGGGAAGAAGGCATGGATCTGACGGTACATCAGATATGGCGGACGCGGACCACCCGGCGGGTACCGGCCTTCCGGCGGGTACCGGTCTCCCGGTGGGCGCGGATCTCTCGGTGGTCGCGGACCCCCGGCCCCGTCCGCCCGACCCTGCCTGCCCACCCGTCCGTCCGCTCGCCCGTGCCCCGCCCCCCCTCGGCGCGCGGCTCTGGGCATCTCGCGGATTGCCCCCTAACATGACGCCCCGTCAGATAGGGGCCGCAGGCCCCTCAGGGGAAGGAGTCCGACGATGGATGCCGCCTTCACCGCGGAACAGGACGAGATCCGCCGCACCGTGCGCGAACTCCTGGCCGCGCGCCGCGCACCCGGCGGCGACGGGAGCGCCGGGCGGGCCGCCGACGGGTACGACGCGGAGCTCTGGCGACGGCTGGCCCGGGACCCCGGGCTGCCGGGTCTCGCCCTCCCACCGGAGTACGGGGGCACCGGCCGCGGCTTCGCCGGGCTCGCCGTCGCCTGCGAGGAGACCGGGCGGGCCCGGCTGCCCTCGCCCCTGATCGCCACCGCCGCGCTCGCCGCCCCCCTGATCGCCGTACGGGGCACCGAGGACCAGCGTGCCGCCCTGCTGCCGCGCATCGCGGACGGCGGGCTGACCGCGACCCTGGCCGTGCCCGGCGGCTCGCTCGCCACCGCCCTCGGCCTCACCGGCGACGACACCGGCGGCGCCTGGGCGGGCGGGGGCCGGGCGGGCGGTATGCAGGCCAGGCCGGTGCCCGGCGGCACCCGGGGCTGGCGGCTGTACGGGGAGGCCGACCGGGTCCTCGACGGGCACAGCGCCGGGCTCCTCCTGGTCGCCGCCCATGCCGGAGGCTTCCCGCGCAGCCGTACCCTCCTCTTCCTGGTCCACCCGGACACGGCGGACGGAGTCGTCCGCACCCGCCGCACCCCGTTCGACGGGAGCAGGCCGCTGGCCGGGATCGAACTCCGCGACACCGATGCCGAGCTCCTCGGCGCGGACGACACCGCCGACGTCACCGGCGCCCTCGCCTCGGCCGGGCGAGCGGCCGCCGCGCTGCTCGCCGCGGAGGCGGTGGGGACGGCGGCGGGTGCGCTGGAGCGGATGGCGGAGCAGGTCGGGGCGCGCGAGCGGTCCGGCCGGGCGGCCGGTTCCGCCGAGCGCGTGAAGCACCGTCTCGCGGAGCTCTACGCACGGGTGCAGGAGGCCCGGTCCGCGGCGTACTACGCGGTCTGGAACCCGGCCGCCGGCGGGGGACTGGCCCTCGCCCAGGCCCTGGAGGCGCTGCGGGCCACCGCCGCCGAGGCCGTCCGGCTGCCCGGCGCGACCGGCCCCGCCGGGGAGCGCGAGGCCCAGCTGTCCTTCAGGCGGGCCGCGGCCGACGAACTGCTCTTCGGCCCCGCCGACCGGCTCCGCGACCACGCGGCCCACCGGGCCGGGCTGTTCGGGGGACCCGCCCCGGATCCGGACGCCCCGGATCCGGACGCCCCGGGTACGAACTCCCCGGGCCCGGACGCGCCGGGAACGGCCGAGCGGGTGGCGGTCTGATGGCGACCGGCGCACGGCTGATCCAGAAGGTCTCCTCCACCCGGGCGTTCGCGAAGGTCGCTCCGCATGTCGTCCCCGCCATGGACCGTACGGTGCACCGGCTCACGCGCGGCCGGGTGCTGCTCAGCGCCCGGATGCTGCCGGGGCTGGTCCTGACGGTGCCGGGTGCGCGGAGCGGGCAGCTCAGGACCACTCCACTGGCCTGCATGCCCGAGAACGGGGAGCGGGGCGGGGCGGACGGCGGGAGCGGCGCGGAGCGGAGCTGGATCCTCGTGGGCAGCAACTTCGGCCGCGCGGGGCACCCGGCCTGGACGGCGAATCTGCTGGCCGGTCCCGACAAGGCGGTCGTCAACTGGCATGGCCGGGACATTCCGGTGCACGCCACGCTGCTGGAGGGGGCCGAGCGGGAAGAGGTGTGGCGGGCGGCGCTGAAGTTCTGGCCGCCGTACGCGGCGTACCAGGCGCGGATCGACCGCGAGATACGGCTGTTCAGGCTGCGCGGGCGGGTCGGTCCCTGACCGGGGTCCGGGTGCACCGACGGCGGACCACAAGCGTGGACCGCCGTTCGGTGAGACAGGACCTGGGGCGCCCGCAGCGGCCGCGCGATACCCGGGGGGAGAGCGGCCGTCGGCGCCGGTGCTAGCGCGTCGGCTTCCTGCCCGTGATGCCCAGGTGCACCAACAGGGCGAGGTTCGGCTTGAGTTCGGCCTGCTTCACGCCCCAGGTGGTGAAGCCCTTCTGGTGCGAGGCGACGGCGGCCAGCATCGCGACCAGCGAGCCCGCCATCGCGGCGGCGCTGACCTCCTTGTCGACCTTGCCCTTGGCCTGGAGCTCCTTCACCGAATCGGTGAGGGAGTTGGTGACCGAGTTCAGGATCTTCATGCGGATCTTGTAGAACCGCTTGTCGCCCTCGGCCGCGCCGAGGTCGACCACGCGCAGGATCGCGTCGTGGTGGCGCCAGAAGTCGAGGAACCCCTCGACGAGTTCTTCGGCCGTCTGCCAGCCGGCCTTGCCGACCCAGGAGCGGCCGGCGACCAGTTCGGTCAACCCGGCGCCCTCCTTGGCCATTTCCTCGGCGATTTCGAGGACGGCGCCCTCGACGTCGGGGAAGTACTGGTAGAAGGTCGCGGGTGAAGTCCCCGCCTTCCGGGCCACGTCGATGACTTTGACGTCCCGGTACGGTGAGGAGCTGAGCATTTCACTGAGGCAGTCGAGCAGCTTCTGTCGCGTCGCCTGCCCGCGCCGACCGGCCACGCGGCCGTCGACGGTGCGCACTTGTCCTGTCATGCCGTCAGCTTACCGAGGGGTGATCGGAGCGCGATTCGGCCGACTGCAAATGGGGATCGCCGCAGACGGGGTGGGGGGAGTGGCCGGATTTCGCCGTATGCGCACCCGGAGCACACCACGGAGTGATAAGTCTTATCAACAGCCTGTGGATAACTTCCGTGGATAACTTTCCGTGATGCCGTGAGCAGAGGGGCCTTCCGCCCGGTTTTATCGAAACTTCGTTCGATGCGGGCCGGTCGGGGCGCGCCGCGCGCGACCCCCGGTTACGTTTGCTGTGACGAGCGTCACTGCTACGACCCGCGCGCGACGCGGGAACACGGAAGGACCCGGGCCCATGGCCGCTTTCGCGCGATCCGCGCCGTGCTGGGTGGATGTGCAGCTGCCCGACCTGGAGGCGGGCAAGCGTTTCTACGGCGAGCTGTTCGGCTGGACCTTCCGGGCGGGCGACGGACCGTACGCGGACGCCTTCAGCGGCGGGAAGCTCGTCGCCGCGCTCGCCGCCAAGCAGGACGGCCGGATGCCCACCGCCTGGGGGGTCTACTTCGCCACCGACGACATCGTGGCGTCCGCCGCGCGGATCAGGGAGGCGGGCGGCCAGGTGATCACCGAGCCGGTCCGGGCCGGCCGGGCCGGCGCGCTCGCCCAGGCGGCCGACCCCGGCGGAGCCGTCTTCGGGCTCTGGCAGGCCGGTGACCGCGAGGGCTTCCAGAAGCAGAACGAACCCGTCTCCTTCTGCTGGACCGAGGTCTACACCCGCCAGAAGGACCGGGTGGACGCCTTCTACGAGCAGGTCTTCGGCTTCCAGGGCACCGAGCTCGACGGCCCCGGGGCGGACGGACCCGGCACCTCCGAGTCCGGTCTCGACTTCCGGATGTGGTCCCCGGCGGGCACCGAGCCCGGACCGGAGACCGCGATCGGCGGCCGCAGCGTCATCACCGACGCCTTCCCGGCGGAGATGCCCAGCTACTTCCTCAGCTACTTCGCCGTCCGGGACTGCAACAGCACGGCCGGGCACGCCGTGCGCCTCGGCGGCCGCATCTCCGCGCCGCCCTTCGACATCCCGCACGGGCGAATGGCGGTCCTCCAGGACGACCAGGGCGCCGTTTTCGCCGTACTTCAGCCCCCTGTGTCCGAGAAGGGGGCAGAGTGAGCTGTGACACCCCGATCCGCCCCCGGGTTCGCAACCAGGGCCTCAGCCAGGAAGAATCGGGGGTGCGCACCGCCGGGTGGTGCCCAGTGGTGAGACGCCGTACAGGGCGGGTTTTCGCGGGCTTCTGTTCCTGAGGCCCGTACGGGGAGGTGGCAGGCAAGTGGTGGAGCAGCTGACGCAGCACGACCCGAGGCGGATCGGCCCGTTCGAGGTGCTGGGACGGCTCGGGGCCGGCGGCATGGGGCTGGTCTATCTCGCCCGCTCGGCTTCGGGCCGGCGCGTGGCGATCAAGACGGTCCGTACGGAGCTCGCCGAGGACCAGCTGTTCCGGGTCCGCTTCACGCGCGAGGTGGAGGCCGCCCGCGCCGTCAGCGGTTTCTACACGGCCGCGGTGGTCGACGCCGACCCGCGCGCCGCAGTGCCGTGGCTCGCCACCGCCTATGTGCCGGCCCCCTCGCTGGAAGAGATAGTGAGTGAGTGCGGGCCCATGCCGGCCCAGGCGGTGCGCTGGCTGGCCGCCGGGATCGCCGAGGCCCTCCAGTCGATCCACGGCGCGGGGCTCGTCCACCGCGACATGAAGCCGTCGAACGTGCTCGTGGTCGAGGACGGCCCCCGGGTGATCGACTTCGGTATCGCGTCCGGGGTCTCCAACACCCGGCTGACGATGACGAACGTCGCCGTGGGCACCCCCGCGTACATGTCGCCCGAACAGGCCAGGGACTCGCGCAGCGTCACCGGCGCCAGCGATGTCTTCTCGCTCGGCTCCACGCTGGTCTACGCCGCCACCGGCCACGCGCCGTTCCACGGCGGCAACCCCGTCGAGACGGTCTTCATGCTGCTGCGCGAGGGCCCGGACCTGGAGGGCCTGCCCGCCGAGCTGCGGCCGCTGATCGAGTCCTGCATGCAGATGGACGCCGGACTGCGGCCCACCCCCGCCGACCTCCAGGCCCAGCTCGCCCCGCACCTCTTCGCCTCCGGCGGCGACGACAGCGGTACGGCCTCGGCGTGGCTTCCAGTCTCCGCCACCGCGATGATCGAGCAGCGCCGCGGCGGGCGGAAGACCGCCGCGCCCGTCGCCGTTCCGCCGCCGCCCCCGCAGCCCCCGGCCCCCGGCCGGGACACCGCCTGGCGCAGCGGCGCCGACCCGCGCCCCCCGTCCCCCGCCCCGGCGCCCGCGCCCGACGCGGGCGGCCCGGTGCGGCTGCCCGGCGCGAAGGTGCCGATCGGCCCCGGCCCCAGGGCCCAGGGC
>NZ_JBHVJA010000009.1:0-358740 GCF_042799335.1 Streptomyces sp. NPDC057697 | reverse complement strand
GGTCGTGGTTCCCCGTGATGACAGCCATGGTTAGCGGGGGCCGGGGCGGGGGTCAACGATGTGACGTACTACCCCGTTACGGAGCAATGTCCGAAATGAGACGTTCTGCTCGGTTTCCATGCCCTTCGGGCGGTCCCGTTCCTACTACCCGTCCTAGGATGTGACCTGGGCCCTATGGGTGGCATCACACCCACGGGCCCGATTCGAGGCCCCCGCGCCCGGTCCGGCAGGCGCCGGCGCTCTACCCATGGAGTCCCCTCATGCCGGACATCCACCACTACCCCAAGGCCCCCACCCGCACCCGGGCGATGACCCCCGGGGAGCACATCGAGGCACACCGCCACGACGGCCACCAGGTCGTGTACGCGGGATCCGGCGTCCTCGCGGTCACCACCGACGCGGGAACCTGGTTCGCCCCCGGCACCCGGGCCATCTGGGTGCCCGCGGGCTGCGTCCACTCCCACCGCGCCCACGGACACCTCGCCCTGCATCTGCTGGGCCTGCCCGCCGACACCAACCCCCTCGGCCTCGACACCCCGACCGTCCTCTCGGTCGACCCCCTGCTGCGCGAACTGATCCTCGCCTGCACCCAGGACCCCGAGGACGGCACCCCGGAGCGGCTGCGGCTGCGCGCGGTCCTCCTGGACCGGCTGCGTGCCTCGCCCCAGCAGCCCGTACACCTGCCGACCCCCACCGACCCCCGGCTCAAGGCCGTCTGCGACGTGCTGCACCAGGACCCCGCGGACCCCCGCACCCTGGCCGCCCTGGCAGCCGGGGCGGGAGCCGGGGAACGCACCCTCAGCCGCCTCTTCCGCGGCGAACTGGGCATGACCTTCCCCCAGTGGCGCACCCAGCTGCGCCTCTACCACGCCCTGCGCATGCTGGCCGACGGCGCCCCGGTGACCTCGGTCGCCCACCGCTGCGGCTGGTCGTCCACCAGCGCGTTCATCGATGTCTTCCGACGCGCCTTCGGCTGCACCCCGGGCACGCACAGCCGCCGCCCCTGAACGGGGAGGCGGATTTCCGGCAAGGGTTGGCAGATTATCGGAAGCGCGACATGGAGCCCGGCGACGAGCATGGCGCCATGCCAAGGAACAGATCAATCGTTCTCCTCTCGGTCGGCCACGCCTGCGTGGACGTCTATCAGGGTGCGGTGGCGTCCCTCGTCCCGTTCTTCGTCGCGGAGCGCGCCTACTCCTACGCGGCGGCCTCGGGCATCGTGCTCGCCGCGTCCCTGCTCTCCTCGGTGGCACAACCGGCGTTCGGAGCGCTCACCGACCGCCGGGCCGTACCCTGGCTGCTGCCCGTCAGCACGATCCTGGGCGGTCTCGGGGTCGCGCTCAGCGGCCTCGGCGGTTCGTACCCCCTGACCCTGCTGTTCGTGGCGGTCTCAGGCATCGGGGTCGCCGCCTACCACCCCGAATCCGCCCGCGTCGCACGGCTCGCGAGCAAGGGGAGCCACAGCGCGATGGGGTGGTTCTCCTTCGGCGGCAATGTCGGTTTCGCGGCCGCGCCCCTCGTGGTCACCGCCGTCGTGGCCACCGGCGGACTGCGCCTTTCGCCCCTGCTCGTGGTGCCGGCCCTCGCCGGCAGCGTGCTCTGCCTGCCCGTGCTGCGCGCACTGGAGAGGACGACGTCCGACGGCCCCGGCGCCACCGCCGTGACCGGGCCCGACGACAGGGGCTCGTTCCTGAAGCTGTCGCTCGCCGTGGTCTTCCGGTCGGTCGCCTTCGTCGGCCTGAGCACCTTCCTCTCGCTCTACGCCCGGCAGCGCACGGGCGGCGGCACGACGGCGGGCACGGCCGCGCTGTTCGTCCTCTACCTGGGCGGCGCGGGCGGCACCGTACTGGGCAGCCGGCTGGCCGAGCGGTGGGACCGGGTCACGGTGGTACGCGCGTCGTACCTGATCACGGTCGGCGCGGTCGCCGGTACCGTCTTCGCGCCCGGCCCGGCGATCTATCCGTTCATCGCCCTGACCTCCATCGGCCTGTACGTCCCCTTCTCCCTCCAAGTCACCCTCGCCCAGGACTACTTGCCCTCACGCATGGGCACCGCAAGCGGGATCACCCTCGGCCTGACCGTCAGCGTCGGCGGCCTCGTCAGCCCGGTGATCGGCGCCGTCGCCGACGCGACCTCGCTGCGGACGGCCCTCGCCCCGCTGATCCTGACACCCGCCCTGAGCTGGCTGCTGTTCCGCACCCTGCCCGAACCCGCCACACCGTTCGGAGCCGAGCCGGTGCGCGCGCCCGCACCGGATCGCGGCACCCGGACCGGGCGGCCCGTTTGAATGATCAAAGGAGCATGGGGTTACCATATGAGCGCCGCCTAGCTCGAAAGATAAACCTGTGACTGTCAATGACGACTCGTTCACCAGCTGGAAGAACCGCGAGGAGATCGCGGAGTCGATGATCCCGGTCATCGGGAAACTGCACCGGGAGCGGGACGTGACGGTCCTGCTCCACAGCCGCTCCTTGGTGAACAAGTCGGTGGTCAGCATTCTCAAGACCCACCGATTCGCCCGCCAGATCGCCGGTGAGGAACTCTCGGTCACCGACACGCTGCCGTTCCTCCAGGCCCTCACCACCCTCGACCTCGGCCCCTCGCAGATCGACATCGGCATGCTCGCCGCGACCTACGAGGCGGACGACCGGGGCCTGTCGGTGGCGGAGTTCACCGCCGAGGCCGTCGCCGGTGCCACGGGTGCCAACAAGATCGAGCGCGGCGACGGGCGCGACGTCGTGCTGTACGGCTTCGGCCGCATCGGCCGTCTCGTCGCCCGTCTGCTCATCGAGAAGGCCGGCTCCGGCAACGGACTGCGGCTGCGCGCCATCGTCGTGCGCCGGGGCGGCGGCCGGGCCGTCGACGACCTCGTCAAGCGCGCCTCGCTGCTGCGCCGCGACTCGATCCACGGCCAGTTCCAGGGCACGATCACCGTCGACGAGGCGAAGAACACCATCGTCGCCAACGGCAACGAGATCAAGGTGATCTACGCCAACGACCCCTCCGAGGTCGACTACACGGCGTACGGCGTCAAGGACGCCATCCTCATCGACAACACCGGCAAGTGGCGCGACCGCGAGGGCCTGTCGAGCCATCTGCGCCCCGGCATCGACAAGGTCGTCCTGACCGCTCCGGGCAAGGGCGACGTCCCCAACATCGTGCACGGCGTCAACCACGACACGATCAAGCCGGACGAGCAGATCCTGTCCTGCGCGTCCTGCACCACCAACGCGATCGTGCCGCCGCTGAAGGCGATGGCGGACGAGTACGGCGTCCTGCGCGGTCATGTGGAGACCGTCCACTCGTTCACCAACGACCAGAACCTGCTGGACAATTACCACAAGGCGGACCGCCGAGGCCGCTCCGCGCCGCTGAACATGGTCATCACCGAGACCGGTGCCGCGTCCGCCGTCGCCAAGGCGCTGCCCGAACTCAAGGCGCCGATCACCGGCAGCTCGATCCGTGTCCCGGTGCCGGACGTCTCGATCGCGATCCTCAGCCTGCGGCTCGGGCGCGAGACGACCCGCGACGAGGTACTCGACTACCTCCGCAATGTGTCGCTGACCTCACCGCTCAAGCGCCAGATCGACTTCACCACCGCCCCGGACGCCGTCTCCAGCGACTTCATGGGCTCGCGCCACGCCTCGATCGTGGACGCCGGTGCCACCAAGGTCGACGGTGACAACGCGATCCTCTACCTCTGGTACGACAACGAGTTCGGCTACTCGTGCCAGGTCATCCGCGTCGTCCAGCACGTCTCCGGCGTGGAGTACCCGACCTACCCGGCCCCGGCGGTCTGATCCCGGCGGACGGTCCGCGAAGGGCGCCCGATGCGGTGCATACGCGTCGGGCGCCCTTCGCGCCGCTCACCCACGGGGCCGGGAGCGACGGCGTTCGTCGGACCGGCCCGCCTGCGAAGGCCCGGGGCACGACGCCCGGACGGCTCCCCGCGCACGGCCGCCGCCTCCGGGGTGACGCCCCGGGCCCGCTGTGAGAGCGTCTGGACGTCACAGAATCTGCGGGACGCAGCGGGAGGCGGGGCCCTGATGATGCAGTACGCCGAATACCGAGCCCAGGACGCGGTGGGTCTGGCCGAGTCGGTCGCCCGGGGGGAGGTCTCGCCCGGCGAACTGCTCGATGTCGCCATCGCACGGGCAGCGGCCGTCGACGGCGCACTCAACGCGATCGTCCAGCCGATGCACGAACTCGCCCGGGAGCGGGCGAAGAAGCCGCTGACCGGTCCCTTCGCCGGGGTTCCCTTCCTGGTCAAGGACCTGTCTCAGGACTACGCGGGGCTGCCGACGGGCAGCGGCAGCCGGTCCCTTCGGCATCGTCCCGCCGAGCGGAACAGCGAGGCGGTCGACCGCTGGCTGGACTCCGGGCTGGTGATCTTCGGCAAGACCAACACCCCGGAGTTCGGCGCGAAGGGCATCACCGAGCCGGAGGCGAACGGGCCCACCCGTAACCCCTGGGACCTCACCCGCACCCCGGGCGGCTCGTCCGGCGGAGCGGCGGCGGCCGTGGCGGCGGGCATCGTCCCGGTGGCCGGTGCCAGCGACGGCGGCGGGTCGATCCGCATCCCGGCCGCGTGCTGCGGACTGTTCGGCCTGAAACCCGGACGTGGACTCGTCCCGGCCGGTCCCTCCGTCGCCGAGCACCTGCACGGTGCCGCGACCGAGGGTGTCATCTCACGCAGCGTCCGCGACAGCGCGGCCATGCTCGACGTGCTGACCTCGCGGCCGGACGCGGCGGGGCCCTATCTGCACGCCCGCCCCGAGATCCCGTACGCCGAACTCGCCCGCAGACCCCGCACGTTGCGGATCGGCTTCAGCACCCGCTCCCCCATCGACACCGAGGTCGATCCACAGGCGGTGGCCGCGGTCGAGGACGCCGCGGCGCTGCTCGGCCGGCTCGGTCATGACGTCGGGCCCGCCGAACCGGAGATCGACCAACGGCAGCTCGCCCTCGACTTCCTGGCGATGTGGACCACCCAACTCGCCCACACCGTCGACGGGATCCGCCGGACGACCGGCGCCGGGCCGGAGGACTTCGAGCTCGACACCCATCTGCTGGCCGCCGCCGGGCGCCGTCTCAAGGCCCCGGACTACTACGCCGCCCACGACCGCTGGAACACCTACAGCCGTCAACTCGCCTCCTTCCACAGCCGCTACGATCTGCTCCTCACCCCGACCCTGGCCCGGCCGCCCGTACGGATCGGCGAACTGGACACCCCGGGACCGGTACGCGCCGTGGCCCGGACCCTGATGCGTGTGGGGCTGCTGGGAGCGCTGGCCGGAACCCGGGCGTGGGAGCGCGCGGTGATCGCCAACCTGGCGGCGACCCCGTACACCCAGCTGGCCAACATCACCGGCCGGCCCGCGATGAGCGTGCCCACCTACCGCACGCCCGGGGGCCTGCCCCTCGGCGTGCAGTTCGTCGGCCCGCTGGGCGGCGAGGGGACGCTCCTCGCGCTCGCCGCCCAGATCGAGGCCGAACGCCCCTGGGCACACCTGGAACCCGCGCTCTGAGCACACCGCGGCAGCGTGCCGCGCGGGAGTTCAGGAACGGATGGCCGCCACCCGGCGGTTCATGTGCGCCTCGCGCTCCGCTCTCGTGGCGGGCGCGCCCAGGACGCCGGGGCGCGTCTGCCAGGGCAGCGGCCCGGTCGCGGCCCGGTACTCCACCCCGAGGGCGTCGAGCCGGGGCAGGTGCGCTTCGTACAGCCGGGTGCGGAACTCGTCGAAGTCGTGGGGGCCGGGCCCGCGCCAGAGCGCCTCGGCCACCGCGCACAGCCGGGGAAAGGCGTAGTAGTCCACCATGCGCGGCGAGTCCACGTGCTCGGTCCACAGGTTGGCCTGTCCGCCGAGCACCCGTGCCGCCTGGGCCTCGGTCAGCCCCTCCGGGACAGGGTCGAAGGCATAGGCGTCCTCCAGCGTCACCGGGACGCAGACCGGGATCGGCTCGCCGGGGTGCTCCGACTGCCGGTAGTCGAGATAGACCTGGTCGTCCGGGCACGACACCACGTCGAACCCCCGGCGTGCCGCGGTGACGGCGCCGGTCATCCCGCGCCAGGAGGCCACCGCGACACCCGGCGGGAGCTCCCCCTCCAGGATCTCGTCCCAGCCGAAGACCCGTCTCCCGGCGTCCGCGACATGGGCGGCGATCCGGGCGACGAACCATGCCTGGAGGGCGTTCTCGTCGGCCAGTCCGCGCTCGGCCATCAGTTCCTGGGTGCGCGGGTCGCCCTTCCACTGGTCCTTGGGGCACTCGTCGCCGCCCACACCGATGAAGGTGCTGGGGAAGAGGGCCATGATCTCGTCGAAGACCGCCCGGAAGAAGTCGATGGTCGACTCCTCCGCGTTCAGTGTGTGGGGGCTGACACCCCATCGGGTCATGACCTCCACCGGCTCCCGCGTCACGCCGAGCCCGGGGTAGGCGGCGACGGCCGCCTGGGAGTGTCCCGGAACGTCGACCTCCGGGACGACCGTGACTCCGTGCTCCGCCGCGTGGGCGACGATCTCCCGGATGTCGTCCTGGGTGTAGTAGCCGCCGTGGGGCCTGTCCTGCGTCCTGTCGTCGAGCGTCGAACCCAGCTGGGACGACGCACGCCATCCGCCGGTCTCCGTGAGGCGGGGGTAGCGCAGGATCTCCACACGCCAGCCCTGGTCGTCGGTGAGGTGGAGGTGGAGGGTGTTGAGGCGGTGCACCGCCATCAGCTCGATGAAGCGCAGCACCTCCCGCTTGGGCAGGAAGTGCCTGGCCACGTCCAGCATGACGCCGCGCCAGCGGAAGCGCGGCGCGTCCTCGACGACCGCTCCCGGCACCGCCCACCGCTCGTCGGTGATCCGGGCGCCGCGGTAGACCCGGGGCGGCAGCAGTTGCAGCAGCGCCTGGCAGCCGTGGCGGACCCCGTCGGCGTCCCCGCCCTCGATGCGGACGCCGGCCGGACCGGACTCCAGGCGGTATGCCTCGGCCCCGAGTTCCGGACGGAGGGTCAGCGCGATGCCCGGCCCCGTTCCCTCCGCGGTGACCGGCAGGGGCAGTCCCGTCGCGGGGCGCAGCGCCGACTGGAGCCGGGCGGCCGGGCCGGCCAGGGCGGCGGGGGCGGTGATCGTGGTGTTCGCGTCGAGGGGGAACTCTCCCGGTGCGGACCGTGCCGTGACGGGCCGGGGCACCAGCATGGGGGTCGTCATTTCTGCCGTACCTTTCGACGGGCCCGTGCCGCGAGGACACCCGCCCTACATATGCAGAGACTTTGGTAAAGGCGGGGCCGGAACGCGCCGTGGCCGGGACGACGGTTGCGGGCGGTGGATCCGGCCGGCGTGGTCAGGACGAGGGTTCGGGCAGCACCATGTCGACGTCGTAGAGCCGCGCGTCCACGTGGTCGAGGGCGAGCCGTACGGCGCCCAGCACCACGGCCTGGTCGGAGAGGGAGGAGACCGCCAGCGCCGGGGGCTCCAGACACAGCGGGTCGAGATGCCGCCGCAGCGGCTCCAGCAGCACATCGCCCGAACGCGAGACCCCGCCGCCGATCACGACGAGTTCCGGGTCCAGGGCCAGGACCAGGGCGGCGATGCCCTCGGCCAGGTCGTGCGCGTACTGTTCGACGGCCCAGCGGGCCGCCGGTTCACCGGTGCGGGCGCGGGCGAACACGTACTCGGCGGCCTCCTGGGGCAGGATGTCCGGCGGCATCTTCGGATATCCGGTCAGATGCGAGGTGGCCCGCTGCCAGCCCACCAGGGGCAGGGCGCCGATCTCGCCGGCCGCCCCGCCGCGCCCCCGGTGCACCCGGCCGCCGATCAGGAGTCCGGCCCCGGTGCGGACTCCTGACAGGACGAAGGCCACGTCGTCCACGCCCCGGGCCTCGCCGATCCAGCCCTCGGTGAGCGCGGCGAGATTGCAGTCGTTCTCCACCAGCACCGGGCAGTCGAAGTCGACGGCCATCTCGCCCGCGAGGTCCAGACCGTCCCATTCCGGCAGGCCCACACAGCGTTTGACCAGGCCGTCGTGGCTCACCACGCCCGTGGTGCCGACGCAGACGGCGGCGAGCTGGGCGCGGGTGACCGCCGCGGACTCCAGCGCGCCCGCGGCCGTCGCGCGCACGGCGGCCAGCCGGACGGCTCGCCCCGCCTCCGCGCTCACGCCTTCGGTGCGCGAGGCCACGACGGTGCCGTCGAGATCGGCCACGGCCGCCCGGATGCTGTACGAGCCGATGTCGATCCCGAGCACGTAGTCACCGGTCGAGTGGAAGCTGAACAGCCTGGCGGGGCGGCCCATGTGGCCGGATTGCGGCGGCAGTTCCTTCAGCCATCCCGAGCCGAGCAGTTCCTCGGTCAGGCTCTCCACCGTGGGGCGGGACAGACCTGTGCGCTTGGTGACCTCGGTGAGGCTGAGCGGGCCCTGACCGCGCAGGGCGCGAAGTGTCGTGACCAGGTTGATGCGCCGCAGCCGTGAGGTGTCTCCTCCGGAAATTGTCACCGTCACTCCCTTGACAGGCTCTGTACCCGAGAAATAAAAACAGGTTGCATTAGTAAGTGGCAAGTCCGAGGGGGTATTTGTGGTCACTCTCGCCATCATCGGGGCGGGGCTGCGCGGTATGAGCTATGCGCGGCGTGCTCTGGAGACCGGCCTGGCGCGTGTGGTGGCCGTGGCCGAGCCGGATCCGGAGCGCCGGCGTGGCATGGCGGCCGCGCACGGCGTTCCGGCCGAGAACGTCTTCGCCGACTGGCGGGATCTGCTCGCCCGGGACCGGCTGGCCGACGCCGTGGTGGTCTCGACGCAGGACAGCATGCACACGGAACCCGCGGTGCGGGCGGCAGACCTCGGCTACCACCTGCTCCTGGAGAAGCCGATGGCGCAGAGCGAGGAGGAGGCCGTCGCCATCTCCGCGGCCGCCGACCGCAACGGCGTCCTGCTGGCCGTCTGCCACGTCATGCGCTACACCCCCTACACCATCAGGCTCAGGGAGCTCATCGCCGAGGGACGCATCGGCGAGGTGATGAACATCCAGCACCTGGAGCAGGTCGGCTGGTGGCACCAGGCCCATTCGTTCGTACGGGGCAACTGGCGCAGTCAGGAGGGCTCGGGTCCGCTGCTGATGACCAAGGCCTGCCACGACCTGGACTGGATCGCCCACGTCAAGGGCGCGCTGCCCGAGCGGGTGTCCTCGTTCGGCAACCTGGTGCACTTCCGGGCCGGGAACCGGCCCGAGGGCGCGGCGGACCGGTGCGTGGAGTGCCCGGTGGAATCCACCTGCCCCTACTCCGCCAAGCGCATCTACCTCGACTGCCTGGGGGACGCGGACAAGGAGTTCTGGCCGCTCTCCGCGGTCACGGCCGACCACACCGAGGAGGGCGTGCTCGCGGCGCTGGCCGAGGGCCCGTACGGCCGGTGCGCGTACACCTGCGACAACGACGTGGTCGACACGCAGGTGGTGACCATGGAGTTCGCCGACGGCACCTCGGCCACCTGCACGGTGACCGCGTTCGCGGCGCTGGAGCACCGCAAGACCCGGATCTTCGGTACCCGGGGCTCCATCGACGGCGACGGGGTCGTCCTGCGCGTGCACGACTTCGTCACCGACGAGGTCACCGAGATCGACACCGGTGCCAACGGCGATCCCACGGCGGCGACCGGGCACGGCGGCGGTGACGCGGCCCTGTTCGACGCCTTCGTCGACGCCATCGGCAAGGACGACCCCTCGCTGGTGCTCACGGACGGCGCCGAGAGCCTGGCCACGCACCGGGTCGTCTGGGCGGCCGAGCGCGCCCGCCGCACCGGCACCGTCGTCACCCTCCTGCCGGGCTGATCCCCGGCCGTCGCACCACGCCCGCGGAATCCCGCGCCCACCAGTCACCCTCACGAAAGGCACACTCCCGTGCGTAAGTTGACAGCCATGCTCACCGTCGGAGCTCTCGCACTGAGCGTAGGCGCCTGCGGCAAGAAGAACGGCTCGGCCGCCTCGGACGAGGCGGTCGTCTACACCTCCTCCTGGGGCGCCGACGAACCCCAGGGCAAGCTCATCCGGTCGATAGCCGACGACTTCACCAAGGCGACCGGCACCGAGGTCGACCTGAAGTTCGTGGGCCGCAAGGGCACCGACACCCTCCCCACCGAGATGACCGCGGGCCAGGGCCCGGACCTCTTCGACACCTCCACCGACAGCGTCGGCGCCTTCGTCGCCCAGAAGCTCGCCGCGCCGCTCGACGACGTCCTGGACATGGAGGTGCCGGGCGAGGGCAAGAAGGTGCGGGACGTGCTGCCGGAGTCCGTGCGGAAGGCGTCGACCGACGACGGCCACGTGCGCTTCATCGCCCACACCGTGATCTCCACCGCGGTCTGGTACGACGCGTCCAAGCACCCGGACCTCGCCCCCAGGACGTGGGACGAGTTCATCGCCTACCTCGACGAGGCGAAGAAGGACGGCCGCACCCCGCTGGGCCAGGACGGCACGGTCAACTTCTACAACGCGTACTGGTTCTACTCGGCCCTGGTCCGCTCCGAGGGCGCGGGCAGCCTCAGCGCCCTGGGCAAGGACCCGGCCGCCTGGGACAGGCCGGCCGTCCTCGCGGCGGCCGAGAAGGTGGAGCAGCTGGCCGACGGCGGCTACTTCCAGAAGGACTTCATGGCCACCAAGTACCCCGCCGCGCAGGACGCCTGGGCCCAGGGCACGTACGACCTGAACCTCAACGGCACCTGGCTGGCCGCCGAGACCGGCGCGAAGCTGGCCAAGGGCACCGAGGTCGCCTCGTTCCAGCTTCCGGCCGGCGGCAAGAACTCCGTGGAGGTCGGCACGCTCGGCTGGGGCGTCAACGCCAAGGGCCACAACGTCGAGGGGGCCAAGAAGTTCCTCGCCTTCGCCCTGCAGAAGAAGTACGAGGCGAAGATCTCCGACACCGCGCACAACATCCCCGCGCGCCCGGACGTGCCCGCGCCCGGTTACCTGGCGGGGGTGCAGAAGGACGTCGCCGAGGCCAAGTACACCCATCGCACCTACGACGACATGGCCGCCGACAAGAACTGGTGGAACAACGTCTTCCTGCCCCTGGACGACGAGTTGCTCTCCGGCAAGATCGATGCCGCGACCTTCGTGAAGAACGGCAAGAAGAAGGCCACCGACTACCTCGCCGGCAAGGGCTGAGCCATGGGAACCGCAACACTCACCCCGCCCGCGACGGCGACGCCGCCCGTCGCGGGCAAGGCGGGCCGGAGGGGCGGACGCCTGCGGCCGGCGCGCGAACGCGCCTTCTGGCCCTTCCTGCTGCCCGCACTGATCGCCTACTCCGCGCTCTTCGTCGTGCCGTCGTTGTTCGGCTTCTGGGTCAGCTTCAACAAATGGGCGGGGCCGGGCTCCGCCATGACGTGGAACGGCCTGGGCAACTACCTGGAGCTGACGCGCAGCGAGGCGTTCCGCACCGCCTTCGTCAACACCTTCGTGCTGGCCTTCGGGGGCGGGGCGCTGGTCTTCGCCTTCACCTTCCTGTCCATGATGGTGCTGCGGCAGGTCAAGGGCCGGGCCTTCATCCGGTCCGTGATCTTCCTGCCGATGATCATCTCGGTGATCGCGGTGGGGGTCGCCATCGGCTTCCTCCTCAATCCGGACGGCGCGGTCAACACGATCCTGGGCTGGGTCGGCATCGAGGGACGGCCGTGGCTGGGCCCGGACATGGTCTTCAAGTGCATCGTCGCCGGGCTCGTCTGGTCGAGCACGGGCTTCTACGTGGCGCTGATGATGTCGGCCGCCGACTCCATCCCGCCCTACCTCTACGAGGACGCCAAGCTGGTCGGCGCCACCAAGTGGGAGCAGTTCCGGCACATCACCCTGCCGCTGACCTGGGACGTGTTCGCGGTGTCGGCCGTGCTGTGGGTGGTCAACAGCCTGAAGGTGTTCGAGATCGTGATCGCCTTCACCACGGCCGGCACTCCGGCCAGCCCGCCGGTCCAGGCCCGCACGGTGGCGGTGCAGCAGTACGCCTCGGTGGCCGGTGGCGGGGTGCCCGAGCTGGGTTCGGGCGCCGCCATGGGCGTCGTCATCCTGATCGTGACGACGGTCCTGATCGTACTGACCCGGCGTGTCACCCGCCGCGAACGTGTGGAGCTGTCATGAGGCGCCTGTTCGGCGACATCCTGGTGCCGCGTGCGACGACCGTCGCGCTCTGGGCCTGGGTCGTCTTCAACCTCGCGCTGGTGGCCTGGGTGGGTCTCCAGTCGCTCAAGGACTCCGGACAGGTCTGGCTGTCGCCGTTCGCGCTGCCGGACACCGTCGAGTGGGGCAACTACTCGGCGGCGTGGAAGGCGGCCGGCTTCTCCGCGGCCGCGCTCAACAGCACCGTACTGACCGTGGTCGGCTCCCTGTTGATCGTCGCGCTGTCGGCGCCCGCCGCGTACGTGCTGGCCCGCTCCGACCGGCGGGCGGCCGGGCGGCTCACCGGGTACTTCGCGATGGGGCTGAGCATCCCGGTGCAGACGATCGTGATCCCCATCATCGTGATCAAGCTGTCCGTCTCCACCTTCATGATCGACTGGGTGACCGGCTGGTGGGACAACCGCATCACGCTCCTGGTCTTCCAGGTGGTGCTGTCGCTGCCGTTCGCCGTGTTCGTGCTCACCGGCTACATGCGCTCGCTGCCCCACGAGATCGAGGAGGCGGCCGAGCTGGACGGCGCGGGTCCGCTGCGCGCCTTCGTCCAGGTCGTGCTGCCGGTGGCCAAGCCGGGCGTGATGACCGTACTGATCCTCAATGTCATCGGCCTGTGGAACGAGACGCTGCTCGCCCTGTTGATCACCCCCACACCTGAGGAGCGCACGCTTCCCGCGGCCCTCCTCAGCCTCTATGGCTCCATGCAGTACAGCTCCGACTGGGGCGCCCTGTTCGCCGGAATCGTGATCCTGGTCTATCCCATGATCGTGCTCTACCTCTGGCTGGGCCGCCGCATCGTCGAGGGCATGACTGCGGGGATCGGTAAGTAACGCGCGACAGAGACCGGCAATCGACCCGGAAGGACCGAGACGTGCCCACCTTGCGCACCACACGTACCCCAAGAACCTCCCCCACCCCGAGGAGACATCTCGCAGGGGCGCTCCTGGCGGCCCTCGCCCTGCCGCTCACCGCGGTGGCGGCGGGGCCCGCCCAGGCGGCGGCCCCGGACCGGCCCCCCGTCCGCGCGACGGGCACCACGTACTACGTCGACGCCGAATCCGGCGACGACGCGGCGTCGGGCCGCGATACGGCGGCCGCCTGGAAGTCCCTGGACAGGGCGAGCCGGTTGACGCTGGGCCCCGGTGACCGGCTGCTGTTCAAGTCCGGCCAGCGGTGGAAGGGCCGGCTCGACGTCCAGGGGGCGGGGGCGCCGGGCGCCCCGGCGTTCGTCGGCTCGTACGGCGGCGGCGCCAAGCCGTTGATCGAGGGCGGCGGCACGACCGATGTGGCGGTCAGGCTCAACAACGTCCACGACTTCACCCTCGACGGCCTGGAGGTGACCAACTGGAGCGACAGCACCACGCCCCGCTCCGGTGTGAACCTCTTCGCCAAGGACGCGGGCAAGCTGTCCAACGTCACCCTGCGCAATCTGAACATCCATGACATCGACGGCCCCGGCGGCAGCACCGTCAGTTCGGCCGGGCTGCTGGTCTCCATCCGCGGCAACCAGACACCCACGTACTTCGACGACCTGGTGGTGGAGAAGAACGAGGTCAGCAGGGTCCGTTCGTACGGCATCATCACCTGGTCCACCTGGTCGCGGCGCAACGGCATGACGAGCCTGTACCCGGTGGAGACCGGCATCCCCGACAGCGAGGTCGTGACCTGGACGCCCAGCACCGGCGTCAGGATCCGCGACAACTACGTCCATGACGTGACGGCCGGCGGCATCACGCCCATGCACACCAAGGGCGCCGTCGTCGAGGGCAACCGGGTCCACAAGGCCGCCAGCGGCCGGCTCAACACCAAGGGCGGCAATGTCGCCATCTGGTGGCAGGGCAACGACGACCTGCTCGTCCAGCGCAACGAGGTGTCGGGCACCGGCTTCAACGGGCCGGGCACCGACGGTCACGGATTCGACGCGGACGCCGACAACAACCACAGCGTCGTCCAGTACAACTACAGCCACGACAACGACGGCGGGTTCTTCATCACCGTCTCCTTCAACGGGGCACCGACCAAGGACACCGTGGTCCGGTACAACCTGAGCAAGGACGACGGGTACGAGGTCTTCAGCCTCTCCACCGAGACGTCGGGCACCCGCATCCACAACAACACGGTCTACGCGAGCGGCCGTGTCGTCACCGTGCACCCGCCCTACGCCGGGGCCGGCGACTATCCGCTCGGCAAGATCGTGCACATCTACAACAACGCGAGCGGCATCGAGATCCGCAACAACATCTTCTACAACCGCACCACCGCCGGTTACGACACCGCCAACGGCACCGTCTACGACTCCAACCTGTACTGGGGCACCGCCGCACCGGTCGCCCCCTCCGGCGACATCAACGCGATCAAGGCGGACCCGAAGCCGGTCTCCATCGGCACCGACCCGGCGGGTTTCCAGCTGCGGGCCGACTCCCCCGCGAGGGGGCGCGGCGCGGCGGTGGCGCAGGGCGGCGAGGACTACTTCGGCAACCCCGTCCCGGCGACCGCTCCTGACCGGGGCTTCCACCAGTTCACCGGGGCGCCGTACCGTCCGGTCGTCACCACGTCGTACCCCACGCTCGGCAACAGCCACGCCTACCGGATGGCCGACGGTGACACCTCGACCGCGTGGAGCAGCGTGGCCACCGGCATCACCTTCCCCGGCACCATCGACATCGACTACCGGCAGCCCACCAGCATCGGCTCCGTCACCCTGTACACCGCCTTCGCCACCGGACAGGGGGTCAAGCAGCTCGACGTGCAGACCTGGAACGGCTCGTCGTGGGTGACGCAGGCGACCGGGCAGCAACTGACCTGGTCCGGCAACACCTCCACCGTCGAGCAGCGCACGATCACGCTGCCGCAGCGGGTCACGACCGAGCGCCTGCGTCTGACGGTCCGCGACGCCCACCTCAAGTGGGGCAACTTCGCGGTCTACGAGATCCGGGCCGCCTGACGGGCGGGGCGGCCGCGACCGCCCCGTCGAGCACCGTGGACACCAGGAAGCCCGAAGGCCTCCCGGACGCGACGACGGGTCGCGCCCCGGGGGGCCTTCGGGCCGTGATCACGCGGTGTGCTCGACGACACCTGCGACGACGACGGTCTCCGCGACGGTGCCGGGGATGTCCTCGGGTGCGGCCCGCAGGATGTCGCGGGAGAGGACCACGAAGTCGGCGGCCTTGCCGACGGTGAGCGAACCCCGCTCGTCCTCCAGGAAGTTGGCGTACGCCGAACCCATCGTGTAGCCGTGTACGGCGGTCTCCACGCTGATCGTCTCCTGGGGCATCCAGGGCGCGCCGCCGTCCAGCGGGCGCCGGGTGACGGCGGTGTGTATGCCGACCATGGGGTCCATCTCGGCCACGTTCCAGTCGCTGGAGAGCGCGAGCACGGCCCCGGCCTCGTGCAGGCTGCGCAGCGGCCAGGCCTTGTGCCAGCGCTCGGCCCCCACGTTCCGCGCCCAGTCCTTGCCGGGGCCGGCGACCTCCGGGGCGCTGTGGCGCGGCTGCATGCAGGCGACCACTCCCAGGGCGGCGAAGCGCGGGATGTCGTCGGGGTCGAGGCATTCCACGTGGACGATCTGGTGGCGGGCGTCCCTCGGCCCGTTGGCCTCGCGGGCCCGTTCCACGGCGTCCAGGACGGTACGGATGCCGCGGTCGCCGGTCGCGTGGACGAAGCACTGGAAGCCGCGGGCGTCCAGCTTGGTCAGCAGTTCGGCGAACTCCTCGGGCGGGTAGAAGGTGTCGCCCCGGTGGTGGCGGCAGCCCGCGTAGGGCTCCAGGAGCGCCGCGGTCCGCGGTTCCACGACGTCGTCGATGTAGAGCTTGAGCGGGCCGACCCGGATCCGGTCGTCGTCGTGGCTCCGGGCCGCGGCGGCGAAGTCGTCGAGGTCGGCGTCCGTGGTGCCGCGCGGGTGGAAGAGGGCCGCGACGATACGGGACTTGAGCCGCCCCTCGGCACGTGCGCGCCCGAAGAGGGGAAGGTCGTCGAGCGAGTTCTGGGGTTCGACCACGGTGGTGATGCCGAAGCCGATGGCGTCGTCCAGGGACTTGGCGAGCCGCCCGTACTGCCGGTCCGGCGAGGCCCACGGGAGGCCCAGCTCCCGCAGGGCCCGGTGGCCGTCGCGGGAGAGGCCCTTGACCGCGAAGTCCTTGATGAAACCGGTGGGTTCACCCGTGGCCGGGTCGGTGGCGGCCTCGCCGAACGGCAGGTCGGTGTGGTCGCGGTCGATGCCGAGGCGGCGCAGGCCCGCGGTGTTCACCCAGGCGGTGTGCACGTCGTAGCTCAGCACGAAGGCCGGGACGTCGCCCGTGGCCGGGTCGAGGTCGTCGGCGGTGGGCATCCGGCCGTCCGGGACGGCCGAGTAGTCGAAGGCCTCCGCCTCGATCCACTCGGCGTCGGGGTTGGCCGTGTGCCAGGCGCGGATGCGGGCGTGGACCTCGTCGAGGGTACGGGCGCCGGAGAGCTGGACGCAGGCGTCGTCCGAGCCGAGCCGTACGTGGTTGTGGGCGTCGATGAATCCGGGGAGCACGAGCTTGCCCCCGGCGTCGATCACCCGGGTGTCCGGCCCCGTCCACTCCCCGGCGCCCTCGTCGGGGCCGAGCCAGGCGATGCGGCCGTCGGCCACCGCCATGGCCTGCGCCTCGGGCAGTGCCGGGTCGACGGTGTGGATACGGGCGTTGCGCAGGACGAGCTGGGCGGGGCGGGCGGGGCTGGCCATCCGAGGTGACTCCTTGTGGTGCGGTGGTGCGGTCGGTCGGTGGTGCGGTGGTGCGGTGGGTCGGTGGTGCGGTGGGTCGGGGCGGTACGTCGCCGCCCCGGTGGTGTCCGGTCAGGACGGGCCGGTGTGCGGTACGACGGTCCGCCGGGCGAGCAGCCAGTAGACGAGCCCCGAGACGACGGAGCCGAGCAGGGTCAGGTCGGCGCCGCCCAGCGGGGCGACCAGCGGGCCGGTCCACAGTTCGGAGTCGCAGGTGAGCCCGGCGAAGACCATCCCGACGAGCAGGGCGGTCATACCGGCCGGGTGGTAGCCGGACCGGTACCAGTAGGCGCCGCCCGGCCCGGCGTGCAGGGCCGGTGCGTCGTAGCGGCAGCGGCGCATCAGCATGTCCGCGAGGAACACACCGCCCCAGGGCGCGAACACGATGATGAGCAGGGAGAGGAAGGACAGCAGGGAGCTGGTGAAGTCGGTGAGGAAGAGCGCGCACAGGGAGCCGGCGGCGGTGACGGCCGCGCTGATGACGATGGCCTTGGAACGGCTCCAGGGGACGCCGAGCACCTGGAGGTTCAGGCTCGACGAGTAGAGGGTGACGATCGAGTTGGTGACCGAGCCGCCGAGGACGAGGGCGAGGAAGAGCGGCTGGAACCATCCCGGCAGCAGCTTCTCGGTCCCCGCCACCGCGTCGGTCATGTCCGTCTGCGTGGCGGCGGCCACCCCGGCCACGCCCAGGGCCACCGAGGAGACGAAGCCGCCGAGGGCTCCGTACCAGGTGAGTGCGCGCATCGAGGTCGTCCTCGGCAGGTAGCGCGTGTAGTCGGCGGGCATCGGCACGTAGGAGAACGGCCCGGCCAGCATCACGACGAAGGCCAGGCTCCACCCGGACGCGCCGGGGTGGGCCGCCGCACCGCCCGTGTCGGCGCCCGGCAGCAGGAACACCAGGAGCACGGCGAATCCGACGGCGAGGACGTACGAGATCCAGCGTTCGGCGAACTGGACGGTGGCATGGCCCCAGAGGGCGACGACGAAGGTCAGCGCGAGGGTGACGAGCAGGGCGAGGGCCCGCCCGGTGCGGCCGGAGGCCCAGCCGAGGTCGGTGAGGAAGGCTTCCAGGGCGAGTGTGCCGACGACGGTGTTGAGGATCGTGTAGCCGATGCTGACCACCCAGTTGAGCATCCCGGCGGGCCAGTTGCCGCGTGTGCCGAAGGGGGCCCGGGAGATCACCAGGGTGGCGGTGCCGGTGCGGACACCGCTCAGTCCGGCGGCGCTGATGGCGAAGAACGCCAGCCCGCCGAGGACGACGACCCCGGTCGCCTGCCAGAACGACAGCCCGAAGGCGACGGCCAGGGCGCCGTTGATGACGTAGGTGAAGGTGAGGTTGGAGCCGAACCAGAGCCAGAACAGGTCCTTCGCTCCGCCGTGGCGGTCCGCGTCGGGGATCGGGTCGATGCCGTGGGTCTCGACCTGGAAGACCTGGTCGGTGGCCATGGTCCCGCCGGGCGCCCTCGCGGTCGTCTCCTGCTGCGTCATGCGGCCTGCCCCTCATCCGTGCGTGCCCCGGGAGCCCGGAACAGTACTTTGAATGCCGTTCTAGAAGTTAGAACGGCATTCAAGGTGTGGGAACGGGGGCCCGTCAAGAGCTCCGCCGAAATCGGCGGCTAAGGTCGTCACCGGATCCATCGGGAGCGGAGGGGTGGCGTGGCAGCGACGGCGCGACGGCGCGACGGGCACCTGGCCCGGGAACGCATGCTGGAGGAGGCGATGACGGCCATCGCCGAGGACGGCCTGGCGGCACTCACCATGTCGGCACTGGCCAAGCGGCTCGGCACCAGCGGCGGCCACATCCTCTACTACTTCGGCAGCAAGGACCGGCTGCTCCTGGAGGTGCTGGGCTGGAGCGAGAACACGCTCGCCGAGGAGCGACGGGAGCTGCTGGCCGGCCGGTCCGGCGCCGAACGGAAACTCGCCCTCTTCCTGGAGCTGTACCTCCCCCGCGGGCCGCGCGATCCGCGCTGGACACTGTGGATCGAACTGTGGGCGCGCACGGCGTCGAACGAGCCGCTGCGACAGGCCCAGGCCGAGATCGACCGCGGCTGGCAGGACGACCTCGAAGCGCTCCTCGCCGCGGGCGTGCGACAGGGCCGCTTCGCCGCCGGCCTCGACACCGCGGAGCGCGCCTCCGAACTCCTGGCCCTGCTGGACGGGTTGAGCACCCGGGTCGTCCTCGGCCAGCGCGGAGCCGACCGGGCGGGCGCGCTGCGCACGGCGCTGTCGGCGGCCCGTCGGCTGATCGAACGGGACTGACCCCGCCACGCCCGGCCCTGGAATGCGGTGGGTCCGCAACATGGTACGGAGGGGGCCGCGTCGACCCGGATTGCGATCGTCGACGGAGGGCCGGGCGGCCCGGCCGCGGCCCTGTCCCCGGAGCGCCGCGGACTTCGGGTGACCTTGTTCGAGCGGGACGGCCGATTCCCGCTCCGCCCGCGTACGACGGCCCCACGCGCGCGGAGCGGGAATCGGCCGCACGACACGCGGGCGGCGCCGCCCGGACACCGGAGGGACCGGAACGCGCTCCCGGCCGGTGACGCGCGCCGGAGCCGCCGGCGCCTCCCGGAGAGGCGTACCGGGCCTTCGGACTCCGGCCGGAGGCGCCGGATGATGACTCGAATACCTTTCGCACCATTTTTGCACTGTTCTCACCCGTACGGGTGGTGTATCACTGGGTGTGGCCATATTGTCGATGCAGGAACGACGGCTGGAAGAAGGGCGCCACGCCCGACGACTGCCCGGGGCGGCGTGGGCTCGACATGAGGCAGCCGAGGAGCCGACATGCAGAAGAGCAAGCTCAGGACAGCGTTCATGCTGGGCGCCGCCGCGGCGTTCGCAGCGGTGAGCCCCCTATCGGCGTCCGCCGCCGGATCAGCACCCGCGTCCGTGACCGCATCCGCGCAATCCAGCCCGTCGGCCCACGCGGTGGCCGTGGACTGCTCCTCACAGCCGCAGGTCCGCCCCGGCGACTTCCTGCTCGCCTGCGGGGACGGCAACAACCGGCTCGTCGACATCCACTGGTCCCACTGGGGTCCGGCCTCGGCGGTGGGCACGGCGCTCGACGCGGTGAACGACTGTCAGCCCTACTGCGCGGCCGGTACGTTCCACTCCTACCCGGTCGTCGTGCGGCTGGACCACCCGGAGACCTGGCAGGCCCATCCCGAACAGCAGCGGTTCACCCAGCTCCACCTCGTCTACACCGACGGCAGCCCCGCGCACACGGAGCGGGTCGTGACGCACGATCTCTGGGGCTGACCTTCCCGGACCCGGCCACGCCGGGGCGCCCGGCCGCGAGGTGATGTGTGTGAACGTTCGCGACTGCACATCGAAAGCACGCGGAATGCGGCGCCCCGGCTATCTGGCGGCCGCCTCCGTGTTCGCCATCGGAATGGCCGGGACGACGTTGCCCACCCCGCTGTACGGGCTCTACCAGCAGCGGATCGGGTTCTCCGAGCTGATGGTGACCGTGGTCTTCGCCGTCTACGCGATCGCGGTCATCACGGTGCTGGTGGTGGCGGGCAACTACTCCGACCGGGTCGGCCGTCGCCCCGTCCTCCTGTGCGCCCTGGCGCTGTCGGCGGCAAGCGCGGTGTGCTTCCTGCTGGAAGGCGGGCTGCCGCTGCTCTTCGCGGGACGGATGCTGTCCGGCTGCGCGGCCGGGCTGCTGAGCGGCGCGGCGACGGCGGCCGTGATCGAGCTGGCGAGTCCGGGGCACCGGGCACGCGCGGGGTTCGCCGCGACCGCGGCGAACATGGGTGGCCTGGGCTGCGGGCCGCTGCTCTCCGGGATCCTCGCGCAGTACACCCCCTGGCCGCTGACGCTCCCGTTCTGGGTCCATCTGGGACTGGTGGCGGCGGCCTGCCAGATCACCTGGCTCCTCCCCGAGACCGTCGTCGATCCCCAGCGTCTGCCGCCCCTGAAGCCGCAGGGCCTGACCGTTCCGCCCGAGGTGAAGACGGTCTTCCTGCCCGCCTCGCTGGCGGCCTTCGCCGGATTCGCCCTGCTCGGTCTGTTCACCGCCGTGGCCCCGAGCTTCGCCGCGAAGACGCTGGGGGTCCACAACCTGGCCGTCGCGGGTGCCGTGGTCTTCTCCGTGTTCCTCGCCTCAACCGCCGGGCAGTCCCTGACCCGGCGGATCGGCGCACGCCGCGCGCTCCCGGTCGGCTGCGCCGTCCTCGTCACCGGTCTGCTGCTGGTGGCCTCGTCGCTGGCCGTCGAGTCCCTGCCGCTGCTCGTCGTGGGAGCCCTGTGCGGCGGCACCGGCCAGGGGCTCGCCTTCCGCGCGGCGCTCACCCTGATCAGCGCCGCGGCCCCGGCGCAGCACCGCGGCGGCACCATCTCGGCGTTCTTCGTCGTCGCCTACGCCGGCATCTCCGTACCGGTGGTCGGGGTCGGCGCCCTGGCCGTCCTGCTGGGACTGCGCCCGGCCGGGCTGATCTTCACGGGCTGCGTGGTACTGCTGGCGGCGGGCGCGGGCGCGTACGCCGCGCGCAGGCTGCCCCAGGACCAGGACCCTCGGGCGGCTTCCTCCCGGATCCGAGCGCCTTGACCGAACGGCGCGCCGACGGCCCGTCCGCGTACGGTCCGGCTCCGGTGGCCGGGTTCCCGCCTCCCGGTGGCGGCTCCGGCCCGGTCTGGTCAGCATGGACCCATGTCGCTCGGTCAGGGAGGTCTCATGTCCATCGCGGTACTCGGCGCGACCGGCGGGCAGGGGGGCGCGGTCGTCGCCGCCCTGCTGGAAGCCGGACATCCGGTGCGGGCGGTGGTGCGCGATCCCGGTGGCGGCCGTGCCCGGTCGCTGGCGGCGGCCGGGGCGGAGGTCGTGCCGGGGGACCTGTTCGACGCGGTCTCGCTCGCCGAAGCGTTCCGGGGCACGACGGCCGCGTTCGCCGTGACCACCCCCTTCCAGGACGGCCTGGACGCCGAGGTCGCCCAGGGCGAGGCGATCGTACGCGCGGCCTCGGACGCCGCCCTGCCGCATCTGGTGATGGCCTCCGTGGCCGGCGCGGACCGTGACACCGGTGTCCCGCACTTCGAGACCAAGGCCAGGACCGAGGAACTGCTGGCGGCCTCGGGGCTGCCCGCGACGGTGGTGGCGCCGACCTATTTCTACGACAACGCGCTGAGCGGCCTGGACGAGGTGGCCGCGGGCATCCTCACCATGCCGATTCCCGGGGACACCCCGCTCCAGCAGGTGGCCCGGCGGGATCTGGGCCGGGTCGTGGCCGCGGTCGTCGCCGACCCGGACCGCTGGATCGGACGGCGGGTCGAGGTGGCGGGCGACGATCCCACGCCGCTCCGGATGGCCGCGGAGATCGGGCGGGCCGCGGGCGGCACGGTCGAGTTCCGCCAGTCGTCGCTGGAGGAGCTGCGCACCGCCGACCCCGACATGTTCGCCATGTACAACTTCTTCGTGCGCACCGGCTACCAGGTGGATCTGTCGGCGTTGCGCGAACAGTTCCCCACCGTTCCATGGACTTCCTACGGTGCGTGGGCGGACGCCCAGGACTGGCCGAGGCCCGCCTGACGCCCGCCCTCGCGCACCGGGTCCACTACCAGCTGACGGCGATCCGCCGCGGGCTGCGGGAGGTGGTGCCCAGGTGCCATTCGACCGCGTCGGCGGGCTCTGCCAGGCTCAGTCCGGGCAGCCGCGCGGCCAGCCGGTGCAGGGCGAGCTGGAGTTCGAGCCGGGCCAGCCAGGCGCCCAGGCAGTAGTGCGCCCCCGCGCCGAACGACAGGGTGGGCGCGGCCAGCGGTGCGAAGAGGTCCTCGAACGGCCCCGGCGGAAACACCTCGGGGTCACGGTTGGCCGTGCCGCACTCGGCGAGCACCACCGAACCCGCCGGGATCACCACACCACCGACCTCCGTGTCGACGGCGGTATGGCGCGCGGTCCCCCGGTCGTCGCCGAGCGGAATCAGATGGAGCAGGCGCTCGGCGAGCGTCCCGGCGGCCTCCTCGTCCGCCCCGAGGCGGGGCCAGACCTCCGGCCGTTCACCGAGCAGGTAGAGCAGCGCGTTGCCGAGCATCGTCATGGTGCTGTCATGGCCGCCCACCACCAGCCCGCAGACCAGGTCGACGAGTTGGCTCTCCGGCACGCCCCCCTCCTCGTCGGCCGCCGTGACCAGCACACTGGTCAGGTCGTCGCCCGGCGCGCGCCTCCGCTCGGCCAGCAGCTCCGCGCCGAACGCGGCGAACTCCGCCAGCGCGGAGGCCATTTCCTCCTCGGGGTGCGAACCGTCGGAGAAGGCGTACTGGCTCCAGTGGCGCAGCCGCTCCCGGGCCGCGGCGTCGAGGCCCATCAGCCTGCTGACCACCGCGACCGGCAGCGGCAGGGTGAAGCCGGCCACCAGATCGGCCGGGCGTGCGCTGTCCACGAACTCGTCCAGGCACTGTTCGACGATGGTCGCGATCCAGGGCCGCCAGCGGGCGACGGCGCGCGGCGTGAAGGCGCGCCGCATGGTGCGGCGCAGCCGGAGATGGTCCTCTCCGTCCTGGTTGAAGATCAGGTCGAGGCTGCTCACCAGGCCGGATTCGCCCGGCAGCGACGGGGCGTCGGGGGTGTGGAGCCCGGCGCGTCCGAACCTGCTGTCGGTCAGGACCTTGCGGACGTCGGCGTAGCGGCTCACCTGCCAGGCCCGTGTCCCGTCGGGCAGCTCGACGAGCCGGGGCGGTCCGGGTGAGTCGAACGACAGACGGTGGAGCGGGGGCATCGACGGACCGGGGCGGACATGGGCGTCGGCGGGGCAGGACACAGGGCCTCCTGGCTTGCGCGGATACGGTGGACTGCTGGACGGGCGGGGGCCGGAGCGGGGCCGGGGTCAGAGTTCGACCAGGACCTTGCCCCGGCTTCCCGCGGTGCCCTGGTAGAGGCTGCGGTAGGCGTCGGGAATGTTCTCGAAGCCGTGGTGGAGGGTGTGCCCGCAGCGGACCTCGCCCCGTCGGATCAGGCCGCCGAGCTCGTCGTGGAGGGCGCGCCAGTTCTCCTCGGTGAACCACTCCAGCGAGAAGATGCCCCGGACGTGTGCGCGGGGGAACATGATCTGCGGCAGCAGCCTCGGTCCCGTGACGTCGCGGCCCACCTGGGTGGCCCACTGCCAGCAGACGGCCACCTGGCTGTCGACGTTGAGCATGGAGAACACGGCGTCGGTGACGGTGCCGCCCAGATTGTCGAAGTACTTGTCGACGCCGTCCGGCGCCGCCCACAGGAGGGCGTCCCGCACGGCCTCGCGGTTGTCGCCGTGGCGGTAGACGATGACCGCGTCGAACCCCAGCTCGTCGAGGTAGTCGGCCTTCTCCGTCGTCGACGTGGTGCCCACCACCCGGGCGCCCGCGAGCTTGGCGAGCTGGCCGACCAGCGAGCCGACGGAACCGGAGGCACCGCTGATCACCATGGTGTCCCCCGGCCGGACCGACATGAACTTCGTCAGGGTGCCCCAGGCGGTCATGCCGGGGCCGCCCATGGCGCTCAGCGCGGTGGGGAGCGGCAGCGCGTCGTCGTACCAGGCGGGGTCCAGTCGGCGGAAGGCCGGGAAGACCATGGGGAACGTCCCGGTCCACCAGGGGGTGGCCGCGCCGTTGCTGACGAGGTGGGTGCGCCAGCCGCCGAACCCCTGGAGGAGGTCACCGGGCCGGTGGGCCGCGTGCGGCCCCGCCTCCAGCACTTCCATGATCGAGTCGGCCCCCATGTGCGCGCCGAGCGGGGTGTCCAGCGCGATGCCCTGGAGGTAGGGGTCCACCGACACGTACCGCGTCCTCAGCAGCATCTCGTCCGGGGCCAGTTCGGTGTCGAGGTCCTCCTCGACCTCTCCGTAGACCCGCTCGACGTCGGGGACGCCTTCGATGTGCTCGCGCACCACCCATTTCCTGGCCCTCATGCCGTTCCCTTCCTCTCGACGAGGGCCGGGCGGCCCTCCGCGACGGGACGTGGCACCGGCCGGGGCCCGACCTCGATGACCCGGTGGGTGGGGAGCGGCCCGCTCTCGTCCACGGACGCGGTGAAGGGGCGGCCGTCGTCGCGGCAGACGAACTGCATCACATGCCGGCCGGCCGCCGCCGCGCGGATCAGACCGCCCGTGGTGGCCCAGACCCCGGACTGGTAGAAGTCGCGCAGTCCGGGCAGGCCGGGGCCGTGCTTCTTGATGAGCTTCTCCAGCGTTTCCCCGCTCTCCACGAAGGGCTGCCAGCCGAGCACCGTGCCGTCGTAGTTGCCCGTGTAGCGGACCTGGGTGAGCGGGCTGGAGACGTCGCGGACGGCGATCGCGTCGGCGATGCCGGGGTGCTGCCGCTCCAGGAACGCGACAAGGGTCTCGCGGGCCCGGCGCTTGGCCGCGTAGTAGCCGCGGCCGTGGCGTACCGGAAGGGTGTGCAGTTCCTGGCCGCCGCGGGTCCGGGTCGCCTGTTCCGGGCCTTCGTCCAGGGCGCGCCAGGGGGCGATGTCGCAGAAGTAGGTGACGTACGCGACGCTTGTCCCGGGCGGGGAGAGCTCGGGGTAGTGCCTGTTGCGGAACTGGACGTTGATGCTGGGGTGCCGCATGCCGGTCAGCCCGGCCGCTTCCTTCTCGTCGAGCAGATAGGTGGTGCAGGGGTCGGCGTCGGGGAATTCGCGGCGCAGGCCGAGGAAGAGCGTGAAGTATCCGGGAAAGACCATGCCGGGCTGTTCGATGGTGCGGGTGTAGAGGCGGCGGTACTCCTCGTTGAGGTAGCGGCCCTTCAGCAGGTCCATCGTCGTGGTGCGTCCGTCGCAGGCCGAGACGATGATGTCGGCGCGCAGTTCGCGCCCGTCGCTGAGCCGCACCCCGACCGCGCGGTCGTCCTCGACCAGGATCTCCTCGGCCTTGGCGTTGTAGGTGATGTCGCCGCCGAGCGAGCGGTAGCGCCGCTCGATGGACTCGGCCAGTCCGAGGGATCCTCCTTCGGGGACGCCCGCGGAGAGGTTGGCGTGCGAGGCGAGCTGGAAGTGGAACGGCAGTACGGGGAAGGCCGGGTGCTTCTCGTAGAGGATGAAGTTGAACGCCTCGCGCAGCAGGGGGTCCTTGAACCGTGCCGAGTAGTCGGTCATGAGGACGCCGATGGATTTGCGCACGACGTTGAAGTACGGGACGAAGGAGGCCAGCATGCGCCAGCGCTCCCTCGTCGGCATCAGCCCGACCGGCTTGAGGAACGGATAGACGGCGAGGCATTTGCGGAAGGCGCGCAGTTGCCCGCAGAAGTTCTTGATCAGCGCGGCGTCGGCGGGCGAGATCTCCATGAGGTGGGCCTGGAGCCGGTCGGGGTCGGAGTAGAAGTAGACCGACCGGCCGCAGGTGCCGCGCACCACGTTGAACACATCGAAGTGCCGCATCTCCTTGCCCTGGAGCGCGCCCAGCTCCAGCCAGATCTGGTGCATCTCGTTCCCGGGGCCGCTGCCCAGGAGCCAGCTGACGCAGGGATCCAGCCGGAAGTCACCGCGGTCCCAGGCCGTGCAGCAGCCGCCGGGCAGTTCGTGCATCTCCAGGACATGGGTCCGGTAGCCGTTCATCCGGGCGTAGCAGCCGGTGGAAAGCCCTCCCAGCCCAGCGCCGATGATGATCATCGACTCTCTTCCGGAACGCGGCATGGACCTGTTCTCCTCGGTGTTCATGTGCGGACGTCACCACGCATGGACCATTTGTCGAGCTGGGGCAGCCGGCCCAGCTTCCCGGGGTGCCAGGGCTCGGTGCCCCGGCTCTCCGACGCCGTGAATCCGCGTCCCAGCTCGTCGCAGAGGTACTGGACGACGAAGCGTCCGGTGGACGCGGCGCGGATCAGGCCGCCCATCCCGACCCATTGCCCGGCCATCGAGAAGCCGCTCAGGCCGGGCAGCCGCATGCGGTCCTTGCCGACCAGCTTGGCCGCGATGTCGTCGGCCTCGGAGAACGCCTTCCAGGCCAGGATGGATCCGTCGTGGTTGCCGGTGTAGCGCCGGGTCGTCGCCGGGGACGCGACGTCGACGAGCTCGATGCGCTCACCGATGCCCGGCATCCGGCGTTCCAGGAACTCCCGGACGAAGGCGGCGACTTGGCCCTTCTTCGCGCGGTAGTCCTTGCGGTCGGCGGCGCGCAGCGCCTTCCAGTACGCGAAGTCGCTGAAGTAGGTGCAGTGGATGACGGACCTTCCGGGTGGGGCGAATCCGTCCGAGTAGTCGGAACGGAGCTGGACCACCACACTGCTCTGGAGCGCGCCGGGCAGCCGTGCGGCGTCCTCGGGCGGGAGCAGATAGGTGGTGCTGTGGGCCCGGTCGGGGCCCGGGTCCGGGTCTCCCCGGACCCCGACGAAGGCGGAGACCACCGCGGGGAAGAGCGCGCCGGGGCGGTGCAGCAGTTCGTCGTAGAGCTTGTCGATCCGGGGGCCGGTGAACCGGCCCTGCAGGAGTCCGTGGATCGTAGTGTGGCCGTCGCAGGCGGAGACCACGTGGTCGGCGTAGTACCGCTTGCCGTCGCGCAGTTCGATCCCGATGGCCCGCCCGTCCTCGACCAGGATCCGTTCGACGCGTGCCCGGTAGCTGATCCGGCCGCCCAGCGAGGTGTACCGTTCCTCGATCGACCGGGCCAGGCCCAGTGAACCGCCCTGGGGGAAACCGGCGTTGAGGTGATGGGCGCCGGCCATGTTGAACAGGTACGGCAGGAGCGGGAAGCCCTCCGGGTCCTGGAAGAAGATGTTGCGGAACGCCCTGCGGAGCAACGGGTCCTGGAACCGGTCGGCGAACGCGTGCATGGGTGTCGAGGCCGTGCGCCAGAACAGCCGGAAGGCGGGCAGGACGGTGCGCAGGAGCGCCGCTCTCTCCCGTACGGTCCGCAGGGCGGGGGCCGTCAGGAAGGGGTACAGCTCGATGTCGACGAACCGGCGCAGGTCCCGGCAGAAGGTCCGGATCAGCCGGGCGTCGGCGGGCGAGAGGTCGAGCAGATGGCGTTCCAGCCGGTCCGGGTCGTTGTAGAAGGTCACGGAGCGGCCGGTCTCGTCGACGACCCGGTTGAACATCTCGAAGTTGGTGATGGTCTTGCCGTCGAGCGCGCCCAGCTCTCGCCAGACCTGGTGGGCCTCGTTGCCCTCGGCGGTTCCGATCAGCCACTCGATGCAGTAGTCGAAGACATAGCCTTCGCGCGACCAGGCCGTGCAGCAGCCGCCGGGCAGTACGTGCTTCTCGAAGATGCGGGAGCGCATCCCGTTCATCTGCGCGTAGCACCCGGTGGACATTCCCGCGACGCCCGCGCCGATCACGATGACCCGGGGGCCGCCGTCGCCCGCGCCGTCGGGGGAACTCCACTCGTCCTCCGTCTCACCGGACACCGGCGCCGCCCTCCTGGAGGATGCCGCGCACCAGCTCGGCGTTGCGTGCCGCGTGCTTGGGGTCGAGCATGTCGGCGTGGATCCCGGAGCCGCAGAGCACGGCCGTCGCGACGGTCGAGCTGCCGTGCCAGGTGCCGCGCGCGTCCGCGGCGTACAGCGCCGTCTTGTCCTCGTCGGTGATGACGCTGACGGTCGCGGAGACCGTCCCGAGGTTCGGGGTGCGGCCGCAGAAGGCCAGGTACTCCGCGGCGTGGTCCAGGGTCTCGCGGGCGACGGCGTCCGATCCGGTGTGCTTGCGCAGGTGCTCGGCCAGCTCCGCCTCGAAGAACTCGATGTGCTCGGGGCCGGGCACATACGGTTCGAGGATGCGGTGCGAGTCCAGCACGATCACATGGGCGACGTCCCGTCCCCGGCCTTCGAGCTCCTTGGCCACCTCGAAGGCGAGGTTGCCGCCGAGCGAGTAGCCGAGCAGCAGGCACCTGCCGTCGGGCCGGTGCGACTCGACGAGGTCGGCGTACCGGGCCACCTTGTCCGCGCCGGGCACGTAGTTGAACGCGATGAGCCGGTACTCGGGCAGGGTGGCGGCGAACTGCCGGTAGACGAGTCCGTGGCCGCCGGCCGGTGGGAAGCAGAACACGGTCCGCTCCCGGTCGCTGTTGAAGCTGAGGCAGGGCAGGTCGTCGGAGACCGATCCGGTGGCGAGGCGCTCCAGCGTGGCGGCCATTCCGTGCAGTGTCGTCACCCGGTACAGCAGGCTGACGGGGATGCCGACGCCGTACTCCTTGCGGAGCCGGTGGATCAGCTCGATCAGTTTGATGGAGCTGCCGCCGACCTCGAAGAACTCGTGGGTCAGGCCGACCCGTTCCAGGCCGAGGAGTTCCTTCCAGTGCCGGGCCATGCTCACTTCGAACGGTGTGCTCGGCTTCTCCTCGGGCTCGTCGTCCGCGTCGAACCGGGGCACCGGGAGGGCGGTGGGGTCGACCTTGCCGTTGGCGGTCAGGGGCAGTTCCGGCACGGTGACGAAGTGCGCGGGGACCATGTACCCGGGCAGCCGGTCCGCGAGGTGCCGGCGCAGCGCGCGCCGGTCCAGCGCCGCTCCCTCGGCCGGTACGCAGTAGGCGCAGAGCACCTCCTCGCCCCCGGCGTCGGGGCGCACCGTGACGACGGCGCGAGCCAGCTCGGGCCACTGGGCGAGGTGGGCCTCGATGTCGCCGAGCTCGATCCGGTGGCCCCGGAGCTTGATCTGGCTGTCGGCCCGGCCCAGCAGATGGACCCGGCCCTCCGCGTCCCAGCGCGCCGCGTCGCCGCTGCGGTAGAGGCGTACGGGGAGCGCGCCCGGTGCCCGGCTCAGGGTCCGGGTCACGAAGCGCCGGTCCGTCAGCTCGGGGTCGCCCGCGTAGCCGAGTGCCACGCCGTCGCCGCCGATCCACAGCTCGCCGGGCACACCGGGTGGCACCGGTTCGCCGTGCCGGTCGAGCACATGGAGCGTGCTGTTGCTCAGGGGCCGCCCGATCGGCACCGTCCGTCCGGGTTCCAGGTCGTCGAGGGGTCCTTCGAAGCAGGCGCTGTCGATGGTCGCCTCGGTGACCCCGTAGGAGTTGATCAGACGGGTGCCCGGTCCGCACAGCTCGTGCAGCCTCCGGTACTCCCCCGCCTTCCAGACGTCGGAGCCGACGACCAGCAGGCGCATGAAGTCCAGCCGGTGGCCGCGCCGTTCGCAGTGGTCCATGAGACCGCGTACGACGGCGGGCACGAACTCCGCGCAGTCGACCCGCTCCTGGCGCATCGTGGTGTACAGCCGCTCGGTGTCGAAGAGCAGATCGCGGTCGGCCAGCACCAGGCTGCCGCCCGAGCAGAGCGCGCGCACCACGTCCCCGGTGAACACGTCGAACGAGGGGGCGGCCATCTGGAGGTGCACCCGGACGTCACGGTCCAGCCGGTACTCCTGGAGCCAGGCGCCGTAGGCCGAGGCCAGGTTGCGGTGGCTGACCCGCACGGCCTTGGGGAGACCGGTCGAGCCGGAGGTGTGGATGATGTACGCGGTCGAGTCCGGACCGGCCTCCGCGGCGCCGTCGCCGGCCTCGCCCGGGTCGTCCGTCGCGGGCACGGCCCCGCGCAGTTCCCGCAGGGTCAGCGTCCGCTCCGGCAGCCCGGCCAGCCGCTCGCGGCAGGCGTCGTCCTCGGCGACGACGAGGGTGGCTCCGGCGGTCCGCACCGTGTGCGCGACCCGGTCGGCCGGGTGGTCGGCCGGGATCGGGAGGTAGGCGCCGCCCGCCTTGAGTACCGCGAGCAGTGCGACGACGAGGTCCGGTGACTTCTCCAGGCAGAGCGCCACCACCGACCCCGCACCGACCCCGAGTGCGCGCAGGTGCCGGGCCGACTCCTCCGACCTGCGGTCCAGTTCCGCGTACGTCATCCGGTGGGCGGGCTCGTGGAGCGCCGGGACCGTGACGGCCACGGCGTCCGGGCGACGGGCGGCCTGCTCACTGATCAGCCGGTGCACCGGACGGAACGCCTCCGCCCCGTCCTCGCCCGTTCCGGCGGGCAGTGCGGTGCGCCCGGCGCCGCTCCACTCGCCGACCAGCCGTTCGCGCTCCTGGGCGTCCAGCATCTCCAGCCGGGAGGCGGGCCGGTCGGCCGGGGCGCGGGTCATGCTGTCGAGCAGCGCGGTGTAGTGCGATGCCATCCGCCGCACGGTCTCCGGCAGGAACAGGTCCGTGTTGTATTTGAGGACGCAGTGGAAACGGCCCTCCGCCTCGTCCTCGTAGACCGAGAGTGTCACATCGAACTGCCCCTCTTCCTCGGGGAGTTCGATGTACTGGAGCCGGTAGCCGTACTTCTCGGTGGCGACCTTGTGGGTGAGCAGGATGAACATGGCCTGGAACACCGCGGAGCGGCTGGGGTCGTGCTGGAGCCCCAGCTCGTCGACCAGCAGGACGAACGGGTACTCCTGGTTGTCCAGACCGCCCAGCACGGTGGTACGGACCTGTTGCAGCAGCCGGGCGACCGAGGGGTCGCCGGAGAGGTCCGCGTGCAGCGGGAGCGGGTTGACGAAGTACCCGTAGACGGAGGCGAAGTCCTGCTCGGTACGGCCGGTCACCGGGCTGCCCACGACGACCTGGTCCTGGCCCGAGTAGCGCTGGAGCAGCAGGTAGTAGGCGCTCAGCAGCACCATGAACGGCGTCACGTCGTGCTCACGGGCCAGGGCGTGCACCCGGGAGGTGAGTTCGGTGTCAAGGACGAAGAACTCGGAGGCGCCGTTGTGCGTCTGCACGGCGGGCCGGGGCTTGTCGACAGGCAGTTCCAGGGTCGGGACCTCGGCCGGCAGGTGCGAGCGCCAGTAGTCGAGCATGCGGGACGCGGCGGGTCCGGCGAGGAAGCGGTTCTGTGCGTTGAGGAAGTCCAGATAGCGGGCGGTGACCGGGGGCAGTGAGGGCGCGTGGCCCTGGCGCAGCCCCTCGTACACCGCCAGGAGCTCCTCGATGAAGGTGAACGTCGAGATCGCGTCGGAGACGATGTGGTGCACCGCCTTCATGATCACCCAGCGGTCGTCGGCGCGCTTGAAGAGGCGGAAGCGGAACAGCGGGTCGTGTTCCAGGTCGTAGGGCTTGCGGTACTCGGCGACGATCGTGCGGTGGATGTCCTCCCACTCCTGGTCGCGCACGTCGAACAGGGCGACGTCGGCGACGGCCTCGGGCGACACCTGCTGCATCGGGACGCCGTCCACCGTGAGGAAGTTGGTCCGCAGCGCGGGGTGGCGTGCCACCAGGCAGCGCACGGCCTCGAACATGAGCTCCGGGTCGAGTGCGACCCGGACCTCGACCGCGCCGCCGATGTTGTACGCGTAGCCCTCGGGGTTGAGCTGCCTGAGGAACCACAGGGCCTTCTGGTTCTGCGTCAGCGGATGGCGGAGTTCGTCCTCGAACACCTCGACCGCCGCGGCGTCGGCGCCCGCGGCCTCATGGGCGACCAGTTCCTCCAGCGCGTCGTGGAGCTGGGTGATCAGCTCGACCACGGGAGTGCCGCTCAGCAGCGCCACCACGGGCGGGGCGACGCCCAGCTCGGAGCTGATCCGGGCGCGCAGCTCCATCGCCAGGAGCGAGTCGAGTCCCAGCGCGTTGAGCCCCGCGTGTGGATCGATCCGCTCGGGGCCGGTCCGCAGCACGGAGGCGGTCAGCGCGATGAACCGCCCGGTCACCAGGGACAGGCGTTCGGCCTGGTCCGCGTGGCGGAAGACGTCCAGGACGCCCTCCCCCGGGCCGGTGGGCGTTCCGGCGGGTGCCGCCGCGGCCAGCTCCGTCACCAGTGCGGGCGGCGAGGCGTACCAGGCCAGGAACACCGGCCAGTCGACGACGGTGGCGACGAGCAGCTGGGCACGGTCCTGGCCGATGACGCGTTCCAGCACGGCCATGCCGACGTCCGGTGCGAGTGAGCTCATCCCCCGGTGGTGGAGGTAGTGGTCGACGAGTCCCAGCTCCTCGATCATGCCGGTGGCCCACGGGCCCCAGTCCACGCTCAGCCCCGGCAGTCCGTGTGCCCGGCGGTGCTGGGCCAGTGCGTCCAGGAAGGCGTTCCCGGCGGCGTAGTTGGTCTGGCCCGCCGTGGTGAGCAGCGAGGCGATCGAGGCGAAGAGGACGAAGTGGTCCAGCGGTTCGTCCCGGAGGTGGCGGTGCAGCAGATACGCGCCGACGGCCTTGGGATCGTGGGCGTCCGCGAACGTACGGCGGTCCATGTCCTCGACGAGGGTGTCGCGGACCTGTCCGGCGAGATGGAACACACCGCGCACGGGCAGCGGGTCGGTGCTCCGGTGCGTCTCCAGCCAGGAGGTGAGCGCGGCCTCGTCGGTGATGTCGAGCGGCGCCAGGACCACTCTCGCCCCGAGCGCCTCCAGCTCCTTGACGTAGGCGGTGGCACGGCCCTCGGCGGTGTCGGGGTCCAGGTCCCGCCAGGTGGAGCGCTCGGGCAGCGCGGTGCGTCCGACCAGGATCAGGCTGCGCGCCCCGCGTCGGACGAGCGTGCGGCAGAGCAGCCGGCCGAGTGCGCCGAAGGCGCCGGTGACCAGGTAGTTCGCATCGGTGCGCAGGCTCAGCGGGAGGGGGTGGGTCAGCTGCTCGGCCTGCCGGATCCGGCTGGTGAGGCGGGCCCCGCCGCGCAGCGCGATCTCCTCCTCGTCGTCGGTCAGCAGTTCGCGCAGCAGCGCGCGGGCCTCGTCCCGGCACTCCTCGCCGCTCGGCGCGCCGGGGGCCAGGTCGATCAGCTTGCCGGGGTGGGAGAGCAGTTCCTGGTGCCGGAGCACCCGGCCGACTCCCCAGGCGGGCGCTCCCAGTGGCTCGACCGTGTCGTCGGGGCCGGTGTGCTGCGCGCCGCGGGTCACGATGTGCAGCCGGCCGGCCGCCTCGCGGCGGAGCAGCGTCCGGGCGAGCGCGATCAGCGAGTAGGCGCCGGTGCCGCTGTGCCGTACGAGGTCCTGCGGCGTGGCGTCGGCGAGGTGGGGCAGCCCGAGGTTCCACAGGTGCACGACGGTGCCGACGGGTCCCCCGGCACCGTCCTCGTCCAGGTCGGTGAAGAGCCGCTCCAGGTCCGCGTCGGACTCCGGGTCGACGGTGAACTCGCCGCCTTCGCGGCTTCTTCGGTAGGTGTCGCCGGGGCGCACCAGGCGGCAGCGTTCGCCGCGCTCGGAGAGCAGGGCGCTCAGGGCGTCGCCGACGCCCTGGCGGTCCGCGAACACCAGCCAGTCACCGCCGGTGGCCGCGGGGCTGTCGGGGCCTGTCCCGTCCTCCTGGGTGGCGGACGGCGCGTCGATCCACGCGGTCTCGGCCAGCCAGGAGTCGATCGTGCCGAGGCCGACCGCCGTGGACGCCTTCTCCACGTCGGCCGCGCGGAAGCCGTGGATGCCGCCGAGGGGCTCTCCGCCGTCCCCGTAGACGGCCATGTCCCCGACGAGTTCGTCGGTGCCGCCGCGGGTCACCGTCGCGTGGACCCAGATGGGCCGGTCCCCCACCGGGGCGAGGCACAGCTCCTCGATCGACAGGGGCAGCCGGATCCCGGATCCCTGCGGTTCCGGTTCGCCCGCGCCCCGGGCGTCCGCTCCGGTGTCGGGCAGCTGGGTCGCCAGCAGCGACTGGAAGCAGGCGTCGAGCAGTACGGGGTGGATGTGGTGTCCGGCCGCGTCGTCGCCGATCGCCGAGGGCGGCCGGAGGCGGGCGAGGACCTCTCCGGTGCCGATCCACACCTCTTCGATGGCCCGGAACGCGGGCCCGTAGTGGTAGCCGAGGGCGGCGAGGGCCGCGTAGCAGTCCTCGGCGTCCAGCCGCCGCCGGGTGCCCGCCCGGAGGGCTTCGACGTCGGTGGGCGGCCCGGCCGGGCGGGGCTGCCCCGAGCGCACCACGCCGTTCGCGTGCACCGCGCGGCTGCCCTCGTCCTGTCCGGCCGAGGCGATGGTGAACGCGGCGTTCTGCGAGGAGAGGGTCAGGCGTACCGCCCGGTCCTCGCCCTCGGGCAGGAAGAGTGCCTTGCGGAATTCGATGTCGGTCAGCACCACATGGGTGCCGCCGGTGAGGGTGCGGACGGCCTGCGTGGCCATCTCCAGGTAGCCCGCGGCCGGGAAGACCACCGTGGACTGGATGCGGTGGTCGTCGAGGTAGGGCAGCCGTTCGGTGTCCAGCGTGGCGTGCCAGGTCGGCTCGGTGTCGTCGGTACGGCGGCCCAGCAGCGGGTGGTCGGTGCGGCCGAGACGCACCTGGGCGACGGACGCGGGCTCCGTCCAGTGGCGGTCGCGCCGCCACGGGTAGCGGGGCAGGGCCACCGGTCTGCCCGCCGGGTGCAGGGTGCCCCAGTCGACGGGGACGCCGAGGTTGTGCAGTTCCGCCAGCGAGGCGGCGAAGCGCTCGGGTTCGTTCTCCTGGCGGCGGATCGACGGGAGGGTCCGGACGGGGGTCTCGCGGCCTTCGAGGCATTCCCGGATGGAGTGGCCCAGGACCGGGTGCGGACCGATCTCCAGGAAGAGCCCGTACCCGTCGTCGGCGAGCCGGTCGACGGCCGAGCGGAACCGGACCCGGTCGCGGACGTTCCGCCACCAGTAGTCCGCGTCCAGCTCGCTGCCGTGCGCCGTGCCGTCCTGCCCGGTCAGGTGGAGGGGGACCGTGGCCGGCCGGGGATCGAGCCCGGCCAGTGAGGTGAGCAGCTCCTCCTTGATCGCCTCCATGCCCGCGCTGTGGTAAGGCACCTGCACGGCGAGGAACTTGGCGAAGACCTGCTCGGCGTGGAGGCTCTCCGCCAGCTCGGCCAGGGCGTCGCGGTCCCCGGCCAGGGTGACCGCGGAGGGGCTGTTGACCGCGGCGACGGAGATCCGGTCCCCGAACGCGGCCACCCGGGACTGTGCCTCCTCCTCGGTCAGGCTCACGGCGAGCATGGTGCCGGTGCCGGTCAGCTTCTGCTGGAGGCGGCTGCGGTGCACCACCACCTTCACCGCGTCCTCCAGGGTGTAGACCCCCGCCTCGTAGAAGGCGGCGATCTCCCCGGTGCTGTGGCCGACCACGGCGTCGGGCCGCACGCCGTAGTGGCGCCACATCGCCGCGAGGCCGACCTGGACGGCGAAGTTGGCCGGCTGGGCGAGCCAGGTCTCGTCCATGCGCGACCCGGCCTCGTCGGCCCGCATCTCCTCGATCAGGGACCAGCCCGCGATGGCGCGGATGGCCCGGTCGCAGCGGGTGACCGCCTCCCGGAACACCTCGTCGCCCTCCAGCAGCTGACGGCCCATCCCCCACCACTGCGGGCCCATGCCGGTGAAGACCCAGACCAGGCCGCGTTGTCCGGGTTCGAGCTGTCTGCCCTGGACGACTCCGGGGTGCGGTTCGTCGCGCAGGAAGGCGGCGAGCGCCTCGTCCAGTCCGGACCGTGAGGAGTAGACGACGGAGAGCCGGGACTCCAGGTGCTGGCGGCGGTGGGCCAGTGTGTGGCCGAGGTCGGGCAGCGACACCCCGGGGCCGTCGGCCCCGGCCAGTTCGCGGCGGATGCCGGCCGCCAGCTCCGGCAGCGCCTCGGGGGTGCGGGCGGTCAACGGGAGGAGGTTCCAGGCCCGTTCGGCGGGGGCGGCCGGTGGGTCCTTTCTGGGCGGTGCCTGCTCCAGCACGATGTGCGCGTTGGTGCCGCCGAATCCGAACGAGTTCACCCCGGCCCGTGCGGGCCCCTCGTGGTCGGGCCATGCGGTCGGCTCGGTGGGGATGCGGTACGGGGCGGTGTCCTGGTCGATGGCGGCGTTGAGCTGTTCCAGGTTGATGTGGGGCGGGATGAGGCGGTGTTCGAGGCAGAGCACGGTCTTGATCAGTCCGGCGATGCCCGCGGCCGCTTCGGTGTGCCCGATGTTGGTCTTGACGGAGCCCACGTAGCAGGGCGCGTCCGGCCGGCGGCCCACGGAGAGCGCCCGGCTCAGCGCGTTCGCCTCGATCGGGTCGCCGACAGGGGTGGAGGTGCCGTGCGCCTCCACGTACTGGAGGTCGCCGGGCGTGATGCCGGCTTCGCCGCAGACGCGTCGGATGAGGGAGACCTGGGCGTCCGCGTTGGGGACGGTGATGCCGTTGGTGCGGCCGTCCTGGTTGACCCCCGCGCCGAGGATCACCGCGTGGATGGGGTCGCCGTCGCGCAGGGCGTCGTCCAGCCGCTTGAGCGCGACCAGGCCGACGCCCTCGGCCCGTACGTAGCCGTTGGCCGAGGCGTCGAAGGCGCGCGAACGGCCGTCGGGCGAGAGGAATCCACCCTTGGTCTCGGCGATGGTGTACTGCGGCGCCATGTGCAGCAGTACACCGCCGGCCAGCGCGAGGTCGGTCTCCCGGTTCTGGAGGCTCTGGCAGGCGAGGTGCACCGCCACCAGGGAGGAACTGCACGCGGTGTCGATCGAGAGGCTCGGTCCGCGGAAGTCGAAGCAGTACGAGAGACGGTTCGAGACCATCGTCATCATCGTGCCGGTGGCGGTGTGGGAGGCGAGCGACGAGAAGCCCAGGTCGGAGAATTGCAGGATCTTGTAGTCCAGCGTGAACGCGCCGACGAAGACCGCGGTGTTGCTGCCCGCGAGCTCCGCGGGCCGCTGTCCGCCGTCCTCCAGTGCCTCCCAGGCGACTTCGAGCAGTTTGCGCTGCTGCGGGTCCATGTGGTCGGCCTCGCGCGGGCTGATGCCGAAGAAGGCGGGGTCGAACTCGTCGAAACCGTCGATGTATCCGCCGCGGCCGCCGATCAGGCGTCCGGGTTTCTCCTTGTCTCTGCTGCCCAGACTGCCGACGTCGTAGCGATCGGCCGGTGTCGGTGTGATGCAGTCCTTGCCCTCCATGAGATTCTGCCAGTACGTGCGATGGTCCGACGCACCGCCGGGCAGTCGGCACCCCATGCCGATGATCGCTACTTTGTCGCTCACAGAGGCACTGTTCACGTCGGGCAAGGCTGTACTCCTAGATCGTGGCGCCGCGGCACGGCATGGAAAGGGCAGTTCAGGCAGAACCGGTCCCGGGCCCCTTCGCACGGCGCAAGGGGTGAAGAAGGCTGGAAACGATCTCCCCGGTGCGGGGGAAGGACGCGGGGTCACCGAGACCGACCGCGACCGGTTCGCGGCCGGGCCGCCAGGTGTAACTGCCGAAGAAGTGGTCCCAGATCGACAGGTCCGAGCCGTAGTGGCCGGCCTCGGACAGATCGGTGCTGTGGTGCAGACGGTGCTGTTCGGGGCTGGCGAGCACATGGTTGAACCGGCCGATGCGCACGTCGATGTTGGCGTGGACGAAATATCCCTGGGCGGCGACGAAGAGGCCCACGACGAACACCGAGTCACGCGAGAAACCGACCAGCGACAGGGCCAGTTGAACGGTTCCCTGCGCGAGAACGATGTCGAGGACGTGATTGACGCCGTTGTTGGCGACGTTCACCTTTTCCGGCACATGGTGCACTCCGTGCACTCGCCACAGCAACGCGTTGGTGTGACCGAGCCGGTGCACCAGATAACTGGCCAGGGAACCCGTCAGCAGCGCGGCCGGCATCTCCGCCCAGAGGTTGAGCGCCGGTTCGTGCGGCGACAGCACGGAGACGACCGCGGAAACCACGTACTGCGCGAAGGCGCTGGCCACCATCGTCAGCAGGAAGTAGACGCCGTACCAACGCCATTCACCGGCATTCGGGTGCCAGGACCGCCGGTGCGGGATCAGGCGTTCGAGCGCGGTCAGATAGGAAATGACGCCGAGCAGGAAGAGCGGACTCACCCGGTCGGGATTCCAGTCGAGGCACAACGCCACGGCGGCCACCGAAACCGTGCTCGCCAGCAGGAACGGGTAGGCCGTGACACACAGAACGGCGCGCGCGGATCTCTGCGCGCTCTCCCCCCGGGCCCGACCGGAATCCACCTCCGGATCACCGCCGGGCAGCGGTTCACAACTTTCCACTCACAGCACCTTTACGAAGGAACCAGCACGGAGCGGTGCACAGAAGGGTGCACGGACCGTGAAGGAGGAACTGAATACTGTCTGCGGACACACGCGACCGGCGCACCGTTCGTGCCTGTCGCGCGCGGAGAATGTGGGCTGGAGTGTGAAACGGGCCGTCTGATGGACCCCGCGGACCCGAGTGCCGTCGCCGTGGCCCGCCCTTCTTATTTTTCCCCGATCGACGGACCCAACCGTCGAATTCAAGCCTCGTAGTGCGACTCCGCCGCGGGCCTGGCGGGAATTGTGGGGCCTTCCGAGCCATCCGGTTCACCATGAATATGAATTACTAGTAATACCGGAAATCCTTTTCGATTCCCTTCGAACGCCCTCCCGGGCCGATGCGGTACGGACGCGTACTCAGGCCACCAGGGGCCGGTCCCTCGGTGCGATCGGGGCCGGCAGGACCGTGGAGCCGCTCAGGTAGCGGTCCGTCGCGGCGGCGGCCGACCGCCCCTCCGCGATGGCCCACACCACGAGGGACTGACCGCGCCCCGCGTCACCGGCGACGAAGATCCCGTCCGTCCGGGTCCGCGCCGAGGGTCCGCACGGCTCCCCCGTCCGGGCCCCGAACCCGTCGTCCCGGGCGAAGTTCCCCCGCCCGTCCAGCACGAGTCCGAGCTGCCGCATCAGCCCGGTGCCCCGTTCGGGGCCGTGGAAGCCGAGAGCCAGCAGAACCAGATCGGCCGGGATGTCCCGCTCGGTCCCCGGACGCGGCCTCCTGCCCTCGGGCTCCACCTCCACCAGGTGCAAAGCCCGCACCCGCCCGGCCGGGTCGCCCTCGAAACGGAGGGTGGCCGAGGCGAAGACCCGCGGGTCCGCGCCCTCCCGCCCCCGGGCCTCCTCGTGGGCATGGGAGATCCGGTAGACCTTCGGATACACGGGCCAGGGCTCGCCGTCCCGCCGGGTGTCGCCCGGCTCCGGGTTGATGTCCAACTGCACGACGCGGGAGGCTCCTTGGCGCAGCGCCGTCCCCATGCAGTCCGAACCGGTGTCCCCGCCCCCGATGATCACCACCCGCTTTCCCTCGGCGGTGACGGCGGGTGTCTCGAAGTCGCCCTCGGTGACCCGGTTGGCCAGCGTCAAGTAGTCCATGGCCTGGTGGATGCCGCGCAGTTCACGGCCGGGGACGGGCAGTTCCCGCTGCCCCCGCGCGCCGACCGCGACGACGACCGCGTCATGCCGGGCGGCGAGGTCGGCTGCGTCGAGGGCGCCTCCGATGTCCATCCCCGTGCGGAATACGGTGCCTTCCGCCCTCATCTGCCCGATGCGGCGCTCCAGGTGGCACTTGGCCATCTTGAACGCGGGGATGCCGTAGCGGAGCAGTCCGCCGATGCGGTCGTCGCGCTCGTAGACGGCGACGGTGTGGCCGATTCTCGTGAGCTGCTGCGCCGCGGCCAGCCCGGCGGGTCCGGAGCCGACGACGGCGACGGTCTTCCCGCTGAGCCGCTCGGGCGGACGCGGTGACGCGTACCCGCGCTCCCAGCTCTGGTCGGCGATGGCCTGCTCGACGTTCTTGATGGTCACCGGGTCGGCGTTGATGGTCAGCACACAGGCGTCCTCGCAGGGGGCCGGGCAGAGCCGTCCGGTGAACTCCGGGAAGTTGTTCGTCGCGTGCAGCCGCTCGGCGGCCGCCCGCCAGTCCGCGTGCCTCGCGAAGGTGTTCCACTCGGGGATCAGGTTCCCCAGCGGGCAGCCGCTGTGGCAGAACGGGATGCCGCAGTCCATGCAGCGACCGGCCTGCTCGGAGATCAGGGGGAGCGTCGCCTGTCCCGCGTAGACCTCGTCCCAGTCGCGGAGCCGTTCCTCGACGGGGCGCGCCGGAACGGGACGGCGGGGGAATTCGAGGAAGCCGTGCGGGTCGTTCATGGCCGCCTCCGTCACTCACTCGCGGTGCACAGGCGTATCAGTCAGCCTACGCCCGTTTTGTCCGGCAAAGCACCGCATCGGCGGCATCATCGGGGCGGCCGGACCGGTTACCGGCCGGTTACGCAGCGGCGCATTACTGGTATGGACATGACCAATCCCCCTGACTAGTCTCGAAGTTGGTCTAGACCTAGTGGGTTGGAGCGCGCCCTCCCCACTCGTCTCGCAGCGCCCCCACACCTCCCCAGGAGAGCAGCATGCGCAGAAGGATCACCTCGTTACTCCTCGGCCTCGGAATCGCCGGGGCCTCCCTGCTCGTCACCACGGGCAGCGCCCAGGGCCACGGCTACACCGACGCGCCCGTCAGCCGTCAGCAGCTCTGCGGCAACGGCACCGTCCGCAATTGCGGCCAGATCCAGTGGGAGCCGCCGAGCGTCGAGGGTCCGAAGGGCTTCCCCGCCCGCGGCCCGGTCGACGGCACCATCTGCGCCGGCGGCAACGGCCGGTTCTCGGAGCTCGACGACCCGCGCGGCGGTGCCTGGCCCGCCACGCAGGTCACCGGCGGGCAGAGCTACACCTTCCGCTGGCGCATCGAGGCCCGGCACGCCACGACCGATTTCCGCTACTACATCACCAAGGACGGCTACGACCCCGCCAAGCCCCTCACCCGGGCCGACCTGGAGCCGCAGCCGTTCCTGACCGTGCCCTTCGGCGGCCGCCTTCCGGGGTCCACCGTGACCCACTCCGGGGTCCTGCCGCAGAAGTCGGGCAAGCACCTGATCCTGGGCGTCTGGACGATCGCCGACACCGGCAACGCGTTCTACACCTGCTCGGACGTCACCTTCTGAGCCCGGTGCCGTACCGGATTCCCGGTGCCGGCGGCGGGTCCCGCCCCCGGCACCGGGAATCCTTCCGCCGGCGTCCTACGGCGTCGCCGCTCCGACACCGGTGACGGGGCCCTCGACGAACACCGGGGACGGTCCGGCCTCCAGGGCGAGGCGGCCGTTCACCGGCTGTTCGACGGTGCGCCGACCCCAGGAGTCGACCAGTGCGACCGGGCCGGTCGCCGAGATGGTGAGGGTGCGGGCGGTGGTCGCCCACACCACACGGGTCGTGCCGCCACCGCCGGTGAAGCGGACGGAATGGGCGGGGGCGGCCGGTCCGTCGTCCCCGGCGTACGTCTTGCCGCCGAGCATCCGCGCCACCACGGCCTGTGCGACCGCGGCCGGTTTCGGGGCGTTGGCGGTGACCGCGACCGGGTTCGTGGCGGTGGCCGTCACGGGCTGCCGGAACATGCCGAAGTTCTGTTCCTTGTCGGCGGGATCGAGGCCGTCGTCGACCAGGTCGTACCAGTAGACCCGGGACACCCCGTTGGCGAGGCCGACGGCGTAGAGCCGGATCAGGTTGTCGGCCTGCTCGCGCTCGGTGGTGCCGTGACCCGTGTCGGTGGGCCAGCCCATCTCGCTGAGGACGATCGGCCTGTCCTTGCCCCCGTTGGCGGCACGGATCCGCTCCCGCAGACCCGCGATGGTGTCGCCGGGGCCGCCCAGCCATTCCGGTCCGCCGGGGTAGCGGTAGGGGTGGACACTGTAGGCGTCCATCTCGTTCAGCCCGCCGCGGTCGATGAGGTCCGGCGCGAAGCACTTGGTGCCGTCCGCCCCGACGCAGTTGCCGATGCCTATGGTGGCCGGGCCGACGACCGAGGCGCCCGGCACCGCGGCCTTCACCGCCTTGCCGACTCCTTTGAGCACGTCCAGGTAACACGCGGCGCTCCGGCCGCAGGCGCTGTTGTTGAAGGTGCCCGCGTTGTACTCGTTGAGCACCTCGACATCGCTCAGGCCGTAGTGCTTCAGGAGCGCCCCGGCGAACGCGCCGAAGGCGGCGACGCCCTCGGGGCTGCTCGGCGTGCGGCCCTTGTCGTACAGGCGGTTGGCTCCGTTCGCGATGACCAGCGGGGTGAGGCCCAGCGCCCGGGCGTGCGCCATCTCGGCGGAGAACGCGGCCGGGAAGGTGTAGCTGCCCTTCGCGGTCTCGAACCGGTCCCACCAGGCGTCCTCGCGGATGTGCGCGATGCCTGCCTTCCGCGCCTCGTCCAGCACGTCCGGTCCCCAGCCCGCACGGCCGATGTGCACGGCGGCGCCGAACGGCGAGGCCGGGCCGACCGTACTGTCCGGCACCGGTTCGATGACGGCGAACGAGGTGCGCAGGTCGGTCGGATCGGTGGCGGAGCCCGCGTGCAGCGAGAGGGTGTAGTAGCCGGGGGCGAGGTCGGCGACGGGAATGGTGGCCTTCCCGCCGGACAGCCAACTGGTGCCGCCGCGCACCCGGGTGCCCTGCTCGTCACCGACCGTCCAGGAGACCGAGGCGGCCGACGAGCCGAACTCCACCGCGCCGCTGCCCCGTTGGAAGACCAGGCTCGGGGAGGTGACGGAGAGGGTGTGCGTCGCGGCGGGGGCGGACGGGGGAAGACCCACGACCAGGGACAGCGCCAGGACCGGCGCGAGCGCGAGCGCCGGAACGCGGGGGCGGGAGCGGCGCCGTCGTGGGTCCGGCCGGTCGCGGGGCGGGCGTCCGGAGCCCGGCGCGGTGTCGGTGGAGGTACGGGTCATGGTGGTTCGTCCTCTCGCTGTCGATGGTGGAGGTCACGAATGCTGTGCGGGGGGGGGCGACGGGCGACGAGGGGGTCAGCGGGTCAGCCGCACCCGCTGGTAGCGCGTCAGCTTCCAGTTGTTGAGCCCGTCGCCCCAGGTCTGCCATCCGTCCAGACCGAGCGAGCGGTAGTTGTCGCGCCGCACGCCGTCGTTCTTGTTGACCGTCAGAGTCATCGAGAACGAGGGGTTCCGGGGCGACAGCGGGGAGATCCGCTTCCAGGGGACGGCGACCAGGTAGGTCGTCGTCCCGGCCGCGTCGTCGCGGGCCACCCGGACCTCGGCACCCGGGACCGGGCCCACGGGGTAGTCCTTCGGCAGGGATTCGACGAAGACGCCCGGCCCCTCGGTGGCGGTGTCACCGGCGTACAGCATGTACCAGTCGGCGCCCCAACGCCCCAGACCCTCCCCCGGTCCGCCCGGCTGCACCCCGATGCCGATGCTGTCCCCGGCGGGCAGCCAGGCCACCTGCCGGGCGGTCCGGTGGTCCTTCTCGCGGACGACCGCGGACACATAGAGGTTCTTGTCGTCCCAGGTCGCCCACAGGTCGCCGTCGGCGGCGGAGGAGTCGATGCCGCTGTACGTGCCGACCTCGGAGAGGTCCACCTCGGGAACGTTCTCCAGGCCGGTGAGCCGGCCGTCGACCAGGTGCGGGGTGGCCCTGGTGACCGGGCTGAAACCGAAGGAGTCGCTGTCACCCACGGTGCGTCCGTCCGCGAGCCCGGCACTCACCCGGACCTGCTCGACCGCGTAGGCGCGGGCCCCCTCGACGGTGGCCCGGAAGGTGCGGGAGGCGAGCGGGGGGACGGTACCGCCGTCGCCGATGTCCCGGCCCCCGATCGTTCCGGAGGTGTCGCCGAAGGACCAGTCGACCCCCGTCACCCGGACGGGGACGTCCGGCGAGTGGTTGGTGACGGTCACCGCCAGCCGGTCGGTACGGACGGCGCCGCGTACCGACATCTCCGGGGACACGTCGACCGACACCGGTCGCGCCGTCACCTCCGTACCGGCCGTGACCTCACCGGCCCGCCTCCCGTCGAGGGTGACCGCTGCGGACAGGCCGCGGCTGCCCGGCGCGTCCCCGGCGGGGATCCTCAGGACGGCGCGGCCCCGCCGGCCGGGTGCCGCCGAGACGGTGACCTTCTCGCCCTCGATCTCGAAGACCGCGGTGCGGCGGCGCGCCTTCGCCCCGTCCTCGCGGCCCGCGGCACGGTTGTCGAGCGTCGCCGTCACCGGGACGTCCCCTCCCGCCACGACGTCCTGCGGCGCGGACAGCGACAGCAGCGGGGACTCCTCCACCTCGTCCACCGCGGCGCGGAGGTAGACCGGGGCTCCGGTGGCCGTCAGGTACACCCAGCCGTCCACCGGCTCCAGGACCCGTTGCGAACCGAGCATGTCCACCACGGTGACCGGTCTCCGGCTCCGCACCCGGACCGGCTTGCTGGTGCGGTCCCCGCTCCACAGGGCCGTGGTCACCGCGCCGCCCCCGGGTGAGGCGGCGCCGGACCTGAACCCGTAGGCGTGGAGGCCGTCGTCCCCGGTGCGCGGGCGGCCGGTGAACCGCGAGCCGGTCAGCTCCCGGGCCACGGTGGAGTAGGCGAGGTAGGCGGGCTTCGGGCTCGGCCCGTCGGCCTCCGGGCCCGCGCCGCGCAGCAGGCCGAAGTTGTGCTCCGCGTCGTCCGGACCGTTGCCGTCGTTGACCAGGTCGTACCAGTAGTACCGGGCGACACCCGCGGCCCTGGCCTCCAGCAGGGCGCGCGCGGTGCTCTGCGCCTGGGTCTGCTCGCTGACGCCGACGCCGTCCCGCCCGGCCGAGGTCCAGCCCTGCTCGGTGATCCAGATGGGGAGTTCCCGGCCGTGGTTGTACGTGCGCATCAGCCGTCTGAGGCCCTCGATGTCGCGTGCGACGCCCTCCGGGGCGCCCGGCGCGCGGTAGGGGTGGATGGAGACCGCGTCCATGTGCTTGAGCCCGCCGAGCCTGAACAGCTCCTCGAACCAGTCCAGCGGCACCTTGAACGACGAGGCGCCGACCACGGCCACCTTCGGGTCGGCTGCCTTGACCCCGGCGTACGCGGCGTCCAGCATCTTCGCGTAGCACTTCGCACTCTGCGAGCACACGCCGTTGGAGAAGCCGCCGTAGTACTCGTTCCAGACCTCCAGCGCCCCGATCCGGCCGTCGGCCTTCTGCGCGACATGGCCGGCGTACTTCCCGAACGCCCGGTACGCCTCGTCGGTGCTCGGGACGCCGCCGTGGTCGGAGTTGCCGAGGCCCAGCAGCATCAGGCCGTCCTGGCCGCGCGCGCCGAAGCCCGCGGTGACGCGTTCGCTCGCCTCTGGCCACTGGTACTCGCCCTTGGGGTGCTCGATGGTGCTCCAGTAGGCGGAGTCGACGCGCAGGGTGTCGGCCCCGGCGCGGGCGGCGAGTCCGGTGCTGTCGTCCCAGGCGTCGCCGGGGGCCGAGCGGTAGTGGTGGTTGACTCCGAAGAAGGGGTCGGTGGTGTGTTTCGGGTCGGGGCCGGGGTGCTGCACCGCGAATCCCGCGCTGCGGGCGACCGGCGTACCGTCCGCCGCGGTGCCGCGGACCGTCAAGGTGTAGTAGCCGAGGGGAAGTTCGCCGGCGTCCACGGTGCCTTCACGGGTGACCGGGTCGATCGCGGCCGTGCCGGTGCGCACGGTCCGGCCCCGGTAGTCGCGGACGCTCCAGGGCACGGTGCGGTCACGGGCGGAGAGCACCCCGAGGACCGCCCGGACGCCGGGGTCGAAGAGGTTGCCGGGGGTCCTCACCTCGATCCGTACGTCGTCGGTGGCGACGGCGGACGGCGCGGGGGCGTGGCGGGCGGGGCCGGTCGTGACGCCCCGGGCCTCAGGGGCCTTCGGGGACGGGACGGTCGCGGAGGCCGGGGCCGGGCCGAAGGCCAGAAGGCCGAGCAGCGTGCAGAAGGCCACCGTCGTACGGGACGGCCGTCTGCGTGGGCGATGTCGCATGGCGTGGAACTCCCTGATCATCGGGGCGCGGAGGTGCTGCGCGGGGGTGACTTCGGAGTACGTGTGCGGGCCGGGCCCGATGGGCCCCGGTTGTTGCGCAACCGCTTGCTCAAACGCGGCACAGACTGGCCCCGGGGGCCGTTCCTGTCAAGGGTCCGAACCCCAACCGCCGGACGCGCGGAAGCAGTTGCGCATCCTGACGCTAGGCTGTCGTCATGTCGGAACGAGGCAGAGTCACCCTGAGCGATGTCGCGGCGGTCGCCGGGGTGTCGCTCTCCACGGCGTCACGCGCGCTGAACGGCGGCGGCCGGGTCTCGGCCGCGACGCGCTCACGCATCGCGGAGGCGGCGCGCAGGCTCGATTTCCGGCCCAACGCCCTGGCCCAGTCCTTCGCGTTGGGCCGGAGCCGCACGATCGGCGTGCTCGCGCAGAACGCCCGGGGGGCCTTCACCGAACCGGTGCTGGTCGGGGCGGTCGCCCATCTCGGCAGCCGGGAACAGGCCTGTCTGCTCTACGACACGGGCCTCGACCCGGAGTCGATGGCCGACGGGGTGCGCAGGCTGCTGGCCCGGCGGGTCGACGGGGTCCTGGTCCTCGGTGACGGTCTCCTCACCCGTCTACGATCCGTCACGGCCGACTTCTCCGTCCCGGTCGCCTACGCGTTCGGGCTCACCGACCGGCCGGACGACTCCTGTTACGTCCCCGACAGCCACATGGCCGGGCGGCTGGCGGGCGAGCATCTGCTGTCGCTGGGCAGACGGCATATCGCGCATCTCACGGGCGACGCGGCCGACACCGCCGCGGCGGGACGCGAGCGGGGGCTGATGGCCTCGCTCGCCGAGGCCGGGCTGGCCCCTGCGGCGAAGACGCTGCGGGGCGACTGGAGCCGGACCTGGGGGGCCGCCGCCTGCCGTCGTCTGATCGGCTCGGGCACCCGGTTCGACGCCGTGTTCTGCGGCAACGACCAGATCGCGCTGGGGGCGGAGTCGGCCCTGCGGGAGTCGGGTCGCCGGGTCCCGGACGACGTGGCGCTGGTCGGCGTGGACAACTGGGAGCACGTGATCAGCGGCCGGCGCACCCGCCATCTCACCACCGTGGACATGGGGCTGGCCGGGCTGGGTGCCGCCGCCGCGGCCCAGGTGGCCGACGGCCGGGACGACCCCGGCGTGCACGACCACCCGTGCACGCTGGTGGTCGGCGCGACGACGGCCGGGGCGGCGCCGGGCGTCTGAGCCGGCCGGGTCCGGGGCCCGCGCTCATCCGGCGGCGGCGAGCCGGGCCCTCGGCTGCACGGTGACGAGCCCGATGCCCCCGCAGCACACCGCGAGGAGCAGCAGTTCGGCGGGAGAGGGGGCGGGCGCGGTGCCCAGCGCCCAGTCCCCCATGCGCACGGTGAAGGGGACGGCCAACTGCACGGCGGCCGTGAAGACGGGCCCGCGGAGCAGGATGAGCCGGTGCTGTACGAGGTAGGCGGGCGCGTAGACGGCCGCGCCCAGTACCACGGTGCCGCCGATCGCCGCGGGCGTCGGCGGGTGGGCGATCAGCGCGGGCAGAGCCATCGGCAGCAGCAGACAAGTGGCGGCCGCGAGCAGTACCGGCAGTACGGCGAGCGGCGGCAGCCCCGAAAGCCGTCGGCGGTACAGGAACCCGTACACGGCGAAGGCCACGGTCGCCGCCGCCACCAGCAGCAGCCCCACCCCGTCCGCCTCCCCCGCGTCCGCGCCGAGCGCCGCGTAGCCGACGGCCGCGGCGCAGGCGAGCACCGCTCCCGTCACCTTGCGCGGCCCGGACCGTTCACCGAAGAACATCGCGCCGACCGCGACCGAGGCGCACGGCATCAGCGCGACGACGAGGTTGGTCAGCGAGGTGCCGATACGCGGGATGGCGAGGAGCGTCCCCGCCGCGTACCCGGCGAATCCGAGCAGGCCCAGCAGCCAGACGGTGCCCGGCCGGGCGGCGGCCCGGCGCAGGTCGGCCCGGCCCTGCGCGCTGGAGGCGGCGACGGCGCTGAGCACCGCGCAGCACACGGCGGTGCGGCCCACGGCGACGATCAGCGGATCGGTCCCGGTGACCAGGGCGCCGGAGAGCAGCCAGGTTCCGGAGAGCAGCAGGACGAGGACGGCCGGCATCGCATGGCCTTTCCGTGGGCGGCGAAGGCGCGGGCGGTGGGTGCCCGGCCCGGGACCGGCCCGTGGCGTACTGGTCCCGCCCCCGCAGCCAGTTTCCTGTAGCGGCCAACTATAGCGACGGGGAAGGCCGGTTCCACCGGGCCCGCTCCGGCTCCGCCGCGGGGCCGGAGCGGCCCGTACCCGTCATTCGGGCCAGGGGGAATCCAGGATGGTGTCCACGAAGTCGCCGCGTTCGAACCCGGGGACGTAGTGCTCCAGGACATCGGCCTTCACATTGCCGAAGGTGGTCTCGGGCTTGGGCGCGATGCCTTCGGTGAAGGCTTCGAGGATGCGCCGTTTGAAGTCCGGGCGGGGGTGGAGCGCGACGACCGCCGCGCGGTCGGCCTCGCTGATGCCGTCGTATCCGATGCCCAGGACGTCGTACTCCACACCGGCCGTCACCAGGGCGACCTCGGGCTCCATGTGGGCGGGGATTCCCGGCGTCGTGTGGAGCGCGATGGCCGTCCAGACCCGCCGGACACTGTCCTCCGGCACACCGCGGCTCTGCAGGAATCGCCGCGCCTCGTCGGCGCTGTCCACCTCGAAGCGGCGTCCGCTGCCACGGAATTCCTCGTTGAGGCCGAGATCGTGGAACATGGCGGCGACGTAGAGCAGTTCGGGGTCGAAGCTCAGTCCGCGGCCGTGTCCTTGGAGCCCGCCGAAGAAGTAGACGCGGCGGGAGTGGTGGTAGATCAGGTCGTCGGTCATGTCGCGGACCAACTGGGTTGCTTCCGAAGCGAGTCGGGTGTCGGGAACCGTCACGGTGGTGGGGAGGTCGGCGCTGCCGGGCATGGGAACTCCTTCGTCGTACGGCGTTTCGGTGTGCGGCCCCGTCCGTCCTGCGGCACGGCGCGGGGCGGGGGTGCCGGTCAGCCCCCGGCCGTCCCGTCCCTTTCCGCCGGGGAGAGGTGGAGATGGGCCAGGTCGTGCGGGACCGGCCCATCGGGGCGGAAGAGCGGCGCGCTCTCGCCGTCGGCCGCCGTGGCCGGGGCGTCCGTGAGGCGCAGGCGGGTGCGCAGCCGCCCGTAGAAGTCGTTCGGGCCGAGCCTGATGATCCGCAGCCGGCGCGGTGCGGCGTACACCCCGAGCCAGTCCCCGGCGTGCAGGACGCCGCGCAGCTGGCCGTCGATGGTGACGGCGACCTGTCCCGAGTGCGGCAGGACCCGCACGGCGACCGGTTCGTCGGGTGCGGCGACCACGGTGCGGTCGAAGGTCATGTGCGCCGCGACGGGCGTGAAGACGACGGCGTCCATGCGCGGGGAGACCACCGGGCCGCCGGCGGCGAAGCTGTAGGCGGTCGATCCGGTGGGTGTGGCCATGATGACCGCGTCGGCCGAGTAGGAGGCGAGGAGGCGGCCGCCGATGTAGACGCCGAGGCTCACCTGCCGGTCGCGGGCGAGCTTCTCCACGACGACGTCGTTGAGCGCGGTGACGTCCAGTGCCACGCCCCAGCCCTCCGCCGCGGCCTCCTCGTCCGGGGAGACCTGGGGAGGCGGCAGCATCGGACGCCTGCCGTAGCCCATCAGGGCGTCGATGTCCGGGGGCACTTCGAGGACGCGGGAGGCCCGCAGGGTCAGGGTCATGCGCTCCTCGACCTCCGCCCGCCCCCGGTGGACGGCGTCCAGCGCCCGGACCACGTCCTCGGCCGGTACCTCGGTGAGGAAGCCGACGCGGCCCAGGTCGATCCCGAGGACGGCGCCGTCGTTCTTGGCGGCGATCCTGGCGCCGCGCAGGAACGTCCCGTCGCCGCCGAGCGTCACGATGAGATCGGGGTTGCCCGCGACGTCGGCCTCCTCGCGCCCGCCGCGCCGGCGTGCGTCGCCGCGCCACACGTCGATGTCGGTGCACGGGATCGCCTCGCGGGCGCACCAGTCGCGTACGACGCCCGCCGCGACGACGGCCTCGGGACGGCCCTGGTGTACGACGACTCCGACCCGCTCGACACTCATCCCTGCCACGACTCCCCGTGCTCCGACGACGCCTTGGTCCCACTGTGCGGGAGTCGGGGCGGTGTCCGCCCGCCGTGGGGCCCGACACGGCACCCGGTCAGGCGATCGGGTCCGGTGAGGGGCCCGGGTGGCCGGTCGGGCGGAACGGGAACGGCCCGCCGGTGGACGCTCTCCACCGGCGGGCCGGACGTCGTGCGGGACGCCCCGGGGGGTCAGGGCTGCGCGTCCTCCGGGATGCTGACCAGCCAGCGGGTCTCCCGGCGGGGCCGCAGGTAGAGCGCCCAGTAGAGCGTGGCCACTGCGGTGATCCCGCCGGTCCACAGCAGGTACTCGGTCTCCTGCTGGGTCAGGATGTACGCCAGCACCGCGATCAGCAGCACGGGTATGGCGGGCCAGAGCGGCATGCGCCAGGCCGGTGCCCCGCGGTGCGCGCCGCGCCGGCAGAGCAGGGCCGCGACGGCGACCAGCAGGTACATGGCGGTGACGGAGACGCCGGTGACGCCGTACAGGGTGTCGAGGTTGACGAAGCAGAGCGCCGCGCCGGGGACGCCGACGACCAGGGTCGCGACCCAGGGAGAACCGAACCGGCCCAGGCGGGACAGGGCGTCGTTGACCGGCGCGGGCCAGGCCTTGTCGCGTGCGGAGGCGAAGAGCACCCGTGAGTTCTGGATGACCATCACGATGCCCGCGTTGATGATCGCCAGGGCGACGCAGAGACTGACGAAGGTGCCGACGGCCGAGTTGGACCAGGCGGCGACCATGGTGTTGAGGTCGCCCGAGGTGAGGGCCGCCAGGTCCGGCGCGCCCAGGGTGATCGCGATGACCGGGACGAGGATGACCGCCGTGGAGATGGCGAGGGTGGCGAGCACGGTGCGGGCCACGTTGCGCCGCGGGTTCTCCAGCTCCTCCGAGAGGTAGACGGCCGTGGAGAAGCCCTGGGTGATGAAGAGCGCGATCGCGAGACCGGAGACCACCATCATCGCGGTGACGGTCGAGCTCCCGCCGCCCGAGGAGGCGACCGTGCCGTGCACCAGGGCCGAGGCGCCGCGCTCGGAGTGCGCGAAGCCGAGGACGGCGACGACGCCCGCCGCGATCACTTCGAGGACCAGGAAGATTCCGGTGATCCACGCGTTGGCGCGCAGGTCCAGGAGACCGGCGAGGGTGGCGAGCACCATGACGCCCGCGCCCGCGAGGGGCGCCGGGATGTGCACGAGGGGTTCGAGGTAGTCGGCCGTGCCCATGGCGATGACCGGCGGCACGATCATCACCACCAGCAGCGAGAGCACGAAGACCAGCCACCCGGCGAGCCGCCCCGCCATGGTCGACACCATGGCGTACTCGCCGCCGGCGCTCGGGATGAGCGTGCCCAGCTCCGAGTAGCAGAACGCGACCGCGATGCAGAGCAGCGAACCGATGGCGATGGTGAGGGCGGTGTACGTGCCGAGGCTGGAGAACAGGTCCGGCACGACCACGAAAAGGGTGGAGGCGGGCGTCACGCAGGAGAGCGTGAGCAGTGTTCCGCCCACGACGCCGATGGAACGCTTGAGCTTCTGTGGAGTGGGGCCGGTCGCTGGGGCGAGCGCCTGGGGAGCGCTGAGCGTTTCGGTCATCGTGCGGTTCCGATCGACAGGTGCGGTGTTGGAGCACGGGAGCGGTATCGCCTCCAGACGAGGACGTGGTGAGTGGTTTCGTCGCTCCCAGCGCGATATGCAATCCTGACGTGTTCCGCAGGTCAAGAGCTGTTCACCTTCGGAATTCGTTGTTCCGAAGGCTTGATCCAACGATTTTGCGCTAACACCGGCCTGTCTTGCGGGGATCGGCGGGCACGGGAACCGCAGCCCCGGCCGAGGGAAAGTTTCGTCCATTTCCAGCATCCGGGAGCCCGGAGCGCCGCCCTTGCCGCACGGGGGCGTGCGCGGGCGCGGCAGGGCACCAACCCCGTGGGTAGCGCATCCACGGGGTTGGTGCCAGCCTGGAGTCATGGCTTGGGCGTCTTGGACGACTTGCGGTGTGTTCTCCGGGCACGGCGGCGTGCTCACGGAGGAGGTCGGTGTCCTGTCCGGGGACCTGACCGTCCACACGACCTGGGCGGAGGACACGGCCCAGGTCACGGTGCAGTACACGGGCGCGATCGACTGGTTCACCATGTCGGGCAGTCCCGTGCCGTGCCGTTCCGAGGAGGACAGCCGCCGTCTGCACGACGCGGCGGTGCAGGCGGTACGGGCCGGGCAGGCCGCCACCGTACCCGCGCCGCCCCGCACCCGTCCGGGACAGGCGTCGGCGTCCGCGCCGGAGTGACGTCGGGGCGGCGGCGGAGCGGCGGCGGAGCGGCGGCGGTCACGCGTCGCGGAGCGCCGCGGCGACCAGCCCCGCGATCTCGTCCCGCGGGACGTCCCCGCCGCCCACCAGCCGGTCGAAGACCAGCCCGTCCACGCAGGCCAGGAGGGTGAGCGTGCGGTTCCCGGCGTCGGCCGCCCCCTGCGCGTCCAGGAAGGCCCGTACGGCCTCGCGGGCCGCGTTCCCGCGCGGCACGAGGATCTCCCGCAGCTCCGGGTGGTGCACGCTCTCGACGGCGCAGGCGTAGCGGGCGAGCGACCTCCGGCGCCCCTCCCCCGTCAGCCGCCGTGCGACGAAGACGGCGAGACCGTCCGTCAGCCGGTCCGCGTCGGACACCGCCCCCGCCTGCTCACCGGCCGTCCGCAGCCACCCGGATCCGCTCGCCGAGGTCCACCGCCGGTTCGGCGGCCGGCACGATCCCATTCCCGCCCTGCCGGCGGCGACCCGTCCCGAGGCCGTCCTGCACCACGACATCGACGAGTTGGCCGTACCGCTGCCGTCCTACGCGGTGGGCCGGATCGCCCTGCTCGGCGACGCCGCCCATGCCATGACCCCGAACCTCGGCCAGGGAGCCTGCCAGGCACTGGAGGACGCGGCGACACCGGCCGCCGCGCTCTCCACCGCGCCCACGGTCGACGCGGCGCTCGGACGTTACGACGCCGAGCGCCGCCCCCGCAGCCAGTCGGTCGTCCGGGCCGCGCGCCTGGCCGGCCGGATGGGGCACCGGCTGTCGCATCCCGCGGCCGTCGCGCTGCGCGACGCGGCGCTGCGGATCGCACCGTCCCGCGTCACCGTCCGCACGATCCTGCGCCACGCCGACTGGACGCCCCCGCGACCGGGCTGATCGCGGGAACCGGCCGGTCCGGGGGCCGTTCTGTGCGTCAGTAGGCCCCGTTGACGTTGTCGATGGAGCCGTACTTGTCGGCCGCGTAGTTGCAGGCCGCCGTGATGTTGGCGACGGGGTCGTAGCTGTCCATCGCCGTGCCGGGCACGTGGTAGGCCCGGAAGGTGGGGTCGATGATCTGGAGCAGCCCCTTGGACGGCGTGCCGGCGACGGCGTTCGAGTCCCAGTTGTTGATGGCGCGCGGGTTGCCGGAGGACTCGCGCATGACGTTGCGGTGGATGCCGTCGTAGCTGCCGGGGATGCCGTGCTCGGCCATGACGGCCAGCGACTCCTTGATCCAGCCGTCCAGGTCGTTCGTGTACGCGGCGGCCGGTGCGGCTGCGGCGACGGTCTGCGTCGGCGCCGCCGCGGCGGCGTGGGCACCGATCAGCGGAAGCATGAGGACGGCCGCCCCCGTGCCCGCGGCGATGAAGCCCCGGGTCAGCGAGGAGGGGGTGCGACGACGACGGTACGTACCCGTTGCGGGCATGGTGGATTCCTCTCCGTCGCCTGCGAGGTGAGCTGTCGGGTTCGGGCTGGAGCTGCCCGGCCGCACATGGAGTGCGACTTCACCCCGAGCCGTTCCGGACACCGGACCGGCGGCCTGCTTGGGTTCCCCGCTCCTGCCTTGCACGAATGGGTGGGATGTCCGGGGCGGCGGCAGGATTCGGCGTTCCGTCCGGATTGACGGAGACCGTAGGCGAGAAAAGCCGAAAGGGACAAGACCCCAATTTCCGAATGCAATTCACTTACAAGATCGAATGGAGGGAACAGCGGTAACCCAGCTCACACCGGGCCATTCCCGCCCCTTGCACGGAAAGGGGACCGGGGGTCGCCGGCGGCCTCCGGGAGCTCGGACGTGACTCGCACCACAGGCCCGCGCATGGCGCTTCCCGCATCCCATCAAAAGCCGTGATTCACTCAAATCACTTTTAAATAAACAAAAGGCTAATCGGCTCCAAATGTGCATAACGGGCATAAGGTCTCGCGGTGCGACCCCTCCGCGTCCGTCCGCGGCTCTCGGCCGGGAGGCATTGCCATCGCCCCACCCCGCAGCTATCGTTACCGGGTCCTGTTGTCTCCGATCGAGGTGGACGTTGCGCATCTGAGGTCCGCGAACATCGCGCCGTACGGCTCAGCCCGTACGCCCGTCACGCCGACGCAGCCTTCCGTGCTGCCCGTGACCCCGCGTGGATGCGACCTCGGTGCATGAGCCGTCCCCGATCTTCAGGGCCGCCACACCCCTCTCCGCCGTCCGGTCGCCGCGTGGTGCTCGCATACGAATCCCCCTTCATTTCGTTTGCGACTGCGAGGAACAACATGGCGACACCCACCACCCCCGGCGCTTCCCTCACCTGCTCGGCGCTGTCCTTCCACTGGCCGGACGGCACGGCCGTCTTCGACGAGCTCTCCCTCTCCATCGGCCGGGGCCGGGTCGGCCTCGTCGGCAGCAACGGCGCCGGCAAGTCCACCCTGCTGCGGCTGCTCGCCGGCCGGCTGCGCCCCTCCCAGGGTTCGGTGACCGTCGGCGGCAGCCTCGCCCACCTGCCGCAGAACGTCACCCTCGACACCACACTGCGGGTGGACCGGGCCCTCGGTATCGCCGAGCGGCGCGACGCACTGCGCGCCGTCGAGTCGGGCGAGGTCGACGAGAGGCACTTCGAGACGATCGGCGACGAATGGGACGTCGAGGAGCGGGCCCTGGCGACGCTGGGCTCGCTCGGCCTCGGCGGGATCGAACTGGACCGCACCGTAGGCCAGTTGTCGGGCGGGGAGACCGTACTGCTGCGCCTGGCGGCGCTGCTGCTGGAGCGTCCCGACGTCCTGCTCCTGGACGAACCCACCAACAACCTCGACGCGTTCGCGCGTCGCAGGCTCTACGAGGCCGTCGACTCCTGGCGCTCCGGCGTCCTGGTCGTGGTCAGCCACGACCGGGAACTGCTGGAGCGGGTGGACCGCATCGCGGAACTGCGCACCGGGTCACTGCACTGGTACGGCGGCGGCTGGTCCGCGTACCAGGAAGCCGTGGCCGTCGAACAGGAGGCCGCGGGGCGGACGTTGCGGGCCGCCGAGGCGGACCTGCGCCGCCAGAAACGTGAACTGGAGGAGACCCGGGTGAAGCTGGCCAGGCGTCGGCGCAACGGAAGGAAGGCCGAGGCCGAGGGCGGTCTGCCGAAGATCCTGGCCGGCCGCCGCAAGCGGGCCGCGCAGGAGTCGGCGGGCAAGCTGCGCGGCGTCCACGAGGAGCGGCTCGATCAGGCGCGCGAGCGCCGGGAGGAGGCCGCGGAGTCCGTCCGCGACGACGCCGAGATCCGTGTGAGCCTGCCGGGCACGGCGGTCCCCACCGGGCGCGCCGTGCTGAGCCTGGACCGGGTGCGGCCCCGGTTCGGCAGGCTGCGCGAAGGGACGCTGCGGGTGCACGGGCCCGAGCGGATCGCGCTCGTCGGCCGCAACGGCGCCGGGAAGACGACGCTGCTGCGCACGCTCACCGGTGAACTGGCCCCCCGGTCCGGCGAGGCCAGGACCTTCGTGCCGACGCGGTTCCTTCCGCAACGGCTCGATGTGCTGGACGAGGAGCTGAGCGTCGCGGCCAACGTGGCCCGTGCGGCTCCCGGGGTCACCGACAACCACGTCCGCGCCCAGCTCGCGCGCTTCCTGTTCCGGGGCAGGCGCGCGGAACAGGAGGCGGGCACGCTCTCGGGCGGGGAACGCTTCCGGGCCGCGCTCGCGGCGACGCTGCTCGCCGCTCCGGCCCCGCAGCTGCTGATGATGGACGAGCCGACCAACAACCTGGACCTCGCCAGTGCGCGGCAGCTGACCGACGCGCTGGAGTCCTACGAGGGGGCGCTCCTGATCGCCAGTCACGATCTGCCGTTCCTCGAATCGATCGGCGTCACCCGGTGGCTGCTGGTCGAGGAGGAGCTCCGGGAGACCACAGCGCAGGAGGTGGCCGAGCTGCTCGCGGCACCGGGGACCCCGGCCTGAACGCACGGCGGCCGGGCCCCCGGGGCACCGGGGGTTCGGGCTCTCCCACGACACCGGCGGGCGTCGTGGGAGAGCCCGAACCCTGCGGGGATCAGAGCCTGTCGAGGATCTTGTTCAGCTGCTCGATCTCGGCCGTCTGGGCGGTGACGACGGCGTCGGCGAGCTTCTTCGCGTCGGCGTCGGCGCCGTTCTTCCGCTCGGCCTCGGCCATGGTGACCGCCCCCTGGTGGTGGCCGATCATGAGCTGGGCGAACTTCTTGTCGAAGTCCTTGCCCCTGGCCGCCGTCAGCTCGCTCATGTCCTTGTCGGACATCATTCCGGGCATCCCCGAACCGTCCGGCCCGTGGTCCATGCCGGGCATGTCACCCATCGAGGACGAGGCGGAGGGCTGCGGCACGCCCCACGACGTCAGCCAGCGCCGCATCGTGTCGATCTCGGGGTCCTGGGCCTTCTCGATCGCGGTGGCCAGCTTCCTGATCCCGGGGTCGGCGGCACGGCCGTCGGCCAGCGCCGCCATCTCGACGGCCTGCTGGTGATGCGGGATCATCCGCTGCGCGAACTCCACGTCCGCGTCGTTGAACGTGCCGCCGGAGGCGGCCGGCGCGGAGGCACGGCCCGAGCCGTGCTCCATGCCGGGCATGGACGGATCCTTGGACTTCGAGCCGTCGGAGGACCCGCAGGCCGTCAGGGCCAGGGCGAGGGCGGCGACGGCGGCCGCCGCGAGCGGGCGGCGGGCACAGGAACGGGAAACGGACATCACAGGTTCTCTCCAGGTGGATGCGCCACGTCCGTGGCGCGCGAAAGGGCAGGGGGTCCGGCCGGTCCGGCCCCGAAGGGCGGCGGACCGGCGGGTCCCGTCACGTCCGCGCGACGCCCACCTGGAGCAGCAGATCCCTCCCCGCGAACGGCGGTCCCCGCCGTTCCGGTCCGTGTACGGCGCTGCGGTGCCCGGCGAGCTCCCGGACGGCCGGGAGCGCCGGCCCCGGCGCCGCCGGCAACGGCAGCACCCGGTCACGGGCCTGGGTGAAGACGCACGACCCGCCGTCCGCCTCGGACCGGGCCCCGGCCGCGAGAGCGGGTCCGTGCCCGCCCGGCGCCGCAGAGTGACCGGCGGTCGTCGTCGGGGGCACGGACGCGGACGCGGTCACGGCCATCGCGTCGTGACAGCCCTCCGCGGCGCTCGCCGGTGCGCCGTGCATGAGGAACAGCCCGGACAGCACGGCGCACAGCACGAACAGCCGGAACGTGCCCGGTGTGCGCGTCCGTCGGCGGTCCACGGCTGCCTCGCCCATTTCGCTCGTACGGGTCCTGCGGTGCGAGGCCGACGATACCCCCACCGGGTTTCCGGCCCGGTGCCGGCCCGCTCCTCCGGCCGCCCGGAGCCGTCGCCCGTTCCCGGACCATCCGGCTGCGGGAGCGGCGCGTTCCCGTCCCGGGAGGTGCGGAAACAGCGTTTTCGTCACCGAATGCGGAACCAATTCCTGCCGTTTACTCTCGGACGTGGATCTATGCCGCCCACAGTCGTGAACCGTCAGGAAGCGAGATCCCATGCAGCGGCTCAGGAAATCGGGAATCGCCGGGGAGCTCTCCGCGGAGTTTCTCGGCACGATGATTCTCATCCTCTTCGGCTGTGGCGTCGTGGCCCAGGTCGTGGCGGGAGGTGCGCTCACCGACCCGCCCGGCGGCCTCGGGAATCACGACAGCATCGCCTGGGCATGGGGCCTCGGCGTCACCCTGGGCGTCTATGTGGCGGGCCGGCTGAGCGGCGCCCATCTCAATCCGGCGGTGACGGTCTCGCTGGCCGCCTTCAAGGACTTCCCCTGGCGGAAGGTGGCTCCGTACTCCCTCGCGCAGCTCGCGGGCGCGTTCGTCGGGGCGCTGGTGGTGCGGTGGAACTACACGGAGGCGCTGGCGAAGGCGGATCCCGGGCACACGATCAAGACGCAGTTCGTCTTCTCCACCCTGCCCGCCAACGGGAACCCGGCCCTTCCGGTGCACGAATGGGGAGCGTTCCGGGACCAGGTCATCGGCACCGCCATCCTCATCCTGCTCATCTTCGCGGTCACCGACCTCCTCAACACCCCGCCGGGCGTCAACCTCAGCCCCTTCGTCGTGGGCCTCATCGTGGTGGCCATCGGCATGGCCTTCGGGACCAATGCCGGGTACGCGATCAATCCGGCCCGTGACCTCGGCCCCCGGCTCGCGAGCTTCCTCACCGGATACGGCGGGGCGTGGCGGGACCAGTACGGGAACCTCTACTTCTGGGTGCCGATCGTGGGGCCGCTCGTCGGCGGCCTGGTGGGGGCGTTCCTCTACCAGGCCCTCATCAGCCGCTTCCTGCCCTCGCCTGAGGAGGAACCGGAGGGCAGCATCCCCGTACTGCCCGAGAAGTGACGCCCGGTCCCATCACCGCGCCCGGACTCAGGAGAGGGAGCACGCCATGGCGGACTTCGTCGGAGCAGTGGACCAAGGCACCACCAGCAGCCGCTTCATGATCTTCGATCACGGCGGGAACGAAGTGGCCCGCCACCAGTTGGAGCACGAACAGATCCTGCCCCGGCCCGGGTGGGTGGAGCACGACCCGGTGGAGATCTGGGAACGTACCAACTCGGTGATGCAGACCGCTCTGCGCACCGGGGGGCTGAGCGCCACCGATCTCGACGCCATCGGGATCACCAACCAGCGCGAGACGACCGTGGTCTGGGACCCGCGCACCGGCCGCCCGTACTGCAACGCCATCGTGTGGCAGGACACCCGCACCGACTCGATCGCCAAGGCCCTGGAGAAGGAGGGCCATGGCGAGGTGATCCGGCGCAAGTCGGGACTCCCGCCGGCCACCTACTTCTCCGGCGGGAAGATCAAGTGGATCCTCGACCACGTCGACGGGGTCCGCGCGGCCGCGGAGCGGGGGCACGCGGTGTTCGGGAACACCGACAGCTGGGTGCTGTGGAACCTCACCGGCGGCCCCGACGGCGGCATCCACGCCACCGATGTGACCAACGCCAGCCGGACGATGCTGATGAACCTGGAGACGCTCGACTGGGACGAGGAACTGCTGGAGGTCTTCGGCATCCCCCGGGCGATGCTCCCGGCCATCAGGCCCTCCTCCGACGCGGAGGCGTACGGGCGCACCCGTACGTCCCGGCCGCTGCGCGCGGCGATCCCGATCACCGGGGTGCTCGGCGACCAGCAGGCCGCCACGGTGGGGCAGGTGTGCTTCGAACCGGGCGAGGCGAAGAACACGTACGGCACGGGGAACTTCCTGGTCCTCAACACCGGTACGGAGCTGATCCGGTCGAAGCACGGGCTCCTCACGACCGTCGCCTACCGGTTCGGGCGCAGTGCGCCGGTCTATGCCCTGGAGGGCTCCATCGCGGTCACCGGGTCCGCGGTGCAGTGGCTGCGCGACCAGATGAAGATCATCACCTCCGCGAGCGAGAGCGAACACCTCGCCCGGACCGTCCAGGACAACGGCGGGATGTACTTCGTACCGGCCTTCTCCGGTCTCTTCGCCCCGTACTGGCGCTCGGACGCCCGGGGTGCCATCGTCGGCCTGGCCCGCTACAACACCAACGGCCATCTGGCACGGGCCACCCTGGAGGCCATCTGCTACCAGAGCCGGGACGTGGTGGAGGCGATGGAGCAGGACTCCGGCGTCCACCTCGATGTGCTCAAGGTCGACGGCGGGGTCACGGCCAACGACCTGTGCATGCAGATCCAGGCGGATGTGCTCGGCGTCCCGGTCAGCCGCCCGGTCGTCGCCGAGACGACCGCGCTCGGTGCCGCCTACGCGGCCGGGCTGGCCACCGGATTCTGGCGGGACCAGGGCGAGTTGCGGGAGCACTGGCAGGAGTCGAAGCGCTGGGAGCCGCAGTGGAGCGAGGAGCGGCGGGCCGAGGGATACGCGAACTGGAAGCGAGCCGTGGAACGCACCCTGGACTGGGTGAGCGTGGAGTGACGCTCCGGCGCGCCGTGCGGTCCGGGCCGGGACCTGGTCGCACGGCGCGCCGGGGGTTCAGGCGTCGGTCCGGAGCCCGGCCAGGAGCTGGTAGACGGTCTCGGTGCCCTGCCGCAGCGCGTCGACACCGATGTGCTCGTCGGTGCCGTGCATGCGCTTGAGCATGTCCCGGTTCACGGTGAACGGATACATGCCGTACACGGGGATGTTCTCCTCCCGGAACGGCACCGCGCTGGTGACCGCCTCGAACTGGCAGGCGGTGGCCCGTACTCCGGGGTGGGTCCGGCGTACGGCGCTCCGCCAGGCGCGGAAGACGTCCGTGTCGTAGTCGGAGTCGGGCGTGGCGAGATAGCCGCGCAGCCGGTCCAGGGCCTGCTGTTCGCTCTCTCCGGGGTTGCCGACGACGCTCAGCGTCGCCCGGTTGCCGATGAGCGAGCGCAGTTCGGCGACGACGCGTCCGGGGTCCTCGGCCCCCGGCAGGAAGGCGGCCCGGAACTCCGCGGTCGCCGTGCCCGGCACGATGCTCGGGTAGTAGCCGGACCGGGCGGCGGTGAAGGCGAGCGTGGTGCGCAGCATCGCGTTGTGCAGCTCCGGGGTCTCGCTGAGGCGCACCACTCTCTCCCCGGCCCGGTCCCGCTGCCGGTCGGTGCGGGCGTCGAGCATCTCCCGGAGCGCCTCGGCGAAGTGCCGGTCGGTGGTGGCACGGGCGAGTTCGGCGAAGTACTGCCGGGACAGCGCGTTCGGGCGGATGTGGGCACGCCACTGCCCGAGCTGGTCGAGCACCTCGCCCAGCCGGATCACCGCCTGGCCGCTGAACGGCTTGGAGGTGTGGGTGGCGTACGAGGCGGTCTCCAGGCGCAGCAGCAGCGAACGCTTGTCGTTGCAGGTGAGCGAGGCGATCATGGGCGTGGTGCCGTCGCGCTGGTTGAGCACCCAGCCGCCCTCGGTGATGACCGCGCCCGCCGCCACCTTGCCGGGGTGTTCCGTGAGGAACCAGCGCACGCCGTAGGGGCCCTGTTCCTCGTCGCAGTCGGACCAGAAGACGATGTCGCGGTCGAAGGCCGCGCCCTCGCGGACATGGCGCAGGAGTGCGGCGACGAAGGCGGCGTTGACGCCCTTCATGTCCAGCGAGCCGCGGCCGTACAGCTTGCCGTCCTCGATGTCCCCGGCGAAGGGGTCCGTCTCCCACCGGTCGCCGATGGCGGGCACCACGTCGGAGTGGCCGAGCAGAACGAGGGGCTTCTTCGTCGCGGGTCCGCTGCCGGGGACGCGGGCGAAGAAGTGGACGTTGCCGTCCTTCGGGGTGGGCACGATCTCGGTGGCGACCCCGGCGGACCGGAAGATGCCCTGGAGCATCCGGGCGAGCGGCAGGGTGACGGCGCCGTCGCCCGGGTTGCTGGTGTTGTGGCGGATCATCGCGACGGCGAGGTCCACCGGGTCGGTGGGGTCGCCGTCGAAGGAGGCGCCGCCCGTCCCGCTCCCCGTGCCCGGCGCCGAGTCGGCCCGCGCCGCGGGCGCCGCCGAGGCCACCGCGCCGAGGCCCAGCACCGTGGACGCGACGGCCGTCGCCCCGGCGCCGAGCACGGAACGCCGGGACGGCCGGGTGCCGGGAAGTCCGTCGAGGCAGGCGGCGATGACCGCGGCCGGATTCTCCTGGTGGGCGTAGTGCCCGCCCTCGACGGAGAGCAGGGTGCACGCGCCCCGGGTCCACTCGGCCCAGCGGCGCACGGTGACCTCGGGCACATGCGGGTCTTCGGTGGCCCACACCGCGCGCAGCTCCACCTGCGGGACGGCTCCCCGCCGGCCGTCGTACCCGGCGGCCAGCCGCAGATCGGCCATGACGGGCGGCAGCAGCACCTCCTCGAACTCGGGGTCCGCGAGCAGCTCCGGGTCGGTCAGTCCGGTCCCGGCGACGAAGGCACGGGCGTCCTCGACGGTGACCTCCTCGCCGCGGCCGTGGAAGTCGGCGGGACACTGCCCGGCGACGGCGCACAGCCGCGCGACGGGCACCTCGGAGTCGAGCAGCCGGCGGCAGGTCTCGTACGCGAGCAGGGCGCCGAGGCTGACCCCGATCAGCACCAGCCGCCGTCCGGCCCGCAGTTCGCGGATCCCGGCCGCCACCGCGTCGGCGTAGGCGGCCATGTCGGTGACCGGCTCCTCGTCCACGCGGGTGCCGCGCCCCGGCGGGACGACGCAGGCGAGGGCGACGCCCTCGGGGAGTCCGTCGTGCCAGCTCGCGAACGTGGAGCCGTGGGCGCCGGTGGGCGCGAAGCAGACGGCGAGGGTGCTGGTGGCGTCCGGCCGCTGCTCGCCCGGCAGGGTCAGCCATGGGGAGTTCATATCCGGTCCTCCTGCTGGATCTCGCGGCACGCGGCGGCGATCGCGGTGACGGTGGGGGCGCCGAGGATGCGGCGCAACGGGACCCGGCGGCCCGCCACCGTGGCCAGCCGGTTGGCGAGCCGTACCGCGAGCAGCGAGTGGCCCCCGGCGTCGAAGAAGTTCTGGTCCGCCGACGCGGGCGGTGCGCCGAGGAGTTCGCTCCAGAGCTCGGCGACGGCGGTCTCGGTGGCGTCGGACGGGGTGAATCCGGCCGCCTCCTGCCGGCCGATGCCCGCCACGAGGGTGCGCAGGGCGGTGCGGTCGAGTTTGCCGTTGGTGCCGAGCGGGAGCCGCGCTACCTGCTGGACACGGGCGGGCAGCATGTAGTCGGGCAGCCGGTCGCGCAGATGGGCGCGGAGTGCGGCGGCGCCGGTCTCCTCGTCGGCGGTGACACAGGCGACGATGCGTGTTTCGCCGTCCTCGGTCTCCGCGTAGACCCCCGCGTCGGTGACGCCGGGTGCCTTGCGCAGGGTGGCCTCGATCTCCTCCAGTTCGACGCGGTAGCCGCGCACCTTGATCTGGTTGTCCGCGCGGCCGGTGATCTCCAGTCCTGAGTCCGGGAGCAGGCGGCCCCGGTCGCCGGTGCGGTAGTGCGTGTTCCCGGCGTCGTCGGTGGTGAAGCGGTCCTCGCCGTCGCCGCCGACGTAGCCGAGGGCCAGGGGCGGCCCGGACACCCAGACCTCGCCGGTCGCACCGGCCGGCAGCCGTCGGCCGAGGCGGTCGCGCACGGAGAGGGCGGCGCCCGCCACGGGGCTGCCGACGGGGACGCGTTCGGCGTCGGCGGGCAGCAGGGCGGTGTCGTAGGCGGCGACGTTGGAGGCGGTCTCCGTCATGCCGTACAGATTGAGCAGGGTGGTGCCGGGCCAGACCTCGCGGAAGCGCAGGACGGTGTCGACCGGCAGGGTGTCGGCGCCGCTGGTGACCAGGACCGGCCGGTGCCCGCCGGGGCGGCCGGCGCTCTCCTCCAGCAGCCCGGCGATGAGCTGCGGGGTCAGGAAGAGATGGGTGACGCGTTCCTGTTCGACGACGGCGGCGAAGAGCGCGGGGTCGAGGAGTTCGTCGGTGGCGAGCACGACGGAGGGAACGCCCTGGAGCAGTCCGCCCAGCAGTTCCCAGGGGGAGGCGACCAGTGCCAGGGACTTCTGGACGGCGAGCACCGCGTTCTCCGGGAAGGGGTGGTCCCGCCACATCCACTCCAGCCGGCCCCTGACCGAACGGTGGCTGATGCGTACGCCCTTGGGGTTTCCGGTCGTCCCCGAGGTGTAGACGACGTGGAAGAGCGCGTCCTCGTCCGGCTCCTGCTCGGGGGCCTGGTGGAGCGGGCCGTCCGCGAGGGGCGCCAGGGTGACGCGCGGTGCGTCCAGGGTGGGGAACTGGTCGAGTCCGGGCTCTGCCAGGACGCAGTGCGGTCCGGTCTCCTCCACCATCCGGCGCTGTCTGCGCACGGGGATCGCGGGGTCGAGCCCGAGGTAGGCGGCGCCGGTCTTCAGCACGGCGAGGACCCCGGCGACGGCGGCGGGGCCGCGCTGGGCGGCGAGTGCGACCAGTGAGCCGGGGCCGGTGCCCTTGGCGGTGAGCCGGGCGGCCAGTCGGCCGCTCCATTCGTCGAGTTCGCGGTAGCTGACGCTGGTGCCGGTGTGGCGCAGGGCGACGGCCCGGGGGTGGGCCGCCACCTGCTCGGCGAAGCGTTCCAGCAGGGTCGGCGTCGTCATCGTTGATCGTCTCCGGGCAGCAGGTCGAGGGAACGAACGGTGGTGTGCTCGGCGCGCTCCGGGTCGGTGAGGGCCCGCAGTGCGATCAGAGTGGATTCCAGTACGTTGCGGGCGGCCGGTGCGTCGAGCAGTTCCCGCTGGTAGGCGTACTGGAGCAGCAGTCGGCCGGGGCCGTGCGGCTGGACGTACAGGGCGCAGTCGTACTTGGTGTAGCCGGTGTCCAGTTCGACGAAGCGGAACCGGACGTCCGAGGCGGTGGTGGCGCGCGCCGGGTAGGGCAGCATGTTGAGCATGGTCTGGAAGACCGGGGTCGCCGACGAGCTCCGTGCGGCGGCCGGGAGCCGTCGCAGCGTCCAGCCGAAGGGGTGTTCGGCGGCGGCGTAGGCGTCGTACACCGTCTCCCGCACCTGCGCGGTGAACTCCGCGAGGGTCGCGGCCGGGTCGAGGTTCACGCGCAGCGGCAGCATGGCGAGGGTGAAGGCGGGCACGTCGGCGGTCTCCGGCCGTTCCCGGCCCGCCATCGGGGCGCCGATGATCACCTCGTCCGTGTCGCTGTAGTAGCCGAGGGCCAGTGCATAGGCGGCCAGCAGGGGGACGAAGGCGGTGGCGGACGCGGCCACCGCGGTGTCGCGCAGCCGCCGGGAGAGTTCCTCGTCGAGGACCGCCTCGGTGATCTCGCCCCGATAGGTGGGGGCGGCGGGCCGTGCTCGCTGGGCGATCTGGAGCGCCGGGAGTTCGCCCGCGAGGCGGCGCAGCCAGTACTCCCCCGCCTCGGCCACCTCGTCGGTGGCCAGCCGCTCCGTCAGGTGGTCGAGGTAGCGGTCGTAGCGGGTGGCCCGTTCGGGGTCGGGTCCGGCGGGCCGCTGTTCGTAGAGTTCGGCCAGCCGCTGGAACAGCACGGTCGCCCCCCAGCCGTCGAGGAGGAGTTCGTGCATGGTGACCAGGAGCCGGTGCTGTCCGCCGGGGAGCCGGAACAGCGCGGTGCGCAGGGCCGGTTCGCCCAGGAGGTCGAAGGGCCTGGCGGCCTCCTCGGCGGCCACCGCGCGGAAGGCCTCGGCGGTGATGTCCCGGGCTTCGGCGGGCAGCGGCACCTCCCAGTGCGGGTAGTGGTGCACCACCTCGTGCGCCGCTTCCGGCCCGTCGGTCCCGTCGGTCTCGGCGAACCGTGCGAGGAGCAGCGGGTTCTCGGCGAGCAGCAGGCGCCAGGCCCGTGCCAGCCGTGCCACGTCGAGGGGTCCGTCGAGTTCCAGGGAGCCCTGGTAGCTGTAGTAGGGGCTGAGCGGGTCGAGCCGCCAGTGGAAGTAGACGCCCGCCTGCTGCGGGGTGAGCGGCCGGGTGCGCGGCGCGTCGTCCCGCACCGCCGCCGGGCGGGCACCGGTCGCGGGCCGCCGGCCGTGGCCGAGCGCGGCGAGCGCTGCGGGGCTGCCGTCGCGCAGCACATCGCGCAGACCGGCCGGCGATCCGGCCTCGCGCAGGGCGGCGACCAGCCGCATGGCGAGCAGCGAGTCGCCGCCCAGCTCCAGGAACCGGTCGTCCCTGCCCACCCGGCCGGTGCCGAGGAGTCCGGCGACGAGTGCCGCGATCGAGGTCTCCGCCTCGCCGCGCGGCGGGGTGTACGTACGGGTGTCGGGACGGCTGCGGCGCGGTGGTGCGGGCAGTGCCTTGTAGTCCGTCTTGCCGTTGCGGGTGAGCGGGAGCCGGGGCAGGACGACGAAGGTGTGCGGCACCATGGGGGCGGGGAGCCGGTCGCGCAGATGGGCGCGCAGCGCCGCCTCGGCCGGTTCGTCTCCGGAGGCGGTCACATAGGCGACGAGGCGGGGCGGCTGCGCGGCCACCGGGGTGTGGGCGCTCTCCCGGGCGACCAGGGCCCCGGTGTCGTCGGGGGTGTGGACGGCGACGGCGCAGGCGGAGACGGCGGGGTGGCCGCCGAGCACCGCCTCGATCTCGGCGAGTTCCATGCGTACGCCGCCGAGCTTGACCTGTCGGTCCACCCGGCCCAGGTACTCCAGCTGCCCGTCCGGCAGGACGCGCACGGCGTCCCCGGTGCGGTAGAGGCGTCCGCCGTCGGGGCGGAAGGGGTCGGTGAAGAAGGCGAGCGCGGTGCGCTCCGGGTCACCGAGGTAGCCGCGTCCCACGACGAGTCCCCCGACGAACAGCTCCCCCGTCTCCCCGTGGGCGCAGGCGTGCCACTGCCCGTTCTCCTCGCGCAGTACGTACAGCTCGGCGTTGCCGATGGGGGAGCCGATCGGCAGGTGGCGTACTCCGGGGGCGGGAGCGCCGAGTTCGGCGTGGGTGACGTCGTCCGAGCACTCGGTGGGGCCGTAGGCGTTGAGCAGCCGGATTCCCGGCAGGGTGTCGTGCCAGCGCCGGGCCAGCGCCGGGGGCAGCTCCTCGCCGGTGGCGATCATCCAGCGCAGCGCGCCGGGCCGGATTCCTGCGGTCTCCTGGGCGTCGAGCAGGAAGCGCATCAGGGTGGGCACGGTCTCCAGCACCGTGGTCCCGCGTGCGCGCAGCTCCTCCAGCAACAGGGCGCCGTCCTGGGCCTGTTCGTCGGCGAGGACCTGGACGCGTCCGCCGACGAGGAGCGGGGCGAGCATCTGCCAGACGGAGATGTCGAAGCTCAGCGGTGCGGTCTGGGCCAGCCGGTCGTCGGCGGTCAGCCCGAGGTCGTCGATCTTGGCGCGGAGGTGGTTGAGCATCCCCCGGTGCTCGACGACCGCGGCCTTGGGGCGGCCGGTCGAGCCGGAGGTGTAGAGGACGTAGCGCACTTCGTCGGGGGCGGGCGGCCGGGTCCGGGTGTACGGGGTGTCCGCCGGGAGCGGTGGGGTGGTGGGCACACCGGCCGCGCGGGCGCCCTTGACGAGTTCACCGGTCTCCGCCGGGGTGCCGGTGGTCAGCAGCAGTGCCGCGCCGCTGTCGGTGAGCAGGGACTCGACGCGGGCGGCGGGCCAGCTCGCGTCGACCGGGAGGTAGACGGCGCCGAGCAGTTCCAGGGCGAGGAAGGCGGTGATGACGTCGGCGCCGCGCCGGCCGCCGACGGCGACGATCTGCCCCTCCCGTATCCCGGCGGCGGCCAGCTGTGCCGCGACGCGCCCCATCAGCTCGGCCAGCCGCCCGTATCCGAGGCGGACCTCGCCGTCCTCGACCGCGATCCGCTCGGGCCGCTCGGCCGCGAACCGGTCGACGTGGGCGTGGACCCCGTCGCGCAGCTCGTACGGTTCGTGCCGGGTGAGTGCCGCGGCGACGGCGCGTTCCCGCGCGCCTTCCGCCAGGGGGAGCCGCGGGTAGTGTCCGGGCAGGGCGGTCACCGGGCTGCCCGCTTCTCCGCGACGACCAGCAGGTACTCGACGGGTACGCCCGTGCCGCGGGCGTCGGTGGTGTGGAACCCCTCGGTCATCTCGACCATTTCCGCTCGCAGTTCCTTCCACCGCGAGGGCGGCGAGATGGTGTTCTTCGCCGCTATGCAGGGGCCGAAGCAGTTCTCGAAGAAGGTCACCAGGTCCTCGGCGGTGGCGAACGGGTAGAAGAGTTCGCGGCGTTCGGAGGTGACCGTGAAGCCGGGGCCGAGGAGTTCGGCGAGGTAGTCCGGCGAGCCCCACAGCATCGGCTGTCCCTGGTGCCCGTTGGGCGAGGGGAAGTAGGCGGAGAGGATCTCCTGGAAGTGCGCGGTCCAGCTGCGGGCCGTCCAGTTGCACATGCCGATGCGGCCGCCCGGCCGCAGCACGCGGGAGATCTCCCCGCCGGACGCGGTGTGGTCGGGCGCGAACTGGATTCCGTAGGTGGAGGTCACCAGGTCGAACGAGGCGTCGGCGAAGGGGAGTTCCTGGGCGTCGCCGCGGTGCAGCTCCACCTCGACCCCGGCCCGGGCGAACCGTTCGCGTGCGTCGGGGAAGAACTCGTCGGTCAGGTCGAGTCCGGTGACGAGGCAGCCTCGCAGGGCGGACAGCAGCGCGACGTTGCCGTTGCCGGTGGCGACGTCGAGATGGGCGGTGCCCTCGGCGGGTGCGAGCCGGTCGACCAGCTCGACGGCGCCCGGCCGCAGCAGGTCGGCGACGTGCCGGTACTCGCCGTACGACCACATGGTGCGGTTGATCTCCTGGATGTTCTGGTCGATCGTCATGCGGATCCCCTCAGAGCGTGAGCCGGGCGCCGAGACCGGCGGCTTCGGCGCGGGCGTGGATGCGGTCGGCCACGGCGACGTCGAGGATCGACATCCCGAACGGGTTGCTGATCACGATCTCGTCCTGGTCGCGGCGGCCGGGGTGCCTCCCGGCGAGGACGTCGCCGAGCGTGCCGTCGACGCGGCGCGCCCCGGGCCGGGCGGTCACCCCTTCGCGGGGGGTGCCGTCTGGGCCGAGCAGGGTGCCCGCCCGGTGCATCCGGCCGAGCAGCCGTCGCGGGTCGTCGCGGACCAGGCTCCAGTCGTCGACGATCACGGTGCCGGCCGCGAGCACGGACGCCTCGGTGAGGTCGTCCAGCGAGACGTGGCAGACGAGCGCGCCGGGGCGCAGCCACTCCGGTTCGATGTACCCCTCGGTCACCGTGGTGACGGGCACGACGAGTTCGGCGTCCCGCACCGCCTCGCGCGGCCCGTCGGCGACCACCGTCCCGACGCCGTCCGCACCGGGCAGCGAGGCGATGTGGTGGGCGACGGACTTCGCGCGGTCGGGCGCCACGTCGTACAGGGTGATGCGGCGCAGGGTGGGGACGGTGCGGAGCAGCAGCGCGATGTGTGCCTGGGCGAGGGCGCCGCAGCCGAGGAGCGCCAGAGCGCGCGGCTCCGCCACCGCCAGGTGCCGCACCGCGAGCGCGGTCACCGCGGCGGTGCGCATCGCGCTGATGTAGGCGGCCTCCATCAGGGCGAGGGGCCGGGCGGTCTCCGGGTCGAGGAGCAGGGTGAAGCCCTGGGAGCGGGGTATTCCGCGTCCCGGGTTGCCGATCGAGGCGTTGATGGTCTTCATGCCGATGACCGGCGGGCGCCCCTGCTGGGTGAGTGCGCCGGGCATGGCCAGCAGCCTGGCCGCGTCGCCCTGCGGGGTGGTCCAGCCGAGATAGGCCTCCTCCGGGAGGACGGACCGTCCGGCGGAGTGCAGCGTGAGCGCCTCGGCCACCGCCGCCACGATGTCCACGTCGCGGGCGGCCTCGATGACGTCCGCCCGGGTCAGATAGCGGAAGTGGCTGTCGGGGTATTGCTCGAAGTCCATGAGGTGCGGGGCTCCTTGGCGAAGGGGTCGGTTGCGGTGGGGAGGGTGCGGGGCGGGTTCAGCCGCCGTCGGTGGTGCGCGCCGCGCGGAGCGTCGCGAAGGGGACGAGCGAGCCGAGCAGCAGGACACCGGCGAGCGCGATCCAGCCGGCCGTGCCGAGGGCGAGGACGACACCGGTCATCAGCACCGGGCCCGCGACCCGGTTGGCCACCGTGCGGCTGGTGTTGAAGAGCACCAGATAGGCGCTGCGCGACCCTTCCGGTGCCAGGTCGAAGGAGAGGGTCCAGGAGGCACCGACCTGGAGCAGTTCGGCGAAGGTCAGGAGGACGACGGCCGCGCCGAGCACCAGGAGTGCCTGCCGTGCCCCGAAGCCGGGCGCGGCGGCGAAGGCCAGGGCGCCCGCGCCGAGCAGCAGTGCCGCGGCCGCGTAGGAGAACCAGGCCCGGCGTGTGGTGCTGTAGCAGCGGTTGAGCGGGTACTGGAGGGCGATGCACAGCACGGTGTTGACCGCGTACAGGATGCCGACGTAGCGCTCCGGTACGTCCGTCTCGGTGACGAGCCAGAGCGGGAAGGCCACGTTGAGGACCGGCATCCAGAGCGACACAAGTGCGTTGTACGCGGTGAAGCCCAGCAGCCGGCGGTCCTTGAGCAGGTCGGACACCCGGGCGCCCTCGACCACCGTCACGACCTCCTCCCGCCGTGCGGTGGCGTACACGGCGGCCACCGCCACATAGGCGAGGGCGCCGCCGATCAGCAGCGGCCGGAAGGCGTCCGGCGAGCCGGAGCCCAGGGCGACCCCGGCGATCAGCCCGCCCAGGCTGATGCCGAGGTTGACGACGGTGCGCTGGACGGCCATGACCTTGGCGCGCAGGCTCTGCGGGGCGCGTGCCCCGACGTACGACTGGACCAGCGGGGGCGAGGACTGCTCGGTGACGGCGATGACGGCGACCACGAGGAGGAAGCTCCACCAGCCGTCCACCCGGAGGTAGCCGACGGTGGCCAGGGCGCGCAGCAGCATCACACCGATCAGCACCGGCTGCGGCCCGAACCGTGCGGCCAGCCGGGCGATGGGGACGGCGGTGGCGACGGCGACGGCGCCGCCGATGGTGAGGCCGGTGCCGACGGACGCGGTGCTGAGGTGGGCGACCTTGACGAAGTAGATGGTCGAGACGGCGAGGAAGAGGCCCGTTCCGGTCCACTCGATCAGCGTGGCGCCCTGCACCAGCGGCAGGAACTGCCGGAGGCCGGGGCGCGTCGGCTGCCGGTCGAGGGTGGTGCTGGTGCCCATGTTCAGTGCTCCTGGTGCTTCCGGTCGAAGAAGAGTCCTTCGCCGCGCAGTCGTCGCACGGCGGAGGTGATCTCCTTGGCTACACCTTGTTCGGCCGCCCAGTCGTCGGAGTAGAGGGTGTCGCGGTATTTGGTGCCGCCGTCCGCGGCCAGGCAGACCACGAGACGGTCGTCCCCGGGGGCCTCTTCCTGGTCGCTCAGCATCGCCCGTACGGCGCAGCCGCTGGAGCCGCCGAGCGCGAGGCCGATGTCCTCGGCGATGATCCGGCAGACGGCGATGGCGTCGATGTCGTCGACGTGCACGGCGCGGTCGTAGCTGTGCGGGGCCTTCAGGAAGACGGATGGCCGGCTCGCTCCGATGCCCGGGACGAGGCGGCGTCCGGCGCTGCCGGAGACGGCCAGGGAGCCGCGTACGTCCACGGCGACGGCGACGACGTCGGGACGGTGCTCGCGCAGGTGGGCGGCGATGCCGGCGAGGGTGCCGCCGGTGGAGACCGGTACGTAGACCGTGCCGAGTTCCGGTCCCGCCTGCTGGGTGAGTTCGGGTCCGGTGGTGCGCCGGTGGATCTCGGGTGCGGCCCAGTTCTCGTACTGGTCGGGCCAGCGGTAATCGGGGTTGTCCGCGCAGAGTTCGCGCACCCGGCGCAGCCGGCTCAGCAGATAGCCGCCCAGGCCGTCCGGTTCGTCCACGACGATCACCCTGGCTCCGCTGTCGGCGAGTCCGCGGCGGGTGGTGTGCGGGGTCTTGAGGTCGACCACGGCGAGGAAGTCGCAGCCGACGGTGGGCAGCAGCCGGGCCAGGGCGAGGCCCAGGTTGCCCGAGGTGGATTCCACCACCACCGTGCCCGGGGTGAGCGGCCGTTCCTCGTGGAGCGCCCGGAGCAGTCCGACGGCGCTGCGGTCCTTCACCGATCCGGTGGGGCCGTGTTCTTCGAGTTTGAGTCCCAGACGTCGCACCCGGCCCCGGTGGGCGACGTCCAGGCGGAGTAAGGGAGTTGATCTGAGAGCCCGTGCCAGGACGGGATTGACACGCGACACTGCTTCCCCCTGTGCGATACGTGTGTGGCCATGGCGGATCGACGGACCGGCCCCGCTGCGCGCTCTCAGACCTTAGGCAGGTGGCCCCCGGCGCCACCACGGCACTGTCGGACGGTGAGCAACGGGCTTGGCCGGAACAGCGCTTGACGCTCCGGCCTCCCCGGGCCACCGCACACCGCCGGGCGCCCCGAGGCTGCGAAGACGGTCCGGTGTCGTGGCGGGTCCGGGCGAATGCGGAGAAATGAATTGGCCGGTTCGGCGCCGGGCCCGGGGACCGCCGCGGTGGCCTCCGGCCGGGCCCGGTGGTCCGGAAAGCCGACCGGTACGACCCCTCCCGAGGGCCTGTTATCTTTACGTGACTTCGCACCACAACTCTCGGTCATCCTTTGGCCTTTGGTGCCCAGGAGTCGACGTGCCGGCGTGTGACGGCGGACGCGCAATGACCAACGCTCGGGCCGGTCGCGGTCTGCGACCGGCCCGGCCTGTCATGGCTGGACGGAATGACACTGCACAACGCATGGAGCAGAACGGCGCGGGCCGCGCGGGCAGCGCTGGTCCCCGGAACGGGGCGCCGGAAACAGACGAAACGCCGACGCACCCGCCTGCCGCGCCGACCGGACTATCCGCGCGCCGGGCGGAGCGGCTGGCGAAGATGGGTGCCCTCCTGGCGGCTGGTCCTCGGCTCCGCGCTGATGTTCACCGCGACGCTGGTGACCGTGGTGGGCATCGCCTACGCGCGCACGGACATACCGGAGGACCTCAACGCGTTCGCCACCCAGCAGGACACCGTCTACTACTGGGCCGACGGCACACCGATGGCCCGGACCGGCTGGGTGAGCCGGCAGGAGATGCCCCTGTCGAAGATCCCCGACCACGTCCGGTGGGCCGTACTGGCCGCGGAGAACGCCGACTTCTACTCCGACCACGGGATATCGACGCAAGGGATCACCCGCGCGCTGTGGCGCACGGTCGGCGACGGGGACACCCAGGGCGGGTCCACCATCACCCAGCAGTACGTCAAGAACGTCTATCTGACGCAGGACCAGTCCTTCTCGCGGAAGTTCACCGAGATGCTGCTGGCGGTCAAGCTGGACCGCCGTCTGAGCAAGGACAAGATCCTCCAGGAGTACCTGAACACCAGCTGGTTCGGCCGCGGCACCTACGGTCTCCAGCGGGCCGCGCAGGCGTACTACGGCAAGGAGGTCACCCAACTGAACGCCAGCGAGGGCGCGTTCCTCGCCTCCCTGCTCAAGGGCGCCTCGTTGTACGACCCGGCCGTCGATCCCCACAACCGCAAGCGGGCCGTCGCCCGGTGGAAGTGGACGCTGGACCGCATGGTGGAGATAGGCAGGCTGAGCCGGGCCGAACGGGCCACGTACACCACCTTCCCCGAGCCCAGGCCCCCGCACCGGCCGAACAACGCGGGCGGTCAGGACGGCTATCTCGTCCAGCTCGCCGAGTCGTACGCCAAGCGGGCCGGACACATCTCCGACGCACGGTTCGACCTCGGCGGCTACCAGATCTACACGACCTTCGAGAAGCCCCGGATGACCGCCCTCACCCGGGCCGTCCGCGAAGCGCGCGGCACACTCGACCCCGGACGGCGCAAGGCCGACCGGTCCGTCCGGTTCGGGGCCGCCTCCGTCGCCCCGGACGGCCGGATCCTCGCGGTCTACGGCGGACCGGACTACGAGCGGCAGGCGTTCAACGAATCCAACGCGAGCACCGTCCCGGCGGGTTCGGCGTTCGCCCCCTTCGTCTACGCGGCCGGGCTCCAGCACGGTGTGTCGCGGGTGCGCAACGGACCGCGCTCCACCGTCGGCCCGTCGACCGAGTACGACGGCGACGACGGCATACCGGTCATGACACCCGAGGGGCCCTACTGGGACCGCAGCGGCAGGATGGTGAAGGGCGAGAACGACGGCAATGTCTCGCACGGCCGCATCAGCCTGCACGACGCCATGGCGAAGTCCGTGAACTCCCCCTTCCTCCAGCTCGGCATGGACACGGGCCTGAAGAAGGTCCGCAGCACGGCCGAGGCCTCGGGGCTGCTCCCCTCCAGCTTCGGCCCGCCCGTCCCGGCGTTCGTGATGGGCAGCTCCACGCCCAGCGCCATCCGGATGGCCGACGCCTACGGCACGTTCGCGGCCCACGGCACCCACATGGACCCGTACTCGGTCCGCAAGGTCACCCGCAACGGCGAGCCGGTCCGGCTCGGCCTGCCGCGGCCGAGGCGCGCCATGCGGTCCGAGGTCGCCGACGAGGTCACCGCGTCGCTCGCCCTGCCCACCGGCAAGAAGGGGGTCGCCTCCCCCGCCGCGGTCGCCGCCAAGACCGGCACCACGGAGGACGACACGGCGCGCTGGTACGTCGGATACGGCCCGGCCGCGTCCACCGCCGTCGTCGTCTACCGCATGGACCTGACGAAGAGCCTCGCGCCGCTGCCGCTCAAGGGGCTGGCCGGCCGCGCGGCGGACGACGGGCCCCTCCCGGCCCGGATCTGGAACACATACACGGAAGCCATGACCAAGTGACTGATACCAGAGCCGAATCCACCGTCCACCGGATACGGGCCCGTCTCACGCGCCGTGTCGTCCTGGGCCTCGCGGTGTGTCTCGTGGCGTCGGGATCCGCGGCGCTCGTCCCGCTGATGTCCGACGACGCCGCCGACGACCGGACCCCGCTGCGGGAAACACGGACCGTCGCCGCCCCGAAGCCGACCGCCCGGGAACACCACAAGGGCGGTGGGAGCCCGGAGGAGAACTGGGACGGCAGGATCAAGATCCTGGGCGACGGCTCCACGTCCTACACCGGGCCGCAGCCCGCCCAGTTGAAGGCCGAGCGGCTCGAACCCGGGGAGCGTCCGCCCCAGTTCGTGGTCTTCTCGTGGGACGGCGCGCTGGAGGGCGACGACCACATGTTCTCGCGCTTCCGCCGGGCGGCGAAGGAGAGCAAGGCCCACATGACCTTCTTCCTCACCGGCATCTACCTCCTCCCGAAGGAGAAGCGGGACCTCTACCACCCGCCCCAGCACAAGACCGGCGCCGCCGCCATCTCGTACCCCACGCGCGAGCACATCCGGACGACACTGGCACAGCTCGGTGACGCCTGGCGCGAGGGCAACGAGATCGGGTCCCACTTCAACGGCCACTTCTGCGACAAGAAGGGCGGTGGGGACTGGAGCAGCGGCGAGTGGGGCAGCGAGATCGCCCAGTTCTACTCCTTCGTGCAGAACTGGAAGACGAACACCGGGTACAAGGACCTCGACCCGCTCCCCTTCGACCCCACCCGCGAGGTCGTCGGCGGACGCGCGCCCTGCCTGGAGGGCCAGAAGACCCTGCTGCCGGCGACCAGGCCGTTCGGCTGGCGCTACGACGCGAGTTCCCCCGGCGACTTCCAGATCTGGCCGTCCAAGAAGAACGGTGTCTGGGACTTCCCGCTCCAGATGCTGCCGTTTCCCGGCAAGGACTTCCAGGTGCTGTCCATGGACTTCAACTTCCTCTACAACCAGTCCGAGGGCGATGTCGAGGGCGACCCCGCGAAGTACCCGGCCTGGCGCGAGGAGGCACGGAGCGCGTATGTCGCGGGCTTCGAGCGGGTCTTCAACGGCAGCCGCGCACCACTGTTCATCGGGAACCACTTCGAGGACTGGAACGGCGGGATCTACATGGACGCCGCCGAGGAGACGATGCGCGAGGTGTGCCCCCGCAAGGAGGTCCGCTGCGTCTCCTTCCGCGAACTGGCCGACTGGCTCGACGCGCAGGACCCCAAGGTTCTGGCGCAGTGGCGCAACCTCGACCCCGCCCAGCCCCCGAGCTGGAAGGACTAGGAGGTGTGCGGAACGTGGCGTCGTCCGTCCGGAGGACGGGGCTTTCGACGGACGCGCCAGGGCCGTTCGGACCGGGCGGGGCCCGCGTGTCCCCGTACGTTCCGGCCCCCGCACGCCGTCCGGGGTGCGGGGGCCGCCGGGCCCGCGGTCAGTGCGCCTTCTCGACGAACTCCGTGGTGAACGTCTTGGCGAGGTCGACCCGGGCGTCCTTCAGGTTGGGGTTGAAGGCCTTCAGGACCCGTTCGACGGTGGCGGGGCCGTCCGCGGGCATCACCCCGTCGTCGGTGAACATGGGCAGGGTGCTCTCGATCGCCTTCGCGTACAGGGCCTTGCCGCCGCCCTGCGCGTAGTCGGCGGGCATCTTCGCGGCGATCTCGTCCGCGCTGTGCGTGGACATCCACTTCAGCGTCCTGACGAAGGCGTTGGCCAGCTTCTGGACGGTCTCCTTGTGGCTGTCGACCCATGACGTCTGCATGTACAGGCTGGACGACGGGTAGAGCCCGCCGAGCGCCTGCCTGGAGCCCTCCGGCGTCCGCATGTCGACGAGGATCTTGCCGAGCTTCTTGTCCAGGATGGTGGCGACCGTGGGGTCGGTGGTCATGCCGCCCTGGATGGAGCCCTGCTGGAGCGCGGAGATGAACGTCTGCCCGGCCCCCACCGCCACGGGCGTGAACTCGCTGGTCCGCACGCCGTTGGCGACCGCGAGGTACTTGGTGAGGAAGTCGGTGGAGGAGCCGAGGCCCGTCACGCCGAGCTTCTTGCCCTTGAAGTCCTTCGCCGAACCGATCTCGTCCGCGCTGTGCGTGGACACGATCTCGACCTCGCCCGGGGCGTGGGAGAACTGCACGACGGACTCGACCTGCTTGCCCTTCACCTGGAGGTCGAGGGTGTGGTCGTAGAAGCCCACGGTGCCCTGGACGTCGCCGGAGACCAGCGCCGTCTCGGCCTGGACCCCGGCGGGCTCGGTCAGGAGCTGGACCGACACGCCCTCGTCCTCGAAGTAGCCGAGCCGCTCGGTGAGCATCGCGGGCAGATAGATGACCTTGTCGAGGCCGCCGACCATGATCTTGACCTTGTCGTTGCCGCCGGCCGAGTCGGAGTCGCCGCCGCCACAGGCGGTGAGGCCGGTCAGGGCGAGTACACCGGCGACGGCCAGGGCCGGGATCCGGATGGATGTACGCATCTGTTGCACGTCCTTGTGAGGAGGAGAGGGCGGGGTGCGGATGACGGCGGGCGTCAGCGGGCGGTGTCGGCGTCGGCCGGTTTCCAGCGGAAGAGCCGCTTCTCCAGGAAGGTCAGCAGGCCCTCGGCCAGCAGCGCGACGATCGCGAGGATGACCATCGCGGCATAGACACCGGCGGCGTTGAACGTGCCCTGGGAGGCGGCGACCAGCAGTCCGAGTCCCTTGGTGGCACCGATGTACTCACCGACGATCGCGCCGATGAGCGCGAAGCCGAAGCTCACGTGCAGGCTGGTGAAGATCCAGGACGTGGCGGAGGGGATCACCACCTGGAGGGTGACCTGGCGGTTGCTGGCGCCCAGGATGCGGGAGTTGGCGACGAGATCGCGGTCGACCTCGCGGGCGCCCTGGAAGGCGTTGAAGAAGACGGGGAAGAACACCAGGACGACCGCGGAGGCCACCTTGGACGCCGGGCCGAGACCGAACCAGATGAGGAAGATCGGCGCGAGCACGATCCGGGGCAGCGCGTTGAGCACCTTGATGTACGGCCCGAGGACATCGGCGGCGAACCGGACCCGGCCCAGCGCGATCCCGAGCAGCACACCGGCGATCACACCGATGACCCAGCCGAGCAGGGCTTCGTAGAGCGTGTACCAGATCTGCTCCCAGAGGGAGCCCTGGGCGGTTCCGTCGACGACCCAGGTACGGATCTGCTCCCAGATCTTGGACGGCATGGAGAAGTTGAACGGGTCGATGACGGCCGTACGGGCCAGCCACTCCCAGAGCCCGATGACGGCGAGCAGCACCGCGATCCGGCTTCCGGTGACCAGGTATCTGCGGTTCCTGGCGGCTTTCGCTCGGGCCCGGGTCCGTTCCGTCCCGGGACGGGCCGTCTTCGCGGTGAGGGTGTCAGGCGACATCGAGGGCACCCCTCTCGCGGGTGATGCGGACCTCTTCGCCGAGCGAGGACCAGATCTCCCGGTAGATCTCGACGAACCGGGGCTCCAGCCGCACCTGTTCCACCTTCCGGGGGCGGGGCAGACCGATCTCGAAGACCTCCTTCACCGTGGCCGGTCCGGCGGTCATGACCACGACCTTGTCGGCCAGGGCGATGGACTCCTCCAGGTCATGGGTGACGAAGACGACGGAGGCGCCCGTGCCGGCCCACAGCTCCAGCAGTTCGTCCGACATCAGGGCCCTGGTCTGCACGTCGAGCGCGGAGAACGGCTCGTCCATCAGCAGGATCTCGGGGTCGTTGACGAACGTGGCCGCGAGCGCGACGCGCTTGCGCTGGCCGCCGGAGAGCTGGTGGGGGTAGCGGTCCTCGAAGGAGGAGAGACCGACCCTGGCGAGCCACTCCCGGGCCCGCTCCTTCGCCTCGGGCCTCGGCACACCGCGGAAGCGGGGGCCCGCCATCACATTGGACAGCACGGTGCGCCAGGGGAAGACCGCGTCCTGCTGGAAGACGAAGCCCACCTTGTCACCGATCCCGCGCACCGGCTCCCCGCCGACCAGGACCTCTCCCTCGGTGGGTTCCTCCAATCCGCTGACCAGGGTCAGCGTGGTCGACTTGCCGCATCCGGTGGGGCCGACCACGGCGACGAACTCACCGCGCCCGACCGTGAGGTCCAGATCCCGTACGGCGGTGTGGAGCGCCCCCGACGGAGTCCGGAACGCTTTGCTCGCCCCCCGCAGCTCGATGGCGGGGCTCGTTTCGCTGTTCATGGAGCGGGACGCTAGGGGCGCCCCGGGGACCCGGGCACCCTTGCGCCCACAACTCCCGGTTCTGCTCATAACGCGGGGTTCTGCTCGTTCTGCCCGCGCTCCGGCAACGAATGCGATACGAGGACTGGCCATCGGCGGGCACGGCGTTTACGTTGCGTTCACACGAGGACGAAACGGAGCATCATGTTCCTGGCGGGCGGAAGGCAGAGGGCGAGCACATGCGCATTCACTGGCCCCGCCGTGTCTTCGCCCAGGTGCTGCTCACCCAGGTGGCCCTCACCACCGGCGTGATCATGCTGGTCACGGGGCTCTTCCTCGCCCCGCTCAGCCATCAGCTCGACAACCAGGCGATGCACCAGGCCCTGTCCATCGCCCAGACCGCCGCGGCCGAACCCGGTCTGGTACGCGATCTCAGGAGCACCCGGCCCAGTCCCGGCGGCCCGGTGCAGGCCGAGGCGGAGCGTATCCGGCGGGCCACCGGGGCGCTGTACATCGTCGTCATGGACACCCGCGGGGTGCGCTGGTCGCACACCGACATCGCCCAGATCGGCAGGCATGTGTCGACCGATCCCAGCACGGCCCTGGGCGGCCGGGAGATCATGCAGATCGACGACGGCACCCTGGGCAGGTCGGCGCGGGCGAAGGTCCCGCTCCGCGACCGGGACCGGAGCATCGTGGGCGCGGTGTCGGTGGGCATCGCCTACGACAGCGTCCACGACCGGCTGCTCGGGACCATCCCCGGTCTGCTGCTCTACTCCGGCGCGGCGCTCGCGGTGGGCGTGCTGGCCGCCCTGGCCGTCTCGCGGCGGCTCCAGCGCAGCACGCACGGAATCGCCTTCGCCGACATCTCCGCGTTGCTGGGCGAGCGCGAGGCCATGCTGCGCAGCATCCGCGAGGCGGTGCTCGCCCTCGACGCGCGGGGCCGGATCCGGCTGCTCAACGACGAGGCGCGGCGCCTGCTGGAGCTGGACCAGGACGCCGTGGGGCGGGCGCTGGGCGAGGTGCTGCCGCCGGGCCGTACGGCCGAGGTGCTGACGGGGCGGGTCGCCGGCGCCGATCTGCTCACGGTCTGCCGGGGCCGGGTCCTGATCGCCAACCGCATGCCCACCGGTGACGGCGGGGCCGTGGTGACCCTGCGCGACCGCACCGAGCTGGAGCTGTTGGGCCGTGAGCTGGACTCCACCCATGGGCTGCTGGACGCGCTGCGCGCCCAGGACCACGAGCACGCCAACCGGCTGCACACCCTTCTCGGGCTGCTGGAGCTCGGCAGGCACGAGGCCGCGGTGGAGTTCGTGGAGGAGGTGACCAGCGGTCACCGGGCCTCGGCGGAGCAGGTCGCGGAGCGGGTCAGCGATCCGCTGCTGTCGGCGCTGCTGGTGGGCAAGTCGGCCATCGCGGCGGAGCGGGGCGCCTCGCTGCGCCTCTCACCGAACACCCGGCTGCCGGACGTGGTGGTCGACCCGCGCGATCTGGTCACCGTCCTCGGCAATCTCATCGACAACGCGCTGGACGTGGCCACGCTCATCGAGGTGGAGCTGCTCGCCGAGGGCGGTACGGCGGTCCTGCGGGTCAGTGACAACGGCCCCGGAGTGCCTCCGGCGATGCGCGAGCGGATCTTCACCGAGGGCTGGTCCACCAAGGAGTCCCCCGCACACCGGGGACGCGGCCTGGGCCTGGCCCTGGTGCGCCGGCTCGCCGAGCGCTACGGTGGCGCGGCCCGCGTCACGGCCCGGGGCGGCGGCGGCGCGGTCTTCACCGTCGTGCTGCCCGAGGCACTCACCGTCCGGTCGCTGACAGAAGTGGGAGAGTCGCGATGATCGATGTCCTGGTGGTGGACGACGATTTCCGGGTCGCCGAGATCAATGCCGCGTACGTGGCCAAGGTGCCCGGCTTCCGGGTCGTCTCCCGTGCGCACACCGCCGCGCAGGCGCTGTCCTTCCTGGAGCGCGGCCCTGTCGACCTGGTCCTCCTCGATCACTATCTGCCGGACGAGACGGGCCTGGCGCTGGTACGGCGACTGCGCCAGCTCGGCCATCCGGCCGATGTGATCATGGTGACCGCGGCCCGCGATGTGTCGACCGTCCGTACCGCCATGCGGTACGGGGCGTTGCAGTACCTGGTCAAGCCGTTCAGCTTCAGCGGTCTGCGGGCCAAGCTGGAGAGCTACGCGGCGCTGCGCCGGACCCTCGAAGGCGTGGGCGGCGGCCGGGGCGAGGCCGGGCAGGAGCAGGTCGACCAGATCTTCGGGGCCCTGCGCACCGCGGAGTCGGGACCGGCGACCGGACTGCCCAAGGGGCATTCCGCGCCCACCGCGGACGTCATCCGCCATGTCCTGTCGGCGGCCGACGAGCCGCTTTCGGCACACGACGTGGCCGCCCGGTCGGGCCTCAGCCGCTCCACCGCCCAGCGCTATCTCAAGTACCTGGAGGGCGCGGGCCGTATCAGTCTCAGCCTCAAGTACGGCGACACGGGCCGCCCCGAGCACCGCTACGCCTGGGCCGGTCTCCGTACGGAGCCGCTGCGATGAGCGGGTCGCGGGTGCCGCCGGTGGAGCTCACCCCCGCCGCCGCCGAGCTGCTGCGCCGGCTCCGCGCCGTCCACGGCCCGCTGATGTTCCACCAGTCGGGCGGCTGCTGCGACGGCAGCGCGCCGATGTGCTACCAGGACGGTGAGTTCCGTACCGGTGGTTCCGACGTGCTGGTGGCCTCGCTCGACGTGGCCGGGGTGGCGGAGCCCATCCCGTTCTGGATGTCGCGCAGCCAGTTCGAGGTGTGGGCGCACACCCGGCTGATCGTCGACGTGGTGGAGGGGCGGGGCAGCGGATTCTCGCTGGAGGCCCCGGAAGGGGTGCGGTTCCTGATCCGTTCGCGGCTGGCCGGCCCGGACGGGGGCTGATCCGTCGCCCGGGACGCAGGACGCGGCGGGCCCGCGTCCCGCGCCGGGTCAGGGGTTGAGACTGCTGACGACGCCGGCCGTGGCGGCCAGGCCGTCCTGGATGGTCGGCGCCATGCTGGTGCCCGCGAGGAAGAACCCGAGCATCGCGCAGACCAGCGCGTGCGAGAGCTTCAGTCCTCCGTTGCGGAGGAAGATCACCGCCAGGATCAGCAGAAGCAACACCAGTGAGATCGAAATGGCCATGACCAACCTCCTCCGCCGCGCCGGAATGCGGCATTCGGCGGCCAGTGTGGCGCAGCGGAGGAGCCGTCCGGCGCACTGGCGTGTCCGCCATCCGGGTGTTGACTGGCTGTCACGCCAGGGGCGGTGCGTCCGGTCAGTCGCGGAGGCGGGCGGCCCGGTCGTGGGTGCGCAGGAAGCGTTCGAGACCCGCCAGGTCATCGGTGTTGAGGTGGTCGACCCCGGCGGCCAGCAGCTCCGTCCAGACGGCGTCCCGCTCCGGCCCCGGCGCGTCCGGCGTGGCCCAGAAGCGCACGCGCCGGCCCTCGCGGTGGGCGGCGGCGACGCGTGCGCGCAGCCTGTTCCGCTCGTCGGCCGGGAACGGGCCCGCGCCCAGCCAGCTGAAGTCGTCGCTCCAGCTGCTGCTGATGAGCGGGGCGAACGAGGCGGGGGACGCGGTTCCGAGGTCCTCGGGGCGGCCGTCGTAGAAGGCGTACCGGGTGTGCTGCGCCTCCATCGGGGCTCGGGCGGCGCGGTCGCCGGAGATGACCGGGGTGACGGCGCCGGGCCGCACCCGGCCGCGGTGGCAGGACGTCAGCATCCGCCGGTAGCGCCGCAGCTGCCCGTCGAGTGCGAGGTAGGCGGCGGCTCCGTCCGTCTTGATGTCGATCAGCAGCTGGACGGGCTCGTGGTGGCCGGGGTGGACCGTGCCGTGGTTGGCCTCGACCCTGGCCAGCAGCGGGTCGAGGTAGAGCGAGGCGAGGGTCCGGGCGGGGTCGAGGTCGGTGGCCTCGTGGGCGACCAGCAGTTCTCCGTCCACCAGGAAGATGTCGGCCTCGACGCTGGTGAAGCCGTGCCCGAGCGCGTCGTACAGGGGGCGCGTGTGCAGGTAGTCGTTGTGCGCGTGGGCCCTGCGCAGCGGCCGCGGGTGGTGGTGGGCCGGGGACGTGGCGGGGCGCTCGGACGCGGCGGCCGTGCGCGGGGACAGGAGCGCGCCCGCGGCGGCGGTGGCGAGCGCGGTGGTGACGACGTTGCGGCGGGTCGGGAATGCCATGGGTTCTCCCCGGAGCGAGTGAGGGACCGGACGGAAGGACGCGACCGAGTATGCGACGGGTGCCGGGGCAACGGGCGGGCGCCGCAGAAGAGTTGATCCGGTCGTCGTCCGCCCGTCGACTGCCGTTCCCCGGTCAGGACAGGAGAACCCGGCGCTGGTTGGCGCCGCCGGGACCGGTCCGGCCGCCAGGGCGAGGATCAGCACCACGACGGTGGCGCGTGCTCCGTGCGTGTCCCGCTCCTTGTCCGGTGGCCCGCTGATCATGGACCTGTCCATGATGGTGACGCCGGTATCCGTCCGGACCTTCGCGGTTCCGGGGTTCGTTCCCGGGGCGGCCCCGCCCGTAAATGTGTCGACAGGGCCCCTCGGCGCCCGGCAGAGTGCCCGTCCGTGACCAGTAGTGAGATGTGGACCCGCGCGACCGCCGAACGCTACGACGCCGGGGAGACCGAGATGTCCTCGGCCGCCGTGCTCGGCCCGACCCTCGACTTCCTCGCCCCGCTCGCCGGAGACGGCCGGGCACTGGAGTTCGCCATCGGGACCGGCCGCGTGGGCGTCCCGCTCCGGGAACGCGGTGTGCCGGTGGTGGGGATCGAGCTGTCCGAGCACATGGCGGCGGTGCTCCGGCGCAAGATCGACGAGGCCGGACTCCCGGTCACCATCGGGGACATGGCCACCACCGTCGTCGACGGCGAGTTCGCCCTGGTCTATCTCGTCTACAACACGATCACGAACCTGCTCACCCAGGACGAGCAGGTCGAGTGCTTCCGCAACGCCGCACGCCATCTGCGTCCCGGCGGCCGCTTCGTGATCGAGCTGGGCGTACCGCCGCTGCGGTTCCTGCCGCCCGGCCAGGTCGCGGTGCCGTTCGACATCTCCGAGCGGCATCTCGGCTTCGACACCTTCGACCTGACGGAGCAGATGCTCGTCTCGCACCACTTCTCCGCCGACGGCGAGGACGGCCGCTACCGGCGCGGTGACTCCAGGCACCGGTACGCCTGGCCCGCCGAACTCGATCTGATGGCGCGGATCGCCGGGCTCGGACTGGAGCGGCGTGTCGGGGACTGGGACGGCTCGCCGTTCACCCAGGACTCCACGAAGCACGTCTCCGTGTGGCGCAAGCCGGTCTGAGGCAGGGCGGCCCCACGGCCACGAGGGTCAGGCCCTCGGGGCCTCCCGGCCGATCCGCCCCGGGGTCCCTCGCGGCGCGGAGCGGTCCGGCCAGCCGACCGTACGGTCGCACCAGCGCTCCAGCAGCACCCGGTCGTGACCGACGGCCAGCAGACCGGCCCCGGACTCCCTGCGGTAGGACTCGACGACCGCCACCAGAGCGGCGGTCGTCGACGCGTCGAGCATCGCGGTCATCTCGTCGCAGATCAGCCAGCGCGGCCGCAGCACCAGCGCCCTCGCCAGACAGGCGCGCTGCAACTGGCCGTCGCTCACCTCGTGCGGACGCCGGTCCAGCAGCTCGGGCGTGAGACCGACGGCGGGTGCCAGCGCCGCCACCCGGTCGGCCACCTCCGCGCGGCGGCCGGTCGCCCGCAACGGCTGGGCGATGAGCTCGCGCAGCCTCAGGCGGGGGTCCGCGGAGAGTCTGGGCTGCTGGAAGACGACGCCGACGGCGGTGCGCTGTGCTCGCGGGGCCCCGTGGCGCCAGCCGCGTACCGGTTCCCCGTCGAGCACGACCGTGCCCGCGTACGGGCGGTGCAGCAGGGCCGCGACCCTGGCCAGGGTGGACTTGCCGCAGCCGCTCGGGCCCAGCAGCCCGAGGGACTCCCCCGGCGCGAGGCTCAGCGAGACGTCGCGGACGACGGGCTCGCGCCGGTCGTATCCGGCGGTGACACGGGTGAGTTCAAGCACGGGCGGACTCCTCCCCGGCCGCCGTGACACCGTGGTGGCAGGCGAGCCGGCCGTCGAACGGGGGCGGTACGGAACACTGTTCGTCGGCGCGGTCGCAGCGGGCCGCGAAGGCGCACCCCTCGGGCAGTGCCCCGAGCTCGGGCGGCATTCCGGGGACCGCGACGAAGGAGCGCTCCGGCAGCGCGTCGAGGAGGCCGCGCGCGTACGGGTGGCGCGGTCCGGTCGGTCCGAAGAACCGCTCGGCGTCGGCGAGTTCGACGATGCGGCCCGCGTACATCACGGCGACCCGGTCGGCGATGCGTTCGGCCGCCGCGAGGTCGTGGGTGATGATCAGCAGCGCCCGTCCGCCGTCGGTGTGGCGGCGCAGTTCGTCGACGGTGCGCTCGACCAGCTCGCGGTCGAGTCCGGTGGTGGGCTCGTCCGCGAGGAGCAGCGGTGCGTCGCCGATCAGGGCGAGCGCGGTCGCGGCCCGCTGGGCGAGGCCGCCGGACAGCTCGTGGGGGTAGCGGTCGAGGTGCCCGGCCGGGAACGAGGCGCGGGCCGCGGCCCGTTCGGCGGCGGGGCGCAGGGCGGAGCCGCGGACGCCGGTCAGTTCGCGGACGGTCTCCTCCAGCTGGGCCCGGACGGTGCGGACGGGGGTGAGGTGTGCGGCGGGGCTCTGCGGTACGAGTCCGACACGGCGCCCCCGCACCGTGCGGGCGAGCCTGCGCTCACCGGCGGTGAGGAGGTCGGTGCCGTCGTCGAGCAGCGCCGAGCCCGAGGTCCGCGCGTTGCCCGGCAGCAGTCCCAGCAGCGCCGAGGCCAGCACGGACTTGCCGCAGCCGCTCTCGCCGACCAGGGCCAGGCACTCCCCCGCCGCGAGGTCGAAGCGCGCCTCGGAGACTGCGGCGACCTGCCGCCCGCCGGGCATCCGGAAGGCCACGGAGAGTCCGCGGACGGAGAGGACCGGGGCCGTGGGCCCCGGGGCGGTCTTCACAGCATCAGCTCCGATCGGCGGCGCGGGTTGATCCGCTCGCGCCAGGCACCGGCGAGGCCCGCCAGCGCGAGGGTCGGTACGACCAGGAACAGGCCGGGGAAGAGCGTCGGCCACCAGTCCCCGGCGAGCAGCGAACCCCGCGCCGTCTGTACGAGATTGCCCAGGCTCGCCTGGTGGGTGGGCAGCCCGAGCCCCAGGAAGGAGAGCGCGGACTCGTGCCACATGGCGTGCGGCACCATCAGCACGGCGGCCAGGCCGGCCTGCGGCAACACGGCGGGCAGCAGATGCCGGACGACGACCCGCCCGCGTGAGGCGCCACCGGAGATCGCCGCGTCGATGAACGGGCGCGAGCGCAGCGACAGCACTTCGGAGCGGACGATCCTGGCCGTCGAGAGCCAGTGGGTGAGCGCGACGGAGACGATCACCGGGCCGGCACCGGGCCGGAACATGGCGACGATGAAGATGCCGAGCAGCAGATGGGGCACGGAGGAGAAGGTGTCCACGAGCCGCATGACGACGCGGTCGGTCCAGCCGCCGAAGGCCGCGGCGAGCGCGCCGACAGCGGTCCCGATGACGGTCGCGGTGAGCCCCGCGACGACACCGACGAGGAGCGAGACGCGGAGCCCGTAGACGCAGCGCAGCAGCAGATCGCGTCCGACGTCGTCGGTGCCGAACGGGTGCTGCCAGGACGGCGGCCGGAGCCTGGCCGCGAGGTCGACGGCCTGCTGGTCGAGCTGGACCAGCGGTGGCACGAGCACCACCGCGAGCAGCACCGCGGCGACGATCCCGGCGGACACGGCCACCCGGACACGGCGGGTGGTGCGCGCGGTTCCGAGGTCGGGTTCAGCCATCGAAGCCCACTCTCGGGTCGGCGAGCGCGTACAGCAGGTCGGAGAGGAGGTTGCCGAGGACGACCGCCACGGTGGCCAGCACCGTGAGCGCGGCCAGCAGCGGGAAGTCGACGGAGGTGGCGGCCTGCACGGTGGCGGCGGCGATGCCGGGCCAGCTGAAGACCGTCTCGACGAGCAGGGCACCGGTGATGAGTTCGGGGACGCGGGAGCCGATGAGAGTGAGCACCGGCAGCATTCCGGAGCGCAGGGCGTGGCCGAGCAGTACGGTGCGTTCGCTCAGCCCGCGGGCGCGCGCACCGCGCACCGGGTCCTCGACGAGCGCGTCGGCGACGCCCTGGCGCACGTAGAGGAAGAACCACGGCAGCTGGGAGATCCCGAGCACGGCCGCGGGGAGCACCAGATGTCCGGCGACCTGCCCGAAGGTGACGGTGTCGCTGGCCGCGTCGGTGAGACCGCCGGCCGGGAGCAGGCCGAGTTCCAGCGCGAAGAACCAGATGGCGAGCAGCCCGAGCCAGAAGGCCGGGGCGGCTTCGAGGATGTACGCGGCGGAGCCGACGCACCGGTCGAGCAGGCGGCCGGGCCTGCGGGCGGCCAGCACGCCGAGGCCCGTGCCGAGGAGTACCGCGACGGCGAAGGCGGCGGTGGCGAGCAGCACGGACCAGCCCAGGCGTTCACCGATGACGTCGGCGACCGGCTGGCGCATCACGGCGGAGTCGCCGAGGTCGCCGCCGAGCGCGGAGCTCAGCCAGTCCCACCAGCGGGTCACCAGCGGCCGGTCGACGCCGAGGTTGGCCCGCAGCTGGTCGAGGTTCTCCTGCGAGGCGGTGAGCCCGGCGGTGCCCGCGTACGCCTTGACGGGGTCGAAGGGGGAGGCGGCGGCGACGGCGAAGACCCCGAACGTCACGGCGGCCAGGACGGGGACGGCGAGCAGCGCCCGCCGTCCCGCCATCCTGCCCATCGGCCCCCAGGGGAGGCGGTGGTTCACTTCTTCGGCGTCCAGTCCTCGACGTTCCACCACGGGCCGGACGCCAGTCCGTGGTCGTGCGGTTCGACCTGGGTGGTGAGGGGGCCGAAGCGGTCCTTCACGACGTAGAGGTGGTCGATGTGGGTGAGGAAGGTGTAGCCGGGGTTCTTCATCAGTTCGCGCTGGACGGTGTCGTAGGCGGCCTTGCGCGCGGCGGTGTCACCGCTGCGTCGCCCGGCTTCCAGGGCCCGGTCCACGGCCTTGTTGTCGTACCACGCCATGTTGTTGAAGCCGTCGCCCGCGAGCGAGGACTTCAGCAGGGTGTACTGGTCGAAGTCGGGGTCGGCGGGCGATCCGCCGCCCGCGAGGACCGCGTCCTGCTTCATCCGGGGCTCGATGACCTCCCAGGTGCCCGCCTCGGTGGTGATGTCGATGCCCGCCTTCCTGGCATCGGAGGCGTAGGCGAGCGCGTGGTCCTGGCGCAGCTTGTCGCCGGTGAGGTACCAGAGCGGGAAGGCGGCGCGTACGCCGTTCCTGCTGCGGATGCCGTCCTTGCCGGGCTTCCATCCGGCGTCGTCGAGGATCTTCCGTGCGGCGGCGAGATCATGGGTGCGCTCGGTGCCCCGGGCGAACCACTCGCTGTCGGTGGGGACGGGCCCGTAGGCGGGGCGGCCCTCGCCGTTGAGGATCGAGTCGACCATGGCCTTGCGGTCGACGGCGACGTCGAGGGCGCGCCGCACGGCGATGTCGCCCGCGACCGGGTTGTGGGTGGGCAGGGTCACGGTGCGGTAGTCGTACGTGGTGGCGGCGTACGTCCGGGTGCCGTCGGTGAAACCCTTGGCCAGGTTGGGCGGCAGGATCGCGCCGTCGAGTTCCCCGGAGCGCAGCCGGGTGGCGCGCACGTCGTCGTCCTTGATGATCGCCATGGTGAACTTCTTCACCTTCGGCACGCCGCCCCAGTAGTGCGGGTTGGCCCTGAAGCTGAGCTTCTCGCCCTTGGACCACCGGGTGAGCAGATAGGGTCCGGTGCCCGTGGGCCGGGTGGTGAAGTCTCCGGTGTTGACGTCCTGCTTGCCCGCGATGTGTTCGGGGGCGATGGGCAGGACGGTGCGCTGGGCGAACGGCGCGTAGGGGTACTTCAGGTGGAAGACGACGGTGTCGTCGCCGTGGGCCTCGATGCTCTTCACCGCGTCGAGTTCGGTGCGGGAGGCGTTGTTGGTCTTCTTGTCGAGGATGGTCCGGTAGGTGAAGACCACGTCCTTCGCGCCGAAGGGCTCGCCGTCGCTGAACTCGACGCCCTTGCGGAGCCGGTAGGTGTACGTCAGTCCGCCGTCGCTCACCTCGGGCAGGGCGGTGGCGAGGGCGGGCCGCAGCTTCATGTCCGCGTCGAGGGCCAGCAGCCCGTCGAAGATCTTGGAGTTGCCGTCCTTGCCGTAGCCGAGCAGCGGGCTGAGGCTGTCGGGCTCGTAGGCGATGCCGACCACCGCGGAGTCCCGCGCGCCCGGCCCGGAGCCGCCGGACGGGCCGCCCGGTTGCGAACAGGCCGCCGCGGTCGACGCCAGTACGGCCGCCACTGTCGCGGCGGCCGCTCCCCGTATCGATCGGGCCGTCATATTCCGCACATCCCCTTACTGAAGATCAAATGTTATTGCGAATCCTTCGCAATTAAACAACAGGTAAAGGGGTGCCCGGTACCCCGCCGCGGCGGGAAGCACGGGAGCGGAGGCGTGTGGACCCACGCCTCCGCTCCAAGTCCCGCGTTCCCGCGGGCCGTTCGGTCCTCCTTTGCTACGGCGCGGGCAGTTCCATCAGTTCGGCGACGGTCCCGCGGTGCTGCCCGGCCGTGCCGTAGGCGATCGAGTCGGCCTTGGCGCGCTTGAGGTACAGATGGGCCGGGTGCTCCCAGGTCATGCCGATCCCGCCGTGCAGCTGCACGCACTCCTCCGCGGCGTGCACCGCGACCCCGGAGCAGTACGCCTGGGCGACGGCCACCGCCAACGGCGCTTCGGGGCTGCCGGTCGCGAGGGCGTCCGCGGCGTTCCGCGCGGCGGCGCGGGCGGACACGACCTCCAGCCAGAGCTGCGCCATACGGTGCTTGAGCGCCTGGAACGAACCGACCGGCCGGTTGAACTGGTGCCGTTCACGGGTGTGGCGGACCGTCTCGGTCAGACACCACTCGGCGAGTCCGAGCTGCTCGGAGGCGAGCAGACCGGCGCCCGCCAGCAGGCCCCTGCGCACGGCGGAGACCGCGAGCGCCCCGTCGGCCAGCCGCGTTCCGGCGGCCTCGGCGAAGGTGACGGTGGCGAGCGGGCGGGTCAGGTCGAGCGGTACGAGCGGCCGCACGGCGACGCCTTCGGTGCCGGTCCCGACCGCGTACAGCCCATCGGTCGTCGGGACCAGCAGTACGTCGGCGACGGCGGCGTCCGCGACACCGGTGACCGTCCCCGTGACGCGCCCGGACACCACACCGGCCGGCTGGGCGGCGTCGGGCGCCGGGGCGGCGAACGGCACGGCGAGGACCGCGGTCCGGCGGCCCGCGGCGAGTTCGGCGAGCAGTTCGGCGGCCGGTCCGCCGGGCGCCCCCAGCGCGAGCAGGGTCTCCGTGGCGACCACCGCGCCGGTGAGATAGGGCGAGGGCGCGACGGCCCGGCCCAGTTCCTCCAGCACCACGGCGGCCTCGCGGTGACTCGCGCCCTGTCCGCCCAGCTCCTCCGGCACCAGCAGCCCCGCGGTGCCCATGTCGGCGGCGAGGGCCTTCCACAGCAGTGGGTCGTACGGTGTGCCGGACTCGACGCGGGCCAGTACCGCCGACGCCTCGCTCCGGTCGGCGAGCAGCGCGCGCACCGCGGCCCGCAGGTCCTCCTCGGCCTCCGAGTAGAGCAGATCGGGCGTGCCGGTCTCTTCGGTCGGTGTGCTCATCGGGCCAGGTCCTTCCAGGCGACGTCCTTGTCGTTGCGCGGCTCGGCGGGCAGGCCGAGGACGCGCTCGGCGACGATGTTGAGCAGCACCTCGCTGGTGCCTCCCTCGATGGAGTTGCCCTTGGAGCGGAGATAGCGGTACCCGGCGTCCCGGCCGGTGAAGTCGACGAGTTCGGGCCGGCGCATCGTCCAGTCCCCGTACAACAGCCCTTCCTGGCCGAGCAGTTCGACCTCCAGTCCACTGATCTCCTGGTTGAGCCGGGCGAAGGCGAGCTTCATGCCGGAGCCCTCGGGTCCGGGCTGTCCGGCGACGAGCTGCTGGCGCAGCCGGGTGCCGGTGAGCCGGGCGACCTCGGCCTCGACCCAGAGGGTCAGCAGGCGCTGGTGGAGTTCGTGGGTGCGCAGTTCGGGGCGTTCGCGCCAGGTGCGGGCGAGCGGGCCGATCATGCCGCCCTCGCGCGGGACGCGTGCCCCGCCGATGGAGACCCGCTCGTTCATCAGCGTGGTCTGCGCGACCTTCCAGCCCTCGCCGACCGGTCCGAGGCGCCTGCTGTCGGGGATGCGTACACCGGTCAGGAAGACCTCGTTGAACTCGGCCTCGCCGGTGATCTGGCGCAGCGGCCGGACCTCGACCCCGGGGTCGGTCATGTCGCAGACGAAGTAGCTGATGCCGCGGTGCTTGGGCACGTCGGGATCGGTGCGGGCGATGAGGATCGCCCAGCGGGCCAGATGGGCGCTGGACGTCCAGACCTTCTGCCCGTCGACCACCCAGTCCTCGCCGTCCCGGACGGCACGGGTGCCGAGGGCCGCGAGGTCGGAGCCCGCGCCCGGTTCGCTGAAGAGCTGGCACCAGACCTCCTCACCGACCCACAACGGACGCAGGAAGCGCCGCTTCTGCTCGTCGGTGCCGAAGCCGAGGAGGGTGGGGGCCGCCATGCCGAGCCCGATCCCGATCCGTCGGGGGTCGTTGTCGGGGGCGCCGGCCGCGGCGAGTTCGGCGTCGACGACGGGCTGGAGGGTACGGGGCGCGTCCAGGCCGCCGAGTCCGGCCGGGTAGTGCACCCAGGCCAGTCCGGCGTCGAAGCGGGCCCGGAGGAAGGTGGTGCGGTCGGTGGTGGCCGGGGGGTGCGCGGCGAGCAGTTCCTGGGTGCGGCGGCGGAGTCCGGCCGCGTCGGGGGCGGTCATCGGGCGGCTCCTGACGGGACGACGACGATCCGCCCGGTGCTGGCGCCCCCGGCGACCCGCCGGACGGCGTCGGCCGCCCCGTCGAGCCCTACGCGCCGGCTGATCAGCGGCTTGACGGCGCCCCCGTCGACGAGCCGGGTGAGCTCGTCGTGGCAGGCGCGGACGGCGGCCGGGTCCTTGGTGTTGTACAGGCCCCAGTGGAGTCCGACGATCGAGTAGTTCTTGACGAGGGCGTGGTTCAGCGCCGGAGCGGGGACGACGCCGCTGGCGAAGCCGACGACGAGCACCCGGCCCTCGAAGGCGACGCACTTCACGGACTTGGCGTAGGCGTCGCCCCCGACCGGGTCGTAGACCACGTCGGCACCGCGGCCGCCGGTGGCCTCCTTCACCGCGGCGACGATGTCCTCGCTGTGCCGGTCGACGACCAGGTCGCAGCCGAGCGAGGCGGCCACCTCCGCCTTCTCCGGGCCCCCGACCACGCCGATGACGGTGGCTCCGGCGGCCTTGCCGAGCTGGACGGCGGCGCTGCCGACCCCGCCCGCCGCCGCGTGGACCAGAAGGGTCTCGCCCGCCTGGAGGTGCGCCCTGCGGTGCAGGCCGAACCAGCCGGTCTGGTACCCGATGTGCAGGGCGGCGGCCTCGGCGTCGTCCAGGGCGTCCGGGGCGGGCAGCAGCGCCGCCTCGTCCGCGACGGCGTACTCCGCGAATCCGCCGTGCGGCAGCGCGGGGGTGGCGAGCACCCGTCGCCCGTCCGCGGTTCTGCCGCAGATCTCCACGCCGGGGGTGAAGGGCAGCGGCGGCCGCACCTGGTACTGGCCGCGGCAGAGCAGCGCGTCGGGGAAGTTGACGTTCGCCGCGAGTACCTCGATGAGCACCTGCCCTTCGCCGGGCGCGGGCCGGTCCGCCTCCTCCAGCCGCATCACCTCGCTCGGCTCGCCGTTCCGGTGCACTCGCCATGCCTGCATGAGGGGCCTCCACAACACTGTCGGCATTACCACTGCTCCGGCGCATACTAAGCGGTCGCTTGCCTCTCTGGGAACCACCCGCCGGGACCGGTCCCGGCGCGGGGCTGCCGACGGTGCGCCCGGTCCGACCCGAGCGGTCCTGGGCAGGAACCGGGGGCGGCCCGTTCAGCGCCCCCGGCGCCGGCCCGGCCGGGAGCCACCGCGTCGACGGTCCGCGGTGCCGCCGCACCGGTGGGCGGCCGGGAGCCCCGCCGGCTCGGGCGGTTCGGCCGTGGCGCGCTCCTGCGGCACGGCTCCGCCGGGCAGGTGGCTGTGCGGGCCGTTCCCGCGCGCGGGGGGCGCGGACGGCGTTCCACCACTCGTTGTCATGGGCGGTGCGACCGTTCCCACGCGCGCGGGGCGCGGGCCTTTGGAAGCGACGCTGAACGAGACGATCAAGCGGGCCGTTCCCGCGCGGGGCGCGGACTCCGTGTGCCGTGCCCGCCGACGGTGCGGTTGCGCCCTCCCCGGGAGGCGATGGGCTCGACGAGGGTTGCGATGGAGCGGGGCGGCATCGTGAGCGGGGAGCCGAGGTCCGAGGCCGCCACCCACGTCCGGGAAGCAGACCACGAGCCGTTCCCGGGGCCCGATCGGTGGACCGCCGCACACCCACCGGTCGAGCCCCGACCCGCGCGTACCCCGCCGTCCCCGCGCATCCGGAGGAACGCGTCGAACGCCGAACGCCGGGAGAAGCATGCCGGTGACCGCGCACCCCGCTGGGTGGACCTGATGGCACAGGACCTGCACGCGCCACAGTCCTTCTGCTCCGCCGTCATGGGCTGGACGTTCAGGGAGAGTTCGCTCGGCAGCGACGCCCCGGTGCCCTGGCGCACGGCAAACCGGCCGCCGGGCCGGGCCTGCGGACCCGCGACGCGATTGACGCCGCCTTCTCCTAAGCGGAGGTCTCCGACCGGGCCCGGCCGCCAGGAGGCTGCACGGTGGACGACGCCCAGGACCACATCATCGTCCGGGCAGAGGGGCACACCGTCGCCGCTCTGTACGGCGGAGTTCTCGAAACCGGCCCGGACCCCTAGGTCGTGTCTGCTAATTGATCTTGTGGTGGGTCGTGGTGAGCTGTCGAAGGTTGCCTCTTCACTCTCGCGAGTCGCCCCACGTGACCGAAGCGCGTTCCGGGAGGTTAGCTCCGTTATGAAACGCGCTCTCGCACCAGCCCTCACCCTCGCTCTCGCGCTGGCCCCCTCGGTCGCGCTCGCCGAAGACACTGCACCCCGTGCTGCCGCCGGGCCGGAGGCGCCCGGCTGCCCCGAGGTGGACAACCCGTCGGGGAACGCCGTGGTTCTTGCCGACACCAGCGACCCGTCGGTCTACTACGTCTGCAGCAACGGGGAACCGCACAAGGTTGTGTGCCCGGAGGGGACGCTCTTCTCGAAGTTCGAGAAGGTGTGCGACTGGGAGTGGAACATCCAGTTCGAGAACGGCTGAGCCAGGGCCTGTCTGGCGAAGGATCTCAGGTGGGTTCTCGGAGCCAGAGGATGAGTGAGGCGAGGTGGACTCCGGCCTTGTAGCGGGTGGCGAGCTCATCGAAGCGGGTGGCGATCGCTCGGAACTGCTTGAGACGGCCGAAGCAGCGTTCGACGACGTTGCGGGCTTTGTACAGCTTGCGGTCGAAGGCGGGCGGTCTGCCACCGGCCCGGCCGCGTCGCAGACGGTTGGCCTTCTGGTCGGCCCGCTCGGGGATCACGGCCTGGATGCCCCGCCCGCGCAGAGTCCGGCGGATCGCCCGTGAGGAGTATGCCTTGTCCGCGAGGACCGCGTCAGGTCTGCGGCGGGGGCGTCCGGCACCGGTCCGGGGCACTCGAAGCCCGCCCATGACGGCGTCGAAGACGGTGGAAATCGTTGACGTTGCCCGGCGTGACGACGACGGCCAGGGGCAGGCCCCGGCCGTCGCAGGCAAGATGAACCTTGGTGGTCAGCCCGCCGCGGGACCGGCCCAGCGCCTGGCGATCCGCCGAGCGTGCCGGATCTTCCAGTCCGTCCCCCGCCTCCGCCCCCCCTTTTCCGGGCACCGGCGGCGTGCTGGTGAGCCCGGCTGACCGTGGAGTCGACCGAAACGGTTCAATCCACGGCCTCGGCGGAGTCGTCGCGGATCTGGACCTGCTCCAGCAGCCGGGCCCAGGTGCCGTCCGTCTCCCAGCGGGCGAACCGCTCATAAACCGTCTGCCACGGCCCGTAGCGTTCCGGCAGATCACGCCACGGTGCACCTGTTCGCAACCGCCACAACACCCCGTTGATCACCTGCCGATGGTCCCGCCACGGTCGCCCATGGCCATCAGCACCAGGCAGCAACGGCACAATCCGCTGCCACGCCGCATCCGTCAGCTCACCACGACCCACCACAAGATCAATTATCAGACACAACCTAGGGCCGTCCTAGGTGGAACGTCGGCTTCCAGGTCGATGACACCACAGAGGCCGCAGCCGCGGCCGTCACACCCGGCGGCAGGACCCCGGCGGCACCCACAGCCGACGCCTTCACCGTCCGACACCCCGGCGGCGCTGTTCTCACCCTGTCCGGCGCTTGACGGCGCCCGCCGCGTCCGGCGGCTCCCGTCACCCGCGCCGACGCGTCGGAGCCCTTCGGGTGCCGGGTCACGAAGGCGCCTCATGCGAGGAACCGCGCGGCCGTTCGCAGATCCGACAGCAGCCCTCCGTAGGCATCGGCCCGGTCCTTCGCCCGCAGTACGGCCGAGGGGTGCACGGTGGCGAGGAACCAGTGGCTGCCCGCGTCGGCATCCCGCTCGGCCCCGAGCGTCGTGGGGATGTCCCAGTGCGGTACCGGCAGCAGCGCGCCCCGGGCCTGCGTCACCCTGTAGGAACCGCCGAACAGCGCCTTGCCCGCGGTGGCACCGAGCGCGACCACCAACGCGGGATCGGCACGGTGCAGTTCGGCCGCCAGCCATGGCCGGCATGCCGTGATCTCCCGGAGGTCCGGCGTCTTGTGGATGCGCCGCTTCCGCGTATTCGTGGCCGGTGCGAACTTGAAGTGCTTGACCGCGTTGGTGAAGTAGACCTCGTCCTCGTCGATTCCGGCTTCGGCCAGCGCCTTGCGCAGGAGCCGGCCTGCCGGACCGACGAACGGCAGGCCCCGGCGGTCCTCCTGGTCGCCGGGCTGCTCTCCGACCAGGACGGTGCGCGCATCGGCGGGACCGGCACCGAATACCGTCTGTGTGGCGTCCTCGTACAGCGGGCACCCATGGCAGTCGGCCGCGGCCCGCCGCAGCGCCGGCAGACCTCCCCGGGCGGGCACGTGGTCGAGAGCGCTCCGGTGAGGGCTTTCCGCAGCACCGGGCATGGCGCCTCCTCGCGTGGCCCCCGCGCGGGACGAACGACGGCCGGTGGCCGCTGTGCCCCACGCCCCTGCGGTGTCCATCGTTCCAGGTGGCGCCCGGCCTGTCCCGGTGGCGGTGTGCGACGACCACCGGAGCGCGTACCCACCGAAGCCGTCGTCCACTTCCCCGGGCTTCCCGGCACCCGGACCGATCCGGTCTCCCGCCCGCCTCTCCCCCATGGTTCTCGCACAATCACCACCGCCCCCGGGGACCTCCGGGCCACGGGAGGCGGGATGGCCCGGTCGCTGGTTCGCTGGATGAGTCGGCTCGTACGGGGAAGCGGAGTCGCACGGCGGTCGACGGCGTCGGAGCCGCGATCGGCGGAGCACGCCCGTGCGGGGCGTCCGAACCGCGGACGGGCCGGGAGCAGCCCCTCCATGAGCACGCTTCCGGACGGGCACTGCGAGCAGGAGCGACCGCAGGAGCGCTGGACGATCGGGAAATGCCACCGCCGTCCTTCGCGGGCACCCCCGTGTTCACCGTGCACAACGCCCCACCGCGCCCGGCGCCCGCGCAGTCGCTCGGACCTCCGCGCCCCGTCGGGAAGGGAAAGGAATGACGATGAGCACACTTGAGAACTTGCGGGTCGTGGTGACAGGGGCCACGGGCAATGTGGGGACCAGTGTGGTCCGGGCCCTCTCGGAGGACCCGGACGTGGCGTCCGTACTGGGCCTCGCCCGTCGGCTGCCGAAGCTGTCGATACCGGGAGTGGCATGGGGCGGAGTGGACCTCTCCCGGCCCGACAGCCCCGGCGTCCTGGACGAGCACCTGGCCGGGGCGGACGCCGTCATCCACCTGGCCTGGCGATTCCAGCCCACTCATGACCCCGTGGTCACCTGGCAGAGCAATGTTCTGGGATCGATCCGGGTCTTCGAGGCCACGGCGAGGGCCGACGTGCCGGTGCTGGTGCACGCCTCCTCGGTAGGTGCCTACTCCCCCGGCCCGAAGGACGAACCGGGGGTGGACGAGGAGTGGCCCACGCACGGGTGGCCGGATGCCGCGTACTGCCGGGAGAAGTCCTACCTGGAGCGCGTGGTGGACACGTACGAGTTGCGGCACCCGGGGATCCGGGTGGTCAGGATGCGGCCCGGTTTCCTCTTCAAGGAACAGGCCGCCAGCGAACAGCGCCGGATCTTCGCGGGCCGCCACGTCCCCGGTGCCCTGCTGCGACCGGACCTCCTCCCGTTCGTTCCCGACCTGGACGGGCTGCGTTTCCAGGTCCTCCACACCGATGACGCGGCGCAGGCCTACCGGGCGGCCGTGGCCGCCGACGTCCGGGGGGCGTTCAACCTGGCGGCGGAGCCCGTCCTCGACGCGCGACAGCTCGGCGAACTCCTCGACGCCAAGGTGGTGCGTGTCCCCGCGGCACTGATGCGCGGCGCTCTGGCTGCCGCATGGCACAGCCGCGCGGTGCCCGCCTCGCCGCATCTCTTCGACGCGGTGTTGCGGCTGCCGGTCCTCGACTGCGGCCGGGCGCACGACGTGCTGGGGTGGCAGCCGACCAGAACGGCACAGGAGGCGCTGTCGTCGTTCCTGAGGGGGGTGCGTGACGGCGCGGGCCTGGAGACGGAACCGCTCGCGGGCAAGCAGTGGGGATGACGGAGGGATACGGCCGTCTCCCCACGCTTTGGAGTCAGCGGGAAGAGGATCAGCCATGGAGTCCGGGCCTCTCCACCAGCCCCCTGGGCCAGGGCAGGGCTCCTCGGCCGACGCGGCGGTGGACGCCCAAGCTCTGGAGAGGGAGTTGCGCAGGCACGTACGGGGAGAAGTGCGCTTCGACGCGGAAACGGGAACATTGTGGTCGTCACCATCCCGGCGGCGGTCGCCATCGTGGCACCGCTGAATCAGATCAGGGCAGAACCTCATCGCGGGTCATCGACGTCGGTGCGGCTTCGTCCTGCCCGCGGCTCCGGCACGGTGCGCCTCTTCTTCGAGAGCGGGGAGCCGCGGACCGGACGAGCGCCCCGGGGCGGCCACTGGGAAGATGTGATGGTGCGAACCGTCGGTGTGGAGGAGGAGCTGCTGCTCGTCGACGCGCAAAGCGGCGAGCCCCAGGCGCTTTCGAAGGCCGTGCTGGCCGTCGCGGAGCGCCGCTCGGAAGGAGAATCCGCCTTCGAGCCGGAGCTCCATCACCAGCAGCTCGAATTCGCCACGGAACCGCGCAGCGACATGCGCGAACTCGCGGACGAGATCCGCCTCCGGCGCGCCGAGGCCGCGGAGAGTGCCGCCCGTACGGGGGCGGCCGTGGTGGCGCTGGCAACCGCTCCTCTGCCGGTCAGCCCCTCGGTCGGGGAGGGCGAGCGCTACAGATGGCTGGCCGACAGGTTCGGCCGGACGGCGCAGGAACAACTCACGTGCGGATGCCACGTACACGTTTCGGTGGCATCGGACGAGGAGGGCGTCGGCGTGCTGGACCGGGTGCGTATCTGGTTGCCGGTGCTGCTGGCGCTGAGCTCCAACTCACCTTTCTGGCAAGGCCGCGACACCGCGTACCGCAGCTACCGGAGCAGAGTGTGGGGACGCTGGCCCTCCGCCGGACCGGTCGAGGTCTTCGGCTCCGCGGAGCGTTACCACGAAGAGGTCCAGGCGCTCATCGACACGGGGGTCCTGCGCGACAGAGGGATGGTCTACTTCGACGCCCGGCTGTCGCACCGGTACCCCACGGTCGAGATCAGAGTGGCGGACGTGTGCCTGGACCCGGCCGACACCGTGCTGCTCGCCACCCTCGCCCGCGGCCTCGTCGAGACCGCGGCTCGCGAATGGCGCGCCGGCGATCCGCCCGACCCGGCGGGAGTGGGTGTCCTGCGCATGGCCGCCTGGCAGGCCGCCAGGTCGGGGCTGGAGGGGCAGCTGCTCCAGCCTCGCACCATGCGCCCCGTGCCCGCGGCCGAGGTGGTCGCGGCCCTGCTGGCACACGTCCGGGACGCTCTGGAGGACTGCCGGGACCTCGCTTCCGCCGAACAAGCGCTCATGGACGTACTGGAACGGGGCACCGGCGCACGGACCCAACGGGAACTGCTCGCTCGCACCGGAAGTCTCCGTGACGCCGTGGCCGAGTGCGTGCCCAGGACACTGGGGAGAAGGAGGCCCGGGTGAGTGCCTGCGCCGTCTCCGTGCCACCGCACTCGGCGCGCGGCCTCGCCCGCACGGCCGGGTCGGGTCCGCCTCACGGGGACACTCTCGGGCCGCGCTCAAGGACCTGACAGGAGAGGGTGGCGGCATGACCGGTTCGGCGCTCCTCGTCATCGACATGATCAACACCTCCACCCGGACCTCGCGGAGGCCGCACTGACCATGATGCGGCGGAACATGGACGCGAACATCACACGGGCCGCCGAGGTCGTGTGATGAGGCCGGTACGGCCGGTACTCCCCACTGCTCGGCGAGCCGACCGGCGTGGGCGGGCCTCGCCCCCGTTCGCCGGATCGTTGTTCCGGCCCCGGAGGTCAGGCGTGGTCAGCCAGCTGGGACCGGGACAAGCCCTTCTCACGCGCGCAGTGTGCGCAACAGAAGTACTGTCCGTCGGCCTGCATGCCGTGGCCGAGGATGCGGCACAGGCAGTTGACACACGTCGGGGCGATCTTCTGGGCGGCGCACTCGATGCTGTCGAAGACGTGCACCACCCCTTCCGCGGTACGTACCTCGAATGCCAGCTCGTAGTCGTTGTGGCAGACCTCGCACACGGCCATGGACGATCACCCCTTGCTGCCGGAATCGATGAGCGGCGGCGCCTCCAGGCCCGCCGGAGGCGCGGCGCCCTCCCCGGACACTAGCGAAGGAGCGCACCGATCCCCCCGGCAGCGCGTGCACGGTGACCCGACTGCTGGCGGATTCACTCCCCTGACGGCCGTTCACCGTCTCGTGCCGGGCGGACGGTGGCACTCCGCCACCGTCCGCGCGGCGGTCGCCCTCGCCGCGCCGTCACGGGCGGCGGACGAGTCGGGGACCCCACGCGAACGGGCCGTCGCCCGTACCGTCCGCGAGGTCGGCGAGTACCTCGGCAACTCGCCTGCGGTGTGCCGGGTGTCCTCCGCCGAACCGGACCATGTCCTCAGGGGCGCCGGTTCCGCCAGGCGCACAGGGCCACGCCACCGGCGACGAGGGCGGAGGCGGACCAGGCCAACCGCGCGTTCCGGGACAGGCAGGTCTACACGGAGCGGTTGTGGGCCCTGTCGTCGAACACACCGTGGGCGCCGTAGTCGCGCGCGGCTTCCCCCTCTCCGTCCAGTGGTTGCCAGAGATTGCCGGGCCGATCGGCCCGAACCGGTTCCCCGGTCTGCTGCGAGTCGTAGCCGGTCCGCGCCGGACAGCGGTCCAGCAGCCCGGCAGCGACGTGGTCGGCCAGGACACAACGGCCGATCCCGCCATGACGCCGCCGGACTCGCGGCCCTTGAGGACCGCCGGGTCACACCGGCTCGAAGGGAAGGAACTCGTCGGTGCCGTGCTGCACGACCGCGCAGCTTCCCTCCGGCACCTCGTTCCAGACACCCGGCAGGTCCCCCAACGGCTCCGAGACCACCAGCCGGGTGTCATCGGATGCTCCGCCCAGGAACTCCAGGTCCGGGTGGAGCGCCCGCACGGTGTCCACCCGGCTGCTGTAGAAGAGCGACCTGGAGGCCCGTCGGCTCGAATAGCGGAAGGTCCACAGCCGCTCGCCGTCGGCCACGGCCACGGTCATCTGAAGCGGGTCCTCCACGCCTTGGCTACGGCCCAGCCGCTCGATCAGCCCGGCCATCCGGGCGACGGCACCGGGAGCATCCTGGTCGAGACCGAGAGTGATGGCCAGGTAGAACATGACTTCCGAGTCGGTGGAGCCTTCCAGTTCGGAGAAGAGCGCCGGATCGATGGCCATGGACAGGTCCCGGCGAAGACGGTGGAACTCCGCGATGGCCCCGTTGTGCATCCACATCCAGCGGCCGTGCCGAAAGGGGTGGCAGTTGGTCTGCTGCACCGCGGTGCCCGTCGAGGCGCGGACGTGGGCGAAGAAGAGCGGTGACCGCACATGGGAGGCGATCTCACGGAGGTTGCGGTTGTTCCAGGCCGGGCCGGTGTCGCGGATGACCGCCGGGGCCGCGGCTTCGGCCCCGTACCAGCCGACCCCGAAGCCGTCGCCGTTGGTCGTCTCGACACCCATGCGTGAGTGCAGGCTCTGGTCGATGAGGGAGTGCTCGGGCTTGTAGAGAAGATCGCCGAGCAATACGTCCTGCCCCGAATAGGCAAGCCACCTGCACATGAACCATCACATCCCTGGGCGAGCTCCGGTGTCCCGGCCCGTGGTGCCCCGCGCTACCCACGGTACCGAGCCGGGCCGTCGCACGCCGCCCGGTGCCGGGGCGGCTCCCCCGTCACGCGGGCATCGCCCCTCAGTCCGCCGCGCCGGTCCGTGTGAACGCGCTGGTGTCGAGGTGGCTGAGGAGGTCGGCCGGACCTGCGTAGACCTCGGTGGCTCCCGCCTGTTCGAGGGCCGCCCGGGGAATGCCTCCGGAAAGGAGAGCGACAGCCGCCACCGAAGCGCCGGTCGCCGCCCGCATGTCCCAGACCGAATCGCCCACGTAGACCGTCTCCTCCGGACTTCCGCCGGCGATCTCCATCGCCTTCCGGATCGGCTCGGGCGCGGGCTTCCCCTCGTCCACGTCGTCCGCACTCGCCGTGTTCGCGATGACGTCGTCGGCGCCCAGTGCCCGGCGCAGCGCCGACAGCTCCCGGTCGGACGCGGACGTCGCCAGGACGATCGTCCAGCCTCGTGCCGCCAGGGCGCGCAGGAGCTCGGCCGCGCCCGGCAGCGCGGGCAGGCGCTCGAAGCAGGTGGCGTACAGGCAGCTGTGCGCGTCGATGATCCGCTCGTCCTGATCACGGTCCCGGTCCGCCCCGAGCACGTACTCGATCAGATCGGCCGATCCCAGGCCGATGGCCCGGTGCAACGCGGCCATCGGCACCGTGTGCCCTGCCTGGCGGAAAGCCTCCCACCACGCGGTCACATGCAGGTAGTTGGTGTCCACGAGGGTTCCGTCGACATCGAACAGGGCGGCGCGCGTCATGACGTGTCCTTCACGGTCCGGGGGCAATCGTGCGCAGGTCGCGGGACGATCCCGGACCCGTTCAGAGTTCACGCAGCGCGGGCAACAGCTTGTCCTGCGCCCAGCTCAGGAACGGCCGCTGGTGCGCACCACCGATCTGGACGAGTGCGATCTCGGTGAAGCCCGCCTCGGTGTACGCGCGTACCGCGTCGACGAACTGCTCGACGTCGTCGCCGCACGGGATGGCCCGCGCGACATCGTCGGGGCGGACGTACTCGGTTGCCTGGTCGAAGGCGGCCGGGTTCGGGAGCTCGGAGTTGACCTTCCAGCCACCGACCGACCAGCGGAACTGGTCGTGCGCGCGCTCGACCGCCGCGTCCCGGTCCGTGTCGTAGCACACCGGCAGCTGGCCGACCCGTGGCTTCCCGCCCCCGCCGTGCCGGTCGAACGCGGTCAGCAGCTCCTGCTCGGGTTCGGTGGCGATGACGAGGTCCGCCAGTCGGCCGGCGATCTCGCAGGACCGCTGCCCGGAGACCGCGATGCCGATCGGCACACGGGTCTCGGGCAGATCCCACAACTTGGCGTTGTCCACGTCGAAATGGGTGCCGCGACGGCTGACGTACCCGCCGTCGAAGAGCGCCGTGATGATCTCCACGGCCTCTTCCAGCATCTCCAGCCGCACCTGCGCGGCGGGCCACCCCCGCCCGACCACATGCTCGTTGAGGTTCTCGCCGGAGCCCAGTCCGAGCCGGAAGCGGCCTTCGGAGAGCAGTTGCAGCGTCGCGGCCTTCTGAGCGACCACCGCGGGGTGGTAGCGGGTCGTGGGGCAGGTCACGTATGTCATGAGCCGGATGGCCGACGTCGCCTGCGCCGCCGCGCCGAGCACGCTCCACGCGTATGGGGCGTGTCCTTGGGAGTCCAGCCAGGGGAAGTAGTGGTCGGAGGTCACGGAGAAGTCGAAGCCCGCCCGCTCCGCCGCGACCACATCCTCCACGAGCTCTCGTGGCCCCGACTGCTCGGTCATCATCGTGTATCCGAATTGCGCCATATAGGACGGTTCTCCGGTCTTCCGTGAGCGAAACCCGGGTTCGGATCAATGGCCCAACAACCATGCCCGGAGGCGGGCCACCGGACCGTGCCGGCGGCACGCGTCGGCCCGCCCCGGCCCCGCTCGGCGCACGTCGTGCGGCACGGACCCGGGAGGGAGTCCGGGCGGCCGGGGCGGCGACGCGTCGGTTCCCGGCACATGCCCCCTGGAGAGCCGGGCGGCGAGCACCCGCCGGACGCGCCCGTCGCGGGCACCGGCGTCCGCGCCGCCGCACGACGACGGCCGGGCCGCGTTCCGCGGGTCCGGGCGGGAGCCGGTCCCGCCGAGGGGGCGCGCCCCGCCCGCGGGGCGCGCGGCGGCGGGCGTCGCGCATGTCTCACCCGGCCCATGAATACCCCCCAGGGTATGAGTGCTAGCCTGAATCAGAGATACCCCCCGGGGTAAAGCATCACGGAAGGAGCCCTGTCGTGTTCTTCGTGGACACCATCGAGACGGCGAGCCTCGGCAACCGCAGCTATCTGACGGGCGGGCCGCGGGCCGCCGCGGTCGTGGACCCGCCGCGCGACATCGACCGGGTGATCGCCGCCGCCGCCCGGCGCGGCGTGCGGATCGCCCTGGTGGTGGAGACCCATCTGCACAACGACTACGTGACGGGCGGCCTGGACCTGGCGCGCGTCACCGGGGCGCGCTACCTGGTGCCCGCCGCCGCGGCGGTCTCCTTCGAACGGGTCCCGGTCGCGGACGGCGATCTCGCGCAGGTCGACGACGGTCTCGCGCTGCGGGCGCTCGCCACCCCCGGGCACACCCCGCACCACACCTCGTACGTGCTGACGGAGGAGGGCCGTGACGTGGCCGTCTTCACCGGCGGCTCGCTGCTGATCGGCAGTGTGGGGCGGCCCGATCTGGTGGAGCCCCGGCTCACCGCCGGGCTGGCCCGCGCCCAGCACGCCTCCGTGCACCGGCTCGCCGACGAGCTCGCGGACACCGTGCCCGTACTGCCCACCCATGGGTTCGGCAGCTTCTGTTCCTCCTCGCAGGCCGAGGGGTCCACCACCACGATCGGGGAGGAACGCGGGCGGAACGAGGCGCTGGTCAAGGACGTGGACACCTTTGTCGCGGAGCTGCTCGCCGCGCTGGACGACGTCCCGGCGTACTACGCGCACATGGGTCCGGCCAACGCGGCGGGACCGGCCCCGCTGGATCTGACCCCGCCCCACCCGGCCGACGCCGAGGAGATAGCCCGGCGGCTGGCCGCGGGCGAGTGGGTGGTGGACCTGCGCAGCCGGGTGGCATTCGCCGAGGGGCATGTCGCCGGGTCGTTCAACTTCGAGGGCGAGGGCCGGCTCGCGACGTATCTGGCCTGGCTGATCCCCTGGGGCAAGCCGGTCACCCTGCTGGCGAGCACCGCCGCCGACCTCGCGGACGCCCAGCGGGAGCTGTCCCGGGTGGGCATGGACCGTCCGGTCGCCGCGGCCACCGGCGGCCCCGAGGAGTGGGCGGGCACGGCGTCCGGGCTGCGGTCGTCGCGCAGGTCCGACTTCGCGGGCCTGGCAGCGGCCCGGGAGCGGGGCGAGGACCCGGTGGTCCTCGATGTGCGCAGGAACGCCGAGCACCACGAGGGTGCGGTCGCGGGCGCGGTGCACATCCCGCTGCACGAACTGCGGGAGCGGCTGGGCGAGGTGCCGCCGGGGACCGTCTGGGTGCACTGCGCGGGCGGTACGCGGGCGGCGATCGCCGCGTCGATGCTGGACGCGGCGGGGCGCGGGGTGGTGGCCGTCGACGACGGTTTCGACGCGGCGGCGCGGGCCGGACTCGACATCGTCGTCCCCGCTCCATGAACACACTGGTCGTGGCGTCGGCCACCGGAGCGGTGGTCGGCCTGGCACTCGGCGGACTGGGCGGCGGGGGCAGCGTGCTCGCCGTCCCCGCGCTGATCTACCTGCTCGGCTTCGGCCCGGCCGCGGCCACCACCGCCGCGCTCCTCATCGTCATCGCGACGTCCCTCGCCGGGCTGCTCGCCCACGCCCGGCGGGGCGGGATCCGCTGGCGTACGGGAGCGCTGTTCGCGGCGGCCGGGATCGTTCCGGCCGCGATCGCCGGGGCGCTGTCGGTGCGGGTGCCCGCCGGGGTGCTGACGGCCGGGTTCGCCGTGCTCGCGGCGGTGGCGGCGGTGCGGATGCTCCGCCCGGGGGACGGGGCGGCCGCGGCCGCCGGGACCGGCACGGCCGCCCCGGCCGTCGGGCGGGTCGCCCGGACCGGCGCCGGGCTCGGTGCGGTGACCGGCTTCCTCGGCGTGGGCGGCGGGTTCCTCGTGGTGCCCGCGCTGGTCACCGTGGTCGCCGTGCCGATGGCCGAGGCGGTCGGGACCAGTCTGCTGGTCATCACGGTGAACTCCACGGCGGCCCTGGCCACCCGGCTCACCACGCCCACCGCGCTGGACTGGGCGGTCATCGCGCCGTTCACGGCGGCGGCGGTGCTCGGCGCCTGGGACGGGCAGCGGCTGGCCGCGAAAGTGCCCGCGGCCGCCCTGCGACGGATCTTCGGCGCGGTCCTGCTGGCGGTGGCCGTGTTCATGCTCGTCGACGCCGTGGCATGAACCGGCGCACCGCCCCCGGCCCGCTCAGGCCAGCGAGAGAAAGAGCTTCTCCAGCCGTGCCCGCATCTGGTCGCGGTCCGCCGGCTCCTGGCCCCCGTCGGCCATGCAGTGCTGCAGACCGGTCGCGATGATCGCGAAACCGGCCCGGTCCAGCGCCCGGGACACGGCCGCCATCTGTGTGATCACGTCCTCGCAGTCCCGGCCCTCCTCGATCATCCTGATGATCCCGGTGAGCTGGCCCTGTGCGCGGCGAAGGCGGTTGAGGACCGATTTCAGTTCGTCGGCCGCCATGTCGAGTTCCACAACATTCTCCTCCTGATACCCCAAGGGGTATTCTAGCCCGACCGGGGACGGGAGACCGCATCCTTCCCGAACCCCGGTGAACGAAAGGACACACTGCTCGTGACCAGCCCCGTCTCCCTCTCCCCCGCCCAGGCCGCGGCCCGTCTCGCGGAGTTCACCGTCATCGATGTGCGGGCCCCCGGCGAGTACGCCTCCGGGCACGTCCCCGGCGCGCTGAACGTCCCGCTGGACCGGCTCTCCGAGGCGGTGCCCGCGCTGAAGTCCGCCGCGGCGCGCGGCTCGCTGCTGGTGGTGTGCGCCTCCGGCGTCCGCTCCACCCGGGCCTGCGACATCCTCGCCGACGCGGACATCGACGCCGTGACGCTCTCCGGCGGCACCTCCGCCTGGGAGAGCGAGGGCCGCGACCTCGACCACCCCGCCGGGGCCCGTACGACCTGGCCGATGGAACGCCAGGTCCGGCTCGCCGCGGGCTCCCTCGTGGTGGCCGGTCTGCTCGCCGGGGTTCGTTTCCCCGCGGCGCGCTGGATCTCCGCCGGTGTCGGCTCCGGGCTCGTGTTCTCCGCCGTGACCAACACCTGCGGCATGGCGGCCGCCCTGGCGAAGCTCCCGTACAACCGGGCCCCCCGGTCGGCCACCTGCCTGGAGGACACGCTCCACGCCCTCCAGGGCTGACGCCCTCCCCGCCGTACGTGTGAGGAGCCGGTCGCGCGCCGCGACCGGCTCCTCACGCCGTGGCGGCGGTCAGACCTCGTCCCGGACCAGGGCGAGCAGCCGGTCCAGCACCCGGGGCCCGCCCGCGCGCAGCCCGTCGTGCTCGTACTCGTTGGTCACCCAGGTGCGCAGGCCCCGGATCGAGGCCGCGGTGCGCAGCGCGTGTTCCGTGTCGACGTACATGTCGTCGTGGTAGACGGCCGCCGCGACCGGCACCTGGTTGGCCGCCAGCCGCTCGGTGTCGTACAGCGGTGCCCAGTCGGTGCGGGCGGCCAGCAGTTCGGCGGTCTCGCGCAGCGGTCGCAGGGCCGGGTCCACCTCGAAGTGCCAGGGGTGGATGCTCTCCCCGGTGAAGAGCACCGGGCCGTCGCCCCTGAGCGCCCGGTCGGCGTCGAACTGCGGGAACTCGGCGCGGACCCGTTCGGCCGACCAGCCGGTGGGCCGCCCGTCCTGGCCGTAGATCGCCTCGTGCATCAGCGCGTAGAGGGGGTGCCCGGCGAACGAGGTGGCGGTCCGCACGGCCTCCTGGAAGGTGTCGGAGAGCTCGGTGCCGAGCGGCGTGCGGACGAACGCGTTCTCCAGCAGGTAGTGCAGTTGGTGGCTGCCGTTGCCGCTGCCCAGCATGATGCCGAGGGACTGGAACCCCTCGGGCGTGAGGCGGTGTCCGGCGCTCTCGGGGCGGTGTTCGGCGAGGTGGGCGGTGATCTCCCGGGCGCGCTCGACGTCCTGCGGGTAGCGGGCGTAGTGGGCGACGGCCTTGCGCTCGATCCGGGGGTAGGCGGCGCGGTAGACGTCGTCGGCGTGCGCGTCCAGCGAGGGCAGTCCGCCGGTGATCAGGACGGTGCTGAGTCCTTCGGGGGCGGCCGACAGATAGCGGACGGCGCAGAAGCCGCCGAAGGACTGGCCGAGGACCGTCCAGGGCTCACCGCCGGTCAGCTGCGGGCGGATCAGCTCGCAGTCGCGCACGATGGCGTCGGACCGGAAGTGGGCGAGGTAGTCGGCCTGCTCGCGCGGGCCGCCGCGCAGCGGCAGCGTCTGCCGGTTGGCCGGGGTGGAGAGTCCGGTGCCCCGCTGGTCGAGCAGCAGCACGCGGAACTCCTGCACGGCCCGGCCCAGCCAGGCCTCCGCCCCGATGAAACGGCGGGCGCCGAAGCCGGGGCCGCCCTCCAGGTAGACCAGCCACGGCAGCTCCTCTCCGGTCCTGCCGCTCGCCACGGCCTGCCTGCCGAAGATCTCTATCTGCTCACCGCCCGGATCGCTGTGGTCGAGCGGGACGGTGAAATGGCGGTCGGTGAAGACGATGCCGGGGTGCCGGTAGCTGCTCACGGTGTGCTCCTGAATCAGATGTGCCACGGACAGTTCAGCACATGGCCGTGACACGGACGGTCGCGGCCCGTGTGCGGGGTGCGCCGGGGCCCCCTACCGTGCAGGCATGATCCGGTTCGAGCAGGTCGGCAAGGTGTATCCGGACGGCACCAGCGCGGTCGACGGCCTCTCCTTCGAGGTCGCCGAGGGGGAGCTGGTCACGCTCGTCGGACCGTCCGGCTGCGGCAAGACCACCACGATGATGATGGTGAACCGGCTGATCGAGCCGTCCTCGGGCCGCATCCTCGTCGACGGCGAGGACATCTCCGGCGTCGACCCGGTGAAGCTGCGCCGCCGGATCGGTTATGTCATCCAGCAGGTCGGCCTCTTCCCGCACCGCACGGTCCTCGACAACACCGCGACCGTTCCCGCGCTGGTCGGCTGGAAGCGGGCGAGGGCCCGCGAACGGGCGGCCGAGCTGCTGGATCTGGTGGGCCTCGACCCGAAGACCTACGGCTCCCGCTACCCGGCGCAGCTCTCCGGCGGGCAGCGCCAACGGGTGGGTGTGGCACGTGCGTTGGCCGCGGACCCGCCGGTGCTGCTGATGGACGAGCCGTTCGGTGCGGTCGACCCGGTGGTGCGCGAGCGGCTGCAGAACGAATTCCTGGCGCTCCAGGCGGCGGTCCGCAAGACGGTCCTGATGGTCACCCATGACATCGAGGAGGCGGTCCGGATGGGCGACCGGATCGCGGTGTACGGGGCGGGGCGCATCGAGCAGTTCGACACCCCGGGCGCGGTGCTCGGGTCCCCCGCGACTCCGTACGTGGCCGAGTTCGTCGGCGCCGACCGGGGCCTGAAGCGGCTGTCGGTCACCACGATCGAGCCGGACGACCTGGAGGAGCCGCCGGTCGCCCGGCTGGAGGAGCCGGTCGCGGTGGCGGCGGCACGGCTGGGCGGCACGGGCGCGCGCTGGGCGGTGGTGCTGAACGGCGAGGGCGATCTGCACGGCTGGGTGGCGGCGGACGCCCTGCGGATCGCCGGAGGGCACGGCACGGTCGGCGAACTCGCCCGCAGGATGGATGCCTGGGTGCCGGTCGGGGCCCCGTTGAAGCAGGCGTTCAGCGAGATGCTCCAGCACGACGCGGGGTGGGTGGCGGTGCTGGACGGCTCCCGGTTCCTCGGCGTGCTGACCCCGGCCAAGCTCCATGAGGCGCTGCGCCGCTCGGTGGACGCGGACGCGCGGGGCGTGGGCCGGGACGAGGTGCTCTTCGACTCCGTCGCGGACGCGTAGGGCCCGTTCGCGAGGGGCCCGCCCCCGGGCGGCTTTCCGGCGCCCGGGGGCGGGACGGGGTCAGAGGAAGGTGGCGGCGGTCACGCAGAAGCCCCCGAGGGCGACGGCCCACACGTACGGCAGGGTGCGGACCATCACCTGCTGCGGGGTGACGCCCGCGTACTGCGCGCTCCACACGGTCTGGGTGCTCGTGGGGTCGGCGACGCCGAACACCTGGTTGTACGAGGTGGCCAGGCCCAGCACCGCGGTGGCGGGGTAGACGCCGGCGGCGATCAGGACACCGGCGATGCCCGCGCCGAGACCGAAGACATTGAGCGGGCCGCGGTAGAGGCAGAGCGGCACCAGGGCGGTGAAGACCAGCACGAACACCACGGCGTTCTGCGGGCCGACCGCCTTGACGAGGGGTTCGAGCGCGTCGACGGCGCCGGGGAGTTTCACGGCCGCGAGCAGGATGCCGATGGCGATGAACAGGGTGATCGGCGCCGCGGCCACCTCGAATCCGCCGTAGAGGGTGCGCAGCAGCCGCTTGTTCATCCCGCGCGGCCGGGTGGTGGTGACCAGGCAGTACAGAACGCCCGCGAGCAGTGACGGGACGATGGCCACGTCGAGACCGAGGGCCAGGACCAGGGGGACGACGGGTGTCAGCAGCGCGTACCAGGGGGCGTCACCGAGCCGGGCGCGCCGGTCCGGGCGCGGCTTCGGCGCGAGGGACCTGACGGACCAGGTGTGTTCGACGCCGCGTCGGCGGGACTCGATCAGGACGAAGAGGACCGCGGCGGCCACTGCGAACGGGAACAGCTTGATCATGAATCCGCGCACGGTGGGGATCGGCAGTTCCAGCGCGGTGGAGAAGAACTGCCAGACGGGGAGTTCGAACGGCATTCCGGCGGCGATGCCCATGAGGATCGTGCCGGCCGCGGTGACCTTGGGGATGCCGACGGCGATCATCGCGGGGATGCCGATGATTCCGGCGAGCATCGCGGCGGGAGCGGAGCCCGTCACCGTGCCGACGAGGGTGGAGACGGCGAGGACGCCGAGGGCCACCACGACCGGGCGGTCGCCGCCGAATTCGACGATCTTGCGGACGAGGGTGCCCGCGATGCCGGTCTCGTCCAGGAGCTTGCCGAGCCAGGAGCCGAGCAGGATGGCGATCATGGTGGCGGCGAGCGCGGGCGCGCCGTCCTGGAGGACGGTGTCCAGGACGCTGCCCTCGCCGGTGGGCGGGGCGCCCGCGACGAGGGCGATGACGACGGCCAGGACGACGAGCGCGACGGCCGTGGGGAGTCTGCGGGTGAGCATCGCGGCGACACCGGCCGCCATGACGAGGAGGATGACGACGCCCATGGCGTTACTTCTCTCTTCCGTGCGGTGCGGTGCGGGGGTGCGCGTCGGCGCGGGCCAGCGCGGCGGTGAGCAGCAGCGGGCTGCGGCCGAGGCCGCAGACGGCGCGGGCGTGGGCGTGGGCAGCGATCTCCTCGGCCCCGGCGACGTGCCCGTACAGGCGTCGGTGTCCGGCGCGCAGTACGACATGGCCGAGGGCGCGTCTCAGTTCGGCCTTGGCCGGGCCGTGGTGGAGCTGTTCGTGGGCGGCCTCGTGCGCGAGGGCCGCCGCGCGTGGCGAGCCGGCCGGGTACCAGTGGCGCCAGCCGCACTCGTCGACCAGGGCCTCCGCTCGGGCGAGGGTGTCGGTGTACAGCTCGACGGTGGCGGGGCGCGAGGTGTAGCGGGCGAGGAGTCCGTGGGCCAGCCCGCCGTCGCGTTCGACGACACGGGCGCGGGACGGGACGGGTCCGAGCCGGGCACCGAACTCCGTGGCCGCGGTGGCCCAGTGGCGCAGCAGAGCGCGGTCGCGGCCTTCGTGCGTGGGGGTGGCCGCCAGGAGCCGTACACCGAACTCGATGTCGTCCGTGGCGGCGAGGTCGACGGGGGCGGTCATGTCCGTACCTCCAGGACGGCGATCACGGGCTCGTCGGCGGCGCGGGTGCCGAGTTCGCCGCGGGCGAGGGCGAGCAGCGGCTGGGGGTCCAGGACGCCGGAGAGGTCGGCGATGCGGGAGCCGACGAGGAGCCGCAGGGCGGGGGCGCGGACCCCGCCGTCGCCGTAGGAGGTGGCCTCGCCGACGAGCCGGGCGAGCGTCTCGGGGGCGGCGGCGACGGTGGTGGTCTCCACCAGGGCGTCGGGGGCGTGCAGCCGGACGACGCCGTCGGCGTCGACGACCCGCACCGGGTGCCGGGTGGTGCGCAGGCGACGCCGTATCTCGGTGCCGTAGACGGTGTGGGCGGGGGTGGCGGCCAGGATGTGCACGTCCGCCGGGTCGGTCCGGAGGCTGGCCGCCGCGGCGCGCAGCCGTTCGTCGTCGTCGGCCCGGTGGGTGCGGTCCCGGTTGCGGAGTTCGGTGGCGCCGGTGGCCACCGCCCGGACCGTGCTGGTCTGCGGGTCCACGGTCACCTCGACCTCCACGCCGTCGGCGGCGGCGCCCTGGGCCACGACGGCGGCCTCGGCCTCCGCGCGGACGGCGAGGATCTGTTCCTGTCCCGCGCCCGGGATGATCCGCTCGATCTGCTCGCGGACCAGGGCGAGGGCGACGCCGATGGGGCTGATGACCTCGCTGTGCCGGGCGATCCGGCCCTCCTGGCCGGTGACGGAGGCCAGGTGCGGGGTGACGGACGCGGCTCCTCCGCCGCCCCCGACCAGTACCGAGGTGTCCTTCTCCAGCCGGTAGTCGCGGATCATGGCGTCGGTCACGGCTCTGACCTGTTCGACCCCGGCGTCCAGGAACCGGGCGGCCGCGGTCGCGACATCGGTGGCCAGAGCGGCGGCCAGCGGGGCCAGCGCGGCACGGGCCGCGTCCGGGTCGCAGCGGGCGAAGTCGCCCTCGGGCACCCGTCCCAGCGCGTTGGCCGCGCAGGTCATGGTGAGCGCGTACCGTCCGCCGGCCGCGTCGATCACGGCGTAGTCGTCGGGGTCGCCCGCCATCGGGCGGACGGTGGTCAGGCGCGCGTCGCGCAGTTCGTCGCGGGTGGCGAAGCAGGCGTACGGCAGTCCGGCGATGTGCGCGCTGCGGGGGCCGACGCCGACGACCCCGCCGCCGCCGACGCGGACCATGGACCCGCCGCCGACCCCGACGGTCCGTACGTCGAGCGCGGAGAGGTAGGACCCCTTGCCGAGGATGGTGGCGTGCCGCACGGCCACCTTGCCCCGGCGTACGACGCTGATGTCGGTGGAGGTGCCCCCGGTCTCCAGGAACAGCCCTTCGCTGATCCGCTCCCGCATCAGCGCGCCCGCGACTCCCGCGGCGGGGCCGGAGAGCACGGTCAGCAGCGGGCGTCTGCGCATCTCGTCGAGCGACATGACCCCGCCGTCGCACCGCATCACCATCAGCGGGGCGTGCACCCCGGCCTTGGTGACGGAGGCGTCGACGAGGTCGGCGGTGGCCAGCATGCGCGGCAGGATCGCGGCGTTGACGACGGCGGTACGGGTCCGCTTGGCGAGCCCGTACAGGGAGGTGATCTCGTGCGCGGCGGTCATCGGCAGTCCGCGCGGGCGGGCCGTTTCGAGGACCGCGCGCTCGCCCTCCGGCCGGTCGACGCCGAACGGCTCGCTGGCGACGAGGACTTGGGCGCCCTCACGGGTGACGGCGTCGACGGCGTGGCGCACCTCGTCCGCGTTCCCGGGGTCGGCCACATGGGCGTAGGCGAGCGGGAGCCGCTTGCCCGGGGCGAGTTCGAGCCTGCCGAGCGAGGCGAGCCGGCGGGTGAGGACGGCGCCGGGGCCCGTGCCGATGCCGATCAGCCCGACGGTGGCGACATCGCCCTCCAGCAGGGCGTTGGTAGCCTGTGTCGTGCCGTGGGCCAGGAACGCGACGTCCTCGGCGGCCCGGCCGGTCTGTTCCAGCAGCCGGCCGAGTGCCTCGACGATGCCGTGGGCGACCCCGTCCTCGTGGTGGTGGCTGGTGGGAACCTTCACCTGCCCCAGCAGTTCGAGGGTCGTGGCGTCGACGGCCACGGCGTCGGTGAAGGTTCCGCCCACGTCGATGCCGACGCGGATGCGGTGGGTGGTCATGGCTGGGCACCTCCTTGTGCGGGTGGGTTGATGCGCGGGCGGGCCGGGTGGGACAGGTGGAGCTGTCCCACCCGGCGTTCCACTGATGCGCGAGGGGCCGTCAGTAGCCGCGTACGTCGGGCCAGTGGCGCTGGACCCCGTCGCGGTCGAGCAGCCGGGCGAACGCCTCGTACCGCTTGTCCTCGGACTGGACCAGGTGCGGTTCGACGCCCTCGGTGAGGCAGTGGGCGGCCAGGGCACCGGCGACCTCGCCGATGTTCCACTCCACCGGGTGGAGCCGGTAGCAGCCGTTGGTGATGTGGGTGGTGCCGATGTTCTTGCCGGCGGGCAGCAGGTTGCGGACACGGCGCGGGACGAGGGCGCCGAGCGGGATCTCGAACGGGACCGAGCCGATGTCGATGTAGGTGTCGCCCCCGGTGGAGGGGTGCAGATCGATGCGGTAGCTGCCGACGCCGACCGAGTCCCGGTGGCGGGTCCCGCCGTGCGGGCCGACGAGGTCGATCGCCACGTCGTGTTCGGTGACGGTGGTGACGGCCTTGATCCGGCGGGACTCGCGTATGTACGGGGCCTTGGCGAGGCCGTCGTCGGTGCCGGTGACGTCGGGTCGCAGCCGCAGTCCGGGGAATCCGGTGCCGCCGTCCCGGCGCGGGGCCTCGGTCTGGAGCCAGTACAGCAGTGACAGCGACAGCTGCCGTGCCTCGGCGACCGCCTGGGCGGAGACGTCGTCCCCGGCGCCGACCAGCGGCTTGAGCCAGTAGTCGTTGAGCGGCCAGTTGACGAGCGTGATGTCGGAGTCGAAGGCGCCGGGGCGGTGCATGCCCCGGGCGAGGATCCGGCGGAAGCCCCACAGCTCCTTGTCGCCCGCGTCCGCGCTCTGGTCGGCGCCGACGGCGAGCGGGTCGGTGTCCGGGTTGGGAACGAAGGTGCGCGGTACGGATTCCAGGGAGCGCGGGTCGGGTGCCTGGAAGCCGAGCAGCGGGCCGGGCCAGAAGTCGGGGCGGTAGGAGCGCCAGAAGTCGTGGTCGGCGGGGCGGTCGACGGTGTGGTCCTCGCCCTCGTGGTGGGAGAGCGCGAAGCACACGGTGATGCCCTGCTGGTTGAGCGGCTGCGCCCGGTCGGGGGCGTGGGGCTCGTCGAACTCGCTCTGTGCCTCGGCGCCGGTGACGTGCTCGACGCCGCCGAGTTCGAGGAGTTCGCCGGTCTCGGTGGCGTCGACGACATAGCGGGCGGCGACGGTGGTGCGGTCGCCGCTGCGGAGGTTCTCCAGCGTGACGGCCCGGACGACGTCGCCGTCCGTCTCGGCGGCCACGGCCCGGTGCTCGGTGAGCAGGGCGAGACGGCCCGTCGCCCGGTGCGGTGCGAGCATCGCCTCCAGCACGGCGAGCGCGACGCGCGGTTCGTGGCAGAGCTTGCTGACGCGTCCGGCGCCCGGGTTGAGCCCGGTGCGGGCGAGGGCCTCGGAACGCATCGGGTACCACTGGCGGTAGTACGCCCGGATGCCTTCGCGCAGCCTGCGGTACGAGGCGGTGGTGCCGAACTGTTCCACCCAGGGGTGCTCGTCCGGGGGGACGGCCTGGGAGGTGAGCTGGCCGCCGATCCAGTCGGTCTCCTCGGTGAGGACCACGGTGCGTCCGGCGCGGCAGGCGGCGAGCGCGGCGGCGACGCCGCCGAGTCCGCCGCCCACGACGAGGATGTCCGGTTCGGGTATCACTGGTCTCCTTGAGCCGTGTGTACGGGTGCGGTCGGTTCGGTGGCCGCGGGCGGCGGGCCGGAGGTGGCGCCGGGCCGGAAGGCGCAGGCGACCAGGGGTTCGGCGGCCTCCTCCCCCGCGACGAGTGCGGCGAGCATGCGGACGGCGGCGGCGCCGAGACGGGTGCGGGGGATGTCGAAACCGGTGGGTTCGGGACCGTCCGCGAGATCGGCGGGCGGGCTGCCCAGCAGTGCCAGGGAGGCGTCGCGCGGGCAGTCGATCCCGGCTCCGGCGACGGCGTGGAGCAGGGCGCGCCAGGCGGCCCCGGTGTCGGTCTCCTCGGCGACGAACGCGGTGACGCCGTCGGCGAGCCAGCCGCGCAGCCGCTCGGGGGTGAGGTCGCGTGCCGGGTCCGCGGAACGGAAGACGGTCCCGGGGCCGCCGTCCGCCCCGGCGGTCTCCAGCCCCTGGAGGAAGCCGTGTTCACGGTCGGTGGAGGCGGGTGCCTCGTCGTCCTCTCGGATCAGCACCATCCTGCGGTGCCCGAGCGCGGCCAGGTGGCCGACGACCTCGCGGGCGGCGCTCACGTAGTCGGCGCCGACCCAGTGCAGCCCCTCGGGGTCGTCCCGGCGGCCGAGGTGGACCACCGGGAAGCCGTCGGCGACCAGCCGGCCCAGCTCCCGGGCGGGTGCGTGGCGGCCGAGGAAGAGGCAGCCGTCGGCGAGGCGGACCCGGTTCAGCGCCTCGGGTCCGGCGGCCCCCGCGCCGCCGGTGCTCGACCCCGTGAACAGCACCAGGTCGTAGCCCCGTTCCGCGGCCTCGCGCTCGACGCCCACCAGGAACGGGTAGTACGAGTGGCGCACATCGGTCGGGAACGTCGCGGTGAAGCTGAAGACGCCCAGCAGGTCGTTGCGCGCCGCCGCGAGCCTGCGGGCCGCCGGGTCGGGGACGTAGCCGAGGCTGTGGGCCGCCTCCAGGACCTTCCGGCGGGTGTCCTCCGAGATCGCGGGCCCCTCCCGTTTGTCCGCGAGCACCAGCGACACCGTGGCCTGCGAGACCCCGGCGAGCCGGGCGACCTCCGCCTGGCGCGGGCGGGCCGTGCGGCCCGCCGGTGCGGGTGAACGGCCGGGCCTGGCCCGCTTCGTGGGTTCCTCCACCATGGCTCCTCATATCGATTAATGCGTATTAGTAATGCGCATTAACGAGTACTGTGAGGGCCGGGCGGGCTTCGGTCAAGAGGTCGGGCACGACTTTTTCGCCGTGGCGGCGGGCCCTCTCCCCCGCGCGGGAGGGCCCGCTCCGGGCCGTACGCGCGGCGCCGTACGGTGTGATCAACCATCCCCGCGCAGAAGGCGGTCCCTCCATGTCCCTGTTCGATCTCCCGCTCGACCGGCTGCGCGAGTACCGCAGCGGATCGGTGGAGCCGAAGGACTTCGACGCGTTCTGGTCCAGGACGCTCGGCGAGGCCCGGTCCCACGCTCTCGACGCCCGCTTCGAGCTGCGCACCGACACGGGTCTGAGCACCGTCGACGTGTACGACGTGACGTTCGCGGGCTACGGCGGCCACCCGGTCAAGGGCTGGTTCCTCGTCCCCGCGGGCACCACCGAGGCGCTGCCGGTGGTGGTCGAGTTCATCGGCTACGGCGGCGGGCGGGGGCTGGCGCACAGCCATCTGCTCTGGGCGTCGGCCGGTTTCGCCCATTTCGTGATGGACACCCGCGGCCAGGGCAGCGGCTGGCTCGTCGGCGACACCGCCGACCCGGTGGGCAGCGCCCCCGCGTTTCCCGGTTTCATGACCCGTGGCATCGAGGCCCCGGAGTCGTACTACTACCGGCGGGTGTTCACCGACGCGGTACGCGCGGTGGAGGCGGCGCGCTCGCACCCGCTGGCCGACGCGGCGCGCACCGCGGCCGTCGGAGAGAGCCAGGGCGGCGGCATCACGCTCGCCGTGGGCGGGCTGATACCCGACCTGGTGGCGATCGCGCCGGACGTCCCGTTCCTGTGCGACTTCCCCCGCGCCCTCACCGTCACCGACCGCGCCCCGTACCGCGAGGTGGGCAACTACCTCAAGACGCACCGCGGCCGGGCCGAGCGGGCGCGGGCCACGCTCTCCTACTTCGACGGGGTGCACTTCGCCGCGCGCGGGCGCGCACCGGCGCTGTTCTCGACGGCGCTGGAGGACATGACCTGCCCGCCCTCGACCGTCTTCGCCGCCTTCAACGCCTACGCCCACCCGGACAAGTCCATCGAGGTGTACGAGTTCAACGATCACGAGGGCGGCGGGCCGTTCCAGCAGGCCGTGCAGTTGGGCTGGCTGCCCGGACGGCTGCGGGCCTGACCGCGGCGGCGGTCAGCCGCGCGGGACGAGCCCCTTGGACTCCAGGTAGTCGCGTGCCACGTCCTCGGGGAGCCGGCGCAGGCTGTCCACCCGCTCGTTGAGCCGGGCCAGGTCGGCGGTGGTCAGTACGGTGTTGAGCCTGCCCAGCGCCGTGCGTACGCCCGCGCCGCCCGCCCGGGACCGGTTGACGACGGGGACGAGGTGGTCGGCGTTCTGGAGGTGTCTGTCGTCGGCGAGCAGGACGAGGCCGAAGCTGTCCAGCGTGGCGTCGGTCGTGGTGGTCAGGACCATCTGGTCCCGGCCCTTCTGGACGGCCTGCTTGGCCTGCGTGGTGCCGACGCCCTTGGGGTCCACGGCGGTGATCCGGATGCCGTAGGTCTTCTTCAGTCCGGGCGCGCAGTAGGGGCGCCGCACGCATTCGTCCCCGGCCGCCAGCCGTACGGGCAGCCGGGCTCTGCCCAGGTCGCCGAGGGTCCTGAGGCGGTGCTCGGCCGCGTACCGGGCGGCGACCGCGAAGGCGTTCTGGTCGACGGCGCGCCCGGGGTCGAGGACGGTGAGGCCGCGCGGGACGGCCAGCGCGCGCAGCGCCTTCATGGTGGCGGCGAGGTCGGGCGAACCGACCGGGGTGGCGTCGGCGCCGTTCTTCCTGGCGTTCAGCCAGTCGGCGAAGGTGGCGGCGTACTCCGGCACGACGTCGATCTGCCCGTTCTCCAGCGCCGGTTCGTAGATCTCCCGGTTGGTGACGGAGATGACCTTCGTGGAGTAGCCGGCCCGGTCCAGCAGCAGCGCGTACATCCGGGCGAGCAGATCGCTCTCGGTGAATCCCGCGGAGCCGATGGTGAGGTGTCGGCTGTCGCCCGGCGGTGCGGTGACGTCGCCCCGGTTCTCCAGGGAGGGGCCGGTGGCGCATCCGGCCGCCGGGAGCAGCAGCGCCAGCGCGGCAAGGGCGGCCCGCGGCCTCATCCGGAGCCCCCGCCCCGGAACCGGCCGGGGACGAGCAGCCGGCCCGCGACGAAGAGCCCTTCGACGATCAGCGCGAAGACCGCGACGAGGACCGCTCCGGCGACGACCTGCGCGGTGGAGGCGAGGTTGAATCCCGCCGTGATGATGCGGCCGAGTCCGCCGCCGCCCGCGAGTGCGGCGAGGGTGGCGGTCGCGACGAGCTGGACGGCGGCGATCCGCACTCCGGTGAGGATCAGGGGGAGTGCGAGCGGCACCTCTACCCCCAGCATCAGCTGCCGTCCCGTCATGCCCATGCCCCTGGCCGCGCGCACGACGTCGCGGTCGACCTCCCGCATGCCGACGTAGGCGTTGGTGAGCAGCGGCGGCACGGCGAAGAGCACCAGGGCGATGATGGTCGGCCACTCGCCGTGCCCGCCGACCGGGGTGAGGAGCAGCAGCACCAGTACGGCGAAGGTGGGTACGGCCCGGCCGATGTTGGAGAGGTTGACGGCGAGCGTGCCGCCCTTGCCGAGGTGGCCGAGGACCACGGCGACGGGCAGTGCGATCAGACAGCTGATCAGCAGGCAGACCGTGGTGAGGAACAGGTGCTGGCCCAGCCGGTTGCGGATGCCGTCGTCGCCGGACCAGTTCGCGGAGGTGGTGAGCCAGGACCAGGCGTCGGCCAGGGTGTTCACGGCTGTCTCCGGGTCCATGGGGTCAGCAGTCGCTGGGCGAGCAGGAGCAGCACGTCGGCGGCGACGGCGATGAGGACGCAGAGGACGGAGGCGGTGAGCACCTGGGCCTTGAAGTAGGTGTTCATCCCGGAGTAGATGAGGTTGCCGAGTCCGCCGTACCCGACGATCGCGCCGACCGTGACCAGGGAGACGGCGGAGACGGTCGCGATCCGCAGTCCGGCCATGGCCGCGGGCAGCGCGAGGGGCAGTTCCACGGCGAGCAGCAGCCGCAGGGGGCCGTATCCCATGCCGCGCGCGGCCTGCCGGGTCTCCTCGGGCACGGCGCGCAGTCCGGCGAGGATGTTCCGGACGAGGAGGGTGAGCGAGTACAGGACCAGTCCGGCGACGACGAGCGAGGCGGAGAGCCCGTACACCGGCAGCAGCAGCGAGAACATGGCCAGCGACGGCACGGTGTAGAGGACGGTCGTCACGCCGAGCACGGGGCCCGCCGCCCAGCGCCGGTGCCGCGCCGCGAGGGCGAGCGGCACGGCGAGGGCCAGTCCGATGAGCACGGAGACCACGGTGAGCTGGAGGTGTTGCACGGTGGCGTCCCAGAGGATCTCGCGACGGCTGGAGAGGTAGGCCCCGCAGAGCCACTCGTTGCGCGCGAGGCAGTCGTCGGGGGGCGCGGTCACCCCTCCATTGGAGCGCCCGGGGCCGCGCGGGCGCTCGTCCTGATCGGCTGTCCGGGTGCCGCGTACGGGCGGGGCCCCGCCGCCGCTCCCCCTGCCCGGGGGTACCGGCCGGGCGGGGAGCGCCCGGGTGCCGTCGGCCGGGCCCTCACGCGCTCCCCGGGGCAGGGATGGCGGACGTCAGTGCTGCCCGGCCGCCGGTTCGAGGACGAAGACCGGGATCTGCCGCTCGGTCTTCGCCTGGTAGTCGGCGTAGTCGGGGAACGCCTCGACCGCGCGCCGCCACCACAGGGCCTTCTCCTCGCCGGTGGCCTCACGGGCGTCCATGTCCTGGCGGACCGGGCCGTCCTGGAGTTCCACGCGCGGGTCGGCCACGATGTTGTGGTACCAGACGGGGTGCTTGGGGGCGCCGCCCTGCGAGGCGACCACGGCGTACGAGCCGTCGTGCTCGACCCGCATCAGCGGGGTCTTGCGGATCTTGCCGCTCTTGGCCCCGCGGGTGGTGAGGACGATGACGGGCATGCCCCGCATCGTGGTTCCCTCGGTGCCGCCGGAGCTCTCGAACAGTTCGACCTGGTCGCGGACCCACTTCTCGGGGCTCGGCTCGTACTCTCCCTGCAGAGGCATGGATTCTGTCCCATCGTCTCGTCGTCGTTCGGACACGCGTGCCCGCGGACATCGGTGTGTCCCGCTCCGAGAACTCTCGCACCATTCCGCCCGTACGGCGCCCGGACCGGGCCGGGCGCGGGAACACGTGTGGTGCCTCAGGAGTGCGGTGGCCCCAGGCGCAGTTGCAGCATGGCCTCGAACCGGGCCTCCGGGTCGTCGAGGTCGATGCCGGCGACCACGGCCAGCCGCTTGAGCCGGTAGCGGAAGGTGTTGGGGTGGACGTGGACGGCGGCAGCGGCGGCAGGCACGTCGCCGAAGGTGCTCAGCCAGGCGTCCAGGGTGTCCGTGAGCGCCGTGTGGTGCTTGGCGTCGTAGGCGCGCAGCCGTACGACGGGGCCGTCCGGCAGGTCGTCCTCGGCGGCCATCCGGTCCGTCAGCTCCTCCAGCAGCGCGGCCGCGTAGACGTCCGACAGCCGGGCGGCCCTGCGCTGCGTACGGCCGGAGCCGAGGACCCGCAGCGCACGGTCGGCGTCGGCGCGCGAGCGGCGCAGCTCCACCGGGCGGGCGGCTAGCCTGCCGATTCCGATGACGGAGGGCATCCTGTCCCCCACCCGGCCGAGGAACGCCTCGGCCACCCGGAGCCCCTGTTCGTCCGAACTCGTGGGCAGGACCGCGTAGGTGACCGGGCCGAGGGTGGCGGTGGCGGTGCGGGGGTGGATCGCGGACAGGTGCAGGGCGAGCGCCTCGGCGACGCGGTGGCCCGCGGCCACCCGGTCGGGCGCGTACTGCTCGCCGGTCACCGCGAGCGCCAGCACGCAGGCGGGCTGCACGGACAGGCCGAGCCGTACGGCGGCCTGCGGGGCGTGCGTACCGCCCTCCAGGACCGTGGCGAGCAGATCCGCGCGCAGCCGGCGTTCGGCGTCCTCGCCGGTGCGGCGGCGCAGCAGATGCAGGGCGGCCACCTTCGCCGCCTCCTGGAGCGCCTGCGTACGGTCCGCGCTCAGGGGCCCGTCGACCACGACCCAGATCGAGCCGAGGATCTCGCCGCCGGCGCGGACCGCGATCGCGACCCGGGGCTTGTCCGAGATGCCGTCCACATAGACGGGTTCCTCCTTGCGGTAGAGGGCCTGGAAGGCGCCGCGTTCCTCCAGGGCGCGCAGTTTCTCGGCGGGCACCTGGCGGTCCAGGACGGTCGCGATCCTGTCCTCGTCGGCCTCGTCCTGTCTGCTGGAGAAGGCCAGCACCCGGCCGCCGCGGTCCTCCACGGTGACCGGGCCGTCCAGCAGTCCGGCCGTGGCGTTGGCCAGGGCGAACAGGTCACCGGCGAGGGGTTCGGCGCCGTCGGCCTCGTCGGGGCCGCCCACCGTGCCCAGTTCGTCGACGGCGAGCAGCGAGCGCAGCAGCGCGGCCACCTGGGCCCAGGACGCCCCGGGCGTCAGGCCGAGCACGGTCACGCCGGTGCGGGCGGCCGCCTCGGACACCGATCCGTAGACCGGGACCGGGGAGCGGACCACGACGGCCGCCGCGCCCAGCCCGGCCGCCCGGTCGACGAGGGCGGCCACGGGCCCGGCGCCGTACACACCGACGCCGAGCACCACCGCGCCGGGCAGCCGCGCCGGTTCGTCCAGGGGGTCCTGGATCAGCACTCCGGTGACCGCGCGGGCCGGGTCCGCCTCCCCGGCCAGCACTTCGATCAGCGTCGATCCGAGATCGTTGAGGATCCGGCCGAGCACGGCCCGTGGCTGCTCCGTCATCCTCACAAGGTAGGTGATCGGAGGCCGGCCGCGGCGGGGGCGGCCGCGCGGGGGCCTGCGGGGACGCCGGTCACCGGCCGATCCACTCCGTCGACGTGGTCACCTCGGCCAGCTGCCCGGGGATCGGGGAGACGCCGAGTCCGGGGCCGTCCGGCACGTCGAGATGGCCGTCGCGCAGGACGAACGGTTCGGTGATGTCGGTCCGGTAGTACCGGTCGGAGGCGGACGTGTCGCCGGGCAGCGTGAAGCCGGGCAGTGCGGCGAGGGCGACGTTGGCGGCCCGGCCGAGACCGGTCTCCAGCATGCCGCCGCACCAGACGGGGACGCCGTGCGCGGCGCACACGTCGTGGATCCGCCGGGCCTCCAGATAGCCGCCGACCCGCCCCGGCTTGATGTTGACGACCGAGCAGGCGCCCATCGCGATGGCGTCGGCCGCCGAGCGGGCGGACACGATGGACTCGTCCAGGCAGATGGGGGTGCGCACCTGCCGGGCGAGTGCCGCGTGTCCCCTGATGTCCTCCTCGTCCAGGGGCTGTTCGATCAGCAGCAGCCCGTACGGGTCGAGCCGGGCCAGCTGCGCGGCGTCGGCGAGGGTGTAGGCGGTGTTGGCGTCCACCTGGAGCTGTACGTCGTCGCCGAAGCGTTCCCGGACCGCGCGCACGGGTGCCACGTCCCAGCCGGGCTCGATCTTCAGTTTGATCCGCCGGTAGCCCTCGGCCAGATAGCCGTCGACGGCGTCGAGCAGCGCGGGGACCGAGTCCATGATGCCGACCGAGACGCCTGCCGGTACCCGTTCGGCCGTCGCGCCCAGCCACTGGCCCATCGACAGGTCGTGGGAGCGCAGCCAGGCGTCGAGGACCGCGGTCTCCAGTGCGGCCTTGGCCATCCGGTGGCCCTTGAACGCGGCCAGGGCCGGGGCGACCGCCCAGGGGTCGAGTGCCGGCAGGGCGGCGAGCGCGGGCACGAGATGGCTGCGCAGCACGTCCACCGCGGCCGCGGTGTACTCCGAGGAGTACAGCGGATCGGCCATGGTGACGCATTCGCCGTAGCCCTCGTGGTCCTCGGTCTCGATCCTGACCAGCAGGATCTCCCGGGTGGTCATCGTGGCGAACGAGGTCCGGAACGGTGCGACGAGGGGCATCGCGATCCGGCGCAGTTCCACACCGACGAGTTTCATGCGTGACTCTCCTGATGTCTGTCGATCACGTACCAGCCGTCCCGGGTGAATCCGGTGACGGTGTGCCCCTCGGCCATCAGGCCGCCGAGCACCTCGCGCAGCGCGTACCGCCAGGCGCGGGCCAGGGGCGGGTCGGTCCGGCGGAGCTCCTCGGCCTCGGCCGGGATCCGGACCAGGACGGTGTCGCCGTCCCGGCGTCCGATGACGGGGCTCCCGTCGGGTTTGGCGTCGAGTCCGACCACGGCGCGGGCGCCCGCGTCGTCGACGGTGAGGGTGCGGGGGGTGCCGGCGGCGGAGGCGACGGCGGGCTCTCCGGTCAGCTCCCAGCGGACCATCAGCCGGTCCGTCTCGGTCCCTGCGTTGACCTCGTCCCGCATGGCGCCGTAGAAGTCCGCCAGGTACTCGCTCGGCACCGCGCCCAGTTTGGCCAGGTTGAAGTAGGCGTTGCGGCTGATCAGCGGGTCGAAGGTCCAGGTGATGGTGGTGAGGCCGCGGGCCAGGGCCCAGGCCCGCTGGTGCTGTTTCACCGCGAAGCCGATGTTGCGGCCCCGGACGGTGCCGTCCACCCCGGCGATGTGCGAGTGGAGTCCGACGCTGGCCAGGAAGCCCAGGCAGAAGCCGATCGTCCGGCCGTCCCGTTCGACGCCGACGACATAGCTGCCGGAGTGCGCGAGGACCCGCAGCAGTTCCGGGGTGATCAGCGGGTTGCCGGGGTCGGGCCGCCAGATCCGGTCCAGCACCCGGCACGCCTCGTGCATCTCGTCCAGTCCGTGCAGCTCCCTGACGGTGACGCCGGCGCGCTCCGCGGCCAGGTCCGCGGCGGCCGTCGCGGCGGCCGCCCGCGCGGCGTTCACGGTCCCACCCGGCCGGGGCCGGTCAGCGAGGCCACCAGGGAGGCCACGAGTGCCGCGCGGCGGGGCAGTTCGGCGACGGTCACGTGCTCGTCGTCCGCGTGGGCCCCGCCGCCCACGGCCCCGAGGCCGTCGAGCGTGGGCGTGCCCGCTCCCGCGGTGAGGTTGCCGTCGGAGGCGCCGCCGACCGCCACGCCGCGCAGGGGCCCGAGGCCCAGTTCCGCGTAGAGGCCCTCGGCGAGGGCGAACAGCCCGGCCGAGGCGGTCGTCGGCAGCGGCGGCCGGTCCGGGCCGCCGGAGAACGTGAGCGAGGCCCCGTCGAGCGCCGGCCGGAGGCCGTGCACCGCGCGGTCCACCCGGTCCTGCTCGGCGGCCGTCGCCACCCGCACGTCGACCAGCAGCCGGGCCGTGTCGGGCACCGTGTTGCGGGTGGTCCCGGAGGCGGCCACGGTCGGGGTCACGGTGGTGCCGGCCGCCGGGTCGGCGAGGGCGGACAACGCGAGGACCTGGTGGGCGAGTTCGGTGGTGGCGTTGACCCCCTTGTGCGGTTCCAGGCCCGCGTGCGCGGCGCGTCCGGCGACGGTCAGCTCATAGCCGGACACCCCTTTGCGCGCGGTCTTCAGCGCACCGCCCTCGCTCGCCTCCAGGACGAGGACGGCGCGGGTCCGGCGGGCCTCGGCCTCGATCAGGGCGCGGGAGGTGGGGGCGCCGATCTCCTCGTCGCCGGTCAGGAGCACCGAGACGCCGTCCAGGTCGTCCAGTACCGACAGGGCGTGGAACAGCTGCGCCACCCCGGCCTTCATGTCGAAGCAGCCCGGCCCGGTGAGCCTGCCCCCGGCGACCTCGAAGGGGTGGGTGGCGAGGGAGCCCACCGGCCACACGGTGTCGAAGTGGCCGAGCAGCAGCACCCGGTCGCCGGAGCCGAAGCGCCAGCGCAGGGCGGGCCGTCCCGAGCCGTCGATCCACTCGGGCGCCGCGCCGGTCAGCCGGGTGCCGATCCCGGCGACGACGCGGGCGCAGGCGGCCACGGCGGCCGGGTCGTCGCTGGGCGACTCGGTGCGGACCAGGTCCCCGATGTCGGCCAGGAGCGACGGGAGCCCCGCTTCCAATGCGGTGGTGATCGAAGGCACGTCAGCCCGCCTTGGGAGTGGCACGGCCACCGTGGTGGAGGTAGGGGGTGCCGTCGTCGAGCGTGTAGAAGACGACCGGGACCCAGAGCTCGAGCCCCGGCCGCTGCACGACGAACAGGCCCGGCTCGACGGGATGCATCCGGTACTCCTTCTCCGTGTCGGGGGCGAGTTGGGCCAGGGGTCCGGTGATCCGGTCCACCATCACCAGTCCGCCGTCGCGCTCCACGATCTCGATGCGGCTGGAGAGCCGCTGGTACACGCCGACGTAGTCGGCGGGGTCCACCGCCACCGGTTCTGTCGCGGGCTCGATGGCGGGGCGCATCGTCACCCCGGCCAGCTCCCGGACGATCTCCGCGTACACGTCCCGGTAGAGGCCCGAGGTGTCGCCGCCGTTGGTGAGCAGGCAGATCGCCAGCTCGGCCTCGGGCAGGACCCGCAGATAGGCGTTCTGCCCGATCGTGCCCCCGTCGTGTCCGTAGACCCGCTGTCCGTCCCAGGTGTCGAGGAACCAGCCGAGCCCCCAGGCGTCGCCGAGGACGTGCGGGTCGGGGATCTCGACCTGCGGGGTCTGCATGGCGGCGACGGACTCCTCGGAGAGGAGCTTGGTGCCGTCGGCGGTGACGCCCTTGTCGAGGTGCAGCCGGGCGAACCGCAGTACCTCGCGCGGGGTGGAGCAGATCAGTCCGGCCGGTCCGGCCGAGCGCATCAGCCCCCACATCGGGGCCTGGACCGGGGGGCTCCCCAGGTGCCCGATGGCGGTGCGGAAGCGCAGCGCCTCCTCGGGCAGGGTCACGGTGTGCGTCAGGCCGAGCGGCCGGTACAGCCGCTCGCGCATCAACTCGTCCCACTGGACGCCGGTGACGACCTCAAGCACCCGGCCGAGCAGGGTGAAGCCCGCGTTGCAGTAGGACATGGTGGCGCCGAGCGGGTGGTTGGGGGTGACGTCGTCGAGCAGGGCGACGTACTTCTCCAGACAGTCGTCGCCCCGGCCGGTGTCGGTGAAGAGGTCGCCGTCGATGCCGCTGGTGTGCGTCAGCAGATGACGGAGCGTCACCCCCCGGGTCAGCTCCTCTTCACCGAGGCGCAGCTCGGGGAGTACGGAGACGAGCGGGGCGTCCAGTTCGAGTACGCCCTCGTCGACCAGGGCCATGGCCACCGTGGTGGTCCAGACCTTGGAGATCGAGCCGATCTGGAAGAGGGTGTCGGTGGTCGCACCGATCCCGGCCTCGGTGTTGGCCAGTCCGACGGCGGTCTCGGCGACGATCTCGCCGCGGTGCAGGATCGCGAGGGAGGCGCCGGGTACGGAGTGACGTGCGGTCAGTTCGGTGAGCCGGGTGGTCCAGCGGGCTGACAGCTCGGTGGTGTCGGTCATGCGGGGCTCCGATTCCGTTTCGTTCAGCGGTTGGTGTGCGTGGTGACCCATTCGACGAGCCTGCGGGAGTAGTCCTCCCGGTGCGAGGGCCGGCCGTCCAGGAGGAAGAGGTGCGAGCTGCCGGGGTACACGACCAGCCGGGCCGGTACGTCCCGGGTGCGCAGCGCGTGGAACCACTGCTCGGCCTGGCCCACCGGACAGGTGTCGTCCGCGCCGCCGTGCAGGATCAGGGTGGGCGAGCGGACCGCGTCGGCGTGGCTGAGCGGCGAGAGTTGCGTCATCCGCGCCGGGTCGCCGATCTCGTGGCGGGCGATCAGGTGGCCCTCCTCGGAGGTGCCGGCCATGCTCGTCAGGTCGACCAGGACGCCGCCGGGTACGACGGCGGCGAACAGGTCGCTGCGGGCGGAGAGCCAGCAGGTCAGATAGCCGCCGTAGCTGTAGCCGGTGAGGGCGATCCGTGCCTGGTCGACGAGTCCCTCGGCGACCAGGGCGGCCACCGGTTGCAGGACGTCCTGTTCGTCGGTCTCGCCCCAGGCGCCCGTGGCGGCCGTGTAGAACGCCTCGCCGTAGCCGTCGCTGGCACGGATGTTCGGGGTCAGGACCGTCCAGCCCCGCGAGACCAGCTCCTGGTGGTAGAGGTGGACCGGATCGGAGTGCGGGGCCCAGGCGTTGTGCGGGCCGCCGTGCACGTCGACCAGGAGCGGGCCGCCCGGTGGCGTCTCCTCGGCACGCGTGATCATGGCGTGTACGACCGTACCGTCCTCAAGGGTGAACTCGCGCTCGGTGACCGGGTGGAGGGCAACGCCGGGCAGCGACCGGTCCATGTGGTCGGTGAGCCGTACGGGCCGCGGTCCGGCCGACGGCAGGACCGGCCCCCCGGACGTCCAGGCGTCCAGGTCGAGCAGCACGACCTCGGCGAAGCGCGAGGCGTCGGAGACCACCACCGCCGCCCGCCCCGCCTTGGTGACGACCGAGCAGCCGCTCACCCCGCTGCCGGCGGAAAGCGGCGAGGCGCTGATCCCGTCGGCGTCCAGCCGGTACAGCCGGGTGGCGCCCCGGTCGCGGGCGCAGAACACGATCGCGTCGCCGTGGAACTGCGGCAGCGCACCCGGGTAGCCGGGTCCGCCGCCCATGACGTTGCGGTCCAGGGCGGCGCTGAGGGAGACCGGCGCGGAGCCGTCCAGCGGCTGGCGCAGCAGCTCCGAGTGGCCGACGCCGAACGAGGCCCGGCCGACGACGAGCAGTGCGGACCCGTCCGGGAACCAGCTCACCGGACCGGCGAGGCCGTCGACGGGCCCGACCCGCCGGCCCAGGGACGCGCGCTCCCCGGCCCCCACCACATGGGCGGCCGAGGGGCCGAGGGCGGCCGCGTCCGGGCCGGTGTACGCCGGGAAGGCGAGCTGTGTGCCGTCGGGCGACCAGCTCGGCGTGCCGACGTGCCGGTCGCCCCCGGTGACCTGTGCGACCTCGCCGGACGCCACCTCCACCACGAAGAGCTGGGTCCGGAGCGATCCGATGAGGCCGGTCCCGTCCGCCTTCCAGCCGAGGGCGTCGATGACCACGGGTGCGCTGTCCGCGCGGTACGCCTCGGGGGCCGCGAAGGCGATGCGTGAACCGTCCGGGCTCCAGACCGGTGTGCCCGCCCCGGCCGGACACCGTGCGGGGGTGGTGAGCGCGACGGCCTCTCCCCCGTCGGCGGAGAGCAGATGGAGCTGCCCCGCGCGCAGGAAGGCCAGCCACGATCCGTCCGGGGACCAGCGCGGCGCGGTGTCCGCCGGGCCGTGGGTGAGGCGCCGGGCCGGGCCGCCCCCGCCGCGTACCTCCCAGATCGAGCGGATGACGCGGTCGTTGTCGGCGTCCTGGGTGGTCAGGGTGTAGGCGACGCGTTCGCCGTCCGGGGACAGTGCGGGATCTCCCGGGATCTCGAACCGGTACAGGTCTTCGATCGTCAGGGGTCGGGTCATGACGCCTCCTCGGCGAGGGCAAGGGTCGGTACGCAGGAGATGAGGTTCCGGGTCGTCGGGTGTTCCGGGTGCTCCAGCACCCGGTCGGCGGGGCCGCACTCGACGAGGTGGCCGCCGTCCATCACGGCGACCTGGTCGCAGAGGTAGCGGACGACCGCGAGGTTGTGGGAGATGAAGAGCATCGCGAAGCCCAGTTCGCGCTGGAGGCGGCGGAGCAGATTGAGCACCGCGCCCTGCACGGAGACGTCCAGGGCCGAGGTGATCTCGTCCGCGATCAGTACGGCGGGCCGGGCGGCCAGCGCGCGGGCCAGGGCCACCCGTTGGCGCTGGCCGCCGGAGAGGGCGTCCGGGGTGAGCGCGGCCCGCGCGGGGTCGATGCCGACCAGTTCGAGGAAGCGCGCCACCTCGGCGTCGCGCGCGGCGCGGCGCTCCCGGGCCGGTGTGCGGCGCCCGGCCGCCGCGCCGGGCAGTGCCTCGGCCACGGAGGCGCCGACGCTCATGCGCGGGTCGAGCGAGGCGTACGGGTTCTGGAACACCAGCTGGACGGGGCTTCGCCCGCGCCGCGCCGTCCCGGCCCCGTCGACCAGTACGCGCCCCGAGCTGATCGGTGCCAGTCCCACGACGGCCCTGCCGAGGGTCGACTTCCCCGACCCGGACCCGCCGACGAGTCCGGTCACCGTCCCTTCCGGCACCAGCAGGTCGACGTTCTCCACGGCGGTGAACCGGCCGTAGCGCACGGTGATCCCGCGCAGTTCGAGTGAGCTCATGAGGTGGCCTCCGCCGTGGACGACGCGGTCGCGACGGGCCCGTCGGCCGCCGCCGTTCCGACCGGGAACCAGCAGGCGACCTGCCGGCCCGGCCCGAAGCCGGAGAGTCCGGGGGCGGTTCGGTGGCAGCGTTCCCGGGCGCGTTCGCAGCGCGGGGCGAACGCGCACCCGCCGCCGGTCTCCCCCGGTTCCGGGGGCCTGCCGGGAATGGTCACGAGGTCCGTGCCGGGGTCCGTGGCCATGGTGGGGACCGCCCCCACCAGTGCCCGGGTGTACGGGTGGGCGGCGCCGCCGAGGAGTGCGGTGACCGGAAGGTCCTCGACGACCAGGCCCGCGTACATCACCAGGACGCGTTCGCAGACCTGGGCGACGACGACGAGGTCGTGGGAGATCAGCAGCAGCGCGGCGCCGGAGTCCTCGCGCACCTCGGCGAGCAGGTCGAGCACCTGCTCCTGGACCGCCACGTCGAGCGCCGTGGTGGGCTCGTCGGCGATGATCAGCTTCGGCTCCCCCATCAGTCCCATCGCGATGACGGCCCGCTGCCGCATCCCGCCGGAGTACTCGTGCGGCCGCTGCCGGGCGCGGCGTTCCGGTGCGGGGACGCGGACGGCGCGGAGGCGGTCGACGGCGCGCGCCGCGCCCTGGGCCCGGCTCGCGCCCAGGTGCACCTCGGCCACCTCGGAGAGCTGGCGGCCCACGCGCAGGGCCGGGTTCAGGGAGGCCATCGGGTCCTGGAAGACCATGGCCAGTTCGGTGCCGAGCCGCGGGTCGTCCCGCAGATCGTGCCCGTCGAAGCGGAGGGTCCCGGCCGTGACCCGGCCCGGGTGCGGGACCAGGTCCGCGAGTGCCAGCGCGCTGAGGCTCTTGCCGGAGCCCGATTCGCCGACCAGGCCGACCGCCTCGCCCCTGGCGATGTCCAGCGAGATGCCGCGTACCGCCTGTCGCCCGCCGGGGAAGGCCACCCGCAGATCGCGCGCCCTGATCAGGGGAGCGTCGTCGGCGGACGTTTCCCCGGGGGTGTCCGGCCGCTGCTCCGGGACGGGCTCCGGGGCCTGCGGCGCCCTCCGGCCGCCCGCCTGCGCCAGCACCTCACCGGCCAGCCCGAACATCAGCCCGGTCAGGACGACGGCCGCGCCGGGTGCCAGGGCCGCCGCAGGGTTCACGAAGATGCGGTTCAGCTGTTCGTTGAGCAGCCGCCCCCAGTCGTACTGCGGCGGCTGTACGCCGAGTCCGAGGAAGGAGAGGCCGGAGAAGGCGACCAGGATGCCGCCGGTGGCCTGGGTGGCGAAGAGCACCGAGGGTTCGGCGATATTGGGCAGCAGATGACGTACCACCAGCCGGAACCGGCCCACGCCGAGGATCCGGGCCGCGGCCACGTAGTCGGAGCCCGCGACCGATGCCGTCAGGTTCTGCACCAGCCGCGCCATGGGCGGAACCATGGCCAGTCCCACGGCGAGCACCGCGCCGGTGGTGCCCACTCCGAAGATCGTGGCGAGGAAGAGCAGGAACAGCAGCCCGGGAAAGGCCACCAGTACGCCGACGGTCGCGGTGATCAGCCGGCCGAGGCGTCGGCCCACGACCGCCGGGGCGACCCCGAGCAGCAGCCCGCCGCCGACGCCGATCGCGGCGGCGAGCAGGGTGAGCCGCAGGGTCAGGCGGGTCGCCACCACGACGCGGGCGGCGATGTCCCGGCCGAGCTGGTCCGTGCCCAGCAGATGGGCGGCGCCGGCGCCCTGGTTGATCGCGTCCGTGTCGACCCGCGCGGCCCGGTCGCCGAGCAGTACGGGTCCGAGCACGGCGACCAGCGCCACCAGCACGAAGACGGTGAGCGCGGTGATGCCGATCGGTGTCCTCAGGGTGCGCCCGAGCCGGTGCCGCAGTGAGCTGTCATGGTCGTGATGAGGCATCGTCAACTCCCGCGGACGGTGGACTGGGGGTCGGCGACGGCCACGGCCACGTCGACGACGAAGGTGATCAGCAGCGCGGCCGCCCCGTAGACCAGCACGACGCCCTGGACCAGCGGATAGTCCTTCTCGGTGATGGCCTGGACGATCGTGGTGCCGAGGCCGGGCCACGCGAAGACGTTCTCGACGAGCACGGTGCCGGCGAGCAGCGAGCTGAACAGCAGGCCGCCCAGGGTGAGCGAGGAGGTCAGCAGATTGGGCAGCGCGTGCCGCAGATAGCGCAGCCGGGCCGGGAGCCGCTTCGCCCGTGCGGTGCGCATGTAGTCCTCGCCGAGCACCCGCAGCGTCTCCACCCGGACGATGCGCGACAGCGTCGCCGCCGGGACGAGGGCCAGGGCCAGCACCGGCAGGACGTAGGAGTCCGGGCCGCCCCGCGAGGCGACCGGGAAGAGCGGCCACGCCACGGCGAACGCCGCGATCAGGCCCACCGCCAGCAGGAATTCGGGCACCGCGCCCAGCAGCCCGGTGACCCCGGTGAAGGCGAGTTCGCCGCGCCGTCGGCGGCCGTCCTTGGTCAGCACCGCGGCCGTCATGCCCGCGGGGACGGCGATGAGCAGGATCAGGACGAACGCGGGGACGGCGATCTGCACGGTGGCCGGGAGCCGCCCGGAGATGATCTCGGAGACCGGCATCTGGGCGCCGATCGACTCTCCGAGCCTGCCGTGGAGGAGGTTCACGACGAAGTCGCCGTACTGCTTCAGCAGCGGTTGGTCCAGGCCGAGCGACTGTCTGCGGGCGGCGACCAGCGCCGGGTCGGCGGTGGTGCCGAGGGCCGCCCGGACCGGGTCCCCGGGGATCAGATGGATCATCGCGAACGCGGCCGTGACCAGCGCCGCGAGCGAGGCCAGCAGCCGCCAGGTCCGGCGCAGGCCGAAGGCGATCCAGGGGCTGCGGACCTTGGCGCCCAGAAGGTCCTGGGTGATCGTCGCCATCAGTCGGCGCTCCGGCGCAGGGTGCTCGGGACGATCCCGTTGCCGTCCACCTCGAAGCTGACGCCCTTGGCGTAGTACCGGATCGCCTTGGTGACGACCGGGGCGATGTCGACGTTCTTGACCAGGGCGGCGTCGGCCGCGGCCCACAGGGCGCATCCCTCGGCGCCGGGCTTCGCCGAGGCCCGAGCGGCGAGCCGGTGGTACTCGGGGTTGGCGACGGAGCCGAAGTTGTTGCCCTTCGGCGGGGGCGGGCCGTCGTAGAACTGGGTCAGCTGGTCGGGGAGCGTGACGCCGATGGGCGCCCACGCGATGTCCCAGTCGCCCCCGGCGAGGGTGCTGACGATGGAGCCGGAGCCGCGGGGCTTCGCCGTCGCCTTCACTCCGAAGGAGGTCCACTGCTGGACGGCCAGTTCGACCGCCGAGCCGACCTGCGGGCCCTGGTTGGTGGCGTAGTCGAGCTGTACGGCGAGCGGCTTGCCGTCCTTGGTCCAGGTGCCCTTGCTCTTCGTCCAGCCGGCCCCGGTGAGTGCGGCGGCCGCCTTCGCCGTGTCGTGGGCGGGGAGGTTGCCCGTCACCGTGTCCTCGGAGCAGGGGGTGGGGGCGTTCTCGCCGATGCCGGTCGGGGCCCTGCCCTTCCCGCCGGTGGCGACGCTCCCGAGCTGCTTCAGATCCAGTACGTGGACCAGGGCCTTGCGCACCGCGAGTTCGGCGGTCGGACGGCCGGCGGCCTGGTTGAACAGGAGCTGGCCGAACAGCGCCTCCGTGCTCCGGTTCTTGACCCGGGCGGCGTCCAGCCGGTCCTGGTCGGCGCCGTTGACCAGGGCGACGTCGACCTGACCGGCCATCAGGAGGTTGGCCGCGGTCGACTCGTTGGAGACCACCTTGACGACCACCTTGGCGGGGAGGCCCGCGCCGGTGGACCCGCGCGGCCCCCAGGTGTACCCGTCCCTTCGGGCGTAGGTGTAGTGGTCGCCCGGGACCGCCTCGGTCAGCCGGTACGGTCCGCTGGCGTTGGTGGTCCTGGCCAGGGCGGCCGGCTTCGCCAGGCTCTTCTCGCACAGCAGCGGCAGCAGCCGGGCCATCTGCACGATGAAGGGGGCGGGCTTCGTCGTGGTGACGGTGACCGTACGGGCCGCCCGGTCGGCCTTCGCCACCGCGGTGACGGGGACGGAGAGGCCGAGCATCGGCGACTGGTTCTTCGGATCCGCGAGGTGGTTGTACTCGGCGGCCACGTCCTCGGCGGTGAGCGCCGAGCCGTCCTCGCAGGTGACTCCGGGGCGGATGGTGAACGTCGCCGAGGTGGTCGTGGCGGACCACTTCTCGGCCACTCCGGGAACCAGCGAGCCGTCGGCGGCGATGTGCACGAGGGTGTCGTACGCGAAGGAGTTCATCGCCAGTGCGGTGCTGACCAGCGAGGTGGTGGGGCTGAGGCTGCCGGGGTCGCCGGAGACGGCGACCACCACCGTCGAACCGCCGGGACCGCCCGCGGACGTGTCGCCGCCGCACGCGGTGGCGGTGCCGACCAGGCCGAGCGCCGTGACCACCGCGGCCGCCGCCCGCGTCCTGCGGGCCGTTCTGTTGCTGCTCTCCGTGCCTGCGGTGCTGGCCATGGTCACCTCCGAGGGAGCGGCACGCCGCCGCCGAGTGAGGGAACATTAGGCAGCGTCGGATCGGCTCCGAGTGGTGCCGCCGCACGAAAAACCGGCCTCGCGATGGTGCGCCGCACCGAAGACGGGAGGACGGACGAGGTGGTTCCGGTACCGCGGGTGACGTCCGGGGAAAATGCGGTCGCTCCACGGCCCGGCGGATGGAAGCCTCCGGTCCATGACCGCGCAGCACCACGTACGGGCCGACTACGACGACCGGACGATCGTCGTCTATCAGGCGCAGGCGTACGCACCGGCGGTCGCCGGTCCGGCCTTGCGCGCGAACCGGTTCGTACCGCCCTTCTCGTTCCGCTGGCTCACGCACCGCAGCAACCGGGCACGGAAGCCGGGTCGGGAGCGGATTCTCGCGGTGCGGATCACCCGGGCCGGCTGGGAGGCGGCGCTTGCCTCGGCCGTGCCGACGACGGCCGGGCCGGCCGCTGTCGCAAAGGCTCCGGTACAGGTCCAGTGGGATCCCGAACGCTCGCTACGGGGCGCCGCGCTCAACCACTACAGCATCCAGGTCGGAGTGGGGCGCACGTTCGCCGAGGAGTGGGTCGTCGGCCTCAGCGACCTGACGCCCAGGGTCCAGCGGATCGCGGCGCTCCGGCAGGACGGCCGCTCCGCGCAGGCCCAGCGGCTGCTTCCGCCGGAGCGGATCCATCCGGTGCCCCCGGCCTCAGACGTCGATGCCGAGCGCCTCGGCATCGACGTCTGAGGCCGCTCCTACAGCGGCGGCTCGGCCGCGAGTTCCAGCAGCCCGAGCGCACCGGCGGCGCCCTGCGAGCCGATGGACGCCCCCGGGAAGAGCCGCCCCCAGGAGCGGGCCCGGCCGATCGCGCCGAGCCGCCAGGCCACGCTCAGCGCCCGTCGCAGCTCGGCCGTGGTGCGCCCGTGGCCGGTCCACTGCTCCAGGTAGGCGTCCCGCAGCCGGGGCAGCACCTCGGGGCCGAACCGCTCACGCGCCGCGTGGGCGGGGACGAGGAAGCTGCAGAACGGATGGGTGACGGACGCGTCCCCCCAGTCGAAGAACGTGAAGCGGCCCCGCTCCGGAGCGAAGAGCTGCCCGTCGTGCAGGTCGGCGTGGTCGAGCGTGTCGGCGATGCCCAGGGCCGCGAGCTCCTCGCACCATCCGACGAGCCGGGGCCGCAAGGCGTGCAGTGCCGCGCGGTCGGCGGGCGCCGACACGGTGTTCCCGGCGACGGCCCGGTCGAAGACCTCCGGAAGCGTGACCGTGCGCGCACCGGGGACGCCCAGCCGCTCCATCGCGTCGGCGTACGGCACGAGGGCCCGTTGCACCCCGGCGTACTGCCGCAGCGGCTCCTCCCAGGCCCGCGGGTCGACGGCGGTACGGGCCGCCGTGTCGAGCGCGTCGCGGAAGAGCGTGCCCCCGTCCGGGAGCAGCGACCAGCCCCGGTCCGCGTCGACGGCGAGCGGTGTCAGTACGTATCCGGGCACCCAGCGGGCCAGTGCCGCGGTCAGTCCCGGCTCGAAGGCGGAGGCGGGCGGGTTGGCCTTGAACCACACGGTGTCGCCGCCCTCGACGGAGAACCGCACCAGCACGGACCACGGCCGCAGCCGGACCTGCCGCACCCCGGCCGCGCGCAGCCCGTGGGCGGCGAGACCACGCGCCGCCCATCCGAGGGCGTCCTCCCGCCAGTCCGCCCGTTCCCAGGGCGTCACCACGTCCGGGTACCGCCCCCGGTCCACTGTTGTCCGTATGTCGTCCCGCATCGCGCCATCCCATCACCGTCCCGCTCGGGCCGTCATCCGCTTTTCGGGCGCGGGGCGGACCTTCCGGGCCGTGCCGGGGGCGGCCCGCCGGTGGAAGAGCGGGAGCCCGGCCGGGCTCCGGGCTACCGGCGTTCCAGCAGGCCCCGGACGAAGGCGGCCTGTCCGGCGTGCTGCAAGTCGTCCGAGATGACGCTGATCAGACGCACCCCGAGGCTGACCGGCGGCGACCACGCCTCGTCGACGATGCGGTCCAGGGCGTCGTCGTCGAGTCCGCGCACGAACCGGAGGGTCTGCTCGTGGACCGCGTCGTGGTAGCCGAGCAGCAGGTCCGAGCCCACCCGCACGGAGGCGACGTCCGCGCTGCTCTGTCCGTATCCGGTGGCCTCCTTCGAGAAGGGCAGATCGAAACGGGTGGCCCAGTCCCCGGCGAACCAGACCTGCTCGGCACCGGCCGCGTCCGAGACGTGGTCGTCCTGGACCCGGGTGAGGTGCCAGACGAGCCAGCCGATCGTGTTGGCGTCCTCGTCGGGACGGGCGTGGAGGTCGGCGCGGGAGAGTCCCTCGACCGCCGAGTGCACCGTCTCCCGGACGCGGGTGAACGCGTCGGTCAAAAGGTCAGCACTGTTCATGCCTTCACCATCGCCGCTGCCGGGCTCGTCCCGGGCCATCGACACGCGCCGCGTGCCGCGCACCCCGCCGCGTCCGCCCGCCACGGCCCACGACGGTGCCCCGGCGTCCGCGTAGGGTGGCGGCATGGCTGTCGACGTCCCCGCCGCGTTCGCCGCGGCCTACGGCACGAACGGGGGTGCGTCGGGCCGGGCCTGGCTCGCCGCGCTGCCGGAACTGGCCGCGGACCTCCTGGACCGCTGGTCCCTCCGGCCGGACGGCCCCGCGGCGCACGGCATGGCCTCGCTCGTGCTGCCGGTGGTCCGCGCGGACGGGATGCCGGCGGTGCTGAAGCTCCAGCAGGTCACCGAGGACAACATCGGGGCCGCGCCCGGTCTGCGGCTGTGGGACGGCGACGGGGTGGTGCGGCTGCTCGACCACGATCCGGACACCGGCACCATGCTGCTCGAACGGCTGGACGCGGCGCGGCCGCTGTCGACGGTGTCCGACGACACCGCCGCCGTGCAGATCCTCGCCGAGCTGCTGGCCCGTCTGGTCGCGGTGGCCGCGCCGCCGGGCTTCCGGCGGCTGGCCGACATCGCCGCGGCCATGCTCGACGAGGCGCCGCGCGCCGTACCGCTGTTGCGCGAGCCCGCCGAACGGCGGCTGGTGGACATCTGCGCCGCCGCGGTGGCCGAGCTGCTCGACGAGCCGGGCGACCGCCTGCTGCACTGGGACCTGCACTACGACAACGTCCTCGCCGGGCAGCGTGAACCGTGGCTGGCCATCGACCCCGAACCCCTGGCGGGCGACCCCGGGTTCGAGCTGCTGCCCGCGCTGGACAACCGCTGGGCCGAGGTGGTGGCGAGCGGCGACGTGACACGGACGGTGCTCCGCCGTTTCGACCAGCTGACCGAGGTGCTGGGCCTGGACCGGCGACGGGCGGTGGGCTGGACCCTGGGGCGGGTCCTTCAGAACGCGCTGTGGGACGTCGAGGACGGCAAGTCCGCTCTGGAACCGGCCCAGGTCGCCATCGCCACCGCGCTGCTGAGCCGGCGGGGACGTCACTCCTGACCGCGGCCGGGCCCTCGCGGGAGCGCGCCGGAGGTGTCGCGCCGCGGGGTCAGCCGCGCGACGCGGGCCAGTCGGCGCATCGAGTCGACCAGGGCCGTGCGGTCGTACGTGCTGGTCGTGACGAGCACCTCGTCGGCGCCGGTCAGCGCGATGACCGTTTCGAGTTCCGTGGCGACGTCGTCCTCCGTGCCGTGGAGGTGGCCGTGCAGCCCGTTCTCGTAGAGGCGGCGCTCCTTCTCGGTCATGGTCCGCGCCTCGATCCGTTCGGCGGGGGCGAGCGGCGGGAAGACGCCGTGGGTCCGGGAGTGGGCCAGGGACCACGCTTCCGGCATCAGGATCCTGCGGGCCTCCTCCGCGCTCCCGGCGAGCGCGACGGTGCCCGCCACGACCACGTAGGGCTCCGCCGCCCAGGAGGAGGGGCGGAATGCGCGGCGGTAGCGCTCGACGGCGCTCAGCAGCTTCTCCCGGCCCCGGAGGTCGCCGACCACGAGCGGCAGGCCCGCCGCGGCCGCGATGTCCGCGCCCTCGCCGGTGGCCAGCAGGAACGGGGGTGTCCGCAGCCCCTCGGCGGGCAGGGCGTGGACCCCCGGGTGGGCCCGTTGTGTGCCGTCCAGCCAGCCGAGCAGTTCGCCGAGCTGCCCGGCGAAGTCCTCGACGGCCGACTTGTCCCGGCCGAGCGCACCGCGGATGCCGTCGGTGAAGCCCACCGAGCGGCCGAGACCCATGTCGATGCGGCCGGGGAACAGCGACTCCAGCACACCGAACTGCTCGGCGACCACCAGAGGGCGGTGATTGGGCAGCATCACACCGCCGGTGCCGACCCTGATGGTGGACGTGGCGGCCGCGACGGCCGCGGCCAGCACGGTCGGGGCCGAACCCGCGACGCCCGGCACACCGTGGTGCTCGGACACCCAGAACCGGTGGTAGCCGAGCGCCTCGGCCTCCTCGGCGAGGCGTACGGAGTCGCGCAGCGCCTCGGGGCCGTCGTGACCCTCACGGATGCGGGAACGGTCGAGGACGGAGAACCGGGTGGACGCGATCACTGAACTCACACCGTTGTTCAACGTCCGGGCCCCGACCGCATTCCCCGGCTCCCGGACCGGTACGTGCCGGTCCGGGAGCCGGGGGCGGGAACGGGTCCCGGCGGTCTCACCTCATGGGGTAGATGTCACCGCTCGCCATACCGCTGACCTGCTCGCTCTCCGACTCGATCCGGCGGGCCTTCTCCTTCAGGCGCCGGCGTTCGTCGGGGTCGGCGGCGCGCTCGGCCTCGTCGTTCAGGTCTTTCGCCTTGGCCCGCATCTGCTGTACGCGGCTGCGGAGTTCGTCGGACTCGCTCATGATCCCTCCTCGGGTGTGCGGGAACCGCCCGCCACGGGAACGGGTGGCGTTCCGCCCGGTCCCCGGCCGATGTGTTCAGCGCCGGCACCGGTGCCACGGGCACCTGGAGGCGCCCGCGCGGGCCCGGCGGGCCCCGGAAGCCAGGAAGCCGAGACCGATGCCCAGCATCCAGAAGTCCTTGGCCAGCGGGATGCCGCTCTGGGTGGGCCGGAGGCTTCCGGGTTCCCGCATCCCGGGAACCCGGAGATACAGACCGACCAGACCCGCGGAGAAGCCGGTCAGCGCCAGCCCGGCCGGCCGGGTCGGCACGAAGGGCGCGAGCAGAATTCCGCCGACCGCGATCTCGGACCAGGCGAGCAGCCGGGTGAACCGCTCGGGCTCGATCTTCCTCAGGAACGGGTAGGCGACACAGGCCATGCCGTGCAGGCCCTCGGCCGTCTCCGCGTCGGCTCTCAGCTTGCCCAAGCCGGAGTTCAGGATGAACGCGCCGGTGGCGAGGCGAGGGGGCACATCACGCGGTTCGATCGTCGTCATGGGAGCCTCCGTCCTGTACTGGGCCCCTCGTCGAGCTTAGCCAGTGGGCGCCGATGGCGCTTCACAGGAAGATCCTCCCGGCAGCGGGCCCGGGGCTCGGGCCACCGGGACCACCCCGGACCGGCCCGCTCGGGGCCGGTCCGGGGACCGGACGCGTACGGGTTCCGGCGGGGTCCGCTCAGTCCGTCGTGGGTGAGGCCGCCGGGGCCGCGTCGCCCACCACCGTGACCTGCTGCCCCCGTCCCGTGGTCTGCGAGGTGGTGCTCAGACAGCTCCCGGAGGAGGGATCGGTGACCGTGGGAAGGCTGCCGGTATGGGCCGTGCCGGCCTCGGTGCCGACCGGTTCGCCGTAGGTGACGGTTATCCGCTGGCCGCAGCCCGCCGAGAGGTAGGGCTCGATGAATCCCTGGTCGGCGTTCTTGAACCGGCCGGATGTGGCCGGGAGCCCGAAACTGCCGATGTGCGCCACGGGAGCCCCGGTCGCCGTCTCGACGACGTCGCCGGTCATCAGCTGGGTCGACCCGCTCACCGAGGCCCGTTCGAGCACCAGGGAGTACATGGTCCCCGGTGTGTAGGGGAAACGGACCGCACAGCTCACTCCGGCTCCGCCGTCGGCCCCGTAGGCGCAGTGGTCGTCGGTCGTCGTGGCGTCGGCGTTGAAGGAGCTGAAGACGGCCTGGAGCACGCGGGTCCCGTCGGCGTCGACGGGCTTCGGCTGGAAGCCCGCGTAGGGGCGCGTGCCGCTCTCCAGGGTGGTGTAGTAGGCGAAGTAGATGCCGGAGGCGTCCGGGGCGGAGTCCACGGCCATGGGCAGCGTCAGCGTGGTCACGGGCGTGGGCGCGCCCGTCGTCCAGCGGAGGATCGGCGTCGAGGCCCATGACTGCCCCGCCGCGCCGAGTGCCAGCAGTGCGGTGGCGGCGAGGACCGTGCCCGACCGCGTCAGGCGGCGCAGCCGCCCTCGGCCGGGGGTTCCGGAAGGGGTGCTTGCTGTGCGCATGTCATCTCCTGGTGGGTGGCCCGCCGCGACGGGGGTCACGGACGGTGGTGCGATCAGGAGCTCCCTCCGAACGCACGTGCGGTGCGTTCCGGAAGGGTGCGGACGGGCCCGGATGTTCGGACAGGACCCGTCCGGCAACTCCCGGGGGATCAGCGGAACCGGAGTGCTGCGGGACTGCGCGCCAGCATGTAAGCGATTGCCATGAGCCGCAAGGGGACTTCACATGTTTCTGTCTTTTACTATGGCCAGAACGGTCGATCGCGACAGTAACCGCTAACATCCGTTGGCATTTCGGACGGAGTGGGCGATGCCGGTCGCAACGGCACCGGCTGACCGGGCGTCAGCCCCCGGACCGCAACGGGTCCGTACCGGCGATGTCGACTTCTGTCGACCACGGAGCAACCTGGGACGCGTGAGCGTCGTCTTGATCCACAACAAGGCGGCCCGCCCCAAGCGACAGGCCGCGCCCGACCCCCACGAGCACCCGGGTCCGTCCAGCAGGCAACTATGCACCTCGTGTAGACATGGAGTGCATAGTGGTGGCTTCCCACTCGATCCGGCCGCGCACGAAAGGCCCCCATGCACAGCAAGGCACTGGCGCCCGAGTACCAGGGCGCCCTCACCAAGATGTCGGTGAACTCCTCCCTGACCGACGTACTGGCGGAAGGCGTACGCCACTTGAGGGAGGCCGAACGCTCCGGCACACCGCAGGAAGTGGCCCGGTGCGGGCTCGCCGTCGCCGAGGCACACCGCAGGCTCGGCAACGTGGCGGAGGCCGACCGGGCCTGGAAGGCCAGTTACCGGTCCGCCCGCTCGGCCGATGACCTCGGAGCGATGGCCTGGGCGCTCTGGAGCGGTGGGACGCTGGCCCGGCAGCGCGGCGAACTCAGGCTCGCCTTCCGGCTGCTGGGGCTCGCGGCCGACATGGGCAAGCGCGGCGGGGACGTCGTCGCCCGCGGCTACTCCCTCGCCGGCCTCGCCGAGACCGGGCGAATACAGGGCGACTACCGGACCGTCGCCGCGCTGCACGAGCAGCTGCTCGCCGAGGCACGGGCGCGCGGCGAGGCGCGTCACACCGTGTGGGCCCTGGAGGGAATCGCGCAGATCCACCGCAACACGGGGTCGCTCGACACGGCCCTGGCCATGTTCGAGGAGGCGGCCGAGCTGGCCGGCAACGCTGACGACCGGCGGGGCCGCGCGTGGGCGCTGCGCGGCATGGCCGACATCATCTCCCTGCGGGACGACCCGGAGCGGGCCCTCGCCCTCCTCTCCGAGGCCGAACTCACGTGCCGTGAGATGAAGTTGTCCAGTGCGCTCGCCTACAACCACAAGATGCGCGCCAACGTCCTCTTCCGCGCCCGCCGTTACGAGGAGGCACGCGACGGGTACGAGGGCGCGCTCGCGGAGTTCCGCGCCATGGCCGAACCCCGGGGCGAGGCCCTGGCCCGGCTCGGACTCGTGAAGTCGCTCGCCCGGCTCGGCCGCGACCGGGCGGAGACCGCGGCGGATCTCGACGAGTTGCGCCGCACCCTCGACCGGATCGGTCTGCTCAACGCCCGGGAGATGGTGGAGAAGGCCTACGCCGAACTCGATGTGGCGCCGGTCGACGGCGACACGGCCGAGGAGAGCGGACGCCGATGACACCACCGCCCACGACCCGGCGGGCCGAGGCGCCCGAGGTGCTCGCCCGCTGCCGCGAGCTGGTGCGCCCGGCACTGGCACAGGCCGTGCACCGCCTGCATCCGTGGCACGCGGAGATGGCCGCCTACTCCTTCGGGTGGGGTGCGGCGGACGGCAGCCCCGCCCCGGGCTCCCAGGGCAAGGGCGTCCGCCAGGCCCTCACCCTGCTCGGCGCCGAGGCCGCCGGGGCACCGGCCGAGGACGCGGTGGTCGGCGCGGTCGCCGTGGAGCTGGTCCATGTCTTCTCCCTCCTGCACGACGACATCATGGACGGCGACGAGACCCGCAGACAGCGCGCCACCGTGTGGAAGGCGTACGGGACGGGCCCGGCGATCCTCGCGGGTGACGCGCTCTACGCGCTGGCCGTGCAGACCCTGGCCGAGGCGCCCGCGGGGCACGCCGCCACGGCGGTCCGGCAACTCGCCGGGACGCTCGCCGACCTGGTCCGCGGTCAGGCCGACGACCTGCTCTTCGAGTCCCGGCCGTGGGCGGGGCCCGAGGCGGTCCAGCCGCGCGAGTACCGGTGGATGGCCGAGCACAAGACGGGTGCACTGCTCGGCTGTGCGGCGGGGCTGGGGGCGGTGCTCGCGGGCGCCCCCGCCCCGACCGTCGACGCGCTGGGCCGGGCGGGCCGGCATCTCGGGGTGGCGTTCCAGGCGGTGGACGATCTCCTCGGGATCTGGGGCGATCCCGAGGCCACGGGCAAGCCCGTGCACAGCGATCTGCGCCGCCTGAAGAAGACGTATCCCGTGCTCTCGGCCCTGGCCACGGACCACCCGGCCGCCCGTCGCCTCGCCGCGCTGCTCTGCTCGGGGGATCCGCTGGACGACCGCGGGGCCCGGCTGGCGGCCGACCTCGTCGAGGAGGCGGGTGGGCGCGCCGCCACCCTGGCCGAGGCCCACCGGCAACTGGACAGCGCCCGGCGGAGCCTGGAGAGCGTTCCGCTCGCACCGGCCGCGCTCGGCGAGATCCTCGCCCTGCTGCCCTTCCTCATCGACCGCACCGGCTGACCCGGTTCCGGGCGCCCGCCCGTCCGGGCGCCCGCCCGCCCGTCGGGCCGCCGCGTCGGGGTCCGTCCGTGAACCGCCGGTCGGTGAGCCCGGCGACGGACTCCCGCGCGGCGGCTGGATGGGTTCCGGGGGCAACACTCCGGTGCGGAGGGCCGGACGGGGAGGGCGGAGGGCCGGACGCCTTCCGTGGCCGTCGGAGCGGCGGCCGAGGGAGACGGCGCCTGCTCGCCGGGCGGCCGGGGCTGCCGCCCGGCATACGAAGGGTCCGCTCCGACGAGGGCCCCGAACGGCACCGTCCGGGGCCGGGGAAACCCGTCCGACGGCCCTGACCGCCCACCTGCCCGCGTGCGTGCGCGCTCCCCGACACGTACGCCTCGGGCCCCCTCGCGCCGCCCCCCTCGTACAGCTCGGCCCTCTCCCGTACCGGCGCGCAGAACCCGCCGTGGTACCTCCCGCGCCAGGTCCTGCCGGACGTGCGACGGTGGAGGGACGACCGTGCGCTCCGACAGGCGAGGTGGCGATGCCCGCACAGCCGCTCGACGAGACGACCCTGAAGGCGCTGGTCGCCGACGCGATCGCCGCGCCGTCGATGCACAACGCCCAGCCCTGGCGGTTCCGGTACCGGAGCGCCGACCGCAGCCTCGCGCTCCGGGCGGAGTTCGACCGTGAGATGCCCGAGGCCGATCCCTCCACCCGGGGCCTGCACGTGGGGTGCGGCGCGGCGCTGCTGAATCTGCGGGTGTCCGCGTGTCACCGGGGCCTCGACGCGGTGACCACACTGCTTCCGGTCCCCGCCGATCCCTCCCTCGTGGCGACGGTGCGCCTGGACGAGTGCCGCGGCCGGTCCGCGCCGTCGGCGGATGCGTCCCTGGCCGCGCTCTACCCCGCGATCCGGCGCCGTCACACCAGTCGCTATCCGTTCGACGACCGGGTGATCCCCGACGACGTCCGCGCACTCCTCCACGAGGCGGCCGGCCGCGAGGGCGTCGCATTCGGCTTTCTGCCGCCGGACCGTCTGGAGCGCGTGCTCGCGCTGATCCGGGACGCGGAAGGGCTCGATCTGCGCGACCCGGCGAGGGAGGCGGAGCAGCGCTACTGGACCCGGGACACCAGGGCGGAGGCGCCGGTCGACGGCGTCCCCGACTACGCCTTCGGCCCCACCGACGCGTCGGGCAGGGCGATGAACCGGGATTTCGCGAGCGGGGACGACGTCCCGGGCCGGGGGCACGCCCTGTTCGAGGACCGGCCGCAGCTCGCCCTGCTCCGTACCGTGCGCGACCGCCCGGCGGACTGGCTGTGTGCCGGTCAGGCCCTGGAACGCGTCCTGCTCACCGCCGTGCTGCACGGGCTCGTCTCCTCGTTCGCGACCCAGCCCCTCGAATGGCCGGAGCTCCGGCACCTCATGCGTGGCCCCGCCCTCGGCAAGGGCCACCCGCAGATGATCGTGCGCCTCGGCTACGGGCCCGAGGGGCCGCTGACGCCGCGCCGCCCGGTGACCGAGGTGCTGACGATCGAGCCCTGACGGGCGGACGCGGTGTGGCGACGGCACGACGGCGCGCCGCGTGAAGCCGTGGTCCGGTGACCCTGTCGGAGGGCCGGTCCCCCGGCCCGCCGCCAGGGTCACTTCACCGTGACCGCGTCACCCGTCGAGACCGCCTTCATGGTCGTGTTGGTGCCGAGGAACGCCCGGCGCCAACGGCCCGAAGCGGTGGCCCTTGCCGTCCGTGGTCGCCGTCTTCACCGTGGTGTACCTGCGCCCGGCTTCTGTACCGAAGCTCCACCGCCTGCCAGGTGAACGCGTGGTACTTCAGGTCCGTCCAGTGGGCCCGCGACAGCTTTCCGGTGACGGTGAGCGTGCCGCCCCTGCGTACCGGCTCGGGCGAGGCGTCGGCGGTCAGGGTCACGGCTCGCGCTTCACCCTGGACGAGGCGATGCCGTCCGAGATCCGGTGGTCCCCGTCATGGGCCGCGACAGCGGCGTCGACCGTCCGGTTGAACGCGAACACATCATCGGCCCTCTTCACCCCCGAGTCGTCCCTGATCGTGATGTCGATCCCGAATCGCTCGGCGGCGGGACGGAACAGGGTGACGACCGCAGCGCGGCACGAGGTCGGACGCGGGTGAGCAGATCGGCGATCCGGGCGATCATCCGGCTCTCCTCGCCGTCGCGGGCGGCGGTCGGGTGGTACGCGAGCACGAAGCGGCGCCGCTGGTCACGGGTGGAGAACGCGGCGTTCTTGTAGCCGTACGTCTCGCCGGTCTTGCCCCAGAGGGTCACCCCGTTGACGGTGGCCTGCTGCAGCCCGGAGCTGTACCGGGCCGGGGATCCGTCCAGCATCCGCACGTCGTCCGGGGGCAGGGTGAACAGCAGCCCCGACAGCTCCGGCGGGAGCAGTTCGCCGGAGAACAGCGCGGCAAGCATGCTGTCGAGGTCTTCCGGGGTGGAGATGATGTCGCCCTCGCCACGGGCGGCGGACTGGTCACGGACGGTGATGTCCCGCAGGCCGCCGTCGGCCGTCGCCAGGTATCCGTGCACATGAGGGCCGTGGATGCGCGGGTCGTCGCCGGGCACCACCGTGTGCGCCAGACCCAGCGGGCGCAGTATGCGCGCCTCGACGGCCTCGCCGTACGGGCGACCGGTGACCCCTTCGATGATCAGGGCGGCCAGTACGTAGTTGATGCCCCGGTACTCCTGGCGGGTGCCGGGGGCGAACTTGAGGGGTCCGGAGGTCGCGGTCGCCACCCATTCCCGCGGGGTCCAGTGGTCGAAGCGGTGGCGGAACACCTCCTCCGCGGTGGCCGGTTCGGGGATGCCTACGTGGTCCGGGAAGCCGCTGGTGTGATTCAGCAGGTGCGCCACGGTGACGGGGGTGAAGCGGTCCGGCAGCAGCCCCGGGAGGGCGCGCCGCACCGGTGTGTCCAGCCCGACCCGGCCCTCGGCCACCAGTTGCAGCACCACCGTGGCGACGAAGACCTTGGTGATGCTGCCGAGCCGGACCCTGTCCCGCGCGGTCACCGGCCGCCTCGTCCTGAGGTCGGCCACGCCGGAGGCGCCGTACCAGCGGCCGGCCGTGCCGCCGACCCGTAACCGTGCCGCGGTCGACGGCGGGTGTTCCAGGTCCTCGACCGCCGCCCGCAGGGCCGTGGGATCGAGCGGTGGGAGGTCCGAGGAGGAGGCGGCGGCACGGGATGCGGGCAGCACCGCGGCGGCCGCCGCCGCGGCCGTCCCCGTCAGGGCGAGGCCCGTGAAGGCCCTTCGTGTCATACGCGTCGAGGTCATGCCCCGCACACTGCCGGGCAACAGTCGGCCACGTATCCGGGGCGGACCCGGAGAGATCCCCCGTCGCACCCCGGCCCGTCCCGCACACCGGCACTCCTCCGGCGCCGCCCCGGTGGGCAGCCGCGTTACGGCCGGGGCACCCCTCCGAAGGCGTCCGGACGCGCCCGCCGCCGCGCACTCCGTCCGGCCTCCGCCCGGGGTGCGCGGCGCACCCCGGCTCCACTCCCCGCCTCTACTAATTCGCATTAGTACCTTGACTTCCGCCATCGGCGGGTCCGAAGCTGAGCGCCACCCACCGTGAGCCCGCATGAGTGAGGACGCCATGAGTGAGATCACCCGCAGAGGGTTCGGCCGCATGGCCGGACTGGCAGTGCTGACCGCAGGATTCACCGCCGGTACGGGAGCCGTGGGCGAAGCCGCCGCCGTCGCCGCCACGGCCCAGGAACCGTTCGAACCGCGTCACCTCAGCTCGTTCGACCAGCGGCGCTACTTCACCTATCCCACTCACAACGGTTTCGTCGACGCCGACCACATCGTCCTCGGCCAGCGGGAGACCGGAGCCACGAGCCTGTGGGAGGTGGATCTGCGTTCCGGCGCGGAGCGGTTCCTGGCCCGGTTCGCCACCCCGGCGGACGACCGGAATCCGTTCGTCTGGTGGAACATCCACTCCGGACGCCTCGTCACCTGCGCGGAGAACGCGATATGGCTGATCGACCTGGCCGCGCCCGCGCACGCGCCCGTCAAGCTCTACTCACCGCCGCCGGGCCGCGCGCTCAGTGTCGTGGTCAATCTGCATCCGGCGGGCGACCGGGTTCTGTGCAGCCACTATCCGGCACCGATCACCGCCGGCCCGACCACGGCGGTGGAGATCGAGCTGACGGGCGGCCGGGTCCGGGAGGTCTTCTCCGGGAGCGTGTTCGCCACCCATTTCCAGTACAGCGCCCACGATCCCGACTGGATCGGCTACGCGCTCGGCGGCAACGTCCGCACCTGGGCACTGCACCCGGTCCACGCACCGCACGGCAGGATGATCTGGGACCAGGCCGCTTCGGGCGTGCCGGTCGGGACCCACGACGTGTGGAAGTCCGGCGCCGACACCGGCTGTCTCGTCGTGGCCATCGGCGGCAGCGCGTCGGGGCTGTGGATGGTCCACCCGGACGACCGGCCGGACCGGCTGCTGGCACCGGGCCCCTCGGGCACGAACGGCGCGTACAACCACTGCGACATCTCCGCCGACGGCCGCTGGGCCGTGACCGACACCAACGGCCGCAACGGCTCGGGGCGCGGCCAGGTGGGTTCGGTGGCCCTGGTGGACCTGACGGGTGTCCACCCGCCGCGCACACTCGGTCCGGCGGGCTGGGGATCCGCCCACCCCGGCCACCCGCACCCCGCCTTCTCGCCCGATGGCCGCATGGTCGCCTACACCGACACGGAGGCCGCCACCGACCGCACCCGCGTGGTGCTCTGCGAATCGGGCGGCAGTTGGACGCCACGGCCCCTGGACTGGTTCGCGGAGGCGGAACAGCTCACGTCCACCGCGTCGGGCGGCCGCGCCGAGATCTTCGACGACGCCCAATGCGGCGCCGGACGCGGCCTGTTGTTCACTCCGGGCGCCACGGGCGATGCGCTGACCGTCGAGTTCCCGCAGCCGGGGCCCGGTCTGCGCACCCTGCGGTTGAGGGTGAAGCGGCACTACTCCCGGGGCATCTACCGGCTGTCGGTCAACGGCACCACGGTCGGCGAACCGCTCGACCTCTACAGCCCGTTGGCGACCTACACCGAGCCGGAGTTCTCCCAGGTGCCGCTGCGAGCGGGGACCAACACGCTCCGCCTGACCCACCTCGGTCAACGCGCCGAAAGCACCGCCGTCCCGGGGACGTGTGCCGTCGACCGCATCGGCGTGCGGCGCCCCGACTAGCCACCGCCCGGCGGCGGCGGAGCGCCTGCCGTTTCTCGTGGGCATTCCGGGCTCCTCTGCCTCCAGCCGCCGCCCGGAGATCCGGACGAACCTGCTGCCGAAAGTGAGGAATGCCACACCCGTACATGGCCCTTTGCATCCGCTAGGGTCGGCTCAGACCCGCCCTGAGCTGGGATTTTGCGTCGGCCACAGCAATGTGGTCGGCGCGGGTCTGGCCTTTCCTGGAGATTGCATGACCGATCCAGCATTTCGCTCCGCAGGTCAGCTCGCTGCCGCAGTCGCGGCGAAGGAAGTGTCGAGCGTCGAGTTGCTCGACCACTACCTCGCCCGGGTGGAACGGCTCGATCCGAAGGTGAACGCCATCGTCGCCCGGGACGAGGAGGGCGCGAGAGCCGCGGCAGTGGCGGCCGACCGCGCGGTCTCCCGTGGCGAGCCGCTCGGCCGCCTGCACGGCGTCCCGATGACGATCAAGGACAGCCTTGAGGTCGCGGGCATGCGGACCACCGGGGGCTCGGCCCGCTGGGGGGAACATGTCTCGACGAGCGACGCCGAGTCGGTCGCGCGGCTCAAGAACGCGGGGGCGGTCGTCTTCGGCAAGTCCAACATGCCGCCCGACGCCCGGGACTGGCAGACCCACAACGAGGTCTACGGGACCACGAACAATCCGTGGGACCCGACCCGCGGACCCGGCGGTTCGTCCGGCGGGTCCGCCGCGGCGGTCGCCGCGGGGCTGACCGGTCTGGAACTCGGCGGCGACACGGCCGGATCGATCCGGGTGCCCGCCCACTTCTGCGGGGTCTACGGGCTGCGCCCGTCGTTCGGGATCGTGCCGAGGTACGGGAGCGTCTCGGGACATGCTCCCGGGACGCTGGCGGATTTCGACATGGCGGTCCTCGGCCCGCTCGGCAGGCACGCCGACGACCTCGACCTGGGTCTCGACGTCCTCGCGGGGGCGGACCACGACCGCGCCGCCGGGTGGCGGTTGGAGCTGCCCGCCGCCAGGCCGAGCGCCCTGCGGGACTTTCGCGTCGCGGCCTGGGTCGACGACCCGTTCTGCCCGGTCGACGGCGAACTGGCCGCGATCATGCGGGCGACGCTGGAGGCGGTGCGGGCCGAGGGCGCCGTCGTGGTCGAGGGCCGGGGTCCTGTCGGTCTCGAAGAGACGATGGCCCTCTATCAGCCGTTGCTGATGGCACAGAGCGGGCTGGTCGAGCCGGACGAGTCGTATGCCGCGCTCGTGGAGCTCGCCACGGCGGAAGGGGCCGCCGGCGGGTTCGCGTCGGATCTGACGCTCCGGTTCCGTGACTGGCACGACCTGGACGAACGTCGGCAACACTCCCGCCGGCGCTGGGCCGCGTTCTTCCGCGAAGTCGACGTGCTCATCTGCCCGGTGAGCCCCACGGCCGCCTTCCCCCACGACCACCGGCCCGACCCCGGCTGGTCGGTCCGGACCCTGCGGGTCGACGGCGCCGACCGGCCGTACCACGAGATGCTCACGTGGATGGCGCCGTCGTCGGTCAACCATCTGCCCGCGGCGGTGGCACCTGTCGGGGCGACCCGGGACGGGCTTCCGGTCGGCATCCAGGTGATCGCGCCCTACCTGCACGACCGCACCGCGGTCCGGTTCGTGCGGTGCCTCGCGGAGGTGATCGGTGGGTTCCGCCGTCCGCCGGGATTCTGAGAGCCGCCCCCGCGCTGCCGGTCCGTGGCGTGGCGGCGGGCGCCTCGGCCGCCGCCTTCTCGCCGTGCGCGGAGCGCTTCCCTGGCCGAGGGTGCCTGTGGGCAGGCCGAGTTGGCCATGGCCGACCCCGTCACGGGGTGGCGGGGTCGCGGGGTCGCGGGATGCCCCGCCAGTCCCGTCGACGGGGGAAACGCGGTCCGCGGTCCGTGAGGGGACGGCCCGAGCTGCTGCCCCTCGCACCGGGGCCCGCGCCACCCCCGGGACGCTGTTGGCCTGTTCGGTCCCGCGCGTGACGTCGGCCTTCAAGACCTGGTCGTGGTCTTGAAGGCCGACAACGGGGAGAGCGACGGCACCTCCGATGTCGGCGCGAGGTCCGCATCACCGACAAGCAGGGTCCGCGTCACCGACAAGCACAGGTGTACCCGCGACGATGCGGGAGGCGCGGGGGCTCGGGCATCAGGGGGAACGCCGCGTCCCTCCTCCCGTCACAGGCCCATGTCGCGGTGGGTGGTGCGGCCGTCGACCACGGTGAGCAGGACGGGCAGGCCCGCCAGGTCGGTCGCGGGCGTGGTGAGCGGGTTCTCCGCGAACACGGTGAGGTCCGCGCGGTGGCCGATGGCCAGGCGTCCCGCCTGCTGCTCCTCGCCCGCCGCGAACGCGGGGTTGAGGGTCATGGCCTGGAGCGCCTCACGTGCGGTGAGCGCCTGGCCGGGGCCGTGCGGGGGCTGGGTGAGGTCGCGGGTGGGGCGGCGGTGACGGGCTCCGGCCATCACCGTGAGCGGAGGGTAGGGGGCGACCGGCCAGTCGGAACCGAGGACGACGGTGGCGCCCGAGTCCCACAGGTCGCGACAGCGCCAGGCGCGCGCGGCGCGCTCCTCGCCGAGCCGCCGGGACCAGTTGTCGGTGTGGTCGGCGCGGGTGAAGTCGCAGCAGTGCGTGGGCTGCATGGACGCGATGACACCGAGTTCGCCGAAGCGGCGCAGGGTGTCGTCGGGGACGGTTTCGATGTGCTCGACCCGGTGGCGGACTCCTCGGTGCCCCGCACGCGTCGCCTTCTCCACGGCGTCGAGTACATGGCGTACGGCGGCGTCGCCGATGGCGTGGGTGGCCGTGGGGACTCCGGCACGGTGGAGCTCGGCGACGACCCCGGTGAAGGACGCGGGGTCGGGCCAGAAGGCGTGGGTGGATTCGCCGTGGCAGTCCGGCCGTTCCAGCCAGGCGGTGCCGTTGTCGATGGTGCCGTCCATGAAGAGCTTGACGCCTGCCACCTGCCAGAGCCGGCCGCCGGTGCCCTGCTGTTGGATGAGCTCGGCCACGGCCGCGCCGTCCGCGCCGGGCCGGCACCAGGGAGCGACCCTCAGGCGCAGCGGCAGGTCGCCCGCCTCGTCGAGCTCGGCGTACAGCGACAGGCTCTCGCCGTTGGCGTCCATGGCATGACCGCCGGTCAGCCCGGCGGCGGCCAGCTCGCGCAGCGCCGAGACGAGACCGGCGCGGCGCTCGGCGGGGTCGATCCGCGGGGCCGCCCGAGCGACCAGTTCGCAGGCGGCGTCCTCCAGCAGGAGGCCGGTGGGGCGGCCCGCGGCGTCGCAGACGATCTCGGCGTGCTCCTCGAACCGGCGGGGCCCGTCGACACCGGCGAGCTCCAGCGCACGGGGACTGGCGAGCATGGAGTGGGCGTCGAAGAGCAGCAGGAGGGCGGGGACGTCGTCCAGGACCGGTCCGAGGGCGGCGGACGTGACGGGTCCGTCGCCGAAGACGTTCGGGTCCAGGCCCCAGCCGTGCAGCCAGGCGCCGGGGGCGAGGGACCGGGCCTCCCGCGCCAGGGCGTGGCGCACCTCGTCGAGGGTGGTGCACCCGGACAGGTCCAGCCCCCGGGCGAGCTCGGCGCCCATGACGGGGTGGATGTGGCCGTCGACGAGCCCCGGGGTCACCACGGCGCCCTTCAGGTCGATCACCGTGGTCGCGGGACCGGCGAGGGCGCGGATGCGCCGGTCGTCGTCGAGTGCGGAGATCCGTCCCCCGGACACGGCCAGGGCGGTCTGCGGGAGCAGCTCCCCGGTGACGACGTCGAGGAGACGGGCGGAGAGCAGGACGAGGCCGGGGTGCACGGGCGTACTCCTTGGGACGGGTCGGTGGGTGATACGGAGCGCGGCGGTCCGGCCAGGTACGGCCGAGGTGCGGAGGCCGCCGCCCGCGGGGTCACGGTTCGACCGGCGCGGCCGCTCCTGCCATCGGCCGGTCCGGTGGCGGTCCGGCCACGCGGGACGGGCTCCCGCCGGCTCAGCTGCCGGGCGTCGGCCGATGCCCGGCAGCGGGCGTCTTGAGGCGTGACCGTTGAACCTTTGACGTCATGAAAGGGATATTATTGAGTGTGCGACCAATAGGCAAGGGGGGAAAGCCCCGACACGGGACCGTACCCGGCTTCCACCGCCCCGGTCCCCCGGACGGCCCGGCCCCCCGGACGGCCCGGCCCGTCGGCCGTACGGAAGCGATACGCTCGACGTGTAGGCGCATCCCGACCACGGAGGCGGCCATGAGGGAGAACATCGAGTACTCGACTCCGTCGCAGGCCGAGGGCGAGAGGCTGGACGAGGACAGGGATCCGGCCGAGGAGCGGCACCCCGCCACCCGGCGCAGCCAGCCGTCCCAGGCCGAGGGCGAACGCCGCGCGGAGGACGAGGAAGGCTGACCACGGGGGCAACCGCACCAAGACCCCGGAGCACCCCCGGCCGGTGACCGCGCCGCTCGCGTCACGGCCGGCCGCCCATACCGCGCTTCCCGTCGCGCACCCCTCCCCCGCTCAGGCGTCCCCGGCGCGCGGGTCCCGGCTCTCGTCGGGCAGGCGCGGCACCTGCCCCGCGAGGGCCAGGTCGACGAGCTGGCGGACGGTGTCCTGGTGCACGGGCGCGGGGCGGAAGGAACGCCGGTAGACGAAGTACCCGTTCCACAGGTCGAGCAGTGCGTCGGCGTCGATGTCGGCGGGCAGGTCCCTCCGGGCGATGCCGCGCTGCACGACGGCTCGGGCCTGGTCCCGGCGTCGTTGCACGACGTCGAGGAAGGACTGCATGACACCCGCCTCCTCGGCTGCGGCCTCGACGAGGCACAGCCGGGTGAAGGTGTCGCGGGCGCGGGTGAGTTCGTCGATGTACCCGAAGAGCACGAGCAGTTCGGCGCGGGTGTCGCCGAGGTCGGGGATGGTGCGCACCTCGGCACGGGCGACGAGCACTTCCGCGGTCACCGCGGCCTTGTGCGGCCACCACCGGTAGAGCGTCTTCTTGGAGACCTTCGCGCGCACCGCGATCTCGTCCATGGTCATGCCGAGGTAGCCGCTCTCGGCGAGCAGTTCCTCGGCCGCGCCGACGACCCGGTCCCGGACGTCCTCGCTGCGGGGCCGGCCGACCGGCCGTTGGGTGCTCTTCGCCATGACCTCCTATTTCGGGGCACGCGGCGCCCCGCGTCAATGGGAAACGGGAAGTTTCTGACTGAAGCGGGCCGCCCGCGATGCCACCGGGCGCCGAGGGGTGCGCCGTAGCCCTGGACACCTCCGCCCATGAGCGAGTAGACAGGGGGGCGACTTAGGAAACGAATAGTTTCCATTTTGGTCTGCCCGCTTCGAGTGGAGGATCCCCATGCCCGCAGCCGACCCGTCGCTGCGCGACCGCGTCGCCGCCCGTCTCGACACGTACAAGGACAGGCTTCTGGAGCTCAGCCACCAGCTGCACGACGATCCTGAGCTGTCGTTCGACGAGACCCGGGCCGCCGAGCGGCTCGCGGTGCTGCTGGAGGACGCCGGGTTCGCCGTGCGTCGCGCGGCGTGCGACCTGCCGACCGCGCTGACCGCCGAGTACGGCAGCGGTGACCTGACGGTGGGGGTGTGCGCGGAGTACGACGCGCTGCCGGAGATCGGCCACGCCTGCGGGCACAACATCATCTGCGCCGCCGGCGCGGGCGCGGCGATAGCCCTGGCCTCGGTCGCGGACGAGCTCGGCTTCCGGGTGAAACTGCTGGGCACACCGGCCGAGGAGGAGGGCGGCGGGAAGGTGCTGATGCTGGAACGCGGCGCCTTCGACGATGTGACGGTGGCGATGATGGTGCACCCCGCCCCCGTCGACATCACGGATCCGCGCGGCTCCAGCAACGCGGTCGCCCGCTTGGGGATCACCTTCACCGGCCGGGCCTCCCATGCCGCCGCGGCCCCCGAGCACGGGCTCAACGCCGCCGACGCCGCGGTGGTCGCCCAGGTCGCGGTGGGGCAGCTCCGCCAGCAGCTGCCGGACGGGTACCGGGTGGCCGGGATCGTCCGGCTGGGCGGGGAGCGCACCAACATCATCCCCGAGCGTTCGGCGCTCGAATACGAGGTGCGCACCCCCACCGGCGAGGAACTCGGCGAGCTGCGGGAACGGGTGCTCAACTGCTTCCGGGGCGCCGCGCTGGCCACCGGTACGACGATGGAGGTGCGGCCGCTCCAGCCCGACTACCTCGATCTGCGGCAGGACGCGGCGCTGATGGCCGCGTACGCCCGTAATCTGCGCGCGACCGGCCGGGAGGTGTCCGAGCCGGGCCCGGTGCCCCAGGGCACGGGGGGTTCCACCGACATGGGCAACGTCACCCGCGCCATGCCCGCCATCCACCCCGGTCTCGGGGTGCTGGGCGCCCTGGGGATGCCGCACACACGGCGGTTCGCCGAGGAAGCCGCGAGCCCGGCGGGGGACGACGCGGTGCTCGACGGCGCGCTCGCGATGGCCTGGACCGGCCTCGACCTCGCGTCCGACGCGTCATGGCGGGCCCGCTGCGTGACCGCGCGACACGGCTGACGTACACGGCGCGCAGGCGGCGCGTACGGTGCGGGTCCGGCGCGGGCGGCGCCCCGGCAGCTCCGGACCGGGGCTGTGGCGTCCGCGGTGCGAAGGACCGCAGTCCGTACGACGCGGTGCTCCTGACGGACCGGCCGGCCCTCTCGGCGTTCCGACGTCGCGGCCCCCGGCGGCGACGGAACTCTGTCGACGACGGGCCCGCACACCTCGTGGAAAACGAACCGGTCACGGAATGAGGGAGACCTCGGAGCCGGTCCGGAGGCGGCTGCGCGCGCGTCGCCCGCCCGTGTGCCGGACGACCCGTCTATGGAAGCCGGCCCGTACGGTCGACGGCGGCCCGGACGAGGACCGCCGAGGTGCCGACGACGGTGCCCGCCGGTCCGGCGTCACCCGCCTCGGCGAGGACCGTGCGTTCACCGAGGAAGGCGTACGTGGTCCGGTCGAAGATCCACTGCGTCTGCCGCCCGTGCGCGGTGCGGGCGACGGCGACTCCTTCGCGGCCCGCGGCGTCCTCGGCCGCGCGTACCACCGTGACGCCGGGGATCTTCGCGGCGGCGCGGTAGAGCGCGGCGCCGACCCGTGGCGGGGCCCAGGTCTCGGCCAGCAGGTCACCGATGGCGGTGAACGCCCGCTGGTCCGGGTCCTGGCCCTGCCCCCGGGTCTCGTCCCGGATCAGCCCCAGCAGGGCGTCGGGGTCGGTGGGCAGCGCCGCGACATAGGCATGGGTGGGGCTGCCGACCGACGGCCCCGAGGTGTTCGGGCGACCGGGCCGAGGGGTCGCCCCGGGCCCGTCGAGGGTGTCGGCCGGAGCATCCGCGGCGAGCCGTGAGTCGGGCGAGCCCGCCTCGCGCAGCAGGCCGGGGCGGCTGCCGTCGGCGGACAGCCACACCTGCCGCACGTGGGCGGGCGGCATCGTCACGGGGCCTCCCCCGGCGCTCTGCGCCGCGTAGGCGACCCGGCTCTCGACGTACACGAACTGGTCGGCCCGGACCGTCTGCCGCCGTTCCCCGGCGGCGGCGAGGGCGATGCGGTCGAGCAGCCGTGCGGCTTCGGGCGCGCGGGGGGCGCCGCCCCCGGCGACGGCGGGGGCCCCGGGACCCGGCGCGTCCATGGGGTGCACCAGGACGACACCGCCGACGGCCAGGGCGCAGGCGACCGCCGGTGCCAGGAACCGGACCACGGGCCGACGGACGCGCGCGCCGGACGGTCCGGTGGCGGCGGCCTCGGCCAGCAGCGCCCGCTTCAGCAGCAGCGCGCGGTCGGGAGCCAGGCCGGGGACAGGCGGCGGGGGCAGCGGCCCGCCGGGGCCTTCGCCCGTCTCGGCCGACTGGTCCGTGGGGTGCCGCGGGCTGGTGTTCATCCGTGCTTCTCCTGGCGGGACGGGCGGACCGCGGGAACGCGGACCGGTGCGGGCTCGACGGGGGTGACGCAGAGGTCCCGGCCCTCCGGCGCGGCCGGGCGGACGCCCCGGGGCCACCCGGGGCGCGGACGGGCGGCGCGGCGGGCCTCGGCGTCGGCGAGTGCGCGCAGGCGGGTGCGGGCGCGGGAGAGCCGCGAACGGATGGTGCCGACCGGTACGCCGAGCGCCTCGGCCGCGGCCGCGTAGTCCAGGCCCTCCCAGACCACGAGGGTGAAGACCTCCCGGTCCCGGCGGCGCAGCCGGGCGAGTGCGGCGTGCGCCGCCCGCAACTGCTCGGCGTCCGCGAGGTGGGTGACGAGGTCGTCGACGAAGTCCGGGACGGAACCGCGTTCCGGGACGCGGGCGAGCGCGATGTCACGGCGGCGGCGGGCGCGGGCGTCACGGCGCATGACGTTGGTGGCGATGCCCAGCAGCCACGGGCGCAGCCCGTCGCCTTCGGGGTGCACCTTCTCCCGGCTGCGCCACGCCTCCAGGAAGGTCGCCGAGACGACGTCCTCCGCCTCCGCCCAGTCACCGGTGACGCGGAGGGCGTACCGGTACAGCACCTGGGAGTGCTCGTCGTACAGCTCCCCCAGAGCTCCGCGGTCCCCGCGGCGGAAGCGATTCCTCATGAGTGATTCCACACTCTGCTCTGCCACGTCCGTTGCGCCGGTTCCCGTGACGTGTGCCACACGCGCGGTCCGGGCCGCGTTTCCACGGGCGGTGTGACGTGGCTCACCGGAACTCCGGCGCCCGTCGGCGCAGTGCAGGTCATGACTCCTTCCTCCGTACCCCGCCGCAACGTCCTGCGGACCATGGCCGTGGCCGCCGCGGTGGCCGGTGGCGCGACAACCGCCTGGAACACCCCGGCCCTCGCCGCGACCGCGCCGACGTACACCCTCACGATCAAGCACCTCGACCGCACCGGCGGGCCCACCGGCTCGTACGAGACGACCGTCACCGGGATCTCCGGTGCGGGCGCCGACGAGGTGGTCCGGCCGCACGACCCCTCCGGTACCGTCACCGTGCGGCTGCCCGCGGGCCGTTATCTGCTGGACAGTTCCCTGGTCTCCGCTGACGGGGCGGGCGGCACGGACTGGATCGTGCAGCCGCGCCTCGACCTGGACCGCGACACCACCGTCGTCGTCGACGCGCGGACCGCGGCCCCCGTCGACGTGCGGCCGCCCGACCGCTCGGCGCGCTTCCTGCACAGCGCCACGGTCGTCGAGGTGCGGCACCGGGACGCCGTACGGCTCGTCAACCTGATCTCCTCCTCGGCGCGGCTGCGCGTCGCCCATCTGGGCCCGGACGCCGAGGCCGGATCCGTGAAGCAGTGGTTCGACGGGTACTGGACCACTCCGGACGCCGACTACGCGCTCGGCTACGTCCTCACCGGAGCGCGCGCCCTGACCGGGCTCACCCGGCACCCCGCCGCGAAGGACCTGGCCACCCTGGAAATCCGTGGCGCCGCCCTGCCGGGCACCGCGGGCACCGGCTCCGTCGACCTGCAACCGAGCTCCGGACTGACCGTCGGGCTCTCCCGGGCCCTGCCGACGCCCGGCACCGCCATCTGTCTCGTGACACCCGAACGCGGCACCTGGGACATCACCTACCTGGCTCCCCGCACGCCCGGCGGCCCCTCGAACCGCTATGCCGCCGACGGTGTCGCCGTGCGCGCCGGGCGCACCACCACGCACACCTTCGACAACGCCGTCTTCGGTCCCGGTCTCACCGGCGGCTCCGGCGTCGTGCGCGACGGCGACGCCCTCACCGTCGACGTCCCGCTGCTCATGGACGGCGGTGGCCATGTGCCGTCGTCGCCGTCGTACGCCAGTGCCTCGACCGCGCTGCACCGTGACGGTGTGCTCGTCGGGACGCGGACCGGCGCGCCCGGACAGGCCCGGTTCACCGTGCCGCCGGGGCGTGCGACGTACCGGATCACCAGCACGGTGCGGCGCTCCGGCGCGCCCGGCACCGCCACCCGGGTGACCGCGGTGTGGACCTTCACCTCGGACACGACGGCCGCTCCGGCCCAAGTGCCCGTGAGCGCCGTGCGGTTCTCCCCCGTGCTCGGCTCCACCGGCACCGCCGTGGCGGACACGACGCTGCGGGTCCCCGTCACGGTGCAGGGCGCCGCGGCCAACGGGAAGCTGCGCTCGCTGGCCGTGTCCGTTTCGGTGGACGGCGGCGCCTCCTGGAAGCGGGTGCCGGTCGAGCGCGGCGCCGTCACGGTCCACAACCCGGGCCCGGACACCGGCGTCTCGCTGCGCGCCGAACTGACCGACGCCGGCGGCCGGACGCTCACCCAGACCCTCCTCGACGCCTACCGCACCCGGTGATCCGGCCGAACGGGCGGCGGTGACCGGGGCGTTGCCCCGGACGCGGGGCGTCGGCGTGGTCCCACGGCATTCCCGGCCGTGCACGCCCGCCGGCGCTCTGCGGGGAACCCGGCCGACTCCGGGCCCGGTTGACGAACACCATCGGAAACACGCCATCGATAGACGAACAGTTCAAGCCATGGTCATCTGCGGTATCCCGACGGGCCATCCTGGGCGGCGACACTCGCCGCGTCCCACACACACGGGGGCGCACCGACGAAGGAAGTACCGATGGATCGCAGATCGTTCATGGCCACCACAGGCAGCGCGTCGCTGGTGGGCGGCGCACTCGCCGTCGGCGCGGGGCTCGCGGCGCCCGCGGCCGAGGCCGCTCCGCACCGGCCCGACAGGGGCCGCACGGTCCGGTTCAACATCATCAGTGACATCCAGGGCGACCTCACCGACTTCGGCAAGGCCCTCGACGATCTGCACCGCATCAACCCCGACAGCGCCGGCCTCGGCATAGCCGGTGACATCACCCCGCGCGGCTACGACTTCGAGTACGCGGCGGTCCGCCAGACGCTCAAGCGGCACCCGCGTCCCAAGAACATCGCGTGGGCCATCGGCAACCACGAGTTCTACGTGCCGAAGTACAGCGACCCCAACACGCTGGCCCAGGACACCTGGCCCAACGGCACCACCGAGGACTCGCTCTTCCGCAGCTTCTACAACTTCGCGGGGCGCAACAAGGTCTACTCGGAGACCTCCTTCGGCGGCGTCCCGGTGCTCAGCCTGGGCACCGAGCGCTACTCCCACTACCACGACGCGAAGCTGTGGGACGAGGTGTGGATCAGCGACGCGCAGTTCGCCTGGCTGGAGGACCGGCTCGCGTACTGGGCGCGCCGCCGCAAGCCCGTCATGGTGCTGACCCACCACCCGCTCCCCAACACGGTGTCGGGCACACACAACAAGCTCTACCTCAACGACTACCTCCAGCCCGACCGGCTGCTGTCGATCCTGGGCCGCCACAAGGACGTGTTCCTCTTCTCCGGGCACACCCACTGGGATCTCAACCTGTCGGACTGGGTGGTGCGCCGCGTCGTTCCCGGCACCGGCAACCTCGAAGGGTTCACCGTGGTGAACACCTCGGCCGTCCAGGTCGGCTGGATGGACGACGGCAAGGGCGGTGAGGTCTCCCTCGGAAACGCCTTCAACCAGGGGCTCCAGGTCGAGGTCGGTCCGCGTTCCGTCGTCATCAAGGCCCGCGACTTCACCACCGGCACCTGGCTCAAGCAGCTGACCGTCCCGCTGCACACCACGTCCTGACCCCCGAGGGGCGGATGCCGCGTGCCGGCGCGGCATCCGTCCCGGGGTCCGTTCTCCACGGGCACGGCGACAGCACCGGCGAGCCGGTGCCCGGTCCGGTGCGTGCCCCGCGCTTCAGCGGTGCGGTGCGGTCCTCGGCCGCGTCGGATCAGCCGAGGTCCGGCCGGGCCTCCCCCTGCTGTCCGAGCGGGCGGGGGTCCGCCTCGGCGAGCCAGGCGTCGGCGATGATCCGGTGGCCGAGGGGGCTCGGGTGGACTCCGTCCCGGGCCAGCTCCGCGGCCTCCTTCGTCCGCGCGGCGCGGGCCAGCGCGAGGTCCGCGCGGACCACCTGGGCCCCGTTGGCCGCCGCGGCGCGCAGGACGGCCTCGGTACGGGGCGTCAGGTCCTCGAACCACTCCTTCTGCTCCGGGGCGACCGGGAGCAGGAACGGGGTGATGACGACGAGTCGCGCGGAGAGCGTGCGCGTGGTCTCCGCGAGGAGGCCGTCGAGGCACGCCTCGAACTCGTCGACCGGGCTGGGCAGCCCGCTGTCGTAGCGGCGCCAGGTGTCGTTGATGCCGATCTTGACCGTGACCACGGTGGGCCGGTGGTCGATGACGTCGGTGGTCCAGCGGGCGGCGAGGTCATACACCCGGTTGCCGTTGACGCCCTTGTTGATGACCGTGGGGACGGCGGCGCCGTCGGTGCCCTCGTGCAGGGTGCGCGCGATCTCGTGGACGTACCCGCTGCCGAGGGACGTGGCGTCGGCCCGGTCGCGGCCCGCGTCGGTGATGGAGTCACCGATGAACAGGAGGGTGTCCGTTCCCGTGATGTGCATGTGTGCCGTCCTGGGGTGGGGAGGGTGGGGTGTGGGTGCCGCGCTCATCGGCGAGCCGCGACGCGCCGCAGCGTATCGGCCTCGCGCGGCAGTACGGCGGGGTCGTCGCCGGGCACGAACTCCAGGAGCGCGTCCAGCGGGACGCGTCGCGCGTTCAGCAGTGCGAAGACCTCGGCCCAGAGGCCCGCTCGGTCGGCCAGCGGCAGTCGGTGGTTGCCCGGCCACCACGAGAAGACATGCACGGCGTCGACCCGGTCGACGAGGGCGCGGAGCCCCGCCAGCGCCTCCTCGTCGGGGGTGTTCTGCGGGGGCTGCCAGTAGGTCCGGAGGTTGTCCGCGCCCACCTCGTCCAACAGGCGGACGGTGGAGCCGACGGTGTCGGTGAGGGTTCCGCCGTGGAACTCCAGCGCCAGATCCAGCCCGTGGTCCGCGGCGATCCGGGCCGCCTCCCGCAGCTCCGCGGCGGTCCCGCTCCGCTCCCGGGGTGTGGCATCACCCGATCCGGCTCCGCCCGCCCACACCCGTACCCGGGGCGCTCCGAGGAGTGCGGCGGCGCGGGCGATCCCGGGGAATCCGGCCGCTTCGCCCGGCGCGGCGCGGAAGTACGAGCCGTACGAGCAGCAGGTGAGTCCGTACCGGAGGGAGGCGTCGCGGGCCGCGCGGACGGTGTCGGGGTCCTCCGGAGGCGCGTGCACGTCCGCTCCCCACTCGACCGCCGCCAGGCCCGCGTCCGCGGCGAGGCGGGCGACCTCTGCGGCGGGCAGCCGCCGGAAGGTGACCGAGCAGATGCCCGGCCTGGCCACGGGAGCCGGTGCGGCCTGCGGGCTGTCCGGGGTGCGGTCCGCCGCGCCGCGCCCCGCGCGGTCGGGGCTCTCCCTGCCTGTCACAGCGTTCCTCTCCTGCGGCCGCCGTCCGGCGGCGCGTTCCTCGTTCTTCTCCGGGTCTTCGCCGGCCGGTACGGGGCTTCTCCGGCCGGTACGGGGCTTCTCCGGCCGGTACGGGGCTTCTCCGGCCGGTACGGGAGGGCCCGCCCCTTGCGGGGAAGGGCCCTCCCGGCGGTGGTGTCTCACGCCGCGTTGGGGCCCACGTCCGCTGTCGTGAGGGGGTGCCGGAGCGCGGCAGCGGTCGCGTACTCGTCGGCGCCGATGTCGCGGGCGCTGCCCCGCGGGTCGCCGTCGATGTCGTCGCTCACGCCCGGGTCGGCCAGTGTGGCCGCGCCGATCGCCGGGCTGCCGGCGGAGAGCCGGGCCACGCCGTCCGTCCCGGTCACCAGCTTCGGGTCGGCCCGGGTGTAGCCACCGGACGGGATGTTCCCGTCGGAGGCCGCGCCCCACAGCAGGTTGCTCTGCCAGGTGAAGTCGGTGGTCGTCCCCATCGCGACCAGGCTCCCGGAGTCGCCGACGAGCAGGTTGTCGGCGATGACCACGTCCCGGGGCTCGTACGCCCGGCTCTCGCCCGAGAGCGCGCCGGCGTTGCCGAACAGGGTGTTGTGCACGATCACCGCGCGGTCGCAGGCGTCGTTGCCCCGCCGCTCGTCCTGTGTCTCGCCGGAGTTGTGGTCGCGGGTGGTGCCGCTGCCGACGACCAGGGCCCGCTTCGAGAGTCCGGCGAGGTAGTTGTTGACGATCAGGTGGTCGTTGCCGTAGAGCCGCACCCCCTCCTCGCCGCCGATCAGGTAATTGCTCTCCACCCGGGAGCGGTTGCCGTGGCGCAGCACGATGCCGCCCCGGCTGTTGCGGATGGTGTTGTACCGGATGATGTTGTCGGAGGACTTCACCGAGATGGCCTCGGGGTCGCCGTTGGCGCGCTCGAACAGGTTGTACTCCACGACCGCGTTCGCGGCGGACAGCGCCCGCCCGCTGACGCCGAGGCGGATGCACTCGCCGCCGTTGTCCCCGGCGAAGCTGTGGTCGGAGAAGTAGTTCCGCAGGATGTGGGTGTTCTGGGCCATGTCGGTGGAGCCCGGACCGTCGACGATCAGGAAGATGCCCGTGGTCGTCTTGTTGTGGAAGTGGTTCCGGTCGATCTTCGTGCTGTTCGCCCGTACGACGACCCAGTACGGGTCGCCGTCGTCCGCGTGCTGGAAGTCGTTGCGGGTCAGGCGGATCGACGAGCAGTTCACCGGGATCTCCAGCGTGGTGCTCTGCCGGAAGGCGAAGCCGCTGACGGTGATGTTGCTCGAATCGGCGAAGACGAAGCCGCGTTCGCCCTTGAGCACCACGCCACCGCGGGACTTGGCCACGATGGTGATCGGCGCGGCGCTGGTGCCGTTCTTGCCGGAGACGTTGATCGCACCCCCCGACGGGACGGTGTACGTGCCGTCGGCCACGACGATCCGGTCGCCGGGTGCGGCGCCGTTGATCGCGCTCTGGAGTGCGGCCAGGCTGCTGACGGGGATGTCGGCCGCCGAAGCGTCGACCGACATCGAGGTGCTGAGGGGCACGGCGGCGAGCGCTGCCACCGCGGTGCCCCTGAGGAACGTGCGTCGTTGCATGATGCCTCCTGTGGCGACAAGTACATGACGGGCCGGTCCGTACAGCCCCCGCGCTGGACGGACCGGCGTGCGACGGCGGGACGGCCGGGGCGGGCCCGGCCGTCCCTCCCGGGTGGGGTGCTCAGCGGGCGTGCGGACCGACGTCGGCCGGGGTCAGCGGCCGGATCCTCGGGGCCCGCTTCGCGTACTCGTCCGCGCCCACGTCCTGGGTCCGGCCGCGCGGGTCCCCGTCGATGTCATGGGTGACCGGTGACGGCCTGAGGGTGCCGGCGCCGATCGCCGGGCTGCCGGCGGAAAGCCGGGCCACGCCGTCCGGGCCGGTGACCAGCTTCGGGTCGACCCGGGTGTAGCCGCCGGACGGGATGTTGCCGTCGCCCGCGGCGCCCCACAGGATGTTGCCGGACCAGGTGAACCGTACGGTGTCGGCCATCGCGACCAGTTCGCCGGAGTCGGCGACGAACAGGTTGTCCGCGACGGTCACATCGCGCGGCTCGTGGGGGCGCCGGCTCTCGCCGGAGAGCGTGCCGTTGTTGTTCACCAGGGTGTTGTACGCGATGAGGACCCGGTCCGGAGCGTCGTTGCCGCGGCGCGTGTCGGGCGACTCGCCGGGCGTGTGGTCGCGCTCCGAGCCGCTGCCGATCACCATGGCCCGCCCGGCCAGACCGGCGAGGTGGTTGTTGACGATCACATGGTCGTTGCCGTAGATCCGCACGCCCTCCGTACCGGCGAGGAGGTGGTTGCCCTCGACCCGGTTGCGGTTGCCGTGCCGCAGGACGATGCCGCCGAAGCTGTCGCGGATGGTGTTGTGCCGGATGACGTTGTCCGAGCTCTTCACGGAGATGGCCTCCGGGTCGCCGTCGGCGCGCTCGAACAGGTTGTACTCCACGACCGCGTGGGCGCTGGACAGGGCGCGGGGGCTGACACCGAGCCGGATCGGCTCTCCGCCGTTGTCCCCGGGGAAGGTGTGGTCGGAGAAGTAGTTCCGGTGGATGTGGACGCGCTGCGCCATCTCTTCCGTGCCCGCGCCCTCGATGCCGAGGTAGATGCCGAGTGTGGACTTGCCGTGGAAGTGGTTGTGGTCGATCTCGCTGTCGTCCGCGCGCACCATCAGCCAGTGCACGCCCTCGATGTCGGCGAGCTGGAAGTCGTTGCGGGTCAGCCTGATGTGCGAGCAGCTCGGCGGAATGTCCAGGGTGGTGTTCTGGCGGAAGGAGAAGCCGCTGAGGGTGATGTGGCTGGAGTTGTCGAGGACGAAGCTCTGTTCGCCGTCGAGGACGACGCCGCCGAGGGTCCGGGCGACGACGGTGATGGGCGCGCGGCGGGTGCCCCGCTTGTTCCGGATGGTGAGGGGCCGGTCCGACGGGACGGTGTACGTGCCGTCGGCCACGACGATGCGGTCGCCCGGCCGGGCCCGGTCGATGGCGGCCTGGAGTTCGTCCAGCGAACCGACGGCGGCCGGTGCCGCCGTGGCGCTCGCGGTCAGGAGGCCGCCGGTGGGGGCGACGGCCAGCGCCGCGCCTGCTGCGGTGCCCATGAGGAACGTGCGGCGTTGCATGATGCCTCCGTGAGTGTGGTGGTGGGTCGAGGGGGCCGGACCCGTATCAGGCGTCGGCCGGGGCGTCCAGGAAGAGCTCGATGACGGGCACGGGGGTGTCGGGGCGCTGGACGGGGATTTCGAGCGTGAGCGTCCCGGCGGGCTGCCCGCCCATCTCGGTGTTCTGCGCGGGCCGGTCCGGGTCGATGTGGACCTGGAGGATCTCCGAGGCGTCGTTCAGCAACTGGGCGTAGCGCACCCGGCCGGCGAGTCCGGGCAGGTGCAGATGGCGCAGCGGCCAGGCCAACAGGTGGACGTAGAGCCGGTCGCCGCGCTGGGTGTACCGGCATTCGGCGGGGGCGGTGTACGGGGCCGGGCCGCAGCCGCGGACCGACCGCTCGTTCAGGTCCATCCACCGGCCGATCTCGCCGAGGACGGCGACGGCGCGTGGTTCGAGGTCGCCGCGGCCGGTCGGGCCGACGTTGAGCAGCAGGTTGCCGCCCTTGGACACCCCGTCGACGAGCATGCGGATCAGCAGGTCGGCGCTCTTGTGGTCCAGGTTGTCGCGGTCGTAGCCCCAGCTCCCGTTGAGCGTCTGGCACGCCTCCCACAGCACGGGCCGCCCGTCCTTGGTCATGGGACCGGAGGGCTGGTACTGCTCGGGTGTGATGAAGTCGCCGGGAAGGCCGGTCCGGTCGTTGACGAGCACATGCGGCTGGAGTTCGCGGACCGTCTCCAGCAGCTTCGGGGAATCCCAGTCGTCCGGGCCCTTGCCGCCCCACCAGGTGCGGCCCGCGTACGAGAAGTCGAAGAAGAGGTAGTCGATCCGCCCGAAGGAGGTGAGCAGTTCGCGGACCTGGCCGTGCAGATAGCGCTGGTAGTCGCGGATGTCGCGGTCGGCGGCCGCGGCCTTGAACTCCTCGTCGTCGCGCTGGGGGTGGGTGCCGTCCACGGGGAAGGACGGGTGGTGCCAGTCGATGAGGGAGTAGTAGAGACCGACCTTGAGCCCTTCGGCGCGGCACGCCTCGACGAACGGCCCGACGAGGTCGCGGCCGTGCGGGGTGTTGGTGACCTTGTACTCGGTGAGGGCGCTGTCCCACAGGCAGAAGCCGTCGTGGTGCTTGGTGGTCAGGACGACGTACCGCATGCCCGCCGCCCTGGCCGCCCTGGCCCACTGGACCGGGTCGTAACGGTCGGGGTCGAAGTGGTCGAAGTAGACCTGGTACTGCTCGTCGGTCAGCTTCTCCCGGTTCTTGACCCACTCGTGCCGTGCGGCGAGCGAGTACAGGCCCCAGTGGACGAACATGCCGAACCGGTCGTCGGTGAACCAGGTGGTGTCCGGGGCGGGCGCGGCGGGCGCTGACGGGGTCTCGGCGCTCGGGGTCATGGGGCATCGTTCCTTGTCGTCGGCGTCCGGTGGCGTGCCCGGTGCGCTGTCAAAGGGCTGGTCGTACGGGGGTCGGGGGGCGGGGGCGGCCTGCCGGGTCAGCCCTTCAGGGCGCCGGACGCCAGGCCGTGCACGAAGGAACGCTGGAAGAACAGGAAGACGATCACGGAGGGGAGCAGGGCCAGCAGCGAGGCGGCCATCACCACTCCGGGCGTCACGGCGGGGTCGATCCGCAGGGTTCGCAGCGCCAGCGGGAGCGTGTACGAGGAGGAGTCGGTGGAGACCAGGAGGGGCAGCAGGTACTGGTCCCAGATCATGGTGAAGCCGAAGACTCCGATGACGCCGAGCGCGGGCTTGCACATCGGCAGGATGATCTGGGCGAAGATGCGCAGGTCGCCGGCGCCGTCGATCCGGGCGGCCTCTTCGAGTTCCCGGGGCACGTCCTTCATGAACTCGGTCATCACGAGGATGGAGAATCCCCAGGCGCCCAGCGGGACGATCATTCCGGCCAGGGTGCCGATGAGGTTGAAGTGGACGACCGGCAGGTCGGAGAGGATCACGGAGAGCGGGAGGGCCAGGATCTCCTCGGGCAGCATCAGCGTCGCCAGGATGGCGACGAGCACCACCGTCATCCCCGGGAAGACCTTCCTGGCCAGGGCGTACCCGGCGAGGACGGAGACGGCCACCTGGAGCAGCAGCCCGAAGCCGACCACGAAGAACGAGTTCAGCAGGTACGCGAGGACGCCCTGATCGAAGGCGATCTTGAAGTTGTCCAGCGTGGCGCCCGAGGGGACGATGCTCAGCTGGGTCGGGTCCTTGACGTGTCCGAAGGCGCTGACCAGCAGGGCCAGCAGCGGCCCGGCGAAGACGATCAGGACCAGCAGGTAGGTGACGGCCTTCAGGATCCGCCCGCCCGGACTCCTGCTCTCCGTCAGGCCCAGCGCGGTCTCGGTCGGCGCGTTCATTTGCTCTCTCTCCGTCGCAGCAGGTGGACGACGACTGTCAGGACCAGCGTCGCGAGGAACAGCAGGACGGCTCCCGCCGCTCCGACACCGAGTCGGTTCTGTTCGAGACCGAGCTTGTAGATCAGGGTCATCACGACCTCGGTGGAGCCGTCGGGTCCGCCGTTGGTGAGCAGGAACACCTCGGTGAACACCCGCAGTCCGCGGATCGCGGCGAGGATGAACAGGATCGAGAACACCGACCGCAGTCCGGGCACGGTCACGTGCCAGACCCGCTGGATCCTGGAGGCGCCGTCGACCTTCGCCGCCTCGTACAGGCCGCGGTCCACGCTGGTGAGGCCGGCGAGGAAGATCATCATGTCGTAGGGGGCGCCCCGCCAGATGCCGGTGAGCATGATGGAGGCCATCGACGAGTCGGGGTCGTTGATGAATCCCGAGGGTCCGAATCCCACCAGGCCGAGCACGGAGTTGAGCATGCCGTCGGCGGTCGGGTGGTACATGATCCGCCAGAGTTCGGCGACGACGGCGATCGGCACCACCACCGGCAGGAACGCCGCGGAGCGCACGAAGCCCAGCCGGCGGCCCTGGCCCTCCATCAGCAGGGCGAGCACCAGGCCGAGGAGCATCGAGCCGGCCGTCTGCCCGGCGGCGAGGACGACGGTGTGCCAGGCGGCTTCGCGGAAGCCGTCGGACTGGAGCACCGTGGCGTAGTTCTCGGTGCCGACCCACTTGTTGCCGAGGTAGGGCTGGACGTCCTGGAAGGACATGGTCAGCGCGCTGACCATCGGGATGAACTTGAAGTACAGGAAGAGGAGCAGTGCCGGGGCCAGGAAGAGCCACGGCGTCCACCAGCGGCCCGCGCGGCGGTCGTGCCCGCGGCGGCCGGCGCCGCCGCCGGCCGTGCGGCCCGTTTTCCGGGTGGCGGGCCCGGCCGCCGGGAGGGCGGCCGGATCCGCCTGGTCAAGACTCATGACGCGGCGATTCCCTGTTCCTTGAGGATGTCGGCGAGCTGCTTGTCGAGCTCCTTCAGCTTGGTCCCGGTGTCCAGGCCGCAGTCGGCCATCAGCGCGTTGACGGCGTCGGCGGTCGTCTGCCGCACCGGGGTCCAGTTCGGGATGGACGGCGCGTACCGGCCGGAGCTCTGGTAGATCTCCGCGTAGGTCTTCCAGCGGGGGTCGGGACGGACCTGGGAGATGTCGACCGTCTTGTTGACGGGCAGCTGCACGGTGAAGCCGGTCTCCCCCTCCATGCCGGTCTTCTGGCCCTCGGCGGAGAGCGCGAAGTCGGCGAAGGCGTCCTGGCCCGCCATGTTCTCGGAGCCGGCCATCAGATAGACGGACCCGCCCTCGGCGAGCACGGTGGCGTCCTTGGGCCCCTTGGGCATCGGCACGACCTCGTACTTGTCCTTGCCGAGGGTCTCGTCGAAGCGGGGCAGCAGATACGGTCCGACGACGAACATGCCGGTCCGGCCGGCCTCGAAGGTCTCGTTCGTGGGCGGGGTCTCCATGGTCACGGCGCCCGGCTGGATGGCCTTGGCCTTGCAGCCGAGGTCGCGGAACCACTGCACGGCCTGGACCGATTCCTTCGTGGTCATCGCGGGCTTGTACTTTCCGTCACCGGTTTCGGTGATGAAGTCCCCGCCCGCCGCCCAGAGGAAGTTGGAGAAGTACCAGGAGGCGTATCCGCGCTTGGTGGACAGCGGGGCGGCGAGACCGTACGTGTTGTTCTTGCCGTCGCCGTCGGGGTCCTTGGTGGTGAAGGCCTCGGCCATCGCGGCGAAGTCGTCCCAGCTCCGCGGGGCCTGGAGCTTCAGCTTCTCGCGCCAGTCCTTGCGGATGAGCAGCGCGGACGCCTGGGCCGAGTACGGCAGGCCGTACTGCTTGCCGTCCACGCTCTTGCCGGAGTCCAGCCCCTGGCCGACGACCTGCTTGCTGTTCTTGATCTTGTCCAGGTCGATCTCCCGGAGGAGGCCCTGGCTGTGCATGGCGCCGAGCTGTGTGACGTCGTTCAGGACGATGTCGGGCAGATTCTTCTGCGCGGCCCGCTGCTGGAGCTTGGTCTCGAAGTCGTCGAAGATCGCCGTGACCTCGACCTTGAAGCCCGTGGCCTTCTCGAAGGCGGCGGCGAGCTTGAGGGTCCCCTTCTCCCCCGGTCCGCCCGGTGTCGTCCGGGTCCACAGTTCGAGCGGTGCCTTCGAGTTCTGCTTGGCATCCACTCCCGCAGGCCCTGATGTACAGCTGGTGAGGACCAGTGCGGAAGCGAGAACACCCGCACCGATCCACCGCGATCTCTGCATGACAACTCCTGTTTTCGCCGCATCACAGCTGGCCTGGAAAGCGCTTGCTGGGACGCTAACGGGGTCCGAATCCGTGGTCAATAGTCCGATGAATGCAAAAGTTCTCCGAGGCTCCACCGCGAGTCCGCCGGACACACCCCGTACGCACCCCTCACCCCCCGCAGCCCCCTCAGGCGGATCACCCCACGCGCGAAAGCGCCTGTCGAGCCCATAAATTGACTGCCCCAGGCAACGATCGACCGAACACACACCCACCGCCCCCGCACAACACGACCGCTGGGGCGGCAGGCATCGGATGACCGATCCTCGCCCGGGGGCCATTTCAATCATCCGATGTATCGTGCTGCAAGCACGTCGGCCAAGGCAACGAACAAGCCACGCCAATCTTCAACATCCGGTCAGACATTTCCCCACGCACCCGATCAGGCTCCGCGGTTCCCGCCGCTGACGGCCTGTCGGCGGGGAGCTGAGGAGCGCAACGCCATGAACGAGCCGGACCGCAGACCGACCGCCCTGTTGGTCATGGAGGAAGAACGCAGGGCGGACGTCTACCCCCGCGAGGTCCTAGCCGAAATCGAAGGTCTTGTACGCATGCAGGGCCCGCCCCTCACACGGCAGCGGCTCGCCGAGGATCCCGAGGTGCTGCGCGACGTCGACGTGCTGCTCACGGGCTGGGGCGCGCCCGTTCTCGATGCCGCCTTCCTGTCCCACGCCCCCCGGTTGCGGGCGGTCTTCGTCGCCGCGGGCTCCGTACGGCATCTGACCACACCCGAGTTCTGGGCGCGCGGCGTGCCGATCGTCTCCGCGGCCGCGGCCAACGCCGTACCGGTGGCGGAGTTCACCCTCGCCCAGGTCCTCCTCGGGCTGAAGCAGGTGCACCGGATCACCCGGGAGGTGGCGAGCAGCCGCCGCTTCCCCCACAACCCCCAGGTGCCGGGCGCCTACCGGTCACGCGTGGGCCTGTTGGGGCTCGGGCACATCGGCCGTCTCGTCGCCTCCCACCTCGGTCGTTTCGACATCGAGATCCTCGCCACCGACCCCCTCGCCTCCACGGAATCCGCCCGGCGGGCGGGCGTCCGGCTCGTGGGCATCGAGGAGCTCTTCGCCACCAGCCATGTCGTCAGCCTGCACGCCCCCCTCCTGCCCGAGACCCGGGGCACGATCGGGTCCCGGCTGCTGAACTCCCTGGGGCCGGGCGCCACACTGATCAACACCGCCCGGGGCGCGCTCGTCGACGAGACCGCCGCGGCGGAGGTGCTGCGCGCCAGACCCGACCTCACCGCCGTACTCGATGTCACACACCCGGAGCCTCCCGCCCATGACTCGCCACTCTTCACCCTTCCCAACGTGGTCCTGACACCCCATCTCGGCGGTGCTCTCGGGGCCGAACGGCACCGTCTCGGAGCGCTGGTGCTCGACGAACTCCGACGCTTTATACATGACTTGCCTCTTCAGCACGCCATCGACCCCGACCGTGCCACCACCCTGGCCTGAGGCCGCGGAAGCCGGCGTCACGCATGCGCCCCGGCACGACGGGGCCGCATGCGTGACGTCAGCGAAACGTCAGGGAAACGTGCGCGGAACGTCAGTGCGGGGCGGGAGAGTTCGGGGCCAGTCGGGCCGTCGGCTCCGACTCGTGACGGTGTACCCGGGTCCGTACGCCGGTGGGTCCGAACGCCGGTGACCGCGTGACGGGTGTGCGCGTGCCGCTACGAGTCGCCGCCGTCGCAACGCCGAAGGAGCCGGTCATCAACCCGCGGAGCACCAGGACCACCGACATCCCGGCCTCGTCCGGGACGTCCGCTCCGCCGCCGTCCCGGGGCGGGCGCGCCCGCGCCGGGGCCACCGCACCGGGAACCGGCCGGCGATCGCGCCACGAGCGCGCCCGGGACACTCGGCCGCACCGCGTGGACGCGACGCACCGGCTCACCCGCCCGGCGCGGTGCCCCGCCCGCCCCGCGCCCGTGCGCCGCGGGGCGGTTCTCAGTGCAGCCTCCAGGTGAGTTTCCCGCCGCCCACCCACCGCACCACATCGGGGTCGTCGAGGTCATGGATCTTGATTCCCGCGGCCGAGGCGGCGGCGATCACGTCCAGCATCGACGTCGCCTCCAGGACGACCTCCCCGTCGATCTCCACGAGGCGGAAGGGCGGATCGCCGGGCTGCACGCCCAGCACGGTGATGCGAGGCATCGCGATATGAGGACTGTTGCTTTCGGTCATGCGTAGATCGCTTCCACGCCGCGGGCGACACTATGCCCGGGGACAAAACGGGTGACGCCCCTCCGCCCGGCGGTACGTCCGTCCGGGGCGGCGCCGCCGGGCCCGCCGCACACCCCCCGTACGGCCGAACCACCGCACCGGTCCCCCGCCGCGGCCTCCACCGGACACGCCGACGGGCCCCGGCCGCGGGTGCGGCCGGGGCCCGTGTCGACGACCGTCAGTCCTCGCCCTCCAGGTTGCCCTCCGTCTCCAGGTACGCCTGGCGCAGCGCTTCGAGGACGGCCGGGTCGGGCTTGGCCCACATGCCGCGGGACTCCGCCTCCAGGAGGCGTTCCGCGATGCCGTGCAGGGCCCAGGGATTGGCCTGCTGGAGGAACTCGCGGTTGGTCGGGTCCAGGACGTACGTCTCGGTGAGCTTGTCGTACATCCAGTCGGCGACCACGCCCGTGGTGGCGTCGTAGCCGAAGAGGTAGTCGACGGTGGCGGCGAGCTCGAAGGCCCCCTTGTAGCCGTGCCGCCGCATCGCCTCGATCCACTTGGGGTTCACCACCCGGGCGCGGAAGACCCGCGAGGTCTCCTCCACCAGGGTGCGGGTGCGGACCGTCTCGGGACGGGTGGAGTCTCCGATGTACGCCTCCGGCGCGGTGCCGCGCAGGGCGCGGACGGTGGCCACCATCCCGCCGTGGTACTGGAAGTAGTCGTCCGAGTCGGCGATGTCGTGCTCGCGGGTGTCGGTGTTCTTCGCCGCGACCGCGATCCGCTTGTACGCCGTCTCCATCTCCTCGCGGGCCGGCCGCCCGTCGAGCTCGCGCCCGTAGGCGTAGCCGCCCCACACCGTGTAGACCTCGGCGAGGTCCGCGTCGGTGCGCCAGTCGCGGGAGTCGATGAGCTGGAGCAGACCGGCGCCGTACGTACCCGGGCGGGAGCCGAAGATACGGGTGGTGGCGCGGCGTTCGTCACCGTGGGCGGCCAGGTCGGCCTGGGTGTGGGCGCGCACGTGGTTCTGCTCGGCGGGTTCGTCCAGGGAGGCGGCGAGGCGGACCGCGTCGTCGAGGAGGCCGATGGTGTGCGGGAAGGCGTCGCGGAAGAAGCCGCTGATGCGCAGGGTGACGTCGATGCGGGGGCGGCCGAGCTCGGCGGGCGGGATCGCCTCCAGCCCGGTGACACGGCGTGAGGCGTCGTCCCAGACGGGGCGGACGCCGAGCAGGGCGAAGGCCTCGGCGACGTCGTCACCGGCGGTGCGCATCGCGCTGGTGCCCCACAGGGAGAGGCCGACCGAGGTGGGCCAGTCGCCGTTGTCGGTGCGGTAGCGCTCCAGCAGTGAGTCGGCCAGGGCCTGGCCGGTCTCCCAGGCCAGGCGCGAGGGCACGGCCTTGGGGTCGACCGAGTAGAAGTTGCGGCCGGTCGGCAGGACGTTGACCAGACCGCGGAGCGGGGAGCCGGAAGGACCGGCGGGGACGAAGCCGCCGTCCAGCGCGTGCAGGGTGTGGTCGAGTTCGTCGGTGGTGGCGGCCAGCCGCGGAACCACCTCGCGGGCCGCGAAGGCGAGGATGTCGGCGACCGCACTCGGGTGCCCCGCGGCCACGCCGTCGACGGCCTCCGGCGACCAGTCCGCGTCCTCCATCGCCTGCACCAGGGCGCGGGCCCGCTCCTCGGCCTCGTCGGCGGTGACCCGGGTCGCGGCGGACTCGTCGAGCCCCAGGGCCTCGCGCAGCCCCGGCAGCGAGGCCGTGCCACCCCAGATCTGACGGGCGCGCAGGATCGCGAGGACGAGGTTGACCCGGTCGGCACCGGCCGGGGCACCGCCCAGGACATGCAGGCCGTCACGGATCTGGGCGTCCTTGATCTCGCAGAGCCAGCCGTCGAGATGCATGATGAACTCGTCGAAGCCCTCGTCCTCGGGGCGGTCCTCCAGCCCCAGGTCGTGGTCGAGCTTGGCGGCCTGGATCAGGGTCCAGATCTGTGCGCGGATCGCCGGGAGCTTCGCCGGGTCCATCGCCGCGATCTGGGCGTGCTCGTCCAGGAGTTGTTCGAGCCGGGCGATGTCCCCGTAGCTGTCGGCACGTGCCATCGGCGGGACCAGGTGGTCCACCAGGGTGGCGTGGACGCGCCGCTTGGCCTGGGTCCCCTCGCCCGGGTCGTTGACCAGGAACGGGTAGATCAGCGGGAGGTCGCCGAGGGCGGCGTCGGGTCCGCAGGCGGCGGAGAGGCCGGCGTTCTTTCCGGGCAGCCACTCCAGGTTGCCGTGCTTGCCGAGGTGGATCATCGCGTCGGCGCCGAAGCCGTTGTCGTCGGCCGGGGCGGCGATCCAGCGGTAGGCGGCCAAGTAGTGGTGCGAGGGCGGCAGATCGGGGTCGTGGTAGATCGCGATCGGGTTCTCGCCGAAGCCGCGCGGCGGCTGGATGAGGACGAGCAGGTTGCCGTGGCGCAGGGCGGCGAGCACGATGTCGCCCTCCGGGTTGCGGGACCGGTCCACGAACATCTCGCCCGGGGCGGGACCCCAGTGCTCCTCGACGGCCTCGCGGAGCTCGGCCGGGAGGGTCGCGTACCAGCGGCGGTAGTCGGCGGCCGGGATGCGGACCGGGTTGCGGGCCAGCTGTTCCTCGGTCAGCCACTCCTGGTCGTGGCCGCCCGCCTCGATCAGCGCGCGGATCAGCTCGTCGCCGTCTCCGGACACCAGGCCGGGGACCTCCTCGGTGCCGAAGTCGTACCCCTCGGCGCGGAGTCGGCGCAGCAGGGCGACGGCGCTGGCGGGGGTGTCGAGGCCGACGGCGTTCCCGATCCGGGAGTGCTTGGTCGGGTACGCGGACAGCACGAGCGCGATCCGCTTCTCGGCGGCCGGGATGTGGCGCAGCCGGGCGTGGCGCACGGCGATCCCGGCGACGCGGGCGGCGCGCTCGGTGTCGGCGACGTACGCGGGCAGGCCGTCCTCGTCGATCTCCTTGAACGAGAAGGGGACGGTGATCAGGCGGCCGTCGAACTCGGGGACCGCGATCTGGCTGGCGGCGTCGAGCGGGGAGACGCCCTCGTCGTTGCCCTCCCAGTCGGTGCGTGAACCGGTGAGGCAGAGGGCCTGGAGGATGGGGACGTCGAGGCCGCTGAGGACGCCCGCGTCCCAGGACTCGTCGTCACCGCCGGCGGATGCCTCGGCGGGCCGGGTGCCGCCCGCGGCGAGGACGGTGGTCACGATCACGTCGGCGGCGCGCAGCGCCTCGATGAGTTCGGGCTCCGGGGTGCGCAGCGAGGCGACGTACAGCGGCAGCGCGCGGGCGCCCGCGTCCTCGACGGCACGGCAGAGGGCCTCGATGAACGCGGTGTTGCCGCTCATGTGGTGGGCGCGGTAGTAGAGCACGGCGACGACCGGGCCGTCGGTGCGGCCGGGGGTGCGCTCCAGCGGGCCCCAGGAGGGTGCGGGGGCGGGCGGTGCGAAACCGTGGCCGGTGAGCAGGACGGTGTCGGAGAGGAAGCGGGCCAGCTGGTCGAGGTTGGCGGGGCCGCCGTGGGCCAGATAGGCGTGGGCCTCGGCGGCGATGCCGATGGGCACCGTCGAGGCGGCCATCAGCTGGGCGTCGGGGGCCTGTTCGCCGGTGAGGACCACGACGGGACGTCCGGTGGCGAGCACCTGGTCGAGGCCGTCCTGCCAGGCACGTACGCCACCGAGGAGGCGCACGACGACCAGATCGGCGCCGTCCAGGAGCTCGGGCAGGTCCTGGAGCGGGAGCCGGGAGGGGTTGGCGAAGCGGTAGGAGACCGGGCCGTCCGAGGCGCGGGCGCTGAGCAGGTCGGTGTCGGACGTCGACAGGAGCAGGATCATGCGGCGTCGGGCCTTCCTCGGGGTGTCCACGCCCCGGGCGGTGTCGGAATGGAGTTCCCCTGCTCGAACGGGGTCGAGGGCCGGGGAAGGGAGTTCCTGACTCGCCCGGCCGTGGCCGGACTCACAGTGGCGGGACCGTGCCGGGCTCGCACCGGACTTCCTCCCCTGTCGCCGTCTGTGGCGACGACGGGCCGGCTGGCCCGTCACTAGGCATAGTAAGGGCCGGTCAGACGGTGGGGACATAGGGATCTGGTGAGATGGTCGGTATGCTCGCCGCCATGCCCCGACCAGCCACTTCGCCCTCACCGCCGGGAGACTCCTCTCCCCGGGACCGCGGTGACGCCTGTCCCGGCACGCTGCGGCTGCACCGGGCGGACGACGGCTCGCTGGCCCGTGTCCGGGTGCCGGGCGGTCTGCTGACGGCGGCGCGGGCGAAGGCTCTGGGAGCGGCGGCGGAGAGCCTGGGTGACGGTGAGTTGCATCTCACTTCGCGTGGCAACGTCCAACTGCGCGGACTGCGTCCGGACTGCGGCGGCGAACTGGCCGGGCGGCTGGGCGAGGCGGGGCTGCTGCCCTCCGCGCGCCATGAGCGGATACGCAACATCGTGGCGTCGCCGCTCTCCGGTCTCGACGGCCGGGGCGCGCGGGACGTCGGGCCCTGGCTGCGGGAGCTGGACGCGCTGCTGTGCGCGAGCGGGAGGACGGCGGGCCTGTCGGGCAGGTTCCTGTTCGTGCTCGACGACGGCCGGGGCGATGTGGACGCGCTGGGCGGCGATGTGACGCTGCTGGCGCGGGACGACGCGACGGCGCTGCTGCGGATCGGCACCGCCGCGGCCACGGTGCGGATTCCCGGCGCGCGGGCGCCGCGGGCCGCCCTGGTGGCGGCCGAGGCCTTCCTCGACCGGGCGGCGGGCACCGGCGCCTGGCGGGTGCCGGATCTGCCCGGCGGCGCGGACGCCCTGCGCGAGGAAGTCGTCCGACGGCTGCGGGAGACGGTCCCGGGCGGCCTCGCCGTCGAGGACCACGCCTGCCCGAGCGGCTCCGGGGGCCCCGCCCCCGGCGTCGTGACCGGCCCGGACGGCACGGCCGCGCTCTGCGTCGGGATCCCGCTGGGCCGCGTCGGCCCGGAGCAGTGGCGGGTGCTGACGGACACGGCCCGGCGCCGGGGCCGCGGCGAGCTGCGGCTGACACCGTGGCGCGGCGTGGTCGTGCCCGGGGTCCGGGCTTCGGAGTCGGCGGGGCTGCTGGACGAACTGGCCGCCACCGGCCTCGTCGTCGGACCCGACTCCCCCTGGTCCGGAGTGGGTGCCTGCATCGGCCGGCCCGGCTGCGCCAGGTCGCTGGCCGATGTGCGGGGCCAGGCGGCGGCCGTGGTGGGTCCCGTGGGCCCGCTGCCGGTGTACTGGTCGGGGTGCGAACGCCGGTGCGGTCATCCGCGCGGTGAGTGGGTCGATGTCGTCGCCACCCCCGACGGGCACCGGATCACCCTCGTGCGGGGCGAGGTGCGGGACGCCCCCGTGAGCGTTCCCGACGGCTCCGGCGGGCTCGCCGCCGCGGTGGCCGCGGCCCGCCGCGCGCACGGCTGACCCCGTACGCACCCACCCCTTGTACCCGACCCCCGCACGCCCGAGGAAGAGAGCGAAAGCACTGTGCACCAGTACGAGAAGGACGGACCGGCGATCTATCGCCAGTCCTTCGCCACGATCCGCGCGGAGGCGGATCTGGCCGGTCTGCCCGCCGATGTGAGCCAGGTCGCGGTCCGCATGATCCACGCCTGCGGGATGGTCGACCTCGTCCGCGATCTCGCTTTCACGCCGGACGCGGTCGCCCGTGCCCGTGCCGCTCTGCGGGCCGGTGCGCCCATCCTGTGCGATGTGGCCATGGTCGCCAGCGGTGTCACCCGCAAGCGGCTGCCCGCGGACAACGAGGTGGTGTGCACCCTGTCCGACCCGTCGGTGCCGGAACTCGCGAAGCGGATGGGCACCACCCGCAGCGCCGCCGCGCTGGAGCTGTGGCGGGACCGGCTGGAGGGCGCGGTGGTCGCCGTCGGCAACGCGCCGACCGCGCTGTTCCGGCTGCTGGAGATGGTCGAGGAGGGCGCGCCGCGCCCCGCCGCCGTCATCGGTGTGCCGGTCGGTTTCATCGGTGCCGCCGAGTCGAAGGACGCCCTGGCCGCGCACCCGTCCGGTCTTGAGCACCTGATAGTCCGGGGCCGTCGCGGCGGCAGCGCCATCGCGGCCGCCGCCCTCAACGCGATCGCCAGCGAGGAAGAGTAGACGTGAGCGAGCAGCAGACGGGCCGCCTGTACGGGGTCGGGCTCGGTCCCGGCGATCCGGCCCTGATGACCGTACGCGCGGTGGAGGTCATCGCCGAGGCCGATGTCATCGCCTATCACAGCGCCCGGCACGGGCGGTCCATCGCCCGGTCCATCGCGGCGAAGCACATCCGCGCCGACCATGTGGAGGAGCCGCTGGTCTACCCCGTCACGACGGAGACCACGGACCACCCGGGCGGCTACCGGGGGGCGATGGAGGAGTTCTACGCCGAGGCGGCGGCCCGCCTGGCGGTGCACCTGGACGCCGGGCGCACGGTCGCCGTGCTCGCCGAGGGCGACCCGCTGTTCTACGGCTCGTACATGCACATGCACAAGCGTCTCGCGGACCGCTACCCGACCGAGGTGATCCCGGGGGTCACCTCGGTCAGCGCGGCGGCCGCGCGGCTCGGTACCCCGCTCGTCGAGGGCGAGGAGGTGCTGACCATCCTGCCCGGCACGCTGCCGGAGGAGGAGCTGACCGCCCGGCTCGCGGCGACCGACGCGGCCGTGGTCATGAAGCTGGGCCGGACGTTTCCCGCGGTGCGCCGCGCGTTCGAGGCGTCCGGGCGGCTGCCCGAGGCGCGGTACGCCGAGCGCGCCACGATGTCCGGGGAGCGCGTGGGCGACCTGGCCGAGGTCGACGCGGGTTCGGTGCCGTACTTCGCGGTCGCGGTGCTGCCCAGCCGGATCGGGGCGCGGAGTCCCGAACGCGGCCCGGAGGGCGGCGGGGTGACCGTGGTGGGTACCGGCCCGGCCGGGCCGCTGTGGCTGACGCCCGAGACGCGCGGCGCGCTGGCCGCCGCCGACGACCTGGTCGGCTACACCACGTATCTGGACCGGGTGCCGGTGCGTCCGGGGCAGGTGCGCCACGGCTCGGACAACAAGGTCGAGTCGGAACGTGCCGAGTTCGCCCTCGATCTGGCCCGGCGGGGGCGGCGGGTGGCCGTGGTGTCCGGCGGTGACCCCGGGGTCTTCGCCATGGCGACGGCCGTCCTGGAGGTGGCCTCCCAGGACGCGTACGCGCAGGTGCCGGTGCGGGTGCTGCCGGGGGTGACGGCGGCCAACGCCGCGGCCGCCCGCGCGGGTGCGCCGCTGGGCCACGACTATGCCGCGCTGTCGCTCTCCGACCGGCTCAAGCCGTGGGAGGTGATCGCGGAGCGGCTGCGGGCGGCCGCCTCGGCGGATCTGGTGCTCGCGCTGTACAACCCCGGTTCGCGGAGCCGGACGTGGCAGGTGGGCAAGGCACGCGATCTGCTGCTCGAACACCGCTCGCCGGACACTCCGGTGGTCCTCGGCCGGGACGTGGGCGGCCCGGCCGAGAGCGTGCGGACGGTCCGTCTGGGCGATCTCGATCCCGCCGAGGTCGACATGCGCACGATCCTGCTGGTCGGCTCCTCGCAGACCCGCTGGGTCCGGCGTGCCGGCGGGGAGCAGATCGTCTGGACGCCCCGCCGCTATCCGGAGGGCTGAGTACGGGCGGCCGTCGGCCGCGGGCCGTGGGGGAGGTGTGCGCGCAGCCACTCCACGGCGGTTTCCGGGCCGTCGACGACCGGGACGCCCGGGGGTGCGGGGGGCCGCCGCACCACCACCACCGGGATTCCCGCCTCGCGGGCCGCGGTGAGTTTGGGGGCGGTGGCGGCTCCCCCGCTGTCCTTCGTGACGACGACGTCGATGCGGTGGCGGCGGATCAGCTCGCGTTCCCCGTCCAGGGTGAACGGGCCCCGGTCGAGCAGGACCTCCATGCGGGCGGGGTGCGGCTGCTCCGGGGCGTCCACCGAGCGCATCAGGAACCACAGCTCGTCCAGATCCGCGAAGGCGGCGAGCCCCGTGCGCCCGGTCGTGAGGAACACCCGCCGCCCCAGCGCGGGCAGGGCCGCCGCGGCCTCGGCGAGGGAACCGGCCGGGTGCCAGTCGTCGCCGTCGCCCGGCACCCAGCCGGGCCTGCGCAGTGCCAGCAGGGGAACATGGGCGGCAGCGGCGGCCGCTGCCGCGTTGAAACTGATCGTCCCGGCGAAAGGATGGGTGGCGTCGATGAGCACGTCCACCTGGTGCGTACGCAGCCATGCGGCGAGTCCGTCGGCTCCGCCGAAGCCGCCGATGCGGACCTCGCCCGGCGGGAGCCTCGGGCCCAGGACGCGTCCGGCGAGCGAACTCGTCAGCCGGGCACCGGCCGGGAGCAGTTCCACCAGCGACTCGGCGAGCCGGCGGGCCTCCGTCGTGCCGCCGAGTACGAGTACGTGCATCGGATCCATCCATGGGTGAGAGCGGGGGCGGACGCGACGCCCAGCTGAAACACACCGGTCTGCGGCCCGGCTGGACCACGGGCGCCTGTGCGACCGCGGCGGCCACCGCCGCGTACACGGCCCTGTTGTCGGGTGACTTCCCCGACCCGGTGACGATCACCCTACCCAAGGGGCAGACGCCCGCTTTCGCGCTCGCGGTGGAGGAGCTGGCCGGGGGCCGGGCCACGGCCGGGGTGGTCAAGGACGCGGGCGACGATCCCGACGTGACGCACGGCGCCCTCGTCCGGGTGACCGTGCGCAAGCTGCCGCCGGGCTCGGGGGTGGTGTTCCGGGCCGGGCCCGGTGTGGGCACGGTCACCCTTCCCGGGCTGCCGCTCGACGTCGGGGAGCCGGCGATCAATCCCGTGCCGCGGCGGATGATCCAGGACCACATCGCGCGGGTGGCGGCGGAGCACCGGGGCTCGGGGGACGTCGAGGTCACCGTGTCGGTGGACGACGGCGAGGAGATCGCCCGTTCCACCTGGAATCCGCGCCTGGGCATCCTGGGCGGTCTCTCCATCCTCGGTACGACCGGTGTCGTGGTGCCGTACTCCTGCTCGGCGTGGATCGACTCGATCCGGCGCGGTGTGGACGTGGCCCGTGCGGCGGGTCACACCCATGTGGCGGGGTGCACGGGTTCCACCTCGGAGAAAACGGTGGTGTCCGAGTACGGGCTGCCGGAGATCGCGCTGCTCGACATGGGGGACTTCGCGGGCGCGGTGCTGAAGTACGTACGGCGTCATCCGGTGGACCGGCTGACGGTCTGCGGCGGGTTCGCGAAGCTGTCGAAGCTGGCCGCCGGCCATCTGGACCTGCACTCGGGCCGGTCCCAGGTCGACAAGCCCTTCCTGGCCCGACTGGCCCGGCGGGGAGGTGCCGACGAGGCGCTGGCGGCCGAGGTGGCGGTCGCGAACACGGGTCTCGCGGCGCTCCAGCTGTGTCTCGCGCGGGGTGTGCCGCTCGGGGACCTGGTGGCCGTGGCGGCGCGGGACGAGGCGCTGTCGGTGCTGCGGGGCTCGCCGGTCGCCGTGGACGTCATCTGCATCGACCGGGCGGGCACGGTCGTCGGGCGCAGCAGCGTGCGCTGACCGGCCGCCCGGCCGATGCGGCGGCTCAGCAGCTGTGGCGGTCGCGGGCGGGCGAGTAGAGGTGGCTGTCGCGGAACTGCTCGGCGCCCAGGGTGCGGCCGACCATGATGACGGCGGTGCGGAGCACGCCCGCCGCCTTCACCTGCCCGGCGATGTCGTCGAGGGTTCCGCGCAGGACGAGTTCGTCCGGGCGTGAGGCCAGTGCCACGACGGCGGCCGGGCAGTCGGCCCCGTAGTGCGGCAGCAGCTCCTCGACGACGCGGTCCACGTACCGGGCGGCGAGGTGCAGCACGATCAGGGCGCCGCTGCGGCCCAGCGTGGCCAGGTCCTCGCCCGGTGGCATCGCGGTCGCGCGGTGGGCGACGCGGGTGAGGATGACGGTCTGGCCGACGGTCGGCACGGTCAGTTCGCGCTTGAGCGCGGCGGCGGCCGCCGCGAACGCGGGCACGCCGGGCACCACCTCGTACGGGACACCGGCCTCGTCGAGCCGCCGCATCTGCTCGTTGACCGCGCTGAACACCGAGGGGTCGCCCGAGTGCAGCCGGGCCACGTCGTGGCCGGCCCGGTGCGCGGCCGTCAGCTCGGCGGTGATCTGGTCGATGTCGAGCTGCGCGGTGTCCACCAGACGGGCGTTGGGTGGGCATTCGGCGAGCAGTTCCGCGGGCACCAGGCTGCCCGCGTACAGGCAGACCCCGCAGGCGGCGAGCGTGCGGGCGCCGCGCACGGTGATCAGGTCGGCCGCCCCCGGGCCCGCGCCGATGAAATAGACGGTCATGCGTTGTCTCCTGGGTCTTGCGCGGGCTCCTGTGCTGAGCTGTCCGCTTCGGTACGGGTCGAGGGTTTGTGCACGGACCACTGGGTGACCGGCATGGCCTGCCGCCAGCCGGTGAAGCCGCCGACCGGCACGGCGTGGGCGACCGCGAGCCGGACCAGGTCGCCGCCGTGGCGGCGGTGCGCCTGGGCGAGCAGCGCCTCGGACTCCAGGGTGACGGTGTTGGCGACCAGTCGGCCGCCGGGTGCCAGCGCGTCCCAGCAGGCGTCGAGCAGGCCGGGCGCGGTCAGCCCGCCGCCGATGAACACGGCGTCGGGAGCGGGGAGGCCGGACAGCTCGTCCGGGGCCCTTCCGGGGACCACCCGCAGGGCCGGCACGCCGAGGCGGTCGGCGTTGCGCACGATGCGCGCGGCCCGTGCGGGGTCGCGTTCCACGGTGATCGCCCGGCAGGTCGGGTGGCTCCGCATCCATTCGACCGCGATGGATCCCGAGCCTCCGCCGATGTCCCAGAGGAGTTCGCCGGGGGCGGGCGCGAGCACACCGAGGGTCGCGGCCCGGATGTGCCGCTTGGTGAGCTGCCCGTCGTGCTCGTACGCCTCGTCGGGCAGGCCGGGGACGGCGCCGAGGCGCGGTGCGCCGGGGGCACGGAGGCATTCGACGGCGATGACGTTCAGCGGGTCGCCCGGGGGGTGCGGCCAGTGGTCCGCGGTGCCCTCCAGGCATGCCTCGTCCGCCCCGCCGAGCTGTTCGAGCACGCGCATCCGGCTCGGGCCGAAGCCCTGTTCCCGCAGCAGTCCGGCGACCGCGGCCGGGGTGTCGGCGTCCGCGCTGAGGACGAGCACCCGCCGTCCGTCGTGCAGTGCGGCGGCGAGCCGTGCGGCGGGGCGGCCGACCAGGGTGACGGTCTCGGTGTCCTCGACCGGCCAGCCGATCCGGGCGCAGGCGTAGGACACGGACGACGGGTGGGGCAGGATCCTCGGCACACCGGGGCCGAGCACCTCGGTGAGGGCCCGGCCGATGCCGTAGAACATCGGGTCGCCGCTGGCCAGGACGGCGATCCGCGCCCCGGCGTGCGCGGCGAGCAGGCCGGGCACGGCGGGCCGCAGCGGCGAGGGCCACGGCACCCGCCGCCCCCGGCAGGACGGCGGGAGCAGCCCGAGTTGACGGGCGCCGCCGATGAGCACCTGGGCTTCGGCCAGCGCCGCGCGCGCCGCGTCGGTCAGTCCCGCCCATCCGTCGGCGCCGATTCCCACGACGGTCACCGCAGGTGGGGCGGGTGGGGCGGGTGGAGCGAGAGTCACGGCCGGTACCTCGGTGTTCAGGGGATGACGCAGCCGAACTCTACTGTCCGGCCGTGCGCGGGCCGTGGCCAGGTGGCCGCCCCCGTACCCTTATTGCACAGGGTTCGCAACTAATCATGAAGTGCAGGAGTGTGCTGTGGGGTCTCCGGTGGTGCTCGGAATCGAGTCGTCGTGCGACGAGACCGGCGCGGGTCTCGTCCGCGACGGGCAACTGCTCGGGCAGGCGGTGGCGTCGAGCATGGACGAGCACGCGCGGTTCGGCGGGGTCGTTCCGGAGATCGCGGCCCGTGCGCATGTCTCGTCGCTGACCCCGGTGGTGTCCCGGGCCCTGGCCGAAGCGGGGCTGCGCATGAAGGACATCGACGCGGTCGCCGTCACCACGGGCCCCGGCCTGTCGGGGGCGCTCCAGGTCGGCCTGGCCGGTGCGAAGGGGCTCGCGTACGCGCTGGGCGTACCGCTCCACGGGGTGCACCACCTGGCCGGGCATGTGGCCGCCGACACCCTGGAGCACGGCCCGCTGCCCGATCCGTGCGTGGTCCTGATCGTGTCCGGCGGCCACACGTCCCTGCTGCTCGTGCGCGATCTGGCCCGCGATCCGATCCTGCACCTCGGGGACACCCTCGACGACGCGGCCGGCGAGTGCTTCGACAAGGTCGCCCGCGCGTTCGGCCTGCCCTATCCGGGCGGTCCGGCCATCGACCGGGCGGCGCGGACGGGCGACCCGGGCGCGGTGGCGTTCCCGCGTCCGCTCACCGGGCCGGGCGACGCGCCCTACGCGTTCTCCTTCTCCGGGCTGAAGACCGCCGCGGCCCGCTGGGCGGAGCAGCACCGGATCCGCGGGGCCCGGCTCCCGCTGGCCGACGGGGCCGCCGCGCTCCAGGAGTCCGTCGCGGATGTGCTGACCCGCAAGGCCGTGGCCGCCTGCGGCGCGTACGGCGTGGGCACGCTGGTCGTGGTGGGCGGCGTGGCCGCCAACTCCCGCGTGCGCGCCCTGGCCGGGGAGCGGTGCCGGGCCGCCGGGATCACCCTGCGCGTGCCGCCGCTGCGGCTGTGCACCGACAACGGCGCGATGATCGCCGCGGTCGGGGACCTGCTGGTCCGCGCGGGCGCACGACCGGCGCCGCTGGACGTGTCCGTCGACCCGTCGGCGCCCCTGGAGTACGCCGCACTGCATCCGGTCGCCCGCGACACCACGGGGACCGCCGGTCACCCGGACCCGGTGGCCGGGAGCGCGCGGCGGTGAGCCGCGACGGAGACCCGCACCTCATCGGCATCCATGACCGGGACACTACGGAGACGGCCCGGCATCGGAACATCGGCCGGTGACCGCTCCGGGGCCCGGCCCCGGAGCGGTACGCGAACGGGAGGACCGGCCCGGTCAGGCGTTCTGGGCGCCGTTCCAGACGTCGTGCGCGGCGTTTCCGTACGCGGACGTGGCCGCAGCCGCTCCGTAACTGCCGGAGTAGGCGCCGGTCTGTATGGCGTTGCCGTCGGACTGGTAGTTCTCGATCCAGGCGCCGCCGCTCGCCCCGCCGGACAGGCCGTTGCAGTTGTCCATCAGGCGCTGTCCGCCGGGGCCCGAGTACCCCTGCCCCTCGCACCACACCGCGTAGTCCTTGTCGGCCGGCAGACCGATGATGTGCGCGTAGTTGCTGGACCAGTTGAAGCCGAGCCCGGTGGAGCCGACGACGTCCTGCACATGGCGGCCGTCCGGGGTGTCCAGGACGAGGAAGGCGTTGTCGTTCTCCTGGCCGCCTCCGGTGACCCAGCCCGCGCTGCGCCAGCCCCACCAGCCGTAGGGGGCGTTGCCCTTGTTGTAGTTGGGTGCGAAGCGGTAGTTGGTGCCGCCTTCACCGAAGCCGCAGTGCCGCGCGGTCGCCACCACCGAACGGTTGTTGCTCGTGACAACGTTGCCAGAGCAGATGTAGTCGCCCTTGCCGGGGATCGTGAAGTAGAGGCGCCCCACCGTCCCCCACACACTGGCCCGGGTCCGGACCCCCGAGTCCGTCCGGGGTCTCGTCGCGGGTACGTGCACCGGGTCGCCGCCCCGTGCAACGGTCGCGCCGCTCGGAGGCCGTGCCTCGGAGCCGGCCTCGGGCACGGGCATCGGCCGGGCCGCGCGGATCCGCGCCGGGGTCCAGTAGGCGTCGAGCCGGGCGCGCGAGTCGGTGTTGACGACCCGGGCGGTCCCGGAACCGGCCGGGGAACCGGTCGGCCGCTCCTGTGCGGCGGCCGTGACCGGCATCAGCGCCGCGCACAGACTCGCTGCCGCGGCGCACGCGGTGAGGGTGGTGCGGGTGAATCGACGTAAGCGCATGGGTACCTCTCTGGTTCGGGAGATGGAACCGGCACCCCACACTGTGTCAGCCCGGACCGGAGAAGGACCGGAAATCGGTCAACTCCGTCGGCATCAGCGGATGTTGGCATGACGGCGCGGCGTCGGAGGCGCGACCGGCGCACCTGTCGCCCGCCCGGGAGCCAATGGCTCGGCCGGCGCCCGCACGGGAACCTGTCGCCCGGACACCAGCGGCTTCGGGCGCCGGGCCGGGGCCGTCGCTGCCCGCCGCCTCCCGGGGGGGACGGCGCACTGCCGCGCGGGGAGGGACCGGCCGGAGTCCGCAGGGCCCGCGGGCCGGAAGGACAGCGGGCCGGCACTCCGGGTCCGTCGTGCCGCTCAGCCCTGCTGCCGGCGCCGGGCGGCCGCCGCGTTGCGGCCCGTCACCAGGTGCTTGCCGGCCAGCTGCTCGACGCCCACCGCGTCGCGCTCCGCGATCGCCCGGTACAGGCCCTCGTGTTCCCGCGCGACGCCTTCGAGGTCGTCGTGCTGTCCGAGCAGCCAGCGCATCCTGCTGCGCAGGGTGCTCTGGAGCTCGTTCAGGAGCTCGTTGTCGGCCAGGGCCGTCACCGTCTCGTGGAAGTCGGCGGCGGCCCGGCGGGCCCGTACGGCGTCTCCCTTGCCGGCCGCCTTCAGCTCGGCGTCGAGATCCGCGCGGAGCTTCTCCAGCCCCGCCCGGGTGCGCCGTTGGGCGGCGAGCCGGAAGGTGAGGGCCTCCAGGGCCGCGCGCACCTCGTCGAGGTCTTCGACGTCCGCCTCGGTGAACTCCCTCACGACGGCCCAGGTCCGCGGCCTGGGCGTCACCAGCCCCTCGGTGACCAGGGCCTTGAGAGCCTCCCGTACGGGCAGCCTGCTCACCCCCAGCTCCGCGGCGAGTTCGCGCTCGACGAGTTTGCTGCCCGGCTCCCGCACACCGTCGATGATCTCGTCACGCAGCTGGCGCGTGACCCGTTCCGACTCGGGCTCGAAGTCCCCAGACCCTGTCATGTGCTCGATTCTCTCATCACTCGGTGTGCGCATCCGGTACGCCGTCCGCGGCACGGGCTTGCCGGGCCGGTGCGTAACCGCGGGCACGGACCAGGTCGCGCGCGAGCCGGGTGAAGGCGCGGGCGGCGGCGCTCTCGTAGGCGCTCTCCCGGTGCAGCAGGGTGGCGACGCGGGTGGGCAGCGGGGGGTCGATGGGGATGGGGGCGAGATGGGGGTGGTCGTCCGTGATCGCGTCGGGCAGCACGGTGGCCAGCGTGCCGGCGCGCCGGACGATTTCCGTGAGGGCCTGGATGGTGTTGGCCTCCACGGCGATCGGCGGGCTGACGCGGTGCCCGGCGAAGTAGCCCTCGATATGGCTCCGGGTGGCGAAGTCGCTGCTGAGCAGCGCGAGTCGCTGGTCGGCCAGGTCCCGTACCGGCAGTGGCCGGTCGCCCCGGGCCTCGGCTCGGGACGTGGCGACGACGAGGCTGAGGGTCTCGGTGAACAGCGCGGTCGGGGTGACGCCCGGCGGATGGGGCCCCTCGAAGGCGATCCCCAGGTCGAGGTCGTCGGCCAGCAGACCCGCCTCGATACGGTCCTGCGTCATCTCCCGCAGCTCCAGCGTGATGCCGGGGTGGCGGGTATGCAGCGCCTCCACGAGCGGGCCGACGAGGTAGGCGGTGAAGGTCGGCGTCACCGCCAGGCGCAGATGTCCCCGGGAGAGGTCCGCGACGTCGAGGACGGCGCGGTCGGCGGCCGCCAGTTCCCGCAGCGCGCGTCGGGCGTAGTGCACATAGGCCTCGCCCGCGTCGGTGGGGCGGACACCGCGGCCGCCGCGGTCGAGCAGCTGGACGCCGACGACCCGCTCCAGCTGCTTGATCTGCTGCGACAGCGTCGGCTGCGAGATGCGCAGCTCTTCGGCGGCACGCGTGAAGTTGCCGTGCTCGGCCACCGCGATCAGATAGCGGAGATGACGCAGTTCCGGACCCATGCACGAAGTATAGAGAGGATCAATCGATACGCCGGAGCGGGCACCCTGCCACCTATGACCCCCTTCCCTCCATGACATGACTCGTGGGACGTCCGGAGCGGAGCCACCAAGCCCCGAGGTATTGATGCAATCTATAAAGATGATGGATAACAAGACTTGGACACTATAGGCACAGGTCATGCATGGTGGATCTCGTCAGCCCCTCGGGCCGACACCCCACCGAAAGGAGTGACCGATGCAGGACTTCACGGACGGCCTCGCGCGTTTCCACCGCGACGTCTTTCCGGCCAAGGCGGGGCTCTTCGCCCACCTGGCCACGACGCACCGGCCGAAAACCCTGTTCATCGGCTGCTCGGACGCCCGCGTGGTCCCCGAGCTGATCACCCAGAGCGATCCCGGTGAGCTGTTCGTGATCCGCACCGCGGGCAATCTCGTTCCCGCCCACGCGGCCGGTTCGGACGGCATCGCGGCGAGCATCGAGTACGCCGTCGCCGTACTGCACGTGACCGACATCGTCATCTGCGGCCACTCCTCCTGCGGTGCGATGACCGCCCTGGCCGAGGAGCACGATCTCAGTGCCGCGCCGGTCGTCGCCGGCTGGCTGCGGCACGCGGACGCCGCTCGGGCCCGGACCGCCGCCGCTCCAACCGCGTCGGGACCGGCCAGGGTGGCCGCCCTGGTCCGGGCGAACGTGGCCGCGCAACTGCGGAACCTCACCACCCACCCCTCCGTCACCCGCGCCCTGGCGGAACGGACGCTCACGCTGCACGGCTGGGTGTTCGACATCGCCACCGGAACCGTCGAGCCGGTAGACGCCGACCCGGTCGCGGCCTGACCACCCCCTCACCCCCAAGACCGCCCGGCCGCACATCGAGGCCGGCGCCCCGAAAGGAATCCCCGCCATGGCACACGCCCAGTTCGACCCCACCGCCCGCCAGGCCCTCTCCGTCGCCGCCGTCGAGGCGAAGACCCGCAAGGACCTGACCTGGCAGCAGATCGCCGACGCCGCAGGTCTGTCGGTCGCCTTCGTCACCGCCGCCGTGCTCGGTCAGCACGCTCTTCCGGAGCACTCCGCCGAGGCCGTCGCCGAACTCCTCGGCCTCGACGAGGACGCGGCGATGCTCCTGCAGACCATCCCGACCCGCGGATCGATCCCCGGCGGCATTCCCACCGACCCGACCATCTACCGCTTCTACGAGATGCTCCAGGTCTACGGCACCACCCTCAAGGCCCTGGTCCACGAGGAGTTCGGCGACGGCATCATCTCCGCGATCAACTTCAGGCTCGACGTGAAGAAGGTCGCCGACCCCGAGGGCGGCGAGCGCGCCGTCATCACCCTCGACGGCAAGTACCTCCCCACCAAGCCGTTCTGACCCCGGCCGGCACACCGTCCCGGGCGGGCCGGACCCACCGCACCGTGTGAGTCCGGCCCGCCCCGGCTCCCCGCCCCGCACCACCAACCGCTCCCCCAAGGACCTCCTGTGGACTTCGCCCAGCGCACCATCGACATCGCCCGCAAGAACGTGGAGGAGGGCGGACGCCCCTTCGCCACCGTCATCGTCAAGGACGGCGAGATCCTCGCCGAAAGCCCCAACAGGGTCGCCCAGACCAACGACCCCACCGCCCACGCCGAGATCCTCGCCATCCGGGACGCCTGCCGGAAGCTCGGCACCGAGCACCTGGTCGGCGCGACCATCTACGTGCTCGCCCACCCCTGCCCGATGTGCCTGGGGTCGCTGTACTACTGCTCCCCCGACGAGGTCGTCTTCCTCACCACCCGTGACACCTACAAGCAGCACTACGTGGACGACCGCAAGTACTTCGAACTCGAAACCTTCTACGGCGAGTTCGCCAAGGACTACACCGAACGGCGGCTCCCCATGCGCCACGAGCCGCATGACGGTGCCGTCGACGTGTACCGGCTCTGGCAGCAGCACAACGGCGGCGACCGCCACGTCCCGGGGGCGCCGACGGCCGCCTAGGCAGTGTCCGGCGGATCACGCAACTGTCGGATCGCTGGGTCGTTGTGTCTGGCATGGGGCGGGGTGATCTGACGAATGCCGAGTGGGTGCGGCTGGAGCCGCACTCACCGGCGGCGGGACCGCGTAGGGGACGGTGGAACGACCACCGCAGGGTGATCGACGGAATCTTGTTCCGGGTCCGGACGGGCATACCGTGGCGGGACCTGCCCGAGCGTTTCGGCAGCTGGAAGACCGTTTATGAACGGCACCGGCACTGATCGGCGGACGGCACGTGGGACCGGATCCTGTGTACCGTCCGGGCCGACGCCGGCCTCGCGGGCCGGATCGAGGAGCGTGGTCGGCGTCGACTCGACGTCCTGCCGTACCCAATCGATGTCTCCCGTGTCGTCCTCGACTCCGCCCACGTGAGGGCTGAAAAAGGGGCGCACAAACAGGTCCGAGCCCCGTGGACCGAGGCAAGCCGGGTTCCGGGATGCACGTCCTGTCGGACGCGAACGGACTGCCCTGGTTGTCGGCGTCTCAGCGGCCGACGTCCACGACAGCGAAGGACTGAAGCCGATGGTGACCGGTCACCGAACGAGACACGATCCCCATCGCAGCCGCTGCTTCAAGCCCCACGACTCCACGGCGACAAGGCCCACGACATCCCTCACCAGCGTAAATGGTTACGCGACAAGCGCATTGGCGTGCGCATCGCCCGCAAAGGCATCGAGTCCAGCAGGCGGTTGGGCCGTCGCAGGTGGGTGATCGAGCGCACGATGTCGTGGCTGTCCGGCTACCGTCGACTCGGCCCACGCTACGAACGAAATCCTCGCAACTACCCGGCCTTCCTTGGCCTCGCTGCTCTCTGCTGCTACAAACGGCTCGCCCGCCCCACCACGCAAGACACTTCTCAGGAACCCCCGCTGCCGCCCCCACCTGCTGGAAGAGGCTCGCTCAAATCATTCGGGACACGGTCCTGTTGACTCATCGCGGTGACGAGGGTGGAGGAGATGTGGGCCAGGGCGGGGTCGGCGGCGATGAAGAACGTTTCGACTCCCGCCAGCTCGTGGTTCATGCGGGCCATCGGCATTTCGTAGTCCAGGTCGGAAACACCGCGGACTCCGCGGATGACGACGTCGATTCCGGCTCGGCGGCAGTAGTCGACCAGCAGGCCGCCGGTGTGGGAGTCGACCGTGACGTTGCTCAAGTCGGTTGCTGCCGCGCGGAGCCGGTCCAGCCGTTCCGTGATGGGCAAGCGGCCGGTCTTGTTCGAATTGAACATCACGCACACGACGACCTCGTCGAACAGGAGGGCAGCACGCCGGAGTACGTCCTGGTGCCCTTGAGTGACCGGGTCGAAGGATCCTGGGAAGAGGGCTCGCATGAGCGGAAAGAGTAACAAGCGACCGCCCCTGGTAGTGAAGTGCCGGGGCAGCCACATCACCAAGATCGAGCGTGACAGGGAGAACATCCAGCGGGACGGGACAACCGCAACGTCACACGTAGATCACGCGCCACGTGGGACTACGCCTTACTGATCGTTTCAGAATGAGTTGAGCTACGGGTCTTGTGCTCGACGATCTTGATCGGCACCGTGTTCCGGACCGAGCGGCCTTCGCGGGTGTCATGTACGTCTTGCGCACCGGTGTCGCCTGGCGTGATGTCCCGGCCGAGACCGTGGGCTGCTCCGGCGTAACGGCCTGGCGCCGGCTGCGGGACTGGACCGAAGCTGGCGTCCGGCCACGTCCGCACGCCGCCCTGCTGACCGAACTGCGCCGCGCCGACCTGCTGGACCTGGATGACTGTGCCGTGGACGGTTCGCACGTCCGGGCCCTCAAAGGGGGATCACGTCGGCCCCTCTCCCGTCGACCGTGCCCGTCCCGGCTCCACGCACCATCTGGTCGTCGACCGCCATGGCACCCCGCTCGTCGTCACGCTCACCGGTGGCAACCGCCATGACGTCACCCAGCTCCGGCCACTGCCGGACGCAATCCCAGCGATTAGGGGTCTGCGAGGCCGTCCCCGCCGCAGCCCCCGGCGTCGGTATGCCGATCGGGGCTACGACTTCGACAAGTTTCGACAAGTACCGTCGTCTGCTGTGGAAGCGCGGCATCAAGCCGATGATCGCCCGGCGCGGCGTGGCGCACGGCTCCGGGCTGGGCAAGGTGCGTGGGTGGTCGAGCGTGCCTTCGCCTGGCTGCACCAGTTCAAGCGGCTCCGCATCCGCTACGAACGACGTGCGGATCTTCACCAGGGCCTGCTCGAACTGGCTTGCAGCTTCATATGCCTTCGCCGCCTCCGAACTTCATTCTCCAACGATCAGTGAGGGGTGCTCGCCAGCTGGGTAGCGGTGTCGTCGCCTCGCTCAGGGCCTCAGCGAGGCCGAACGTCAATGCCGGGCCGGTCCGTGGGACTTCGCTCTGCTTGTGGCCGGCGTGATCCTGCTCGCTACCTTCGTGTGGGGGCATAACCACGCGGCTGGCCGCCCCTGGGCGGCACCGACGAACAGATGCTCCAGCTCCTGGAGCCATATGCCGTGGGCAGCCCGGCTCATCCTGTCGTCGCCTGCCCCACCGCGGGGCACTCCGGGCGCCGCACAGTCGCCTCGCTCATCTCCGACACGGCCGGGAGGAGGGTTAGGCGTTGGCGGTGTCGATCGGCTGTCTCCAGACGAGCACGGCGACGGTGCCCGCGAGGATGACCGCGGTGAGTGCGAAGGGGACGGGGGTCAGGGGGTCGATCAGGATCAGGAGGCCGGCCAGGGGCAGGATGGTGTTGACGACGCGGTCGGCGTGCGGCCTGATCGCCAGGGCCCAGATGCCGAGGACGAACACTGCCAGAGGGATCGTGTAGGAGAGCGATGCCCAGGGCTGGTGGAGGTCGCTGTGCCCGGTGAGCACGTCGATCTCGACCTCGATGCCCGCGGAGAACGCACCGGCGGCGGCGAAGATGAAGAAGTGGCCGTACCCGTAGGCCAGGGAGCTGGAAAAGCTTGAGATGGCGTGATGGTGCGGCGGCCAGAAGTAGATCCACCACAGGGCGGCGGTGGCAACCAGCGTCAGTGCGGCGACGCCGATCAGAGGCGTGAGGTGGTCGGCCTCGTGGAGAGCCTCGATGATCGCGTTGGCCGACGCGAGCAGGCTCTCACCGAGCAGGATGAGAGTGAACAGGCCGTAGCGCTCGGTGATGTGGTGCGGGTGCCACGGGGTGGAGCCGGTGCGCTCGGCGACGATCGGCACGGCAAGTTCGGCGCCCACCAGGACGACGAGGGCGACGAAGAACGTCGATTCCGGCAGCAGCAGGGAGGCCAGCCACAGTAGTTGGACGCCGGTGATGCCGCCGGCGTAGATGAGCGTGGCGCGCCGCGCCTGTCCGGCGGAGCGGGAGGCGCGCAGCCACTGGGCGACCAGGGCCAGGCGCATGACGACGTAGGCGAGGATCAGCACCGAGTAGTCGTGGTCCTCGAAGGCCGGTTTGATCCCGGACGCGAGGACGAGCACGCCGCCCATCTGCACGATGGTGAGCACTCGGTAGAGCCAGTCGTCGGTGTCGAAGGAGGTGGCGAACCAGGTGAAGTTCATCCAGGCCCACCAGATCCCGAAGAACACGATCCCGTAGTTGAGGATCCCTTCGAGGACGTGCCCGTCCGTAAGGGCGTGGTGGAGCGACACTGCGGCGATGCTGACGGCGACGACGAAGACGAGGTCGAAGAACAGTTCGAGGGTGGAGGCGGTGCGGCCCTCCTCGTCGGGGTCGCGCGGCCGCATCGGGACGAGCCGGAATCGGGATTCGACGGTCATGACGGGGATGCCTCCGTGTCCTGGTCATGGGAGGTCCGCGACCAGGGATGGGGTGCCCGGTCCCGGACGCTTGCCGTAGAGGGTGGGACGACGGGGATGACTTGACCGTTCGCACCGGCAGACCGGGCTGGTGATGGCGGGCGGAACAGGTCGTGCGGTCCGGGGCGTCACCCGCCCCGGACCGCTGCACGCATCCGGGGCTTCACTCCTCGGGGACCACCTCTAGGGTGTTGCGGCGTACGGGCTCGGTCGACATCGTCACCGAGTACTCGCTGTCGGCGTACTTCTCCAGGTAGGAGGCGTCGACGGCCTGGTTGGTCTTCTCGTCGTCGGGGTCGACGGGCACGAAGCGCACCGGCTTGTCGACCCCGCCGGCCGAGATCCGGCCCCGGCCGGTCTTCAGGGCCGGCCCGTACCACTTCCCCTGCGTGCCGTTGTAGGAGCGGATGAAGATCCGGTCCCCGACGGGCACGGACCAGATGTCCACGGTCTTCGGGGTGGTGCCATCCGGCAGGGTCGCCCCGACGGTGAAGTAGGTCTCGGCGTTGATGCGCTCGATCTCATCCGGGGTCCAAACGGCCATGGCCGGTCTTCCTTTCGCGTCTGCGGTCATGCTGCCCGGCATGATCGGTGCGGGGCAGCGACGACTGCCCGGGTCAGAGCTTGTCGGCGAAGAAGGGGCCGAGCTTGCTGACGGCCTCGGCGACCTCCTTCTCGCCGTCGTAGAGCTCCATGTGGTTCGATCCCTCGACGACGTGGAAGGACTTGTCCTTGCTCGCGGCGCGCGCGAACAGGTCATCGCTCATCCACTTCGATCCGGCCTCGCTGCCCGCGACGACCAGCAGCGGCTGCGTGAGGAACGCCTCGGCCTTGTGGAAGGCGTCGTAGGTGATGATCTGGCTCAGGCTGCGCGCGGTCATGAAGCCCGGCGCGTTGGGGTGCTCGCAACGCGGCGTGTGGTAGTACTCCCACGCCTGACGCAGCTCCTCGTTCGGCGCGTCTTCCTCGCGCATCGGGGCCAGCGGGAAGGGGTTGTCCTTGCCCTGGACATCGGTTGTGCGGGCTTCCGCGCCCATCGCGAGCAGGGGGGCCGCGTCGGCGTCGGCGACGTCGCCCGTCCAGCCGTTGCGGAACATCTGGCCGATGTTGACGAGGCTCACGGTGCCCACGGCCTTGATGCGGGGGTCGTTGATCGCGGCGTTCGCGGTGTAGCCGGCCCCGGCACAGATGCCCATCGCGCCGATGCGGCTGCTGTCCACGTAATCGAGCGTGGTCAGGTAGTCGACCACGGCGCTGACGTCCTCGGTGCGGATGTGCGGGTTCTCCAGCTGTCGCGGCTCCCCGGTGCTCGCGCCCTGGAACGAGGCGTCGTAGGCGACGGTCACGAAGCCCTGCTCGGCGAGCTTGCCCGCGTACAGGCCCGCGGCCTGCTCCTTCACCCCGCCGCCCGGGTGGGAAACGACGATCGCCGGGTAGGTCTTCGACGCGTCGAAGCCTTCCGGGAAGTTGATCACCGCGGCGAGGGTGGTGCCGTAGCCGTTGAGGGTCTCGATGCTGATGTTCTCGCTCATGACTTTCCTCGGGTTGATGTCCGAATGGGTGTTTCCGGGTGGGCCGGGCTCACAGGTGGGTGCCGAAGAACTCCGTCGCGGCCTCGATGGCCTGGCGCGTCGGCTCCGGCCGGTCGTAGAGGTCGTAGTGCGAGGTGTCCTCCACGACGAGGAGCCGCTTGTCCTTCGAGGCGGCGCGGCCGTAGATCTCCTGGCCGTCGCGGTAGGCGCCGAACCCGCCGGGCTTGTCGCCGATCACGACCAGCAGCGGCTGGGTGAGCAGCCGCTCGGCGCCGAAGAACGCGTCCCAGCCGATCGCCGCCGCGCGACGCGACAGCACCGCGCTCGTGGCACCGCCCGCGCTCTGTCCCCGGCCGGTCTTGTAGTAGTCCGTGGCCTCCAGCACGTCGATGTCCCTCAGCCCCGCCTCCCGTCCGGCCTCGACCGAGGCGGGCAGGAGATCGTCGACCCGCGGATCCGCGCCGCGGGCCTCGGCGGTGCGCTGCGCCGCCATCTGCTCCAGAGCGCCGATCGGGTCGTAGCCGCCGAATGACTCGCGGCTGAGGCGCCCGAAGTTCACGCCGGTGATGCTGGTGACGGCCTTGATCCGGCGGTCGGTCATGGTCGCGTTGATGACGTAGCCGCCACCCCCGCAGACCCCGATCCCGCCGATGCGGTCCGCATCGACGTACGGCAGGGTCACGAGGTGGTCGACCGCGACGCGGACGTCCTCCACGCGCTGCGCGGGATCCTCGATCAGGCGCGGTTGCCCGCCGCTCTCACCCTGGTAACTGGCGTCGAAGACCAGCACCACGTAGCCGGCCTCCGCCAGCGCCTTCGCGTACACGTTGCCGGCGGTCTGTTCCTTGCAGCTGCCGATCGGGTGAACGCTCACGATCGCCGGATAGGAGCCGTTCTCGTCGAAATCAGCAGGGAGGTGCAGGATTCCCGCCAAATCCCAGGCCATCCCCGGAGAACGGAAGCTCACACGCTCGGTCCGTTCAGTCATGATTCCTCCTGGATATCCCGCTCATCGTCGCCCCGGCCGCGGGCCGGCGCCCGTCGGCTCTTACGACATCAACTGTGGTTGCCCCCGATCGAGGGTGGAAGGCTGCGATAGAACCCCCCTCAGAGGGGGGTCTGGCGGAACCTGGCCCCTGGCCTCGATCGCCCATAGCGTGAGGTCATGGCACCGAAGGACGAGCGCGTACGGGACTTCCTGGCCACCCGCCGCGCGAAGATCACCCCCGACATGGCCGGCATCCCGAAGGGCGGCGGAGCGCGCCGCGTCCCCGGCCTGCGCCGGGAGGAGGTCGCGATGCTCTCCGGCGTCTCGGTCGACTACTACACCCGGATCGAGAAAGGCGACCTGACAGGGGTCTCCGACGAGGTCCTCGACGCCCTTGCCCGTGCCTTGCAGCTGACCGAGGACGAGAGCGCCTACCTCTACGACCTCGCGCGCACTGCGCGCCGCCCCTCGCGGGCGAGGAGACAGCCGAAGGCCGCGGCGGGCGTGCCCCAGCAGGTACAGCTGCTCATCGACGCGATGAGCGCCACTCCCGTCATCGCCCTGAGCAGGAGGCTCGATGTCCTCGCGTCGAACGCTCTCGGCCGGGCCCTGTTCGACATGGCCTTCACCAGCCCGACCCGGCGCTCATCGGCCTCCCCGCCTAACCTGGCCTCCGTCGTCTTCCTCGACCCCGCCGCGGCCAGGTTCTACGACGACCTCGACGACGCGGCAGCCGCGTGCGTGCGCATCCTCCGTGCCCAGGCCGGCGCGACACCGCACGACAAGCAGCTGATACAGCTCGTCGGCGAGCTGTCCACGCGAAGCACCGACTTCAGAACCCGCTGGGCCGCTCACGATGTCGGCGTCCACCGCGCGGGCAGGAAGACCCTCCACCACCACCAGGTCGGAGAGCTCATCCTGGGCTTCGAGGAACTGACCCTCGACTCCTCTCCCTCCATCACCCTGTCCGCGTACATCGCCGAGCCCTCCTCCCCCACTGCCGAGCGCCTGCAACTGCTGGCCACCTGGGCAGCGACGACCGCGGCGGCGCACCCGTGAATCAGGCTGAGCCGCCCGCCGACGCGGGTCGTCTCGATGCCGCCGGTCTTACGCAGCACGGTCTCGGGCATGCCCGAGACCGTGAACCGTTCTTCGGCGCGGAACAGCTCGGTCAGCAGGGCGGCGTCCAGGCGTGGCCAGACGCCGGCCCCCGTCCAACCCCGCAGCCGGCTCCAGGCCGTCACATCGAACCGCCGATGCCGACCGATCCGGTCCCCGCGGCCGGTGACGGGCCGACCACCGCCGAACCGTGGAAGCCGTCGCGTGGAAGTACCGCACGTACGCGCCTCGGCGAGACCTGCCGGACGAGCTCGGCTCGTTCCGGACTGCTCACATACGCCTGATCAGCTGGGCCGTGGACGGCAGTTGGGAACACATCCTTGCCTCACGTTCTGGCGGCAGCCGGCGCTGATGGAGACATCGGCTGCACCGTCCCGGTGGTCCCCACCGTCTGCCGAGCCCGCCGGCACACTGCCGGTATCAGGAAAAAAAGGGGGTGGCGGGCCGGGGCGAACCCGATGGCCATGAACCCCTCGGACTCGCGATCTCCCGGCGCCCGTGGACTTTCAGGGAGAAGGACCCCGGTTCTTTCGTCTCGATCGGGCCGGATCGGCAAGTGGCCCGCCCCGGCGCCCATGAGGTGGCACCGCCTGGGCAGTCTCGGAGCAGCGGGTCCGCGTCGAGACAGCAGGAGGAACGGATGCCCGAGCAGGAATTCCCGCCCACGCGGGTGGCGGGCAGGGGTCGCGGCTGGTACCGGGGCGACTGCCATGTGCATTCGGTGCACTCGGACGGCACGCTGACGCCGGACCGGCTCGCGTCCGCCGCCCGCGCGGCGGGGCTGGACTTCCTGGCCACCACCGAACACAACACGGCCGGGGCGCACAGCGCCTGGACCCCCTGCGCGGGCGACGACCTGCTGGTGATCCTCGGCGAGGAGGTCACCACCCGCACCGGCCACTGGCTCGCGCTGGGCATCCGCCCCGGACAGCTGGTCGACTGGCGGTACGGGCTGCGCGACGAGCGGATCGACCGCCATCTGGACGAGGTGCACCGGGCCGGTGGGCTGTGCGTGGCCGCCCATCCGCACGCACCGTACGCCTCGGGCACGTTCATGTACCCGTACGAGGGCTTCGACGCGGTGGAGGTGTGGAACGGGCGGTGGAGTTCGGACCTGCCGTGGAACGCCGACAACGAGGCGGCCCTGGCCGAGTGGGGACGCGGACTGGCCGCGGACGTCCACCGGGGGCGATGGCGTCCGGCGATGGGCAACAGCGACGCCCATCTGGAGGGCCAGATCGGCGTCCCGCACACCGTTGTGCTCGCCGACGGACTGAGCACCGGAGCGGTCCTCGCCGCGATCCGGGCCGGCCGGAGCTGGATCGCCGGATCGGCCGCCGTCGAACTGTCCTTCACCGCCTCGGCCGGTGGGGCGAGCGCCGGAGTCGGCGAGCGGCTGGAGGCTCGGGGCGCTCCGGTCGAGGTACGGGTCGGTGTACGCGGGGTTCCCTCGGGCACGGTCGGCTTCCACACCGAGCGGGGAAGGGCGCACCACGCGTCGCTGCCCGGATCGGGAGCGGGCACCGTCGTCTGGCGCACCGACCCGGCCGAGTCCTCGTTCGTCCGGGTCGAGGTGCGCCACCCCGACGGGCGGATGGCGGCGCTCGCCAACCCGGTCGTCCTGGGCTGAGCGCGCGACGCCGTCCGGTCAGTCCCGCTCTCGGGCGAGGTGGCGCCACAGGAAGGTGTGCGCCAGGGCCTCGATGTGGGCGGTCTGTTCGTTGTCACCGGCGCCCGCGTGGCCGCCGCCGGTGTTCTCGTGGAGGAGGACCGGCTGCCCCAGCTCGCGCAGCCGGGCGGCGGCCTTGCGGGCGTGGCCGGGGTGGACGCGGTCGTCACGGGTCGAGGTGGTCAGCAGGACCGGCGGGTAGGCCCGGTCCGCGGTGAGCCGGTGGTACGGGGAGAGCTCCTGGAGGTGGGGCCGGTCGGCCTCGGAGTCCGGGTCGCCGAACTCGGCGGTCCAGGAGGCGCCCGCGAGGAGCTTGTGGAAGCGGAGCATGTCCAGCAGCGGCACCTGTACGACGAGGGCGCCGAACAGGTGGGGGAAGCGGGTGAGCATCGCGCCCATGAGGAGGCCGCCGTTGCTCGCTCCCATGGCGCCCAGCATGGCCGGGGTGGTGATGCCCCGTGCGACGAGGTCCCCGGCGACGGCGGCGAAGTCCTCGTAGGCTCGGGGCCGTTGCGCGCCGAGCGCGGCCCGGTGCCAGTCCGGCCCGTACTCGCCGCCGCCCCGGATGTTCGCGACCACGTAGGTGCCGCCGCGCTCCAGCCACGCCCGGCCCGTCACCGCGTCGTAGGAGGGGGTGAGCGAGACCTCGAACCCGCCGTAGCCGTACAGCAGCGCGGGGCCGGGGCCGTCGGGGGCGCCGGCGGGGCCGATCACGAAGTACGGCACCCGGGTGCCGTCCGGGGAGGTCGCGAAGAACTGCTCGGCCGCAAGCCCCTCCGTGCCGAAGCGGGCCGGGGCCTGCTTGAGGATCTCCGAGTCCGCGTCGACCCGGCCGTGGTGGAGGGTGGACGGCTGCAGGAAGCCCGACACGTCGAGGAAGTACTCGTCGGAGACGTCCGGATCCGTGTCCGCGACCGCGACGCAGGACAGCGCGGGGACGTCGGCGAGCGCACGGCGCGTCCAGCCGCCCCCGGAGGCGGGGGTGAGCACCTCGATGCGGGTGCTGACGTCCCGCATCGTCTCCAGGAGCAGATGGTGGCGGGTCCAGGAGTGCCCCGCGAGGGCCGTCCGCTCGTCCGGGGTGAAAAGCACCTGCGCGGTGCGGTCCCCCGCCAGGAAGGCGTCGAAGTCGAACGCCAGCAGGGAACCGGCCGGCTGTCCGAGCCAGGCGGACTTCGGGGCGACGATCAGGTATCCGCGATGGGCGTAGGCGGTGGCGTCGTCCGGAACGTCGATCCTGGTGAGCGTGGCGTCCGGGGTCAGCAGGAACATCTCGCTGCGGAAGAAGTCCAGCCACCGGGCGACGAAGTCCCGTTCGAATCCGGGCGTGGTGTCGTGCCAGGCCCAGGCGGCCACGTCTCCCGTGTCGGCCTCGAAGACCTGGGCGGCGTCCTCCAGCGGCGTGCCGCGCCGCCATCTGCGGACCGTGCGCGGATACCCGGCGTCGGTCAGGGAGCCCGGACCGAAGTCCGTGCCGACGAAGACGGTGTCGGCGTCGATCCACCCGATCCGTGTCTTCGCCTCCGCCACCCGGAAGCCGTCCTCGACGAAGGCGCGGGCGGCGAGGTCGTACTCCCGGACCACGACGGCGTCACCGCCGTCCCGCGACAGGCACACCAGGGCCCGGCCGTGGTCGGGGTGGCGCAGCTGCGCCCCCGCCCAGATCCACTTCTCGTCCTCCGCCTCGGCGAGCGCGTCGACGTCGAGCAGGATCTCCCACTCGGGGTCGTCCTTGCGGTACTGCTCCAGGGTCGTGCGCCGCCACACTCCACGCGCGTTCCGGGCGTCCCGCCAGAAGTTGTAGAGGTACGAGCCGTGCCGGACCGTGCGGGGAATGCGGTCCGAGGCGTCCAGCACCTCCCGCAGGCGCTCCTTGAGGCCGGTGAACCCGGCGTCGGCGGCCAGTGCCGCGTCCGTCTCGGCGTTCCGCTCGGCCACCCATCGGAGCGCGGCCTCGCCGTCGATGTCTTCCAGCCACAGGTACGGATCTTCATCACTCACACACCGCATTGTGCAGGCACCGGCCGCCGGCCGTGACCACATCCACGCTCCGCCGTCCGGGGACGGGGGGTCACAGCCAGCCGCGGCGGGCCGCGATCACCCCGGCCTGGAAGCGGTTGGCGGCGCCGAGGAGGTCGTGCAGACGGCTGATGCGGCGGCGCATGGTGCGGACGGACCAGCCGAGCTGACGGGCTATCGCCTCGTCCTTGAGACCGCTGACCAGGAGGGTCAGTACGAGCCGGTCCTCCTCGCCGAGGGGGTCCTCGGCGGGCGCGTTGAGGGGTACGGCCTGCTTCCAGCACATCTCCCAGTAGCCGGTGAGGGCGTCGAGCAGGGTGGACGGGCGGATCACCGCGGCCCGCACGTCGTCGAGATCGAGGGAGAGCGGCATCAGGGCGAGCTTCCGGTCGGCGATGGCGAGCTTGATGCCCAGGCCGGGCAGGACGCGGGCCTGTTCGCCGTGCCGGACCAGCTCGCGGATGTCGTCGAGGACGCCCGGCCATTCCAGCGCCTCGGGGGCGTAGACCGCGCGGTAGCGCACGCCGCGGCCGAGCGCCGTCGCCTCCACGGGGTTGGAGGTGGTGAGGGCGTACGGGGGCCGGTCCAGGGTCATCACGTCCTCATGGGCCTCCTGCTGGAGGCGGACGAACCAGCGGCCGAGGGCCTCGCTTCCGGTGGTGATCTCCACCTCGTCCTCGTCGGTCGCGCCGGTGCGCGCGGCGGCGAACAGCCGGGACAGTTCACCGGCCGCCGTACGGACCCGGTCCAGCTCATTGGTCCTGGCCCGCACCAGGGCCTCGACGGCGGCTCCCGGCTCGATCGCGGCGTACCGGCGGCGGGCGCCGGCGAGTCTGCCGACCAGTCCGTGGTCGCGGAGCCGGTCCAGCGCCCTGGCGACACGCTCGGCCGAACATCCGAGGTCTGCGGTGAGTTCGGCGGGGGCCGCCGTACGCCGGGTCAGGACGGCGCGGTAGACGCTCTCGTCGAACGGATCGATGCCTGCCGCGGTGAGCTGAGAAGTCTCGGGGGTCATGGACGGATCGTGGCCCAGTGGTGCCAGCGGCAGCAATGGGCCACGAAGATCAGTTGTGCGGCAAGTGCGCTCACCAGTAGGACCTTTACGCATGGCAATGAAGTCACGAAGATCGAGTCAGGCCGCTCTCGCCGCCGTTGTCCTCGCCGGTCTGCTGGCGGCGTCCCCGGTCGCCGCCGGCGCGTCCGCGCCCGGACCCGCGCAACGCGTCCTCGTCGAACTGTCCGGGAGCCCCGCGGTCACCGCCGCACCCGGTGGATCGCTGCTGTCCGCCGAGGCGGTCCGCGGTGTCGGGGAAGCCCGCCGGGCGCTCGACGCGCGGCAGGAGACGTTCCTCGGTTCGGCGAGGCGCGCCGGGCTGCACCCCTCCGCCACCCGAAAGCTGGGCCTGCTCATCGACGCCGTGGCGATGACGGTGCCCGCGTCCGAGGTGGCGCGGCTCTCCTCGCTGCCGGGCGTCACCGCCGTCCGCCCCGACACCCGGGTGCTGACGAAGACGGACGCGAGTGTGCCGCTGATCGGCGCGCCCGCCGTACACGAGCGCAAGGACCCCGCCGGACACCGCGTCACCGGCAGGGGCACCACCGTCGCGATCCTGGACAGCGGGGTGGACTACACCCACCCGGACCTCGGTGGCGGGCTCGGCAAGGGCCACAAGGTCGTCGGCGGGCACGACTTCGTGAACGACGACGAGGACCCGATGGACGACAACGGCCACGGCACCCACGTCGCGGGCATCGTCGCGGGAAAGGCCGCCGCCAAGGGCGGCATCACCGGAGTGGCGCCCGGCGCGGAGCTGCTGGCGTACAAGGTCATGGACGCCGACGGCTCCGGCTACACCTCGGACATCATCGCGGGGATCGAGGCGGCCTCCGACCCCGCCAATCCGCACCGCGCCGATGTCATCAACATGAGCCTCGGCGGCCCCGGTGACGGCACCGATCCGCTGGGCCGCGCCGCGACCGCGGCCGTACGGGCGGGTGTGGTCGTGGTGGCCGCGGCCGGCAACGACGGACCCGGCGCGGGCACGGTCAGCACGCCCGGCACGGCCGACGGCGTGCTCTCGGTCGGCGCGTCGACCAGCAACCTGCGGCTGCCGAGCGCCTATCTGGCGGGCAGGAAGCCCGAGTTGATCCAGAGCTACCGCGGCATCCTGTCCGCGAACCCGCCGGAGCACCCCGTCACCGCGCCCCTCGTCGACGTCGGCGAGGGCACCGCCGAGGACTGGAAGCGGGCCGGTGACGTACGCGGAAAGATCGTGCGGGCCCGCATGCTCGTCGCCTCCGACGTCCAGTACCTGACGGCGAGCGCCGTGGAGTGGGCGCGGGAGGCGGAGAAGCGCGGCGCGATCGCGGTGCTCGCAGGTCTGCCGTCCGCCGACGGCCCGGTGTTCGCCGCCGGAGCGGGAGAGGTACGGCCACCGGAGGTGAACCCCGAGCCGGGGGTGGTGCAGGTGCCGTCCTCGCCCGCGCGGACCGATGCCTCCGGCGACTCGCTGCGCATGGACCGGCTGGTCGTCATGGGCATCGACTCGACCCAGTACACGGAACTGAGCTCCCGGCTCGCCGCCGGGAAGGTGTCGGTGACCCTGCGCTCCACCGACACCACCGACAGGATCGCCTCGTTCTCCTCGCGCGGTCCCGCGCCGGACTTCGGCCTGAAGCCCGATCTGGTCGCGCCGGGCGTGGAGATCCGCTCGACCGTGCCCAAGTCGCTGTACGGGCCCGGCCAGTACCGCATGTCGGGTACGTCGATGGCGGCCCCGCACGTCGCCGGAGCCGCGGCGCTGCTGCGCCAGCTGCACCCGGGGCGGACGCCCGCCGAGATCAAGGCGGAGCTGATCGGCACCGCGAAGCCGCTCGCCTCCCCCGGGCCCACGGCACGGGGCTCGGGCCGGCTCGATGTGGCCGCGGCCGCCTCGGCCACCCTGAGCGCCGCACCGCCGTCGGTGTCGTTCGGGCTCGCCGATCTGTCCCGGAGCCGGGTCGGTGGCACCGCGAAGGTGACCCTGCGCAACCCCGGCAGGCGTCCGGTCAGGGCCTCGCTGCGGACCGACGGCGCGGCCACGGTCTGGCCGAGGATCGTCACCGTACCGGCCGGGCGGACCGCCACCGTCACCGTCTCCCTGCGCGTCGCCCGTCCGGCCGCCGACACCGAGATCGGCGGCCGTCTCACGGCGACGCCCGACCGGGGACCGGTGATCGCGGTGCCCTACCTGCTCGCCGTCCGGCACCTCGCCGTCCAGGCCGCACCCGACCCGAGCGACGGTCGTTCGACCGTGCACATCGCGCCGCCGACCCGGCTGGCCGCACCGCCCGTCGTCACCGTCACCCCGCCGCACGGCAGGGCCGTCCGGTACGCCTCCACCCTCGACCCCGCCACCGGCTACTACCGCGCCCCGGTGACGGGCGGCACGGCCGGTACCTACCGGGTCTCGGTGCGCGGCACCGCCGGTACCGGGCAACTGCTCACCGGCACCAGCGCGTTCGAGGTCACCCCGGCCGACAGCCGCGACGACCGCTGGAAGCCGGTCGGACCCAACAGCGAGGCCGGTGCCGTCGCGCTCGCGCCGGGGCGGCCGAAGCAGGCCGTACTCACCCAGTTCCAGAAGGCCGCCCCCTGGCTGACCACCGACAGCGGCGCCTCCTGGCGCCAGTTGGGCCGGCTCCCGGTCGCGGACGGCACGGGGCCGCTCGTTATCGACGCGGGCAACCCCGACCGCTGGTGGTACGCGGTGAACAGCGTCCACGACGGCAGTCGCCGGGGCGCCGTGCTGCGCACCGACGACAACGGGCGCACCTGGCGCACGCTCGACTTCCCGGACACCCGCGTCGCGGCGCTCGCCGCCGACGAGCGGACCCGCACCCTGGTCGCGGTCACCTCGGACGCGCTGCTGGTCAGCACGGACGCGGGCGACCACTGGACGACGTATCCGACCGGTGTCACCGGTGCCGTCACCGACGCCGCCATCACGGGCGACACCCTGTACCTGACGACGTATCACGGTGTCTGGGCCCGCTCCGCCATCGGTTCGGGCAACCCCGGCGACGCGCGGCCGCTCTTCGAATCGTCCGACGGGGGCGTCGGCGGGCTGGCCGTCGACGCCTCCGTCGTGGCGGTGTACGTCCCGGGCCGCGGAGTGGTCGGTTCCCACGACGGCGGGGACACCTGGAGCACCCTGCTGCCCCTGACGGAGGGCGGCCTGCGTCTGACCGCCTCCGGCGGCGACCTGTATCTGAGCACCACGTCCGGCGCCGGCCGGCTCAGCCGCGACCACGGACGGACGTGGGCCGAGGCGCCGGCGCCCTCGCGCGCGGCGCTGCCGGTGGACTACGACCGGTGGGCCGACGGCTCCGTCACCGTCTCCAGCGAGCAGGACGGCCTCTACCGCGGCGCCGCGGACGGTTCCGGGTACCGGAGGATCGGCGTCCAGGGGCTGACCGTCAACGACCTCGTGGTCAGTGACGGGCGGCTGCTCGCGGCCACCGACAGCGCGGTCTACCGCACCGCCCTGCCCGTCACGAACCCGGAATGGGGCAAGTCGGGCGGCGAAGGCGGACGGGGCGTGGGCGTCCCGCAGCTCGCCGTGTCGGCCAAGGACCCGAAGGTGGTCTGGAAGGTCCGCCGCACCGGGTTCGGCGCGTTCACCGTCGAGCGCAGCCGTGACGGCGGTGCCACCTGGCAGACGCGGGGCACGTCGGCGGAGGTGCCGACGGCGCTGCTGGTCCACCCCGCCGATCCGAACCGGGTGATGGTCGGTTTCCGGAGCCTTCAGGGCGAGGGGCTGTTCGCCACCAGCGACGGCGGCGCGACGTGGAAGAACCTGTACCACGACCGCTTCTTCGGCACCCTCGTGGGCGATCCCGCCGATCCGCGGCGCCTGTGGCTCGGCAACACCTCCGGTCTCTACCGGTCGGACGACGGCGGGGTGACCGTCACCAAGGTCGCCGACGGCCCGGTCTCGGCGATCGCCCTCGACGGACGGCGTCTGGTCGTCGGCGGCGACAGCGTACGCGTCAGCGGCGACGGCGGCCGGACCTTCCGCGCCGCGGACACCGGCACCCTCGCCGTCCATGTCTCCGACCTGCTGCGGGTGAAGGACACCTGGTACGCGGCGACCACCGGCTCCCGGGCCAGCGGCCTCCCGCAGGGCGGCCGCGGCGTGCTGCGCAGCACCGACGGCGGCCGGAGCTGGCAGAACATCTCCACCGGACTGCAGAACACCGACGTCACCGCACTGGCCGCGGGCCCCGACGGCCGCGCGCTCTACGTCGGCACCGTAGACGGCGGCGTGCACCGTCTCGACCTGCGCCGCTGATCACCACACCCGTGGGGCACCCGGACGGAGGTTCCGTCCGGGTGCCCCACGGGCGTTCCGGCGGCGTCCCCGCTACCGGTTCGGGCGGCGGAGGAGCATCGTGGAAGACAGACCTCAGGAGGCAGGCATGTCCGGTTTCCCCCTGCGGGACGGAGCGGCCCTGGCCGCCGCCCTGCTCGGCCCGGCCGCCGTGGCCGGGCTCCTGGTGCCCTTCCGTACGGATCTCACGACCACGAACTCGGCGCTGATCCTCGTCGTGGTCGTCGTGGCGGTGGCCGCGATCGGCAACCGGGTGGCCGGTGCGCTCGCCGCGCTCTCGGCCGCGGCCTGGTTCGACTTCTTCCTCACCGCGCCGTACGAGCGCTTCACCATCGGCGGCGGCGACGACGTCCAGACGGCCGTGCTGCTCCTGGTCGTGGGGCTGGCCGTCTCGCAGCTCGCGGCACGCGCCCGACGGCTCCGGGTGGTCGCCATCACCGACGCCGGCCATCTGGCCGCCATCCACGACACCGCGCAGCTGGCCGGGTCGACGACCTCCCCCGACGCGGTGGTCGACCACGTCCGGGGCGAACTGACCCGGCTGCTGGGGCTGAAGGGCTGCCGGTTCGAGTACGGGACCCTGCTGGGGCATCCGCCGAGGCTGGAGCAGGACGGTGACGTGGTGGTCGGGCGGCGGACCTGGGACGTGGAGCGCAGGGGCTGGCCGCAGGAGGAGATCGAGCTCCGTGCGACCGGCAACGGGCACTACTACGGCAGGTTCATGCTCGCGCCGGCGCCCGGCGCGGAGCCCGCCCCGTTGCAGGTGCGGCTGGTGGCGGTGACCCTGGCCGACCAGGCGGGCGAGGCCATGGCGGCGACCGGCCCGAAGGGACAGCGCTGACCGGGTGCGGCCCTCCGGTACGGGCGCGCGGGGCGCGGGCGCGCGGGGCGCGGGGGTTCACGGACCGATGTCGCGGCCGCCGATGTCGGCGAGGGATTCGCGTCGGACCAGCAGCCGTGCCCGGCCGTCCGCGACGGCGACCACCGGCGGGCGGCCGACCGCGTTGTAGCTGGACGCCATGGAGAGGTGGTAGGCGCCCGCGACCGGGACGGCCACCAGGTCGCCGGGGCGGATGTCACCGGGCAGGGCCGCATCGGCGGCGAGCACGTCGCCCGCCTCGCAGTGCCGGCCGACGACGGTCGTCGTGCGGGGCGCGGCCGTCGAGCGGCGGCCGACGAGCCGGGGTGCGTACCGTACGCCGTAGAGCGCCGGCCGGGGGTTGTCGCTCATCCCGCCGTCCACGGCCACGAAGGTCCGTTCGCCGGTCCTCTTCACCGCGAGCACCCGGTAGAGCGCCACGCCCGCGGGCCCGACCAGGGCGCGGCCGGGCTCGATCGTGAGCCGGGGCACGGGGAGCCCGGCCGCGGCGCAGCTCGTGGCCAGTTCCCGGCGGACGCGGGCACCGAGGGACGGTATGTCGAGCGCGGTCTCCCCCGGCCGGTAGGCGACCGCGTGTCCGCCGCCGAGGTCCAGCTCCGGCAGGACGATGCCGTGCTGGTGGCGGATCTGGGCGAGCAGGCCGACGACCCGCCGCAGCGCGGTCAGATACGGCTTGGCCGTGCTGATCTGGGAGCCGATGTGGCAGTGCAGCCCGACGAGTTCCAGCCGTGGCTGGTCGAGGATCCGGGCGACGGCGTGCTGAGCGCTTCCGTCGGTGATCGACAGGCCGAACTTCTGGTCGTCGGTGCCGGTGCGGACCGCGGCGTGCCCGCCCGCGTGCACGCCCGGGACGACACGCACCAGGACCTTCTGGCGGGTGCCGTGGGGGACCAGCGCGGCGAGCCGGGCGATCTCCCACGCGCTGTCGATCACGATGCGCCCGACGCCCAGGCGCAGTGCGGCCTCCAGGTCGTCGGGGCTCTTGGCGTTGCCGTGCAGCACGATGCGTCCGGGCGGGAAGCCGGTGGTCACGGCGAACTCCAGCTCGCCCGCCGAGCAGACGTCCAGCCCGAGGCCCTCCTCCCGCACCCAGCGCAGGAGGGCGCGGCAGAGGAACGCCTTCGCCGCGTAGACGACTTCGGTGTCCGGGAAGGAGCGCAGATAGGTACGGCAGCGCTCCCGGACCTCGCGCTCGTCGAGAAGGTAGACCGGGGTGCCGAACCGCTCGGCGGCCTCGACGAGGGAGACACCGCCGACCGCGATGTCGCCACGGGAGGCGAGCCGCGCCGAGGCGGGCCAGACGGAGAGACTCGCGGCGGTGCCGGAGGCCGGGGGGTCGGCGCCGGGCACGGCCGGTTCCGGCGTCGCACGCGAGAGGGCCGCATCGGGCACGGCCGGTTCCGATGCTGCGGGCGAGACGGCGGCATCACACACCGACGACGACGGCGTGGCGGGTGCGGGGGCGGCATCGCGCACCGTCGATGACGGCGTCGCGGGCAGGGGCGTGGTCATGGTGTTTTCCCCGCCCGTCAGGAGGCCGACGTGGCGGACAGCGACGGGGATCCGGGCGCGCGTACCGCCTCGGCCGGCCGTGGCCTGCGGACCGCCCGGCGTGCGCGCTGCGGCGCGGGGACCGGACGGTGGGCGCGCCGGCCGCCGGGGGCGGTGCCGGGGCCCGGGACGGCGAGCCGGGGGTCGACGACGAGTTCGACGACTCCCAGGGGCGCGACGAGGGCGCGTACCGCGGGCTCGGCGAGCCGGACCCAGGCCTGGCGCCGTCCGAGCGTGCGGATCAGCTGCCGCTCGTCGGTGAAGGCGACGGCGGTACGCACGCCGAGCGGCGTACGGAAGAGGCGGGCGCAGCAGCCCGCCGGCCCCGGCCTGACCGGAACGAACAGGGCGCCGGCCCGGTCCGGTTGAAGCGGATCGGGGTCCTCCTGGAGGGGGGCGGGGTCCTCGGTACGCCGGTTGTCGTTCATGGCACTCCTCGTGGGATCGGGACGGCTGGCGCATCGCCACGTCCATGGCACGGCACGACGCTATGCCGCTCCCGCCGGGCCGGACGTCCTCGTTAGCGGCCCCTTGATCCCGCACGTACGCCCTTTGACGCGCGATTTACGGCGGCGCCGCCGTCCGACACCGCCGGGGCGCGTGACGGCGGGCCGATCCACTGGTGTGACTTTGTGTGTCCAGTTGGGTACTTTGAGTCAATGATCGGTGCGGCGTCGTTCCCCCCGGCACATCGCCGCAGGTGGGACAGTGGCGTGCTCCTCGTGCTGCTCTGGGTGGCCTTCCACCTCCTGGGCTGCGCGCACAGCCACGGCCCGGCGTTCGGCGCCCATCACGATCCGATGACCGCGATGTCGGCGGCCGCGGTGTCGGCGGCCGCCCCCTCCGTTCCGGCGACGACCTCTGCTCCCGATCCGGCGACGACCTCGACTCCCGATCCGGCGCCGTGCTGTCCCGAGCCGGACCACGCGGCGGACTGGATCCGCGTCGACGCCCCGCCGCCGCCCGCCCCGGGCGGGGCGCTCCCGGCAGAGGTCCGGCCCCCGGCCCCCGCCTGCGCCCTGCCGGGCGGCCGGACGGCTCGGGCGCCCGGTCGTGGCCTTCTCGGCGGGCGGTGCATCCTCACGGCCCTGTGCGTGGCGCGGACCTGACAGGACCGGCACGGCCGCCCGCCCCGGGCGGGGCGCTCCCGCCCCCTCCCCGCCGCCCCGGCCCTCGCCGGGCCGGGCCGGATCCGGGCCGCCGTGTGTCCGCCCCCTTGATCCCCCGATGCCCCGACGGCCGTTTCCGGTCCGGGGCGAGGAGCCGTGACACCCTCATGAACGTTCCCCCGTACGCCCCTGCCCCGACGTCCGCCCGCAGGCCCTCCGAGTTGGTGGGCCGCACGCCGGTGCTCTGGATCGGCGAGCCCTTCGCCGACGCGGGGCGTGGCTTCTGGGCCAAGCTCGAAGGCGCCAACCCCGGCGGCATCAAGGACCGCCCCGGGCTGCACATGGTGGCCCGCGCCCGGGAGCGCGGCGACCTGGCCCCGGGCGCCCCCGTCGTCGAGTCCTCCAGCGGCACCCTGGGGCTGGGCCTGGCGCTGGCCGGGATCACCTTCGGGCACCCGGTCACCGTGGTCACCGACCCCGGACTCGAACCGGGGATCCGCCGGGCCCTGACCGCTTACGGCGCGCGCGTCGAGACCGTCACCGCCCCGCACCCGTCCGGGGGCTGGCAGCAGGCCCGGCGGGATCGGGTGGCCGAGTTGCTCGCCGCCCTGCCCGGGGCGTGGTGCCCCGATCAGTACAACAACCCGGACAATGTGGCCGCCTACGCCCCGCTGGCCGCCGAACTCGTCGCCCAATTGGGCCGCGTCGACCTCCTGGTCGCCTCCGTCGGGACCGGTGGTCACTCCGCGGGAATCTCCGCCGCACTGCGCCGGACCTTTCCCGACCTGGCCCTGATCGGCGTGGACTCGACCGGTTCGACGATCTTCGGGCAGCCGGCCGCACCGCGTCTGATGCGCGGGCTGGGCTCCAGCATCCACCCCGGCAACGTCGCCCATCCGGCGTTCAGCGAGGTCCACTGGGTGGCCCCCGCCGAGGCGGTCCGCTCCTGCCGGACGCTGGCCCGCCACCACTACGCCTCGGGGGGCTGGAGCGTCGGCGCGGTCGCCATGGTCGCCGGATGGGCCGCCCGTACCCACCCCGCCGGAACGAGGATCGCCGCGATCTTCCCCGACGGCCCCCACCGCTATCTCGACACCGTCTACAACGACGGCTGGTGCCACGGCCACCACCTCCTCGACACCGCGGTGCCGCTGCCGGACGAACCCGACGAGATCAGCGATCCGGGCGAGCGCGCCGTGACGTCCTGGACCCGCTGCCGTACGGTCACCGGCCCGGCCGTCGCCCCGGCGGCGCTGGCGGGTGCCCGGTGAGGCGGCTGCGCGCCCAGGTGCGCTCCTTCGAGCCCGGCCTCCAGCTGCTGATGGTCAATCAGTTCGGCATCAATCTGGGCTTCTACATGCTCATGCCCTACCTCGCCGACCACCTCGCCCACGGCCTCGGCCTGGCGGCATGGGCGGTCGGACTCGTCCTGGGCGTACGCAACCTCTCCCAGCAGGGCATGTTCTGGCTGGGCGGGACGCTGGCCGACCGGATCGGCTACAAGCCCATGATCCTGGCCGGCTGCGCGCTGCGGACCGGAGCGTTCGCCCTGCTGGCCCTGGCCGACAGCGTGCCCGCGCTGGTCGTCGCCTCCGCCGCGACCGGGTTCGCCGGGGCCCTGTTCAACCCCGCCGTCCGCGCCTATGTCGCCCAGGGGGCCGGGGAGCGCCGGGTGGAGGCGTTCGCCGCCTTCAACGTCTTCTACCAGGCGGGCATCCTGCTGGGCCCGCTCGCCGGACTCGCCCTGCTCGCCCTCGACTTCCGGCTGGTGTGCGCCGCGTCGGCGGCCGTGTTCGGGGTCCTGGCGCTCGTCCAGGCCCGTGCCCTCCCGGCCCGGCGTCCGGCACCGGACCCGGAGCGTACGAGCGGATGGCGGGGCGTCGGCGCGGACTGGCGGACGATCCTGCGCAACCGGCCGTTCGTCCTGTTCTCCTTCGCGATGGCCGGCTCCTACCTGCTGGCCTTCCAGACGTACCTCGCCCTGCCCCTCCGGGCCCGGACCCTGCTGGACGAGGACAGCGGTACCGCCATGGGCGTGGTCTTCGCCGTCTCCGCCCTGGTCGCGGTCGCCGGTCAGGTCCGGCTGACGGACTGGGCCAGGGAGCGGCTGGACCCGCCGAAGGCGATCGCGCTCGGCCTGGCCGTGATGGGCGCCGCCTTCCTGCCCCTGCTGCCCGGCCCGCACCACCGCGTCCATGGGCCGGGTGCCGTGCTCGGGCTCGGGGAGCTGGTGGCATGCGCGGCGTTGTTGGCCGCGGGGGCGGCGCTGCTGTACCCGTTCGAGATGGACACCCTGGTCCGTCTTTCGGGACAGCGCCTGGTCGGCACCTGTTACGGGGCCTACAGCACCGTGGCGGGCGTCGCCGTCGCGGCGGGGAACCTCGCCGTGGGCGGCTTGTTCGACCTGGCCGACCGCGCCGGGGCGCCCTGGTTGCCCTGGACCGCGCTGTCCGCGCTCGGCCTGGCCTGCGCCGCCGCCCTGACCGGCCTGCACCGCGCCGGACACCTGCGTCTCACTCCCGGTCCCGCGCCGGCGCGGACGCCGAGCACGGCGTGAAGTCCTGGGCCGTGTCCGGGTGTTCCCGCAGGGCGCGGGCGATCAGGTCGTGGACCAGGAACTCACCCGGCAGGCGGTTGTGCTTCAGGCGGGCGAGGTCGCCGGGGCCGAACCAGCCGTAGGCGGAGTGCTTGGACCACTCCAGGGCCGGGTGGTCCAGGTCTCCGTCGACCTCGACGAGGTAGTCGGCCTCGTGGCGGAGCCCCGCGCCGTCGTCGCCGGTCCAGTCGCTGGTGCCGAGGAACCGCCGCACATGGCGCAGGCGCCAGGCGGTCTCCTCCTCGATCTCCCGGGCGAGGGCGTCCAGCAGGGACTCACCGGCCTCGACGTGACCGCCCACGACGTCCCAGGTGTCGGGGAAGAGACGGCGGTCCGGGCTCCGCTTCTGCGCGAATGCCCTGCCGTCCCGGCCGAGGACGACCGCGCCGACGGCCCACACCTCCCCGGGCGCGGGAACGGGGACCTCGACACCCTCGCCCACGGTGAACAACCGTCCGCCCATGGGACACGTCACCTCTCCTCGTCGCCGTTCCTGACGGCCAGTCGGTCGGACCACGGCGCGAGCACCGTCGTACGGGCCTCGGGATGTTCCCGCAGCCACGCCAGGAGCGGAAGCAGGTCGGAGGACGGGGCGTACAGGCGGAGCGAGGTCTCGTTGTCCTCGCTCCGCTCCCGTCCGGTGATCCGGTAGCTGCTCGCCGGACGGGCGAGGTCGAGGCGCGGCCCCTCGGCCACCCGGGTGCCCACGACCTCGTCCCACGGCACCTCGACGGCACCGTACATATGGGACCGCACCGCCGTCGGGGTGAGCTCGACCGTGGGCATCCTGGGTCTGCGCAGGATGCGCGCACCGATCACGGCCAGTGAGGCGGACACGAGCAGCAGCAGGCCGAGCCCCAGCACCACGATCGGGCGGGACCGTTCGGGCTCGCCGTACCGATGGGGCATCTCCATGTACGTGTCGCCCCAGTGCGCCACCGCGGTGCCGCACATGGCGACCGCGGCGACCGCCATCAGGCACGCCAGCACGATGAGCAGCGTGGCTCTGTTCCGTGCCCGCCGGAGCTCGGCCGGTCGCTGCGGGGCGTAGGCGACACCCGACTCCGTCGACCGCCAGAGTCCGCCGAGCCGGGGAGGCTTAGCGGCGGAAAACATGTACGGAACCCTACAACGCGGGCCGTACGCCCCGGAATCAGCGCACCCGCCCCCGCGGTTTGAGGGCGACGGGCGGCAGTTCGGGAGCGGTCAGCCGGTCGCCGTCGTAGCCCTTCACCTCGCCGAAGCGGGAGCCCTCCATCCAGCCCCGCCTGGCCTCCTCGATCTCCTCCTGGGACCGTCCGATGAAGTTCCACCACATGACGATCTCCTCCTCGAACGGCTCGCCGCCCAGGAGCATCAGGCCCGCGTCGGTGTCCGCGCGCAGGGGGAGGCCGGTGCGGCCGCAGCCGAGATAGAGCATCGATCCGGGAAGCACGGGCACGCCGTCGACCTCGGCCCGGCCGGACATGGAGAGCACCGCGTACTCGAAGTCGGGTTCGAGCGGCAGCCGGGCCTCGGCGCCGGCGGTCAGCGCGATGTCGGCGCCGACGATCGGGGTGTACGCGGTGCCGGGCGAGGCGGCGCCGTCGAGCTCGCCCAGGATCAGGGTGGCGGTGAGGCCGGGCGCCGTGACCGTCGGCAGGTCGGTGTGGTGCTGGAAGTGTGGTTCGACATGACGGTGGGCGTCCGGCAGGGCGACCCAGAGCTGGGCGCCGTGCAGCAGCCTCGGGTGGGCCCTCGGGCTCTCCTCGGAGTGACTGATGGCCCGGCCGGAGGTCATCAGCCCCAGTTCGCGCGGGCGGATCGTGCGCAGGCTGCCGAGGCTGTCCCGGTGCAGGACCTCGCCGTCGTGGAGCCAGCTCACCGTCTGCAGACCCATGTGGGGGTGGGGCGGCACCTGCATCCCGGGTTCGCCCGCGATGTCGTCGGGGCCGTAGTGATCGACGAAGGCCCAGGCGCCGATCATCCGGCGGCCCAGGTTGGGCAGCAGTCTGCGGACCTCGGTGGACTCGCCCAGTCGGACCCGGCGGGGAGTGAGGAGTTCACGCACGGGCTCGGCGACGACGAAGCCACGTCCTCCGCAGACGGAGAGTGCGGCCTGGCGATCGAGATTGCTCATGGCGCTCAACCTATGCGCGGGCCGGGCCGGGGCACCGGTACCCACGCCGACAATTTAGTGGAATATTCAACCACTGGGCCCTGTTGCGGAGGGTGCAGGAGGGCCTGGCGGAAGCCGGGCCGTAAGCGGGACCGAGCCGGGCGCACCCCGGGCGGCCCACCCAGGAGGAGGCCGAGTGAGCGACACCTACTTCGAGTTCGGTACGTCTGCCGACCGCTGGGACCGTGCGCAGATGTTCTTCGGGGCGAAGGAGTACATGACGGCGGCCCGGATCCTGGAGGGGCTGGTCGCGGAGGTCCCGGAGCAGGTGTCCCCCCGCCTGCTGCTGGCCCGGACCTACTACCACTCGGCGCGGCTCGGCAAGGCGGAGGCGGAACTGCGCGCGGTGCTGGAGCTCGATCCGGTGGAGCACTACGCGCGGCTGATGCTGGGCCGCACGCTCGAACGCCAGGGGCGCGGCGCCGAGGCGGCCGGGCATCTGCGGATGGCGGCGGCCCTCTCCGGCGACTTCGACGCCGACCCCGGCCGGACGGACCCGCGGGGGCCCGCCGCCGGGTGAGCCCGGAAGTCCTCGACGCCCGGGGAGATCCCGCTGACGGGTTCCCTCAGCCCGTGCCCGGGGCGTTCGACAGGCGGTCCAACCATTCCGTCAGGAGAGCGCCCTCGGCCGGGCTGAGCGACGGGGCGGGCGTCCGCCGCAGCAGCGCGTTCAGCCGGACCGCGGCGGACGGGACGGACGGTCCGGGCCCGGCGGACGGCACGGGCCGCCGCGGCTCGGGCCCGGTGGCCGCCACGGACGGTCCGGACTCCGCGGGCCCGGGGCCGCGGGGACCGTCCGCCGCCGCCTCCCCCGGGGACGCGCCGAACGCCTCCGGGGTGAGGACCGCGGCGTGCACGGCGTCGCGCACCCGGTGCGACATTCCGTCGTCGGAGAAGGTCGCGGGGCGGGCGACGAGCATCAGCGCCACGCCCACATTGGCCGACATCACCATCCGGGCCGCCGGCCCGGGGGCCAGACGCAGCTTGCCGGCGGCCGCGGCACGCTCCAGGTCCCCGGTGAGGATCCGGTGGGATTCCAGGGCCGAGGCGGGCGGGGTGCGCATGGCGGGAGAGTTCATCAGCCGGTACAGATTCGGGTTCCGCAAGGCGAATTCCACATGGCCGTCCCAGCCCCGGCGCAGGTCCTCGACCGGGTCCGCGCTCCCGCCGCGTTCCCGCTTCGTCGCGAGGTACGCGTCGAAGCCGTGGTCCACCACCGCCGACAGCAGTCCCTCCTTGTCGCCGAAGTGACGGTAGAGGGCCGGGGCGCCCACCTGCGCGGCCTCGCACACGGCCCGGGTGGAGATGTCCCCGTCCGGCGACTCCGCGACCAGCCGCGCCGCCACATCGAGGATGCGTGCTCGTGTGCTCATCGCACGGACGCTATCAAGCGCGCCCCGACGGGCCCCGGGCACGGGCGGGACGGCGGGGCGGTTCAGACGATGCCGCCGTTGGCGCGCAGCACCTGGCCGTTGACCCAGCGGGCCGGACCGGCGAGGAAGGAGACCACCTCGGCGATGTCCTGCGGCGTGCCCAGCCGCTCCAGCGGCGCCTGGGCGGCCATCCTCGCGACGGTCTCCTCGTCCTTGCCGTCCAGGAACAGGTCGGTCGCCGTGGGACCGGGTGCCACGGCGTTGACCGTGATGTCACGTCCGCGCAGCTCCCGGGCCAGGACCAGCGTCATGGCCTCGACGGCGCCCTTGGTCGCCGCGTAGGCGCTGTAGCCGGGCAGGGCGAGCGACAGTACGGAGCTGGAGAAGTTGATGATCGCTCCGCCCCTGCGCAGGCGGCGGGCCGCCTGCTGGTCGACGACGAACGTCCCGCGGACATTGGTGCGGTGCATCCGGTCCAGCGCGTCCAGATCGGTGTCGACCAGGGGCGCCAGGGTCATCACACCGGCCGCGTGCACCACCACGTCGACGCCGCCGAAGGTCTGCTCCGCCAGATCGAAGAGGGCCGGGACGGCGAACTCGTCGGCCACGTCGGCGCGGAAGGCGACAGCCTGCCCGCCCGCTCCGGTGATCGCCGCCACCGCCGACTCGGCCTCGGCGTGGTTGCCCGCGTAGTTGATGACCACGGCGAATCCGTCGGCCGCGAGCCGCCGGGCGCTCTCGCGGCCGATGCCCCGTGACCCTCCGGTGACGATCGCCACGCGACGCTCGCGCTCGGTGACGGGCTGCTGCTCACCCATGACGGTGCTCCCTTCTCGGGCGGCCGGCAGGGAAACCAGCCGGACGTTATCAACGCTAACATCGCTACGTTAGCGCCGTTAACACCAATTCGGATGCGACCGGGCTCCCCCGCGCGATAGTCCACTCGCTCATGACGGACCTGGAAACCCCGCGCCTCCTCCTCCACCCGACGAACGCCTCCGACGCACTGCGCGTCGTGGCGGGCGCACCCGAGGAGGGGGCGCGTTGGGCGCCGGGCTACCCCTCCGCCAGCGAGCGGGCCGCGGCCGAGCGCTTCCTCGACACCTGCGCGCGCAGCGGCGATCCGAGCCCCTTCGGTTCGTACGAGATACGCCGCCGCGAGGACGGGCTGGTGATCGGCGGGATGGGGTTCCACGGCCCGCCGGACGCCACGGGAGCCGTCACGATCGGTTGCGGCCTCGTCCCCTCGGTCCGGGGGGCGGGTTACGCCTCCGAGGCGCTGCGCGCGCTGCTGCGGTTCGCCCGCGATCAGGGCGTGCGCCGGGTGCACGGGGACGCCGACCTGGACAACATCGCGTCCCGGCGCGTCATGGAGGCCGTCGGCATGCGCCTGGTGCGGGAGGACGAGAAGCTGGCGTACTACCGGATCGATCTGGACCCGCGTACCGAGGAGTGAGCCGGCGCGCCACCGGCCTTGCGGCGAGGCGTCCGGTGGAACGCCGGAACCCCGCCGGGGCGTCCCGGCGGGGTTCCGATCACCAGCCCGTCGGCGGGCGTCGAGCCGGTCAGCCGGCCGCGGTGGCCGCCCGGTCCGCGGCGCCGTTCCCGGTGGCGACGGTGCCGGTCCCCGGCACGAGCAGCCGTTCCGTCAGGGCGCCGAAGACGAGCCCGAACGTCGCCCAGAGGGTGGCCTGCACGGCGAGGGTGCTCAGCCGGAACTCCCACAGCAGCGCCGCCGGGAAGTCCTTTCCGACCTCGTTGTACGAGGGCAGGAACACATAGGAGATCCCGATCACCACAACGTAGGCGGCGGCCGCCACGACCGTCGCGTTCCAGTTGCCCAGACGGGGGGCCAGGCGCCTGCCGAGGATGACCGCGGCGACGGCCAGCAGCACGCTGAGGGCGACCATCAGGAAGAACAGGGCGGTACGCCTGCCGATGGTGTCGGGGTTGCCGACGGCCGGCGGGTTGGCCGGGTACTTCAGGAACGGCACGACGTACACCGCCAGCAGGGCCGCGCCCGCGATCAGCGCGGCCGTGGCCCGGGGCCCGAACCTGCCGATCCGACCGAGGGCGTAACAGAAGACGAGGGCGGCGATGCCGCCGACCGCCACGCCGAAGACGAGTACCCCGGTGGCGAGACCGGCGGTGGACTGCATGGCGCGGCTGACCAGTTCCTCGCCGCCGTCGTGGTGGTGGCTGTGCGCCTCCTCCAGGGCGATGGCCGCGTCCACGCGCGACTCACCGAGGAAATAGGCGACGAGCAGGGCCGGCACGCCCGCGGCGAGACCGGCCAGCATGCCGCGGACGAGGAGGGCTCTGACAGATATGGAGTTCATGGGGCTTCCCCTGGATCGGACGGTACGTCAGTGGCAGGGGAAACCGAGGAGGTGACGGCCGTCGTGGACCCACTCGTGGACACCTTCGCCGGAGATGACCGCGGTGGCCCCCTGCTCGGCGCCGACGAAGTAGAGCAGGACCAGCATGAGGATGCCGAAGAAGACGGCCCAGGGGGCGATGGCCTTCAGGGAGATGGGGGTGATGGCCGGTACGGCGGTGGCCGGGGCAGCACTCTGTGCCATGGCAGAACCTCCTGTGGGAACACGCGTCCCGATCGTGGTGCCTGAGACGTGGGTGCTGGGTCTGACTTCCCGCACAGGTACGGGTTCACAGTGGCGCGACCGTGCCGGATTCTCACCGGACTTCCGTCACACCTACGTCATGTTCGCCGTGACCATACCGCTCGCCGGGTAGTGCCGCCATGGTGCCGACGGCGGTCCGTACCGCCCGGATGCCATGGTGGGCACAGCCGAGGGGCCAGACTTCAGGGAGTTGACCGGTTCATGACGGTGCACGTGATGTTGATCTCACCGGCGCTCAACGCCGCACTGCGCGAGGCGCGTTTCGACGGCGACGCGCCGCTGGACGCGGCCGGGGCCGGCCGCGCCCGGTCCGCCGCCCCGGCGGTGCCCCCCGCCGACCGGCAGCTGCGCGGGCCGTCCGAGCGGTGCGCCGGGACCGCCGACGCGCTGGGCCTGCACGCCGCTCCGGAACCGGCCCTCGGCGGCTGGGACATGGGCCGGTGGAGCGGCCGACGGCTGGAAGAGGTGAGCGCGGCCGAACCGGCGGCGGTGTCGGAGTGGCTCACCGACCCTTCGGCGGCCCCCCACGGCGGCGAGTCCCTCCTGGAGCTCTGCTCCCGGGCCCGGCGCTGGCTGGAGACGCCGGCCCCGGCCGGGGAGCGCGGGGACCACCGCGTGCTGGCGGTCGTCGAGCCCGCGGTGGTGCGGGCGCTGATCGTCGGAGCACTCGCCCTGCCGCCGGAGGCGTTCTGGCGGCTGGACGTCCCCCCGCTCACCCTGACCGGGCTCAGCGGCAGGTCCGGCCGGTGGAACCTGCGGTGCGGACAGCCGCTCGCGCCGGCGCCGGGCGGCTGACCCTGCCCGGCGGCGACGCCCTGGCATCGTCACGGCCGCCCGACGACACGGCGCCCGACGGCCGGGAAGGCCGCGGCACGACCCGTTCCACGGACGGGTGAATGCAAGAAGTGTGGTCTGTACCAAGGTCTTGACACGGTGTTGGTTCACTTCTTCAATCGCATACGGAACCAAAACCTCTCCCTGCTCCCCCACAACGGGCGCGTGTCGTACGCATGGCACGGCCCGGCCTTCAGTTCCGCACGGGAAGGACCCCCCATGACCTCTCCCCGCCCCCGTCTCCCCCGCCGCCTCCTGCTCTCCGCGTTCTGCGCGCTGTCCGCGCTCGCCCTCGTCCCGGCCTCCTCCGGTCTCGCGGCCGGAGTGCCCGGACCACGGGTCGCGGCCGCGACGTTCACCGATGACTTCGACGGCCCCGCGGGCGCCGCCGTGGACGGTGCCAAGTGGCAGATCGAGACCGGCGACAACGTCAACAACCATGAACGGCAGTACTACACGGCCGGCAACAGCAACGCGGCGCTCGACGGCCAGGGCCATCTGGTCATCACCGCGCGCCGCGAGAACCCGAACAACTACCAGTGCTGGTACGGGACGTGCGAGTACACCTCCGCGCGGCTGAACACCTCCGGCAAATTCACCCAGACGTACGGGCACGTCGAGGCCAGGATGAAGGTGCCGCGGGGTCAGGGCATGTGGCCGGCGTTCTGGATGCTGGGCGACGACATCGGCCAGGTCGGCTGGCCGAACTCGGGCGAGATCGACGTCATGGAGAACGTCGGCTTCGAACCGTCCACGGTCCACGGCACGTTGCATGGCCCGGGCTACTCCGGCTCCGGCGGCATCGGCGCCGCCTACACCCTGCCCAACGGCCAGGCGTTCGCCGACGACTTCCACACCTTCGCCGTCGACTGGGCGCCCGGCTCGGTGACCTGGTCGGTGGACGGCAACGTCTACCAGCGCCGTACGCCCGCCGATCTCGGCGGCAACACCTGGGTGTTCGACAAGCCCTTCTTCCTGATCCTCAACCTCGCGGTCGGCGGCTACTGGCCGGGCGACCCGGACGGCGGCACCTCCTTCCCGCAACAGCTCGTCGTCGACCATGTGCGGGTCACCACCAGCGATCTCCGGCCTCCCGCCTGACCGTACGGCCGGACCCGGTCCATCTCCCCGCGCCGACCGTCGAGTTCGGCGACCGGTGCGGGGAGATGGCACACGCACCGGTCGAACGAGTGGCGGCCGGGGACGGTACACGCCCGGTGGGTGTCCGCCGCCGTCCCGAGCGGCGCCGGGGCCTTCCTGACCGCCCCCGGTCCGGTCCGGACGATGGGGGGCCTACGCGTCCCGGTACGCCTCCAGCAACCGCAGCCAGGCCTCGCTGATCGTCGGGTACGAGGGGACGGCGTGCCACAGCCGCTCGACGGGGACCTCGCCCGCGACCGCGATCGTCGCGGAGTGCAGCAGCTCGCCGATGCCGGGCCCGACGAAGGTGACGCCGAGCAGGATCTCCCGGTCGAGGTCCACGACCATGCGGGCACGGCCCCGGTAACCGTCCGCGTACAGGCCGGAGCCGGCGACCGCGGCGAGGTCCTGGTCGACGGCGCGTACCCGGTGCCCGGCCCGCTCGGCCTCGGCGAGGGTGAGGCCCACCGAGGCGGCCTCCGGGTCGGTGAAGACGACCTGGGGGACGGCCGCGTGATCGGCGGTGGCCGCGTGGGCGCCCCAGCGGCCGGTCTCCAGCGGAGGCGTGCCGGCGGCGCGGGCGGCGATCGCGGCGCCCGCGATGCGCGCCTGGTACTTGCCCTGGTGGGTGAGGAGCGCCCGGTGGTTGACGTCACCGACCGCGTAGAGCCAGTCGGTGCCCTCGACGCGGCAGCTGTCGTCGACGCCGAGCCAGGAGCCGGGCGTCAGGCCCACCGTCTCCAGTCCGATGTCGTCGGTGCGCGGGGCCCGTCCGGTGGCGAAGAGGACCTCGTCGGCCTCGATGTGTCCACCGCCCGCCAACTCCACGGTGACCGGGCCGTCGGGGACCGGGCGCCGTACGGCTGCGACCGAGACTCCGGTGCGGATGTCGGCGCCCGCCTCGGTGAGGGCCTGCCCGACCAGTTCACCGGCGAAGGGCTCCATCTTCGGCAGGAGCCCGTCGCCGCGGATCAGCATCGTCACCCGGGCGCCGAGAGCCTGCCAGACGGTGGCCATCTCCACCCCGACCACCCCGCCGCCGACGATCACGAGCCGGCCCGGCACCTTCTTGGCGCTGGTCGCCTCCCGGCTGGTCCAGGGGCGGGCCCCCTCGACGCCGGGGAGGCCGGGCACGACGGCGCGACTGCCGGTGCAGACGGCGACGGCGTGCCGGGCGGTGAGCCGGTGCTCGGTGCCGTCGGGAGCGGTGACGGACACCGCCTTCTCGCCGGTGAGCCTGCCCCGGCCGCGATAGAGGTCCGCGCCGATGTCCTCCAGCCAGGCGACCTGGCCGTCGTCCTTCCAGTGCGATGCGTAGGCGTCGCGGTGGGCGAGGACCGCGGCGGTGTCCAGCGGCCCCTGCACGGCGTCGGCGAGGCCCGGGACGCGGCGGGCGTCGGCGCGGGCGACCACCGGGCGCAGCAGGGCCTTGCTGGGCATGCAGGCCCAGTAGGAGCATTCGCCGCCGACGAGCTCCACCTCCACCACCGCGGCGCTCAGCCCGGCGGCCCGCGCCCGGTCGGCGACGTTCTCGCCCACCGGGCCCGCTCCGATCACCACGACGTCGTACTCGGCGTTCTGGGAAGCATCTGTCATGGGGCCAGTCTCGTCGCGGGTGTGCGCCGCGGCCACATGGGCAGGCGGAATAGGGCAGGTGCAGGCACCGTTGTTCGGACAGGTCCGAGCGGGCACAGGAAGAGGTAGCAGACAATGAGCACCGTTGAGCTCACCAAGGAAAACTTCGATCAGGTCGTCAGTGGGAACGATTTCGTCCTGATCGACTTCTGGGCTTCCTGGTGCGGCCCGTGCCGGCAGTTCGCGCCGGTCTACGACGCGGCTTCGGAGCGCCATGACGACCTGGTCTTCGCCAAGGTCGACACGGAGGCGCAGCAGGAGCTCGCGGCGGCCTTCGAGATCCAGTCCATTCCCACGCTGATGATCGTCCGGGAGAACGTGGCGGTGTTCGCGCAGCCCGGGGCGCTGCCGGAGGCGGCGCTGGAGGACGTGATCGGGCAGGCGCGGAAGCTGGACATGGACGAGGTGCGCAAGTCCATCGAGCAGGAGCAGAAGGGGCAGGACTAGGGGCGTGTTCGGAAAGTAGCGTCGTCTGCCCGGGGGGCAGGCCCGGGCGGCGGGTGCGTGCGATCCCGACAACGCGGTGAGCGTGCGTGCCGGACACCCCCGGGCAGGCGGGGCTTCCGAAACACGACCCGGGGCGCGTACGTCCCGATCGCCTCGTGCGGCGAGGTGAGGGCCCGACCGGCTGCGGCCGGTCGGGCCCTCACCCTTGTGCCGGGGCGCGGCCTCAGCTGTCGGCGCCGGTCCCGGTGTCCCGCTCCCGGACCCGGGCCGAGAGGCCGTAGGACAGCTCGGCCCCGTCGACCAGCAGGGCCTCGACCGAGCGCGTCGCGGGGTCGATGTCCGCGACGATGCCTTCGCCGGAGTACCGGGGGTAGCCGGATGCCCCCGTCTCGCCGGTGGCCGACACCACCGCCGAGCGGATGACGCCGCCGGGTCCGGGGGCGTCGGTGGTGTCCTCGGCGAATCCGGGGACCAGCAGGATCTCGTAGCTCTGCGGATGGCTCATGGTCATGACGCTAGGCATGCGGCACGCGGTCCGCACGTTGCCGCGCTGCCGCACGGTGCGGTCCGGCCGTCGCGGCCGGGCCCGGCGCCTCAGGCGGACTCGCGCCGGACGGCGCTGACCCGGAGCAGGTCGTGGTGTTCCGGGGTGCCACCGGGATCCCGTACCAGCCGGTCCACCAGGTCCGCCAGTGGCTGCGCCGTGGCCAGCTCCATGCGAACGGTGCTGAGCCTGGGGCGCAGCAGCCTGCCCAGCATCAGGTCGTCGGCACCGATCACGGCCGTCTCGCGCGGCACGTCGATGCCCGCGTCCTGGAGGGCCCGCATCAGGAGCATCGCGTAGTCGTCGTTGTAGGCGAACACACCGTCCAGGTCCAGGGTGCGCCAGCGGGCGGCCAGCCCGGCCGCCGACTCCTCGTCGTACCGCAGCGGCAGGGGTTCCACCCGGGCCCCGTGGGGAAGGGCGGCCTGCCGGGCACCGGTCAGCCGGGGTTCGGCGAACAGGCCGGGCCCCCGGTCCTCGGGCATGACCACACCGATGCGGCGCCGCCCGGCCTCCAGCAGGTGTCCCACCGCGCAGGCGCCGACCTCCCGCTGGTCCATGACCAGCGCGTGGGCGCCCGGCACCGGCCGGGGCCCGAGGGTGATCACGGCCTTGGCCCCGGACCGGCGGAGCACGGATATGCCGTGCGGGGTCAGGTCGATCGTGCCGGGGGCGATGACGGCGACCGGGCGGAGCTCGGCCCAGGCCCGGGGTGCGTCGTCGGGGTCCAGACCGGTGCTGCCGTACTGGACGACGGTGTATTCGAGCCGGCGCAGCCCCGATTCCAGCTCGTGGAAGAAGCGGTGGTGGAGCGGGGAGGCCGGGAGGTTCACGGTGGGCAGCAGCACCATGCGGGTGTGCCCGGCGCGCAGGCTCCGGGCCGCGGCGTGCGGCACGTAGCCCAGTTCGGTGGCGGCCTCCCTGACCCGGCGGCGGGTGGTGTCGCTGATCCGTACGGAGGCGTTGTTGTTCAGCACGTACGAGACGGTGGCCCTGGAGACCCCGGCGCGCCGTGCGACGTCGGCGCTGGTGGGGACGGGGCGTTCGGTGGGCTGGTTCGGTAACTGGCTCATGGCGTCCGGCAGTCTTCCAGACCCGTGGTGCGTGGGTACGCTCCGGGGCCTGGGGCTGGCCCGGCAGTTGCTGGCGACGATGAGCCGGGGCGGTCCGGAGGAGCCCGCGCCCAAGGTGAACGGGGTGGCACCGGCCGCCCCGGCGCCGCCGTGCGAGCGGATCGCGGTGACGGGGGCTCAGGAGGGCGGCCCGGCCTCCTGATCGGCCCGGGGGCGGCCGGTGCGCGCCCCCGTCCAGGGCGGCACCGGCCCCGCTCCACGGAATCGGGCGGACAGGTCCTACGGTGTGGGGATGACCATCCAGCACCGTGAACAGAGCATCGACAACTCGGCGGACTTCCCGGGCCGATCCGGCCCGACCGCCACCGCGGAGGCCGACCCGCGCGACGTGGGGCCGGTCCGCACCTCGTACGCCCCCGACCGGGACGGCGACCCGGACCCCGGGGAGATCGTCTGGACGTGGGTGCCGTTCGAGGAGAACGACGGGCGCGGCAAGGACCGGCCGGTCCTGGTGGTGGCCCGCGAGGCGGCGGGGACCCTGCTCGCCGTGCAGCTCTCCAGCAAGCAGCACGACCAGGACCGTGAGTGGGTGGCGCTCGGGGCCGGGCCCTGGGACAGCTCCGGCCGTCCGTCGTGGGTCGATCTGGACCGGGTCCTGCGGCTGCACGAGGACGGGATGCGGCGTGAGGCGTGCGCGCTGGACCGGGACAGGTTCGAGCTGGTCGCCGGGCGGCTGCGGGAGCGCTACGACTGGAGGTAGCGGCCCGGCCCGGCCGGGTCCTGCGCCCCCTCGCCACCGAACACCTGGTCGAAGGCGGCGCGGGTGACGGGCCTGGTGCCCCGGTCGAGGATGCCGAACACGATCTGCTCGAAGTGCCCGGCGAACCTGCCGCCGTCCAGCAGCAGCTCCCGGAACACCGCGGCCACCAGAGCCGGATCGTTGCGGAACACACCGCAGCCCCAGGCGCCCAGCACCAGCCTGCGGTACCCGCGCACCGCCGCGACCTCCAGCACCCGCTCCGCCCGGGACGCGAGCGCGGCGGGGATGCGGTGGGCCTCCTCGGGGGTGCGGTCGCGGATGACACCGGCGTTGGGCGCCGGGGAGGTCAGGAAGCCCACGGTGCAGGGGGTGTCGAGCAGCCGTCCCCGGTCGTCGCGGAACACCGGCACTCCGGGTGAGTGGATCACCCGGTCGGTGTAGAAGGCGCTGCGTTCGGCGCGGTGGTGGGCGTAGTAGTCCGGGACGCGCAGCAGGGTGGCGTACAGGGCCGATCCCCGGCACAGCGCCTCCTCCTGGGCCTGGGCGCCGTTGAGGTATCCGCCGCCGGGATTGCGGGCGGAGGCGTAGCTCAGCACGGCGACCTTGCCGGGGCCCTCGCCGGTCATCCGGCGTGCCGCCGTCAGGCTGCTCTCCCCGGTGACCTCGACGCGCGTGGTCCGGTCGCAGTCCAGTGCGGCGACCGGCACCGGCTCCGGTCCGTACAGCCTGGTTCCCGAGAGTGCGGCGGTCAGCGCGCGCCCGATGCTCACCTCGCGCCCGTCCGGCGTGCGGTAGCGGCCCGCCGCGACGATGGCCTCGGTCTCACGCGCGATGCCACGCAGTCGTGCGCTCATCGGTACTCCCCCGTGTGGTGCATACGGGGCATGCTCGACGCTGCCGTTCCACCGGCGCAACCGGATTTCCGCGCCCGGGGGGCGCTCTTGTGCGATCCATCCGTACGGGTTTGGGTGGTGGGGAGGCACCGAGAGAAGGAGGCCCGGCATGTCGTGCGACACCCCCGGGGACCACGGTCCGCCCGGCCAGCCCCCGCCCCTGGGCGAGGCCGAGGCCGAGGATTTACTGCGCTGCATCTGCTTCAAGACGGGGCCGCCCCGCAAGGTGGGTGTGGAACTCGAATGGCTCATCCACGACCGGGATCATCCCCGCGTCCCCGTACCGCACCACCGTCTCGAAGCCGCCGCCGGCCTTCTGCGGGCCCTGCCCCTGAGCGCGGCGCTCACCTTCGAACCCGGCGGCCAGCTGGAGCTCAGCTCGCGCCCCGCCGACTCCCTGATGGCGTGCGTGGAGGCCACCGCCGCCGATCTCACCGCCGTACGCGACGCCCTGGACCGGGTGGCGCTCGCACCGGTCGGTCTCGGCGTCGACCCGTGGCACCCGCCGCGCCGTCTGCTGCGCGAGCCGCGCTACGACGCCATGGAGACCGCGTTCGACCGGTCCGGGCCGGCCGGCCGCGCCATGATGTGCACCACCGCGTCCGTCCAGGTCTGCCTGGACGCCGGAGAGGAGGAACCCGGTCCGCTCGGCTACGGGCGGCGCTGGCAGCTCTGCCATCTGCTGGGCGCGGTCCTGGTGGCGGCGTTCGCCAACTCGCCGCTCCGGCTGGGCCGCCCGACGCCCTGGCGGTCGGCGCGGCAGTCGCTGTGGGCCGAACTCGACCCGTGGCGGCCGCTGGCACCGCCGGGCCGTCTGCCGCCGCGCGACGACTGGACCGCACATGTGCTGGACACCCCGGTGATGTGCATCCGGAACGACGTGGGCCCGTGGGCCGTGCCCCGGGGGCTGACGTTTCGCGACTGGATCCGCACCGGAGCGCCCAGGCCACCGGTGCGCGCCGATCTCGACTACCACATCAGCACGCTCTTCCCGCCCGTACGCCCGCGCGGTCATCTGGAGCTGCGCATGATCGACGCCCAGCACGGTGCGGACGGGTGGCTGGTGCCGCTCGCCGTCACCACTGCCCTGTTCGACGACCCGGAGGCCGCAGAGACCGTGTACCGCACAGTGAAACCACTGGCCGAGACGGCCGGGGCGGATCCGGCGCCGCGCAATCCGCTCTGGGTCCGTGCCGCCCGTGACGGCCTGACCGATCCCGAGCTGGGGGCGGCGGCCGCCGTCTGCTTCGAGGCCGCCCTGACGGCGCTGCCCCGGCTGGGGGCCTCGGACGCCGTACAGGACGCCGTGGCCGGATTCACCGACCGCTTCGTCGCCCGGGGCCGATGTCCGGCCGACGACCTTCCCGGGCTGCTCGCTCCGGCTCCGCCCGGTGGTCCGGGCCATCACTCCGAGGAGGCCCGCTCATGACCGGCTCCCCCGCTCCCGTCGGATCCTCGCCCCCCGGGGCGGCCGTCGAGGCGCTGCGGCAGCGCGCCCTCGCCGCCCTGCTCACCGCCCGGGAACGCACCGCGCTGCTCACCGACAGCGTGGACGACGACGAACTGACGGCCCAGCACTCGCCGTTGATGTCCCCGCTGGTCTGGGACCTCGCGCACATCGGCAACCAGGAGGAGCTGTGGCTGTTGCGCGGGGTGGCCGGGCGGGAGGCGATGCGCCCGGAGATCGACGGGCTGTACGACGCCTTCGAGCACCCCCGGGCGGCCCGTCCCTCGCTCCCCCTGCTGCCGCCCGCCGAGGCGCGGGCGTACGCCGCGGAGGTGCGCGGCCGGGCCCTGGACGTCCTGGACGGCGCCGCGCTGGAGGGCGGCCGCCCCCTGGTGCGGTCCGGGTTCGCCTTCGGCATGATCGCCCAGCACGAACAGCAGCACGACGAAACCATGCTGATCACCCATCAGCTCCGGACGGGACCGGCCGTGCTGACCGCGCCCGTGCCGCCCGCCGCCGTCGACGCGGCGGCCCTTCCGGACGACGTCCTGGTCCCCGGCGGCCCGTTCACCATGGGGACGTCCACCGAGCCCTGGGCCCTGGACAACGAACGCCCGGCCCACGTGCGCGACGTCCCGGACTTCCGCATCGACACGACGCCGGTCACCTGCGGCGCGTACCAGGAGTTCATCGAGGACGGCGGCTACACCGAGCGGCGCTGGTGGGCGCCCGAGGGGTGGGCGACGGTCCGGGAGCGGGAACTGACCGCTCCCCTGTTCTGGCACCGGGACGCCGGTCAGTGGCTGCGCCGCCGGTTCGGTATCACCGAGGTGGTGCCGGCCGGTGAACCGGTGCTCCATGTCAGCTGGTACGAGGCGGACGCGTTCGCCCGCTGGGCGGGGCGCCGGCTGCCCACGGAGGCGGAGTGGGAGAAGGCGGCGCGCCACGACCCGGTCTCGGGACGTTCCCGGCGCTACCCCTGGGGCGACGCGGACCCGTCGCCCGAGCTGGCCAACCTGGGCCAGCGCCATCTGCGCCCCGCCCCCGCGGGAGCGTACGCGCAGGGCGCGTCCCCTTGTGGCGCACGGCAGTTGATCGGCGACGTGTGGGAGTGGACGTCGAGCGACTTCCTTCCCTATCCCGGCTTCTCGGCGTTCCCGTACCGCGAGTACTCCGAGGTGTTCTTCGGCCCGGCCCACAAGGTGCTGCGCGGCGGCTCGTTCGCCGTGGACCCGGTGGCCTGCCGGGGGACGTTCCGCAACTGGGACCTGCCGGTGCGGCGCCAGATCTTCTCCGGGTTCCGCACCGCGAGGGATGCCTGATGTGCCGTCATATCGCTTATCTGGGGCCGTCGGTGGCGCTCGGCGAGCTGCTGACACAGCCGCCGCACTCCCTGGTGCGCCAGTCCTGGGCACCCCGGCACCAGCGGTACGGGACCGTCAACGCGGACGGTTTCGGCGTCGGCTGGTATGCGCGGGGCGACCGGGTGCCCGGACGCTACCGGCGCCGCGGCCCGGTCTGGGGCGACGAGACGTTCGCCGACCTGGCCAGGGTGGTGCGCAGCACGGCGCTGCTCGCCGCCGTCCGGGACGCCACCGAGGCGGGCGCCGACGGGGAGGCGGCGGCCGCGCCGTTCGCCGCCGGGCCGCTGCTGTTCAGCCACAACGGGGCGGTGAGGGGCTGGCCGCACTCGGTGGCGCCGCTCGCGGCGGCGCTGCCGGCGGCCGAGTTGCTCGGTCTCACGGCGCGCTGCGACTCGGCGCTCCTCTGGGCCCTCGTACGGCACCGGCTGGCCGACGGCGACGCGCTCCCGCAGGCCGTCGCCGACACCGTGCTCGATGTGGCGGCCGCGGCGCCGGGGTCCCGGCTGAACCTGCTGCTGACCGACGGCTCGACGATCACCGCGACGGCCTGGGGCGACACCCTGTCCTTCCTGGCCGAACCGGGCGTGCGCACGGTCGTGGCCTCGGAGCCGTACGACGACGATCCGCGCTGGCGCACGGTCCCCGACCGCACTTTGCTGACGGCGACCCGCGCCGACGTTCTGCTGACCCCGCTCAAGGAGCCCGCCGAGTGAGTCCCTTCCTGCTGACCCGTACCCTGCCGGAGGACGCGACGGACGCGGCGCTGCGCGCCGATGTCCTGCACGGTCTGACCCGGCATCCGAAGACGCTGCCGCCCAAGTGGTTCTACGACGCGCGCGGCAGCGAGCTGTTCGAGGAGATCACCCGGCTGCCCGAGTACTACCCGACCCGTGCCGAGCGGGAGATCCTGATCGACCGCGCGGACGAGATCGCCCGGGTGTCCGGGGCCCGGACCCTGATCGAGCTGGGCTCCGGTTCGTCCGAGAAGACCCGGCACCTGCTGGACGCGCTGCCCGCGCTGCACAGCTATGTCCCGGTCGATGTGAGCGAGAGCGCGTTGCGCGGTGCGGCTCAGGCTCTGCTCGCGCAGCGGCCCGAGCTCTCCGTACACGCCCTGATCGCCGATTTCACGGGCGGGCTGGCGCTGCCGGGCACGCCGGGGCCCCGGCTGATCGCGTTCCTGGGCGGCACGATCGGCAATCTGCTGCCCGAGGGGCGGGCGGCGTTCCTGAAGTCCGTACGGTCGCTGCTCTCGCCGGGCGACGCGCTGCTGCTCGGCACCGATCTGGTGAAGGAGGAGGGGGTGCTGGTCGCCGCGTACGACGACGCGGCGGGGGTGACCGCCGAGTTCAACCGGAACGTGCTGAGGGTCGTGAACCGGGAGCTGGGCGCGGACTTCGAACCGGCCGCCTTCGACCACGTCGCGCTCTGGGACCCGGAGCGCGCATGGATCGAGATGCGGCTGCGGGCCCGCCGGGCGCACACCGTGAAGGTCCCGGCCCTGGATCTGCTGGTGGGTTTCGAGGCCGGTGAGGAGATGCGCACGGAGGTGTCGGCCAAGTTCCGCCAGGAGGGGGTCCGGGCGGAACTGGACGCGGCCGGTCTGCGGCTGGATCAGTGGTGGACGGATTCCGGCGGCCGGTTCGCGCTGTCGTTGGCGACGGCGGTCTGAGCGCGGCGGGCCAGGGCGCGGCGGTCCGGCGGGCCGTCCGCCGGGATCGGGGGCAGGACGCGGATCTCGGCGGTCAGGCCCGCCGCCGTCACCACCCGCCACAGCGAGGCGATGAGCGGGTCGTCGCCGACGAACGCGGCCGCCCCGGCCGGGGCGGCGTGCTCCGCCGGGGCGGCGCGGTAGGTGATGCGTACCGGGACGACCGGGGCGTGCGCGTCGATCGCGGCCTGGAAGGCGGCGGGGCCGAACCGGCCGCCGGGGCCGCGTCCGCACCAGGTGGTGCCCTCCGGGAAGACCACCACGCGTGAGCCGCCGCGCAGCGCCGCCGCGACGGTCCGTACGGTCGCGGGCAGCGCGCGCAGGCGGTCGCGCTCGACGAAGAGCGTGCCGCCCCGTGCGGCGAGCGGGCCGAGCAGCGGCCAGCGGCGGATCTCGCTCTTGGCCAGCATCCGGCCGGGAAGGACGGCCGCGACGAGCGGGACGTCGAGCCAGGAGATGTGGTTGGCGACGACGAGCGGGCCGGGCGACCCGGGGGCCTTGTCCGGCACGCCGGACGTGCCGACGATCCGTACCCGCACCCCGAAGGCGCGCACGACGCCGCGGGCCCAGCGCCGGATCAGCCGCTCCCGCCGGGCCGCGCCGAGCAGCGCCAGGAACGGAGCACCGAGCGCACCGGCCAGGACGCAGGCGCACCCCGCGAGCAGCAGGGCCGCGGCGGCCGGCCGGCCGCGCACCCGGCCCTCGTGGCCGGCGCAGGTGCGCGGGGTGCAGGGCGCGGTGGGCAGCCAGGGGTTCATCGCAGCGGGGCCAGGGAGAGGAAGTGGCGCAGGTAGCGCGGGTCGGTGCGGCGCAGCGACAGCAGTACGTACAGGTCGGCGACGTTGAAGTCGGGGTCGTGGGCGGGCGCCCCGCAGACCCGGGCGCCGAGGCGCAGATAGCCCCGGAGCAGCGGGGGAAGCGTGGAGAGGCCGGTGGGCACCGGGGTCCCTGCCCCGGTGTGCTGCCAGAGGCGGTGGGGGGTGACCCACTGCTCCTCGGGGGCCAGGTACTTGGTCCGTACGGTCTCCCATGCCCCGGCCGCGGCGGTGCCTCCGTCGCCGAGGGGGATCGAGCAGCAGCCGGCCAGCCAGTTGTGACCGGTGCGTTCCATGTAGCGGGCGAGTCCGGCCCAGATCAGCGCGATGACGGCGCCGTCCCGGTGGGCGGGGTGGACGCAGGAGCGGCCGACCTCGACCAGGTCGTCACGGATCGGGCCGAGCCGACGGAGGTCGAACTCGCTCTCCGCGTAGAGGCGCCCGGCGACGCGGGCCCGGTCGGGGGGCAGCAACCGGTAGGTGGCGACGATGTCACCGGTGGTCTCCTCCCGGACCAGCAGATGGTCGCAGTACGCGTCGAACGCATCGCTGTCCAGGCCGGGTTCGGGGCCCTCCATACGGGCGCCGAACTCACCGGCGAAGACCAGATGGCGCAGCCGCTGGGCGGCACGGACCTCGTCCTGGTCGGCGGCGAGGGACACCCGGTAGCGCGGGGCGGCGGGGGTGGCGGGGACGACGGGCTGCGCGGGGACGACGGGGGCGGCGGGGAGAGGAGCAGTGGGCAGCGCGTTCATGACAATCTCCGGGGACGGATCGGCAAGGGCGGCCGCCGGGCCCCGCACCGTGTGCGAAGGCCCGGCCCCTTACTTCTTCCGCGACCGGCTGGATTCGACATGACCGCCCGGGAGCGCCGACATGTGCGAAGGCTGAATCCCGGGGGTGGCCGGCGAGAGCCCCCGTCCGGCGGCCGGACGGGGCTCGTGCGGATCAGCCGCCGGCGAGCTTGGAGGTGATCTTCTCCGAGGCGGACTTCGCCTCGGCGACCGGGTCACCGCCTTCGAGCACCGCCGTCATGTACGGCTTGATCGGGTTGTCGGCCTCGACGTCCGCCCACTGCGGCGAGTTGGGCGTGGCCCGGCCCTGCGTGGCACCACGGGCCATCGCCGCGGTGCCCTCCTGGCCCACGATGACCTTGGCGAGGCCGGGCTTGTTGGGCACGTAGCTCATGGTCCTGGCCAGCTCCTCCTGCCACTTCCGCCCCGCGAGCGCCTTGACCACCTCGATGCCGTCGGCACGCCGGTCCGCCCCGGCCGGAACGATCAGGTCGGAGCCTCCGGTGAAGACGGCCCCGGGCTCCTTCGCCGTCTTGCCGGGGATCGGGAAGTAGCCCAGTTTTCCCTTGAGTTCGGGATTCTTCTTCTCGATCTGCGCGACGCTGCCGGGCACCGAGATGATCTGTGCGACATTCCCCTCGGCGAACACATCGGCCTGCGGGGGCTTTTCCTCGTCCGCGTTCTTGGGGCCGTCCCCGAGTCCCTGGAGTTGCTTGTAGAAGTCCATCCCCCGGATCGCGGCGGGGCTGTCCAGGGCGCCTTCCCACTCGCCGCCCTTCTCCTCGGCCAGTTCCCCGCCCTCGTCCCAGATGAATCCGGCGAGGACGTACCAGTTCTGGCCCGCGAGATAGATGCCCTGATTGCCGTTCCGGTTCAGGAGTTGGCTGTCGGCGATCCACTCGTCCCGGGTCTTCGGCGGATTCTTGATGCCCGCCCGCGCGAAGAGCTCCTTGTTGTAGATCACCACTCGATTGGCCGCGTACCAGGGAATGCCGTACTGCATGCCGTCGATGCTGCCCGGGTCGGCGAGGCCCGGCAGCCATTCCTCGCTGCCGAGGTCACGCACGGACTCCAGGGTGAGATCCCGCAGGCCGCCGCTCTCCGCGTACTGCGCGACCTGGGTGTTGCCGACCTCGATGACATCGGGGGTGTCCTTGCCCTTGAGGGCGCCGATGACCTTCGGGCCGATTCCGCTCCAGCTCTGGAACTTGAACTCCAGCTCGATGGAGGGGTGCTCGTCCTGATAAGCCTTGGTGAACCGCTTCAGGAAATCGGCGGAGACGCTGTCCTTCATCAGCCAGATCGTGACCTTCTTGCTGCTCGCTGCATCCGAGCCCGACCCCATTCCGCATCCGCCCAGCGCAAAAGCGGAAACGAGCGCGACGGCTCCGACGAGTACGCGGTTCTTCACCAGGTTCACCTTCTGCGAAACGGCACGAGTGTATTCAGGGACCCGGTGTGGGGGACTGCGGGCGGCGCTCGCACGGGCGTGGCTGGATTTTGGTATGGACCAATGATTTGGTCAAGGTCCGTTCACCGCACATTCTGCACGCCGACCTCTCGCGGACTCGGGCCGGGTGGGGCACCGTGGTAGGGACGAGAGGAGACATAAGATGTCAAATCACACCTATAGGGTCACCGAAATCGTCGGAACCTCCCACGAAGGGGTCGACGACGCCATCCGCAGGGGCGTCGCAAGAGCTTCGGAAACGTTGCACAATCTCGACTGGTTCGAGATTGTCCAGGTACGTGGCGAGATCAAGGACGGCCGGATCGAGCACTACCAGGTGGGCCTGAAGGTGGGGTTCCGGCTCGACGAGACCGGCTGATCCGGCCGGGTCTCAGGTGCGGCCCTCGCGCTCCTGCGCGTCCCGCAGCGCCTGCGAAGCCTTCGCCCAACGGGCCCGCACCACGGCGAAACCCGCCTGCTCGGCCGCGTCGCAGACAAGTTCGTCGTCGTCGACCAGCATCCGTACCTCGCGCTCACGGCCCAGCCTCCGCAGGATCTCCAGCTTGGTGTGCCGGGCCGGCCTGCGGTCGTCGTCGCGGCGCATGTACACCCGCCCCTCGGGCAGTCCGTGTTCCGCGAGCCAGGCGACGGTGTCCCGGCGGCACCGTTCGGGCCGTCCGGTGAGATACCTGACCTCGCACTGCTCGGCGCTGCTCAGCGCCAGCCGCACGCCCTCGGGGAGCGGCGGGTCGTCGACGGCCGCGGCGAAGAACGCGTTCCAGTCGCGCCGCCCCTCCAGGTGATGCTGCCGGTGGCCGCTGTCCGCCAGCGTGCCGTCCAAGTCGAATACGGCCAGGGGCCGGTGGTCGCTCTTCACTCCCCCATCACATCAGACCAGCGCGGCCACCAGAAGCAGCAGTACGACCACTGCGGCCACCACCGCGGCGGCCCGCAGCGACCGGCGCCTCGACCAGACGGGAAGCACCTCCAGTCCGCCGGAGCCGGGGAAGACGTAGAAGACGTGGTCGGGGTCGTCCGTCATCGCGACCGACACCAGGGGCAGCCAGCCGATGTCGACTTGTCTGGCCACCTCGCCGGGCCGGGATTCCAGCGCCGACGCGACGGCCTTCACATGCGCGGGGTCCAGGGCGTCGGGGAGCGGTTCCCCGGCGCGGGTCAGCGTGGCCCGCTGCCACGCGCCGGTGCGTCCGGCCTGCTGCCGGACCCGCAGCGGCGGCGCCGGGTCGGGAAGTCTGGTGGTGCTGCGCTCCGGGGCGTGGCCCACCGATCCGGCCGTCCACCGGGTGATCAGACCCGTTCCGTCGCACGGGGCGTGCTTCGTGGACCGCTCGCCCGCGCAGACCGGGCAGACCCTGAAACCGGTGTCCTCGCACCGCCGGCACTGCTCGGTGCCCCGGCCCCGGCACTGCGGACAGGCGGTACGCGCTCTGCGGCACTTCAGACAGGTGGTCCGCCCGGAGGGCCCCTTCTCCCCGGCCGGTCCGGACGTCGCACGGTCCTTGCGGCGTTCGCCCGTGCCGTCGCACCAGGTGCACGGTTCCACACCTTTGCAGACGGGACACGACGGGCCGATGTCGCAGTCCAGTGTCCCCCTGGCCCGGCAGCGCGCACACGGCTGCCGCCCCTCGTCGCACCCGCAGTCCACCGTCCGCGCCGAGCCGCTGAGCACCAGCTCCAGCCGCCCCGACCGGGCCGGGTTCCTGGGCGGCTCGACCGGATGGTCGCGCAGCTTCCCCTCGAAGGTCGGCAGTCCCGAGATGTCGTACCGGCCGGGCCTGGTCTCCGCGCGGGTGGTGCGGGTCTCCACGCTGCGGACGACGCGCAGGTCGAGCATCGGCAGCCGGGTGATGTCGGCGCCGGTCCGGCGCAGCCGCGGCCCCTGCCCCGGGCGGCCGATGTGCCGGGCGACCGCTTCGAGGACCTCGTCCTGCGACAGTGACTCGGCCATGACGGTGCTTCCACCTCCCCGGTCGGCGCGCCCGCGCGCCCGAGGCAGCGTACGGGCCGGGCCGTACGGCGTTCAAGGGCGCATACGGGGGCGGTCGCGGGGCACGCGCCCGGCACCCGTTGACTACCGCGCGCACGCCCGGCCGCGCGCGCGGAGGGGTGATCGGATGCTTGCGTTCCGCGAAGATCGCAAAAGGTTGTACAGGATGTGCATGGAATCCAAAGCGTTCGCAAAGCTATATTCAGGTTTGTGGCATCCAACGTTAACCATGTGAAGCGAATACTCCTGCGTTCAGGCAAGAGCCCCTACGACGTCGTCCCTGTCGAGCGGGCCCTCCACGAAGACGTGTTCGCCACCAACTCGGGCAACCTGATCTTCAGCGACGCCGCTCACAAGATCCTTGAGACGCCACGTTCTCAGGTGGTGTCCAACGGCATCACCACCAAGGTCGCCGACGCGGACCGCATCAACAGCGAGTACGACGTCTTCGTCATCCCGCTCGCCAACGCCTTCCGGCCGTCCTTCGAGCCGCAGTTGAAGCGGCTGACCCAGCTCATCTCGAAGCTGAAGATCCCGGTGGTCGTCCCCGGCGTCGGCGCCCAGACCGGCGTCAACTACTCCGCGGACCGGCTGAAGCCGATGCAGCCCTCGGTCTACGCCTTCGTCTCCGCCGTGCTCGACCGCAGCGCCTCCATCGGGGTGCGCGGGGAGTTCACCGAGCGGTACCTCCGGGACATGGGGTTCCGGGACGTGGAGGTCATCGGCTGCCCCTCGATGTTCCTGCACGGCAGCAGACTCGTCATCAGGGAGGACGGCCGGACGCTCGGCCCCTCGTCGCGCATCGCCGTCAACGGATCGCACGACGCGGTGCGCAAGCACAAGCTCGGGCAGATCATCGACCGCACCCACGCGCGCTACCCGCACCTCCGCTTCATCGGCCAGAACCTCTCCGACGCCCGTCAGCTGCACTGGCGCGACCTGTCGCACCAGAACGCCGCGGTGACCGACATCCCCACCCACCCCGACCACCCCATGTACGGGGAGGACAAGGTCCGGGTCTACATCGACCCGGTCACCTGGATGGCCGACCTGCGGGGCTTCGACTTCTCCTTCGGCTCCCGGATCCACGGCAACATCGCGGCGCTGCTGGCCGGGACCCCGGCCACCGTGCTCTGCGGCGACTCCCGGACGCTGGAGCTGTGCCGTTACTTCGACATCCCCCACCGGATGCTCACCAAGGTCCCGGCCGACCTCGACCCCGCCGATCTCTACGCCTCGGCGGACTTCGGGCCGCTGATGCGCGGTCACCAGGAGCGGTTCGACCGGTTCATGAACTTCCTCGACAAGAACGGCCTGGAGAACACCTTCGCCCACGGAGACGGCGGCGCGGCCTTCGAGACCCGGATGAGCAAGCTGGCCTTCCCTCCGGGCGTCCGCCCCTGGGTCGGCGCCGACGCCGCCGCGATGGCCCCGCGGCTCAACTGGCTCCAGACCCGGCTGGCCGAGCTCACCACCGAGAACGCCCAGCTCAGGCGGAAGCTCCTCAAGAGCGCCTCGCTGCCCGCCCAGCGTTCCACGTACCAGCGTGCCCGCAGTGTCGTGGGACGGCCCATCAAGCGGGCGCTGCGCCCCTCCCGGTGACCCCGCGCCCGCGCTGAGCCGACAAGGGCCGGTCCGCCGGGACCGGCCTCCGGCCGTCGTGGACCGGGCGCTGTGCGCCGTACCCGTGCCTAGAATCGGAGTGTTTGTCCCCGGCCGACGGCCTGCCCCGATCCGTACGGAGTCCCGCCCGCATGTCCACCCCCCACGATCCGTACGTCCGGGTGCGCGGCGCCCGTGAGCACAACCTCCAGGACGTCTCGGTCGACATCCCGCGCGACACCCTGACCGTCTTCACCGGCGTCTCCGGCTCCGGGAAGTCCTCCCTGGCGTTCGGGACGATCTACGCCGAGGCCCAGCGCCGCTACTTCGAGTCCGTCGCCCCCTACGCCCGCAGACTGATCCACCAGGTCGGCGCGCCCGAGGTCGGCGAGGTCACCGGGCTGCCGCCCGCCGTCTCCCTGGAGCAGCGCCGCTCGGCGCCCGGCGCCCGCTCCTCCGTCGGGACGGTCACCACCCTCTCCAACTTCCTGCGGATGCTGTTCTCGCGGGCCGGTGAGTATCCGGCCGGTGCGCAGCGGCTGGACTCCGACGCCTTCTCGCCGAACACCGCCGCCGGGGCGTGCCCGCGGTGCCACGGGCTCGGCCTCGTCCACCGCACCACCGAGGAGCTGCTGGTCCCCGACCCCTCGCTGTCGATCCGGGACGGGGCGATCGCCGCCTGGCCGGGGGCCTGGCAGGGCAAGAACCTGCGCGATGTGCTGGACGCGCTGGGTCACGACATCGACCGGCCCTGGCGCGAACTGGGCGCCGAGGAGCGGCAGTGGATCCTGTTCACCGACGAGCAGCCGGTGGTGACGGTCCATCCGGTGCGGGAGGCGGGGCGCATCCAACGCCCCTACCAGGGCACGTACATGAGCGCCCGCCGCTATGTGATGCACACCTTCGCGGATTCCAGGAGCCGCACCCTTCGGGCGAAGGCCGAACGGTTCCTCACCAGCTCCCCGTGCCCGGCCTGCCACGGCAGCCGGCTGCGCCCGGAGGCGCTGGCCGTCACCTTCGCCGGCCACACCGTCGCGGAGCTGGCCGCGCTTCCGCTGACCTCGCTGGCCCAGCTGCTGCGCACGGCGGGCGGCGGCGAGACGGCGCGGGTGCTGACGGCGGATCTGCTCGCCAGGATCGAGACGGTCACCGAGCTGGGGCTCGGCTATCTCAGCCTCGACCGCACGGCTCCGACGCTCTCCTCCGGCGAATTGCAGCGGCTGCGTCTCGCCACCCAGCTGCGCTCGGGCCTCTTCGGGGTGGTCTATGTGCTGGACGAGCCGTCGGCCGGTCTCCATCCGGCGGACACCGAGTCGCTGCTGGGAGTGCTGGGGCGGCTGAAGGAGGCGGGGAACTCGGTCTTCGTCGTGGAGCACCAGATGGATGTGGTGCGCCGGGCGGACTGGCTGGTGGACGTGGGGCCGCTGGCCGGTGAACACGGGGGCCGGGTGCTGCACAGCGGGCCCCCGGCCGGGCTCGCGGGCGTGACGGAGTCGGCCACCCGGCGCTTCCTCTTCGACGAGGGGCCCGCGCCGGTGCGCGAGGTGCGGACGCCGTCCGGGTGGCTGCGGCTGGACGGGGTCGACCGGCACAATGTGCGGGGCGTGGACGCCGCCTTCCCGCTCGGGGTGTTCACGGCCGTCACCGGGGTCTCGGGGTCGGGGAAGTCGACGCTGGCCGGTCAGGTGCTGGCCGGTGTGCTCGCCGACCGGCGGGCCGCCCCCGCGGACCCGGCCGCCGAGCCGTCGGCCGCCTGGTGCGCGTCGGCGCGGGGGCTGGCGGCGGTGGACCGTCTCGTGCAGGTCGACCAGCGCCCGATCGGCCGCACCCCCCGGTCCAACCTCGCCACCTACACCGGACTCTTCGACGTCGTACGGAAGCTGTTCGCCGCCACGGAGACGGCCAGGGAGCGCGGGTACAAGGCCGGGCGGTTCTCCTTCAACGTGGCGGGCGGGCGGTGCGAGACCTGCCAGGGCGAGGGGTTCGTCTCCGTGGAGCTGCTCTTCCTGCCCAGTACGTACGCCCCCTGCCCGGACTGCCACGGCGCGCGGTACAACCCGCGGACGCTCGAAGTCACGCTGCGCGGCCTGGACATCGCGCAGGTGCTGGATCTGACGGTGGAGTCGGCGGCCGGATTCTTCGCGGACACCCCGGCCGCCGAACGCAGCCTGCGGACCCTGCTCGACGTCGGGCTGGGCTATCTGAGGCTCGGACAGCCCGCGACGGAGCTCTCGGGCGGCGAGGCCCAGCGGATCAAGCTGGCCGCCGAACTCCAGCGCACCCGCCGGGGCCACACCCTGTATCTGCTGGACGAACCGACGACGGGGCTGCACCCCGCCGATGTCGAGGTGCTGATGCGGCAGTTGCACGGCCTCGTCGACACGGGCAGCACGGTGGTGGTCGTGGAGCACGACATGGCGGTGGTGGCGGGCGCCGACTGGGTGATCGACCTCGGGCCCGGCGGCGGTGACCGGGGCGGCCGGATCATGGCGACGGGAACACCCGCCGAGGTGGCCCGCGCGGCGGGCAGCCGTACGGCGCCGTACCTCGCCGCGGCCCTGCACCGGTCCTGACGGTCCTGCCTGCCCAACTCTCCGGGAAACAGCGCGAGTTGCCGTATCTGGCAAGCAATGGGGAATGAAACGGCAAAGAGCATTGACCACAGGCTGGTCCAGACCAATTATGGGCATGCCTCACGGCCGCTCCACACCGTGCGGCGTGTGACCCCCGGCCGGGTTTCACAGGAACGGGCCGCGCCCCCGAGCGGGCGCGGCCGAGCCGTGCGATCCGCCCGTTGTCTCACCCGCTGGGAGCACCCCCATGAGATGTCCACGAGCACTCGGCACCGTCCTGAGCGCCCTGGCCACGACCATCGCGTCCGCCGGCCTGGTCCTCGGATCAGGCGCCGGGGCACAGGCCTCCGCCACCGCCGCCACTCCCCTGCCCGCCCATGTCTTCGCCCCGTACTTCGAGGCGTGGAACGGCGACAGCCCGGCCGCCCTCTCCCAGGCGTCCGGCGCCAAGTACCTGACCATGGCCTTCATCCAGACGGAGGCCCGCGGTTCCTGCACCCCGTACTGGAACGGCGATTCGAGCACCCCCATCGCCCAGTCCGAGTTCGGCGCAGACTTCGCCACCATGCGCTCGCGCGGCGGCGACGTGATCCCCTCGTTCGGCGGGTACACGGCCGACAACGGCGGTACCGAGATCGCCGACAGCTGTACGAACGTCGACTCCATCGCGGCGGCCTACGAGAAGGTCATCACGACCTACGACGTGTCCCGCCTCGACATGGACATCGAGGACAACTCGCTGGAGAACAGCGCCGGGATCGACCGCCGCAACAAGGCGATCAAGAAGGTCCAGGACTGGGCCGCCGCCAACGGGCGCTCGGTGCAGTTCTCGTACACCCTGCCGACCACGACCAGCGGTCTCGCCGACAGCGGTCTCGCGGTGCTGGAGAACGCCGTGTCCAACGGCGCCGCGGTCGACGTCGTGAACCTGATGACGTTCGACTACTACGACGGCGCCTCGCACAACATGGCGCAGGACACCAAGACGGCGATCACCGGCCTCAAGGGCCAGCTCGCCGACCTGTATCCGTCGAAGACCGACGCCCAGCTGTGGGGCATGACCGGGGTCATCGAGATGCCGGGCATCGACGACTACGGCCCGGCCGAGACCTTCACCACGGCCGATGCCACCTCGGTCTACGACTGGGCCGTCTCCAAGGGGCTCAGCACCCTGTCGTTCTGGGCGCTCCAGCGCGACAACGGGGGCTGCCCCGGTACCGGCGGCAGTGACACCTGCTCCGGCATCGTGCAGGACACCTGGTACTTCAGCCACACCTTCGCCCCGTTCACGGGCGGCGGCACCGGCCCGGTGACCGACGACTACTCGGTGGCCGTCGCCCCGGGTTCGGCGACGGTCTCCCCCGGCGGCACCGCCACGGCGACGGTGAGCACCGCGGTCACCTCGGGCAGCGCGAAGACCGTGGCGCTGACCACGAGCGGGGCGCCCGCCGGGGTGACGGCGACGCTCAGCCACAGCTCGGTCACCGCGGGCGAGGCGTCGAAGCTGACGGTCGTCACCTCGGCGTCCACGGCTCCGGGCACGTACAAGATCAGTGTGACCGGCGCCTCGGGCTCCCTCAGCCATGCGGCGGTCTTCACCCTGACGGTGTCGGGGCCGGGCGGCGGCACCGGCGTCCTGGTGAACGGGGACTTCGAGACCGGTTCGCTCGGCCCCTGGACGTGCGACGCCGGCGGCGCGGTGGTCTCCTCCCCGGTCCACGGCGGTTCGCACGCGCTCGCGGCGGCGGCCACCGCGTCGCAGACCGGCGAGTGCGCGCAGACCGTCACCCTGTCCCCCAACACCAAGTACACGCTGAGCGGCTGGGTGCAGGGCAACTACGGGTACCTCGGGGTGCGCGGCGGCGCGACGGCGAGCGTCTGGGGTTCGTCGAGCGGCTACGCGAAGCAGTCGGTGTCGTTCACCACCGGTTCGACGGGGACGGTGACCGTCTATCTGCACGGCTGGTACGGACAGGGCACGGTCTACGGCGACGACATCTCCGTGACCTCCTGATCCACCGCGACGGATGAGACTTCCTGGTCCCGGGGGTGGGCGGCCCCCGGGACCAGGAACTCGCCCGTGGCTCAGCGGCGGACCTTGCGGACGGCCCGCAGCCACTCCTTGTTCATGGCCGAGATCGACGGCAGCGGGATGCCCTTGGGGCAGGCGGTGGCGCACTCGCCGGTGAGCGTGCAGCCGCCGAAGCCCTCGCTGTCCATCTGGCCGACCATGTCGAGGACCCGGGTCTCGCGTTCCGGGGCGCCCTGCGGCAGGACGTTGAGATGGTTGACCTTCGCCGAGGTGAAGAGCATCGCCGAGCCGTTGGGGCAGGCGGCCACACAGGCGCCGCAGCCGATGCACTCGGCGTGCTCGAAAGCGAAGTCGGCGTCCGGCTTGGGCACCGCGGTGGCGTGCGCCTCGGGGGCGGTGCCGGTCGGGGCGGAGATGTAGCCGCCCGCCTGGATGATCCGGTCGAAGGCGGAGCGGTCCACCACCAGGTCCTTGACGACCGGGAAGGCCGAGGCGCGCCACGGTTCGATGTCGATGGTGTCGCCGTCCTCGAAGGACCGCATGTGGAGCTGGCAGGTGGTGGTGCGCTCGGGGCCGTGGGCGTCGCCGTTGATGACGAGGCTGCAGGCTCCGCAGATGCCCTCGCGGCAGTCGTGGTCGAAGGCGACGGGGTCGTCGCCTTCGAGGATGAGTTCCTCGTTGAGGGTGTCGAGCATCTCCAGGAACGACATGTCCCGTGAGATGCCGTCCACCTCGTAGGTGGACATGGCGCCGGGTGCGTCGGCGTTCTTCTGGCGCCAGACGCGCAGGGTGAGCTTCATGCGTAGCTCCGCTGGGTGGGGTGGACGTACTCGAAGACCAGGTCTTCCTTGTGCAGGACGGGGGCCTCGCCGGTGCCGGAGAACTCCCAGGCGGCGGCGTAGGAGAACTCCTCGTCCCGGCGGGCGGCCTCGCCGTCCGGGGTCTGCGACTCCTCGCGGAAGTGCCCTCCGCAGGATTCGGCGCGGTGCAGTGCGTCGAGGCACATGAGCTCGGCGAGCTCCAGGTAGTCGACGATGCGGTTGGCCTTCTCCAGCGACTGGTTGAACTCCTCGCCGGTGCCGGGCACCTTGATGCGCCGCCAGAACTCCTCGCGGATGCGCGGGATGCGGTCGAGCGCCTCGCGCAGCCCCGCCTCCGTGCGGGCCATGCCGCAGTGCTCCCACATGAGTTCGCCGATCTCTCGGTGGAAGGAGTCGGGGGTGCGGTCGCCGTCGACGGCGAGCAGCAGGTTCAGCCGGTCCTCGGTGTCGGCGACGGCCTCCTCGACCGCGGGGTGCGAGGCGTCCACCTCGTCGTGGTGCGGGTTGCGGGCCAGGTAGTCGTTGATCGTCGACGGGAGGACGAAGTAGCCGTCGGCGAGGCCCTGCATCAGCGCGGACGCCCCGAGCCGGTTGGCCCCGTGGTCGGAGAAGTTGGCCTCGCCGATGGCGAAGAGGCCCGGCACGGTGGTCTGGAGGTCGTAGTCGACCCAGAGTCCGCCCATCGTGTAGTGCACGGCCGGGTAGATCCGCATCGGGGTCTCGTACGGGTTCTCCGCCGTGATCCGCGCGTACATGTCGAAGAGGTTGCCGTACTTCTCCTCGACCTTGTCCCGGCCCATCCGCGCGATGGCCTCCGCGAAGTCCAGGTAGACGCCCTGGCCGCCGGGGCCGACGCCGCGTCCCTCGTCGCAGACGTTCTTCGCGGCGCGGGAGGCGATGTCCCGGGGCACGAGGTTGCCGAAGGCCGGGTAGACGCGTTCCAGGTAGTAGTCGCGCTCGCCCTCGGGGATCTCGTTCGCGGGCCGGTCGTCGCCCTTGGCCTTCGGGACCCAGATCCGGCCGTCGTTGCGCAGCGACTCGCTCATCAGCGTCAGCTTGGACTGGTGGTCGCCGGTGCGCGGGATGCAGGTGGGATGGATCTGGGTGAAGCAGGGGTTGGCGAAGTACGCGCCGCGCCGGTGGGCGCGCCAGACGGCGGTGGCGTTGGAGTTCATGGCGTTCGTCGACAGGTAGAAGACGTTGCCGTAGCCGCCGCTGGCCAGGACGACCGCGTCGGCGAAGTAGGTGTCGATCTTCCCGGTGACGAGGTCGCGGGCCACGATTCCTCGGGCCTTGCCGTCGACGACGATCAGGTCGAGCATCTCGGTACGGGCGTGCAGTTCGACGTTGCCCGCGGCGATCTGCCGGGAGAGCGCCTGGTAGGCCCCGAGCAGGAGCTGTTGTCCGGTCTGGCCCCGGGCGTAGAAGGTGCGGGAGACCTGGACGCCGCCGAAGGAGCGGTTGTCGAGGAGGCCGCCGTACTCGCGGGCGAAGGGGACGCCCTGGGCCACGCACTGGTCGATGATCTCGACGGAGATCTGGGCGAGCCGGTGGACGTTGGACTCGCGGGCGCGGAAGTCGCCGCCCTTGACGGTGTCGTAGAACAGCCGGTGGATCGAGTCGCCGTCGTTGCGGTAGTTCTTCGCGGCGTTGATGCCGCCCTGGGCGGCGACCGAGTGGGCGCGCCGGGGCGAGTCCTGGAAGCAGAACTGGACGACGTGGTAGCCCTGTTCGGCGAGGGTGGCGCCGGCCGACCCGCCGGCGAGGCCGGTGCCGACGACGATGACGGTGTGCTTGCGGCGGTTGGCCGGGTTGACCAGCTTGGCCTGGAACCGGCGGGTGTCCCAGCGTTCGGCGACGGGTCCCTCGGGGGCCTTGGTGTCGACGACGGGCGCTGCGGTCCGGTACTGCGCGTAGTGCGGGTGGTCGGTCATGTCAGCTCACGACTCCGGTCATGACGGCGACGGGCACGGAGATGAAGCCCAGCGTCAGCACCAGGGCGAGGGCGTTGGCGATGGCCTTGAAGGCGCGGTCACGGCTCGCGCGGCCCGCGCCGAGGGTCTGGGCGGCGCTCCAGAAGCCGTGCCGGACGTGGAGTCCGAGGGCGAGCACGGCGACGATGTAGACCGTGTTGCCGTACCAGGTGGAGAAGGTGTCGATGACGTTCTGGTACGGGTGTCCGGGCTGGAATCCGCCGGGGTGCGCGGTGCCCGTCGTCAGGTCGAGGATGTGCCAGACGATGAACAGGGCGAGGATGATCCCGCCCCAGCGCATGGTGCGGGTGGCGTAACTGGCGCGCGGCCTGCGGTGTACGTAGGCGGTGGGGCGCGCGCGGATGTCGCGGCGGCTGAGCTGGTACGCGGAGACGGCATGCAGCACCACGGCGGCGACGAGGACGACGCGCACGATCCACAGGGCCCACTCGTAGTGGAGGAAGGGCTCGCCCATGGTGCGCAGCCAGTGCGCGTAGTGGTTGAACTCGCCGGACCCGAAGAAGATCTTCAGGTTGCCGATCATGTGGACGGCCAAGTAGAGCAGCATGATCAGTCCGCTCACGGCCATGACCGTCTTCTTGCCGACGGACGAGTCCCAGAGCGTGCGCGTCGTGGACGGCCGTCGGTCCGTCCGGGTTGCCAATGCCATGGACACGACGCTAGGACCGATCCACCTCATCAGTCCAAGACATGGAACAGCTCATGTCCATAGGCTGAGGCTATCGAGCGGGCTAGAGTGGGTTCATGCAGTTCCAGCAGCTGACATATTTCGTGGCCGTGGCCGAGGCCCGTCACTTCACCCGCGCCGCCGAGGAGGTGCACGTCTCCCAGCCCTCGCTCTCCCAGCAGATCAGGGCGCTGGAGAGCGAGCTGGGGGCGGAGCTGTTCAGCCGGGCGCGCGGGAACATCACGCTCACCGACGCGGGCGAGGCCCTGCTGCCGCTGGCCCGCCGCATCCTGGCGGACGCGGACACCGCACGCCACGAGGTGCAGGAGCTGGCGCAGCTGCGCCGGGGCCGGGTCCGGCTCGGCGCGACGCCCAGTCTCTGCACCGGTCTCCTCCCCGACGTGCTGCGCGCCTTCCACGACCGGCATCCCGGCATCCAGCTGCTGCTGGAGGAGGGCGGCTCGCTCGACCTGGTCCGGGAGCTGGCACGCGGCGCGCTCGACCTGGCCCTGGTGGTGCTGCCGCTGCCCGCCGCGTCCCCCGCGCTCACCACGGTCGAGCTGCTCCAGGAGGATCTGGTGGTGGTGTCCTCTGCCGGGGCGCCGCGGCCCGGCCGGGGCGGGAGCGTCCGCATCGCCGACCTCCAGGGCGCGCCCCTGGTGATGTTCCGGCACGGCTACGACCTGCGGGAGCTGACGGTCGCCGCCTGCCGGGCGGAGGGTTTCGAGCCGTCGTTCACCGTGGAGGGCGGGGAGATGGACGCGGTGCTCGGTTTCGTCCGGGCCGGGCTCGGGATCGCGGTGGTGCCCAGCATGGTCGCCGTCCGCTCCGGCCACGGTCTGCGGACCACCCCGCTGGCCCGGCCGGGCCTGCGGCGCACCATCGCCCTGGCGCACCGCAGCGACGTGGCCCCGCCGCGTGCGGCGCGGGAGCTGCAGAGGGTGCTGCTCGCCGCCGGACGGGCCTGAGGCAGCCCGGCGGCGGGGTACGGGGGCCCGGTCCCGTACCCCGCCCCCTCAGACCGCGTCGGCCAGCAGCAGCGAGTGGATCCGGTCCGGGGCGCCGGGCCGGGCGTAGTACCAGCCCTGGGCCGTGTCGCAGCCCAGCTTCCGCAGCTGCTCCGCCTGCGCCCCGGTCTCCACGCCCTCCACGGTGACCGCGAGGTCCAGGCTGTGCGCCAGCGAGACGATGCCCTCGACGATCTTCAGATCGACCGGATCCGCCGGGTGCTGCTGCATGCCCATCGTGAAGGAGCGGTCCAGCTTGAGCACGCTCACCGGCAGTCTGCGCAGATTCGCCAGGTTCGAGTACCCGGTGCCGAAGTCGTCGAGGGCTATGTCGACGCCCATCTCCGCCAGCTGCCGCAGCGGCTTGAGCAGGTCGTCGTCGGCGCCGATGAGCGCGGACTCGGTGACCTCCAGGCAGAGCGCCCCGGGGTCGAGCCCCGAACGCTCCAGCACGTCGACCGTCTCGGCGACCAGCCGGGGATGGTGCAGCTGGGTCGGCGAGAGGTTGACGTTGATCCGCAGCGGACCGCCGTCGGTGTGCCGCTTCTGCCAGTAGTTGGCCTGCCGTACGGACTCCTCCAGCACCCAGCGGCCCAGCGGCACGATCAGCCCGGTGTGTTCGGCGAGCGGGATGAACCGGTCCGGTCCGAGCACCCCGTGTTGCGGGTGGCACCACCGCACCAGCGCCTCCGCACCGTGCACCGTGCCGTCGTCCAGGTGCACGAGCGGCTGGTACTCGATGAAGAACTCCCCGCGCTCCAGGGCGGCGGGCAGCGCGGTGGTCAGCCCGTGGCGCGTGATGGCACGGGCGTCCGCCTCGTCGTCGGCGAACTCGAACCGGTTGCCGCCCGCCGACTTGGCGCGGTACATCGTGATGTCGGCACTGCGCAGCACCTCGGCGGCGTTGCGTTCGCGGGCGGGGCCTTCGACGACCCCGATGGATCCGCGTACGGTCAGCTCACGGCCGTCCAGGCGGATCGGGGTGGTGAGCACACCGAGGATGCGGCAGGCCAGCTCGACCACCTCCGTCTCGGTGCCGGGGCCGGTGGTCAGGGCCACGAACTCGTCGCCGCCGAGCCGGGCAACCATCTCGCCGGGCGCGGTCGCACAGCTCTGCAACCGGTCGGCCACCTCGACCAGCAGCCGGTCCCCCGACGCGTGGCCGAGGCTGTCGTTGATCGCCTTGAAGCCGTCCAGGTCGAGGTAGCAGAGGCCGAAGCGGCTGCCGTCCGCGGCGGTCAGCGCCTTCTCCAGGCGTTCGAAGAACAGCGTCCGGTTGGGCAGGCCGGTGAGTGCGTCGTGGGTGGCCTCGTACCGCAGCCGCAGGTTGAGCAGCCGGCGTTCGGTGGTGTCCTCCAGCAGCGCCAGCTGGTACTGCGGCTCGCCCTCGGCGTCGCGCAGCAGCGACACCGTCAGATTGGTCCACAGGACGGTGCCGTCGTTGCGGTAGTACGGCTTCTCGACGCGGTAGTGCTCGCGTTCGCCGCGTACCAGCTCGTCGTAGTACTTCCACACGTGCGGCGAATCCTCGGGGTGGACCCACTCGTTGAGCTTGTGGCCGCGCACATGGTGGTCGAGTCCGCCGAACATCCGGGTGAGGGTGTCGTTGACCTCCAGCACGTTGCCGTCCAGATCGGCGATGCCGATGCCGATGGCCGCGTCCTTGAAGACGGCGCGGAACCGCGCCTCGGTCGCGTGCAGCGCGCGTTCCGCGTCGGAGCGGGCGGTGAGTGCCGAGCGTGCGATGGCCTCCTGCTCGCTGAGGGTGCGTTCGCGCAGGGCCTGGGTGAAGCCGCCCGCGAGGGCGTGCTGCATCCGGGCGCAGCGGGCCCTGCCGTCCTCGGTCGACAGTGCCGACTCACCGTTGCTCCCGCAGTAGAGCACCAGATACGAGTCGACGACGCCGAGCGTGCTGCTCAGCGCGTCGGGATCGGTGCAGTGCGCGGCGACGAGGGCGGCGCCCACCTCGCTCGCGGGCGCGGCGTCGAAGGGCCGTGCGTGCAGGATGTCGCTGAGCCCGCGGGCCAGCGGCAGCAGATGCTGTTCGAACTCGGTGCGGGTCAGGGAGGTGGCCGTCGAGGGGAAGATGGCACGGCTCCAGATGGTGGCGAATCTCCGGAGCCGGCCCTCGGGGCCGTCGGGTTCCGTGTCCGGTGTGCCGGACGACTGGGCGGGAATGCTCACGCCTTGCGTCCCACTCCCGCGAAGCCCGAGAACGCGAAGGGGTCCTCGTGCTCGGCCACCACCGGTGCGTCCGGGCGCCAGTGCGGCATGGACACGAGTCCGGGTTCGACCATCTCGTACCCCTCGAAGAAGCCCGCGATCTCGTCACGGGACCGCATGACCAGCGGGTTGCGGATGCTCTTGTAGACCTCGACCGTGCCGCCCGCCACTTCCCGGGTGAGCGGAATGCCCTCGTACGAGGCGTGGGTGAGGACGATGAGGCTGCCGGGGGCGAGTGCCTCCCGCAGTTCGGCGACCGCGGACTGCGGGTCGTCGGACTCCTCGATGAAGTGGAGGACCGCGACGAGCATCAGGGCCACCGGGCGGTCCAGGTCGAGCAGTCGGGAGATCTCCGGGCTCTTCACGATCTCCCGCGGGCGGCGCAGATCCGCGGCGGCGATCATCGCCCGGTCGTTTCCTTCGAGTACGGCCCGGCTGTGCGCGACGGCCACCGGGTCGTGATCGACGTACGCCACGCGGGCCTCCGGGTCCGCGGCCTGGGCGACTTCGTGGACATTGCCGAAGGTCGGTATTCCGGAGCCGATGTCCAGGAACTGGGTGATGCCCTCACTCACCGCGTAACGCACGGCCCTGCGCATAAAGGCGCGATTCGCCTGCATGATCTTGGGGAGCCCCGGCATGAACTCCATGGCCTTGCGTGCGGCTTCCCGGTCCACCTCGAAATTGTGCGATCCGCCCAGATAGAAGTCGTACATGCGGGACACGCTCGGCACCGAAATGTCTGTGCCGCGCGGTGCCCAGGCGGGACGCTCCATCAATGTCTCCAACAAGTCGCCACGGCGATCCGGCCATGTTCATGGTCAGTGTTGACCAGAGGCTACTGATCGACTGCCAAGAGAGCGAGCGGAAACGGAAATTAGCCGTCCGTTATTGGTCACACACCAGTGGCATGTGCAACCGGCCCGTCGCTGGGCGTGACATTCGACATCGGACACGCGCGGTGGAGACCCGGACACGCCATGCGGCGGCCGTCCCTTGTCCGTTGATGTATCCGGTGAGACGCCCGGTTTCACATCGCGGAATACAGGCCAGGACCGGACGGCGGGCGATCTCCCGCCAGTTGAGTCCGCCGGACCGATTCCCGGTGACAAATGCCTTGGCCGTCACACCATTGGCAGCATTCTTTACCAATGAGGCAATGCCTGGCGAATCAAGACGGGCGGCGGTGTGCGCCCGCGCCACCGGCCGGGCGATGTGTTTCCCGAACCGATGCCCCGTCATGCCGCGTCCGCCCACGACGGCCCTCCGCGCCCCGGTCCGGCGCGGACCGGCAGGTCGGGCGGGGCGGTGGCGCGCGCGAGGCGGTGGGGCGGGCGCGGCGACCGCCCGCCCTGGCACGATCGCCCGCCCGCCCCCGGCTCGACCGACCGCCGGGGCACGGGCGAGGACCACGATCCGGAATCCGCGTCAACTGGCGTACGGAGCACCGCCGTTGCCGAATGCCGCAGCCACCACGGCGGCCGCCGCGCGGTCTGCCGCCCCCACCTCTTTCACCTGGGCCGCACGGTGTTCCCCGGCGCCAAACACCCGCCACCCCCGATACCTACCATCAGGCGAATCCGGCCCGCCCTCCGCGTGTCCCGCGACCGGCCGGTCCATGCTCCCGGTCGTGTACGGATCACTCATAGGACGGCTCACGGCAGCCGTCACCCTTCTCTGGCTGTTGAGCACCCCGGCGCCCGCGGCGGCGGACGCCTGTGCGTACGCCACCGTCGGTGAGAGCGGCGGCAGTTCATGGACCGCCGTCTCGGGCGACGGCTCCTGCCACGCGAGCCCGACGCCCGAGCCGACGCCCTCGCCCACCCCGCGCCCCACCCCACCGCCCCCTCCGCCGTCTCCTGCCCCATCGCGTCCTGTGTCGTCCCACGCGCCGGCGCCCACCCCGTCGCGGGCGAAGCCGCGACCGGTGCCTCCGCCGCCCGCGCCGGCGCCCCGCCCCACACCGACGCCGACGCCGACGCCGACGCCCACCCCCACACGGTCCGTACGCCCCACCCCCTCCGCGCCCCGGCCCGTGGCCCTGCCCGCCTACCGCAAGCCGCCGCACAAGGTCGTGCGGCACGGCACCTCCGTGGTCACCCTCACCCTGCTGATCACGGCGCCCGCGGTCTTCGCGGTCGCCGTCCTGCGTCCCCGCTCCCGCTGACCTCCGGAGGAACACATGTCGGAATGGCTTGTTCTCACCCTGGCCATGGTCGCGGCCAGCGCCGTCGTCCTGACCGTCGCCGTGCTCACCAACCGCCGGGTCGCGGAGGACGACGACCCCTCGGAGACCCCGGACGTCATCGAGTACATGACGATGATGATCGGGGTGGTCTACGCCATCGTGCTGGGCCTCGCCATCGCGGGCGTCTGGGAGGGCCGCGGCGCCGCCCAGGAGTACGTGCGCCAGGAGGCCCAGGCCCTGCACGAGGTGCAGGTCCGCTCGGCGGTCTACCCCGCCGAGGTGCGCTCCCGCATCCGCGCCGACGTCGACGCCTATGTCCACCACGTCGTCCACGACGAATGGCGGTCGATGAGCGAGCACGGCGCCCTCACCGACGAGGGGGCGCGTCTGCTGGGCCGGGTACGTGACGACGTCACCCGGTACGAGCCGAAGAACGACCACGAGGGGCAGGCTTATCAGCCACTGGTCGACGAGGTGGCCGCGGTCGACGACGCGCGCAGCGCGCGGGGCCAGAGCGCCGGTGCGACCATGCCGGGCGTGGTCTGGTTCGGGCTGATCACCGGAGCCCTGGTGACGGTCGGACTGCTGTTCACGCTGCAGATCCGCAGGACCTTCCGCGAACTTCTGCTGGCGGGCCTCTTCAGTGTTCTGATCGCGTTTCTGCTCTTCCTGATCTGGGACTTCGACTCCCCGTTCGGCCGGGAGATCTCGGCCACCGCGGCTCCGTTCCTCGATCTCTTCCCGCGCGCCGCGGGCGGGTAGCGGACCGTCAGGAAGCGGCCGGAGTCCGCCGCACGGGCTAAGCCCGTGCCCCGGGCGGCGCACTCCGATCGCGAGCAAAATGCGCGGCTCCTAGCGTGTGGCGCGTCGAGGTGCATTTCTGACGCTCTGTGGAAACTCGTTCCGCAGGTGCTCCTCGGGGACCCGGAGGACTCACCCATGCGTGCGATACGTGTCGCACCCGTCGCCCTGCTCGGCGGCGCCGCTCTCGTACCGACCGCTCCGGCCGCAAGCGCGTGCGCCGGGGCGCCGGGGGGCGCGCCACCCGCGACCGGAATCACCGTCACTCCGTCGGTGATCACGCCGGGCAGCCAGGTCGTCCTGGCCGCCCGGGGGTGCCCTACCACAGCAATCGCCGGCTCGGGCGTCCTCGACACCGTCACCGTTCCCCGCGGTGGCTCCGTCGCGGCCACGGTCGACCAGGACGCGAGAGCCGGCGTCTCCCACGAAGTGACGTTCGGCCGCGGCACGTCGCCGGGCTCCGTGGTGCAGGCCGGTCTCGCGGTCGCCGCCGCCCCGAACGCGTCCGCCGCCGGTCCCGCCACGGCTCCGGCCGGTGTGCGCGGCGAGGCCGGCGGCACGGCGGGCACCACGGAGATCGCCGCCTGGACGGCACCGGCGGTGGTCGCTGCCACCGCCGTCCACCTGGCACGTCGTCACAGGGAGAGCCGTTCGCACTGAGAGCAGGGCCGGTGCCGACCGGACGAGCAGCCGCCCCGGGTCCCGTCATGGGACCCGGGGCGACGCGTGTGCCGGGCCTCAGCGGCGCCGCGGCACCGTGATCCGGTAGCCGTCGTCGAGCAGCTCGGGCAGATAGCGGCGCAGCGCGGCCACGCTCTGCGAACGGTCGCCGCCCGCGTCGTGCGAGAGCACCACGACGCCCGGCGCGGCCCCCTCCCGGATCCTGCGCACGATCGTGCCGGTCCCGGGCCGGGTCCAGTCCAGGCTGTCCACCGTCCAGGCCATCGGTTCCATCCCCAGGTCGGCGCCGACCTCGAAGGAGTTGCGGTTCCACGCCCCGTACGGCGCCCGGTACCAGCGCGGCGGGGTTCCGGTGATCCGCTCGATGACCTCGCTGGTGGCGCCGAGCTCGTCGCGGACACCGGCCCGGGAGAGCCTGGTGACCAGCGGGTGGTTCCAGGAGTGGTTCCCGATGGTGTGGCCGTCCTCGGCGATGGCCCGCACCACGTCCTGGTGGTCGTGGGCCATCTCGCCGCAGAGGAAGAACATCGCGCGGACGTCGTGGGCGCGCAGGACCGCGAGGATCTGCGGGGTGTGGAGCGGGTCGGGCCCGTCGTCGAAGGTCAGCACCATGGCGTGCCCGATCTCCGGCAGTGCCTCGAAGGGCCTGGTGCGGACCGGTGGCGCCGCGGGGCGGGCGCGGGGCGGCGCGCCCGCGGTCATGGGCCGGAGCCGGTAGCCGGCCGGCTCGGGCCGTCCGGACGGCCGGAGGCCGGGCGCCCCGGCCGGGGGCGGGGCGGCGGCCCGGACCGCTTCTCCGGCCGGGTCCGCGGCGATCACGCGCACGGCGGCGGCCGCCCCGAGTCCGGCGGCCAGTCTCAGCAGTGTCCGGCGGCCCGGCGGCCTCTGGTCGTTCTTCATGGCCCACTGCTCGCACGTGGGTGCCCGGCGCCCCGTCACCGACACCAGCGGCGACGGGATGTGCACCCCATGGAGGGACCCCCGGCGCGGCATCCGGCAGCTTCGGGCGTGACCGTACCGCAGCCCGCTCCAGGGGTGGGCCGGGCAGCGGATAGCCTCACTGCCGTGACAGAACCGCAGCCTCATAAGTTCGAACGTGGCACAGACGGTCCGAAAGTGATCGTCGCAGGCCTTGATGGGTCCGATTCCTCCATGCGAGCCGCGGCCTACGCTGCGGGGCTGGCCCGCCGCCAGGGCGCCATGCTCGCCCTCGTCTACGTCCAGCCGGTGCTGCCCGCCGGGGCCGCTCTCGGGGCGCCGGTGTCCGACGCGACCGAGGAGGTCGCGGAGGGGCTGGTGAGCGAGATCCGGGAGGCGACCCGGCGGATGAAGGACATATGGGATGTGCGCTGGGAGTTCCACACCTTCCGGGGCGACCCGTACAACGGCCTCGTCACCGCGGCGGACGAGCTGAAGGCGGACGCCGTGGTGGTGGGCGCGTCGGAGTCGGCCGGGCACCGGTTCATCGGCTCGGTCGCGATCCGGCTGGTGAAGGCGGGCCGTTGGCCCGTCACGGTGGTCCCGTGAGCGAAGCGGAATCCTCCACTCCACTGGACGGCACGCCGTCTTCCGCACCGGCTCCGCCTGGGCCATCATGAGCGCCCGTCAGGACAGCCGTCAGCGGAGAGGTGACTCATGGCAAGGCTCCGAGTGGGCGAGGGTGTACTGCGCCGCAAGCCGATCGAGCAGATCGACGAGAAAGGGCCGGCGGGCGGAGCCGTCAGCCAGCTCACCAGATCGCTCGGGCTGTGGCAGCTCACGGCCATCGGCGTCGGCGGCATCATCGGCGCGGGCATCTTCACCCTCGCCGGCACGGTGGCGAACGGCACCGCCGGGCCCGCGGTCCTGCTGTCGTTCCTGATCGCGGGCGTGGCGAGTGCGGCGGCCGCGTTCAGCTACGCGGAGTTCGCGGGGCTCATCCCGAAGGCCGGTTCCGCGTACACCTACGGATACGCGGTGCTCGGCGAGCTGGTGGGCTGGTTCATCGGCTGGGACCTGCTGCTGGAGTACACGGCGATCGTGGCGGTGGTCGCGATCGGCATCTCCGGCTACTTCAGCTTCCTGCTCGGCGAGATGGGACTCGACGTACCGAAGTGGATGCTGGGCGCACCCGGCACCGGCGACGGCCACAGGGTGGACCTGTTCGCCGCGCTGCTCTGTCTGCTCGTCGCGTATCTGCTGACCCTCGGCATCAAGAACGCGGCCCGCTTCGAGACGGTCGTGGTCGTCCTCAAGGTCCTGGTCGTCCTGCTGGTCGTCGGCGTCGGCGTGTTCCACATCAACACGGCCAACTACCGCCCGTTCTTCCCGTTCGGGGTGAGCGGGGCCTTCACCGGTGCGGCAACGGTGTTCTTCGCGGTGTTCGGGTACGACGCGATGTCCACGGCCGCCGAGGAGTCCAAGGACGCCCAGCGCCACATGCCGAAGGCGATCCTCTACTCCCTCGCCATCTCCATGGTGCTCTACGTGGCGGCGTGCCTGGTCCTGACCGGGATGCAGAGCTACAAGGACATCGACCCGGAGTCCGGTTTCTCCACCGCCTTCAAGTCGGTGGGGCTCAGCGGGCTCGCCGATGTGATCGCGGTGGGGGCGATCATCGGCATCCTCACGGTGATGTTCACCTTCATGCTCGGCGTGACCCGGGTGTGGTTCTCGATGAGCCGTGACGGGCTGCTGCCGAAGTGGTTCGCCAAGACCCATCCGACCCGGCACGTGCCGACCCGGGTGACCTGGATCGTCGGTGCGGCCTCGGCCGTGATCGCCGGGTTCCTGCCGATCGGCGAGGCCGCCGAGCTGACGAACATCGGCATCCTGCTGGCCTTCGTCGTGGTGTGCATCGCGGTGATCGTGCTGCGCTACAAGCAGCCGGACCTGCCGCGCACCTTCCGCACCCCCGGCATGCCGTTCGTCCCGGCCCTCGGTGTGGTGTTCTCGATCTGGCTGATCACCTTCCTCCAGTGGCAGACCTGGGTGCGGTTCGTGGTGTGGTTCCTGGTCGGCCTCGTCATCTACTTCGGCTACTCGTACCGGAAGTCGGAGATGGCCGGGGCCCCGGGCACCGGGCAGGACACGGGTACGGGAACGGGCTGAGCGGGTCGCGGGGCGGGCCGGGCACCTCGTGCCGCGGTCGCCCGGCTCCCCCGCTCCGGTGCCGCCCGACCGTTCACCGCACCATTCGCCGCACTGTGCGACCGCTCGTCGCACGGAGCCGCCCGTCGCCTGTTCCTCGGCGCCCCGATGGGTTCGTATACGCCAGTCGGCAGTGAAGCGGACGGGACTTCGGCGGAGAGGGCGTTCTCGATGACCACCACGACGACCGATGAGCGGGCCCTCGCGGAGCTCCAGCGGGAGCACGGGCCCGCCCTCCTCCACTTCCTGCTCGGTCTGACCTTCGGCGACCGGCAGCGGGCCGAGGACCTGCTCCAGGAGACGCTGGTGCGGGCCTGGCAGCATCCGGAGGCCTTCTACGCGCCGTACGACTCGATGCGGCCCTGGCTCTTCACGGTCGCGCGGCGGCTCGCGATCGACGCCCGCCGGTCCAGGCAGGCCCGGCCCACCGAGGTCGGCGACGCCGTGCTGGCGACGACGGCGGCCGGGGAGGACACCGCCGAGGCCACGGTCTCGGCCCTGGACGTGCGCGAGGCGGTGCGCACCCTCGGCCCGGAGCACCGCGCGGTCCTCGTCCAGATGTACTTCCGCGGGCTCACCGTGGACGAGACGGCCCGGGTCCTCGGCATCCCCCCGGGCACCGTCAAGTCCCGCTCCTACTACGCGCTGCGGCAGCTCTCCCGCAATCTGCCCGGCTACTCCGGCAGATCCTCCGCGCGCAGCAGGGCGAGCAGCGAGACGGCCTCCGCCACCTCCACGTAGGCGGCGGCGCAGCGGTCGCAGGACTGCAGATGGCGGGAGACCGTACGGGCCTCGCCGGCCGTGAGCGCGTCGAGCACGTAGGCGCCGAGCGCGTGCCGCACATGCGGGCCCTCCCCGGGGTCGGCGGTCATCGCATCCTCGTGTCGTGTACGGATCCTGTCCTTCTGGCCACGCGGGGCGCGCTCCCCCGGTTCAATGCTCCGTGAAGCGCGGCACCGAAGAGAGAAAGAGGCGAGACGGGATGCGCCCCGAGCGTCAGGATGGAACCGGTGGGGGCGGGCTGCTGGTCCCGATGGCCTGGATGTACGCGGAGTACATAGCCGATGGGATGCTGCGGACCGGCGATCTGATGGAGCCGTCCACGCTGGAGTACCGCGCGGGGCGGGACGCCCTCGCGCTCACCGTCTTCCTCTCCGGCGGCGCGGTGCCCGACGCGCTGCCCGCGGCCCGGCTGGACGAACTGCGGCTGCTGACGGCGTACGGGGCCCAGTGGTGCGGCTGGGTCGGTGCACGGCTGGACGCGCTCGGCCCGGACCCGGCGTCCGGGACGGCCGGCGCGGATCCCGATCTGGTGCTGGCCCGTGCGGCCTGGCGGTGGCTGGTGGAGACCGAACTGCTGGCGGCCGACCTCGATGCGATCGGCGCGCCGCCGCGGGAGGCGGAGGACGACGGGCCGGAGGCGGAGGAGGCGGCGCGGGTCTGGACACCGGCCTGGCAGCTGGGGCTGCCGCTCGGGCATCTGGCGATCCATCTCCACTGAACGCGGCCGGTCAGGAACCGTGCACCCCGGCACGGTACTTCGGCAGCCGCACCGTGATCTTCATCCCGGCGCCGACACCGGTCTCGATGACCAGCCCGTAGTCGTCCCCGTAGACCTGTCGCAGCCGTTCGTCGACGTTGAGCAGTCCGATCCCGGTGGAGCGGCCGCCCTCCCCGCGCAGGATCTGGCGCAGGCGTTCCGGGTCCATGCCGGTGCCGTCGTCCTCGATGACGACCTCGGCCTCGGAGCCCGCGTCGAAGGCGCTGATGGTGATGCGGGTCGGGGTCTTCCGTGCCCGTCCTGAGCCGGGGTCCCGGGGCGCGGGCACGGCGCCTTCGAGCCCGTGCTTGACGGCGTTCTCGACCAGGGGCTGGAGGCAGAGGAACGGCAGGGCGACGGGCAGGACCTCGGGCGCGATCTGGAGGGTGACCGCGAGCCGTTCGCCGAAACGGGCCCGGACGAGCGCCAGGTACTGGTCGATGGAGTGCAGTTCGTCGGCGAGGGTGGTGAAGTCGCCGTGGCTGCGGAACGAGTAGCGGGTGAAGTCGGCGAATTCCAGGAGGAGTTCGCGGGCCCGCTCGGGATCGGTACGGACGAACGAGGCGATGGCGGCCAGTGAGTTGAAGATGAAGTGCGGGGAGATCTGGGCCCGCAGCGCCCTGATCTCGGCTTCGATGAGCTGGGTGCGGGAACGGTCGAGTTCGGCCAGTTCCAGCTGTACGCAGGCCCAGCGGGCCACCTCCCCGGCGGCTCGCGCCAGCACCGCGGACTCGCGCGGGGCGTAGGCGACCAGGGTGCCCAGCACCCGGTTGTCGACGGTGAGGGGCACGGCGACGGCCCAGCGCAGCGGGCAGTCCAGGTCGTCGCAGTCGATGCGGAAGGCGGTGTCCCGGCCGCTGCCGAGGAGGCCGCGCACCTGGTCCATGACCTGGCGGCCGTGGTGCTCGCCCTCGCCGTCCCAGACGAGCACCCGGTCGCGGTCGGTGAGGCAGAGCGCGTCGGTGCCGAGCAGGGAGCGCAGTCGCCGGGCGGATCTGCGGGCGCTCTCCTCGGTGAGCCCGGCGCGCAGCGGGGGCGCGGCGAGCGAGGCGGTGTGCAGGGTCTCGAAGGTGGCGTGCTCGACGGGCGTACCGACGTCGCTGGTGCGGACGGGGCGGGCGGTGCGGCGGCCGAGCAGGAATCCCGCGCCGAGCAGCAGGAGGGCGAGCACGACCGGTGCGGCGTATCCGGCTCCGGTCATCGGTGTCTCCCCGCGGTCAGCGCCTCCGGCAGATGGAAGCGGGTCATCGCGGCATTGGTGCCGGGGGGTATGCGGCCGGGCGTGGCGAGGGAGACCAGGACCATCGCGAGGAAGCCGACCGGCACCGACCAGACGGCGGGCCAGGCCAGCAGGGCGTGCGGCCAGCCCGGCGGGCGTACCGCGCCGCTGACGGTGATGGCGACGGACAGGAACGCCGAGCCGCCGCCCAGCATCAGTCCGGCGACGGCCCCGGGCGGGGTGAGCCGCCGCCACCAGATGCCGAGGACCAGCAGCGGGCAGAAGGAGGACGCGGAGACGGCGAACGCCATGCCCACGGAGTCGGCCACCGGTACCCGGCTGACCACCATCGAACCGGCCAGCGGCACGGACATGGCGAGGACGGTGGCCAGCCGGAAGTGGCGCACGCCGCGCGAGGGGAGCACGTCCTGGGTGATGACTCCGGCGACGGCCATGGTGAGCCCGGAGGCGGTCGACAGGAACGCGGCGAACGCACCGCCCGCGACGAGGGCGCCGAGCAGGTCCCCGCCGAGCCCGCCGATGACGCGGCCGGGCAGCAGCAGCACGGCGGCGTCCGCGTCCCCGCCGTGGATCAGCTCGGGGGCGTACAGCCTGCCCAGCGCCCCGTAGACCGGCGGCAGCAGGTAGAACGCGCCGATGAGGGCGAGGACGGCGACCGTCGTGCGGCGGGCGTCGCGGCCGTTGGGGCTGGTGTAGAAGCGGACGACGACGTGCGGCAGGCCCATGGTGCCGAGGAAGGTGGCGACGATGAGCCCGTAGGTGGCGTACAGCGGGTGGTCGGCGCGGAACACGGAGAGCTGCTCGTCGAAGGTGACCCGGGGGCTTCCGTCGCCCCGCCAGGCGAGCACCAGGAAGATCGCGGGGACCAGCAGCGCGGTCAGCTTCAGCCAGTACTGGAAGACCTGGACGAAGGTGATGGACCGCATGCCGCCCGCGGCGACGGCGATGACGACGGCGGACGCCACCAGCACGTCGCCGAGCCGGCCGGGCGCCCCGGTGAGGATCTTGAGCGTGAGTCCCGCGCCCTGGAGCTGCGGTACGAGGTAGAGCCAGCCCGCCGCCACCACGAAGACGCTGACCAACCTGCGCACCTGCCGCGATTCCAGCCGCCCCTCGGCGAAGTCGGGCAGTGTGTACGCCCCCGAGCGGCGCAGCGGCGCGGCCACGAAGACCAGCAGCACCAGATAGCCCGCGGTGTAGCCGACCGGGTACCAGAGCATGTCGGGGCCGTGCACCAGGACCAGCCCGGCGATGCCGAGGAAGGAGGCGGCGGAGAGGTACTCGCCGCTGATGGCCGCGGCGTTGAGCCGGGGCCGCACGGTGCGTGAGGCGACGTAGAAGTCGGAGGTGGTGCGGGAGATGCGCAGTCCGAAACCGCCGACGAGGACGGTCGCGAGGAAGACGACGGCGACCGCCGCCACCGCGTACGTACGGCTCACGGTCCGGGGCGGCCTTCCACGAGCCGGGCGAAGTCGCGTTCGTTGCGCTCGGCCCGGCGCACGTACCACCAGGCGACCAGGGTGAGCGGCGGGTAGGCGGCGAATCCGAGGACCGCCCAGACGAGCGCGGCGCTGTTCAGGGCCTCGAAGACCAGCGGCAGTGTTCCGGCGACCACCGCGAGGACCACGAACGCGGTGAGTCCGGCCCGCAGTTGGCCGCGCATCAGCGAACGGACGTACGCGCCGCCGAGGGCGGTCTGCTCGTCGATCTCCGACTGGGTGCGGTAGCGCGGCAGCGGGCGCACCCGCCGGGGCTCCCCCGTCACCACTTCGCGCCGGGGCGCTGGCTCTGCGGACATGGGCCCGGAGTGTATGCGGCACCGGACCGCCGTGGGAAGGCCGGAGGCAGGTAGGCGCTGGTCAGCGGCCGGTCTGACGCATCAGCAGATCGCGCAGCGCCCGGGTGTGGCGGCGGCTCACGGCGAGCTCCGCGGTGCCGATGCGGACGCTCATGCTGCCCGCGTCGAGGCGGAGTTCGTCGATCCGGCCCAGGGCGACGAGATGGCGCCGGTGGATGCGCACGAAGCCCCGGGTGCGCCAGCGCTCCTCCAGGGTGGTCAGGGGGACGCGGACGAGGTGGCTGCCGGTGGCGGTGTGCAGCCGGGCGTAGTCGCCCTGGGCCTCGGCGTAGGCGATGTCGTCGATCGGGACGAACCGGATGACGCCGCCGAGCTCCACCGGGATCTGGTCGCCCGCGGTGTCGACCACGGGTGCGGAGCGGTCGCCGACCTGTTCGGCGACGCGGCGCACCGCTTCGGCCAGGCGCTCTCGGCGTACGGGTTTGAGCACGTAGTCGACGGCCTTCAGGTCGAAGGCCTGCACGGCGAAGCCCTCGTGCGCGGTGACGAAGACGATGAGCGGCGGTGCGGCGAAGCCTGCCAGCAACTGGGCGACGTCGAGACCGGTGAGGCCCGCCATGTGGATGTCCAGGAACACGACGTCGATGGCGGCCGGGTCGTCCGGGCCCGCGTCGACGGCGCCGCCGATGCGGCGCAGCGCCTCGGTGGCGCCGGTGGCCCCTTCGGCGCTGCGGATCCGGGGATCGGCGCGCAGGAGGTAGAGGAGTTCCTCCAGGGCGGGTTCTTCGTCGTCGACGGCGAGTACGCGCAGCATGGGCGGGAGTGTAGAGCGCGCACGGGGTGCGGGGCCGGGAGATGCGCCGCTTCTTCGCGTACCGTCCGGCCCTCGTACCCCGGCGGGTCATTTGAGCAGCCTGGACAGACGGCGGTCGGCCAGCGGCCTGCCGCCGGTCTGGCAGGTCGGGCAGTACTGGAGCGAGGAGTCGCTGAACGACACCTCGCGGATGGTGTCCCCGCAGACGGGGCACGCCTGGCCGGTGCGTCCGTGGACCCGCATCCCGCTCTTCTTCTCGGCCTTGAGCTTTCCGGCCGCGAGGCCGCTGGAGCGGGCGACCGCGTCCTGGAGGGTGGTGCGCATCGCCGTGTGGAGCCGGGTGATCTGGTCGTCGGTGAGGTGCGCGGTGAGCAGGTACGGCGACATCTTCGCGACGTGCAGGATCTCGTCGCTGTAGGCGTTGCCGATGCCGGCGATCAGGGACTGGTCGCGCAGGGCGCCCTTGATCCGGCGGCGCTCCCCGGCGAGCAGCGCGGCGAAGGCGTCGCGGTCGAAGGAGTCGTCGAGGGGGTCGGGGCCCAGCCGGGCGATGCCCGGCACCTCGGCCGGGTCGTGCACCAGGTACACGGCGAGGCGTTTGGTGGTGCCCGCCTCCGTGAGGTCGAAGCCGCCACCGCCGGTGAGCACGGTGCGCAGCGCCAGGGGTCCCTTGCCGGGGCGTGGCGGTGCGGCGGGGAACTCGTCCTTCCAGCGCAGCCAGCCGGCCCGTGCGAGATGGGTGATCAGGTGCAGCGGCCCGGCCTCGATGTCCAGGAACTTGCCGTGCCGGGCGATGCCGGTGACCGTGGCGCCGTGCAGGGCGGTGGGCGGCGGGTCGTACGTCTTGAGGACGCTGACGTTGAGCGGCAGGACGCGGTCGATCTCCCTGCCGACCAGGTGGTCGTCGAGGAAGACCCGCAGGGCTTCGACTTCCGGCAGTTCGGGCATGGTCCCAGACTGCCAAAGGGCCCGGCGGGGCGCCTGTCAGAGGCCGTAGACCCGCTCGGCCGTGGTGGCGAGGACCCGGCCCCGTTCGTCCTCGGTGAGGGAGTCGGTGAGGGCGCGTGCCGCGTCGACGACCTCCCCGTACGTCGCCGCGAGCCGGCACACCGGCCAGTCCGAGCCGAACACCAGCCGGTCGGGGCCGAAGGCGTCGAGGACGGTGTCGGCGTACGGGCGCAGGCCGCTCACCGTCCAGGAGCGCGGATCGGCCTCGGTGACCAGGCCGGAAAGCTTGCAGACGGTGTTGGGGCGGGCGGCCAGCGCCCGGACGTCGTCGGCCCAGGGGTGCAGTTCGCCGGCTGCGACGGGGGGTTTGCCCGCGTGGTCGAGGACGAAGGTCAGCTCGGGGAGCAGGGCCGCGGCCTGGACCACGGCGGGCAGCTGGTGGGCCCGGACCACGAGGTCGTAGACGAGTCCGGCGTCGGCGACGGCCCGCAGTCCGCGCCGGACGTCGGGGCGCAGCAGCCAGGCGGGGTCGGGTTCGCCCTGGACCTGGTGGCGGATACCGACGAGCCGGTCGCCGCCGGGGAGTTCGCGCAGCTCGGACAGTGTGTCGGCGACACCGGGCGCCGTGAGGTCGCACCAGCCGACGACGCCCGCGACGAGGTCGCTCTCCCGGGCGAGGGCCAGGAACTCGGGGGTCTCCTGGGCGACGGTGACGGTCTGCACGAGGACGGTGGCCCGCACCCCGGCGGCGCGCGCCTCCGGCTCCAGGTCGGCCAGGGTGAAGTCGCGTCGCAGCGGGGCGAGTTCGTCGCCGGTGATCCAGTCCTGGTCGCGCACCGAGAGGTCCCACACATGGTGGTGGGCGTCGACGATCCGTTCCTGACCGGTCATGTCACAGCTCCCAGGCAACCGGGAGACCGGCTCCGGCGCCGTCGGCCGAGTAGTCGTGCGCCACGTCGAGCAGTTCGTCCATCCTGGCCTGCCAGGCCACGTTGACGGGGAGCTGCTCCAGTTCGGCGAGGAGTGCGGCGTAGTTTTCGCACTCGATGACGTGGAAGAGGTCGGTGCCGCTGCGCCAGATCGTCCAGGAGGTGGCGCCCGCGGCGCGGATCGCGGCGGTGAGCTCCGCCGGGACCTCGCGGTGCGCGGCCTCGTACTCCTCGACGCGGTCGGCGCGGACCTTGGTGTGCAGGGCGATTCTCATGTCAGTGTCCGTTCTCGGTCAGCAGGCCCTCGGCGCGCAGCTCGTCCCAGAGCTCGTCGGGGATCTCGCGGCGGAGCAGTGCGGCGGCGTCGCGCACCTCGTCGGGGGAGCGGGTGCCCACCAGCACTCCGGCGACGGCGGGGTGGGCGAGCGGGTAGTGGAGGGCGGCGGCCCGCAGCGGTACGCCGTGGCCCTCGGTGACGGCCTTGATGCGCAGGGCCCGGTCCAGGAGGCTGAGGGGGGCCGCCGTGTAGTCGTAGGTGGCGCCGGGGCGCGGGTCGGCGAGCAGTCCGGAGTTGAAGACGCCTCCGACGACCACGCTGCGGCCCCGGGCGGCGGCCTCGGGCAGCAGATCGGTCAGGGCGGACTGGTCGAGGAGGGTGTGGCGTCCGGCGCAGAGCACCACGTCGACATCGGTGTCGCGCACGAACCGGGTCAGCATCGCGGTCTGGTTCATCCCGGCGCCGATGGCTCCGACGACGCCCTGGGCCCGCAGCTTCTCCAGCTCCGGGTACGCCTCGTGGAAGGCGGCCTCGGCGTGGTCGTCCGGGTCGTGCAGATAGACGATGTCGATGCGGTCGAGGCCGAGCCGTTCGAGGCTGTCCTCGATGCTGCGGCGTACGCCCTCGGCGCTGAAGTCCCAGCGCCGGCGGTGGGTGGCGGGGACGGCGAAGCCCTCGGAGAGCCCGTCGCCGCTCTGGGCGGTGGTGGCGGGCAGCGGGTCGAGCATGCGGCCCACCTTGGTGGAGAGCACGTACGCGTCGCGGGGGCGCTCGCGCAGGGCCTCGCCCAGCCGCCGTTCGGAGAGGCCGAGGCCGTAGTGCGGCGCGGTGTCGAAGTAGCGGACGCCCTCGTCCCAGGCGGCGGCGACCGCGGCGGCCGCCCGCTCCGGTTCCACGGCGGTGAAGAGGTTGCCGATGGCGGCCGCCCCGAAGGACAGCTCGGTGACCTCGACCGCGCTGTTTCCCAGTCTGTTGCGCCGCATGCTCCGGCCGCCCTCCCCGATGATCGCTTTCTGTACACAGCGAATATTCATCGGATCACTTGGGCGCGTCAACACCTCCAGCGCCACAGAGCGTGACACTTTCCGGGAAACCTGTCCGATCTATGACCGGGCCGGAAGCCGATCGGGACACCGGCCGCCGGGGCTCACGGGGCCGGCGGCGTGGCGAGCAGTTCCGCCACCTCCTCCTCGGCGCAGCGCGCCAGCCGCTCCAGGTCGGGCACCGCCTTGCCGTCGGCCACCAGTCCCACCCGCACCCGGCCTCCGTAGGCGGACAGCGCGACGGCGAGGGCCTGGCCGCGGGCCAGCGGCGCCATCGGATAGACGGCCCGCAGCGGGCAGCCGCCGAGGGAGAGCGCCGAGCGCGGCAGGGGGACGCTGGTGACCAGGACGTCGAAGAGCATCCTGGCCGCGTTCCCGGCGAGCGGCGCGCCGAACCGGTGGGCCAGCGAGGGGAGCTGGTCGGCGAGCACGGCGACCGCTCCGGCGCCGCGCAGGGGGCCCGCGGCCTTGTTGCGGTCCATGGCCGTACGGACGGCGCCGAGCCGCTTCCACGGATCGGGCTCGCCGACCGGGAGCCCGAGCAGATAGGCCGAGAGCCTGTTCCCGGTCGCCGCGGCCTGGCCCGGTCTGCGGCGGGAGACGGGGACCAGGGCGCGCGGGTCCTCGGCGGGCAGCGGTTCGCCGCGCTCGCACATCCAGCGGCGCAGCGCCCCGGCGACGACGGCGAGCAGGACGTCGTTGGTCGTGCCGCCCGCGGCGCGGCGGATCCGCTGGACGGCTTCGAGGTCCAGGTCGGCGGTGGCGAGGCGCCGGGTGCCGCTGGAGCGCGCGGTGAGCGCGGGCGCGCCGCGCGGGTCGAGACGGCTGGCGCGGACCATGGAGGCACCGACACCGAAGGCCCGTCCGAGATCCTCGATCCGGCCGAGCGCGAGGCCCGCCACCTGCCGGGGGCCCGGCATCCACGAGCGGGGCGGGACGGCACGCGTCCGGCGGGCGGCGGCGCCGCCGGTCCGGCCCGCGGCGGCGATCTCGTCGAAGATCCCGGCGCCGATGGCGACCGCGCGCATCCCGTCGGCCAGTGCGTGGTGCAGCTTGACGAGCACTGCGAAGGGGCCGCCGTCGGCTCCGCCGATGACATACATCTGCCAGGGCGGCAGCCCCCGTTCCAGGGGCCGTTCCATCAGTTCACCGGCGAGCCGGGTGGCGCCCGCCATGAATCCGCCGTCCCCGTCCGGCGAGGGCGCCCCGCTCAGCCGCACCTGCCGGATGTGCCGGTGGACGTCGAAGTCCTTGTCCACGAACCAGGCGGCTCCGCCGACCGGCAGCAGTACGTCCCTGACCCGCATCCGCAGCCGGGGGATGGCGGCGGCCCGGGTGCCGAGCAGGTCGAGCACGGTCTCCGCGTCGGCGCCGGGCAGCGGGCCGGGGGCCGGGGAGAAGACGGCGAGCGCGCCGAGGTGCATCGGATGGGCATCCGTTTCGAGGTGCCAGAAGGCGAGATCGAGGGGTGCCAGCAGCTCAGTTCCCAACGGGTCCTCATGTCGTCGAAGACAAAGACTGACGGAGTCGTAAACGAACTGACGGAGTCGTAAACGACCGGATCGAAGTCAATCGCTCGCGGTCGGTTACGGTCAAGTACAGACATGTTACGTTCTGTTACTGTCGGGTAGGAAAGCGCGCTTCGGGCAGGGAAGCGTGCTTCCGTCACTCATGTGCCGGGATGACGAATTCGCACCACACGCACTTGCCGCTGCCCCGGGACTCCACGCCCCACAGGTCGGCCAGCCGGTCCACCAGCATCAGGCCCCGCCCGGACACCCCCGCCTCCCCCGCGTCCCGGCGTCTGGGCAGCGCGCTGGAGCGGTCCTCGACGTCGACCCGGAGCCGCCGCTCGGGGCCGGTGAGCACCCGGATGGTGACGATGGCCCCGCCGTCCGTGTGCATGAGCGCGTTGGTGATCAGCTCGTCGGCGGCCAGTTCGACCTCGTCCGCGCGGGGCTTGGCACCCCAGGCCCGGACCGCGGCCCGGATCATGTGCCGCGCCGAGCTGAGCGCCTCCGGGTCGCTCTGCGCGACGTGCTGCTGGAGCCGGCCGCCCGGCTGCGGCGCGTGGGCGGCCTTGCGGCGCAGCAGCAGGACCGCGACATCGTCCTCGCCGCCGCGCTCGTCGACCTCCTCGCAGAGCCGGTCGGCCAGTCGCTGGAGGTCCTGCGGGCCGTTGCGCACCATGGCCGTCAGCAGCTGGATGCCCTCGTCGAGATCGGCGCCCGGCAGCTCCACGAGCCCGTCGGTGAAGAGCACCAGGGTCTGTCCCGGGTCCAGCTCGACGGTGCTGACCGGATACTCCAGCCGCCCGAACTCGGCCGAGAGCCCCAGCGGGAGCCCGCCCTCGGCGGGGAGTCTGCGGCAGCCGCCGTCGCCCTCGCGCACCAGTGGGTCGACATGGCCGGCCCGGACCAGCTGGACCACCCCGGTCGTCAGGTCGACCTCGGCGTAGGTGCAGGTCGCGAAGCGCTCCGTGTCCAGCTCGTGCAGGAAGACGGAGGCCCGCGCCATCACCGTGGCGGGGCTGTGCCCCTCCGCCGCGTAGGCCCGCAGCACGATGCGCAGCTGCCCCATGACGGCCGCCGCGTGGGTGTCGTGGCCCTGGACATCGCCGATGACGGCGCCGACCCGGCCGCCGGGCAGCGGGATGACGTCGTACCAGTCGCCCCCGATGTCCCGGCCCAGCCGGGCCGAGCGGTATCTGACGGCGATCTGCGCCCCCGGCACGTCCGGGATCCTGCGCGGCAGCATGGCCTGCTGGAGGCCCTCGGCGAGGTCGTGCTCCTGCTCGTACAGCATGGCCCGTTGCAGGCTCTGCGCGATGGAGCTGCCGAGCGCGAGCAGCAGATTGCGTTCGTCCCCGGTGAAGCCGTCCTTGTCGCTGTAGAGCAGGCCGAGCGCGCCGATCGGCCTGGCCTGGGCGATCAGCGGCAGATAGGCGGCCGAGGTGATGCCCAGGTGGCTGATGTGGGGCCACAGGATCGGGTACGAGGTGGCGAAGTCGGTGGCGGACTCGATGAAGCGCGGCGCGAGCGTGCGCACGACCTCGCTCATCGGGTACTGCTCGTCCGTCCGGGTGTACCGGGTGCCGGGCACGAAGGAGTCCTCCGGGCCGTCGGCCACCAGATGGATGCGCCCGGCCTCTATCAGCCCCATGACCAGGCTGGTCGCCCCGAGGTGCGCCAGGCCCTGGGAGTTCTTCAGCACCTCGATGACGTCCCCGACGGTACGGGCGTGGGCCAGCGCGGCCGTGGTGCCGTCGACCAGGCTGGTGCGCCGGCGCCGCTGCTGGTCCAGCTCGTGGCGGGCGGTGGAGTCGGCCAGTTCCTGGGTGGCGTCGCGGACGATGCCGATGATGCGGTGCGGTCGGCCGGTGCCGTCCCGCCGGATGAAGCCCTGGGTGTGGGTCCAGCGCAGGGTGCCGTCGCGCCGCTTGATCCTGAAGTACGCCCCGTAGCTGCTCCGGCCGCTCTTGAGCGCCTGCGCGACCATGCCGTCGAGCCGGACGCCCTCGTCCGCGGGCACCCGGTGTCCGAGCGACTCCGGCCGGTCGTCGTACTCCTCCGCCCGCAGGTCGAACACGTCGAGCGCGGGCCGGTCCATGTGCATGAGGCCGCTGTCGAGGTCCCAGTCGAAGCTGCCCATACGGTTCAGGGCGAGACTGAGATCCGGGTGGGCGGGCCAGTCGTCCGGGAGTGACAGGGCACCCGCTGCCCGATCATCCATGCGTGTCACTCTGCCATCATTTGTCCGATTCTTCGAGCGAACCCCGCGCGGGCGGGCGAATCGCGCCCGCGCCACCCGAGTGGCACGGACCGCCGTTCCGGGCTCCGCACCGCGGGACCGGACGTCTCGTAGGGCGAACCGCCCCGAGGCCGCGGACGGGCAACGGTTACGGTGTCCCGTGGGGCACGGTAAGCCCAGCCTTACCTTTACCCTGAGCTGCACTGACCGCATCAGCCCGTTCTAAGGACCAGTACCTGATGACCCGCCCCGTCCGCGTCGCCATAGTCGGAGCCGGCCCCGCCGGCATCTACGCGGCGGACGCGCTGCTGAAATCCGAGGCCGCCCAGGACCCGGGGGTTTCGATCGACCTGTTCGAGCGGATGCCCGCCCCCTTCGGTCTGATCCGCTACGGAGTGGCCCCGGACCACCCCCGGATCAAGGGCATCGTCCAGGCGCTGCACCAGGTTCTCGACAAGCCGCAGCTGCGGCTGTTCGGCAACGTCGACTACCCGAACGACATCGGCCTGGACGATCTGCGCTCCTTCTACGACGCCGTGATCTTCTCCACCGGCGCCGACGCGGACCGCGCGCTCGACATCCCCGGCAGCGAGCTGGACGGCTCCCACGGCGCCGCCGACTTCGTCTCCTGGTACGACGGCCACCCCGACGTGGCCCGCACCTGGCCCCTGGAGGCCGAGAAGGTCGCCGTGCTCGGCGTGGGCAACGTGGCCCTGGACGTGGCCCGCATCCTCGCCAAGACGGCGGACGAGCTGCTGCCGACCGAGATCCCCGCCAACGTCTACGAGGGCCTCAAGGCCAACAAGGCCATGGAGGTGCACGTCTTCGGGCGGCGCGGTCCCGCGCAGGCCAAGTTCAGCCCGATGGAGCTCCGGGAGCTGGACCACTCGCCGAACATCGAGGTCATCGTCAACCCCGAGGACATCGAGTACGACGCGGGTTCGATCGAGACCCGGCGCGGCAACAAGCAGGCCAACATGGTCGCCTCCACGCTGGAGAACTGGGCCATCCGCGACGCCGGTGACCGGCCGCACAAGCTGTTCCTGCACTTCTTCGAGTCCCCGGTGGAGATCCTCGGCGAGGACGGCCGGGTCGTCGGCCTGCGCACCGAGCGCACCGAGCTGGACGGCACCGGCAACGTCAAGGGCACCGGCAACTACACCGACTGGGACGTGCAGAGCGTCTACCGCGCGGTCGGCTACTACTCGCGCGAGCTCCCGAAGCTCCCGTTCGACGTGGCCTCCGGCACGGTCCCGCACGAGGCGGGGCGCGTCGTCGACGGCGGGGAGCACATGCCCTCGGTGTACGTCACGGGCTGGATCAAGCGCGGTCCGGTCGGCCTGATCGGCCACACCAAGGGCGATGCCAACGAGACCGTGGCCTGCCTGCTGGAGGACCGGGCCGAGGGCCGGCTGCCCGCGCCGGTCCGCCCCGAGCCGGAGGCCGTCACCGCCTTCCTGGAGGAGCGCGGCGTCCGCTACACCACCCGCGAGGGCTGGTACCGCCTGGACGCGCACGAGCGCGCCCTCGGCGCGGAGCAGGACCGCGAGCGGATCAAGGTCGTGGAGCGCGAGGCCATGCTGGACGCCTCCGAACCGCGTTCCTGACCAACGGACGCCCCGGCCGGCCGCCGCCCCGGCCGGCCGGAAGGGCGGCTCCGTCCACCTCGGCGGAGCCGCCCGGTCCCCGGACGCCTCAGCGGCCCTGCAGCGCCTTGACGTTGTCCCCGAAGGTCCAGCCCTTCGAGCCGTCCCAGTTGAGGGACCAGGTCATCAGGCCCTTGAGCCCGTTGCCGTAGTGGTTCCAGGCCTGCGCGACCTGACCGGTCGACAGATGACCGCCCCCGGCGCCCGGCTGGGCCGGGAGCCCCGGGACCTGCTTGTCGTACGGGACCTTGATCGTGGTGCCCTGGACGACGAGCCCCTTGTTCAGACAGTCCGTCTGGGCGGTGAATCCCTCGACCGTGCCCGCGGAGTACGAGTCCCCGGCGCAGCCGTACATGCTGCCGTTGTAGTACTGCATGTTCAGCCACCACAGGCGCCCGTTGTCCGCGTACTTCTTCACGATGGGCAGGTACGCGCCCCAGATCGAGCCGTAGGTGATGCTCCCGCCGGTGACATAGGCCGTCTCCGGCGCCATCGTCAGTCCGAAGTTGGACGGCATCTGCGCGAGCACGCCGTCGATGATGCGGATGAGGTTGGACTGCGAGGCCGACAGCTGGTTGATGTTGCCGCTGCCGGTGAGGCCGGTCTCGATGTCGATGTCGATGCCGTCGAAGTTGTACTTCTTGAGGATCGGCACCACCGTCTCGACGAACCGGTCGGCGACCGCGCTGGAGCTGAGGTCGATTCCGGCGGCGGCGCCCCCGATGGACATCAGCGTGGTGAGCCCGGACGCCTTCGCCTGGCACATCTCGGCCGGGGTCGGGACCTTCACGGTCGAGTCCATCCCGTCCTCCCACAGCACGGTGCCGTCCGAGAGGATGACCGGGAAGGCCGCGTTGATCACGTTGTAGCCGTGCTGCGCGATGCGGCCGTCGGTGACCGGGATCCAGCCCAGCGGAGGGTGCACCCCGTTGGACGCGCCGTCCCAGTTCTCCCAGTACCCCTGGAGCACCTTTCCGGCAGGCTTCGACTTGACCGCGCAGGTGTCGTCCTGGGCGGCGCTGGGCGTCGCCGCCACCAGCATCTGCACGACACATGCCGCCGCGAGGCCTGCCCCCAGCAGGCGCGCTGTCCGACCGAACATGGGCACTTCCCTTCCTGTCGCGGCCGGGTGCCACCGGGGCGGTGCGGGTGCCCGAGGCGGCCCGGCGCGGGGCGAGTTGGCACGTGAATGGCATGCCCCTGACAATCCAGGCGGAATGCGTTCTCGCATTTCACGGCTTGCCACACGCTAGGGAGACCCGGAGCGTCCGTCAATAGGTCTGGACCAAAGCCGCCGCCGGACCCCGGCCCCGGCGGCGCCACCGAACGGCGGCGGACCGGGCCCCGAAAGCGTTCACCGAGGGGGCCGGTTACCCGCCACACAGAGGCTTAGCTTAGGCTTGCCTAACTCCCCGCGCTCTGCACCGGGCCGCCCGTCGTATGTCCGTACGGTCATTCCTCCGGCGTGCCCGCACGCGGTCGCGGGGAGCCGCTCCATCCGTCAAGCATGAGGAACATCCATGTCCCGGTTCACCCGCGCACGTCGCCGGACGCTCGCCGCAACTGCCGCCGCCGCAGCCCTTGTCCTCGCCCTCGGCGGCTGCTCGTCGAGCGACGACGGCAAGGAGACCTCCGGCGCGTCCGGGAAGGGCGGCGGAGCGTTCCCCGTCTCCATCAAGAGCGCGCTCGGCACCGCCGAGATCAAGAAGAAGCCCGAACGGATCGTCACCCTCGGCCAGGGCTCGGCCGAGACCGCCATCGCGCTCGGCCACACCCCGGTGGGCATCGAGAAGTACGAGTGGGGAAGCGACAAGACGGGCTATCTGCCCTGGATCCACGAGGCGGTGAAGAAGTCCGGCGACAAGCTGCCCACCCAGATCACGGGCGGCGAGGACATCGACTTCGAGGCCATCACCGAGCTGGAACCGGACGTCATCCTCGCGCCGTGGTCCGGGATCACGCAGAAGGACTACGACATCCTCAAGGACATCGCCCCCACCGTCGCCTATCCCGGTCTGGCCTGGAGCACGAAGTGGGACCAGCAGATCGACATCATCGGCAAGGCGCTCGGGCAGACGGGCGAGGCCGAGGGCCTCGTCTCGAAGATCGAGAAGCAGCTGTCCGACGCGGCGGCGACCCGCCCCGCGTACAAGAAGCACACCTTCTCCTACATCTACAACACCGGCCCCGGCACCCTCGGTGTGTTCAAGCCCGAGGAGCAGCGCGTCAAGATGCTCACCTCGCTCGGACTCACCGTGGACCCGGTGGTGAACTCCTTCAAGGAGACCAAGGGCACCGAATCGGCGCTCATCGGCCTGGAGAACGCCGAGAAGCTGAAGAACAGCGATCTGCTCTTCACCTTCTACATGGACGACAAGGCACGCAAGGAGATCGAGGCCCAGCCGCTGTACGCGGCGATGCCCGCCGTCAAGAGCGGCGCCATGGTGTACAGCGACGACAACTCCTTCGTCACCGCCTCCTCCATCATCAACCCGCTCACCGTGCCGTGGGTGATCGACCGTTACCTGCCGCTGATCGACAAGGCCGTCAAGGCCTCCGACAACGCCTGAGGACGGCCACCACCCCCATGGCCACCACCACACTCGCACCGCCCGGCGGGCGTTCCTCCTCGTCGGCGCGGTCGCCGTCCTGGTCCTCGCCGTGTTCGCGAGCATCATGTTCGGCAGCCGGACCACCTCGTTCGGCGATGTGCTGCACGTGCTGTCCGGGACCGCGGACCCGAATGTCACCACCATCGTCGAGAGCCGCTACCCGCGGACCGCGCTGGGCCTGCTCGCCGGTCTCGGCCTGGCCGTCGCGGGCACGCTCATGCAGGGCGTGACCCGCAATCCGCTGGCCGATCCGGGCCTCCTCGGGATCAACGCGGGCGCCTCGGCGAGCATCGTCGCCGCGACGGCGTTCCTCGGGGCGACGGGCAGCACGGAGACCATGTGGTGGGCGCTGCCCGGTGCGCTGGTCGCCGGTCTGCTCGTCCACGCGATCGGCTCGGCGGGTTCGGGCAGCGGTCTGGTACGGCTGGTGCTCGCCGGCGCGGTGCTCTCGGCCGTACTCATGGCGTTCATCCAGGCGGTGACCCTGAGCCGTCCCAAGGTGTTCGACAGCTACCGCTACTGGGTCGTCGGCGCGCTCGGCGGGCGGGACTTCGACGTCCTCTGGTCGGTCCTGCCGTTCGCCGCGGCCGGTCTGGCGCTGGCCGCGGTGCTCGGTCCCGGGCTCAACACGCTCGCCCTCGGGGACTCGACCGCGGCGTCCCTGGGCGCCCGTCCGGCGCTGGTGCGGGCGGGCGGGCTGCTCTCGGCCACGCTGCTGAGCGCGGCGGCCACGGCGGCGGTCGGCCCGATCGCCTTCGTCGGACTGGCCGTTCCGCATGTGGTGCGGGCGCTGGTCGGGGTCGACTTCCGGATGCAGATCCTCTTCTCGGCGCTGGTCGGGCCGTCGCTGCTGCTCCTCGCGGATGTGGTGGGGCGGGTGGTGATGCGTCCGCAGGAACTGATGGTCGGTGTCGTGACCGCGTTCATCGGGGCGCCCGCACTGCTCGTCGCCGTACGCAGGATGAGGGGCAACTCATGACATCGCAGCGGAGCGCGGTCCGTACCGCGTCGCCGAGGAAGGTCGTCACGGTCGGCGGCCGGGTGGCCCTGCCGGTCCGGCGGGTGTCCGTGCTGACGGCGCTCGTCCTGCTCGTGCTGCTCGTGGCGGGCGCCGTCGCCACGCTGTCGCTCGGGCGGCTGGGCATTCCGCTCTCCGAACTCGCGGGGGCGGTGACCGGCGGGGCCGAGGGCAAGAACGCGTTCGTCATCGAGCGGCTGCGCGGGCCGCGCCTGGTGGTCGCCGTGGGCACCGGTGGCGCGCTCGGGCTCTCCGGGGCGCTGTTCCAGTCCGTCACCCGCAATCCGCTCGGCAGCCCCGATGTGATCGGGCTGGCGTCCGGCGCCGGGGCGGGCGCCGCGATCAGCGCGCTGCTGTTCCCGGACACCGTGCCGGTGGCGCTCGGGGCGCTGCTCGGCGCCCTGCTCGCCATGGGGCTCGTCCATGTGTCGACCGGGACCGGATTCCGCAACCCGGCCCGGCTCGTCGTCGCGGGCATCGGGGTCGCCGCGATCGGCACCGCGATCACCCAGTACGTCGTCTACGCCATGGAGCGCGACCGGGCCGCCGTGCTCACCGCCTACGTCAACGGCAGCCTGTCGGCACGGTCCTGGGAGGACGCGACCACGATCTGGCTGGTGCTCCTGGCCGTCGCCCCGCTCACCGCGCTGCTCGCTCGGCGGCTGGACATAGGGGAGATGGGCGACGACATCGCGGCCGCGCTCGGATCGGAGCCCCGGACCACGAAGACGTGCGCGGTGGTCCTCGCGATCGTGCTCTCCGCCGGTGCCGTCGCGGTCGCCGGGCCGATCGCGTTCCTCTCGCTCACGGCTCCGCAGATCGCCAAGCGGATCACCCGGGTGTCGGGCCCGCACCTGGTGCTGTCCGCGCTGAGCGGCGCGTTGCTGCTGGTGCTCGCGGATCTCTGCGCCCAGCAGCTGCCCCTCTTCGACAATCTGCCCGTCGGCATCTACACGATGGCCATCGGCGGCGTGTACCTCGGCTGTCTGCTGGTACGGGAGTGGCGCCGGGGAGCCTTGTGAGACGCCCCGCTCCGGACGCCGCCCGCCGCTGACGCGGTCACGGCACCATCCGACCCACGGCCCTTCTTGAACACGTTCAAGAAGGGCCGTAGAGTCTCCCCCGAGCACACTTGAACATGTTCAAGTCGAGGGGGCCATGATGTCGGTGCTGGTCGGTACGGTCGTGATGCTGGGCATGCTGGTGGTGGTTCCGGTGGGACTGCGGCTGGTGGGCGCGGACGAGCTGGACCGGATGCGCCGCTGGTGGCCGCTGTTCGCCGTGCCCGGCGCCGTCTCTCTCTGGCTGCCGCGCGGCGCCCCGGCCACCGCCCTGGCGGCCTGCTACGCGCTCGGCGCCGTACTGCTCGCCCTGCACGCACCACTGCGGCTGCTCCAAAGCCGCCGGACGTCCGGGAGACTCCCGGTCGCTCCCGCCGAGATCGCCCTGCTGACGGCGCTGATCACCCCCTCCGTCGCCGCCACGGCCCTGGTCGCCGAACGCTCGGGGCACCGGCTCCTCGGTTTCGGGCTCGGCATCCTCGCGCTGACCGTGCCGCACTTCCACTTCGCGGGTTTCGCCGCCGCGCTGGTCTCGGGGCTCGTCTGCCGGATCGCCGACAGCCCGGCGGGGCGGTTCGCCGCGCTGAGCGTGCCGCTGGGCACCCTGCTCGTCCTGATCGGCTACTTCATCGGCGACTGGGCGGAGCTGGCCGGCGCGGTCGTACTGACCGCGGGCATGTGGACGGTCGCCCTGCTCACCTGGCGCACGGTCCGCGCCGGGCAGCGGGACCGGGTCACCCGGGCCCTGCTCGCCGCCTCGTCCACCGTGCTCGCGGTCACCATGGTGCTCGCGCTGAGCTGGGCGCTCGGCGAGGCGACCGGGCTCCCCCACCCCACCCTGACCTGGATGGCCGCCACCCACGGCCTCGGCAACGCGCTGGGCTTCGCACTCTGCTCGGTGCTCGCCTGGCGCAGACTCCAGAACCGCGACGACCACGAAGGCAGGACCGCATGACCGCGCTCACCTACCCGGAGGCCGGAGCCACCCGCCTCGGCCCGCTGCCCGACGGATACCACCACCTCCACCACCGGACCCGGGTCGGCCGCGGCCGGGCCGACTTCGAGGCGGCGGGCGCCGCCGTCACCGGCTGGCACATGCACCGCGCCTCGGGGGCCGGGGTCCGGGCGTCGGCGGAGCGCGCCGAGGCCGGGGTCCTGGTCCGGGTGTCGCTGGGCGCCGGACCGCTCCGGTTCACCGCTCCCTGCCGTGTGGTCTGGGCGGAGTACGGGGCGCACCGCACCGGGTTCGCGTACGGCACGCTGGCCCGGCACCCCGAGCGCGGCGAGGAGTGCTTCGTGACGGAGCTGGACGACGACGGGACGGTGTGGTTCACCGTGATGGCCTTCAGCCGGCCGGCCGCCTGGTACACCCGGCTCGCCGGGCCGCTCGTACCGGTGCTCCAGCGGTGGTACGCCCGGCGGCTGGGCAGCACGCTCCGTCGCATCGTGGACGAGGAGCGCGGCGGACGGGGCTGAATCGCCGATACTGGAAGCGATGGAGTGGTTCACCGCAGACGGTTACTGGCTCAGCCGGCTGGTCTTCCAGCGGGCTCTCGCCGCTGTCTATCTGGTCGCCTTTCTCACCGCCGCGCTCCAGTTCCGGGCGCTGATCGGCGAACGCGGCATGCTGCCCGTACCCGATTTCCTGCGGCGTACGGACTGGCGCGACGGCCCCGGGCTCTTCCGCCTCCACTACTCCGACCGCTTCTTCACCCTCGTCGCCTGGACCGGCTGCGCGATCGCCGTCGCTCTGCTCGCAGGCGCGGACTCGTACCTTCCGCTCTGGGCGGCGATGGTGCTCTGGGCGCTGCCCTGGGCGCTCTATCTGTCGATCGTCCAGGTCGGCCAGACCTGGTACGGCTTCGGCTGGGAGTCACTGCTGCTGGAGACCGGGTTCCTCGCCGTCTTCCTCGGCAACGGGCACACGGCTCCGCCGGTGCTGGTGCTCTGGCTGCTGCGCTGGGTGCTGTTCCGGGTCGAGTTCGGCGCCGGGCTGATCAAGATCCGCGGCGACGAGTGCTGGCGCAGGCTGACGTGTCTGGACTTCCACCACGAGACCCAGCCGATGCCGGGGCCGCTGAGCTGGTTCTTCCACCGGCTGCCCCGGCCCGTCCACCGGGCCGAGGCGGCGGCCAACCATGTCACCCAGCTCCTGGTGCCGGTGCTCCTGTTCACACCGCAGCCGGTGGCGAGCGCGGCCGCCGGGCTGATGATCGTCACCCAGCTGTGGCTGGTCCTGTCGGGGAACTTCGCCTGGCTGAACTGGCTGACGATCACCCTGGCGCTGTCCGCCGTCGACTGGTCGCTGTTCACCGCGCCGCCCGCGCAGTCCGCGCCGCCCCTCTGGTACGAGATCGTCGTCCTGGCGGTGACCGCGCTGGTCGTGTTCCTCAGCTACCGGCCGGCCCGCAATCTGGTCTCCCGCCGCCAGGTGATGAACCGCTCGTTCGACCCGCTGCACCTGGTCAACACCTATGGCGCGTTCGGCAGCGTCAGCCGGGTCCGGCTGGAGGTGGTGGTGGAGGGCACGGACGAGCGGGTGCTCCACGACGGCACCGTGTGGCGGGAGTACGGCTTCCGGGGCAAGCCGGGTGACCCGCGCCGGATGCCCCGGCAGTTCGCTCCGTACCATCTGCGGCTGGACTGGCTGATGTGGTTCGCGGCGCTGTCCCCCGCGTACGCCCGTCCCTGGTTCGGCCCGTTCGTGGAGCGGCTGCTGGAGAACGACCGGGACACCCTGCGGCTGCTGCGTCACAACCCGTTCCCCCACTCGCCGCCCGCCCACGTCCGCGCCGTGGTGTACCGCTACCGGTACACCACCTGGCGCGAACTGCGGGCCACCGGGCGCTGGTGGCACCGCACCCGGATGCGGGACTTCATGCGCCCCGTCTCGCTGGGCTCCTCCCCGCTCAGTCCGACCAGGCGATCTTGAACACCCAGGCGTGCTTCCCGGTCCTGCGGGCCGCCGCCGGCACGTCGATCACCAGCGAACCGCCCCGGACCCGCCAGTTGAGCGGCCGGTCGTGTCCGAGCAGGGTGATCCGGTCGCCGCCGCGGACGGGCACCGGTGCCTCGACGGTGAGGCTCGCGCCGGGCCGTGCCAGGGAGTGGATGTAGAACGCCCGGTCCGGCCGCAGGGTGAACCGCAGGTCCTCGCCGAGCTGGGGCATCCGCGACCAGTACGTGGTGTCGTAGATCGCCTCCCCGTTGGTCCGCAGCCACTCCCCCGTCTCGCGCAGCCTGCGCTGCATGATGCCGGGGATCGTGCCGTCGGCCCTGGGCCCGATGTCCAGCAGGAAGTTGCCGTTCTTGGAGACGATGTCGACCAGCGAGTGCACGATCTCCTCGGCCGTCATGTACTTCTCGTCCGGCGTCTGGGCGTTGTAGCCGTAGCTGAAGGGGTCGAGGCCGCGGCTGGACTCCCACTTGGCGGTGACGATCTGGTCGTAGGTCGTGTACTCGGGCGTGGTGAAGTCGTACGGGCCGATCCCGGAGCGGTTGTTGACGGTGACCTCGACCGGGCGGGCCCGGTTCTTCGCGTGGTTGAAGTACTCGGCCAGCACCCGGTGGCTGTCGTTGTCGCCGCCGATGTCGCACCAGAGGATCTCCGGGCCGTACCGGTGGACCAGCTCCAGCATCTGCGGGGCCTGCAACCCGGTGACGTAGTCCTTGCCCGCCGTGTGACCGGTGTACGGGACCGGCTCCAGGGTGTAGGGGTTGCGCGGGGCGTGGCCCATCCACGGGTGGTCGGGGTTGAACCATTCGGGCATCGAGAAGTACAGCCCCGGGTGGAGTTCGGGGGTGTAGCGGCGCGAGGCGTCGAAGAGTTCCTTGACCAGGTCGCGGCGGGGGCCCATCTTCACCGCGTTGCGGTCCGAGAGCTTGGTGTCCCAGAGCGCGAAGCCCTCGTGGTGCTTGGAGGTGAGGACGTGGTACTGGGCACCGGCGTCCCGGAACAGTTCCACCCAGGAGCGCGGGTCGAAGCGCTCGGCACGGAACCGCGGGATGAAGTCGTCGTAGGCGAAGGACTCCCCGTAGGTGGCGCGGTGATGGGCGTAGGTGGGGTTCGCGGGGTCCTGCATCTGGTTCCAGTACCACTCCGCGTACTGCGTGCCGACCGGCGCCCAGGCCGGGACCGAGTAGACGCCCCAGTGGATGAAGATCCCGAACTTCGCCTGCTGGAACCAGTACGGCGCCTGATGGGTGGAGAGCGAGGCGTCGGTCGGCGTGTAGTCGGGGACGCCGAGGGTGAGCGAGCGTCGGACCGTGGCCGCCCGCGCGCCGCGGCCGCGCGCGACGACATCGCCTTCCCGCACCGTGCCGGGAGCGGTGCCGGGTCTGCTGCGGATGCCGATCCGGACGCGGGCCTGCTCGCCGGGGGCGAGGCGGGCCACGCGGGCCGGCGCGACGGTCCGGGCCCCCGGTACGTCCACGGCGAGGGTGAGGCCGTCCGAGGCGAGGATGCCGACCGTGCCTGCGTTGACGACGGTGGCCTCCACGCTCTGGGCGCCGGAGTCCAGCAGCGAGGTGGTGGAGTGGGCGTCGCGCAGCGCCAACGCCCGCCCCTCGGCTGCCGGTTGGAGCGAGAGCGCGAAGATGTGCAGGGACGATTTGTTCGCCTCGGCGGGCTGGGTGGTGGGCAGTGTGAGCGCGACCGCCTCCCGGGCCGGGTCGAGCGCGATCTCACTGACCGCGATGGACACCTGGTGCGGGTCCTCGGCCCCGTCGGCGGTGTAGCGGTACGCGGCGGTGAGGGCGCCGCTGCCGCCGTACCAGTCGGGGCCGCCGAGCACCGGGGTCGTCGTGGTGCCGTCGGCGTAGTGGACCGTGGCCCGGCCGGACGCGGCGCCGTAGCTGGAGGCGGTGAGGAAGAGCGCGGAGAGGTAGCGGCCGGGCGGCAGGCCGATGCGCTGGCCGAGGGCGACGACATTGTTCCTGGCGCCCGCGGCGGAGCCGGGGAAGAGGAAGGTGGTGCCGCCGATCTCCCGTTCCCCGGCGGGGAGTTCCTCGCCCGGGAAGGTGTAGCCGGAGCCGTCGAAGTCACCGCCGCGGGCCTCGGCGGAGTCGATGCCGTCGTTGTCGAACCACTCATCGAGGGGGACGGGCACAGCGGCGGGAACGGTGCCCCACCCGCCGTGCCCGGTACCGGATCCGGTGCGCGGCGCGGCCGGGGGGTGCGGGGCCGCATCGGCGGTGGCGGGGGTGAGCAGGGCGGCGCCGACTGCCGCCCCTGCCGTCATTCCGAGTACATGGCGCCTGGGAAGTTCGGTCATGACATCCGATGATTGGAGCACGACGCGAACCTGTCAATGCAATCTTCCAGACAGAACGAAACACCTGCCCCGCACTCATCCGATGACTCAAGGGCCCGTCAGCGGCCGGCTCGGCAAGGGGCGCGGGAGCGCTCCAACGGCTCGGCGGAGAAGGGCCGCGCCGGACGGGGAACGGGCGGGGCACGCGGTGGCCTGTCGCCATCCACGCATATGCCGGACGACTCTTCTCGCGGTGCGGTGTTCCGCTGCTCCGTTGGAGTCCCAAAGAGCGCCGTCGCGCGTGCTGCGCCCCGGTGCGCGGATCCGCTCGCCAGGTTCGCCGGATGTCCCCAAGAATGCGACTGCACCCATCAGACCCACCCCGCTCACCACCCCGGGACGCAGCCCGCGGTCGCGGCGGTCGTCGCGATCGGCGGTGGTGCCGGGGCCGCGGTCCAGGACGGTGCCCGATGACCGACTGGCTGCTGGTGCTCGCGGGCGCGCTGGTGGGTGCCCCGGTGCGTCATCTGCCGGGTGTGGACGCCAAGTTCCGCCTCCACACCGCTTTTCCATGGGGCACCTTCGCGGCCGACGCGGGGGCGGCGCTGCTTCTCGGCTTCCTTTCCGAGGCGGCGACCGACGGGGATCCGGGGCACCGGCTCCAGCTGCTGCTCGCCGCCGGTTTCCACGGCGCCCTGTCGACCTGGTCGACGTTCTCGTACGAGCTGCTGACGTGTGCCTCGGCGCGGCGGGTGGCCCTGGCGGCCGGATATCCGGCGCTCACCGCGGGCGCGGGCGTGGGGCTGTCGTTCGCGGGTGCGGCCGTGGCGCGGGCGGCGCTGTGACCGGCGGGTGCCCGGAACGCCCGTACTCCGGCCCGCGCGATGCGGACCGGAGTACGAAGGGTGTGAAGCGTGGTCAGTCGATGCCGGGCAGGATGTGCGGCTCGGCGAGGTCGTCCTCGTAGCCGGCCAGCCGGATCGGTGCGGACCTGGCCCAGACCTCGATGTTCCGGAGCTTCTCGGGCCTGCGGGCCCGCTCTCCGTGCCGATCGGCGGGCCGCTTCTCGTGCTTCGTCATTTCCGGTGTCGTCACCGCGCACTCCTTTGTGTCGCGTAGCCCCGGGCGTCGCCGATGCGCCGGACTCATTGCCGGGATCGAGCGCCCGTGCGGGCAGGGGCAAGAACAGTTCGGTCGCGGTGGCGCCGGGTACGGGGCGGGACGGAGACCTGGTTGACAAGTCTGTCCCGGGACGGTCGAGGAAGGTTTGTGGACTCCTCGATGACGTCCGTTCACACCAGAGTAACCAAATGAGCGCTTCCGCGCTCGATGGAACGTGTGCTCTAGGTCACTTTCAGCCACCGCAGACGCAAAGAACCCGGCCGGGAGCGATTCCCGGCCGGGTCCCGGCGGCTCTGCCCGGCGCATCGCCCGGACGACTACCAGTTGGCCGGCGCGTAGTCCTTGAGGAAGCAGCCGTACAGGTCCTCGCCGCCCTCGCCGCGCACGATCGGGTCGTAGACGCGGGCGGCGCCGTCGACCAGGTCGAGCGGGGCGTGGAAACCCTCCTCGGCCAGCCGGATCTTGTCGGGGTGCGGGCGCTCGTCGGTGATCCAGCCGGTGTCGACGGCGGTCATCAGGATGCCGTCCTTCTCGAACATCTCCTGGGCGCTGGTGCGGGTGAGCATGTTCAGGGCGGCCTTGGCCATGTTCGTGTGCGGGTGCCCCGCGCCCTTGTAGCCGCGGCTGAACACGCCCTCCATCGCGGAGACGTTCACCACGTACGCCCGCTCGGCGGCGGTCGCCGCCATGGCCGGGCGGAGCCTGCTGATCAGGATGAACGGGGCGGTGGAGTTGCAGAGCTGGACTTCCAGCAGCTCGATCGGCTCGACCTCCTCGACCGTCTGGATCCAGCTGTTGGTGTCGTGCAGGTCGGGCACCAGCCCGCCCGCGTCGATCGCCGTCCCGGCGGCGATCCGCTCCAGCGAGGCGGAGCCGGTGACCAGGGCGAGCTCGGTGACGTCCTGCGCGCTCAGCCCCTCCTTGCGGGCGGCCGGCAGGGCCGCGACCCGGTCGACGGTACCGCTGCCGAAGGTGCCGATGACCTCGGCGGCGGGCAGCTCGCCCGCGGGCAGGGGCGCGGATTCGGCGTTGACCAGTTCGCTGTACGCGTTCGGGGAACGGCGCACCGTCTGCGCCGCGTTGTTGATCAGGATGTCCAACGGGCCCTCGGCCGCGACCGAGTCGGCGAGGGCGACGACCTGGGCGGGGTCGCGCAGGTCGATGCCGACGATCTTCAGCCGGTGGATCCACTCGTCGCTGTCCGGCATCGCCTTGAAGCGGCGGATCGCGTCGTTGGGGAAGCGGGTGGTGATGGTGGTGTGCGCGCCGTCGCGCAGCAGCCGCAGCGCGATGTACATGCCGATCTTCGCCCGGCCACCGGTCAGCAGGGCACGGCGCCCGGTGAGGTCGGTGCGCGCGTCGCGGCGCGCCCGGTTCTCCGCCGCGCACGGCCGGCAGAGCTGGTGGTAGAAGGCGTCCACCTCCACGTACCTGGTCTTGCAGATGTAGCAGGACCGGGGCCTCTGGAGGACGCCCGCGATCTCGGCCCGGGCGGACGACGACGGCAGGACGCCCTGGGTCTCGTCGTCGATGCGGTCGGCCGAGCCGGTCGCGGTGGCCTCGGTGACCGCCTTGTCGTGCGCGGTCTTGGCGGCGCGGCGCTCCTGGCGGCGGCGCTGCTTCACGGTGCGGTAGATCCCGGCCGTGGCACGGCGCACGGTGACGGCGTCGGGGTGGTCGATCTCGATGGTGTCGAGTTCGTCGAGCACGCTCAGGCAGACGGCCAGCCGCTCGGGGTCGATACCGGGACCGAACTCCTCAGTACCGGGAGCGAACTCCGGGATGTCCTTGGTCACCGTCATTGCCGTTCCTCTGTCATCCGTCTCTCGTGGCGCCGACCGCCGGGCCTGTTCCTGCCGGGCCGAACGCCCCGATCAAGTCTGCCATGCACCGGATGCTGCTCCGTTCGCGTGATGCCGCGGCCGTTCCGCGGCCCCCGGAGTGCGGGCCGGACGAGCGCCGCGGCCCGCGCCCCGGGGCCTCCTCCACGGGCCGGTCACATATGCTTCGCTGCCATACGGGCGGGGACGGGCCGTGCCGTGCGCACACGAGGGGGATGCACAGTGGCCGGACTCCCCGCGGGCGGCTCTCCGGCGAAACCCGTCGTTCCCGTGCAGCAGAGCGCTCCCCCGGCCGGCCAGGGTTCGGTGTGGGACGTCGACGCCGTGATCCTGCTCGTCGAGGACGACGCCGGGGACGCGCTCCTGGTCGAGGAGATGCTCGCCGACAGCGAGCTGGACTCGGCGCTGACCTGGTGCAAGACCCTGACGGAGGCACGCGGGTTCCTGGCCGGAAGCCGGACGCCGTGCTGTGTGCTGCTCGATCTGCATCTGCCCGACGTGTTCGGGCTCGACGCCGTCACCCAGATCGTCGAATCGGCGCCGGACGCGGCCATCGTGGTGCTGACCGGCCGGGCCGAGGCCGACACGGGCCTGTCGGCCGTGGCGACCGGTGCCCAGGACTACCTCGTCAAGGGGCGGCTCGATCCGGAGGCGCTGGGCCGCTCGGTCCGGTACGCCCTCCAGCGCAAGCAGGTCGAGCGGGCGGCGGCGGCGCTGCGCGCCAACCGGCTGATGGCCCAGGAGAACGCCCGTCTCGAACGCGGTCTGCTGCCCGTGCCCCTGCTGCTCGACGAGTCCTTCGAAGCGGTGGCGCGGTACGAACCGGGCCGGGCACATGCCCTGCTCAGCGGGGACTTCTACGACGTGGTGCAGACGTCCGACGGCACGGTGCACGCGGTGATCGGCGACGTGTCGGGGCACGGGGCGGCGGAGGCGGCGCTCGGGGTCTGTCTGCGGGTGGCGTGGCGCACGGCGGTGCTGTGCGCGACCGGCCAGCTCGAACAGGTCCGGCTGCTGGAGGAGATCCTGGTCGCCGAGCGGTCCGACCCGCACGTCTTCGCCACCGTCACCACGCTGGCCTTCACCCCGGACCGGCGCCGGGTGCGGGTGGTGCGGGCCGGGCACCCCGGGCTGCTGCTGCGCGGCGGGGCCCGGGTGAGCTGGGAGGAGCCCGAGCCCGGGATGGCCCTGGGGCTGGTGCCGGGGACCGGGACGGAGCGGTGGAGCGCCTCGGAGCTGGCGCTTCCCGGGGACGGCCGGATCGTCCTGTTCACGGACGGACTCTTCGAAGGGCGCTCGGGCCCGGGTACCCGGCTGGGCGAGGAGGGGCTGCTGGCCCTGGCCCGTCGGCACGGTGCGCTGGCGGCCCGCGATTTCGTCGACACCCTGGTCGACGAGGCGGCGGGGGCGGCGTCCCCGTACGGCGGTCTCGCGGACGACGTGGCCGTGCTGCACCTGGGCTGGGGACGGGGCGACCCGCGGTGAGCGGGTGCGACGCGGCGCCGGAGGCCCGGCGCCGCCCGGCCTCGCGCCTGTCGGTCCAGCACTGGGTCCATCTGATCCTCGCCGTCTTCGTCCTGGTCGTCTGCGCCGGATCGGTCGTGGGCGGTCTGGTGCTGTACCGGATATCCGACCGCACCACCGAGCTGGTGGACCGTATCCAGCCCGCCCGTTCGTCGTCCTTCCAGCTGCAGAACGCCCTGCTGGACCAGGAGACCGGGGTCCGCGGTTTCGCGCTCACCGGCGACACCTCCTTCCTGCGCCCCTACAAGCAGGGCATGCGCGACGAGCGCCTCCGGCTGGCCCGGGTGCGGGCGCTCGTCGGGGACGAGCAGCCCTTCGCCGACGATCTCGACCGGATCGCCGAGGCCGCGCGGGAGTGGCGCGGCCGGCACGCCGAGCCGCTGATCGCCGAGGTCCGCCGGGACGGCCCGGCGTCCGAGACCTCGTCCCCGATCCGGCGGAGCAAGGACGAATTCGACACGCTGCGGCGGCTGTACACGGCCCAGCAGGCGCACCTCGACGTGGCGCGCGACCGGGCCCGTGCCGATCTGGGCGCCGCCCGCACCACCCGGGACCAGGTGTTCGTCGCGCTGGTGGCGGGTTTCCTGCTGGCCGTGGTCTCGCTGAGCCTGCTGCTGCACCGGATGGTGGGGCGGCCCCTGAACCGGCTGACCGCCGCCTCCGACACGGTCCGCTCGGGGGCGTTCCGCAACCGGATCGAGGTGGACGGGCCGTCGGACGTGCGCGCGGTGGCGGCGGCCGTCGAGGACATGCGGCGCCGGATCGTCGGGGAGCTCGCCGATTCCCAGGAACGCGAGAAGCTGCTGGCGGAGCAGGCCCAGGAGCTGCGCCGGTCCAACGCGGAGCTGGAGCAGTTCGCCTATGTCGCCTCGCACGATCTGCAGGAGCCGCTGCGCAAGGTGGCCTCGTTCTGCCGGCTCCTGGAGAAGCGGGCGGCGGACTCGCTCGACGACCGGGCCCGGCAGTACATCGACTACGCGGTGGACGGCGCGACCCGGATGCAGGTGCTGATCGACGATCTGCTCACCTTCTCCCGCGTGGGGCGGATGCACGACACATGGAAGCCGGTCGCCCTCGACCGGGCCCTCGACCGGGCCCTGGCCGATCTGGCACTGGTCGTCGAGGAGTCCGGCGCCGTGGTCGTCCGGGAGGGGCCGCTGCCCGAGGTGACCGGGGACGCCACGGCACTCTCCATGGTGTGGCAGAACCTGATCGGCAACGCGGTGAAGTTCCGCAGGCCGGACGTACCGTGCCGGATCACCGTCGGCTGTGTGCGGGAGGGCGGGGAATGGCACTTCCTGGTGGCGGACAACGGCATCGGCATCGCGCCGGAGTCCGCGCGGAAGGTGTTCGTCATCTTCCAGCGTCTGCACGGCAGGGACGAGTACGAGGGAACCGGCATCGGACTGGCCCTGTGCCGGAAGATCGTGGAGGTCCACGGTGGCCGGATCTGGCTGGAAGAGGAGGTTTCCGAAGGGACCCGGATCCGTTTCACGCTGCCGGTCGCCCCCGACGCTCCGGCGCGCGCCGGGGCGGAACCGCCCGTTGCGGAGACCGCGGCCGGGGGGTCCTGCCATGGTTGAGATCCATCGGGTCCTGCCCGGAGTGGGACCGTTCGTCGCGGGTAGGCGGACACCGAGAAGCCGCTGTCACCGAACACCCCTGCGTCGCCCTGGCTGGAGCACATGAACGAACAGGTCACCTCGCGACCGGCCGGCCGCCCCTGCCCGGACCGGTCCACCGAGGTTCTGCACAGCGCGGAGGTGTTCGACGGGGAGCCCGGCTGCATCGCGCAGGCACGGGCGCTGGCCGACCGCTTCCTGGTCCGGCTGGCCGCCGAATGGCTCGCGGTCTTCGGCGAGCACACCCGCAGCGATCTGCTGCTGGCGGTGAGCGAGCTGGTGACCAATGCCGACCGCTACAGCCAGGGCCCGTACCTGCTGGAGCTGGAGGGCACCGCGGAGCGCGTCAGCGTCACGGTGTACGACTCCAGCACCGCCCTGCCGCTGTTCTACTCCCCCGACCCGACGCGCCCCGGCGGCCACGGCATGGAGATCGTGGTGGCGCTGTGCGACAAGCTGACGGCCGAGCGCGTGCCGGTGGGCAAGCGCATCCGGGCCGAGTTCGAACTGAGCAGCTGAGCTGTGGGGCGGGCGGGACGCCGCCCGCCCCACGACCATGGTCGGCCCGGTGCGGCGGCGCGTCCGCGGCGGCCGTGCCCAGGTCGTCGCCGGTCGTCCCGGTGCGTCGAGGGTGCCGACGGGGCCCCGCGGCCCGGCCCGGTGGACGGGCCGGGCCGCGGGATCCCTCGTGGGTCAGGTGGTGGGGCACCCGGCCACGACCGGTTGGGACGCGTCCCGTACGAGTGCCTCCTGCGCCGCCCGGATCCGTTCGACGTCGGGCTTCACGATCCGGCGGTCGTAGGTCAGGAGCCCGTTCAACTCGCCCTCCACGTCCGAGATCTGGGTGTAGACGGCGCCGTTGCTCCCCCGGCAGGCCAGCTTGCGCACCTCGGCGAGCCTGGCCAGATAGTCGTCGGTGTAGGTGGCCGGGTCGACCGCGATGTACGACTGCTGCACGGCCCAGGCGTGCCCGGGTACGGCCAGGCCGAGCCCCCCGTACTCGCCGCTGACCAGGGCCCGCCGCCCGTCCGGCGCCGGCAGCGCGGGGCTGGGGTAGCCGTGTGCGTCGGCGATGTCGCCGTTGCCGCCGTCCACCGCGCCGCAGCAGTTGAGCCCGCTCATGTTGTTCACCAGCCGGGTCGGGTCCCAGGACTTGGCCTGGTCGGCGATGCGGGCCTGGTCGTACTGGCCCCAGCCCTCGTTGAAGGTGACCCACATGACGACGGAGGGGTGGCTGGAGTGTTCGTCGATCATCTCCTTCATCTCGCGCTCGTACTCGGCGCGGGCGGCGGCGGACGGGTCGACGGTGTTCATCGCGGGCATGTCCTGCCAGACCAGCAGACCGAGCCGGTCCGCCCAGTAGAACCAGCGGTCGGGCTCCACCTTGATGTGTTTGCGGACGGAGTTGAAGCCCATCGCCTTGTGCATCCTGAGGTCGTACGCGAGGGCCTCGTCGGTGGGTGCGGTGTGCAGCCCGTCCGGCCAGAATCCCTGGTCGAGGGTGGCCATCAGGAAGACCGGCTCGCCGTTGAGGACCGTGCGCGGGGTGCCGTCCACCTTCTCGACGGCGATCGAGCGCATCCCGAAGTAGCTGCCGACCCGGTCCGAGCCGACGCGGACCTCCAGCCGGTAGAGATGCGGGTCGGCGGCGGACCACAGGTGCGGCTCGGGCACGGGCAGGTCCAGCGCGGCGCCGGTGCGTCCGGCGACGGTCGCGACCCTGCGCTTCCCGTCGTACGCGGTCACCGTGACGGGCACCCCGTCCCGCACGCCGCGCACCTCGACGGCCACCTTCTCGCCGGGTACGTCGGGGGTGATCTTCAGCGAGTCGGCGTGGTCGGCGGCGACCGGCTCCATCCACACCGTCTGCCAGATGCCCGACGACGGGGTGTACCAGATGCCGCTCGGGTCGAGGCGCTGCTTGCCCATCGGCGGGTTCTCGCCGTCCGCGGCGTCGGTCGGGTCATGGACGCCGACGATCAGCTCCTGGGTGCGGCCGGGCTTCAGCGCGTCGGTGATGTCGGCGCCGAACTTGTCGTACCCGCCCTTGTGTTCGGCGACCTCGTGGCCGTTGACGTAGACCTCGGCCTGCCAGTCGACGGCACCGAAGTTCAGCCGGAGGCGCTTGCCCGAGCCGACCTTCCACTTCTTCGGGACGGTGAAGGTGCGGCGGTACCACATGCGGTCCTCGTGCCGTTCGATCCCGGAGAGCTGGGACTCGACCGGGTAGGGGACGAGGATCCTCTCCCCGAGCTTCTTGCCCACCGGGGGCCGCTGACCCGCCTCGGCCGCGGCGAACTCCCACGTGCCGTTGAGGTTTTGCCAGTCGTCCCGGGTGAGCTGGGGGCGCGGGTACTCGGGGAGGGCGTTGTCCGGCCCCACCTCGTCGGCCCATTCCGTGGTGAGCTCGTGCCTGGAGCGGTTCGGCCCGCTGGACCAGAAGGCGCCGACCTTCCTGCCGTCCGCACCGGCCAGCGCGCCCTCGCCGTCGTAACGGACGTCGGCGAGGCCGGTGGCGTTCCCGGCCTTGTTGCCGACGACCGGTTCCTTGAGTGCGACGGTGAGGCTGCGCGCGTCCTTCGGGTCGGCCTCGACCCTCCCGAGCGGCCACTCGGCCCCGCCGATCACCGCGTCGAGGTGGTTGACCAGCCCGGCCGGCGGCCTGCCGAGCTTCTGCGCGAAGTCCAGTTTGAGGGTGCGGCCGTCGGCGAGCACGGTGGCGGCGATGGCCCCGTCGTACGCGAAGCCGTCGGGCAGCCGGAAGGCGGATTGCGGCACCGGGACCGCGGTACCGCCGGGCTCGGTCCACTTCAGGTGCAGATTGGACCCTCCCTCGTGCTCGAAGAACTCCACCTTGAGGTCGTAGGCCCTCCCCGCGGTCAACTCGACGGGACGCGAGGTCTGTTCCTTCTCCCAGTCGTCGACCCAGTGGTCGATGACCGGCTTCCCGTCGATCCAGAGCCGGAAGCCGTTGTCCCCGATCATCGAGAAGACATGGGCGCCGGTCTTCTCCGGCACGATCTTTCCGGTCCAGCGGACGCTGACGTCGTCGCTCTGCCCGGTGGCCGCGGCCAGCCGCGGTTCCAGCGTCGGGAAGTCGATGGCCGGGTCGAATCCGGTCGCCCGGAGCTGTCCGAAGTCGAAGGCGCCGGGGGCGGTCTGGGTGTAGTACTCGCCCTTCAGGCCGTGCACCTCGACGGCGCCCGCGGGGTCGGGTGCGGCCGACGCGGTGGGCACGGCGGCCAGACCGGCGGCGCCGAGAGCTGCGGCGAGAAGCAGTACCAGGTTCTTTCTGATGCGCACGGATCCTCCTAGCTGAGGAAGGGTGGCGGCTCGTTGCAACAGGATGTACAACGTTGGAAGGAACGGCAGTTGGCATGACAGCACGACACCCGAGCCGCTGTCCAGGTACATGACAAAGCAAGGGGGAAGTGCGGCTTCCGTCCGGCGAGGCGGCGCCGGGTCGGGCCCTTTCGCCGGGTCAGGCCCTTTCGCCGGGTCAGGCCCTTTCGAAGACGCAGTCACCGCACAGGCCGCCGCCCGGTGTGCGGTAGTACAGGCAGCAGCTGCGGCGGCGGAAGGCCACGTCGTGCGGGGCGCCGGTGTTCCGCAGGTCCGGGTGGTCGAAGAGTTCGGCGGTCAGTGCGCGGGCCCGCGCGGCCACGTCGGGGCGGCGGTGGGCGCGCGCCCAGACGACGAGCCGGTTCAGGGCTCCGGCCAGGGCGGACCCGGCGTTGCCCCACAGCAGCCGGTCGGCCAGCGGGCCGTCCCGGTGGACGGCCTCGGCAAGGGGCACCAGGTGGCCGTACTGGACGGCTTCCCGGATCCGGCAGGCGGTGCCGGGCAGCGGCTCGGCGCCGTCCAGCCACAGGTCGTCGGGGGCGGGCTGCTCCGGGTCCCAGCACAGGGCACCGGGCGGGAGCGCGGGGAAGCTTCCGGTCAGGGCCGCCGGTCCGAGCGCCACCGACCAGAGCCGGGAGGCCAGCCCCAGGTGCGCGACGGAGGCGGCCACTCTGCGCTCGGCGGTGCCCAGCCGGGCGGCGACCGTGTCGATGCGGGCCGTGAGCGGGGCCGTGTCCCCCGCGTACAGCCGTGCCAGCGGCCGGTGCGTCCCGTCGGGCGGTGCGGTGGTCCGCAGCACGAAGAATCCGCCCACCGAGGCCGCCGCGGACCCGTCCATCGCATGTGCTCCTTCCCGCCGTTCCGGGCGCCGGACCCGGCCGCGGGTGCTCCCCGCGGGCCACGGTCCGCCGCTCACCGTAACCCCGCGGGCGAGGGGTCCCGGTCCGCCGGAGGGATGACTACCCACCGGAGGAGGACACTGGGAACACGGCCGTACTACCAAAGCAGTACGCCCGATCGCCGTCTCAAGGACGACGACGCGGCCGCGTCGAAGGGACATCGTGGTGTACATGAGTTCCCTTGCGCTTTCCGTGCTGCTGTCACTGGTCTCCGCGGTCGCGTACGCGGCCGGGGCGATCGTCCAGGAGCGCGTGGCGACCACCGGCGGCGGCAGCTCGCTCGCACCGCTGCGCGACCGCGTCTGGTGGGCCGCCGTGGCGCTGAACGGCGGGGGCGCGGTGCTCCATGTGGTGGCGCTGGCCTACGGCCCGCTCAGCCTGGTCCAGCCGCTCGGCGCGCTGACCATCGTCTTCGCCCTGCCGATGGCGGCGCTCTTCGTGCGCCGCCGGGCCGGGGCCACCGCCTGGCGGGGCGCGATCATGGCGACCGTCGGACTGGCGGGGCTGCTGGCGCTCACGGGGAACGCCGAGTCGCACTCCCTGGACGGCGCGGACCGGCTGCTGGTCGCCGGGGCGGCGCTCGGCGCGATCGCGCTGCTCCTCCTGGCCTCGGCCGGCGTGCGCCGGCCGGTGGTGCGCAGCGTGGTCCTGGCCGGGGCGGCGGGCATCGCGTTCGGTATCGCCTCGGTGTTCGTGAAGACGGTGGCCGTGGGGTGGGTCTCCGGCGCGCTGGCGGCGCAGCTGCCGGCGCTGCTGGCCATCGCCGGTTTCGCGGCCGCCGGGCTGCTGCTCTCCCAGGCCGCGTACCGGGGTGCCGGGCTGACGGCGCCGCTGGCGACGGTGACCGTGGTGAACCCGGTGGTGGCCGCGATCGTCGGCATCATGATGTTCGGGGAGCAGTTCCGGCACGGTACCGCCGGGGCCGTGCTCGCGACGGCCTGCGCCGTGGTCGCCGCGGGCGGCCTGGTCCTGCTCACGTCGGAGCGGCTGGGCGCGGAGCAGCGCGCCGCCCGTGCGGCGGACGGCGGGCTTCAGGACGCCCCGGGGTACGGGACGGACGTGGGGGCTCCGGGCGAGGGCGCCGGGACCGGGAGGCCCGCCGCGGGCCCGGTCCCCGGGGCGTCCGGCACAGCGCGTCCGCTGCCCGCGCTGATGCCGCTGGACTGCCTGGGCCGGGTGGCGTTCGCGCCGGAGCCGTCGCCGTACGACCCTTCGGAGCGGCGGGGCCGCCCGGCTGCGGGGTCCGTGGTGCCCGAGGACCCGGACGGGCCCCCGGGGGGCGTTCAGACGCTGACGCCGCCCGCCCTCAGGTAGGCCAGCGGGTCGATGTCCGATCCGTAGCCGGGTCCGGTGCGGACCTCGAAGTGCAGATGCGGGCCGGTGACGTTCCCGGTGGAGCCGGAGCGGGCGATCCGCTGGCCCGCCGAGACGTGCCGGCCCTCGCGCACGTGCAGCGCGGACAGATGCGCGTACTGGCTGTACTTGCCGTCGGCGTGCCGGATGACGACCTGGTAGCCGTAGGCCCCGCCCCAGCCCGCCGAGACGACCGTGCCGGAGGCCACCGCCCTGATCGACGTGCCGGTCGGCACGGGGAAGTCGACCCCGGTGTGGTAGCCGCTGGCCCACGAGCCCGCCTGGTGGTACGGGGTGCCGGTGGCGGCCGCCACGGGTGCGACGAGGCCGGTGTGCCGCTCCGTGTGCTCCTTCGGCCGGTGGCTCGCGGTCTTCTTCGGCTGCGGCTTCGGCTTCGCCTTCTGCTGCGCGGTGTCGTGCTGCGCCTTGGCCGCGCGGGGCTGCGCGGCGGCTGCCCGCTGCTCCGGTACGGCGGCCTTCCGGGGCTTCGGCCCGGCCTTCGGCTTCGCCGGTGCCGAGGTGCCCGGCCGGGCGGTGTCCAGGCTCAGGCGCTGCCCGGGGAGGATGAGGTCGGGGTCGTCGCCGACGACCTCGCGGTTCTGCGCGTAGAGGTGCTGCCAGCCGCCCCGCAGACGCTCGCTCTGCGCGATGGCGGAGAGCGAGTCGCCGCGCGCCACGGTGTACGACTCGCGCTTGCCGGGCACGGTGGTCGGCGTGGCGGGGGCGGTGGTCCGCTTCGTCGCCGCCTTTCCGGAGGCGGACGTGCCGGGGGCGGTCTTCCCGGGGGCGGTCCTGGGGGAGGCGGTCTGCTTCGAAGCGGGCGTGCCCGGGGTCCGTACCTGACCGGTCCGCTGCGACTGCGGGCTGATGTCGGCGCTCTGCCCGTCGCGGGCCAGGCCCGCCTTCGTCGAGCAGGTCGGCCAGGCGCCCGGTCCCTGCGCGTCGAGCACCTTCTCGGCGATGGCGATCTGCTGGTCCTTGGTGGCCAGGTCGGCGCGCGGGGCGTAGAGCGCGCCTCCGTAGGCGGCCCACGTCGACCGGGTGAACTGCAGGCCGCCGAAGTGGCCGTTGCCGTTGTTGATGTGCCAGTCGCCGGTGGACTCGCAGGCGGCGACCTTCTCCCACACGTCCGCCGACGCGGCGCCCGCCGAGGTCGCGGCGATGAGCGGGAGCGCGAGGCCCGCACCGCCCGCGGTGACCGTGAGCGAGGCACGGTTGATCCGGCTGGGCTGATATCTGCGGTGCCGTCCGTTCGCGGCCATGACTTGGCTCCCCCACTGGCAGTAGGACACGTCGCAAGCGCCCAACTTATGTGCAGGCAAAGGCCGATGACAAGAGAGCGACGGGCCGCCGGGCGGGTCCGGCGGCCCCGCCGTACTACCGTGCGGCGGTCACGGCACGGGCACCTCGTCCGTGGTGGCGGCGCGGTGCCGGGCCGCCGCTTCCACGAGCGCGGCCATCACCCGGGTGTCCTCGCCCATCTCGGGGTGCCACTGGACCCCCAGCACCAGGCTGTCGTGGCCGCCGAGTTCCACCGCCTCCACGGTGCCGTCGGGCGCGTGGGCGCTCGCCGTGAGGCCGGATCCCAGCCGGTCCACGGCCTGGTGGTGGTAGGTGGGCACCACGGCCGGCTCCGGGGCCACGGCCGCGTAGACCGTGCCCCGGACGGGGGTGACGGTGTGTTCGGCGAAGACCCCGGTGCCGCCGGTGTGCCCGTCCAGGTGCTGGTGCAGAGTGCCGCCGAGAGCGACGTTGAGCAGTTGCATGCCCCGGCAGATGCCCAGCAGCGGGACGCGCAGATCGATCGCCGCCCCGATCAGCGCGAGTTCCCACGCGTCGCGCGCGCGGGCGGGCGGGCCGGTGCGCGGGTCGGGCGACCGGCCGTAGCGGGCCGGTTCGACGTCCGCGCCGCCCGCGATCACCACACCGTCCAGTGCCGCCACGGTCTCCCGGGCCGCGTCGGCGGCGTCGTCGGGCGGCAGCAGCACCGCCAGGCCGCCGACCGCCCGCACCAGGCGCGGGTAGGTGGCGGGCAGCAGGACGGCGGGCATCTCCCACACGCCCCAGCGGGCCGGTTCCTGGTAGGTGCTGATGCCGATGACGGGCCGGGCCATGGAGCCCTCCTCCGGTTCGTTCACCGCCGCGCACGGGCACGGCAGGGGCTGGCGTACGGTCGACTTCTCGGTGTCACGGCCGTGTTCGCTCCCGCGACAGTTCGGCCTCGGCCGCCGCCAGGGCGGCGAACTCCTCCTCCGGGGCGCCCGCGACGAGGTGGTGGCGGCTGTGGAGGGCGAAGTAGGCCAGCGCCACCACGTACACCCCGAGCGCGATGAACGCCGCGTCCCGGTCCACCAGGAAGGTCGCCACCAGCGCCGAGCACGCCAGGACAAGGGCCACGGACGAGGTGAGCGCGCCGCCGGGCGTGCGGTAGGGCCGGTGGAGCCCCGGTTCGCGGCGGCGCAGCACGATGTGGGAGAGCGCCATCAGGGCGTAGCTGATGGTGGCGCCGAAGACGGCGACGTTCAGCATCCGGCCGCCGTTGCCGATCCAGGCGGCCAGCGTGAAGCCGATCGCGCCGGGGATCAGCAGGCCGAGGTAGGGGGACTTGCGGCGGTTGGTCAGCGAGAGGAAGCGCGGCAGATAGCCGGCCCGGGAGAGTGCGAACAGCTGGCGGGAGCCGGCGAAGATCAGCGAGAAGAACGAGGCCACCAGGCCCGCCAGGCCCGCGTAGTTGACGAAGCGGCTCAGGCCGGTGGGACCGCCGTCGCCCTCCAGCGCGACCACCAGGGGGTTGCCCGCCTCCTGGATGGCCCTGGCGCCCTGGGCCCCGGTGGCGGAGAGGAAGGTGAGGACCGCCAGCCCGACCAGCACGGTCAGCGAGATGGCCAGCGCCCTGGGCATCGACCTGACCGGGTCCTTGGCCTCCTCGGCGGCGAGCGGCACGCCTTCGACGCCCAGGAAGAACCACATGCCGAAGGGGAAGGCGGCCCAGATGCCGAGCAGTCCGAAGGGCAGCCAGGACGAGGAGCCGAACGTGCCGGTGTCCACCGGGATGTCGTCGAGACGGCCCGGGTCGAAGTCGGTGAACGCGCCGATGGCGAAGACCAGCAGCGCGACCACCGCGATGGCGGTCACGACGAGGCTGAACCGCAGCGCCTCGCCGACGCCCCAGAGGTGGATGCCGATGAAGACCGCGAAGCAGGCGAGATGGACGGGCCAGCCGGAGGTGAGGCCGAACAGGCCGAGCGATTCGACGTAGTCACCGATGAAGAGCGAGATGGCGGCGGGCGCGAGGATGTACTCGATGAGGATGGCCGTGCCGGTCAGGAAGCCGCCCCAGGGGCCCAGGGCGCGGCGCGCGAAGCCGTAGCCGCCGCCGGCGGTGGGCAGGATGGCGGAGAGTTCGGCCAGCGAGAAGACCAGGCAGGCGTACATCAGGCCCATCAGCACGGTGGCCGCGGCGAGCCCTCCGAAACCGCCCTTGGACAGGCCGATGTTCCAGCCGGAGTAGTCGCCGGAGACGACATAGGCGACGCCGAGTCCGGTCAGCAGGAGCCAGCCGGCGCTCCCCCGGCGCAGGGTGCGACGGTGCAGGTACGCGTCCGTGCCGGACCCGGCGTCGGCCTTGCCGCCGGGCGGGCTGGTGGAGGTGTCGGTTCCCTGGGCCATGGGGCGCTCCAGACGTGTGTCGACGGCGCTGCGTCGAGGCGGTGAAGGCTGATCAAAGGTTCACCGGCACACCTTTATGGAACGCCAGGGGGAAACACAAGAGGCGCGCGTCAAACAGTGGTTACGGGTGTGGGCCATGCTGGTGACGGGTGCTCGGGGTGGAGCCGCCGAGTCAGTGCGGCTTCACGGCCGGGCCCTTCCCAAGCAATGGTCCCCTGTCATACCTTATGGATCCCGGTGGCACCCAAGGAGGAATCCCGTGGCAGACCGCACACCCCCGCTCGCCGTCGAGGAGCTGCGCGCCCTCGTCGCGAGCGGATCCGTCGACACCGTCGTGCTGGCCTTTCCCGACATGCAGGGCCGCCTCCAGGGAAAGCGGTTCGCCGCCGGGTTCTTCCTCGACGAGGTCCTGGAGCACGGTACCGAGGGCTGCAACTACCTATTGGCCGTGGACACCGACATGAACACCGTCGACGGCTACGCGATGTCCTCCTGGGAGCGCGGCTACGGCGACTTCGCCATGCTCCCGGACCTGGCCACCCTGCGCCTGCTGCCCTGGCACGAGGGCACCGCGCTGCTCCTCGCGGACCTCGCCTGGAACGACGGCAGCCCGGTCGTCGCCGCGCCGCGCCAGGTCCTGCGCCGCCAGCTGGACCGGCTGGCCGCCCTCGGCCATCGGGCCCAGGTGGGCACGGAGCTGGAGTTCATCGTCTTCAAGGACAGCTACGAAGAGGCCTGGGACCGCGGCTACCACGGCCTGACCCCGGCCAACCAGTACAACATCGACTACTCCATCCTCGGCACCGGCCGGGTCGAACCGCTGCTGCGCCGCATCCGCAACGAGATGCAGGCGGCCGGGCTGACCGTGGAGTCCGCCAAGGGTGAGTGCAATCTCGGCCAGCACGAGATCGCCTTCCGCTACGACGAGGCGCTGGTCACCTGCGACCAGCACGCGATCTACAAGACCGGTGCCAAGGAGATCGCCGCGCAGGAGGGCGTCTCGCTCACCTTCATGGCCAAGTACGACGAGCGCGAGGGCAACTCCTGTCACATCCACCTCTCGCTGACGGACGGCGACGGCGAGAACGTGATGGCGGGCGACGGCCCGGACGGCATGTCGCGGCTGATGCGGCACTTCCTCGCCGGGCAACTCGCCGCCCTGCGCGACTTCTCCCTGCTGTACGCGCCGAACATCAACTCCTACAAGCGGTTCCAGCCCGGCTCCTTCGCACCGACCGCCGTCGCCTGGGGCCACGACAACCGCACCTGCTCGCTGCGCGTGGTCGGCCACGGCCGCTCCCGGCGCTTCGAGAACCGGCTGCCCGGCGGCGACGTCAACCCGTACCTCGCCACCGCGGGGCTGGTCGCCGCGGGGCTGTACGGCGTGGAGCACGAACTGACGCTGCCGGAGGTCTGCACGGGCAACGCCTACACCGCCGAGTACGAACAGGTGCCGACCACCCTGCGCGAGGCCGCCGACCTGTGGGAGGCCAGCCCCATCGCCAAGGAGGCGTTCGGCGAGGAGGTCGTCGCGCACTACCTGAACATGGCGCGTGTCGAACTCGCCGCCTACGACGCCGCCGTGACCGACTGGGAGCTGCGCCGCTCCTTCGAACGCCTGTGACCTCCCACCCGTTCCCCACTCCCGATCGAGGCCCGTACGTGTCCCCACAGTCCGCACCGCACAGCCTGGACGTCCTGAACCCGGCCACCGGCGAGGTCGCCGCCACCGTCCCGGCCGCCACCGCCACCGACGTCGACACGGCCGTCGCGCGCGCCGCCGCCGCCCAGCGTGCCTGGGCCGCGGCGACCCCGGCCGACCGCGCCCGGCTGCTCCGCCGGTTCGCCGCCGTCGTCGACGCGCACATCGAGGAACTGGCCCTGCTGGAGGTCCGCGAGGCCGGTCACACCATCGGCAACTCCCGCTGGGAGGCGGGCAATGTGCGCGACCTCCTGGACTACTGCGCGGGTGGCGTCGAGCGCCTGCTCGGCCGGCAGATCCCGGTCGCCGGAGGCATCGACTTCACCCTCCTGGAGCCGCTCGGCGTCGTGGGTGTGATCGCCCCCTGGAACTTCCCGATGCCGATCGCCGCCTGGGGCGCCGCCCCGGCGCTCGCCGCCGGGAACGCCGTGCTGCTCAAACCCGCCGAGACCACGCCGCTGACCGCGCTGCGCCTGGCGGAACTGGCCCTGGAGGCGGGGCTGCCCGGCGGGCTCCTCCAGGTGCTGCCGGGCGAGGGACCGGTGGCCGGGGCCGCCCTGGTGGACCACCCCGGCGTGGCCAAGATCGTCTTCACCGGTTCCACCAGTACCGGAAAGCACATCATGACCCGCTGCGCCGCCCACGTGAAGCGCCTCACCCTGGAACTCGGCGGCAAGAGCCCGAACGTCGTCTTCGCGGACGCCGACCTGGAGGCCGCGGCGGCCGCCGCCCCGATGTCCTTCCTGGACAACGCCGGGCAGGACTGCTGCGCCCGGACCCGCATCCTGGTCGAGCGCACGGTCCACGACCGCTTCCTCGAACTGCTGGCACCGGCCCTCGCCGCCGTGGTGGTCGGCGACCCCTCGGACGAGCGGACCGCGATGGGCCCGCTGATCTCGGCCGCCCAGCGGGACCGCGTACGGGGCTTCGTGGACGGCGTCGCCGGGGGCGGCCTGCCGGACGGCGTACGGACGATCCTCGGCTCGGCCCCCGACGGGCCGGGGTTCTGGTACCCGCCGACCGTCCTCGCCGGGGTGTCGCCCGAGGCCCCGGTGGCCGTCGACGAGGTCTTCGGCCCGGTCGCCGTGGTGCTGCCCTTCGACGACGAGGCGGACGCCGTACGGCTGGCCAACGCGACGGAGTACGGGCTGGCCGGGTCGGTCTGGACGCGCGACGTGGCCCGTGCCCTGCGGGTCGGCCAGGGCCTGCGGGCCGGGAACCTCTCGGTCAACTCGCACTCCAGCGTCCGCTACGCCACTCCCTTCGGCGGCTACAAGCAGTCCGGTCTGGGCCGCGAGCTCGGTCCCGACGCACTCACCGCGTTCACCGAAACCAAGAACGTCTTCATCAGCACGGAGGCCTGAGCACCATGACCGACACCACCGCCGTCTGCCGCCGCCTGGTCGGCCGCACCGCCGTAGTCACCGGAGCCGGGAGCGGCATCGGGCTGGCGACCGTCCGGCGCCTTGCCGCCGAGGGCGCGCACCTCGTCTGCGCCGATGTCGACGAGGAGAGCGGCAAGGCCGCCGCCGAGGAGGTGAACGGCCTCTTCGTACGGACCGACGTCACCGACGCCGAGCAGGTGGAGGCGCTGTTCAAGGCCGCGTTCGACACCTACGGCTCGGTCGACATCGCCTTCAACAACGCGGGGATCTCGCCGCCGGAGGACGACTCCATCCTGGAGACCGGCCTCGACGCCTGGCGCCGGGTGCAGGAGGTCAACCTCACCTCCGTCTATCTGTGCTGCAAGGCCGCCATCCCCTACATGCGCCGCCAGGGCAAGGGCTCCATCATCAACACGGCCTCGTTCGTGGCCCGGATGGGCGCCGCCACCTCACAGATCTCCTACACCGCCTCCAAGGGCGGCGTGCTGGCCATGTCACGCGAACTGGGGGTGCAGTTCGCGCGCGAGGGCATCCGGGTCAACGCGCTGTGCCCCGGGCCGGTCAACACCCCGCTGCTCCAGGAGCTGTTCGCCAAGGACCCGGAGCGGGCCGCGCGCAGGCTGGTGCACATCCCGGCCGGCCGGTTCGCCGAGCCCACCGAGATGGCCGCCGCCGTGGCCTTCCTGGCCAGTGACGACTCCTCCTTCGTCAACGCCACCGACTTCCTGGTGGACGGCGGCCTCACCGGCGCCTACGTGACCCCGCTCTAGACCGCACGCGTGCGGGGGGCGGGACGCCCGGCGCCCCGTCCCCCGCACGCCCTGCCCCACCACAGGAGTGAGCTCAGCGTGTCCGTACTCCGTTCCGCACCCCGGTCCGCCCGGCGGACCGTCACCGCGCTCGCGCTGGCCGCCGCGCTGGCCGGCGTCACCGCGCCCGCCCAGGCCCACGACCGCCCGGCCCCCGGCCGCTCCTGCCCGCGGCTGACCGTTTCCACCGGCTGGTACGGGGCCAACCAGGCCCGGATCCAGCGGATCATCGACCGGTACGGGAGCTGCGCGCCGCACCACCGCGACGGCCGCGCCGCGCCGGTGGCCGTCTTCGACTGGGACAACACCGTCGTCAAGAACGACATCGGCGACGCCACCATGTTCTGGCTGCTGCGCAACTCCCGCATCCGGCCGCCCGAGCACGGCGACTGGCGCACCACCAGCCGCTATCTCACCGATGCGGCGGCCAGGTCGCTGCGCGCCGCCTGCCCCGGGGGCACCGGCCGCGACCGCACTCTCCCGACCGCGACCGACACGGCCTGCGCCGACGAGATCCTCTCGGTCTACAGCGATGCCGCCACCACCTCGGGGCAGGACGCCTTCGCCGGGTACGACCGGCGCACGATGGAACCCTCGTACGCCTGGCTGGCGCAGCTGACCCACGGCTGGACGGCCGCCCAGGTGCGTGCCTTCGCCGCCGCGGCCCGCGCCGAGAACCTGGCCGCTCCGGTGGGCGCCACCCAGCGGGTCGGCAGCACCCCGGACGCCACCGGCTACGTCCGCTACTACGACCAGCAGCGCGACCTGATCCGCACCCTGCGCCGGGCCGGGTTCGACGTGTGGATCGTCTCCGCGTCGCCGCAGCCCGTCGTCGACGTCTGGGCCGGGGGCGTCGACGTGGCGCCCGGGAACGTGATCGGCATCCGGTCCACCACCGAACGGGGCCGCTACACCTCGCATCTGCGCTCCTGCGGCACCGAGCGCCCTGGGCAGGACGCGCAGATCACCTATATCGACGGCAAGCGCTGCTGGATCAACAAGGAGATCTTCGGGGTGCGCGGCGCGGCCGCCTCCCGGGTGCAGGTCCCGGCGAAGCGGCCGGTGTTCGCGGCCGGGGACTCCGACACGGACGTGTCGATGCTCCGGGACGCGACCGGACTGCGGCTGGTCCTCAACCGGAACAAGACGGAGCTGATGTGCCGTTCCTACGACGACGCGGACGGCAGATGGGTGGTCAACCCCATGTTCATCGGGCCGAAGGGCCGGATGGACGGCGTCTATCCGTGTGCCACCACCGGATACACCGCCTCGGACGGGTCGTCGCGGCCCGTGCGCCGCGGTGACGGCGGTGTGATCCCCGATCAGCGGGACACCGTCTTCGCGGGCTGACCCACCGGCGCGCGGGTGCGGGGCCAGGCCGGCCCGCCACCCGCGCGCCGTGGCGTTCAGCCGCTGACGCTCGGTTCGCCGGTCTCGATGTGCCCGGTGTACCGCCGCGACCAGGAGGTGTCGCCGCCGATCGTCACCGTGAAGTCGTACCAGCCGTGGGCCAGCGCCACCGCGTTGAAGTAGTCCTGTTCGCTGCCGCCGGCCGCGACGGTGTACGTCCACGGCCCGTCGCCGCGGTACTGGCCGGAGGTCACGGTGAACGTGACGGCGGCCGCCGAGGTGTTGGTGAAGGTGAACCAGAGTGCGGGCCTGCCGGTGTCCGGTGCGTCGGCGTAGCGGGCCGCGACCTCGCAGGACCTGCCCGCGGCCTTGGCGTCGCCGGTGAATCTGCGCAGGAATCTGTTGGGTCCGGTCATGGTCAGGTCGTACTTGCCGTCCCCGCTGCCCGTGCCGATGCTGAAGAAGTCCGTGGCGGTGCCGCCCGCGTCCACGGTGTACTGCCACGGCACCGTCGCGCGGTAGGCGTTGGGGTGTACGGAGAAGTGCGCGGCACGGGTCGCCGGTGCGCCCTTGTTGGTCATGGTCAGCCAGATCTTGACCGCTCCCGCGGCACCGGACTCCAGCCGGTCCACATCGCCGCCGGGCTGGTACGGCAGCGCGCGGGCGGGCCGGGTGCCGGGTTCCTGCGCGGGCAGCGCGTTGTCCTGCGGGACGGGGTTGGGCAGCGGGCCGCAGGTGCTCAGCCCGATCACCGAGGTGCCCGGCAGGCCGGACGGCACACCCTTCACCGGGTGGGCGAAGTCGAAGACGCCCGTGAGGTCGCCGCTGACCCTGCGCCGCCAGGCGCTGATGTGGGGACAGACGGCCGGCTTCCCGAGGGCCGCGGTCCAGGTCTCCAGGAAGCGCAGTACGGAGGTGTGGTCGAAGACCTCGGAGGAGACCCAGCCGCCGCGCGTCCAGGGCGACATGACGATCATCGGGACCCGGAAGCCGAGGCCGATGGGCACTCCGCCGAGGAACTCGCCCTCGGTCCCGGCCGGCGGCGAGGGCGGCGGCACGTGGTCGAAGTAGCCGTCGTTCTCGTCGTAGTTGAGGAAGAGCACCGTGGAGTCGAAGACGTCCTCGTCGGCGGCGAGCGCCCGGTACACCAGGTCGACGAAGTGCGCCCCGTCGCCGGGCGGGGCGTAGGGATGCTCGGAGAACGCCTGGCTGGCGACGACCCAGGACACCTGCGGCAGGGTCCCGGCCAGCACGTCCGCCCTGATGGCGGCGGCGATGTCGTCGGGGGTGGAGCCGGTCACCTTCTTCACCGACCCCATCCCGAGGTCGTGCAGAGGGTCGCCGGGCGGGGCGTCCGTGAACTTCCGGAAGTAGGCGAGGCCGTTGTCGCCGTAGTTGTCGTCGGCGTTCTGGTACACGCGCCACGACACACCGGCCCGCTGGAGCGCCTCGGCGTACGCCTCCCAGGTGAGCCCGGACTCGTCACCGCCGTCCTTGCTGGACGCGTCCACCTTGCCGCTCCACAGGAAGGTGCGGTTCGGTCCGGTCGCGCTGAGCGCCGAGCTGAAGTAGGCGTCGCACACCGTGTAGTGGTCGGCGAGCGCGTAGTGGAAGGGGATGTCGGAGCGGTCGAGGTAGCCGAGTGCGCGCACATTGCCCACGCCCGCCACCCAGTTGTCCATCCGGCCCTGGTTCCAGGCCGAGTGCTGCGAGGTCCAGCTGTGCGGCAGGTCTCCGCTGCACTGGGCGAGCGTCTCGGGGTCGGCGCCGCCCGCCGCCGGTGTGGCGCTGAGCTTCCAGGGGTGCTGGCGCCCCGTGCCGTGCGGCTGGTCGAAGACGGTGCGGCCACCGGCGAGGGTGATCCCGGACCGGTCGGAGAAGCCGCGTACGCCCTTGAGCCTGCCGAAGTAGTGGTCGAAGCTGCGGTTCTCCTGCATCAGCACCACCACGTGCCGCACGTCCTTGATGGTGCCGGTGGCCGCCTTCGCGGTCGCCGTCCTCGTCCGGGCCGCCGCCACGCCCGCGCCGAGCGCCACAAAACCCCTTCGGGTGATCGGTGTCATCTGCCTGCCTTCGCCGGGTTCGAATGCGTCGTCATGACTTCGAAGCCAGCGTGCCGCGCCAGATGGTTCAGCACCAGACCTTTGACAGGGCGTTGTGTCTGCGGCTTTCCAGCAGTCCCTCACGAGCACGGACCCAAAGGTGTGATACGGGATGTTTACGGGCCGCGGGGCGGCGACGAGAAGCGTGCGTCACCGCTCCGGGCCGGGCACCGGCGCCGAGGACGGCGACCGGCCCGGCGTCGGCGCCCGGTCAGCCGTCGTCCCGCTCGCCTCGCCCTGCGCGGACGGCCAGCGCTCCAGCAGGAAGTGCAGGGCCTCCACGGACCGCTCCCAGGACGCCTGAACATCGCGGGGCGCGCCGAAGCCCCCGCTCGCCTCCAGGGCGCAGTAGCCGTGGAAGGTGCTGCGCAACAGCCGTACCGCGTCCGTGAGATCGGGCTCGGCCAGACCGTAGGCGCGCAGCATGGCGCCCGTGGTCTCTATGGTGCGGTGGTACGCGGACGACCGCGCGACGATCTCGGGGGCGACCCGCATCTGCGTCGCCTCGTACCGTCCGGGCCGCTCCAGCGCGAAGGCCCGGTAGGCGTCGGCGAACGCGACCAGGGCGTCCTTCCCGGCGCGGCCCGCCACCGCGGCACCGATCCGGTCGATGAACTCCCCGGCCGCCAGCAGCGCCACCCGGGTCCGCAGGTCGTGCAGATTCCTGACGTGCGAATAGAGGCTAGCGTCCTTGACCCCGAAGCCGCGGGCCAGGGCGGAGATCGTGACCTTGTCGAAGCCGATGGAATCCGCCAGATCGGCCGCCGCCCCCACCACGCGGTCGGTCGTGAGACCCGCGCGCGCCATCCGCCACCTCCGTCGAACATGCCTAGGATCTCTAGGCAGTTTCCTAATATACACAGGAGCGCCCATCCGGACGACGCCTGACGGGCCGTTCCCGCACCCCGTATCCATACTGAAGATTCCGGCATTGCTGAAGGTGCAGGCATCCCCGAGACAGATTGCGGAGCACACACATGAGCGGCACCGCGCAGATCGGCGTCACAGGGCTCGCGGTCATGGGCCGCAACCTGGCGCGCAACTTCGCCCGGCACGGATTCACGGTCGCGGTGCACAACCGGACCGTGGCCAGGACCGATTCCCTGGTGAAGGAGTACGGCGACGAGGGCTCCTTCGTGCCCGCGCGTACGCCGGAGGAGTGCGTCGCGGCGCTGGAACGCCCGCGCAGGCTCGTCATCATGGTGAAGGCGGGCGACCCGACCGATGCCGTGATCCACGAGTTCGCCCCGCTCCTCGACGAGGGCGACGTCATCATCGACGGCGGCAACGCGCATTTCGAGGACACCCGCAGGCGCGAGAAGGAGCTGCGCGAGCGCGGGATCCACTTCGTCGGCGCCGGCATCTCGGGCGGCGAGGAGGGCGCGCTGAACGGCCCGAGCATCATGCCGGGCGGTTCGGCCGAGTCCTACGCGTCGCTGGGGCCGCTGCTGGAGAGGATCGCCGCGAAGGCCGAGGACGGCACCCCGTGCACCACGCACATCGGCCCCGACGGCGCCGGGCACTTCGTGAAGATGGTCCACAACGGCATCGAGTACGCCGACATGCAGCTGATCGCGGAGGCGTACGACCTGCTGCGCCAGGTGGCGGGCTACTCCCCCGCGAAGATCGCCGAGACCTTCCGCGGCTGGAACACCGGCCGCCTGGACTCGTATCTGATCGAGATCACGGCGGAGGTCCTCGCCCACACCGACGCGGCGACCGGCAAGCCCTTCGTCGACATCGTGCAGGACCGGGCCGAGCAGAAGGGCACGGGCCGCTGGACGGTGCAGACCGCCCTGGACCTGGGGGTGCCCGTCTCGGGCATCGCCGAGGCCGTCTTCGCCCGTTCGCTCTCCGGGCACGCGGATCTGCGCGAGGCCGCGCGGGAGCTGCCGGGTCCGTCGGCCACCCCGCTCGGCGAGGAGGCGGCCGCGGCCTTCGCCGACCGGGTGGAACAGGCGCTGTACGCGTCCAAGATCGTCTCGTACACACAGGGGTTCCACCAGATCCGGGCGGGCAGCCTGACATACGACTGGGACATCGACCTCGGGGCGGTGGCGGCGATCTGGCGGGCCGGCTGCATCATCCGGGCGGCGTTCCTGGACCGGATCCGGGCGGCCTACGAAGCCCGGCCCGACCTGCTGAGCCTGCTCTCGGACCGGCGGTTCGCCGAGGAGATCGGGGCGGCCCAGGACGACTGGCGCACGGTGGTCGCCGAAGCGGCGCGGCAGGGCGTGCCGACGCCGGGGTTCGCCGCCGCGCTGGCGTACTACGACGGGCTGCGCGCCGACCGGCTGCCCGCGGCGCTCACCCAGGGGCAGCGCGACTTCTTCGGCGCCCACACCTATCGCCGTACGGACCGCGAGGGCGTCTTCCACACGCTCTGGGGCGGCGACCGCTCCGAGGTGTCCGCGGGCTGACGCCCCGGGCGCGCGGCGGGCCCGCCGGGAGTTCCGGTCGCTCGCCCGGCCCGGCCCGCCGGGCGCGGTACGGTCGTCGTGGTCGCCCGGCCGGGTGGCCCGGGGTGCGGCGGCCTCCCGTCTGTGCATAAGTAGCAGCAGGCCCCTGCTCGTCGCCCCCGTCGCGAGCCCGTTGCCCTTGCCCGCCCTCGCCGCACCAGGGAGCCCACGCATGCCCGACGCCACTCCGGAGACCGCACCGGAACCGGCCGCGCCCCAGCCCGTCGTCGCACCGCTGACCAGCGCGGCGCTGATCCTGGTCGCCACCATCGAGCCCGGTGGCGAGACCGCCGTGCGCGAGGTGCTGCCGGATCTCGCGGCGTACGCCCGCTCCATCGGCTTCCGGTACCCCGAGTCCGGCCTGGCCTGTGTGACCGGTTTCGGGTCCGGGGCCTGGGACCGGCTGTTCGCCGGGCCGAGGCCGGACAAGCTCCACCCGTTCCAGGAGTTGCACGGCGCCCGGCACCACGCCCCCGCCACCCCGGGCGATCTGCTGTTCCACATCCGGGCCGAGCGGATGGACGTGTGCTTCGCCTGGGCCGGCCGGCTGCTCGACCGGCTCGGCGCGGCGGTCACGGTCGTCGACGAGACGCAGGGGTTCCGCTACTTCGACCACCGGGATCTGCTCGGCTTCGTCGACGGCACGGAGAACCCGGTGGGGGCGGACGCGGAGGCGGCGGCCCTGGTCGGCACCGAGGACCCCCCGTTCGCGGGCGGCAGTTACGTGGTCGTGCAGAAGTATCTGCACGACCTCACCGCCTGGAACGCGCTGAGCACCGAGGAGCAGGAGCGGGTCATCGGCCGCACCAAGCTGGACGACATCGAGTTCGCCGACGACGTCAAGCCCGCCGACTCGCACATCGCCCTCAACACGATCACCGACCCGGACGGCACGGAGCACGACATCCTGCGTGCCAACATGCCGTTCGGCAGCTTCGGGCAGGGCGAGTTCGGCACGTACTTCATCGGATACGCCGCCGATCCCGGGGTGACCGAGCAGATGCTCCGCAACATGTTCCTCGGCAGTCCGCCCGCCACGCACGACCGCATCCTCGACTTCTCGACCGCGGTCACCGGCACGCTCTTCTACACCCCCAGCGCCGACTTCCTCGACGCCCCGCCGCCCTCGCCCTCGTCGGCCGGGTCCGGGGCCCTGCCCGAGCCCGCCTCCGCGCCGGCGACGGCAAAGGCCCCGGACCCGGCCCGCCCGGCCGACGGCTCGCTGCACATCGGCAGCCTGCAAGAAAGCGCCCCGTGATGAACAATCTCCACCGCGAACTCGCCCCCGTCACCGAAGCCGCCTGGGACCAGATCGAAGAAGAGGCCCGGCGCACCTTCAGCCGCCATGTGGCGGGCCGCCGGGTCGTCGACGTCACCGACCCGGACGGCCCCGGACTGGCGGCCATCGGCGACGGCCATCTGCGCGACATCGACCCGCCCGCCCCGGACGTCATCGCCCGCGCCCGCACCTCGGTGCCGGTCATCGAGTGGCGGGTGCCGTTCACGGTGACCCGGTCGGCCGTGGACGATGTCGAGCGCGGCTCGGACGACAGCGACTGGCAGCCCGTCAAGGACGCGGCCCGCACCTGCGCGTTCGCCGAGGACATGGCGGTCATCGACGGCTACGCCTCGGCGGGGATCACCGGGCTCCGGGACGGCTCCTCGCACGCGCCGCTGACGCTGCCCGCGGACGCCCGCGACTACCCGACCACCGTCAGCCAGGCGCTGACCCGGCTACGGCTGGCCGGTGTCGACGGACCGTACCGGCTGCTGCTCGGCGCCGACGCCTTCACCGAGGCCACCGAGACCTCCGACCACGGCTACCCGGTGGCCACCCATCTGGCCCGGCTGCTCGACGACCAGATCCTGTGGGCGCCCGCCGTCACGGGCGGTGTGCTGCTGTCCACCCGCGGCGGCGACTTCGAGCTGTGCCTCGGCCAGGACCTCTCCATCGGCTACCAGGACCACGACGCGACGGGCATCCGGCTCTACTTCCATCAGGCGTTCACCTTCCGGATGCTGACGCCCGAGGCCGTGGTCCCGATCATCGCCTGAGGAGCTACCTCCGGTGCCCGCTCGCCCTGACGGTCCAGGTCAGGGTGTCGGTGGCCAGGGCGCGCACGGCGGGGTCGCGGATGGCGTCCGTACGGTCCACGGCCTCGGCGGTCACCTCATGGGCGCGGCCGTCCGGCCGCACGCCCAGCGATGCGGGGGTGACGGAGGTGCGTCCCCGGGCGAAGACCCTCTCGACGCCGTCCACGTACCAGCGCAGATCGGTCCTGGCCAGTCCGGTGGCGGCGCCGGGCCGGTGGGGGCGGGGCCCGGCGGTCCCCAGACGCGCGGGCGTCACGGCGATGCGCCGGCCCGGTCCGACCGCCGTGCCGGTGTCGACGGCGCTGCTCAGCGCGTTGCCCGCACGGTAGAACCCGGCGATCATCGCCTCCCTGCCCGGCAGGTTGAACTCGGTGTTGCTCAGCTCCCGCATGATCGACGATCCGGTGGGGCGGTAGAGCCCGAACGGGTAGTAGGCGCTGCCCTCGTACGCGCCGACCGTGCCGCCCGCCGGGTCGGCCTGCCCCAGCCAGCGGTACCACTTGGCGCGTTTCTCGGCGAGCCGCGCGGCCGTGTAGGTGGTGGAGTTGATCCCGCCCGGCTCGCCGCCGGTCCAGGTCCCGTACGCGTCGTAGGTGTACTCGTCGTCCAGCAGGCCCACCGAATGCCCTATCTCGTGGGCGGCTATCAGGCTGGACGAGGGGTGGTCGGAGGAGAGGGTGGAGACGCCGTTGAAGGGGTGGCCCTCCGCCTGGAGCCCGGAGTAGCCCGCGCCCCCGTACTTGGTGGAGTTGGCGATGACGACCACCAGGTCGGCGGCGGGCGCCTTCGCCGCGTACGCGGCCACCTTGTCGATGTCGGTGCAGATCAGCCGCTCGATGTCGGAGCACCAGAAGTAGCTGCCGAGCGCGGTGTCCTTGACGGTGCCCGCGCCGGGGTCGCCGCTGATGCCGGAGTCCCGGGAGACGGCGTCGACGGTCCATACGTTGAACAGGCCCTGGTAGCTCTTGTAGGGCTCCAGTGCGGTGATGTCGGCCCATTTGGCGGTGGCGTCCGCGTGGAAGTCGTCCTGCTGGTCCGCCGTGTAGCCGTCGCCGATGATCACGACGTCCAGGCGGTCGTCGGAGGGCCCGGTCACCGCCTGTTCGCCCACCGTGCCGTCGGCGGCGGCCTCGGCCGCGCTCGGCGCGGCGGCCGCGCGCTTCGGGGCGGGGGCGGTGGCCGGTACCTCGACGGTCCGGCCCGGGCCGCCCGGATCGGGGAAGTACTCGGCCGCGAGGCGACGGCCCGGGTCGGTTCCCCCGGGGGCGGCCGACGCCGGTGCGGTGGTGGCGGTCGCCGCCAGGAGTCCGGCGAGGGCGAGCCCCGCCGCCACTCCTGCCGTTCGGCGCGTGCGCGGGCGTATGCGCATGGACAACTCCTCGGGGTGCGGGGTGACTTCCAGGGCACGGCCAGTGCGTAACCCATGGGTTAACTCGACTTAAGGCGATGCTTAACCTAGAGGTGCGCGGACTGCCGGACAAGGCCCGGGATCCGGGCGGCCGAGGCCCGTATCCGGGCATTTACGATGCAGGGACCGCATTTCGAGGCGGTGCGAGGCGAAAGGGCGGCGCGATGGACGCGAGACGCACGGCGGGACGGGGCCCCGGACCGGACGAGGAGCCCGGATCCGTCGGCCGCCGCGTGCAACAGCTGCGCACGAAAAAGGGCATGACGCAGCGTCAATTGGCCGAGCCCGTCTACACCCCGGCCTATGTCTCCACCCTGGAGGCCGGCCGGGTGCGCCCCTCGGAGGCGGCCGTACGCCATCTCGCGGACCGGCTCGGCGTCACGTACGAGGAGCTGGCGACGGGACGTCCGGCCCATCTCGCGACGGGCCTGCGGCTGGGACTCGTCGAGGCCCAGCGGACGCTGGCCACGGGAGCCGCCGAGGACGCGGCCGCCTCCTACGCCCGGCTGCTCGGCGAGGCGGAGCTGCACGGGCTCGACGACGAACGCGCCTCGGCCCTGCTGGGCCTGGGGCACTGCGCCCTGGAGACGGGTGATCTGCCCGCGGCCCGCGAGCACTTCGAGGCCGCGGAGAGGCTGCTCGCCGACGCCCCGCTCCCCCGGCGCGCCCCGGCCGTCCGGGGCAGGGCGGTAGCCCATCTGCTGGCCGGTGAACTCCGGTACGCCTGCTACCTGCTGGAGAGCGCGATCGACGCGCTCAACACCTCCGGTCTCCAGGACCCCGGCGCGCTCCTACTGCTGTACACGGCCGCGATCGCCCCGTACATGGACATGGGCGCGCACGCCCGCGCCGCCCAGGCGGCCGAGCTGGCGCTGGCCCTCGCGCCGCAGGTCTCCGATCCGGAGCTGGTCGCCGGACTGCACCGCAGCGTCGCCCGGACCCTGCTGGCGGCGGGCCGCACCGCGGAGGCGGACGCCTCGCTCTCCCGGGCGGCCGAGATCTACCAGCAGCTCCAGATCCGCACGGAACTCGCGCACTGCCACTGGATGCGGGGCTATGTGCGCGCGCAGGACGGCGATCTGCCGGGCGCGGAGAGCGAACTGCGCGCCGCCCGCGACATGCTGGCGTCGAAGCGGGCCTCCCTCTACACGGCTCAGGTCGAGGTGGAACTGGCCGATGTGCTGCGCCGCCGCGGCAAGGCCGCCCAGGCCAGGGAACTGCTGCACAGGCTCCTCGGCGAACTGCACCCGGACCGGGGCGCGGTCCACGCGGGCGGCGCCCATCGCCTGCTCGGCCTGATCCACGAGGAACAGGGGGAGCCGGAGTGCGCCGAGGAGCACTACGTCAGCGCGCTGGCCCTGCTGGAACGGGCGGGGGCCGCCGGCGACCTCGCGGACATCTGCCGCCTCCTGGGCGACCTGCTGCGCCGTACGGGCCGGACCGAGGCCGCCATGGACGCGTACCGCACCGGCCTCGGCCACCGCGCCTCCCCCGGCACCACCACACTGGGCCCGTCCCCGGCCCGCCCGCCCACGGCCTGACCCGGGCCCGCCGCGGGGCTCACGGGCCGTCCGGGCCTTCCACGGTCACCGGGGCCGCTGGGGCGAGGGCTGCGGTTCCGGGGCGGGGTCGGGAGGTGCCGGGGGCGGCTGCGGGATCGGGTCCGGGGAGGGACCGGGAGGGACGGGGCCGGGCGGCCGGGGCGGCGGCTCCGGCACGGGGGGCGGCGGTCCGGGCGGCGGCCCGGGGGTGGGGCCCGGCGGCACCGGGTCGGGATACGGATTCGTCATCGGGGGCCTCCGAAGGAGTTGTGCGATCTCCTTCCACGGTCTCCCGGGGCGGACGCCCGCGCCTGGTGGGGCCCCGCGCGGAAGTTCCGTTCGCTCCGCCGGGCCCGCAAGCCGTGCCGAGGTCAGCGTGCTGCGGCGGCCGCGGCGGCGAGGCCCGTCCGGGGGCTGGAGAGCACCGGAACGCGGGTGCCCGTCCGGGTGACCGCACCGGCCATGGACGCCTGCGCCAGCACGATCGCGTCGCACTCCGTCACCGCGTCGGCAGCGGCCGCGACGAGGTCCAGGAAGCCCTCCCGGTCGCCTGCCCCGAAGCGCGCCCAGGCACCCTCCACCACGACCGCACGCACCTCGACGGGACGGTCCCCCGCCTCTTCCGCGAGAAGCGCGAGGGTCGGCTCCAGCGTGCTGGTGAGCGCCGCCAGCACCACCACGCGGTCCCGTGCCACGGCGGCCGCCGCCATCGGCCGGTCGACGCGCAGCACGGGCACGCCGAGCGCCGCCGACTGCGACTCGGCGACGGCGCCGATCGTCGAGCAGGTGCAGAGCACGGCGCGGGCACCGTCCGCGACGGCGCCCGCGAGCAGGCCCCGGACATCGTCCGCCACCGCCTCGGGACCGGCTTCCCGGGCCCGGTCGAGCAGTCCCTCGTGCACGAGGTGGCGCAGGGCGAGTCCGGGGTGGTCGGCGTCCCGGAGCGCGTCGAAGACCGGTACATGGACCGGGGATGTGTGCAGCAGGGCGAGCGTCATCGCCCGAACGGTACAGCCCCGGCCGCACCGCCGGAGCGGGAGGACGGGCACGCCCTCGCGTCCCGCCGTGGCGCGGAAGCCCTGGGCGAGGGCGCCCCCGATGCCCTCGCGCTCATGACTGGTCCGCCACGGCGGTGCCCCCCTCGGCGGCCGGACCCGGTCAGCGCGGCGCGGGCACGGCGTGCGGGCTCCGCTCGGTGGCAGTGCCGGGGGCGGGCTCGGACGCATCGGCTCCGAGCGCGACGATGCGGTTGTCGGCGTCGACGTGCACGACGCGCGGGACCAGATCACGCGCCTCCGCGTCGTCGACCTGGGCGTAACTGATGAGGATGACCAGGTCACCGGGGTGGACCAGGTGGGCGGCGGCGCCGTTGATGCCGATGACACCGGAGCCGCGTTCGCCCTCGATGACGTACGTCTCCAGGCGGGCGCCGTTGTCGATGTCGACGATGTGCACCAGCTCGCCGGGCAGCAGGTCCGCTGCCTCCATCAACGCGGCGTCGATGGTGACGGAACCGACATAGTGCAGGTCGGCGTGGGTCACGGTGGCGCGGTGGATCTTGGACTTGAACATGGTACGCAACATCGGAACACTCCCACGAGTAGGCTCCCTGCCTGCGTTTTTACAGGTCAAGGGCTATTGCGACACGCTACAACGAGTCGCGTCCCCGGGCGGCCGCCACCAGGTTCTTCGGCACTCGCGTTCTTCGGGACCCGCGTTTTTCAGGACCCGCACCGACCACCCGCCGACCGATATGTCCACCCGGACTCCGAAGGTGCTGACCATCGAAGGTGCTGACCATCGAGGCCGTACGAGCGTCCCGACGTGGTGATCACCATGGGCCGCGGCGGCACCTGCCTCCTCTCCCCCGGCAAGAAGCACCTCGGCTGAGCGCTCGTGACGGCTGATCGCCTCCGGGTCGACTGGGGATCGCAACGCCCAGGACGTCAGCACCCTCATCGGTCCCCACCGGGGTGGTGGACGGGCATGCTGTTCGACCTCGTCGGCGTCCGACCGGTCGGACGTTCGTTCGTTCGGTCGGAGAAGCCTGCTGAGGGTCCGTCATGGGACCGGACTCTCGCACGATGTGAGTCTCAGAACGGGATGCGTCCCGATTTTGAGTGAGAACCGATCCTGAGAACGAATCCGGGTTCGGCGACGATCCGGCGCCCCGTGATTGGTCTTGGTCGCGCAAAGGACCGCTTCCGAGAGGGGGGCCTGGTGCCGTCCGAGACCGGAGCGGCAAGGGCCGGGAGCCGCGACCTGGGTGTGCTGTCCCGTCTCTCGCGATGTTGCCGGTGTCTCACCTGACCTTGTTGGATTCGCCCCTGGTCCCGGGGGACGTTGCCGCTCCTACGCCGGGGGACGTGAACGGTCTCAGGTGATGTTGTCGGCCAGGCCGATCCGTCTCAAGCGACGTTGTCGCCCAGGTGAAGTTGCATTGTCCGAGATCACGGCTGAGCTGCACCCGATGCCTGTGGCATGCTCGTCCGCATGATCGATGTCCCGGCCGAAGGCTGGTCGTTCGCAACAGCGCGGGAGCCGGCCCGGTTCGGTGCCTGCGAGGTGAACGGCGTTCCCGGTGTCGAGCACGCGGTGGGCGCGCGCGGAACCCTGTGCGGGATATCCGAGCGGCACACCACGCGGTATTCGCACCTGTTCGATCCTGGCGCCCTGCAGTCGTGTCGGCGGTGCCGCCAGCAGGCTGAGGCCGCACCGACAGAGCCATGCGGACAGGAACGTCTTCACGACAAGGTCCAGGGCGCCGCTCAGGGGCAAGCCCGCGATGACCTGCTCGCCGCGCTTCGCCGAGGCGCAAAGGTCGCCTTGTGGATCAGCGGTCCATCCGCATCTCTGGCGAAACACTACGCGAAGGTTGATGAGTTGACCGACGGCGCTGGGCCCGCCGCTGAGGCGTTCGCCGCGGCTACGACTATCGGCTTGGCCCGCGTTGAGGATGGCCCTTGGCGGTTCATCGTTGTCCTGCCGGAGGACGGCGGCTCCCCGCTCGTTGCACGCGGACCACGCGATCTTCCCTGATAGGCCGGGTTCTCGTGATGACGGGCTGTCTCAGGTCCGGTTACCTCTCTCGGGCGGTTTGAGCCTGTTTTCTGTGGTTGTGCCCGTCGTTTGTGGCTTCCCCGGGACCCTGGTCAACGTGCCCGTCGGTATCGCCGTGGTCGTCCTGGGACGCAGGTTCATCCCCGAGTCGACCGTGAAGAAGGCCGACCGGCTCGACCTCACCGGCATGCTGCTGTCCGCACTGGCCATCGTCCTGATCATCTTTCCCCTCTCCGAGGGCCATCTCCACCACTGGCCGCTGTGGTGCTTCGCCATGCTCGCCGCCGGTCTCCTCGTCCAGGGCGTCTTCCTGCGCCACCAACGGCGCAAGCAGGACAGCGCACCCCCCTCGTGCCCCTGTCCCTCTTCCACGGGCGGCAGTTCTCCGGCGGCATGGCCGCACAGCTGATGCACGGCCTCCTCTGCGGGCTGTTCTTCATGACCTGGACCCTCTACCTCCAGCAAGGTCTGGGCATGAGCCCCGTCCACGCGGCCATCGCCTTCGTCCTGCTCTCCGTCGGAGAGCTGGCCGGCGCGACGATCGCGGCGAAGAGCGCCGGGCGCTTCGCCCGCCGCCTGCCCCGGACCGGAGCCCTCATCACGATCGCCGCGATGGCCGGCTACGGACTGCAGACCGCCGCAGGGCAGGCGGATGTGAACCTGCTGGGCACGGCCGCTCCGGTGGTCCTGATCGGTTTCGGTCTCGGCATGGTCGGCGGCCCGCTCGCCGACCTGTCGCTCGCCAAGGTCCTGCACGAGAACGCGGGGTCCGCCTCGGGCCTGTTCAACACCGCGATGCACCTGGGCATCGCACTGGGGACCGCGCTGACCGCCCTGGTGTTCTTCGCCACCACCGACGGCTCACCCGACGCCGCACTCAACCGCGACGCGTTCCTCACCGTGCCGTGGTGGGTCGGCAGTCTCCTCGCCGTGATGTGGGCCCTCATGTTCTGCCTGCCGAGGCAGGCCACCACTCCGGCCGACTGAGCCGCTCCCGCGGCCCCTCCCAGTAAGCCGGCCCATTCCTCGGCCGGCACCTTCACCTGCCGGCCACGTACGACACCGCGGGCACCTGGATCCCCCGACATCCTCCGGAAAGCGGGCCTCCACCTCGAAGAACTTCAGCAACAGCGCGAAGGAGGGAAACGGCCCTGCCCGGGATGTGAGAGCAGGGCCTGGCTGTACACGGGGAAAATCCGGCGGAGCCGACGGCCGCGCGCTGCTACGGTCGGGCGCCATGAGCTGGCTTCCCGACGATTTCGTCCACCCCGTCCTGGTGTCGCTGCCGGGCGGCGGTCATCATCTGCGGCCGATCCGGGAGGTGGACACCCCGCTCGACTATCCGGCTGTGATGGGTTCGCGCGAGCGGCTGTGGACCATCTTCGGCCCGGCCTGGGGCTGGCCCGCGGCCACCATGACCTACGAGTCCGACCAGGCCGACCTGTTGCGGCACGAGAAGGAGATCGCCGCGCACCAGTCCTTCAACTACGCGCTGTTCGACGCAGCGGAGACAGCTCTGCTCGGCTGTGTCTACATCGACCCGCCGGAGCGGGCGGGCGCGGACGGCGAGATCTCCTGGTGGGTGGTGGACGAACTGGTGGGCAGCGAGGTCGAGCAGGCCCTCGATGCGCTGGTGCCGCAGTGGATCGCCGCCGACTGGCCGTTCGACCGGCCGCGCTTCCTCGGCCGCGAGATCTCCTGGTCGCACTGGCTCGCGCTGCCACAGCATCCCGACGCGTAGGCGGTAGCTGCTCGTACCGATCCCGAAGGCTGTCGGTCGAACGGGAGTCTTGACCGGGCGACGCGGCCGCCCGATCCGTGCGAACCGGGCGGCCGAGGAGCCGTCGCCCGGGGACAGGTCCGCACGCCCGTCCCGGCCCCGTGCCGATGGGACGATGCACCACCGCGCCTGATGGGGCATCAGGCAACTACGGGCGGGCACGGGTGTCGGTCGGTCCGGGGGTCGTCACCGGCCGGGAACTGGGCCCTCGACGTGCCGAACGCCGCCGCACGTCGTCGGCCGACGCTCCCGCGCCACCGCTGTCGCCGCCGCTCAGGTCCTCCCGTGCCGCTGTCGGGCCGGACGCCGGGCGGGCGGTGGGGAAGCGGGCCCGATCGGCTCGTGCCCGCCTACGGCGTGAGAGGCGCGATCCACGCGTCCGGTTCCCCGGGCGGCTGACCGCCCGTCGTCGTCCCGCGTACGCCTGAGAGTATGGGGAGCCACCGCTGTCCCAGCCCCTGGAGTACGACATGCCCCGTCGCGACCCCCTGCTGCCGGTCCCGCGCGCACCGGCCGGGGCGGAGCCGGGAGAGCCGTGCGCCGGGGGCCCTGACGCGCCGGTGGCGGTCGCCGTCCCGTTCGCCCGGCCGGCACGGCTTCCGCGGCCGACCGGGCCGGACGCGCCGACGCACCGGACAGGCCCGTGCCCGGACCACTGACCCGGTGCCGGACGACGCACGGCACGCAGGCCGTCGCGCACGCGGGCGTCCGCTCGCCGGACCCTCCCCCGCCCCGGTCGCCGAAACCCTGACAACCGGCCACTCCCCACGATCCCGGAGACACCGCATGCCACGCGTCCTCCTCATCGAAGACGACCCCTCCGTGCGCGAGGGCGTCGAGATCGGGCTGTGCCAGCGCGGGCACGAGGTCCACGCCGCCGTGGACGGCGAAGCGGGTCTTGAGGCGCTGGGGTCCTTCCGCCCCGACATCCTGCTGCTCGACCTGATGCTCCCCGCGATGAGCGGCGTACAGGTGTGCTCCCGGGTACGCGGGACCAGCCAGTTACCGATCATCATGCTGACCGCGCGCGGCGACGACGTGGACATCGTCTTCGGCCTGGAGGCGGGCGCGGACGACTACATCGTCAAACCCGCCCGCACCGAGGTCATCGAGGCCCGCATACGTGCCGTGCTGCGCCGCGCCGAGAGTCCGGTCGGCGCGCGGCCGGCCGTCGAGCACCACGGTGAACTCCGCATCGACCGTGCCGGTCACACCGTCCACAGGTCGGGCGAACCGGTCGCCCTCGCGCCCTCCGAACTGAAGCTGTTGCTGCATCTGTCCGCCGTACCGGCACATGCCTTCAGCCGGCAGAGCCTCCTGAAGGAGGTCTGGGACCACAGTTTCCACAGCGACATCCGCCTGGTGGACGCATGTGTGCGCCGGCTGCGCGCCAAGATCGAGGATCCGTCCGGCGACCCTCGGTACATCCAGACCCTGCGGGGCTACGGCTACCGCTTCGGTCCGCTGTGAGGATGCCCGGCGCGGCCGCCGCCTTCGGGCTGCGCACCCGGCTGGTGATCGCGTTCCTGCTGGTGGCCGCCGTCAGCGCCGTCACGACCGCCGCGTTGACCTATCGGCAGGCGCGCAACGCGGTTCTCGTGCGTGCGCAGGACACGGCCGTCACCTCCTTCCGCGAGGAGGCCGAGCAGTTCGTCCCCCGCCTGCCCCTGGACCCGGAAACGCTGCGGTGGGATCTGTACGACATCGCGGCGCGCGCCAAACCGCATCCGTGGATCGTCTTCGCCGAGTACGGTTCGTTGCGCGCCTCCTCGGGCGACCGGCGCGTCTCCGGTGTTCTCACCCCGGAACTGCGCCGCACCGCCCTCACCTCGGCACACGGCAGCTTCGAGCGGGTCGTCAAGGACGGCGACGCGTATCTGGCCATCGGGATGCCGGTGATGACCCGGGTCGTCGCCGGTGGCGCCGCGGTGCCGAGCGGCCTGGTTCTCTTCGCCGTGATGCCCATGACGAGCGAGGACGTGGACATCGACTCCCTGGTGACCGCCGCCCGCGACGGCGCCCTGCCGGGGCTGGCCGTGGCCCTGGTGCCCGCGCTGCTCGCGGCGCGCAGCGTGCTGCGCCCCGTCCGTGAACTGCGGCGTGCCGCACACTCCATGGGGGGCGGGCAGCTCGGCACACGTATCACCGTACGCGGCCGGGACGAGATGGCCGGTCTGGCCAGGACGTTCAACGAGTCGGCCGCCCGCCTCGAACGTTCCGTGGAGGAGCTGCGGGAGGCCGGGGCGCGGGCCCGGCGCTTCGCCTCGGACGTCTCGCACGAGTTGCGCACCCCGCTCGCCGGTATGCTCGCCGTCACGGACGTGGTGGACGAGGAGGCCGGGCGGCTCGCCCCGAACACCGCTCGGGCGGTGCGCCTGATCAGCGCCGAGACCGGCAAACTCGCCGTGCTGGTGGAGGATCTGATGGAGATCTCCCGTTTCGACGCCCGCGCGGCGGAACTCAACACCGATGAGGTGGACGCGGCGGAGGCCGTGCGCAACACCCTGTCCGGCAGGCAGTGGTCCGGCCGGGTCGGCGCCGAGCTCCCGGACGGCCTGCGTATCCGCCTCGACACGCGCCGCTTCGACGTCATCGTGGCCAACCTGGTCGGCAATGCCCTGCGTCATGGCGCCGAACCGGTCACCGTGCGGCTGTCGGCACGCGGGAACGTGCTGGTCACCGAGGTGCACGACAGTGGCCCCGGGATCCCACCGGACGCTCTGCCGCATATCTTCGACCGCTTCTACAAGGCGGACGCCGCGCGTTCCCGCTCGTCGGGCAGTGGCCTCGGGCTCGCGATCGCCCAGGAGAACGCGCACCTGCACGGCGGCACGATCCACGCGCGGAACGCGCCCGGCGGCGGCGCCCTGTTCACCGTGGAGCTGCCCTTCGACGGGCCCGTGGCCGGGAGCGGCGAGCCGGACGGCCCGTCCCGCGCGCACGGTGGCACGGGGTCGGCGGAGAACCCCCGCCGGTCGGAGAGCACCGCGTGAGGAATTCGCCGTTCCGAGGGCGTCGGGCGGCCCGGCTCGCGGCGTCGCTGCTGCTCGCCGGGGGCCCGCTCGTGGGCTGCGGCATCCAGGAGACCGGGGTGATCGAGGCCGGCGGGCCGGTGGTGGCCGATCTGCTTCCCCCGCGTGAGGAACGGATGCTGTTGTTCTTCCTCTCCCCCGAAGGCGCACTGCTGCCCGTGCCACGGACCGTCGAAGCGCCGTGGCAGAACGGAACCGCGGGCTCCGCCGGGTCTGACGACGTGTCGTCCCGTACAGGCGGGCGGCCCGTACGGGACGCCCTCGGCGGCTCGCCCCCGCCGGGCGCGGGGATGGACGAGGTTCCCTCGCCGCTCGCGGCCGTCACCGCCCTGCTCGCCGGACCGGACAAGGCCGAACGGCGGGCCGGGTTCCACAGTGCCGCTCCGCTGTCCCGTGCCGCGTCCGCCGCGCAAAGGGCCGTCGTGCGGGACCGCACCGTCGAGGTCGTGCTGCGTCTGCGGGTGAGCGGGCTGACCGCCGCCGCCCGTGGCCAGATCGTCTGCACGGCCGCGTTCGCCGCGCACGCGCGGGGTGCGGTGCCCGTGACCCTGGTGGGGCAGGACGGGCGCCTCGCCCCGGCCCGCTGCCCCGTTCGACCGGTCAGGGTGCCGACGCGCTGAGTCGTGGCGGGCGGGGCAGGGCCGGCCCGCCACCGGCCGGAGGGCCGGGCTCCGTGGCGCGCGGACGCGTCGACGCCGTTCCGCGCGCCGGACCCGGGTGGTGGCGGCACGGGAAGGAGCGGCCCACCGGAACCGATGTTCCGGTGGGCCGCTCCTTCCGGCTCACTCCGGGCCGCGCTCCGCCCGACGGACTCTCATCCGGTGGCGCGGCGCCCCTGGCTGTCGGTCCGGTCCCGCCTCACCTGCCGAGGAAGGCGTTGTGGATGGTGACCGTCGACTCGTTGCCGTTCTTGTCGGTGACGACGGCCTTCAGCGAGATCGCCTTGTTCTTCGCCGGGGCCTTCACCGTGACCTTGTGCGCGGTCACCGGGACGGGCAGCCACGTCGTGTCGTCGTACGACACCAGGACCCGCAGGGTCTTCAGGCCGGCGCCGGCCGCCGCACCCTGCACCTCGACGGGGACGGTCTGCTTGCTCCCTGCCGGGGCGGTGGAGTCCAGCGCGAGGCTCGGCAGGAAGCGGACCATGGAGACCGGCAGCAGGGTCGGGCTGTCGGTACGGGCCGAGCGGAAGGTCCACGAGGCGTCGATCCGGGTCCCGGTCCGGTTGAGCTCCGGATCCCGCTGGATCGTGGTCGACACCCTGTACGTGGCGGGTTCCGACGGCAGCTCGAAGGGCTCCTGGTCGATGGCGACGTCCTTCTTCACGAGCAGCTCACCGTTGCGGTGGACGGTGGTGCTCGCGCCCGAGTACCGGGCGATCCCGAAATGGCCCGCCCCGTCACTGACCAGCGGCAGCGCGCCGAAAATGGTGTCGCCGTCGCGCACGATCCCCTCGTTCGCGTTCATCCGCGGCCCCGGCGCACCGACGTTGTAGGTCTCGGTGTAGGTCTTCCCCGCCTCGTACCGCCGCGGCTCGTCGGAACCGTAGAGCGCGTCGAAGTTCCGCAGGCCCGAGGAGTCCGCCCTGCCCAGTACGCCCGCGACGACGTTCCACGCGGCCCCGTCGGCCGTGGACAGATACACGTTGCGCGTTCCCGGCGCCGGCTGCACGGTGTAGGGGGCGTCGACGCCCCCGCCGTAGTCCAGGACGCCGTGCGCCGCGAGGGCGCCGTCGAGGCCGGGTACGGACGATCCGACCTTCGCCTTCACCAGGGCCATGTCCGCGGGCTCGTAGGTCTTGCTGTAACCGGTGGCCAGCTCCTTGACCGGGCCGCCGGTGAGGACGTTGTACTCGTTGCTGCCCCGCTGCCAGTGCGCGGACCACTGCTGGGCGAGGACGCCGTCGTCCATCTCGGGTCCCTGGTACGCGGTGCGCAGGTGCTCGAAGCTGCCGAACTCGCCCCCCTCGATGATGAAGGTCTCGGGCGTGCTCACGGTGTACATCATTCCGGCGCGCGTGTAGCGCGCGGCGGCGTCCGGCACCTTGAAGTCGACGGGCCGGGTGGTCCGGGCGTCGAGGGTGACCGTGGTGGGACCGGTGACCGAGAACCGCGGGTTGTTGATCAGGTCGATGCCCTTGTCCGGGGCGTCGGGGTCGACCAGCATGTCGGCGGCGAGACTGTAGGTACCCCGCGGCAGCCGGACCGTGGTGGAGCCCGACGACAGGTCCGGGAAGAACCGGAGACCCGTGGCGGACCCCTCGTAACCCTTCAGGTCGGCCTGCCAGTTGGTGCTGGCCGCACCGTCCCGTCCGACGGTCTTGAACGTGACGTCGTACGACTCGGCCTCACGCTCCACCGCTGCCGCGGTGCGCACGCTCCGGCCGCTTCCGGACGCGACGACGGTGACCGCGTACGAGCCGTCGACCGTACCGCCGAGCCGGGTGTCGGCCGTCAGGTCCACGGCGGCGGTACCGCCCGCCGGGACCGTGATCCGCTCGGCCCCGAGGGTGAAGAACCCGGTCGGGGCGGGCTTCTCGTCCCCGCCGGTGGGAGCCTCCAGCGACAGGTCGAGCGTCACGTCGGTGGTGCCGCTGTTCCGGTACCTCACCTGCTTGGCGAGGGGTGTGTCGTCGTCGTGGGGCCACTGCTGGGTGCCCAGGACGACCGAGGCCGGTTCGGAGACGACCGTCTGGTCGATCGCCCGGTCGACGGCGAGCCGGCCCGCCCCCTGCTGGAAGACCGAGTGGGAGCCGCTCTTGGCCGAGCCCGTCAGGGCCGCCTTGATCTGTGCGCCCGTCCAGGTGGGGTTCTTCTGCTTGAGGATCGCCGCGGCGCCCGCGACGTGCGGGGTCGCCATCGACGTGCCGCTCTTGCTGACGTATCCGGGCGGGTTCTGGTCCGGGGTGCCGCTCGCAGCCGCCGCCGTGATGTCCACGCCCGGTGCGGTGATGTCGGGTTTGACGGCGCCGTCCCCGATGCGGGGCCCGACGCTGGAGAAGTCGGCCATCAGATCGTCGTCGTCGACGGCGCCGACCGTCAGCGCCGCGTCGGCGCTGCCGGGTGACGCGACCGTGCCCCGGCCCGGTCCGCTGTTGCCCGCGGCCACCGCGAACAGCACGCCCTTCTCGGCGGAAACCTTGTCGACCTGGGCTTCCAGCGGGTCGATCCCCGGGGTGTCGGCGCTGCCCAGACTCATGTTGATGACGTCGGCCCCCTGGGCGACGGCCCAGTCGACCCCCGCCAGGATGCTGGAGTCCTCGCCGTTGCCCTGGTCGTCCAGCACCTTGGCGTTGATCAGCCGGGCCCCGGGCGCCACACCCTTGAACCGGGCGTCCTTGGCGCCCGTACCGGCGGCGATGGAGGCCACGTGGGTGCCGTGTCCGACCCGGTCCCGGGCGTCCGGGGAGCCGCTGAAGTTCCGTTCCGCCACCACCCGGCCCGCCAGGTCCGGGTGGGTGGCGTCGATTCCGGTGTCCACGACGGCGATCTTCACTCCGGTGCCGTCGAAGGAGCGGGCCCAGGCCGCCGGAGCGCCGATCCGGCCGGTGCTGCGGTCCAGCGACGCCTTCCGTACACCGTCCAGCCAGATGTGCGCGATGCCGGAGGCCGTGGCCGCCGATCCGTCGCCCCGCCGACGGGTCAGCGCGTCCCACAGGGAACCCGCGCTGTCGGTGGCGCTGGTCACGGCGTCGGCGTCGAGCGCCTGGAGGGACCGGCGGACGGTGGTGCCGTCGGAGGAACGCACCCCGGCTCGGGCGGATCCGGCCGACGGGCCCCGGTAGCCGACGATCACCTTGAGACCGGCCCGGTCGGCCTTGAGGCTCTCCGGTGCGGTGAGTCCGGTGATGTCGAACAACCGCTGGTCCAGCGTGCCATCGGCGATCAGCCGCCGGGCATCACGCGGCATCACATAGGTACGGCCCTCGTAGGTCCGGGTGAAGAAGGGAATGTCCTCCCTGCCCTTCGCCCGCTGGATACCGCCGACCCTGCCGCGGGAGTCCACGAGGACCCGGTCGCCGGTGATCAGGGTGACGGTGCGCACGGCCTTGCCGGCCGTCCCCGTGTCCTTGGCGGCAACCGGGAATGCCGGGTCCGGGCCGCCGGTCCTCGCCGATGCCGGGCCGGTCATGCCCGCCGTCAGGACGACGGCGGCCGCGGCCATGACGGCATGCGCCTGTTTCGATCGTTTACGCAAGATTGCCCCTGCTCAGGAGTGAATCGGGCGGGCGAGGGCCCGGCCCGTACGGGGCGGGCTCGCCTGCTCGTCCGGCCCCGGCGAACTGAAGTATTCCGGGGGCGCTCGGAGGCACTCAATGATCGTTGTGTAACAACGCTCCGCCCCGTGGGGCCGGCCGGACCGCGCGGGGTGACGCATCGTCAGTTCGGGTGCGGGATGGCGTTCCCGATGCGGTGCGGTGGCCGCGCGACGCGTGGTCCGGGAGGCCGACGGATCGCTGGAGCGGGTCGGTGTGCGAATGCGCCGGGGCCCGGCCGGGAGGCCGCAACGGAGGCGTGTCACCCGGATACGGCGGGGCCACGGATCCCCCGGGACGCGTGGGTGCCGCGCGAGAAGGGCCGAGGTCGTAGGGCTTCCGGCCGGGCCACGGCCGCCCGGACGCGACCACGGCGGACTTCCGGACGGTGAAGCGCGGGGCCCCGAAGCGGTCCGCGGGCGGCGGACGCGGAGCCACCGGCGCGTTCCGCCCGCACGAGTCCCCGGCGACGCCGGGGCCGCCGGGGAGCGGGACGGCCCCGCGTTCCCGGTGGCCCCGGACGCCGCTACGGCCCGCGCCTCAGTCGGCGGCCTGCCCTGGGCCGGTGGGGGACGGCCGGACCAGCTCCTTCAGGAACGGTTCGACCTCGGACGCCGCGGACGGGCCGTAGGCGTCCTCGATCCGGCGCAGGAGAACCTCCGGGTCGAACTCGTACTCCTGGGTGCCGACCGATTCCAGGACCGAGGTGGCCAGCCCGCAGCCGAGTCGGGCGGCACTCTCCAGCGGGAGCCGCCGGGCCGCACCGGCCAGGAATCCGGCCCGGAAGGCGTCGCCGACCCCGGTGGGGTCGAGGGCCGCCGTGGTCGGGACCGCGCCGACGCGCAGTTCCGGCCGGTTCTCCCGCAGGACCGTCACGCCCTCGGCGCCCCGGGTGGTGATCCAGGTGCCGCAGCGCGCGAGGACCTGGGAATCGGTCCAGCCCGTCCGTTCCCGCAGCAGGGCCGCCTCGTACGCGTTGGTGAACAGGAACTCGGCGCCCTCCACCAGGCTGCGGGTCTCCTCCCGGTCGAGCCGGGCCAGTTGCTGGGAGGGGTCGGCGGCGAACGGCAGGCCGGTCTCCCGGCATTCAGCGGTGTGCCGCAGCATGGCCTCGGGGTCGTTGGGGGCGATCACGACCAGTTCGGGCGGGCCCGCGTGCTCGTCGAGCGAGGCGATGGTGATGTGTCTGGCCTCGGCCATCGCGCCGGCGTAGAAGGTGGCGATCTGATTGTGGTCGGCGTCGGTGGTGCACATGAAACGGGCGGTGTGCAGGGTCCGGCTGATCCGTACGGCCCGTGAGTCCACGCCGTTCTTCCGCAGCCAGGCGTCGTAGTCGTCGAAGTCCTTGCCCGCCGCGCCGACGAGGAGCGGGCGCAGGCCCAGCCGGGCGAGGCCGACCGCGATGTTGGCCGCCACTCCCCCGCGCCGCACCTCCAGGGTGTCGGCGAGGAACGACAGGGAGACGTGGTCGAGTTGTCCCGCGATCAGCTGGTCGGCGAATCGTCCGGGGAAGACCGTCAGATGGTCGGTGGCGATCGAACCGGTGACGGCGATGTGCACGGCGGGTCTCCTCATGAGGCGGGGCGGGAACGTGTCGGTGCCCGGTGGCGCTCCGCGTCGTTCACCGGCCGGTCCGCTGCCGGAGGTGGACGGGCAGGGACCGGTAGTCGTTGTCGATGAAGGAGGCCTTCGGCTCCAGTTGCGTCACCTCGGCGGCGAGGGAGAGGCCGGGGAAGCGGGCGAAGAGGGCGGGGAGGGCGATCCTGGCCTCCAGCCTGGTCAGCGGGGCGCCGATGCAGTAGTGGACGCCGTGGCCGAAGGCGAGGTGTGCCTTGTCCTCCCGGTCGATCGCGAAGCTGTCGGGCGCCTCGTGGACGCCGGGGTCCCGGCCGTGCGCGGCGAAGCTGATGACGATGAGTTCGCCCTTGCCCACGACGACGCCCTCGCCGAGGTCGATGTCGGCGGTGGCGTACCGCAGCGGCAGGTGCATGATCGGTGCGTGCAGGCGCAGGGTCTCCTCGACCACGTCGTCCCAGCGGTGCGGCTCTTCGATCGCTGCGGCCAACTGGTCGGGGTGGCTGAGCAGTTCGCACACCGCGTGGTCGATGACGGCCGCGGTGGTCTGGGAGCCCGCCCCGACCATGTTGATCAGCGTGGAGATCAGTTCCTCCTCGCTGAGGTGGTCCCCGTCCTCCTCGTGGGTGGCGAGCAGCACGCTGGTCATGTCGTCGCCCGGGACGCGGCGCTTGTGGTCGATGAGCGCGTGCATCGCGGCGGACAGGCCGTCACGGGTCGCCGCCGCCTCCTGCGGCGTGACGTCCGTCTCCAGCGATGCCTCCAGGGCGCTCAGCATCGCGGGGCGCTGGCCGTCCGGGACGCCGAAGAGGTCGCAGATGACCCGGGTCGGGAGCAGGAGTGCGAAGGCGGCACGCAGGTCGGTCGGCGTGCCGGGCGGTTCGGCGTCCAGGGCGTCGAGGAGTTCGACGACGGTGGCCTCGATCGCCGGGCGGAGGTCGTCTATGCGGCGCGGGGTGAAGGCCTTGCCCACCAGTTTGCGCAGCCTCTGGTGGTCCGCGCCGTCGGAGGTGAGCATGGAGACGATGTCGACCCAGGGGTTGAGCCAGGCTATGGCGCCCGGTTCGTGGTCGGGCCAGGACCTGCGGGCGTCCTTGGAGACGTCGGGATGGGTGAGCAGGAACTTCGCCACCTCGCCCCGGGTGACGGACCAGGCGGTGACGCCCTCGGGCATCCCCACGCGCACGGCGGGTCCGGCGGCGCGCAGCCGGTCGGTCTGCTCATGGACCTCCCGTCCTCCTCTGCTGGTGAGTTCCACGATGTCGGTGGAGCTGATCACGCTGAGCCTCCTGTCGGTGTGGCGAAGCAGCGGTGCGGGCGGAAGTGCGGCGGTGCGGGGTGGGAAGGGGCGGCACGGACCGGGGAGGGGGCCGGTCCGTGCCCGGCGCGGCGGGCGCCGGTCAGGCGTCCGCCGCGCGGTCGAGTTCGACGACGGTGCGCACGGCGGACTCCAGCGCGAACGTCATCGATCCGCCGTTGGGTTCGAAGGCGGCGTGCTCACCGGCGAAGTGGATCCGCCCCTCGGGCTTGCGAATGGCCGGCATGAGGGCGTCATGGCCGGTCTCGGGGAGGATGTACGCGCCCTCGGCATGGGGCCGCTTGTCCCAGACGACGGAGGTACCGGTCTCGAAGTGCTCCCGGGCGCCGGGCAGCGGCCCCTCGATCTGGTCGAGGACGAACCGCAGCCGTTCCTCGTCGCCCATCGCGCCGACCGCCTTGGCGCGCCAGCCGGTGATCAGGCACTCGACGATCCTGCGCGGTCCTTCCACGTGGGGGGTCGCGTCGCGGACCCATCGCACCGGTAGGTCGGTGGAGTAGCTGGCGTTGGCGTCCTTCCAGAACTTGCGCCGCATCTGGAGGTACACCCGCACGATCGAGGAGTACGTGAGCCTGCGTATCGCGTCGTGCTTGGCGTCGCTGAACCGGGCGTCGGAGAAGTCGATGTGCCGGGCGACGCTGAACGGCACGGTGAGGACGACCCGGTCGGCCTCCATCGTCTGGAGCCGGCCCCGGTCCGTGAAGGTCACCCGGGCCGCGGTGCCGTCCTGCTCCACCCGCACCACCGCCCTGCGGTAGTGGATGCGGTCCTTGAGCCGCTCGGCGAAGGCGCGCGGGAACCGGTCGGTGCCGCCCTTGATCTTCGACCATCTGGGGTCCGCCCTGACCAGGGAGTGCGGGCTCGCCTCGTGCCTCAGCCAGGCCAGGGCGGAGGCGGATTTGAGGTCTCCGCCGCGCATTTCGAGGAAGTAGGGCTCCATGAGGTCGATCGCCGCGTCGGACGCGCCCCGTTCGCGCAGGACCTGGTGGACCGAGCGGAGGTCGTACGGGGCCGTGCGCTCGGTCACCCGCCATTCGGGGGCGCCGATCTCCGGCTGGAGTTCCCGGCAGACGGCCTGCACGTAGTGGTCGACCATCTGGTCGGCGCTCATCCGCCGTTCCTCGTCGTTCAGCGGCAGTCCGAGGCGGCTCAGCGAGGCGGGGTCGGTACCGGCGAACCGTCCGCCGACGAAGTAGGAGAAGTCCGTGTCGACCAGGTCCGACTTCTCCAGCTCGACGCCCAACTCCCGTATGTAGTGCATCGCGTAGTGGCAGTAGGGGGTCACGGTCATCGCACCGGCCTCGGCGTACAGGCCGTCCGCGAAGGGGTCGCGCAGGGTGTGGGCGCGACCGCCGGGGCGGTCGCTCGCCTCCAGCACGGTGACGTCGCTGCCGTGCCGGGTGAGCTCATGGGCGATCGCGAGGCCCGAGAGACCGGCTCCGACGACGATCACCTTCCGGGGCGTCCTCAGGCCCTCCAGGCCGTTGTCCAGGGCCTCGCGGACCTCGGTCTGTGTGGGTTCTGCCATCGAGCCGTCTCTCCTCGGTCGGGTGCGGTGCGGTGGGCGGGTCAGTGCCGTGCGGTGACCTGCGCGAGGTCCTTTCTGAGGTACTCGGCGGTGAACGAGCCCCGGGCGGTGCTGAGTTGTTCCGGCGTACCTTCGAAGACGACGCGGCCGCCGTGCCGCCCGGCGCCGGGGCCGAGGTCGATGACCCAGTCGGCGTGCTTGATCACGTCCAGGTCGTGCTCGATCACGACGACGGTGTTGCCGCCGTCGACGAGCCGGTCGAGAAGGGCGAGCAGTGTGTCGACATCGGCCATGTGCAGACCGGTGGTCGGCTCGTCGAAGATGTGGAGGCCGCCCGCGTCGCGCAGCCGGCCGGCGAGCTTGAGGCGTTGCCGTTCGCCGCCGGACAGGGTGGACAGCGGCTGCCCGAGGGTGAGGTAGGCGAGTCCGACCTCGCGCAGCGGCGCCAGTCTGCTCAGCACCGTGCGTTCGGTGAAGTGGCCGAGCGCCTCCTCGACGGTGAGGTTCAGGGTCTCGACGATGTCGCGGCCGTGCAGGCGGTGGCCGAGGACCTCTTCCCGGTAGCGCCGGCCCTGGCAGACCTCGCAGGTCGTGGTGACCGGGTCCAGGAAGGCGAGGTCGTTCTCGATGACGCCGCTGCCCTTGCACTCGGGGCAGCCTCCGGTGGAGTTGAAGCTGAACAACCCCGCGTCGACCCCGTTGGCACGGGCGAACAGCCTGCGGATGGTGTCCATGACGTGCACATGGGTGGCCGGTGTCGAGCGCGGCGAGATGCCGATCGCCGACTGGTCCACGACGACCGCGTCGGGGTGGCGGGCGGCGAGGACGCCGGAGACCAGGGTGCTCTTGCCCGAGCCCGCGACGCCGGTGACCGCGGTGAGGACACCGGTCGGGATGTCGACGGTGATGTTCTTGAGGTTGTGCAGGGCGGCCCCGGTGACGGTGAAGGCTCCGGTGGGAGTGCGCGGTGTCCGGTCGAGCCCGGACACGGTGCCCAGGCGCCGCCCGGTGAGGGAGCCGGAGGAGCGCAGTTCCTCGGCCGTGCCCTCGAAGACGATCTGTCCGCCGTGGGTCCCGGCTCCCGGCCCCATGTCGACGACATGGTCGGCGGCGGCGATCACCTGCCGGTCGTGCTCGACGACCAGGACGGTGTTGCCCTTGTCCCGCAGTTCCATGAGCAGTTCGTTGAGCCGGTGCACGTCCCGGGGGTGCAGCCCGACGCTGGGCTCGTCGAAGATGTACGTCACGTCGGAGAGGCTGCTGCCGAGGTGGCGCACGATCTTCAGCCGCCGCCCCTCCCCGCCCGACACGGTGGACGTCTCGCGGTCCAGGCTGAGGTAGCCGAGGCCCACGGCCTCGATGCGGCGCAGTACGGCGAGGGCCTCGCTCGCCACTCGCTTGGCGACGGGCCCGTCGAGGGCGGCGAGCACCCCGACGAGTTCGCCGATCTCCATGGCCGCGTAGTCGGCGATGTTGTGCGCGCCGATCCTGGAGCCCCGGGCCGCGGCGCCGACCCGGGCTCCTCCGCACTCCGGGCAGGGGCCCTCGGTGACGACCCGGGCCACGGCCTCCCGGTCACGGTCGCTCAGGGTGTGCCCGTCCCGTTTGAGGTAGCGGCGGGTGAAGCGGGTGACCACTCCCTCGTACTCGTTCTTGTAGACGCTGTGCCTGCTGCGGCGGTCGACCCGGAACCCACCGCCGTACAGGAGGAGTTCGCGCTCCTGCTCCGTGAAGCGGGCCAGTGGTCTGTCGGGGTCGAAGAGGCCGGATTCCGCGTACAGCTGCCATGCGGCGGTGCCGACCGCGAACGAGGGGAAGGCGATGGCTCCCTCGTTGAGCGTCCGGTCGCCGTCGAGCAGCCGGTCCAGGTCCACCGTCGTGACGCGGCCCAGCCCTTCGCACTTCTCGCACATGCCGTGCGGGTCGTTGAAGGAGTAGAGGTTCGACGGGCCGGCGGAGGGTTCTCCGCACCGTGAGAACAGCACCCGCAGAATGGGGTGCACCTCGGTCATGGTGCCGACGGTCGAGCGCGAATTCCCGCCGATGGGCTTCTGGTCGACGACGATGGCGGTGGACAGGTTCTCCATCACCTCGGCGCGCGGGCGCTCGTACCGGGTGAGCCGGTTGCGCACGTACCAGGGGAATGTCTCGTTGAGCTGGCGCTGGGACTCGACGGCGATCGTGGAGAAGACGACCGAGGACTTCCCGGAGCCGGATACACCGGTGAATACGGTGAGTTTTCCCTTGGGGATGGTCAGCGAGACGTTCTTGAGGTTGTTCTCCCGGACTCCGCCGAGAACGATGTCGCCGCCGAATCGCGCGTTCGTCCCGCCCGTCATTGGTTCGCCACCTCCGCCCGCCGCACCGGATCCGCTCCCGCCACAGTACACCTGGTGATTTCCCGATGGCAATCATAGGCTAGCGTGACTTCGCCCTTGATCACCGATCCGACCCCTGGAGGCCGTTCCCCGTGTGGACGTACGAGCACAGCATCGAGACCGCCCTGCCGCAGGCCGCCGTCTGGGACTGCTACGCCGATCCGGCCCTGTGGCCCGCATGGGACAAGGAGGTGCGCGAACTGACCCTGGACGGGCCGCTGACCTCCGGCGTACGCGGCACACTGGACCTGCACGGGCTGCCGCCGACGGACCTCACCATCCCCAGCGTGGTGCCCGGCACCGCCCTGACCACCGAGGTGCGCATCCCGGACGGGACGCTGCTGCGGTTCACCTACCAGCTGTCCGGGAGCCCCGGGGGCACCCGCGTGACCCACCGGGCGGAGCTCGACGGCCCCTCGGCCGGCCAGGAGTTCGGCGCCACGGTCACGGCCCCGGTGCCGGACACGATGCGCGCCCTGATCCGCTTCGCCGCGTCCCGCACCCGCTGACACGGCCGGCCGGGGCAGGGCGGACATGTTCGGGCGCCCGCCGCTGCCCAGTCGCGGGCCCTCGCTATATGGTTTCCCTCGATCAATCTTCTCGGTATGCATGGACCGCCTCCCAGCCCCCCTTCCCATCGAAGCAGGAGCCATGAACCAGGACCAGTGGACAGCGATCGACTCGTACACCAACGGCCTGCTGATATCGCACGATCCGGCTCTGGAGAAAGCCTCCGGAATGAGCCGGGAAGCGGGCCTCCCCGACGTCGAGGTCGCACCCAACCAGGGAATGCTGCTCCATCTGCTGGCCCGGATCGGCGGTGCCCGGTCCATTCTGGAGATCGGGACCTTCGGCGGCTACAGCACCATCTGGCTGGCGCGGGCGCTGCCGGAGGGTGGAAAGCTGATCACGATCGAATCGGGAATCCTCTTCGCCAGGGCCGCCCGGGACAACATCGAGCGCGCCGGGCTCGGCGACGTCGTCGATCTGCGGGTGGGAAGGGCGCTCGACATCCTGCCGGAGATCGAGGCCGAGGAAGCCGGTCCTTTCGATCTCTTCTTCATCGATGCCGACAAGGCGGGAATTCCCGAGTACTTCGCCTGGGCGCTGAAGCTGTCCCGTCCGGGCAGTGTCGTCGTCGTCGACAACGTGGTGCTCGGAGGCGCCCTCGTCGACCCGGCGAGCACGGACCCGGCGGTCGCCGGTTCCCGCGGCTTCCACGAACTGCTCGCCGGGGAGCCGCGGGTCACCGCGACCACGGTGCAGACCGTCGGCGCCAAGGGGTACGACGGGTTCACCCTCGCCGTGGTCAACGGCTGACCGCCCGGCCCACGCGCAGCGGCCGTGCGGGCCCCTCCCCCGGGAGGAAGGGGCCCGCACGGCCGGACAGGGCGCGGTCAGTGGTTCAGCGGCGGGGTCCGTCCGGCGTCGCCCCCGGTCACCGGTGCCACCGCGGCGGTGTCGAGTGGACGGGCGCGACGGGTGGCCGCGTAGGCGGGCGCCACCGAGAGCAGACCGATGAACGCCATGCAGGCACCGATCCACAGCGCGGCGACCAGCCCCGCCCCGGCGCTGATGGCGACGCCGCCCGCCCAAGGCCCCAGGACCACACCGATGTTGATCGCCGAGGCGTTGACCGTACTGACCAGCGGGCCGTCATTGGCCACCCGCATCACCCGGGCGCCCATGGCGGGGTTGAGCGGCAGCCCGATCAGGCCGAGCACGACGAGGACGACGACGGTGGCCACGCGGTTCTGGGCGACCATCGCGAACACCGCCAGGCAGAGCGTCACCCCGATGAGGCCGTAGAAGATCAGCGGCATCATGTAGCGGTCGACGAACCGGCCGATGATCGCGTTGCCGACGACCGTGCCGATGCCGAAGACCGCGAAGAGCCAGGGCACGGCGGCGGGCGAGAAGCCACCGACGTCGACGAAGATCGGCGAGAAGTAACTGGTCCCGGCCACGATGGAACCGATGACCATGGCGTTGGTGCAGTAGACCGCCCAGAGCCGGGGGTTGCGCAGGGCGGCGACCTCACCGCGTACGTCGATCCGTTCCGGCAGCGGGGTGACCGGGACGAGCCACGCCACCGCGACGGCGCTCAGCGCGGCCACCGCGCCCACGGCCCAGAAGCTCGCCCGCCAGCCGAAGTGCTGGTCGATCAGGGAGGCGGCGGGCAGCCCGACCACCTGGGCGATCATGACGCCGCCGAGCAGGATCGACAGCGCGCGCCCGCGCAGCTCCGGCCCGACCAGCTGGGCGGAGACCGCGACGGCGATGCCGAAGAAGGCGGAGGCGGCGAGCGCGGTGACGACCCGAGCGATCACGAGCACCCAGAACTCCGGTGCCACCGCGCCCAGCGCCTGGCCGAGCACGAACACGAGGAGCAGGCAGATCAGGGCCTTCTTGCGCGGGACCCGCAGCAGCGCGACCGTCAGCAGGGGGCCGCCGATCACCATGCCCAGCGCGAAGACGGAGATGAGGTATCCGACCGTGGACACCGACACGTCGAACTCGGCCGACAAGCTGGGCAGGAGTCCGGAGACCATGATCTCGGTCGTGTTGAGGCAGAAGACGCCGATCCCGAGTGTGAAGATGGCGATGGGCATGTGACTCCATTTCAGCGCAGCCGTCCGAGCGGCCGGGAGCCCGTGCTCCCCGGCCGCGTGGGTCCGGACGGTCTGTTTCGTGTCTCGCCGGCGTCAGGGCCGGCTGGGGTTGATCAGATCCGGGGCACGCCATCCGTCGAGGTCGTACTCCGCCATGCACTCCTCGGCGAAGCCCTTGTACGCGTCGACGAGTCCGGAGCTCTGCTGGGCCAGCAGGAGTTCGATCCGGACGTTCTCGTGGTTGCCCGAGTAGTTGCGCTCGTACAGTTCGTGCCGGCCGCCGAACTCGGTGCCTATGGAGTCCCAGATGAGCTTCATCAGCTTGACGCGCTCGACGGCGTCGTAGCCGTTCGAGCCGCGCACGTACTTGTCGAGCAGGGGCCGCAGTTCGGGCCGTTGGAAGTCCCTGGCGTGGGAGTTGACGTAGATCAGCGCACTGCCGAGGTCCTGCTGGAGGATCTCGCGTATGCGCGGGTAGCCGATGGTCATGAACCACCGGTACGCCATGCCGTAGTCGAGGTTGGGCAGCAGCGCCCCGTCGTGCCAGGGGTCGGGGTTCTGCGCCATGGCGTCGCCGAGGCCCCAGAACATGTTGCGCCAGGCGAGAACCTCGCCGATGCGGGTCTGGATGCCGCGGAAGTCCTTGGTGCCGGTGGCCTCGACGCCCTTGAGCAACAGGCCCGCGAGGAAGTCGAGTTTGACGCCGAGGCGGGTGATGCCGTGGAAGGTGAGCCGGTGGGTGAAGCCGGAGGCGTTCAGGAAGGTGCCGGCCTTGGCGGTGTCGCCGTAGATGAAGACGTTCTCCCACGGGACCTTCACCCGGTCGAGGATGAAGATGGTGTCGTTCTCGTCCATCCGGCTCGACAGCGGGTAGTCGAACGGGCTGCCCATGGAGTTGGCCATCGCCCCGTACGAGGGACGGCAGATCAGCTTCACCCCGGGGGAATCCATCGGAAGGGTGCACACCAGCGCGTACTCGCGCTTCTGCACCGGCAGCCCGTAGTGGGCGATGAAGTTGTAGTGGGTGATCGCCGAGCCCGTCGCCACGACCTTGGCGCCGCTGACGATCAGCCCGTCGTCCCGCTCCTCCTCCACATGGACGAAGACGTCGTTGCTGTCCGCGGGGCGGTGCCGGTCCACGGGCGGGTTGATGACCGCGTGGTTCCAGTAGAGGACCTTCTCCTGCGCCTCGCGGTACCAGCGGCGGGCGTTGTCCGCGTACTCCCCGTAGTAGTCGGGGTCGACGCCCAGGCTGACCAGGAAGCTGGCCTTGTAGTCCGGGCTGCGGCCCAGCCACCCGTAGCTCATGCGCGCCCACTCGGCGATCGCCCCGCGGTCCGCGACCAGGTCCTCGGCCGTGCGCGGGATGCGGAAGAACTTGTGGGTGTAGCCCTGGCTCCCGGTGTCCGTCGGCGCCGTGAGGATCTCCTTGCGCTCCGGGTCGTGCAGCGAGTCGTAGAGCCGGGCCGTCATGCGGGCGGTGTTGCGGAAGGCCGGGTGCTTGGTGACGTCGTCGACCCGCTCGCCGTACGCCCAGATCTCCCGGCCGTCGCGGAGGCTCTCCAGGTACTCGTCCCCGGTGAGCGGCCGGGTGACGGCCGGGGTGCCGGGGGCTCTGTCGTGGTGCTGCGCTGTCATGCGTGGCCTTCCCTGGTCGGCTGGTGGAAAGCGGCGATCGGTTGGGGGGTGGCGGGGTCGTCGAGCGAACCGGACCAGGAAGCGCCGGTGTCCTGGGCGGCCAGTTCCGGGAACGCGCCCCGGAAGAAGGCCAGCGGTCGCCCGCCGTGCGCCTCGAAGCCCGTCACCGCGCCGACGAGCAGCAGGTGGTCTCCGCCGTCGTAGTGGCGCCAGGGGCGGCACACCAGGTGCCCGAGGGTGCCGGCGAGGAGCGGGGTCCCGTCCGCGTCGGTCGTCCAGCGGACGGGGCCGGGCATCGGACGGCCCGCGAAGTGCAGGGCGAGTTCGCGCTGCTGCTCGGTGAGGAAGTTGATGGCGTAGGGGCCCGAGGCCAGGTGTCCGGCGGCCCGGCTCCTCCTGTCGAGACCGACCAGGACGAGGGGCGGGTCCAGGGAGACGGAGGTGAAGGAGTTCACCGTGATGCCGTGGACCTCGGGTCCGCGCCGGCAGGTGACCACCGTGACACCGGTGAGGAAGTTCCCCAGGCACGCGCGCAGTCGGCGCGTGTCGTCCGGTGTCCGGGGCGGTGCGGTGCTCTGCGTCGTGGTCATCGCGTCACTGCCCGTCCGCGCGGGGGCGTCCGGGTCAGTGGACGCCCGCGCGTATCTCCTCGATGTGGCGGGCCAGCTTCTCGACGTTGCCGCAGCGGAAGACGTCCTCGACGCCGATGTCGACGGCGAGCACCTTCTTCAGGTGGGAGGCGAGCTGGACGAAGTGCAGGGAGTTGCCGCCGTTGCCGAGGAAGGCGTCGGTGGCCGAGCAGTCCTCGACGCCGATGATGTCCTTCCAGATCTGCAGCACTGCCGCTTCGAGCGGGCTGTTCATGCGGGCACCTCTTTCTAGTCGCTGGTCCACGGCGTCCGGAGCCCTGAGCGCGCTCCGGTCGGTCTTTCCGTTCACGTTGACGGGGAAGGCGTCCAGCCGGTGGAAGTCCGACGGGATCATGTAGTCCTGGAGCAGTTCCCCCAGGTGTGCGACGAGTTCGGCGTGCGAGGGGCACCGATCGCCCCGGGTGGTGAAGAACGCGACGAGGGTCTTCTGGGTGACCTCGTCGCCGAATGCCTTGACGACGGCCTGGTCGATGGCGTCGTGGGCCTTGAGGGCGAGTTCCACCGCGGTCGGCTCGACCCGGTAGCCGCGGATCTTGACCATGCTGTCCGCACGGCCCGCCAGCACGATGTCGCCCTCCGGCGTGGTACGGGCCAGGTCGCCGGTCCGGTAGAGGAGGCCGTCGCCGGGACGGGGGCCGGGAACGAACTTCCGTGCCGTCAGCTCCTCGTCGCCGACGTATCCGCGGGCCACACCGGCGCCGCCGATGCACAGCTCGCCCGTCTCGCCGGGGGCGCACGGCTCCAGCCGCTCGTCGAGGACGGCCATGGTCATCAGCGGCATGGGGCGGCCGACGGGGACGGCCTTCGTCCGCGCGAGGGAGTCGGTGGCGGTCACCGGGTGGACGGCCACCAGGGAGGAGCCCTCGGTACAGCCGTAGCAGTTGTAGATCCGGGCGCCGGTCTCGCGGGCGGCCCTCGCGAGGTGGCGGGGCGAGGGGAAGTCGCCGCTGATCGTGATCACCCGCAGGCGGCGCAGGCTCTCGATCTCGTGGTCGACCAGCAGGTTGAACAGGCCGCACGGCAGGCTGAGGAAGGTCACCCCGTGTTCCTCGATGACGTCCCGCAACTCCGGCAGGGTCGGCAGTCCCGGCGGCAGGACGACGAGCTTGGCGCCGTGCAGCAGGCTCTGCCAGATCTCGATGGTCGAGGCCGCGAACGAGAAGGCGGCCTGCTGCACGAAGCAGTCCTGCTCGTCGATGCGCAGTTCCTCGCTGGGAACGGCGAGACGGGCCAGGCCGCGGTGCGGGATCCCGACGCCCTTGGGCCTGCCGGTGGAGCCGGAGGTGAACATGATGAACGCCGTGCTCTCCGCGTCCCCCGCGGTCTCCGGGTCGCCGTCGGCCAGGGATTCGGCCCGCTCCATGACCTCGGCGGCGCGCAGCCCGGGGATGTGGTCGCCGAAGACGGCCGGGTCCCACTCCCCCTGGTGGACGACCAGGCGCACCGAGGCGGTGTCGAGGACGTCCTTGATCACGCGCTCGGGGTGGGCGGGGTTCAGCGGGACGACGCACCCCCCGGCCTTCAGGACGGCGAGCATCATCACGTAGAGCTCGACCGAGCGGTTCAGGTGGAGGCCGACCGGGGTGCCCTGGCCCACTTCCCCCTGCCGCAGCGATCGGGCAGCCTTGTTGGCGAGGGAATTGAGCTCGGCGTACGAAATGTGTTCCCCGCGGTGCACCAGCGCGGTGCGCGCGCCGAACCTCGCCGCCGTCTTCTCGAAGAGCCGGGGAAGAGTGAGGTCGGCCGGTAAGCCGGGGGATGTGAGGCTGGACATGCCTCGTGTTCCTTTCCGCGCAGCCCTGGACGCTCCTGGAGAACGCAGGGGAGAAGGCAGTGAATTCGGCCGCCCGAAGGTTCGCTCCGGTATCCGGCACGACCAAACTGATTTCCTATCGGAAACCACTATCGGATGAGCGAACCGCCGCTGTCAAGTCTTCATAGGACAACCGGCCACCGCGCGTGAGCAGCTCGAACGCGAACTGCGACGCCTCCCGCCCCATGGCCAGGCCGATGTCCTCGAACCATTCCAGGCTGGCCTGCGCGGCCCGCTGCACCGCCGCGACGGCGGGTCCGCGCCGCCGCTCGTACGCGACGAGCGCGGCCTTCGGCGAACCGCCGCCGGGCCCGAGGCAGCCGTGGTCCCGGAGCAGGCCCGCCAGCACCCGGGCGTCCTCCATGGCGAGGCCGGTGCCCGAGCCTATGGAGAAGTGCGTCGTGTGGGCGGCGTCCCCGAGCAGCACCAGATTCCCCTGGTGCCAGCGGCGGTTGCGGACCACCGTGAACGTCCGCCACCGGGACCGGTTGCCGGTGAGCCGGTGCCCGTCCAGGGCGTCGGCGAAGATCTCCTCCAGCCGCTCGACGGCGAACCGGTCGCTTCCGTCGGGGGTCAGGCCGGCGGTCGGCGCGTCGAGCCCCGCGGCCCGCCAGGCATGCTCGTCGGCCTCCACGATGAAGGTGCTCAGCTCCGCACTGAAGGGATAGGCGTGGCCGTGCAGGGCCCCGGGGCCGCTCTCGGCGACGAGGAAGGTCAGCGCGTCGAAGGGCTTGTCGACGGCGAGCCAGATGTAGCGGGAGGCGCGGGTGTCGAGCGAGGTCCCGAAGGCGTCGGAACGGGCGGCCCGGACGGCCGAGTTGGCCCCGTCCGCCGCGACGACCAGGTCGTACTCGGCCAGCAGCCGCTCCACCGGAGGGGCCTGCTCGCCGAAGCGGAGCGCGACACCCGCCCCTGCGCAGCGTTGGTACAGCAGCCGCAGCAGCTCCTTGCGGCCGATGGCCGTGAACCCGTGCCCCGTGCTGCGCACCACCTCGCCCCGGTGGCGCACGGCGATGTCCGACCAGCGCGCGGCCCGCGCCGCCATCGCCTCGTACAGGGCGGGATCGGCCTCCTTGATGCCGAGAAGCGTCCCGTCCGAGAACACCACGCCGAATCCGAAGGTGTCACCCACACGGTTGCGCTCCCAGACGACCACCTCGCCCGCCGGGTCGAACTGCTTGGCCCATGCCGCGAGGTAGAGGCCGCCGGGCCCCCCTCCGACCACCGCGATCCGCACGATTCCTCCCTGGGTCGTTGTGAGCCGGCGATCCGGACCGGCGCGGGGGCCGCATGGCGCGCCCACCCCTCGCCGTAGGCCCGGACGCGTCCGGACCCGAACGGGACCGCATGGTCACCGGCACGCTCCGACGCTAGCATGTAATTTCCATTCGGAAACCATAAAGCTTCGGATGACATGTCTGGAACACGATGCTCTTTCGAGGAGAATCCGCGCATGGCCCGAACCCAACCGTCCACCGGACCGGCCGGCTCCCCCACCGCCGCAGAAATCGTCGGCCAATTGCTCGACGCCCCCGAGACCCCCGCTTTCGCACTGCTGCGGCGCACCGATCCGGAAACCGGGAAACCCGGCCCGGTCGAATTGCTGCTCGGCCGGATGACCCGGGCCGACCGGATATCCGGCATTCCGCTGCCCGGCAAGGACGTCACCGGCCCCGGCACCCTGGCGCTCGTCCCCTTCCGGCAGATCCGCGAACGCGGCCTCGCGTGCCACGACGACGCGACCCCCCTCCAGGTGCTGGAGGCCGAGCGGGTGCACCGGTTCGGCACGGAGGAGTTGCTGGCCGCGCTGCCGGACGCGCCGGTCACCCTGGCCGGCGCCGGGTTCGATCTCGACGACGACGCGTACGCGGCCGTCGTCGACCGCGTCGTGCGCGAGGAGATCGCCCGCGGCACCGGCGCCAACTTCGTGATCCGCCGGGACTTCACCGGTCGGCTGGACGGCTACGGGCCGCAGGTGGCGCTCACGCTGTTCCGCAGACTTCTCACCGGGGAGTCCGGCGCCTACTGGACCTTCTGCGTCCACACCGGCGCCGGGGAAGGGGCCGGCGCGGGACGCACCCTCGTGGGCGCGAGCCCCGAGGCCCATGTGCGGGTCCGGGGCGACGAGGCGGTGCTGAACCCGATCAGCGGCACCTACCGCTATCCGGCGACCGGCCCGGAACCGGACGGACTGCTCGCGTTCCTGGAGGACGCCAAGGAGACCGACGAGTTGTACATGGTGGTCGACGAGGAACTGAAGATGCTCTGCGCGGTCGCGGACCGGGACGTCCGGGTGCGCGGCCCCTTCCTCCGCGAGATGGCCCATCTGGCGCACACCGAGTTCGAGATCGGCGGACGCGGGGTGCGGGACGCGCGGGAGGCGCTGTCGCGCACCATGTTCGCCGCGACCGTCACCGGCAGCCCGCTGGAAAGTGCCTGCCGGGTGATCCGTCGCTACGAGCCGAGCGGCCGCGGCTACTACGCCGGGGCGCTCGCGCTCTTCGGGAACGACGCCGACGGCTCCCCCTGGCTGGACTCCCCCATCCTGATCCGCACCATGGACATCGCCTCCGACGGGGCGCTGCGGATGTCCGTGGGCGCGACGCTGGTGCGCGACTCCGATCCGTACGCCGAGGCCGCCGAGACCCGGGCCAAGCTCGCCGCCGTACTGGGCGCGCTGGGCGGCCCGGACCGGCGCGCGGCGGCGGCCGGGCCCCGGGTGCCGTTGTCGTCGCCGCGCGCGCTCAAGTGCCTGGCCGCCCGGCGCGAAAACCTCGCCCCCTTCTGGCTGGAGCCCGGGGACGGAACACGGCCGGACCCGTCGGGGGACATCCCGGGGGACGGCGTCCTGGTGGTCGACGCCGAGGACGACTTCACCGCCATGCTGGCCCACCTGCTGCGCAACTCCGGGCTGCCGACCGCCGTGCACCGCTACGACGGCCCCGGCCTGGAACGCGCGCTCGCCGCACACCGCGGACCCGTGGTGCTGGGCCCCGGGCCCGGGGACCCCGGCGACACCGGCGACCGCCGCGTGGCACGGCTCCGCGGCCTGTCCCGAAGGCTGCTGGCCGACGCGCGCACCGGCGGGAACCCGGTCCTCGGTATCTGTCTCGGCTTCCAACTGATCTCCTCCTGCCTGGGGTTGACCGTCGCCCGCGGCGAGCGGCCCCGGCAGGGGACACAACGCACGGTCGATGTGTTCGGCAGCCCGGCGACCGTCGGCTTCTACAACTCCTTCCGCGTGCACGCCCGGGGCGGCCCGGCCGAGGTCCTGCGCCGGGCCGGGGTCGAGCTCTGCCGGGAGCCGGGCACGGACGAGGTGATCGCGCTGCGCGGCCCCGGCATCGCGGGGGTGCAGTTCCATCCGGAGTCCGTCCTCAGCCGCTCCGGGGCCGGGCTGTTCCTGGGCCTGATGCGGGACGCGTCCCGCGAGCGGACGGTGTAGACCACCGCGCGGCACCGCGGGGGCCGCCCCTGACCGGGGCGGCCCCCGCACCCATGAGCGAGCCGGTTATGCTTGCATCATTTCCATCCGGAAACCAAGTAGGGGTGCATCGGACATCACAGCGGCCCCGGCCCACCGCGCCCGCCTCAGAAGGAGCTCACCGATGACGGACACAGACGCCGTCCACGCACCGCTCGGCCCGCCCTCCGAGCTGGAGGACGCGCTGTCCCATCTGCAGTGCGTCCTGGTCGCCCGGCGCACCGCGACCAACCCCGAGGGCATCAACTGGCAGCAGTACGACGTCCTGGAGATGCTCCGCATCCGCGGTGCGATGAACCCCTCGCGGCTCAGCGAGTCCCTGGGGGTGTCGCGGCAGACCGCGTCCAAGGCGCTGCGCGTCCTGAAGGACCTGGAGCTGATCCAGCAGGCCGCACTCGGTGAGGACAAGCGGGAGCACACGACGTCGCTCACGCCGAAGGGGCACGCCTTTCTCGCCAGTGCGGCGCGCAGCCGGCACGAGAACGTCCGGGCCGCCATGGAGGTGCTCTCGCCCGGCGAGCAAGCCATGTTCACCGAGATGTGCCAGAAGGTCGCCGACTCGATCGACACCCTGCTGCACTGAGCGCCGCCCTCCCGTGGGCGCCGGTGGGCCGGGGTGCGTCAGGGGCGACGGTGCGGCCGCCCGCCGTTGGGCGTGCCGTTCGCGTCCGGCTGCGGACGGCGTCTCCCCGCGGACGGTCGTCATGAGGGCGCGGACGGCCGTCATGAGGGCGTGGCCGTCCTCTCGCCCTGCCGGACGGCGCGCTGCTGCCAGTGCGCGGCGACGGCCACCGCCTGCATCAGATTGAGCCGGGGGTCGCACAGGGTCCGGTACCGCGGGCCGCGCACCGGAGTGATTCCGGCACCCGCGCATTCGGCGATGTCCAGGGGCGACGCCTCCACGTGCAGTCCGGCGCACCTGCCGCCGTGATCGGAGACGATCGACAGGAACCAGCGGATCTCGTCCATGACGGCATCGAGGTGACGGACTTTCAGGCCGGTCCGGTCCTGGACGGTGTTGCCGTGCATCGGGTCGCACATCCACAGCACGGGATGGCCGGCCCCCCGCACTGCGCGGACCAGGGCGCCCAGCCCTTCGATCTGCGTCGCGCCGAAGCGGGCGATGAGGGTCAGCCTGCCGGGGCTGCGCTCCGGGTCGAGGAGCGCGCACAGCCGCAGCACCTCGGGGACGGTCGTGCGCGGGCCCACCTTGCACGCCACGGGGTTCTCCAGGCGCGCCAGCAGCCGTACGTGCGCGCCGTCGGCCTGCCGGGTGCGTTCGCCGATCCAGGGCCAGTGCGTGGAGGCGAGGTAGCGTCCCCCGCCGCCGGTCGGCCGCACCAGCGGCGCCTCGTAGTCGAGGAGCAGGGCCTCGTGGCCGGTCCACACCCGCTCCAGGGGTGCGGCGCCGGTGCCCCGGCCGATGGTGTCGAGCGAGCGGAGGACCTCGCGCGCGGCCCGGTAGCCGCCGATCATCCGGCCGGGGTCGGCGCGCCGTGCCCGGTGGGTCGGCTCCGGCCCGTTGACCATGGGGCCCCGGTAGACCGGCACGCTGCCGCCGACGACGCATTCGTACGCCTGCGACCTGGGCTTGGCGAACTGTCCCGCCAGCCGGCCGGCCTTCACCACCGGCCGTCCCGCGCCCACTCTCATGATGTCGCCGAGGACGTCCAGCATCCCGGCCTTGGGCGCGACGTCGGCGACCGAGCACTCGGCGGGGTCCTCGGCGCAGTCGCCGGCCATCAACACGCACAGCTCGCCCTCGGCCGCCCGCGCCAGCAGGCCGCCGAGTTGCCGCACGTCGTCCCACCGCACCAGCGGTGCGCTTCCGGCCAGGGTCGCCCGGACCGCCTTCACCCGTGCCGGGTCCGGCCAGTCGGGCTGTTGGGCCGCCGGCAGGCCCCGGATCGGAGCCAGATCGATGTCCCCCACGTCGGGGCCGGCCACTGACGTACCGTCGTTCACTGGTCATCTCCCGGGATGCCCCGGCTCTCGGGCCGGGGAGCAGCGGATTCTCGGATCGGGGCCGCGGTGCGGCCGACGGTGCTTCGGGCGCGCTGTACGGGGGCGCGGGACGCGGGGCCGGGCGCCGTCCGCGGGGCACGTCGCGTCGCGGGCGTTCGCCCGCCCGGCCCCGGGGCAAGCGCAGCGGCCGGGGCCGCCTCCGGCGGGGGCGAGGTCGCACGGGAACAGGGGGCCGCCGGGCCCGGTCGCCGACCGGTGGAAGCGGTCCCGGGGGGGGCCGATCGGCGGATGCGGGACGGGTCAGTCGAGCTCGCCCGTCTCCCGGAAGTACTCGATCATCCGGGTCACGGCCGCGACGTCGATGGCCGGGAACTCCATGCCCAGGCTTCGCAGCGACCGTGCGGTCGCCTCGTTCGCATAGGTGTTCTCGCCGAGTTCCAGCGCGCCTTCCTGGAACAGCGGGACGGCCGCGGCGAGCGCGTTCGTGGCGCCGGACGCCGCCGCCCGTTCCAGTGCGGCGAACCACGCGTCGCCCGGAACCGCCTCCAGCGGGTACCCGGCCTTCCTGATCGCCTCGTGCACGACGTGGAAGTCCGCGCCCTCGGGGTGGAACAGGTGGTACGTGGGGTGGTCCTCCTGCCGGGAGAGCAGCACCAGCGCGCGGCTGACGAAGTCCACCGGCAGCAGGTCGGTGCGCAGTTCGTGGGCGGGCGGTGCCGAGCCCAGTTGCACGAAGCTCTTGATCTGCCGCCACAGGAAGTCGTCCGGCTGGCAGGCGCCGGTGGTGCTGTCCCCGGCGATCCGGCCCATCCGGTAGACGGTGACCGGGAGTCCGAGGCGCCGGGCCGCGTGGGCCTGCTGCTCGGCGACCCATTTGCTCTGGGTGTAGCCGATGCCGAGGTGTTCGGCGTCCTGGGGGACGCTGGTCTCGGAGATCACGCCCTGGTTCTCCGCGCGGGAGAACACCGCGATGGTGGAGGCGTAGTGCAGGGGCTTGGGCGTGCCGTCGGCGCAGAAGGCCAGCATCTCGGCCATGCCGTCGACGTTGGTCGCGCGCACCGACGCGTAGGGCGCCATGAAGTTGATGTGCGCGGCCGCGTGGTAGACCGCTCCGACCGTGCCGGAGAGGGCGGCGTACGCCGGTGTGTCCAGGCCCATGCCCCGCCGGGCGAGATCGCCGCAGACGGGCACCACCCGGGGGTCGTCGACCGCGTGGGTCAGGCGGTAGCGGCGGGCGGTGTCCGCCAGTCGTCGCCGGGCCCGCTCGGGGTTCTCCGCCCTGACCAGGCAGTGCACCCGGGCCCGGGTGTGCGCCAGCAGGTCGCGCAGCAGGTAGGCGCCGAGGAAGCCGGTGGCGCCGGTCAGCAGGACGTCGTGGGCGCCCGCCGTGGTGCGGGGCCCGTACCCCCGGTCCGTGGTCCGTGTCCCGCGGGTGGTGAGGTTGTCCGGCAGCCGTACGTCGGCGCGCAGGTCGGGGGCCGTGGCCTCGGGGCGGGGCCCGCCCGTCGGGGCGGTGAGGGCGTCGACGCGGGCCGCCATGCCCGCGACGGTGGGGTTGTCGAGCAGGGCGCGCAGCTCGATGTCCACCGCGAATTCCGTCCTCAGCCGTACCGCCAGCCGGACGGCCAGGATGGAGTGGCCGCCCAGGGCGAAGAAGTCGTCGTGCGCGCCGATCGTGCCGGTTGCGAGGAGTTCGCGCCAGTGGCGTGCGATCTCGCGTTCGGTCGGGGTGCTGAGCGGTGTGGTGTCCGCCGCCTCGGCGGTGTCGGGCCGGAAGAGGGCCGGCAGGGCCTTGCGGTCGATCTTTCCGCTGGGGGCGGTGGGGATCCGGTCCAGCAGGACGTAGTGCGAGGGAACCATGTAGTCGGGGAGCAACGGGCGCAGCAGGCGCCGCAGTTCGCCGCTGTCGATCCGTTCGCGCACGGCGAGGAAGGCGACGAGCCGCTTGTCGCCGTCGTCGAACCGGACGGCGACGACGGCCGAGGCGTCCACCGGGTCGAGGCCGTTGAGCGCGGCTTCGACCTCGGACGGTTCGATGCGGTAGCCCCGGACCTTCAGCTGGGCGTCGGTCCGGCCCAGGTATTCGAAGTCCCCGTCGGTGTTGATCCGCACCAGGTCGCCCGTCCGGTACAGCACTCCCTTGCGGTTCGGGACCGCCGAGGCGAGGGGATGGGCGAGGAAGCGCCGCGCGGTCTCCTCGGGAAGGTTGTTGTAGCCCGGGGAGATCAGGCCGCCGAGGTGCAGTTCGCCGGGGATGCCGGGAGGTACCAGGTGTCCGTTCGCGTCCAGGACCAACATGCTGAAGCCGGGTACGGGCCGACCGATGGCGGCCGTCTCCCCCCAGCGCGCCGGGTCGCGGTCCAGCCGGTGCACGGACACCACATGGCTCTCGGACGGGCCGTACATGTTCCACAGCCGTGCCCGGGGGTGGGCCGTGAAGAACTCCCTGATCTGCGGGGAGACCACGAGCTGTTCGCCGGTGGAGACGACTTCCTCCAGCGCCTCCAGCCGGGTTCCGGTGGCGATCGCCACGGCGGCGAGCTGCTGGAGCGCGATGTAGGGGAAGTAGGCGCGGGCGATGTCCTCACGGGCCATGAACGCGCAGAGCCGGTGCAGGTCCTTCTGGAGCTCCTCCGGTATGAGGGCGAGGGTGCCCCCGGCGCAGAGCGTGCCGAGGATCTCCTGCGCCGACACGTCGAAGGAGAGGCTCATGTACTGGAGGGTGCGTGCCCCGGCCCCCACCGCGGTGATGGCCATCTGGTGCTCGACGAGGTTGGAGATCGTGGCGTCGTCGAGGACGACCCCCTTGGGGGCGCCGGTGGAGCCGGAGGTGTAGATGACGTAGATCTCGTCGTGGGGTTCCTTGACGGGGCCCGGGTCGGTCGCGGGGAAGGCGGCGACGCTCTCGCGTTCCCGGTCCACGACCAGCAGTTCGTGGGTGCCGGGGAGCCGGTCGCGCAGCGCCGCCTCGGTGAGGACCAGTTCGGCGCCGGAGTCCCGGAGCGCGTACGCGATGCGGTCCGGCGGGTAGGAGGGGTCGATCGGTACGTAGGCGGCGCCGGACTTGAGCGTTCCGAGCAGCGCGACGATCATGTCCGTCGACCGTCCGAGGAAGATGCCGACGCGGCTTTTGGCCGCGATGCCCCGGGATCTGAGGCAGTGGGCGAGCCGGTTGGCGCGCTGCTCCAGCTCCCGGTAGGTCAGCGACTCGCCGTCCCGGACGACCGCCTCGGCGTCGGGGGTCCGTTCCGCCTGGCGGCGGAAGTGGTCCATGACGGGGCACGGCCCGTCTCCCTCCCGGCGGCGCGAGAACGCCTCCACCGTCGCCCGCTCCTGCTCCGGGGAGAGCAGCCGGATGTCCGCGAGCCGCGCTCCGGGGGTGTGGACGAACTGGTCGAGGATGTGCAGGAAGCGCCGTCCCATCGCCTCGGCGGTGGCGCGTTCGAAGAGGCTCGTGTCGTACTCGAAGGTGCCGCTGAGCCCTCCGGAGCCGTTGCGGTCCGCCTCGATGATCAGGGAGAGGTCGTACTTGGCACTGCGGCTTCCGTACAGTTCCGTCTGCATGTCGAGGCCGAGGCGCGTGAAGATCTCCGGGTCGCTCTGCGGCATGACGAACATCGTCTGGAAGACGGGCGGGTGGACGGTGCTGCGTCCCGGCTGCACGCGTTCGATGATCTTTCCCACGGGTACGTGCTTGTACTGGAGGGAGTCGATGACCTCGTCCCTGACCGCCGCGTGGAGTTCGCCCAGCGTCATCCGGTCGTCGAGCGCGTGGCGGAACACGATCACGTTGACGAGGTAGCCGATCACCCCCTGCGCCTCGGCGGTGTCGCGCAGCGACGCCGGGCTGCCGATGAGGATGTCCTGCTGGCGGGCGTACTTGTACAGGAAGACCGCGTAGGCCGAGAGCAGCAGCATGAAGAGGGTCACGCCCTCCTCGGCGGTGCGCTTGAGCAGGGCGTCGGCCAGGGGCGCCGGCACGTGGAACCGTGCGACGTCGCCCTCCTGGGTCCGCGGCGTGGTGCGGGGCTTGTCCAGGGGAAGGTCCAGCAGGGAGAGCGGGGAGGCGAGTTTGCCCTCCCAGTACCCCAGCATCCGTTCGAGCGATTCCGGATCCAGCCGCTCCCGCTGGCGGCGGGAGAAGTCCTGGTACTGCGCCGGCGGGGGGCCGGCGGTGATCTCGCGGCCGTCCCGCAGGTTCACGTAGTCGGTGAACCACTCGTCCAGGAGGATGCCGGCGGACGTGGCGTCGAAGACGATGTGGTGCACGTTGCACAGGACGCGGGTGCGCCCGGTCCCGTCGGTCACGCACACCACCCTGAGCAGCGGTCCGGACGCCAGGTCGAAGGGCGGGTCCATGACGTCACGCAGGACGCGTTCGTACTCCTGCTCGTCCGCGGTCTCCCTGACCCCGAACGCGAACCGCGGCTCCGGCGAGATCTTCTGCACGAGCTCGCCGTCGACCATGAGGAACGTGGTGCGCAGGGCCTCGTGCCGTGCCACGGTGTTGCGGAGGCTCCGCTCCAGGAGCGGGGGTTCGACGGCGAACCCCGCCTCCAGCACGATCGGCGCGTTGTAGATCGACGGGTTCGGGGAGGACTGGTCGATGTACCAGAATCCGGCCTGCCCGAAGGAGGCCGGCGGTGGTCTCATCAGCGTTTCGCCGACCACCCTCGTCACGGTGGTGGTCGAGGAGCCGTCGCGCCGTTGCCGCAGGTCCTCGACCCATCGGGCGAGACCGGCGACGGTCCGGTGCTCGACGATCGTCTCCGGCGCGATGCCGATGCCCAGGACGTCACGGATGGCCGAGGCGAATTCGGCGAGGTGACCGGTGTGGCCGTCCGGCGTCATGAGGAGTGCCGTTGCGGAGTGGTTCCTGAGTCCGGTGACGCTCTCCCACGTCTGCACCAGGACCGATTCCAAAGGGCTCTGCATGCTCACCGCTTTCCGCACCATCGCGTGGCGCAGCAACGCCAACTGGTTTCCCTATGACAATCAGATTGGTTGGTGCGTCCTCGCGCTGTCAAGAAAAACAGACCACGCACGCTGTTCCCGGAGGGCGCCCTCGCGCAGCCCGGACGGCGCCCTCCGCGCGGGCGTTCGCACGGGGGCGTGACGGGGCGGAACGGGGGGGCTGCGCGTACGGCCGGGTTACTCGCACGCTTCCCGGGACCGCCGCACCTCCTGCGCGAAGAGCAGCCACTCCTGGGAACACTGCTGGGCCACCTGGGCCACCACGTCGCTGCAGTGCAGGGGGACGGATCCCGCCAGCCGCCGCCAGGTCTCGTCGTCGATGGCGTGCGTGCTCAGCAACTGCAGCAGGGAACGGCCCAGTTCGGACTGGCGGAGCGCGGGATCCTTGCGCAGGCTGACCAGCGCGGACAGCTTGTCGGCGCCGCGGGCCGGCGTCCCCGGGCCCACGCGCCGCGCGTCCGTCGCGACGGGCCCCTCCGCGGCTCCCCCGACCCGTACCGCGATCGTTCGCGTGCCCGTCCCCTGTGCCGGTGGCCTGTTCCGCAGCCGCTGCGGAACGGGGTCGCGCCCTTCGCGTATCCGGTCCCGCACGTCCTTGGCCGTGGAGAGGGCGATCCCGGCCTGAGCGGCGATGTCGCGCAGCGAGGCGTGCGGCTGCTCGGCGATGACCCGTACGGCGGCTTCGCGGCCGGCGGCGGCGTCGAGCGGGCGCACCCGCCCGTCCGCCCCCGTCCGGGCGTTCGACTGTCCACTCTGCCCGGTCGAACGGCGTCGCAGGGCGGCGACGGTACCCGGAGCGACACCGGTCACGCCCGCGATCCTGCGGTCCGACCAGCGGGAGTGGCTCTCGACGATGCGGGCGGCCGCGGCCGTCCGGTCGTCCCCCGAGAGCGGCAGCCCGTGCCGGGAGTTGAGCTGCACGGCCAGGACGAAGACGTCCTGGGGGGTGCCCTCGACGAACCGGGCCGCTATCCTCCGCTGCCCCCTCAGCACCGCGGCGCGCAGCCGGTGGACGCCGTCGACCACGTGCATCGTGGGCCGGTGCACCACGATGGGAGGCAGGGCCGCCCCCGACTCGGCCAGCGCGCGGGCGTGCCCGATGTCCTCGCCGGCCACCCGGGGCGACTGACCGAGCACCAGGTCCTCCACGGACACCAGCTCGACGCGAAGGCCTTCGATCTCGCCTGTCTGCACAGGGCATGCCGCTCTGTCGGCCAGCACATCGGACATGGGAGGAGTGCCTCTCTGCGTTCGGCGGACACGAGGGGACACGGTCCGGGGCGGCACCGCCCCCGTCGTTCCCGGCGTCCGCGAGCCACCTGTGTGCAGACCGGCGGACAAAACGCAGCAACACGGCCGCTGACACGCATGGTCGACGATGGGCCTGCCGCCGACAAGGGCCCCCGGGCGACTTTCAGCCATACACCCGCCCGTGCCGGGTACGAAATCGCGCCAACCCGGAACCCGCCCCACGACGCCCTCCGCCGTACGAGCGCCCTGGCCACGGGCACATGCCGGAGTTCACCGCCCGCGTGTCGCGCCGACGCCTGCCTTCGGCCACCTCGCGGCCGGGGCGGCGCGTCGCCGCGCACCGGTCGGTGTGCGCCCGGCGCACACCGGCTCGTACCAACCGGGTCAGCGCCCACGCCGGGGCGTTCGCCCTCCTACCTGCACCACCACGTCGGCGCCGGCACCCCCGCGTCCCGTCCTCCCCGGCGTACGCGGCGGCCTCCGGGCCACGCGGCGGGGCGGCCGCGGCCGGTGGTGCGCGGGGCCGGGCCCGCCGCCGGTGGCCGGTGTGGCGCAGAAGAGCTGTCCGACCCCGTCGCGGTCGGCGGATATCGGCCGTGGAGCGCGACGGCCGGTCGCCCCGGAGCCGGTCCGGCCCAGGGGTCTACACCACGTCCGGCACCGGAGGGGGTGCGGTGTCCCGCTCCGGGCGGCCGATGAGCACGGCGCCCCGGAAGCGGTCCGGCGAGATCACCGACATGGCGTCGAGCGAGAGATCCGGTACGGGCAGCAGGTGGGCGTCGACCCAGGTGTCCCCCGCGGCGGTGTGGGTCCACGGGTCCTCGATCACCAGGGCGCCCGGTACCGCGCCGTGGCACAGCACCCAGTGGGGTACGTCGAACCCCTGCATGGCGGCGAGCGAGACCAGGAGCAGCACGTGTTCCCGGCGCTCCAGCGCGCCGCGGACCATGGCCATGGACAGGGGGCGCGGGTCGACCGGGACACCGGTCCGTCCGGCCTCCGCGCGGGAAGCCCGCTGGAGCACCGCGCGCCACTCCTGCTCGTCCTCCGGATACTGGTCGAGCAGGACGGGTCGTTCCGTGTCGAGGTGGACGGTGACCGGGGACGACGGCCGGGCCCGGCGCACGGCCACGCCCAGTCCGACGGGTTCGCACGCGGGGAAGTTCGTCGCGTCGCGCCACAGCGTCAACTCCGCCTGCCGGTCGAACGATTCCAGCGGCAGTTCCCCCGCGTGCGCCTGCGCGACCAGGGCGGTGACGGCGCCGCAGGTGAAGTGTGTCGTCTGTCCGTAGTACGGGGGCTCGCTCACGCCGTCTCCGTGCAGCCAGCGCACATGGCCGGTGCCGGGCCCGCTCTCCCGCGTCGTCGGGGTGAGCGGAGCGCCCAGCGGGGCGAAGCCGAGGGCGGCGGCGTCCTCGGGACGCACCGTCCACCCTTCCCACTTGACCTGTGCGAGCCCCTGGCGGCGTGCGTGGGAGACCACGGCCCCGACGGCTGTCGGCACGTCACCGACGGCGTCGACGATCTTCAGGTAGGACGTGTGCGGGCGGGACGTGACGAGCGCGGCGGCGGCCCAGTCACCGCCGTCGCCCGTGACGGCCACGAGGTGCGGGGCATGGGCGGAGCGATCGGCCGCTCGCCAGCGTTCGAGCACCTCGTGGGGGGCGAGCCGGTTCAGCGGGGCGGGCGGCGCGGCGGGGTCGAACGGTACGACGGTGTTCATCACGGACGTGTCCTGGTGGGGTGGCATTCCGGCGTTCCTCGGCGGGTCGGAAGGGGGCGGGGGCTTGGGGAGCACCGGAGCGGCGTCCCCACGAGGGAGCGGGGACGCCGTGTCCGGTGTCAGGCGCGGGACTTCCGGAGCACCCAGATGAAGTACGGGGCCCCGACCAGGGAGACCATCAGGCCCGCGGGCATCTGGGCGGGCGCGACGAGTGTGCGCCCGAGGGTGTCGGCCACGCAGACCAGCACCGCGCCGAACAGCATGGCGACCGGGATCACCCGGCCGTGCCGGGCGCCCACCAGCGACCGGGCGAGGTGCGGGGCGACGAGGCCCACGAAACCGACGACGCCCACGGCGATCACGCTGAGCGCGGCGAGCACCGCGGCGATCCCCAGGGCGGCGAAGCGGGTGCGTTCCGGGCTGACGCCGACCACGCGCGGGGTGTCCTCGTCGACGGCGAGCAGGTCGAGCCTGCGCCGCATCGCGAGCAGCACGGGGAGCGCGAGCGCCAGCGCCACCGCGACCGGGACGACGTCGGACAGTACGCGCCCGTAGGTCGTACCGGAGAGCCAGGTGAAGATCCGGGGGGTGTCCCACGGGTCGGCGCGCAGCAGGAGGAAGGTGGTGATGGAGCTGAGGCCGTACCCGCAGCCGATGCCGATCAGCACGAACCGGTCGGGCAGGAAGCCGCCCCGCCAGGCCAGCAGGGCGATCAGGGCGAACGTGGCGAGACCCGTCGCCACGGCGGCGGCGACGAGCAACGGCTGTCCGCCCGACAGGCCCGATGTGGCGATGCTCGCTGCTCCCAGCCCGGCTCCCGCGGTGATACCGAGGACGCCCGGCTCGGCCAACGGGTTGCGGACCGCGCCCTGGACGACGCATCCGGACAGTCCGAGCGCCGCGCCGGCGAGCACCGCCGCGACCACGCGCGGGACCCGGTCGTCGAGCGCCTGGCCGATCAGATCGGGGGCGGCTCCCCGCGCCCAGAGCGCGAGGTCCCCCGTCCGCAGCCAGAGGCTGCCCGCGAGGGTCGCCACGAGGACCGCCGCGACCAGGAGCACCACCGCGCCGAGCAGGACGAGGAGGAACGACCGGCGCGACCGGGTGGCGATCCGAGCGCGCGGCGGCTGCCGGAGCCCGCCCGTGTCACGGAGGCGGAGGGCGAGGACCACGATCACGACGGCGCCGAGCAGCGCGGTCGGTACGCCCGTGGGGATGGCGGCGGCCTCCCCGGCCCCCTGCACCGCGCGCAGCGACGCGTCCGCGAGCAGGATGAGCAGCGCGCCGAGCAACCCGGACGCCGGCACCATCAGCAGATGCCTGCGCAGCGCCCGGACCCGTCCCGCCAGCAGACGGGCCAGGACCGGGGCGCCGAGTCCGACGAAGGCGATCGGCCCCGCGAGCGTCACCGACGTACTGGTCAGGACGACCGCGCAGAGCACCGCGGTCACCCGGGTGCCGCGGATCGGTACGCCGAGGGAGGACGCGGCGTCGTCCCCGAGGCCCATCACGTCGAGCTTCCGGGACAGCGCCAGGGCGACGCACAGCACCAGGGCCACGAGGGGGAAGGCGCGTACCGACGCGTCGATGTTCAGCTGCGCGAGCGAGCCGCTGCCCCAGGCGAAGAGGCCGGTCGTGTTCTTCTCGAACAGGATGAGCAGCATCGCGGTCGCCGAGTCCAGGGCCATCGCCATTGCCGATCCGGCGAGGATGAGGCGGGTGCCCGTGGTGCCCGCGGCCCGGCCCGCGAGGGCCAGTACGAGCGCCGCCGCGAGCAGTCCGCCGGCGAAGGCGACGGCGCCCGACGCCCACAGCGGGACGGTGAGGCCGAAGGCCGCGACCAGCGTGAGTGTGAAGTAGGCGCCGGCCGTGACCGCGAGGGTGTCGGGGGAGGCGAGCGCGTTGCGGGTGACGGACTGCAGCAGCGCACCGGCGGCGCCGAGGGCGAAGCCGACCGCCACGCCCGCGAGGAGGCGGGGCAGGCGCGAGCCGGTGAAGATCTCGCCGACCGGCGCCCCGGCGGTGTCGTCCCGGTCCCCGGCGGCGTACCGCACCAGGTCCCAGACGCCCACCCCGGACGTCCCCTGCGTCAGGTGCCACATGCCCACCACGGCGACCCCGACGAGGAGGAGCGCCAGGACGCCCACCCCGGCGGAGCCGCGGCCGTGCTCGGCACGCGGCTCCGCCGGGCCACCGCTCCGGCCGGTGCGCGGCTCCGCCGGTCCCGGGCCGGGGGCCGGTGTCGGCGGTGTGCTCACCTCGTGCGGTGCGCTCACTTCTTGTCGAGGACGTCGACGTACGCGTCGATCGCCTGCTCGCAGGAGCGCGGACCGCCCGCGCCCCACACCCGCGCCGGGAACGCGTGCGCGCGGCCTTCCTTCACGGCCGGGAGCGACTTCCAGATCGGGTTCTTCTCCAGCGCGGCGACGTATCCGCCCGCCCCTTCGTCGTTGGCGTAGAAGAGGTTGGCCTTCCCGACGGCGGTGAGGCCCTCGGCATCGGTCTGCGCGAGGCCGTACGAGGGGTCGACTCCCCCGTTGCCGTGGGCCTTGTTGACGTCGTCGGTCCACGCGGGGGTCATGCCGAGCTCTTCGCCTATCGCGGTGAACAGGGCGCCCTTGCCGTAGGGGCGGACGGTGAGGTTGCCGCCCTGGAGCCATCCGTCGAAGAACAGGAAGTCCTTGGTGGGCAGACCGGCGGCCGAGACCTGCTTCTTGGCCGCGGCGAGGTGCTCGTCGAACTCCCGGAGCACCTGGTCGGCCCGCTCGGTGCGTCCTGTCGCCTTGCCGATCATGCTGAACACGTTCTGCATGTTCTTGATCGGGTCGGCCGGATCCGCCCCCAGCGTGGCCAGCACCGGCACGCCCCGCTTCTCCAGCTTCTTGATGATCTCGTCGTCGGCCTTGAACGCCTCCACGACGACGAGGTCGGGCTTGGCCGCGAAGAGGGTGTCGAGGTCGGGCTCCTCACGGGTGCCGATGTCCTTCACCCCGGCCGGCAGCTTCTCCGCGCTCACCCAGGTGCTGTACCCCTTCGCGTCGGAGACCGCGACGGGGGGCAGGCAGAGGGTGAGCGCGTCCTCGATCTGCTGCCATTCCAGGACCGCGATCCGCTTCGCGGGCTTGTCGAGCTTCACCTGTCGGCCGACGCCGTCCTTGAAGGACACCGGCTTCGTCGACGTCGTCGTGGTGTCCCCGGCACAGTCCTTCGACGAGGGCGACGCGCCACCGCCGGCGGCCGTCGTCTTCTCGACACTGGTCGTGCCGCAGGCCGTTGCGGTGAGGACGACGACGAGCCCTGTGGCAGCTGCTGCCGCCAGGCGACGGGCACGGTTCATTGCAGATCCTCTTTCTGGTGGTTCGGTGGAACCTGATGGTTCGGTGGAACGGTTTCCGGCTGTGTCCGGATTTTTCGGGCCGCTGTTCCCAGCCGCGGTCACGGCTGTTCCCGGCGGTTCCCAGCGGTTTCTAGCGATGCTCAGGGGCAGCCGGCGCGCTCCGGGCGCCGTGGCGCCCGAGCGGGTCCACGCGGACGCGGCCCGTGCGGGGGTCGACCGTGACCTCGACGCGGATGTCGTAGACCTCGCCGATGTTCTCCTCGGTGAGGACGTCGGCGGGCGCGCCCGCCGCGTGCACACGGCCGGAGCGCATGAGGACCAGCGTGTCCGCGACGCGGGAGGCGTGGTCCAGGTCGTGGAGCACGATGCCCACCGCGACGCCGTGCTCCTCGACGAGGTCGCGCACGAGGTCGAGCGTCTCGATCTGATAGCGCAGGTCCAGGTGGTTCGTCGGCTCGTCGAGCAGCACGACACCGGTGTCCTGGGCCAGACAGGCGGCGAGCCAGACCCGCTGCATCTCCCCGCCGGAGAGTTCCCCCGCGGGCCGGTCGGACATGTCCCGCACCCCGGTGACGTCCATGGCGTTGTCGACCGCGCCGCGGTCCTCGGCGGACAGACCGGCGAAGCCGCGCCGGTACGGGTGGCGTCCGAACGCCACGACCTCCGAGACCGTCAGCCCCTGCGGCGCGGGCCTCGACTGGGAGAACAGGGTGACCTCGCGGGCGAACTGCCGTGCGCTGAGCAGGGCCGCCGCACGCTCGGCGGGTCCGTCGTGGGCCCCGAGCGTCACCCGGCCGCCGGCCACCGGGTGCAGCCGGGCGAGGGAGCGCAGGAGCGTGGACTTCCCGCTCCCGTTGGGTCCCACCAGAGCGGTCGCGCGACCGGGCTCCAGGGTCAGCGAGACGCCGTGGACGACGGGGGTCCTGTCGTACCGCAGCACCAGGTCGTGACCGTGCAGGGCGGTGGGCGGCGCGGCGGGGTCGACGGCATGCCGGACGGCGCGCCGGGCAGAGCTTGTGAACATCGATGGGTCCGGGTGACTGGAGGGGCAACGGCTGCGGCACCCTCCGTCCGGACGTCGCCGACCGGGCCGCGGACTCCCGGCGTCCGGAACGACCGTACGCGTCGAGCAACAACCAAGGGTTACCTAACTAAGGGAAGGCTATCCTCCGTTTGTCATGTCGACAATCAGGAGTTCTGGACACCCGATACGGCATTCCGGACACCGTCCGCGGCGGCGTCGGCCCCGTCGGCGAAGAACGCGCCCGGCGTGGTGCCCATGACCCGGCGGAACGCGGCGATGAACGTACTGGGCTGCGCGTAGCCGAGCGTCTCGGAGACGGTCTGCACATCGAGCCCCTCGGAGAGCAGCGTCAGCGCTCGGTGGGTGCGCAGCATCTGGCGCCACTGCGCGAAGGAGAGCCCGGTCGTGTGGCGGAACGCGCGGGCGATCGTGCGGTCGCTGATCCCCAGCGTGCGCGCCCACCCGTCCAGCGAACGGCAGTCGGCGGGGTCGTCGAGCAGGGCTTCGGCGATCGCGTCGATCCGGGGATCGCCGGGCAGTTGCAGGGCGAACCGGTGCTCCGAAGGCCGGAGCACGTCGAACACCACCGCCTCCGCCCGCGCCCTGGCCCCGGCGTCGAGGTCCGTGCGGGCCAGATGGGTCAGCAGGGACTCCAGCACCGGGGTCATGGTGATCGCCGTCGGCCCTTCGAAGGCGAACGGTGTGCGTTCGGGGGCGAAGAAGGCGTCATGGAACTCCACCCCCGCCGTCGTCCGGCCCCGGTGCACCACTCCGGCCGGCATCCACAGCCCGTACCCCTCGGAGACGGTGAAGACGCAGTCCGCCACCCGGGACGTCAGGGTTCCCCCGCGCACCCAGACGAGCTCGTGCAGCTGATGCGAGTGCGGCGCCCACTCCGTGGGGACGGAAGGCACCTGTGATTCGGCGAGGATGACGAAGGGGCCCGCCGCCTGCGCCGGAAGGGCCGCGGCGCGGCGCAGCACGGTGCTCGATTCGCGACGCCACATCCCGGGGCTCGCGCCATTACGGGACGATTCGGCCATACGGGGGAGTGTATCCAGCGTGACGGGCGACTCCGTACGCCCCCGGGGGCCGCCTGCGCGCCCCGGGGGTGAAGCGCCGTTCCTTACCACGTCTTGAACGCAGAGCAGTCGAGAAACTCCGGCCGGAGAGTTAGTTTGGGACAAGCAACCAAATATCTGCTCCTCCTTGTCGAGGTGCCCATGACTGCGAAGTCCGCGCCATCGCGTACGGCCCGCCGCAGGCCCCGGGCCGCGGCCGGTACCCCCGGCCCCCACTACAAGTGGATCGTGCTGTCCAACACCACGCTCGGTGTGCTGATGGCCACGATCAACGGGTCGATCATGCTGATCGCCCTGCCCGACATCTTCCGCGGCATCGGGATCGACCCGCTGGAGCCGGGGAACACGAGCCTGCTGCTGTGGCTGATCATGGGGTATCTGGTGGTCACCGCCGTGCTCGTGGTCAGCTTCGGCCGGATGGGGGACATCTACGGCCGGGTCCGTATGTACAACGCGGGCTTCGCGGTCTTCAGTGTGTTCTCGGTGCTGTTGTCGGTGACGTGGATGCACGGCACGGCCGCCGCGCTCTGGCTGATCCTGATGCGGGTGGCCCAGGGCGTCGGCGGCGCGATGCTGATGGCCAACTCCAACGCGATCATCACCGACGCGTTCCCGGCGGACCAGCGCGGACTCGCCCTGGGCCTGAACCAGGTCGCGGGGATCGCGGGCTCGTTCATGGGCCTGGTGCTCGGCGGGCTGCTCGCTCCGGTCGAGTGGCGGCTGGTGTTCCTGGTGTCGGTGCCGTTCGGGGTGTTCGGTACGTTCTGGGCGTACCGGAAGCTGCGCGACACCGGCATCCGGCGGCCCGCCCGGCTGGACTGGTGGGGCAATCTCACCTTCGCCGTCGGGCTGATCTCGGTGCTCGTGGGCATCACCTACGGCATCCAGCCCTACCGGGGGCACACCATGGGCTGGACCAATCCCGTGGTGCTGGCCGCCCTGATCGGCGGGGTGGCCGTGCTGGTGGTCTTCGGGATCGTGGAGACCAGGGTCGCCGAGCCGATGTTCCGGATGAGCCTGTTCCGTATCAGGGCGTTCACCGCCGGGAACCTCGCGAGCCTGCTGTCCGGGATGGGACGCGGCGGACTGATGTTCATCCTGATCATCTGGCTCCAGGGCATCTGGCTGCCCCGGCACGGGTACAGCTTCGAGCAGACCCCGCTGTGGGCGGGGATCTACATGCTGCCGCTCACCCTCGGCTTCCTCGTCGCCGGGCCGGTCTCGGGGTGGCTGTCCGACCGCTTCGGGGCGCGGCCGTTCGCGACCGGCGGCATGCTCGTGGCGGCGGGCAGCTTCGTGCTCCTGGCGCTCCTGCCGGTCGATTTCCACTACGGGACCTTCGCGGCGATCCTGCTGCTCAACGGGATCGGCATGGGGCTGTTCGCCTCCCCCAACCGGGCGGGGATCATGAACAGCCTGCCCGCCGACCAGCGCGGCGTCGGCGGCGGCATGAGCACCACCTTCCAGAACTCGGCGATGGTGCTGTCGATCGGGGTCTTCTTCAGCCTGATGATCCTCGGCCTGGCCTCCAGCCTGCCGCACGCCCTGTCCAGCGGTCTGACCGCCCAGGGGGTCTCCGCCGCGGACGCGGACCGGCTCGCGGCCCTGCCGCCGGTCTCGGTGCTGTTCGCCTCGCTGCTGGGCTACAACCCGCTCCAGACGCTGCTGGGCCCCGCCGCTCTGGCCCATCTGCCGGCCGGTCACGCCGCCTACCTCACCGGCCGCGGCTTCTTCCCCGCCCTGATCTCCGGCCCGTTCGCGACGGGCCTGACCACCGCGTTCGCGTTCGCCATCGTCGCCTGCCTCGTCGCGGCCGTCGCCTCCTGGCTGCGGGGCGGCAAGTACGTGCACACCGACCGGCCGGTGGTCGTCGGCGGCACCGCCCCCGCCCCCGAGGCTCCCGAGCCGTTGCCCGCCCCGGCCGGCACCGGCCGCCCGGGACCGGTCGTCATGGCCTGCGCCCCGCGACCGGCCGGGCCGGGCGACGGACGGCCCCGCCCCGCCCCGGACGCGGCGCCCGGCGCGTACACCCTGGTCGTCACCGCACCCGGCTACCGCCCGGCCGTGTACACGATGACGGCCGACGGCGACCGCCCGGACGCCGCCGCCCCGACGAACGGGCACATCACCGGGCTGGTCCACGGCCCCGGACCGGACAGCCCGCTGCCCGGAGCGGCCCTGCGGGCGGTCGGCCCCCAGGGCACGGTGCTGGCCTACGCCCTCACCGGCGACGACGGCCGGTTCCGGCTGCCCGGACTGCCGCCCGGCCTCCTGCCCGCGCACGCGGACGACGCCCCGCGGGGCGTCCAGGACCGGCCGGACGCTCCGGCCCTGCGCCTGGAACTGGACGGGACCGGGTCATGAACGCCCCGCGGCCGCAGGTGCCCGGCGGTCCGACCCGGCCGCCGGACGGCGACGAGACGGCGGCCCGGCTGCGGACGGCCGTCCTGCGCCTGGCCCACGGGCTGCGGGCGCCGGCCGAACGCCACGACCTGACCCCGAGCCGGCTGACCGCGCTGGGCGTCCTGTCCACGCACGAGCCGCTGCGGCTCGGCGACCTGGCCCGCGGCATGGGCATCAGCATGCCCACCGCCTCCCGGCTGGTCGACGTCCTGGTGACCGCCGGGCTCGTGGACCGCGGCCCCGACCCGCACGACCAGCGCGCCTGTCTGCTCGCCCTCGCCCCGGCCGGCACCGCCGTCCTGGACAGCGTGCGCCGCGAGAGCCTCCAGGGCCTGGCCGCCCAGGTGGCGGCGCTGTCCGAGGACCAGCTGGCGGTGCTCGCCGCCGCCGTGCCCCTGCTGGACTCGCTGGCGCGGCGACTGGCCCCCGGAGAGCTGCCGGGCCATGAAATCGCCGCGCGCCCCGGCGCCCGGCCGCGCCGCACCTCCCCGGCCCCGCCCCCGTCGAAGACGGCCTGAGGGCGGAGCCGGTGGGCCGTCGTCCGGACGGCGGGCGGTTCCGGCGGTCACGGTGCCGGCGTCGGCAGCACGACGACCATCCGGGTGCCGGGGTGGTTGTCCTCGACATGGGTGCTGCCGTGGTGGGCGGTGACGATGTCACGGACGATGGCGAGGCCGAGACCGCTGCCTCCGGTGTCCCGGGCCCGCGCGTCGTCCAGGCGGGTGAACCGCCCGAAGACGCGCTCGCGGTCGGCCTCGGGGATGCCGGGGCCGTCGTCGGCGACCACCAGCCGGATGGTGCGGGGCCCCGTCCGGAGGCTGATGTCGATGCGGGTCGCGGCATGGCTCAGCGCGTTGTCGAGAAGGTTGCGCACGACGCGGGCGAGGGCGTCCGCGTCGCCGTTCAGGCGTGCCGCGCCGACGGCGTGCTGGTCGATGACGAGGGGAGTGCGGCTGCGGGCCTCGCGCACCTCGGTGAAGACGATCTCGTCCAGGTCCACGGGCCGCGTCCGCAGCCGGGGCCGGGCGTCGAGCCGGGCGAGCTGGAGGAGGTCGTCGACGAGATGGTTGAGCCGCTCGGTCTCGCGGAGCAGCTCGGGAACGAGGGCCGGCCAGCGGACGGACTCCGGGTGCCGGTCGGCGACTTCGAGGCGGGTGTGCAGGGTGCTGAGCGGGCTGCGCAGTTCATGGGCGGCGTCGGCGATGAACCGCCGCTGGCGCCGGGTGGCGGCGTCCAGACGGCCGAGCAGGTCGTTGAAGGTCACGGCCAGCCTGCCGAGCGCGTCCTTGGCGGGGGGCACGTCGAGGCGGCGGCTCAGGTCGGACGCGGTGATCTCGGCGGTCTGGGCGCGCATGGCGTCCACGGGGCGCAGCGCGCGTCCGGTGAACAGCCACACCATCGCGGTGAGCAGGGCGGCCACCGCCGGTACGCCGGTGGCCAGGGCCACGGTCAGCTGGGCCAGCCCGCGGTCGACGCTCTCGGTGGGCAGGGCCACGTACACGGTCACGGGGTGGTGGGGCGTGCCCGCCGGGATGCCCACGGCGCGCCAGGTCCCGTAGTCGTGTTCGGGGATGTCGTGGACGGTGTGGACGCGCGGGGCCCCGGACCGGCTCGCCGGGAAGGTGAACGCCCGTGGCCTGCCGCGCAGATTGGCCGAGGCGGCGACCACCTTCCCGTGGCTGTCGACGATCTGCACGGCGGCCTCCGCGTGCGAGGTGGCCGGTACTTCCGCGGTGATCCTGCTGTTGTCCACGTCCGCGGCCACGACCTGGGCGCGTTGCAGGACGGTCTGGTCGAGGCCGTTGATGAGGCTGGCGTGCAGCCAGGCGACGAGCAGGAAAGCGGCTCCGGCCAGTCCGGCGGCCATCACCAGGGCCGCGGCGGCGGTCAGTCGCAGCCGCAGGGACCGGCGGGCCCACCAGGAGCGCACGTCCGCGGCCATCACTCAGCCCGCGGTGCTGTGGAGCCGGTACCCGGCACCGCGCACGGTCTCGATGGTGCGGCGGTCGAACGGGGTGTCGATCTTGCGCCGGAGATAACCGACGTACACCTCGACGATGTTGGTGTCGCCGTCGAAGTGCTCGTCCCACACATGGGTGAGGATGTCGGTCTTGCTGATCACCTCGTCGGCGTGCCTGAGCAGGTACTCCAGGAGAGCGAACTCCCTCGCCGTCAGGCTGATGTCGTGCTCTCCGCGGCGGCAGTGGTGGCCCGCGGGGTCCACGGTGAGGTCGTCGGCGGTGAGCACGGCGGGCCGGGCGGGCGCGCCCCGGCGCAGCAGCGCCCTGAGATGGGCGACGAGCACCACGTAGGAGAAGGGTTTGCTCAGATAGTCGTCGGCGCCGAGGTCGAGGGCGTCCGCCTCGTCGTACTCGCCGTCCTTCGCCGTGAGCATCAGCACCGGCGTCCAGATCCTGGCCGCCCTCAGCCGCTTGAGGACTTCGTACCCGGACAGTCCGGGCAGCATGATGTCCAGCACGATGACGTCGTAGGGCTCGTGCAGCGCCCGCCACAGACCTTCGGTCCCGTCGAGCGCGATGTCGGCGACGAAACCCTCCGCGGCGAGTCCGTCCGCGATCGCGTCGGCGAGTGCGGGCTCGTCCTCGGTGATCAGCATCCTCATGGTGACCTCTTCGTCCACCATAGCCCGCGGCGGGAATCGCCGTTTCCTGAAGGGACGCTGAGGAAGGGACCGGCTCTCAGTCTCTTCTCAGTGCCCCGGCCGCAGCCTGGAGGTGTCGATCGAAGAAGGACGGACGAGGAGAGGGACGATGAGAGACCTCGCAGACGGACGCAGGAACAGGGACGAGAACGTCCGGGAGCGCACCCGGGACGACGGCCTTCGCGACCGCCGCGACCCGCGGACGAGCGACGGACGTCGGGACGGAAGGCGCCCCGAGGGACGACGGGAGGCGGAGAGCGACGAACGGGAGCGCCTGACCCGCGCCGCGCGCGTCGCCGAGCAGCCACTTCGCTGAACGGCGGTGCGAACGGCCACTGATATCGCAGGACGCACGTCGGCCGGCCCGGCACCCGGGCCGGCCCCCGGGCGTCACCCCCCGGCGTCGAACGGCGCGGTCGGC
>NZ_JBHVJA010000008.1:0-361212 GCF_042799335.1 Streptomyces sp. NPDC057697 | reverse complement strand
TGCAACGTCGCACCGATGTCCGACGTACGCGTCGTCGTCATCGACTGCACCGACACCGGCGCGTCCCCGCCCACCGCAACCGACCCGACCTGGATGCGCCGCGAGGGGCGGCGCATCGCTAGGGGCCGGGCCGGCAGCTCGGGGAGACCCAGTGCGACCGGCTCTCCAGCGGTCATGGCGTCACCGGTTCCCGGAGACGGTCTCGCGCGCCGCGCGCAGGGATTCCTTCAGCGATCCCATGGTGGCGAGGACGGCGGTGGGCTCGTAGCCGCAGTGCGCCATGCAGTTGGCGCAGCGCGGGTCCTTGCCCCGGCCGTACTTGTCCCAGTCGGTCTCCTCGATGAGCTGACGGTACGTCGGTACGTAGCCGTCGCTCATCAGGTAGCAGGGCCGCTGCCAGCCGAACAGCGAGTAGTTCGGGATGGCCCAGGCCGTGCACGGGAAGTCCGCCTTGCCCTCCAGGAAGTCCAGGAAGAGCGGCGAGTGGTTCAGCCGCCAGCGGGCCCGGTTGCCGCCCGCGAACGCCTTCTTGAAGAGCTCGCGGGTCTGCTCGACGCCCAGGAAGTGCTCCTGGTCGGGTGCCTTCTCGTAGGCGTAGGCGGGCGAGATCATCATCTCGTCGACCTTCAGGTCGTCATTGAGGTAGTCGAGCACCTCGATGATGGTCTGCGGGGTGTCGGTGTTGAAGAAGGTGGAGTTGGTGGTGACCCGGAAGCCGCGCCGCTTGGCCTCCTTCATCGCCGCCACCGCCTCGTCGAAAACGCCTTCCTTGGCGACCGATTCGTCGTGCCGCTCCCGCAGCCCGTCGATGTGGACGGCGAAGGCGAAGTACGGCGAGGGCGTGAACTTCTCCATCTTCTTCCGCATCAGCATCGCGTTGGTGCAGAGGAAGACGTATTTTTTGCGCGCCACCAGCTGCCGGACGATCTCGTCGATCTGCGGGTGCATCAGCGGTTCGCCGCCCGCGATGGAGACCATCGGGGCACCCGATTCGAGTACGGCGCCCACGGCCTGGGCCACCGGCATGCGCTGCTTGAGCACACCGGCCGGGTGCTGGATCTTCCCGCATCCCTCGCACGCGAGGTTGCAGGCGAACAGAGGCTCCAGTTCCACGATGAGCGGGAACTTCTCCCGCTTACGGAGCTTCTGCTCCATGAGATACGTCGCAACCTTGATGGACTGACGGAGCGGCATGGCCATCTGGCTCACCTCCTGGGGAGCAGCAAAGATCGGTGCCATTCGTAGAAAGCAGGCAGGACGGCACGGAGAACACGGAAGGCTGATATTCCACCGCGTATCGTGCCGATGCGGACGAGCTCATGCTCCGGAGCATCCACGACCACCCGTACGGCGGCAACCGGACGAGGTCCGGAAGCACGGGCGGTACGCAGAGTGGCGGCGGACTCCATGTCCACCGCGACGGCCCCGGTGGCCCGAAGCCCGGCCCGCCCGGGTCCGCGTACGACATGGGCGGAGCCGGCCAGCGGACCGGTGTGGACGGCGCGGCCGGGCACCGCCCTGGCCAGGGCCTCGGCGAGGAGGCCCGGACCGGTACAGACCGTCGGGTCCCCGGCGGTTTCCCGGGTCTCGTCGGCGACCACCAGGTCCCCGGGGTGCATCCCGGGGACGAGCCCGGCGCAGAACCCGGAGGCGAGGACGGCCGTGCCGGGCGCCGGGTCCCGGCCGAGCGCCCGGGAGACGGCCTCCTCGGCGGCCGCGGGCCCCATGCCCGTACGGAGCACGGTCACCGGCCCGGGGGCGGCGCCGGCCCTGCCCCGGCCGCTGCGCAGGGCGAACTGCTCGATGCCGAGCGCGCAGGCGATCAGCAGCGGAGCCACGGGGGCGGCCGTTCCCGGCCCGTCGGCCATCAGGCCCCCTTGCGGGCGACCGCGCGGTCGGCGAACGGTTCGCCGTACACGTACCGCCCGAGTGCGGTGAGCGGGAAGACCTGCCGGTAGAGGTGGTAGTTGATGGAGAAGTCCCACGGGAATCCGGTGCCCGTGAAGTACGGCTCGTCCCAGGACCCGTCGGGGCGCTGCGTCTCGCCGAGCCAGGAGATCCCCCGCCGCACGGCCCTGCTGTCCCGCCGGCCCGCGGCGAGCAGCGCGAGCAGCGCCCAGGCGGTCTGGGAGGGGGTGGAGGCGCCGTGCCCGATCCACTTCTCCTCCCGGTACGAGCGCAGGTCCTCGCCCCAGCCGCCGTCGTCGTTCTGCACGGACTCCAGCCAGCCGACCGCGCGGCGGATCGCCGGGTGCGTCACGGGCAGCCCGGCGGCCACCAGCGCGGGCACCACCGAGCCCGTGCCGTAGACGTAGTTGACGCCCCAGCGGCCGAACCAGGCGCCGCTCGCCTCCTGTTCGGCGAGCAGCCACTCGATGCCGCGGCGGGTGACCCGGTGTCCGGACCGTCCCTCGACGGCGAGCATCTCCACCACGTGCCCGGTGACGTCGGCGGACGGCGGGTCGATGACCTCGCCGAAGTCGCAGAAGGGCAGCCGGTTGGGGAACGCGCTGGTGTTGTCGGCGTCGAAGGCGCCCCAGGCCCCGTTGCGGGACTGCATGCCGATGTTCCAGCGGACTCCGCGTCTGATCGCGGCCTCGACGCGGGCCCGGTCCGGGTGGCGGACCCGGCGCAGCGCGAGGACCACCTCCGCGGTGTCGTCGATGTCCGGGTAGTTGTCGTTGTGGAACTCGAAGGCCCAGCCGCCGGGGTTGAGCCGGGGGCGGCGCACGGACCAGTCACCGGGCCGGACGATCTCCTCGCCGAGCATCCAGTCCGCGGCCTTCACCAGCGCGGGGTGGTCGGGGGCGACGCCCGCGTCGGCGAGCGCGATGGTGGCGAGGCAGGTGTCCCACACCGGGGACTGGCAGGCCTCGATCATCCGGGCGCCGTCCTCGCGCCAGACGGCGAAGCGGTCGAGCGATTCGAGTCCGGCGCGCATCACCGGGTGGTCCAGGTCGTAGCCGAGCAGGTGCAGCGCGATGACGGAGTACACGGCCGGCGGCTGGATGCCGCCCCAGCAGCCGTCGTTCTCCTGGCGTTCGATGATCCAGCGGGCCGCGGCGTTCATCGCGGTCCGGCGCAGCGCGCGCGGTGCGATCCGGTGGTAGACGTGCAGCGCCTTGTCCAGGCGCTGGAAGACCCCGTCCCAGCTCGCCGCCGGTGCGGGGCGCCGGGGCGGATTCGGGTTGCGAGGGTCGGTGTGCAGTTCGTCGAGCGGGAAGGGGGCCGGGCGCACCGGGCGCTTCGCCGAGACGATGGTGAGCGGCACGATGGTCTGCCGGGCCCAGCAGCCGAAGTCGTAGATGTTGAGCGGGGCCCACTTGGGGAAGAACATCAGCTCGGGCGGGAGTTCCGGCAGGTCGTCCCATCTCCACCAGCCGAAGAGGGCCAGCCAGATCCGGGTGAAGACCCGGGCGGAGGCGATTCCGCCCTGTTCCCTGATCCATCCGGCGGCGCGGGCCATGTGCGGATCGTCCGGCCGGTCCCCGGCCAGCCGCAGGGCCACGTACGCCTCGATGGTGGTGGAGAGTTCACCGGGGCCGCCGTGGAAGGTGGCCCAGGTGCCGTCGCCGAGCTGTTCGCCGCGGATGAAACGGCCGGCCGCTTCGACGGTGGCCGGGTCCTGGATGCCCAGGAACTGGCGGAGCAGCAGGTCCTCGGCGTCCATGGTGACGTTGGTGGCGAGGTCGCCCTTCCACCAGCCCTGCTCGTCCTGCCTGCCGAGGAGGTGCTCCACCGAGCGTTCCGCGGCCCGCCGCGCGGCGGCGAGCACGTCGTCCGCGGCGATGGTTGTGTCGGTCGGTTCACTGGCCGAGGCTGCGCGGGGGTTCACGGCCCCGGTGCTTCCGTCGGTCGTCGCTGTCATGGCTTCCCCTTCGTGCAGTGCGGTCCTCTGCTGTGCTGGGGTCTCCGTCGGCCGGTGCCTGTCAGGGCACCGGCCGGCGACTGCGATTCATATGGAACAGATGGTGATCATCTCTTTCGTACGACGACGAAGTCCGCGAGCGCCGTGAGCTGCGCCCGCACGGTCTGCGGCATGTCGACGCGGTGCAGCGCCTCGATGGCGACCGCATGCTGACGACGCGCCTCCTGAGCGGTCCACTCGCGGCCGCCCGCCTCCTCGATGAGCGCCGCGCGGGCGGCGAACTCCTCTTCGGAGAAGCTGTCGAAATCGCTGCTCTTGGCGTCGGCCGCGAGCAGTTCGCCCAAGCGCTCCGATGCCGGGCCGCCCGCGGCGAGCGCGGCGACGACCGGGAGGGACTTCTTGCGCTGGCGCAGGTCGCTCCAGGTCTGCTTGCCGGTGGACTCGGGGTCGCCCCAGATCCCGAGCAGGTCGTCCACGGCCTGGAAGGCGAGGCCGAGGTGGTACCCGTACGCCTCCAGGGTGTCGGCGGTGCGGTCGTCGGCGCCGCCGAGGACGGCGCCGATGGAGCAGGCGCAGGCGAGCAGGGCGCCGGTCTTGTTGCCCTCCATCTCCAGGCACTCCTCGACGGTGACCCGCTCGCGGTGCTCGTAGGAGATGTCCTGGGCCTGACCGTCGATCAGCTTGCGGCTGGCCGCGGTCAGTCTGCGGGTCGCACGGCCCGCCTCGACGGTCCCGAGCTCCAGCAGGACCTCGTTGGCGAGGGCGAAGAGCGCGTCGCCGACCAGGATCGCCTGGGCGGGGCCGTGCACCTTCCAGACGGTGTCGCGGTGGCGGCGCTGCTCGTCGCCGTCCATCAGGTCGTCGTGCAGCAGCGAGAAGTTGTGCACGAGTTCGACGGCCACGGCACCGGGGACGCCGGCCTCGGCGTCGGCACCGGCGGCCTCCGCCGACAGCAGGGCGAGGGCCGGGCGGACGGCCTTGCCGCCGTCGCCGTCGGCGGGCTGTCCCTGGGCGTCGATCCAGCCGAAGTGGTAGGCGGCGACGGTGTCCATGGGCGGTGCGAGCCGGTCAACGGCGGCCCGGAGCACCGGCGTGGAAAGGGCCCGTCCGCGCTCCAGAAGCGCGGTGACGTCCGTGGTGTCGGCCACGGTGTCGAAAGCCGGATTCGCCGGGGTCACTGACTCTCCTCTTGTTCCGGTGGTACTGCTCATGCCGCCTCCTGCAGCGGATGTTCATGGGAGCGGCCGAGCGCCCGGAGCGCGGCGTCCGCCGCGCTGAACCCGCTGCGGACGGCACCCTCCATCGTCGCGGGCCAGCCGGTGGCCGTCCATGCTCCGGCCAGGCAGAGGCCGGGCAGCCGGGTGCGGGCACCCGGCCTGAGCCGGCCGACGCCGGGGGCGGGGGCGAAGGTCGCCGTGCGCTCCCGGGTGACGAAGAAATCCCTGACGCCCGCCCCCCGGGCGGCCGGGAGGAGCCGCTCCAGCTCGGGCAGGTAGCGGCTGCGCAGCTCCGCGACGGGGAGGTCGATCTCCTCGCCGGCGGCGGACTGGGACACCGCGAGGTACTGCCCGGGGCCGGTGAGGCCCGAGGCGTCCGTGCGGTCGAACACCCACTGGACCGGGGAGCCGAGCGCGGCGAAGAACGGGCGGCGCAGCACCTTGCGGTCGTAGACGACGTGCACGTTGAGGATGGGCGAGGTGCCGATGTCCAGCAGCCGTCCGGGCTCGTCGAGCGCGCCTTCGGGCAGCAGGTCGTGGGTCTCGCGCTGCGGGACGGCGAGGACGACGGTCTCCGCCTCGATCCGTTCGCCGCCGGTGTCCACGATCCACCCGCCGTCCTCCGTACGGGTGAGGGCCGTGGCCTTCGTGCGCAGTGCGGTACGGACGCCGACGGCGTCGAGGGCCTTGCGCGCCAGGGTGTCGTGCACCTCGCCGAGGGGTACGCGCGCCCAGCCGATGTCGGCGGCGCCGGGCTCGGAGAGGAGTCCGGTCCTGAAGACCTTCGCGGCCAGGGCCAGCGAGGAGTCCGGCGCGGTGGCGTTGAGCGTGGCGACGCCGACCAGGTCCCAGAGGGCCTCGATGGTGCGCGGCGACTGGCCGTGCCGGGCGAGCCAGCCGGCGAAGTCGACGGCGTCGAGCGCGGGGTCGTCGGGGTCCAGGCGGCCGAGCGCCAGGGCGGCGCGGCCGACGCCGGCCCGCTCGGCGAGTGAGAGATGCGGGTACCTCGCCAGTCCGGCGGCGAGGTGGAAGGGCACCGGCAGTGCGTTGCGGCGCAGCCGTCCCAGCCGGGGGCCCGAGGGGCGTCCGACGTCGAGAACGGGCACGTCCAAACGGTTTTGCAGGGGCGCGAGACGTGCTCCGTCGACGCGGTCGAGGAACCAGCGGTAGGCGGAGCAGCAGCGCAGGTACACATGCTGTCCGTTGTCGACCGTCAGTTCGCCGCGCCGGAAGGAGAAGACGAGGCCACCGAGCCGGGGCCGGCCTTCGAGCAGGGTCACGTCAAGCCCGGCGTCGGCGAGGCGGAGCGCCGAGGTGATTCCGGCGAGGCCGCCGCCGATCACGACCGCACGGGAGGAGCGCGGGGTGTCGTCCGTCATGCGTCCTCCTTTCGCCGGCTCACTTCAGTCAGGGACGCGTCGGCGCGGCACGGGGTTGATCGCCGGGCGGACCGGGTCTCCGTGCACATGGTGCGCGAGAAGTCCTCACGGCGCATCAGACACGCCCCCTGGCCGTGCGCCGGGAGATGTAGCGGGCATCGAGGCCGGACAGGCCGCGCACCGCGACGTACGCCTTCTCGTGGCCCGGCAGCGAGACCCGGCCGCGCAGCACCGCCTCGGGGTCGCGCTCGATCCGGTCGAGCAGCCGCCGGTAGATGCCCGCCATGGCCGCGACACACGCTCCGCTGCGCCGGTCCAGCATCGGCAGCAGCCGGTACCCCTCGGCGAACAGCGTCCTGGCGCGCCGGACCTCGAAGTGGACGAGGCCCGCGAAGTCCGCCCCGGGCGGCGGGGCGGCCCGGTGGAACCCGGCCGAGCAGCCGAACTTGGCGAGGTCGTCGGCGGGCAGGTACGTACGTCCGTTGCCGGCGTCCTCGCGGACGTCGCGCAGGATGTTGGTCAGCTGGAGCGCGAGGCCGAGCGTGTCGGCGTACTCCGCGGCCCGGTCGGCCCCGGGGGCGCCGGGCTCGGTGCCGAAGATGCCCAGGCTGAGGCGGCCGATGGCTCCGGCGACGCAGCGGCAGTAGAGCTTGAGGTCGTCCCAGGTCTCGTACGTGGCGCCGCGCACATCCATGAGCACGCCGTCGATGAGCTCGTCGAGCCCGCCGAGCGGCAGCGGGAACCTGCGCGCGGCGTCGGCGAGCGCGACGGCCACCGGGTCGGTGTCGTCCTCCTCGACAGCTCCGTCGCGGATCCGGTCCAGGACGGTGCGGGTGCTCTCCAGACGGGCCCGCTTGGTGTCCGCGTCCAGCTCGCCGTCACCGATGTCGTCGACACGACGGGAGAAGGCGTACAGCGCCGACATGGCCTGTCGCTTCTCGGTCGGCAGCAGCCTGATGCCGTACGCGAAATTACGCGCCTGCTGTCCGGTGACCGCCTCGCAGTAACTGTATGCGGCCTGTACCGGTGCCGACATGTACGTCGTCTGTCCCTCCACGGTCCGGCTCACCCCTCTCTACGCGCTCTTCGCAAGACAACTCCCGCCTCGCGCAGCAGGCTGGGCTTGGTGGGCTTGGGCGGTCCGGGCAGTACGTCGAACCCGGCGGCCGCGATCGCGGTGAGGGCGGCGCGCCCCCCTCCCACGAATCCGGCGAGAAGCAGCTTGAGCCTGCCGTGGACGCTACCCACCAGAGGGGTGCCTTCATTCAGCAGTTCCCGAGCGCGTTCCGCCTCGTACGCGACCAGTGAACGCACCGATGCGCTCCCCGTGGGGGTTGCGAGACCGGCCTCGGTGACATGGAAGCGCGCCATGTCGTCGGCGGGCAGATAGATCCGGTCGCGGCCGAGGTCCTCGGTGACGTCCTGGAGGTGCTCGACGATCTGCAGTGCGGTGCAGACGGCGTCGGAACGGCGGATGCGCTCGGGGCTGGCGGTCCCGGTGATCTGCAGGACCAGCCGGCCCACGGGGTTGGCGGACAGCTCGCAGTAGGCCAGGAGTTCGTCGTACGTCCCGTAGCGGCGGACCTTCTGGTCCTGCCGGTTCGCCTCGATGAGACCGAGGAAGGGCTCCGGGGTGAGCGCGCAGCGCCGGACGGTGGGGCCCAGCGCGCGCAGCAGGGGGTGGCGGGGGCCGTCGCCCGAGGTGTCGAAGACGCGGCGCAGATCGGCCTCGAAGGCGTCGAGCATGGCGAGCCGGTCGTCGGTCCGTTCGGGACCGAGGCCGAGGTGGCGGGCGTCCGCGCCGCCGGGTGCGAGATCGCCGTCGCCGATGTCGTCGACGAGACGGGCGAAGCCGTAGACGGCCATCAGGTCGTCGCGCCAGGCCCGGGGCAGGAAGAAGGGGGCTACGGGGAAATTCTCGTCCGCGGCCTTGTCGAGGGTGCTGGGCACGACGTCATCGGGGTGCGTCTGCCGGGTACGGGTCACCGGGGGCCGCCCGGCGCTGGGACGGCGTGCGCGCTTCGGAGCTGGAGATTTTCCGTCATTGCCGTCACATCTCCCGTTCTACACTGCCGACCCAAAACATCCCATTCCGGACACGCCGCCCGCTCTGCCGAGTGCGGAGCGCTGCCTACGGGCCGTGCACCAGGCACTATCGCGCCACTTGCCTCGAATCAGCACCGGTACAGCTTACGTTGTACAACGCTCATCCATACGGCGGGGTGTCGGGCGCGTCGCGGTGACGCCCGGCGCCCTGCCAACCTTGCCCGCACACAAGGGGATTGGCCTCATCCGCCGGAACGAGATCGTGCGGGGCGCATACCGCCGGGCGTGGAGAGCGCCGACGGCACCCCCTGGTCCGGACGCCACGACGGCCCCCGCCGGAAGGACCGGCAGAGGCCGCCGAGGCGGTACGGAACGGGACGGACCGCTACTTCCCGGTCTCGCGCTCGTACGCCTTGAGCACCTCGTCCGTCGGACCGTCCATCAGCAGCTCGCCCTTCTCCAGCCACAGCACCCGGTCGCAGGTGTCCCTGATGGACTTGTTGCTGTGGCTGACCAGGAACACGGTGCCGGCCTCCTTGCGGAGCTCCCTGATGCGCTTCTCGGAGCGGATCTGGAACTTGCGGTCACCGGTCGCCAGCGCCTCGTCGATCATGAGGACGTCGTGGTTCTTCGCGGCGGCGATGGAGAAGCGCAGCCGCGCCGCCATGCCGGAGGAGTACGTGCGCATGGGCAGGGTGATGAAGTCGCCCTTCTCGTTGATGCCGGAGAAGTCGACGATGCCCTGGTAGCGCTCGCGGATCTCCTCGCGGGACATCCCCATCGCGAGACCGCCGAGCACCACGTTGCGCTCGCCCGTCAGATCGCTCATCAGCGCGGCGTTCACCCCGAGCAGCGACGGCTGCCCGTCGGTGTAGACCTTGCCGTGCTCGGTCGGCAGCAGACCGGCGATCGCCCGCAGCAGCGTGGACTTGCCGGAACCGTTGGTCCCGATGAGGCCGATCGCCTCACCCCGGTAGGCGGTGAAGGAGACGCCGCGCACGGCGTGCACCTTGCGCACCCCGCGGGGCTCGCCCTTGCCGCGGCGCAGGATCCGGCTCAGCGCCGCGGTGGCGCTGCCCTTGCCGCCGCCCGCGCCGTTGACCCGGTACACGATGTGCACGTCGTCGGCGATGACGGTGGGGACGCGCCCCTGAGTCTTGTCGTCAGCCACGGCCGTACCGTTCCTCTGCCTTCCAGAAGTACACGAAGCCCACCAGGCCCATGAGGACCGCCCAGGCGAGCGCCACGACCCAGACGTGCGCGGGCAGGTTGCCCGCGCCGTAGCCGTCGATCAGCGCGAAGCGGATCAGGTCCATGTAGATGGCCGCCGGGTTGTACTGGAGCACATTGGCGATCCAGTCGGGCTTGTCCTTCAGCATCACGGGGATGGAGAACATGACGCCGGAGGCGTACATCCAGGTCCGCATGACGAACGGCATCAGCTGGGCGAGGTCGGGCGTCTTGCTGCCGAGCCTGGCCATGATCAGCGCGAGGCCGGTGTTGAAGACGAACTGCATGACCAGGGCCGGGACGATCAGCAGCCAGGACAGGCCCGGGTAGCTGCCGAAGGCGATGGCCACGGCCGCGAGCACGATCATCGAGAACAGCAGCTGCTGGAGCTGCTGGAGCGAGAACGAGATCGGCAGCGAGGCGCGCGGGAAGTGCAGGGCCCGGACCAGTCCCAGGTTTCCGGAGATGGCCCGCACTCCCGCCATCACCGAACTCTGGGTGAAGGTGAAGACGAAGACGCCGGTCACCAGGAACGGGATGAAGACCTCCTGGGTCATTCCCTTCCTGGTGCCCAGGATCAGCCCGAAGATCAGGTAGTAGACCAGCGCGTTGAGCAGCGGGGTGGCCACTTGCCACAGCTGGCCGAGCTTCGCCTGGCTGTACTGGGCGGTCAGCTTGGCCCTGGAGAAGGCCATGATGAAGTGGCGCCGGCCCCAGAGCTGCCGGATGTACTCGAAGAGCCCCGGCCGGGCGCCGCTCACCGTCAGGCCGTACTTGACGGCCAGCTCGGCCGGGTTCAGGCCGTCGTCGGCGGATGGCGGGGTGCTCAAGGCCACCGCACCATCATGGGTTGTGTCACTCACCAGATGAAACTCTCGTATTCAAGATGCGCAGCCGGGCGCGGGCGCGGCTCGGAGCGGACAGGTCCCGTGGAGAAAACGTACGTCCCATGCTCTCAGAGATGAGCCTCTCAGATCACGGGAGGTCGGCCCAGCCTGGTCAGCCGCCACACCGTGCGCCACTTCATCGGGCGGCGGGTGCCGCACGGCGTGGACCAGCCCTCCCGGAAGCCGCCGAGCCAGGCCTTCAGCGCCGGGCCGGAGGGCCGCCGGAGCAGGGTCAGCAGCAGCCACACCCCGAGGTAGACGGGCACCAGGGGCGCGGGCAGATTGCGGCGGGCCAGCCAGACCCGGTTGCGGGCCACCATCCGGTGGTAGACCGCGTGCCGCGAGGGGGCGGTCGTCGGGTGGTTGAGGACCAGGTCGGCGCGGTAGTCGATCAGCCAGCCGGCGTCCAGCGCCCGCCAGGCGAGATCGGTCTCCTCGTGCGCGTAGAAGAACTGGCCGGGCAGCGGCCCGACCTCGGCGATGACCTTGGTGCGTACGGCGTTGGCGCCGCCGAGAAAGGTCGTCACGCGTGAGGAGCGCATCGGGTCGGAGGCGCGCAGCCGCGGCACGTGCCTGCGCTGCGTGACCCCGGTGTCCGGGTCGGCGATACGGAAGCTGATGATGCCCAGCCGGGGATCGGCCTCGAAGGCCCGTCGGCAGAGCTCGGCGGTGTCGGTGAGCGGGAGCAGCCCGTCGTCGTCGAGGAAGAGCAGGACGTCGGCGTCGGCGCCGGACGGGCCGAAGGCCTCGATCCCGACGTTGCGGCCGCCGGGGATGCCCAGGTTCTCGGGCAGCTCGATGGTCCGCACCCCCGCCGGGACATCCGGTACGGGGGCGCCGTTGCCGACGACCACCACCTCGATCCGGTCGCCGTCCTGCCGGGCGACCGAATCGAGGAGGGCGCGGAGTTCGTCAGGACGGTTGCCCATCGTGATGACGACCGCGCCGAGCTTCATGGGCGTGCTCACTTCAGCCTGCTCGACGCCAGGATCGACACCAGGTGCAGGAGCGTCTGGAGCAGGGCGATGCCCGCCAGCACCGCGACCATGAGACGGCTGAAGAACAGGTCGTCGCGGACCGCGTCGAGGACGGCGGCCACCAGCACGACCAGGGACGCCTCGACGCCGAGGATCAGCCGGTGGAACTTGAGCGCACCGGCGGCCCGGCGGGCGAGCGCCATCCCCGACGAGCGCGGCTCCGAGGCGGCCTCCTTGACCGGCGGCAGCCCGCCCTGGTGGCGGGCGACCCCGACCAGGTCGGTCTCGGCCTTGATCAGGATGGCGCCGAGCGCCGCGAGCGTGCCCAGGAAGGCCCAGAGCCAGTCGATCCGTCCGGTGCCCCACAGGTCGGCGGCGCGCAGGCCGAAGCCGACCAGCACGGCGGCGTCGCAGAGGTACGCGCCGACCCGGTCCAGATAGACCCCGCCCAGCGAGAACTGCTTCTTCCAGCGGGCCACCTCGCCGTCGACGCAGTCGAGCAGGAGGTAGAGCTGGACCATCAGCACCCCGAGCAGCGCGCCGGGGATGCCCGGCACGAGCAGGGCCGGCGCGGAGAGCACTCCCGCGACGGTCATCACGTAGGTCAGCTGGTTGGGGGTGACCTTGGTGTTCACCAGGTGCCGGTCGATGCGCAGCGAGATCTCGCGCATGTAGAGCCGACCAGCCCAGTGCTCACCGCTGCGCCGGTCCTTGACCCCCGGGGGGTGCACGACCGGACGGAGTTCAGCTATGGATGGCTTTTGCATAGTCGGCGTACGCGTCCCTGATCTGGTCGGTGGACAGGTTGAGGTGTTCCAGGATCGTGAATCGCCCCGGACGGGTCTGCGGGGCGTAGTCGACGGCCCGGACGAATTCGTCGGCGGTGAAGCCGATCTCTTCCGGCAGGACCGGCAGGGCGTGCCGGCGCAGGGTGGCCGCCATGAACAGCGACTCCTCGCGCGCGCCGCGCAGGTGCATGGCGAAGCAGGCGCCGAGGCCGACCTGCTCCCCGTGGCTGGCGGCGCGCCTGGGGTACAGCAGGTCGAAGGCGTGGTTGATCTCGTGGCAGGCGCCCGAGGCCGGCCGGGAGTCCCCGGCGACGGACATCGAGATGCCGGTGAGCACCAGGCCCTCGGCGAGCACCTTGAGGAAGGCGTCGTCGCCGATCCCGCCGGGGTGGCGCAGCACGGCCTCGCCGGCCTGCCGGGCCATGGCCGCGGCGAGTCCGTCGATCTCCTCGCCGTTGACCTCGTGGGCGAGTTCCCAGTCGGCGACGCAGGAGATGTTGGAGACCGCGTCGCCGATGCCGGAGCGGACGAAGCGGGCCGGTGCCTGGCGGACGATGTCGAGGTCGATGACCACGGCGATCGGGGTGGGGACCCCGTAGGAGCCCCGGCCGTTGTCGTTGTCGAGCGTCGCCACGGGTGAGCAGAGGCCGTCGTGGGCGAGGTTGGTCGCGACCGCGACCATGGGCAGCCCGACGCGCGCCGCCGCGTACTTCGCCACGTCGACGATCTTGCCGCCGCCGAGGCCGACCACGGCGTCGTACCGGTTGCCCTTGATCTCGTCGGCCAGCTTGACCGCCGAGTCGAGGGTGCCGTCGGTCACGGGGTACCAGTGGGCGCCGGGCAGCGCGGGGGTCAGCCGCTCGCGCAGCGCGCGTCCCGAGCCGTCGCTGATCGCGACGGCGAGCTTGCCGGAGGCGGAGATCCGCTGGTCGGCGAGGACGCCGGCCAGATCGTCCAGGGCACCGCGACGGATGTCGACGACGACCGGGGACGGAATCAGCCGGGTCAGTACTGGCACGCGATCTCACGGCCCTTCGCGAGGTCGTCGTGGTTGTCGATCTCCACCCACGTCACTTCGCCGATGGGGGCCACGTCGATGGTGAAGCCGCGGTTCACGAGCTCCTGGTAGCCGTCCTCGTAGTAGAGGTCGGGGTCGCGCTCGAAGGTCGCCTTCAGGGCGTCCACGAGCTCCTCGGCGGCCTCGGGCTCGATGAGGGTGACGCCGATGTACTCACCCGTGGCGGTGGCCGGGTCCATCAGCTTGGTGATGCGGCGCACACCCCCGCCGTCCCCGGTGATGACCTTCATCTCCTCGTCGGCGAGGTGCTTCACCGTGTCGAGGGCGAGGATGATCCTTTGGCCGTCGCCCCGGGCGGCGAGCAGGGTCTTCTCGACGGAGACCGGGTGCACGGTGTCGCCGTTGGCGAGGATGACGCCGCGCCCGAGGACCTCACGGGCGCACCACAGGGAGTAGGCGTTGTTCCACTCCTCGGCCTTGTCGTTGTCGATCAGGGTGAGGGTGACGCCGTACTTCTCCTCCAGCTCGGCCTTGCGGTCGTACACGGCCTCCTTGCGGTAGCCGACGACGACGGCGACCTCGGTGAGGCCTATCTCCGCGAAGTTGGCCAGCGTGAGGTCCAGCACCGTCTTCTCGCCGTCGACAGGCACGAGCGCCTTCGGGAGGGTGTCGGTGTAGGGGCGCAGGCGCCGTCCTGCACCGGCTGCCAGTACGAGGCCGATCATGCGGTTTCTCCTTCGTCGTGAACGGCGGGTGCTCCGGAGGACACCCAGAAGCGGATGGACTCCACGAGCACCACCAGTGCCACTGCCGCGGCGAGCGTGGTGAGTGCCACGGTGAATGCCGCGTGCCGGGTGAACACGGTGGCGAGTACGGCCACCACCAGGGTGCGGCCCTCGTGCCCGCCGATCGTCCGCACCAGCCACCGGGGCGGCGCGCCGGTGCCGCCGCGAATGCGGTACACGGTGTCGTAGTGATGGTAGGCGACGGCCGAGACCAGCCCGAAGGCCGCGGGAAGGGCCCCCTGGACATCGCTGCGGGCGGCCAGGACGAGGACGGTGCAGTACTCCGCCGCCCTGAAGGCCGGGGGCACGAGCCAGTCGAGGGCGCCCTTGAGCGGGCGCGAGACGGCCATGCCGGACAGCATCGCGTAGACCACCGCGGCCAGGATGGTGTGCCAGCTGCCGAAGGGCTGCGAGAGCGCGGAGGCGACCATGAGCACCCCGGCGAGCAGGGCCGTGGCGGGGGCGCTCCAGCTGCCGCCGAGCCGGGGCCCCACGGCCGCGACGAACTGCGCGAGGGGGCCGGAGTCGGCCAGCTCGGCGAGGGCGCGAGCGGCCCGGTCGGTGCGCTCGGCCTTGCGGGTCAGCGAGCGCAGCAGGCGTCCGGCGGTGGTGTAGCAGGCGGCGAAGGCGCAGCCGATGAGCAGGGCGTAGAAGACAGTGCGGGGCGTGGTCAGCGCGGTCAGTACCGCGATCATCGCCCAGCGCTCGCCGATCGGCAGCACGATCATCCGGCGCAGCCAGACGGTCCAGCCGACGCTGTCGAGCCGGTCGGAGAGCGCTGCCGTGGGGCTCGAATTGGCCACCGCGTCGTGGTTGGCCTCGTTGAACGAGAAGTCGATGACGTGCCGGCAGGCCTGGAGCACCATCGCGCCGAGGGCGAGCGCCCATACGTCGTCACCGCCGCGGGCGGCACCGAGCGCGAGACCCGCGTAGTACGCGTACTCCTTGGCCCGGTCGAAGGTCGCGTCCAGCCAGGCGCCCATCGTCGAGTACTGGAGCGAGTAGCGGGCGAGCTGCCCGTCGGTGCAGTCCAGGACGAAGGAGAGGAGCAGCAGGACCCCGGCGGCGACGTAGCCGCCGCGGGTGCCGGTGGCCGCGCTGCCGGCCGCGATCAGCGCGGTCAGCAGGGAGGCGGTGGTGACCTGGTTGGGCGTGAGGCCGCGGCGGGCGCACCAGCGGGCGATGTAGCGGGAGTACGGGCTGATGAAGAACGTGGTGAAGAAGCCGTCGTGGGCCTTCACGGCGCTGCGCAGCCGCACCGCCTCGTCGTCGACCGCGTCACGGGCGCTCCGGGCCGCTTCGCGCTCCGGCTCGTCGACCGGCACGGCCGCGACCAGCGAGCCCAGCTCGGGGCGCTGCACCGCGGTGCCCCCGGCGTCCATGGTGACGGCGATCCGGCCCGGCACGGTGCGGTCGGCGACCGGTACGGCGGACGGGCCCGTGGGGGCGTCCGCGTCGGTCCCGGCCGCGGCGTCCAGGGCCGAGGCGAGCGCGGGGCGTGCCTCGGGCTGCGCGGTGAGCGCGCCGGGCACGGCGGCGGCGGGGAATCGGGGGTCGGTCAGTCCGAGCCGGAGGGCGTGGACGTGGCCGACGAATCGGGGATCGACCAGTGCGACGCGACGGTCCGCGGGGACGGCCGAGAGCAGCCGCGCGGTCTCGGCCGCATCGGCGGCGACCTGTACGTCGAAGCCCAGTGACCGCAGATCGTCCGTGAGCGACGAGCCGGGTACCGGTGCACCGGTGAGGATGGCGGTCGACAGACGAACTCACTCCTTGGTGCTGACGGGGTCGGCGCGCGGCGAAGCGGCCCGGATGCGGGCCGGCGGCACGTCGGCAGAGGCTATCGGATGAACGGAAGCGCGAGTTCACCGACCGTTCGAGCTCTGTTCGGGGTGGACGGGCATCATGCGACGCCGTCCGCGATCATCATCGTCGATCGTCACCTCAGCTGACAAAACGCGGGGGTGCCGCCCTGTTCTCCCCTGTGCTGCCACCGCCCTGACCTGCGAGCATTTCCGCAGGTCAGAGCAGATGACAACGGTGTTCAGTCCCGTGTTGCCGGATACCCCCCACCCGTAGTTGACTGGCTGTGCCCGGACCGACCGCGCCCGGGACCGCGAGACGACCGGGAGGCTTTCCCCATGGGGGCAGGGCACGACCACGGGCACACACACGGCGGGCCGCCGCCCACCGGCACGGCCGCCGCCGCGTACAAGGGGCGGCTGCGGATCGCACTCGGCATCACACTCACCGTGATGGTCGTGGAGATCGTCGGCGGGGTGCTCGCCGACTCCCTCGCGCTGATCGCCGACGCGGCGCACATGGCGACCGACGCCCTCGGCCTGGGCATGGCGCTGCTGGCGATCCACTTCGCCAACCGGCCCGCCGGTCCGAACCGGACCTTCGGCTACGCCCGCGCCGAGATCCTCGCCGCGCTGGCCAACTGTCTGCTGCTGCTCGGCGTGGGCGGATTCCTGCTCCTGGAGGCCGTGGAGCGCTTCATCACCCCGGCCGAGACCCGGGGCGGGCTGACGATCGCCTTCGCCCTGGTCGGCATGGTCGCCAACATGATCTCCCTCTCGCTGCTGATGCGCGGGCAGAGGGACAGCCTCAATGTGCGCGGGGCCTATCTGGAGGTGCTCGCGGACACCCTCGGCTCGTTCGCGGTGCTGATCTCGGCGGGCGTCATCCTGGCCACCGGCTGGCAGGCCGCCGACCCGATCGCCTCGCTGGTCATCGGCCTGATGATCGTCCCCCGTACGGTGAAGCTGCTCAGGGAGACGCTCAACGTGCTGCTGGAGTCGGCGCCCAAGGGGGTGGACATGGCCGAGGTGCGGGCCCACATCACCGAGCTGCCCGGTGTGCTGGACGTCCACGACCTGCACGCCTGGACGATCACCTCGGGGATGCCGGTGCTCTCCGCCCATGTGGTGGTGCGCCAGGACATGCTCGACTCGATCGGGCACGAGAAACTCCTCCACGAGCTCCAGGGCTGCCTCGGCGTCCACTTCGACGTGGAGCACTGCACCTTCCAGCTGGAGCCGAGCGGCCACGCCGAGCACGAGGCCAGGCTCTGTCACTGAGGCCCGTCCGGCGGACCGTGTAGGGTATTCGCAGAGGCGTTCGGCCTCGCCATGTACGAGATCCATGGGTACGAGAGAGGAGCTGAGGTTGATGACCGTCGCGAAGGCGCCTGCCCGGCGCAGCATCCGGTCCTTCCTCACCTTCCGGGTTCTCGGCTAGCACCCCGCCCCGTACCGGGTCGGTCCGCCGGCCGGAGCCCTCGTACCCAAGGGTTCCCACGTTGAACGACAACGACCACGCCGTCCGTACCGAGGCGTTCTTCTCCCTGCATCACGGCCTGCCCCGGCAGAGCCCCGGCTCCGACGCCACCGCGCGGCGGCTGCTGGAGTTCGCCGGCCCGCTGCCGCACCGTCCGCGCGTCCTGGATCTGGGCTGCGGCCCCGGCCGCGCCACCCTGCTCCTCGCCGCCGAGGCGGGCACCGAGGTGACCGCCGTCGACCTCCACCAGCCCTTCCTCGACGAACTGCGCGCCGAGGCCGACGCCCGTGGGCTCGGCGACCGGGTCCGTACGGTCCGGGCCGACATGGCCGAGCTGTCCGGCCCCGACTTCCCGGACGGGTCGTTCGACCTGGTCTGGGCCGAGGGGTCGGCATACATCATCGGGTTCGACACCGCGCTGCGTGACTGGAAGCGGCTGCTCGCCCCGGGCGGCTCCCTCGTCGTCACCGAGTGCGCCTGGACGACGGACGCGCCGACGGCCGAGGCGCGCGCCTTCTGGGAACAGGAGACGTCGATGCGCCCGGTGGCGGCCAACACCGAGGCCGCCGTGGCGGCCGGCTACCACGCTCTCGGGGTGCTGGTGCAGCCCGAGGACGACTGGGACGCGTACTACGTCCCGCTCGCCGAGCGCGTCGCGGGGGCCGACGCGTCGGCCCCCGGCATGGCGTGGGCGCTCGCGGCGACCCGCGAGGAGTTGGCCATGCGGCGGGACCACGGCACGGAGTACGGCTACGCCGGATACGTGCTGCGCCCCGCGGACCCGCGCTGGCCGGTCCGGCCGGAGACACCGGCGGACACGGCGGCCGTGCGCGCCGTCAACACCGCCGCGTTCCCGACCCCGGACGAGGCGGCTCTCGTCGACGCGCTGCGCGCCGACGGGGACGCCTGGCTGCCCGGCCTCTCCCGGGTGGCGACCGAAGGCCCGGACGGTGAGGTGGCGGCGTACGCCCTGCTGACCCGGTGCCGGGTCGGGGACGCGCCCGCTCTCGCGCTGGCCCCGGTGGCGACGGCGCCGGAGCACCAGCGCCGGGGCGCGGGGCAGGCCGTGGTGCGGGCGGTGCTCGACGCGGCCCGGCTGCGCGGCGAGTCACTCGTCCTGGTGCTCGGCCATCCCGAGTACTACCGGAGGTTCGGCTTCCTGCCGGCGTCGCGGTACGGGATCCGGCCGGGCTTCGACGTCCCGGACGAGGCGATGATGGCGCTGGTCCTGGACGCGTCCGTGCCGGTGCCGCGGGGCACGATCCGCTATCCGGCCGCCTTCGGCGTCTGACGCGCCGTCCGGTCCCGCGGTGCCGCGGGACCGGACATGCCAGACCCCGAGGTGCGGACAAGCGGCTTTTGTACGGCAGACTTGACCGGAATCGACGGGACCGGCGCACCGGGCCGGGACCATAGCGAAGGATGGGTATGCCGACCACACCAGCCACCGCGACGCACAGCTCGTCGGACGGCACAGCAGAAGCGATCATGCTCGAACTGGTCGATGAGGACGGCATCACCATCGGCACGGCGGAGAAGCTCGCCGCCCATCAGCCGCCCGGTCAGCTGCACCGCGCCTTCTCGGTCTTCCTCTTCGACGAGCAGGGCCGGCTGCTGCTCCAGCGCCGCGCGCTCGGCAAGTACCACTCCCCCGGTGTCTGGTCGAACACCTGCTGCGGCCACCCCTACCCCGGTGAGGCGCCCTTCGCCGCCGCCGCCCGCCGCACCCACGAGGAGCTGGGGATCTCGCCCTCGCTGCTGGCCGAGGCCGGCACGGTCCGCTACAACCACCCCGACCCGGCCTCCGGGCTGGTGGAGCAGGAGTTCAACCACCTCTTCGTGGGACTGGCGCAGGACGAGCTGCGGCCCGACCCGGAGGAGGTCGGCGAGACCGCGTTCGTGACGGCCGACGAGCTCGCCGAGCGGCACGCCCGGTCGCCGTTCTCGGCCTGGTTCATGACGGTGCTGGACGCCGCGCGTCCGGCGATCAAGGAGCTGACCGGGCCGTCCGCCGGCTGGTGACGGGCGGACGGCACCGGGTGCGTCCGGGGCCGCTCCGGCCGGTCAGGGCCGCGGGCTCAGTGGCACCGCGGCCCAGATGATCTTTCCGCCGCCTGCGGTGTGCTCCACGTCGCAGGCTCCGCCCGCCTCCCGGGTGATCTCCCGGACCAGCAGCAGACCGCGCCCGCCGGTCTGGGCGTAGTCGGTCTCCAGGGCCGTCGGCCGGTAGGGGTGGTTGTCCTCGACGGACACCCTGATCCACTCCTCGCCGACGGCCACCTCCACGGCGAGCTCCGGCGAGAGCAGCGCGGCGTGCTTCACCGCGTTGGTGACCAGCTCGGAGACGATGAGCAGCAGCCCCTCGGTGACGTCCTCGTCGAGCGGCACGCCCTGGCGTCGCAGCAGGTCGCGCACGGCGTGCCGGGCCTGCGGCACGGAGACGTCCACGGCCGGGGCGGTGAACCGCCAGACTCCCTCGTACGACACGGGCCGGGCGGGGACACTCCCGCGGCTCTCCATAGTCCGGTACCCGCTCTCCACTCGATGGTGACTGCACGTCGAGTACAGAGTGCGGGGCGTAGTCGGTGCGGTCCGGGCCACTGACCAGAAGTCGACCTCTATCGACACATTCTGACCGGACAGAACCTGAAGAACCTAACCTTCCGACCGTTTCTGCTCGCCTTGCCGGGTTGGGTCGGTCAGCTCTCCGGTCACCCTCTGTTCCGAGACCAGCGAGACGATGCGCCGTCCGCCCACTCCCATGGCGATCAGGCCGAGCCCGTCGAAGAGCAGCGCCAGCGAGAAGAAGAGGCCCAGGACGTAGAGGCTGCTGTGCGGCCAGTCGAAGAGCACCAGCAGACCCAGCAACAGGCCGAAGGCGCCCTGCAACAGCGTCCAGCCGAACTGCGGTCCGCGTACCACGACACTGCCCACCAGGCGGAACACCCCGCCGGTCAGGAAGAGCAGCGCGGCGAACATGGTCAGTGCCTCGGCGGTGCCCTGCGGATGGCGGATCACGACGACTCCGGCGGCGATGTTCAGCGCCGCCACCACGACGCCCAGCCAGAAGAAGTCGGTGCCGCGGGAGTCGATGGCGTGCAGCAGTCCGACGATGCCGCCGATCAGCAGCAGCCAGCCGAACAGGAGCATCGAGGTCAGCGTCGCGACGCCGGTGTAGACGAGACCGACGACGCCGGCCACGACGAGAAGGGTGCCGAGCAGGGCGAGCCAGCCGAAGCTGCGGCTCAGCCTCCTGCCCTCGGTTGCGGGATCGGCCACGGAAAGCTCCTCACGGTGCGTGCCTGGTCGGCGACCCCTTCTTGATCATAGGTTCGAACCGTACGGATAGCATCCGGCGCATGGACCGTACCGAGCCCGGAGTCGAGCACGCCGTCGCGGACGGCGTCGCCACCGTCGTCATCAGCAACCCCGCCAAACGCAACGCGATGACCGCCGCGATGTGGGGCGAACTGCCCGGACTGCTGGAACGGCTGGCGGCTGACCGGGCGGTCCGGGTGCTGGTGCTGACGGGCGCCGGGGACACCTTCTGCGCCGGTGCGGACATCGCCTCGCTCCGGGACCCGGGGACGGATCCGCAGGCGCTCGCCGTGGCGGCCGAGGAGGCGCTGGCGGCGTTCCCCCGGCCGACGCTCGCGGCGATCCGGGGCTACTGCGTGGGCGGCGGCAGCCAGCTGGCGGCCGCCTGCGACCTGCGGTTCGCCGAGGAGGGCGCGTCCTTCGGCGTCACCCCGGCCAGGCTCGGTGTCGTGTACGCCGCCTCGTCGACCCGGCGGCTGGTGGCGCTGACCGGCCCGGCCACGGCGAAGCACCTGCTGTTCTCCGGCGAGCTGATCGACTCCGCGCGGGCGCTGCGCGCCGGTCTGGTCGACGAGGTGCTGCCCGTCGGCGGGCTGGACGAGCGGGTCGACGCGTACGTAAGGACCCTGGTGGCCCGCTCGGGGCTGACGCAGGCGGCGGCGAAGGAGTTCGCCGCCGGACGCACGGACCGGGAGACGTACTGGGCGGAACAGGCCCGGAGCAGCGGCGACACCGCCGAGGGGGCCGCCGCCTTCCTGGAGCGGCGCGCGCCGCGCTTCACCTGGACGACGGGGCCGTGAGACCGGCGCCCTACTGGAGCAGGTAGTGGCGCTGGGACCGGAACTTCTCGACCATGGCGGCCGGGGCCTTCTCCGGTGAGCCCGCGTCGTAGGGCGGCTGCGGGTCGTACTCGGTCAGCAGCTGTACGGCCAGGGCGTGCTCGTCGCCCGCGATCCGGCCGGCCAGGGCGAGCCCCATGTCGATGCCGGAGGAGACCCCCGCCGCGGTGACGTACTTGCCGTCGAAGACGACCCGCTCCCCGGTCGGCTCGGCGCCCAGCTGCTCCAGTACGTCCAGCATCAGCCAGTGCGAGGTGGCCCGTCGGCCCGTCAGCAGTCCGGCCGCGGCGAGCAGCAACGAGCCGGTGCAGACGGAGGTGGTCCAGGTGCTGGTGGCGTCGGCGGCGCGCAGCCAGCCGAGCAGCGCCTCGTTCTCCATCTGGTCGCGCTGGCCGGGGCCTCCGGGCACGATAACCACGTCGGGTGCCGGTACGTCGGCGAGGGCGCGTTCGGCGACGAGCGTGAGGCTGCCGGTGTCGTTGCGCACCGGGCCGGGCCGCTCGGCGACGAACACGGTCCGGGCTCCGGGGGTGCGGGCGAGCATCTCGTGGGGGCCCACCGCGTCGAGTGCGGTGAAGCGGTCGAAGAGGACGATGGCGATCTGCATGGGTTCCCTTTCGTGAGCGAGCGGTCAGCCGGTGGCGGGCCGGGTGTGCGTGGCGGGCCGGCCGGGGGCGGGAGGGGTGCGGAAGCGCCGGCGGTACTCGGCGGGGGCGGTGCCCAGCGCCTTGACGAACGCGCGGCGCATCGCCTCCGGGGTGCCGTAGCCGCAGGCGCGCGAGATTCCGGTGACGCCGTCGGTGGTGTCCTCCAGCAGCCTGCGGGCCTGTTCGAGGCGTACGCGGTCGACGTACCGGCCCGGGGTGAGGCCCGTCTCGGCCTGGAAGGCGCGGGCGAAGTGACGGGGCGAGAGGCGGGCGCGGGCGGCGAGCGCCTCGACGCAGAGGTCCGCTCCGGGGTTCTCGGTGATCCAGTGCTGGACCTCGCGAAGCGGTTCGCGCCGGGCGGTCTGGGCGGTGAGCTGGGCGCTGAACTGGGCCTGGTTGCCGGGTCGGCGCAGAAAGACCACGAGGTGCCGGGCGATGGCGAGCGCGATGTCCCTGCCGTGGTCCTCCTCGACGAGCGCGAGGGCCAGGTCGATACCGGCGGTGACCCCCGCGGAGGTCGCCAGCCTGCCGTCGCGCACGAAGATCGGGTCCGGATCGACCTCGACGGCCGGGTGGGTGCGGGCGAGGTGCTCGCAGACCGTCCAGTGCGTGGTCACGCGGTGCCCGTCCAGCAGTCCGGCCCCGGCGAGCAGCAGGGCTCCCGTGCAGACGGAGACGAGCCGCTCGGCGCGCGGGGCGTGCGTGCGCAGCCACTCGACGAGTGCCGGGTCGGGGGCGCGGGTGCCCTCGCCGCCGGGGACGAGGAGGGTGTGGGGCGGCTCGGCGTCGGCGAGCAGGCCGTCCGGGACCAGGGTCAGGCCGCTGGAGGCGCGGACCGGGGCGCCGTCGAGCGAGGCGGTGCGCAGTTCGTATCCGGCCCCGGGGAAGCGGGAGGCCCCGGCGAAGACCTCCACCGGCCCGGTCACATCGAGGCTCTGGACACCGTCGTAGAGGACGACGAGTACGGATCTCTGCGTCATGACCGCCATCCTGGTGGGCGTCGCGTCGTGGCCGCAATGACGAGAATCCCACCTTTCCTGCCGTCTCGCGCTCCGGCCGGATCCGGGCGCCGTCCGGGGATACCAGCCGTACCGACCAGTCGGTAATCTGCCCTCATGAGTACTCTGCCGCCTCGCGCCGGACGCCGCTGCCACCACGCCGTCAACCCGCTCCACTCGACGGTCTACTTCTCCCCCGACCTCGGCAAGGAGCTGGGGGAACTGGGCATCACGGACCCCAACGCCGCCTACTTCGCCACGCGTTCGGCGGCGATGGGCGCCGTCGGACCGGGCACGGTCACCGCCGCGTTCTACAACTTCAACCACGACCTCGTGGCCCGGCACCTGCCCGCCGTGTGGTCCGTCGCCTCGCCGCAGGCGGTCCTGGACGCCCGGCTGCGCGCCGCCGACGCCACCCTGCGACGGCTGCTGGGCGAGGAGGCGATCGCCTCCCCGGAGCTGGCCGAGGCCGCCGGGCTGGCGCTGCGCGCGGCCGAGGGGTGCACCCGGCACGCCCGGCCGCTCTACGCCGCCCACGCCGATCTCCCGGTGCCCGACGAACCGCATCTGGCGTACTGGCACGCCGGCGGGCTGCTGCGCGAACACCGCGGCGACGGCCACATCGCCGCCCTGCTGGCCGCCGGGCTCGACCCGCTGGAGGCCCTGGTCAGCCACACGGCGACCGGCAAGGGGATGTCCCCGGCCTGGATACTCACCACCCGCGGCTGGGCCGGCGACGACTGGGACGCGGCCCGCGAACGGCTGCGCGGGCGCGGACTCCTGGACGCCGAGGGCGAGTTGACGGAGGCGGGCGTCGCGCTGCGGACGGAGCTGGAGGAGGCCACGGACCGGATGGACGCGGCCCCGTACGAGCGTCTGGGCGCGGCGGGCGTGGAGCGGCTGACCGAGCTGACGCGGGGGTTCCTGTTCACCGCGGCGTCGGCGGGCGCCTTCCCGGAGGACCTGATGGGCAAGGGCTGAGCCGCCGTCCGGCCGACTACGGGGTGGCCGGGCGACACGGCGCCCGGCCACCCGGCACAATGCACGAAGGGGCCCCGCCCCGGCATGCACAGCCAGTAGAGCCAGTACGAGAAGGCGAGTCGGTAGAACCGTGACGACGTCCATCGAAGGCAGGATCGCCGAGGAGCTCGGCGTACGCGAACGGCAGGTGAAGGCGGCCGTCGAGCTGCTCGACGGCGGGTCGACCGTGCCGTTCATCGCGCGCTACCGCAAGGAAGCGACCGAGATGCTCGACGACGCGCAGCTGCGTACGTTGGAGGAGCGGTTGCGCTATCTGCGGGAGCTGGAGGACCGCCGGTCGGCGATCCTCGACTCGGTACGCGAGCAGGGCAAACTGGACGCGGCGCTGGAGGCGCGGATCCGGGGGGCCGACACCAAGGCACGCCTTGAGGACATCTATCTGCCGTTCAAGCCCAAGCGGCGCACGAAGGCCCAGATCGCCCGGGAGGCCGGGCTCGAACCGCTCGCCGACCGCCTGCTCGGCGACCCGTCGGCCGAGCCGCTCGCCGTCGCCGCCGCCTTCGCCGACGCCGACAAGGGCGTCACGGACGGCGCGGCGGCGCTGGAGGGGGCCCGCGCCATCCTCACCGAGCGGTTCTCCGAGGACGCCGATCTGATCGGTGAGCTGCGTGAGCGCATGTGGTCGCGCGGTCGGCTGGCGGCCAGGGTGCGGGACGGCAAGGAGGAGGCGGGCGCGAAGTTCGCCGACTACTTCGACTTCACCGAGCCGTTCACCGCACTGCCCTCGCACCGGGTGCTGGCGATGCTGCGCGGCGAGAAGGAGGACGTGCTCGATCTGGTCCTGGAGCCGGAGGAGCCCTCCGGGACGCCGGGCCCCTCGACGTACGAGAACATGGTCGCCCGGCGCTTCGGGGTGGCCGACCGCGGGCGCCCCGGCGACAAGTGGCTCGGCGACACCGTGCGCTGGGCCTGGCGGACCAGGATCCTGGTGCACCTCGGCATCGATCTGCGGCTGCGGCTGCGCACCGCGGCGGAGGACGAGGCGGTCCGCGTCTTCGCGTCGAACCTGCGCGATCTGCTGCTCGCCGCACCGGCCGGTACCCGGGCCACGCTCGGGCTCGACCCCGGTTTCCGTACCGGGGTGAAGGTGGCGGTGGTCGACGCGACCGGCAAGGTCGTGGCGACCGACGTCATCCATCCGCACGTCCCGGCGAACAAGTGGGACCAGTCGCTGGCCAGGCTGGAGCAGCTGGCGAAGGCCCACGACGTCGATCTGATCGCGATCGGCAACGGAACGGCCTCCCGCGAGACGGACAAGCTCGCCGGTGAGCTCATCGACAGGCACCCCGAGCTGAAGCTCACCAAGGTGATGGTGTCCGAGGCGGGCGCCTCGGTGTATTCGGCGTCGGCCTTCGCCTCGCAGGAACTCCCCGACATGGACGTGTCGTTGCGCGGCGCCGTCTCCATCGCGCGTCGGCTCCAGGACCCGCTCGCCGAACTGGTGAAGATCGACCCGAAGTCGATCGGGGTGGGCCAGTACCAGCACGACCTGTCCGAGGTGAAGCTGTCGCGTTCGCTGGACGCGGTCGTCGAGGACTGTGTGAACGGTGTCGGTGTCGACGTCAACACCGCCTCCGCCCCGTTGCTCTCGCGGGTGTCGGGGATCGGCTCGGGGCTCGCCGAGAACATCGTCGCGCACCGCGACGCCAACGGCCCCTTCCGCTCCCGCCGGGCGCTGAAGGACGTGGCCCGGCTGGGTCCGAAGGCGTACGAGCAGTGCGCGGGGTTCCTGCGCATCCGGGGCGACGATCCGCTGGACGCGTCGAGCGTGCACCCGGAGGCGTATCCGGTGGTGCGGGCGATGGTGAAGCGGACCGGCGGCGACGTCGCCTCGCTGATCGGCAACTCGGGTGTGCTGCGGTCGCTGCGGGCCGACGACTTCGTGGACGAGAAGTTCGGTCTGCCGACGGTCACCGACATCCTGAAGGAGCTGGAGAAGCCGGGGCGCGACCCCCGTCCGGCGTTCAGGACGGCCACCTTCAAGGAGGGCGTCGAGAAGATCGGTGACCTGGCGTCCGGGATGGTGCTGGAGGGCGTCGTCACCAATGTCGCGGCGTTCGGCGCGTTCGTGGACATCGGTGTGCATCAGGACGGCCTGGTGCACGTGTCGGCGATGTCGCGGACGTTCGTGAAGGACCCGAGGGACGTGGTGAAGCCGGGCGACATCGTCAAGGTCAAGGTCATGGACGTCGACGTCCCGCGGAAGCGGATCTCGCTGACGCTGCGGCTGGACGACGAGGCGGCGGCCGGTTCGGGCTCCCCGGGCGGCAGGTCCGGGCGCGAGCGCGGTGAGCGCGGCTCCCAGGGCGGCCGGCCGCCGAGGCAGCGCCAGGGGCAGGGCGGTCAGGACCGCGACCGGCGCGGCGGCGGCTCCGCCCGCCAGACCCCGGCGCCGGTGAACAGCGCGATGGCGGACGCCCTGCGGCGGGCCGGACTGACCGACCCCGACCAGGGCGGCAGGAAGCGCTAGGGCGGGAAGGGGCGGGCCCCGCGGGGCCCGCCCCCTTTTTTGTCTCCTCCCGGGCCGGGTGAGTGCGCCCCGGTCCTGAACAGCTCCGCGCCGGACCGCGAAGTGGGGTCTCCTTCGCACCACCGGCATCCATTTCGCGCCATGCGCGCCCCCTCGCCCGCCCGGCGCCTCCCGAAGCGCCGGGCCGCCTTCCGGTAGGCACCCGGGCCCCCTGGATCGGTATACCAAAACGGTCTCGGTCGAGCATGAGCTCCAGCACTACATGAGACGCCTTGACCGGTATATCCAGCAAGATTCCAGCACTTACGGCAAACGGCATCTCATATTCCGATTGACGTTCGACCCTTCTGGTATACCGTTGCGCCTCAACAGCGTGCACCCGCGTCGGCGGCCGTCCGACCGCCCTGCCGTTCCGCTCCACCCTGCCGTCCTGCCGTACCGAAGGAGGCTTGTTCCCGTGCGTCGAATTCCGGCCACTCTCTCGGTGGCCGCCCTGCTGGTGATCACCACCGCGTGCAGCTCGCTCTCGCCCCCGGGCAAGGAAACCGCCGCCCGTGCGCGGCTCACCGACATGCGTCCCGTCCGCGACGGCGGCACGGTCACGATCGGGCTGAAGTCCGATCCCGACATGCTCGACCCGAGCCTGACCTCCACCCTGGTCGCCCGCACCGTGTTCGCGTCCATGTGCGAACAGCTCTACGACGTGGACCAGAACAACAAGTTCGTACCGCAGCTCGCCGCCTCGATGCCGAGGATCACCGACGGGGGCAGGACCTTCACCTTCGACGTCCGCAAGGACGCCACCTTCAGCGACGGTGCCCGGCTGGACGCGAAGGCCGTGAAGACCTCGCTCGACCGCCATCTGCATCTGCGTGGATCCGGGCGTGCCTCCGAGATCGACTCCGTGGAGAAGGTCACGGCGATCGGCCCCTACACCGTGCGGCTCTCGCTGAGCCACCCCGACGTCCCGCTGCTGGGACGGCTGGCCAACACGGCCGGACTCATCATGTCCCCCGAGGCGCTCAAGACGTACGGCAGGAAGTTCGCCACCCATCCCTCGTGCGTGGGCCCGTTCCGGTACGTCGACCGGGTGGTCGGCGACCGGATCGAGCTGGCGAAGGACCCGCTGTACTACGACGCGGACAAGGTCCACCTGGACCGTGTCATCTACAAGACGATCACCGACGGGAACATCCGGATGGCCAACATCCGGTCCGGCGACGTCCAGATCGGCGACCAGATGGGCCCGGTCGAGGTGCGCAACTCCCTGGGCGAGAAGGGCCTCCAGCTCCTCGACACCCCCTCGCTCGGCTACATGGCCCTGACCCTGAACGTCGGCAATGCGCACGGCATCGACAAGGACCCCGGCCCCGTCGACACCCCCTTCGGCCGCGACGTGCGGGTCCGGGAGGCCTTCGACCTCTCCCTGGACCGGGAGCTGATCAACAAGCTGGTCTTCCAGGGCATGTACGGGCCGGCCTGCGGCCCGGTGCCCCCGGGGACCCCGCTCAGCACCCCGCTCACCTGTCCGGGACGGGACGTGGCCAAGGCCCGACGGCTGCTGAAGGCGGCCGGGGTGAGAACGCCGGTGCCGCTGGAGCTGATGATCAACACGACTCCGGACGACAGCCGCCTCGGCCAGGTCGTCCAGGCCATGGCCGCCGACGCCGGGTTCGACGTCCGGCTGCGGCCCACCGAGTTCGCCACCGGCCTCACCCGCACCCTCGCGGGCGACTTCGAGGCACGGACGGGCGGCTGGGGCGGCCAGCCGGATCCGGCGGGCAACATCGACAGCCTCGTCGGCACCCGGGGCAGCAACAACCAGGGCAAGCTCTCGGACCCGACGATCGACCGGCTGATCGTCGAGGGCCGCAGCACCTCGGACGTCGCCGAACGCCGCGAGATCTACCGCAGGCTCACCACCGCGATCAACAAGCAGCACGGGGTCATCTACCTCTACCGGAACATCAACTACGTCTCCGCCTCGCAGGACGTGAGCGGGATCAAGCTCTCCGGTGACGGCCTGATCAAGGTCAAGGAAGCCGGCTACACGAAGGGGAGCCGGTGAAGACCCCGCGCGGACTGCTCACGTCCTATGCGAGCCGCCGGATCGGCATGTCCCTGGTGACCATGGTGCTGGTGAGCATCACCGTCTTCCTCGGGGTCCGCGCGATGCCCGGAGACACCGCCCAGGCACTCGCCGGTGAGCAGACCTCCCCGGAGGTACTGGCCGCGATCCGCCAGGAGTACGGGCTCGACGACAACATCGCGGTCCAGTACTGGCGTTACGTCAGCCACGCGGTCACCGGCGACTTCGGCACCTCGGCCCGCACCGGGCTCCCCGTGCTGGACTCCATCACCCAGGCGCTGCCCATCACCCTCGAACTGGCCGCGCTCTCCCTGCTGATGGCCGTGGTCGTCGGGATCGGCGCCGGGGTGCTGGCCGCCGTCCGGCGCGGCAGGCCGGAGGAGTGGCTGGCCAACGGCATCGCCCTGCTCGGCATGTCGGTGCCCTCCTTCTGGCTCGGCATCGTGCTGGTGCTGGTCTTCGCCATCGCCATGCCCGTCTTCGCGGCCTCCGGATTCGTGCCGTTCAGCACCGATCCGCTGGAGAACCTGCGCCGGCTGGTCCTGCCCGCCGTGGTGCTCGGCTCCGGCCTCGCCGCGGTGGTGATGCGCCAGACCCGGGCGGCGATGCTCGACGCGATGTCCTCGGACTACGTGCGCACCGCACGGGCCAAGGGGCTGGCCCCGGCCGCCGTGATCGGCCGGCACGGGCTGCGCAACTCGCTCGTCACCGTGATCACCGTGCTGGGCCTGCAACTGGGCCAGCTGATCTCCGGTGCCGTCGTCACCGAACAGGTCTTCGTCCTGCCGGGTTTCGGCAAGCTCACCATCGACGCGGTCTTCACCCGTGACTACGCGATGGTCCAGGGCGTGGTGCTGTTCACCTCGGCCGCCTACATCCTGATCAATCTGCTCGTCGACTTCCTGTACTCGGTGGTCGATCCGCGCATCCGGCTCGGAGGTTCCCGATGACCCTCGCCCCGTCCCCGGCGCCGCCCGCGGCCGCCGCCACGACGCGGCCCTCCCCGGTCCGCCTGGCGCGTCCGGCCGCCGCCCTGCGCCGGCTGCGCCGCAACCGCCTGGCACTGGTCGGCGCGGTGCTCGCCGCCGTCTTCGTGCTCGTCGCGCTCCTTTCGCCGCTGCTGGCCCCGTACGACCCCGCCCGGCCGGACTTCGACGCCGCGCTGGCCGAACCCGGCTGGTCGCACTGGCTCGGCACCGACGACCTGGGCCGCGACCAGCTCTCCCGGGTGCTGGTGGGGGTCACCGCGTCCATGCAGGTCGGCGTGTTGGCGGTACTGCTGGCCTTCGTGATCGCCGTCCCGCTCGGGCTGGTCGCCGGGTACTACGGCCGGTTCGCCGACACGGTGGTCTCCCGGCTGACCGACACCATGCTGGCCTTTCCCTTCCTGGTGCTGGCCGTCGGACTCGCCGCGGTGCTGGGCCCCTCGCTGGAGAACGCGACCCTCGCGATCGGGATCTCCCAGATCCCGGGGATCGTCCGCGTCACCCGCGCCGAGACCCTGCGGCTCAAGCACCTGGACTACGTCGGCGCCGCGATCGCCAACGGAGCCGGGGACGGCGTGGTCCTCTTCCGCCACATCCTGCCGAACGCGACCTCGACACTCATCGTGCAGGCCACCGTCGGCATCCCGTCCGCGATCATCGGGGAGGCGGTGCTCAGCTTCCTCGGACTCGGGGTGCAGCCGCCCGACCCCTCGCTCGGCGTGATGCTCTCCAGCGCCCAGCCCTTCATCGCGGACGCGCCCTGGATGGCGGTCTTCCCCGGCCTGGTCATCGTGCTCGCCACGCTGGCGTTCAACCTGCTCGGTGACGGCGTACGCGACGTCCTCGACCCCCGCGGAGGCTCCCGGTGACCGAAGTCGACATGCCCACCACGCCGGTGCCCGCGCCCCGGGACGGCTCCGGGCCCGTGCTCCGGGTCCGCGACCTGACCGTCTCCTTCCACGGCGCGGAACGCACCGTGCACGCCGTGGACGGGGTGTCCTACGATCTGTCCCCCGGCGAAGTGCTGGCCGTGGTCGGCGAGTCGGGATGCGGCAAGTCCGTCACCTCCATGGCCGTGATGGGGCTGCTGCCGCCGACCGCGCGGATCGGCGGGTCGATCACCCTGGACGGCCAGGAACTGGTCGGTGCCCCGGAGAGGCGGCTGCGCTCGCTGCGCGGCCGCCGGCTCTCGATGATCTTCCAGGAGCCGATGACCTCCCTCAATCCCGTGCTCACCATCGGCCGGCAGATCACCGAGGTCCTGCGCCGGCACCAGGGCATGGGCCGGGGCGAGGCGAGGGAGCGGGCCGTCGAACTGCTCGGTGTCGTCGGCATCCCGGCCCCCCGCAAGCGGGTGGACGAGTATCCGCACCAGCTCTCCGGCGGCATGCGGCAACGGGTGATGATCGCCATCGCGGTGGCCTGCGACCCGGCGGTACTGATCGCGGACGAACCGACGACCGCGCTCGACGTCACCGTGCAGGCGGGCATCCTCGATGTGCTGCGCTCCCTGCGGGACCGGCTCGGCACGGCCATCGTGCTCATCACCCACGACCTCGGGGTCGTCGCGGACACCGCGGACCGGGTCCTGGTGATGTACGCGGGCCGTCCGGTCGAACAGGCCCCGGTGGACGAACTGTTCGCCGCGCCGCGCCACCCGTACACCCGGGGTCTGCTCGGTGCCGTTCTGCGGCCCGGCAGCCGGGGCGCGGGCGGCCGGGCCAGGCTGGACGAGATTCCCGGGCTGGTGCCGGACCTGCGCGAACAGCCGGTGGGCTGCGGTTTCGCCCCCCGGTGCGCGTCCGCCGAAGCGGACTGCCTGGCGGCCCGTCCCCCGCTGTCGCCATCCGGCGGCAGCCATGCGACCGCCTGCTTCCACCCGGCCGGCGCGGCCGGTGCCGACCCGTCCCGACCCGACGCGAGCAAGGGAACCCTCCGATGACCGCCAGCCCCAACCCGCCCGCCGGAGCGGCGGGGGCCGTCACCCCGGTGCTGGCCGTGCGCGACCTCGAACGGCACTTCGACGGGGCCGGCGGCACCGTGAAGGCGGTGGACGGCGTCTCGTTGACGATCCTGCCCGGTGAGGTCGTCGGCCTCGTCGGGGAGTCGGGCAGCGGCAAGTCGACCGTGGGACGCTGTGTGGTCCGCCTGGACCGGCCGACCGCCGGCAGCGTGGAGATCGCCGGCACCGACGTCACCACGCTCTCACCGCGTGCGCTCAGGCCACTGCGCAAGGACTTCCACCTGGTGTTCCAGGATCCCTCGTCCTCGCTCAACCCCCGGATGACGATCGGCCGGATCATCGCGGAACCGCTCCGGCTGCACGGCATGGCGGACCGCGCCGGGGCCGCGCGGCGGGTGGCGGAGCTGCTCCGCCAGGTCGGCCTGCGGCCCGAGCTGGCGGACCGCAACCCCCATGAGCTGTCCGGCGGTCAGCGCCAGCGCGTCTCCATCGCCCGTGCCCTGTCGGTCGATCCGGCCCTGCTGGTGGCCGACGAGCCGACCTCGGCGCTCGACGTGTCCGTCCAGGCCTCCGTGCTCAACCTGCTCGCGGACCTCCAGCGCGACCGGGGCTTCGGCTGCCTCTTCATCACCCACGACCTGGCGGCGGTGGAGTATCTGGCGGACCGCATCGCGGTGATGTACCTGGGGCGGATCGTCGAACAGGCCCCGGCGGCCGAGCTGTTCGCCACGCCCCGCCATCCGTACACGCGGGCGCTGCTGTCCGCGGCCCCGGTGCCCGACCCCACCGTGCAGCGGGACCGCCGCAGGATCGTGCTCGGCGGCGATCTGCCGAGCCCGCTGGACCCGCCGCCCGGCTGCCACTTCCACACCCGGTGCCCACTGGCCACCGACCGCTGCCGTACCGAGTCGCCGGTGCTGCGCACCCTGCCCGGTGCGGCCGGTGCGGGGTCGGCGCCGCGTCAGGTGGCGTGTCACCTCGTCGCGGACGACGGCACCGTGCCGGATGCCGCGAAGGCGGTCGCGTAACGCCGGGGGCCGATGTGCCGGAGCCCGTCCATCGTGCGGTGGACGGGCTCCGGCACGTCGGCCCGGGGTCAGCCGACGAGCTCCAGGCCGTCCGCGACGACGCGTCCGGCGTGCAGCACCGTACGGTCGCCGCCGCGGTCCATCACGGCGGACACCACCGTCTCGCCGTCGACCAGCAGCAGATCGGCGGCGTCGCCCACCGACACCCCGGGCCGGTCGGCCACCGACGCCAGGCGCGACAGCTCCGGACGCAGGATCGAGGCGCCGCCCCGGCCCGCGACGGCCATGCAGTGCTCGATCAGCTCGTCGGCGCGGTAGCGATTGGTGAAGGCCAGTTGCCAGGTGCGGTCCAGCATGTCCCCGTTGCCGTACGGAGACCAGAAGTCGCGCTGGCCGTCCTCGCCGAGGCCGACCCGCACACCGGCGGCGGTCAGCTCCGCGAGCGGCAGGGCGCGGTGCTGCGCGGGTGCGACGGTCGCCATCGCGATGTCCAGCTCCGCGAACTCCTCGATCAGCCGTCGGGTCGTCGCCTCGTCGACCCCGCCGAGGTCGTAGGCGTGCGAGAGCGTGACCTGGCCGGCCATGCCGAGGGCACGCACCCGCTCCAGGACGAGGTCGACGCTGAACACGCCCAGCGGGCCGGGCTCGTGGAGGTGGATGTCGACCGGTGCGCGGTGGCGCTCGGCGAGGCCGAAGACGATGTCCAGATGGCGTACCGGGTCCCGGTCCAGGGTGCAGGGGTCGATGCCGCCGACCACGGCCGCGCCCGCGGACAGGGCCTGGTCCATCAGCTCCGGCACGCCCTTCTCCTTGAGCAGACCGGCCTGCGGGAAGGCCATGATCTCGACCTCGCACCGCCCGGCGTGCGCCTCCTTGGCGGCGAGCACGCCCTCGAAGCGTTCGAGGCCGCAGTCCGCGTCGATCTGCGCATAGCTGCGGACGCGGGTGGTACCGCGCTCGATCATGCGGCCCAGGGTGTATGTGGCCCGCTCGGCGACGCTCCATTCGTCCTCGCGCCAGTGGGCGCGGTCGTTCATGGTCATGGCCCAGACGCCGGGGGCGCCGGTGTGCGGGCGGAAGGGCAGCCCGATGCGGGTGGAGTCCAGGTGGCAGTGGACGTCGGAGAACGACGGCAGCGCGAGCCGTCCGCGTCCCGCCACGGTGTCGTCCGGCACGGCCCGGTCCGGGTCGTGCGGGGTGATCGCGGTGATCGCACCGTTCTCGATCTCGATGTCGCACGGCTCGCCGCCCCACGGGCGGACGTCGGTGATCAGCATGGTGCATCTCCTCGTATCGGGCACCGGAACTCGGGGGAACGGCCGCCGCACGGCCCCGCGGGGCCGCGGCCGACGGATGCGGGTCAGGCGCCGGCCGCCCCGAACGGCGGGAAGGTCGGCGGGAACAGCTCCTGGGTGCCGCGCCGCAGCGCGTCGCGCTCGCTGTACGCCGCACGCATCCGCTCGAAGAGGCTCTGGGCGCGCCGGCGCAGGCCGGCCGTGTCGATGCCGGGGATCCGGCCGTCGGTCATGACCGGGCGTCCCGCGACGACGGAGTGGGTGGCCTGGCGGGCGGTGCCGTTCAGGAGGAATGTGCGGACGGGGTCGTCCTGGACGCCGTCGCGGATGTCGTCCAGCCGGAAGGCGACCAGGTCCGCCTGGGCGCCCGGCTCCAGCCGTCCGAGGTCGGCGCGGCCCAGCGCGCGGGCGCCGCCGAGGGTGGCGGCCTCGACGTAGTGCTCGGCGGGTGCCGCGTCCGGGCGTCCGTCGACGAGCTTCGCGAGGTGGACGCCGAGGTCCATGCCCCGGATCAGGTCCGGCGGGAAGGAGTCGGTGCCCAGGCAGAGATTGACGCCCGCCCGCCGGTACGCCTCGAAGGAGTGCAGCATCTGGCCGTAGCGCAGGGAGGTCTGGGGGCAGTGGACGACCGAGACGCCGGCGGCCGCGAGCGTCGCCAGGTCGCCCCGGTCCTCGCCGTGCACGGCGGGGTGCCGGTCGATCACGATGCCGTGCGGGACGAGGAGCCGGGTGTCCAGCAGGCCGGTGCGTTCGAGCAGCCGCAGGGGGGTGGTGCCGTGCAGCTGCCGCACCAGCTCCCGCTCGTGCAGGCCCTGGAGGCAGTGCAGCCGTACGAGGGTGTCGCGCCGCCGGGCGACCGCGGCGGTCTCCCGCAGCAGCTCCTCGGTGAGCGTCTCGATGCGGCACGGCAGCAGCACGCCGTTGACCAGCGGGTCGTCCAGTCCGGCCGCGTGGTCGAGGAAGCGCACGGCGTCCCGGAGCCCGGCGCGGCCGCGGTCCTCGTCGAACGCGACGCCGCGGCTGCCGTCGGGCATCGTCACGTTCACTCCGGACCGGTAGGCGGGTCCCAGATACCCCCGCAGGCCGATCCGCCGGGAGATCCGCGCCATGGTGACGAGTTCCTCGTACGGCTCCGCCCAGGCACTGTGGACCTCCGACGCGATCGGCATGTAGGTGGTGATGCCGTGCAGGGCGAGCTGGACGAGCGCGTACGTGCGGACGGTGGCCCGCTCCTGCGCCGTGAGGACGTCGTGGCGCCGGTCGATGAAGTACTCCCGCGACCAGAGGAGTCCGGGGCCGGTCCCCGGCGGCACCCAGGAGTCCAGGACGAGGTGGTCGATGTCGGTGAGGGCGTCCAGGTCGATGAGGCCGGGCATCACCAGCGCCTCGCCGAGGTCCAGCTCCGCGTCCACCGGTCCGTCGTACCCCGTTCCGACGTACACGATGGTGTCCGCGTCCCACACGATCTCGCCGTCGCGCAGCAGCGCGTGGCCGCCGTCGCGGTGGGCGAGGACGTGGGTCGCGCGCCAGCGGGTTCGCACGGGGCCTCCTGCGGGTGCGTGCCGGGTCCGTCACGGCCGGACGGCGGTCCTTGACCGGACCGACACTAACACTTGGCATACCAAATCCCGAGGCCGGTACCATACAAGCCACCCACGCATACGGGCTCCACTCAGGGGGCGCCGGTCGGCGTGGGGCACGGGCTCGGGAAGAGCGCCCTATTCGGCATACCAGAATCGGCCGACGGGGGCCGGGGTCAGACCTCGGTCACCCTTCCCGCCGCCACCTCGACGCGTCGGGTGGTCCGTACCGCCTCCAGCATGCGCCGGTCGTGGGTGACCAGCAGCAGCGTCCCGGTGTACGAGTCCAGCGCCGATTCCAGCTGCTCGATCGCGGGCAGGTCGAGGTGGTTGGTCGGCTCGTCGAGCACCAGGAGGTTGACGCCCCTGCCCTGGAGCAGGGCCAGCGCCGACCGGGTGCGTTCCCCCGGGGAGAGGGTCGTGGCGGGGCGCGTCACATGGTCGGCGCGCAGGCCGAACTTGGCGAGCAGCGTGCGCACTTCGGCCGGTTCGGTGTCCGGCACGGCCGCGCAGAACGCCTCCAGGAGCGACTCCGTGCCGTGGAACAGCTTGCGGGCCTGGTCGACCTCGCCGACCACCACGCCCGAGCCGAGCGCCGCGTGGCCGGAGTCCAGCGGGAGGCGGCCGAGCAGCGCGGCGAGCAGCGTGGACTTGCCCGCTCCGTTGGCGCCGGTGATGGCGACCCGGTCCGCCCAGTCGATCTGGAGCGACGCCGGGCCGAAGGCGAACTCGCCGCGCACGGCCCGCGCTTCGCGCAGCGTGGCCACGACCGAGCCGGAACGGGGTGCGGAGGCGATCTCCATCCGCAGTTCCCATTCCTTGCGCGGTTCGTCGACGACGTCGAGCCGTTCGATCATGCGCTGGGTCTGCCGGGCCTTCGCCGCCTGCTTCTCGCTCGACTCGCTGCGGAACTTGCGGCCGAGCTTGTCGGAGTCCGTGGCCTTGCGGCGGGCGTTCTTGACGCCCTTGTCCATCCAGGAACGCTGCATCTGGGCGCGCCCTTCGAGGGCGGCGCGCTTGTCGGCGTACTCCTCGAACTCCTCGCGGGCGTGCCTGCGGGCCCGCTCGCGCTCCTCCAGATAGGCCGCGTAGCCACCGCCGTAGAGGTTGATCTGCTGCTGGGCCAGGTCCAGTTCGAGGACCTTGGTGACCGTGCGCATCAAAAATTCGCGGTCGTGGCTGATGACCACCGTGCCCGCGCGGAGCCCCGAGACATAGCGCTCCAGCCGCTCCAGACCGTCCAGGTCCAGGTCGTTGGTGGGCTCGTCCAGCAGGAAGACGTCGTAGCGGGACAGGAGGAGGGAGGCCAGGCCGGCGCGGGCGGCCTGGCCGCCGGAGAGCGCGGTCATCGGCAGGTCGAGACCGACGGTCAGCCCGAGGTCGGCCGCGACCTCCTCGGCGCGCTCGTCCAGGTCGGCGCCGCCGAGGGCCAGCCAGCGCTCCAGCGTCTCGGAGTACGCGTCGTCGGCGCCCGGCGCCCCGTCGACGAGGCCCTGGGTCGCGGCGTCCATCGCCGCCTGGGCCCCCGCGACACCGGTGCGGCGGGCCAGGAACTCCCGCACGGTCTCCCCCTCGCGCCTCTCCGGCTCCTGCGGGAGGTGCCCGACGGTCGCGGTGGGCGGGGAGAGCCGCAGCTCGCCCTCCTCCGGCCGGTCGAGCCCGGCCAGGAGCCTGAGCAGGGAGGATTTTCCGGCCCCGTTGACACCGACGAGACCGATCACGTCACCGGGCGCGACGACGAGGTCGAGTCCGGCGAAGAGTGTGCGGTCGCCGTGTCCGGCGGCGAGGTCCTTGGCGACGAGAGTGGCAGTCATCAGGGTGCCGATCCTAGTCGCCGCCGGGGGCGGGGCGGCCCGGCCGGTCCCGCTCCGGCCGGGGTGCGGGCGTCCCGGCCGGAGCGCTGCCCTCAGCCGTCCCCCGGCGGGCCCTCCGGGGCCGCGGTACCCGGCTCCCCGCCGTGGTCCCCGTGGAGCCCGGTGGTGACCTGGCTGCCGCCCGGACCGATCCGGATCTCGAAGTCCCCGGCGTACTTCGCGTGGCCCTCGATGACCGCGGACTCGACCGCCTCCACACCGAATTCGCGCCGCACGATCAGCGGGTCCTGGCGCAGGTCCCGCATCAGCGCCACGCACATGCCGATCATGACGAGGGTGAACGGCGCGGCGACCAGGATCGTCAGGTTCTGGAGTCCGGCGAGCGCGTCGCCCTTGCCGTTGCCGATGAGGAGCATGACCGCGGCCACGGCGCCGGTGACCACGCCCCAGAAGACGACGACCCAGGTGGCCGGTTCGAGGATGCCCCTCTGGGAGAGCGTGCCCATGACGATGGAGGCGGCGTCTGCGCCCGACACGAAGAAGATGCCGACCAGGATCATCACCAGCAGGCTCATCACCGTGGCGATCGGGAACTGCTGGAGCACACCGAAGAGCTGGGCCTCCTGGGTGACGGCCTTGCCGAGCCGGCCGGCCTCCTGGAGGTCGATCGCCGTGCCTCCGAAGATCGCGAACCAGACCAGGCTGACGGTGCTGGGCACCAGGATGACTCCGCCGATGAACTGGCGGATGGTCCGGCCGCGGCTGATCCGGGCGATGAACATGCCGACGAAGGGCGTCCAGGAGATCCACCAGGCCCAGTAGAAGACGGTCCAGTTGCCGAGCCACTCGGCCACGTCGCCCTTGCCGGTCGCTTCGGTGCGCCCGGCGAGCTGGGCCAGATTGCCGAAGTACGCGGCGATCGACGTGGGCAGCAGGTCGAGCACGATGATGGTGGGGCCCACGACGAAGACGAAGACGGCCAGAACCAGGGCGAGCACCATGTTGGTGTTGGAGAGCCACTGGATGCCCCGCTCCACGCCGGAGACCGCCGAGGCGACGAAGGCCACGGTCAGCACGGCGATGATCAGGACCAGGAGTCCGGTGCCGGTCGTCTCCTTCCAGTGCAGTTCGTGGAAGCCGCTGCCGATCTGGAGGGCGCCGAGGCCCAGCGACGCGGCGGAGCCGAAGAGGGTGGCGAAGATGGCGAGGATGTCGATCAGCCGGCCGAGGCCGCCGTGGGCGTGCCGGGTCCCGATGAGCGGCTCGAAGACCGCGCTGATCGTCTGCCGTCTGCGGCGCCGGAAGGTGCTGTACGCGATGGCCAGACCGACCACGGCGTAGATCGCCCAGGGGTGGAGCGTCCAGTGGAACAGGGTGGTGGCCATCGCCGTCTGCATAGCGTCGGCGGCGTCGAAGGGGTGCGTGCCGGGCGGCGGGTTGGTGAAGTGGGCGAGCGGCTCGCTGACCCCGTAGAACATCAGGCCGATCCCCATCCCGGCGCTGAACATCATGGCGACCCAGGACACGGTGCGGAATTCGGGCTCCTCCCCCTCCTGGCCGAGGGAGATCTTGCCGTAGCGGCTGACGGCGAGCCAGAGCGCGAAGACCACGAAGCCGGAGGCGGCGAGCATGAAGGCCCAGCCGCCGTTGTGGATCAGCCCGTCGAGCATGGAGCTGGAGACGTCCTCCAGCGAGTCGGTGGCGGTGGCTCCCCAGACCACGAAGGCGAGGGTGAGGACGGCGGTGACACCGAACACCACCCGGTCCGTCGTGGGATGCCGGTCCTGGGCCGGGTCGCCGGGGAGCTCCGCCGTCACCGGCAGTTCACCCCGGCCGCCCGTTCTCTGTTCGTCCTGCGACACGGATGGCGCCTTTCACGGAAGCAGTTTTTTCACTCTCCGTAGGCAGTACCACACGCGGCGCTCACCTCAGTGGACCAACAAGCCGTACCGTCGGCCCGGTCCGGAGGTTCGGCGGCGGATGTCAGGAGTGCGTGCCTCCCGGGACACGCGGGACGGGGCGCGGCGACGTCACGCCGGGGACCTCGGCCGCCCGGGGCGGGGCGGCCGGGGCGACCGAGCCCGTGGTGGCGCGGACGAAGGCGCCGGTGCCGCCGACGAACGGCAGCTTCGCGGACGTGCGGGCCAGGTCGAGGGTGAGCGTGGGCGTGGAGTCCGGCGGGTCGATGAGGTCCCGGTCGGTGCCCGCGACGATCAGGGCGAGGCGGTGTCCGGCCGGGACGACGTGGTCGGTGGCCGCCAGGTCGAGGGTGATCGTGTACGCCCGGCCCGGGGTCAGGGGGCGGCCCTTGCCCGCGGAGGCGTAGGTGCCGAGGTCGGCCCAGCCCCGGCTGACCACGGTCCGGTCGACGGCGGTGGTGTCGGCGCCGGTCTTCCTGTAGCAGGAGCTGTCCCCGGCCGTGCTCGGGCCCCAGCAGTCGCGGTCGGTGAGGGTGGTGATGCCCTCGCCGGAGGAGCCGTAGTCGCGGATGGTGTCCGGACCGATGTCGACGAGGACCGCCGAGAGATGGGCGGTCGAGGTGGTCGGGGTGGCGGTGACGGTGACGGTGGACGATCCGGAGAGCCGCAGGTCGGCGGTGAGCGGCGCGGTGCGGAAACCGGCCTTGGCGCCCGTGGAGCGGTCCAGGTCGGCGGCCCAGTCCGTCTCGCTCTGCGCCGGGTCGTCGGTGAACGTCTCGGTGGTGCCGGGGCGGGCGGGGCGCAGGGCCAGGGTGCCGACGCCCGGCGTGCTCCCGGCGGTGGGACGCACGGTGGTGGCGTGCGTGGCGCGGGGCGGCCAGACCCGGTCGGTGGACCACTGGTCGGGGTGGCGTTCGATGTCGGCCATCGGTTCCCGGTCGATGCCGTTGGCGTAGCCGAGGAGGTAGTGGTCGAACCAGCGGTGCAAGGTGTCGACCCACTCGGCGCGCCGGTAGTCGAAGGGGTCGACGTGTCCGGTCTGGGAGAGCCAGATCTTGCGTTCCACGCCCCGGTCCGCGAGCGCGTCCCACCACTGGCCGAGGTGCTTGGTGCGGACGTTGAGGTCCTGCATGCCGTGGACGGCGAAGACACTGGCCCGTACCTTGCGGGCGTCCTTCGCGTAGTCGCGCGCGGCCCACTGCGGCGTCCAGTCGCCGGTGCGCGGCGCCCCGTCGACGATCCGCTGCTGGGCGGCGGCGCAGCGCCCGCGCGCCTCGGGGCTCTCCACGTAGTCGGAGAGCCATTCGGGTCCGCTGTCGTAGAGGGGGGCGCCCTGGGCGAAGTAGTAGTCGTACCAGGAGGAGATGGCGCTGATCGGCACGATGGTCCGCAGCCCGTCCACACCGGTCGCCGCGACCCCGTTGGCGATGGTGCCGTCGTAGCTCTTGCCGATCATTCCGGTGCGGCCGTTCGACCAGCCCGCCGCGGCGCGGGTGGAGCCGGTGCGGCTGGTGTAGCCGCGGGCGCGCCCGTTCAGCCAGTCGATCACGGCCTTGGCGGACTGCACGTCGGAGCGGCCTCCGACGTCGATGCAGCCGTCGGAGCGGTTGGTTCCGGCCAGATCGACGGCGACGAAGGCGTAGCCGCGCGGCACGAAGTAGTTGTCGTAGTGGAGCGGGAAGCCGACCGGCCGCCCGTCGGCGTCGTAGGTCTTGAGCTGGCTCTCGTTGCCGCGCCCGCAGCAGGAGTAGTACGGGCTGGCGTCCATGATCACGGGGATCTTCCGGCCCCGCGCGGCGGGTTCCCGGGGCCGGATGATGTCGGCGGCGACACGGTCGGTCCGGCCGTCCCCGTCGCCGTCCAGCCCGGTGTCGACCCAGACCGATTCGCGGACGGCGTCCGCGTACGAGTAGACGGGCCTGCTCTCCTGCGGCCGGGCCTGGCGGGGGCCCGCGCCCTGCGCGCCCGCCGGGGAGAGCAGCACGGCCATCAGGGCGGCGACGGCCGCCACCACCAGCGATCTGTACCTCGGAAGGGGACCTCGCGCACATGTCGGCATGCGCGGAAGGTACCCCGGGTCAACTCCCGTGCGACAGAGGGCGATCAGCGGAAGATACGGCATGATCATGGCGCAAAGGTGACGGTCGCCGTGGCGGCCGAATGGCGATCGTGTGACAGCTGTGGCCATGGACACCACTGGTGCGGCAGTCGCTGAATAGTCTCGACGTGACGGTTCGAAGGATCATTCGCCCCGACCACTTGGAGTATTCCGTGCACCGCAGACTCATCGTCCCGAGCGCACTCGCGGCCTCCCTGCTGCTGGCGGTCCCGGCCTCGGCCTCCGGAGGCACCGTGGGCGCCCCGGGCATCGGCGACCCCTACTACCCGGCCAGTGGCAACGGCGGCTACGACGTCTCGCACTACGACCTGCGGCTGAAGTACCAGCCCGCGACCGATCTGCTGGAGGGCACGGCGACGATCCTCGCCACGACCACCCAGGAACTCTCCCGTTTCAACCTGGACTTCGGGCTGGACGTCTCCGAGGTCCGGGTGAACGGCAAGAAGGCCGGCCATGTGAAGAACGGCGAGCAGGAGCTGGAGATCACCCCGGCCGCCCCGCTGCCGAAGGGCAAGGCCGTCTCGGTGGTCGTGCGTTACGCCGGGAAGCCCTCCGAGGTGAAGATCAACGGCTGGACGTCCTGGGTCCGCACCCCGGACGGCGCGGTGGCCGCCCAGGAGCCGGAGTCGGCCGCGTGGTGGTTCCCCAGCAACGACCACCCGCTGGACAAGGCGACGTACGACATCTCCGTCTCCGTCCCGGACGGCACCCAGGCGATCAGCAACGGCACGCTGCAGTCGCGGAGTTCGAAGCTCGGCTGGACCCGCTTCGACTGGCGTTCCAGCAAGCCGCAGGCGACGTATCTGACGACGCTGGCGGTCGGGAAGTTCGACATCACCACGGACACCACCTCGGACGGGCTGCCGGTCGTCAACGCCTACAGCAAGGACCTCGGCGCCAACGCCGGGGCCGCCCGCGCCAGCATCGAGCGGAGCGCCGAGGTCGCCGAGTGGCTGACGGAGGTCTTCGGGCCGTACCCCTTCGACGCGCTGGGCGGATACTCCCCCAATGTGACCAGCGGCTTCGCGCTGGAGACCCAGACCCGGCCCTTCTACAGCCCGAAGCAGTTCGCCAACGGGGCGAACGTGTCGGTGGTCGTCCATGAGCTGGCGCACCAGTGGTACGGCGACAGCGTGTCGCTGAAGGGCTGGAAGGACATCTGGATCAACGAGGGCTTCGCCCGTTACAGCCAGTGGCTCTGGTCGGAGAAGGAGGGCGAGGGAACCGCGCGGGAGCTGGCGGACTACACCTACGCCCAGCACCCGGCCGACGACCCCTTCTGGACGGTGAAGCCCGGCGACCCGGGCCCCGACGACCAGTTCGACACGGCCGTCTACGACCGGGGCGCCCTGGCCCTCCAGGCGCTGCGCGAGGAACTGGGCGACGAGACTTTCTTCGCGCTGCTGAAGGGCTGGCCCGCCGAGCACGCCTACGGGAACGCGAGCGTGAACGACTTCGTCTCCTACGCGGAGCGGGTCTCGGGCAAGCCGCTCGTTGCCCTCTTCGACGCCTGGCTGTTCCGCCCGACCCGGCCCGAGGCCCTCGGGGCGGCCGGGGCGCATGCCCTGCGCGCCGCCGGAAAGCCCGCGCGGCCCGCGTCCTGGACGAAGATCGAGGCGACGAACTCCGTGCACGACCACCGCTGACGGATCCGGACGCCACCGCCCCTCTCCCCGGGGCGGTGGCGTCCGGCGGCGGGGCGGGGGCTCCGGGGCGGCCCTTATAGGCTGACGGTGTCGGTGCTGTCCGGCCGGCCCGGCCGTGTACCGGCCCGATCCCGCGTGTACGAGGAGCGTCACTTGTCCGGTCCGTCCCACGATGCCGTTCGCGATGCCCGCCCCACCCTGGAGGCCGTGGCGGCCCGCGCCGGGGTCTCACGGGCGACGGCCTCCCGGGTGGTGAACGGCGGGGCCGGGGTGCGCAAGCCGCTGGTGGACCAGGTGCGCAAGGCGGTCGAGGAGCTCGGCTACGTACCGAACCACGCCGCGCGGACCCTGGTCACCCGGCGCAACGGCGCGGTCGCCGTGATCATCGACGAGCCGGAGTTCCGTATCTTCTCCGACCCGTTCTTCTCCCGGCAGATCCGTGGCATCAGCCGTGAACTCACCTTGCACGACTCCCAGTTGGTGCTGCTACTGGTCGAGGGGCGGGGGGACTTCGACCGGGTCGCCCGCTATCTGGCCGGTGGCCATGTGGACGGCGTGCTGGCGTTCTCGCTGCACACCGACGACGGGCTCCCCGCGATCATCCGCCGGTTCCGGGTTCCGGCGGTCTATGGCGGCCGGCCCGGCCGGCCGGGCGCCGCCGACGGGCCGCCCGTCCCGTACGTCGACTGCGACAACCGCGGCGGCGCGGCCGAGGCGGTACGCCATCTGGTCGCCCTGGGGCGGCGGCGGATCGCGCACATCGCCGGACCGCGCGACCAGACCTCGGCGCTGGACCGGGTCGACGGCTACTTCGACGTGCTGCCCGACGGCGATCCGACCCTGGTCGCGGACGGGGACTTCACCGTCGAGGGCGGTGCGCGGGCGATGGCGGAGCTGCTCGGCCGCCACCCCGGCCTGGACGCGGTCTTCGCCGCGAACGACCTGATGGCCTCGGGCGCGCTGCGGGTGCTGCGCGAGCGCGGCCGGAGCGTGCCGGACGAGGTGGCCCTGGTCGGCTTCGACGACATGGTGTCCATAGCCGAGTCCACCGACCCTCCGCTGACGACGGTCCGTCAGGACGTGGAGGGCATGGGCCGGTTGATGGTGCGGATGCTGATGAATCTGCTGAGCGAGGAGGCGGGGGGCGACGACCGGGCGTCGGTCATCACCCCGACCGAGCTGGTGCGCCGGGCCTCCGCCTGATCACCGCCCCGCCCGGACGGCCCGGCGGTGGGCCGCCCGCGCCCGGCGCGCGTAGGGCAGATAGCGCAGCCGCTCGGGGAGCACGGGCACCACGCGCCGCACCACCCAGCCGAACCGCCGGAGCGCCCGCTCCTGGCCGTCCGTCCACTCCAGCCCGATGGCCTCCCGCGCCTCCGGGGGCATCAGCCCGATGGTGACGAAGCGCCGGAACCGGGCCAGCGGCGGGAACAGCAGCGGCCACAGCGCCCTCAGCAGCAGCCTGAGCGCCAGCGGCCCGCGGTCCGGCGGCGGTACGGGACGGTCGGTGGCGACCAGGTCCTCGACGACTGCGGTCGGCCCGATCTCCTCGGCGAGCATCCTGCGGTAGTACGGCCAGAACTCCTCGATCGTCTGTGGCATGTCCCGGTCGTGGATGCCGAGGATCCGGCCGACCCGGAGCCACTCCCGGTACAGGGCCCGCTCCTGCGCCGGGGTCAGCGGCCGGACGAGATAGCGCGCGGCGTGCTGGTAGACGGGGAAGCCGGTGGCGTGCACCCACGCGTAGTTGGCGGGCGACAGCGCGTGGTAGCGACGCCCCCGGGTGTCGGTGCCCTGGATGGTGCGGTGCAGCCGGCGCAGCCTGCGTCCCTCCTCGGCCGCCGCCTCGCCCCCGTACACCCAGAGCTGGAGCGAGCGCAGGGACCTCTCACCGCGCCCCCACGGGTCCGTGCGGAAGACGGAGTGCTCGTCCACACCGGCGCCGACCGCCGGGTGGGCGACCTGGAGGGTGAGCGCGGCGGGCAGCATCAGCAGGGCCCGGATGTCGCCCGAGAGGCTCCAGAGCACGCCGCCGGGCGGCGGCGGTGCGGGATTGCGGGCTTCGGCGGCTGAACTGCTCATCTCGGTGCTCCCGACGGTCGACGGGCGCGCGGCCCGGCGCCCGGCCCCCTGCGAGATCCAGTATGCGAGTGCTCCGGAAGTCCCGCGCACCGGCCCCCGCGGCCGTGGTCGCGGGTCCGCCCGTCGGCGGTGTTGACGGAACTCGTGAAACAAGTCGATAGTATTTGTAACTTTGACTCCCGGGCCGGATGGTTCGTCAGATTTCTTGCATGACAGGTGAGTTGGGACGCCGATCGGCGGCAGCCCACAGGAACGGTCCCGCGGGGAGTCGGCACCCGGACAGGAGAGCGCATCATGGGCCGATACAGCCGCCTGCACGAGATACGCCGGATGGATCCGGCACACGACTACGCGGAGATCCTCCGGCTGATCTCCGCGTACGAGTTCCCCTGGGACTACCGGCAGGGGGTGAGCGTCGCCTTCCTCCGGGACTACGGCGTCCCCCGGATCTCCGTGCTCCTCGACCGGACCCAGGAGTTCGAGCGGGCCGGACAGAAGCGGTACGACGACACGGTGCTGATCGGGTACGAGATGGCCGTCGACGGCTTCGACTCGGAGCGCGGGCGGGCGGCCGCCCGTCATCTCAACCGGATCCACGGCAGGTACAGGATCCCGAACGACGACTTCCGCTATGTCCTCGCGACCACGGTCGTGGGGCCGAAGCGCTGGATCGACCGGTTCGGCTGGCGGCCCCTGTGCGCCCAGGAGGTCCAGGCGCTGGTGGAGGCCGGACGCAGGACGGGGGCGATGATGGGCATCGAGGGGGTGCCCGAGACGTACGAGGACTTCGAACGGCTCCTCGACTCCTACGAGGAGCGGATGTTCGCGTACGACCCGGCGAACCGGCGGGTCGCGAACGCCACCTTCCGCGTGATCGCGAGCTGGTACCCGCGTCCGCTGCGGCCCCTGGTGGCACGGATGGCGCTCGCGGTGCTGGACGAGCCGCTGCTGGCGGCGCTGGGCTTCCGGCCGCAGCCGCGGTGGGTGCGGAGCTCCGCGTCGGCCGCTCTGCGGCTGCGCGCCCGCTGTGTCCGCCTGCTGCCGGCCCGGCCCCGCGGGCTCCCGGCGCGCCCGCGGCCCCGCACGTACCCCTTCGGCTGGCGGCTCGACGACCTCGGTCCGCACTGGGCCGCCGGCCGCCCCGTGGAGCCGCTGCCCGACGAGGTGGACGGCGGGACGGGAGGCGCTACCCGGCGGCGAGCAGCGGCACCAGATAGCGGCGGGCGAACGCCCGCACCCGGGTGTCGTCGTCCAGCTCGAAACAGCTGACGGGGTTGAGGAGGAAGGAGACGGTGATCCGCACCATCAGTTCGGCGACCGGGGTCGGATCGCTGACCGGCCGCCCCTCGGCGCGCCGGGCCTCGCGCAGCCGGTCGGCCAGGTACGCACGGATGGCGAGGAAGGCCGGTCCGCTCTCCAGGGTCAGGAACGGCAGCATCGTCTCGGGCTCCAGCCGCAGCAGACCGCCGATGAGCGGATGCTCGCGGATGTGCCGGAGCACCGCGGTGAAGCCCTCGACGAGCCGGTCCTCCGTCGTCGGCAGCGCGGCCACCGCCTCGTCCACCTCCACCACGAAGCGGCGGTACTCCCGCAGCAGACAGGCGGAGACGAGGCCGTCCTTGTTGCCGATCCGCCGGTACACGGTCACCCGGGAGACCCTGGCGCGCTTGGCGACGTCGTCGACGGTGGAGCGGCGCAGCCCGAAGGTCGTGAACTGCTCGCGCGCCGCGTCCAGGATCCGCTCGCTCAGCGCGTCGGAGGGCGGCGCGGCGCGGAGCGCCAGGGCCAGTCCCGCCTCGTCGGTGCTCCCTGCGGTCATGGGCCCTCCCCCGTTCCTGCGCGTCCACCCCACCATAGGAGCCGATACGGAGTGACTCACCCCGTATCCCTGTATCCATGCGGGCAGGGTGCCGGGCCGATGGCGGTGCCGTCGTGCGTGCCGTCCTTCATCTTCCGGCCGGTCACGCTTCTTCCGGCCGGTCACGATCGCGTGACCGTCGAAGGCCCCGGCGATCACGGCGGGACCGGCCCGGGAGAAAGGGCAGGCATGCGAGCAGCGGCCCGAGCGCGAGGAGGGCGAGGCGGCCCTCAGTCGAAGTCGTACACCGTCACCGCTATGTCCCGGGCGGTCAGCCGCTTCTCTATCAGGGGCTCGACGCGGGACCACGTCCCGCCCGCCAGCCCGCAGCCGATCCGCGGCATGTGGACCGAGGCCCCCAGCTCCTGCGCCCGGTCGGCCACCGCGCCCAGCGCCGTGTCGATCGCCTCGTAACGCACCGGGACTCCGTTGCTGCCCCTGCGCATCCCCCGCTGGCCCACCGCGTTGGCCACCCAGGTGTACGGGTCCACCTGCACGAACTGCACCGCGCCGAGGCCGAAGTCGTTGCCCGCGCGCTCGCGGTGCCACCGACGGTAGGCCGCTTCGGGCTCGGGCCAGCGGCGCGAGAGCGCCAGGACGAATCCCTTGCCCCAGCCGCCGAGGTCGTTGCAGACATGGACGATCAGCTTGACGCCCTTGCCGTGGGGCGCTGTCGCGTCCCCCTTGATGTAGGTAATCCCGGACATGGCTTCAGGTTAGGCGGTGCCTCTGACAACGGGCACTTTCACATCACTGGTGAGACAGCAATACTGTTGCACCGAGGTGGATCACGCGCACGGCGTCCCCCCAGGGCCGGACACGAGGAGCAGATATGGCGACCGGGGCCGAGGAGCCCACGCTCACCGTCGACGAGCTGGCGGCGCGCGCCGGGGTGACCGTGCGTACGGTGCGTTTCTACAGCACCCGCGGGCTGCTGCCGCCCCCGGTCATCGGAGCGCGCCGGGTGGGCCATTACGGCCACGAGCACCTCTCCCGGCTGGCGCTCATCGAGGAGCTCCAGCACCAGGGCATGACGCTGGCCGCGATCGAACGGTATCTGGAGCAGCTGCCGCCGGACCTGAGCGCGCACGACCTGGCGATCCACCGGGCCCTGGTGGCCTCCTGGGCGCCGGACTCCGCGGAGGACGCGACCCGGGCGGAGCTGGAGCGGCGGGCGGGCCGGGCGCTGACCGGGCAGGACATCGCGCGGCTGGCCGCGATGGGGGTGCTGGAGCGCGCGGAGCCGGTCGACGGCAATTACCGGGTGGACCCGGGGCTGCTGCGGCTCGGGGTCGAGCTGCTCGGCGTGCCGATCGCGCACGAGACGATCCTGGCCGCCCGCACGGTTCTGCTGGAGCACTCCCGGTCCGCCGCGCAGGAGCTGACCCGGCTGTTCCGGGACGAGGTGTGGGGTCCCTACCGGGAGCGGGAGTCGGACCCTGAGCACGTGGCGGCGATGAAGTCGCTGTCCGCCCATATGCAGCCCATGGTGCTCCAGGCGCTGGTGACCGCCTTCCAGCGGTCGTTGAAGGAGGAGCTGCGGGCCGCGTTCACGGCTCAGTGAACGCGGCCCGCGGTCCGGTCGTGGACGTCAGTCGTGGACGTCAGTCGTGGAAGGTCTCGCCCTTCTCGGCCTTCTCCAGGAGCAGCGCGGGCGGCAGGAAGCGGTCGCCGTACCGCTCCGCGAGTTCCCGGGCGCGGGCGACGAAGCCGGGCAGACCGCCCTCGTACCCGTTGATGTACTGGAGCACGCCGCCGGTCCACGGCGGGAAGCCGATCCCCATGATGGAGCCGATGTTGGCGTCGGCGACCGTGAGGAGGACGTTCTCCTCCAGGCAGCGGACGCTGTCCAGGGCCTCGGAGAACAGCATCCGCTCCTTCATGTCGAGGAAGGGGATGTCGGTGTCCGGCCGGGTGAAGTGCTCCCGCAGTCCGGGCCAGAGGCGGGTGCGGCCGCCGTTCTCGTCGTACTCGTAGAAGCCCGCGCCGCCGCTGCGTCCCGTCCGGCCGAACTCGTCGACCATCCGGTCGATCACCGCGTCCGAGGGGTGTCCGGGCCAGGTGCCGCCGGCCTCCTCGACGGCCCGCCTGGTCTCGTTGCGGATCTTGCGGGGCAGGGTCAGCGTCAGCTCGTCCATCAGCGAGAGCACCTTGGCCGGGTAGCCGGACTGCGCCGCGGCCTGTTCCACGGACGCGGGCTCGACGCCCTCGCCGACCATGGCGACGCCCTCGTTGATGAACTGGCCGATGACGCGCGAGGTGAAGAAGCCGCGTGAGTCGTTGACGACGATCGGGGTCTTCTTGATCCGGCGGACCAGGTCGAAGGCGCGGGCCAGCGCCTCGTCACCGGTCTGCTCGCCCTTGATGATCTCCACCAGCGGCATCTTGTCCACGGGCGAGAAGAAGTGCAGTCCGATGAAGTCGGCCGGGCGCGAGACGCCTTCGGCGAGGACGGTGATGGGCAGGGTCGAGGTGTTGGAGCAGAGCAGCGCGTCCGGCTCGACGATGTCCTGGATCTCCTGGAAGACCTTGTGCTTGAGCGCGGTGTCCTCGAAGACGGCCTCGATGACGGCGTCGCAGCCCGCGAGGTCGGCCGGGTCGCCGGTCGGGGTGATCATGGCCAGCAGCTCGTCGCGCTTCGCCTCGGTGGTGCGGCCCCGGGAGAGCGCCTTGTCGAGCAGCTTCTCGCTGTACGCCTTGCCCTTGGCCGCCGCCTCGGCGGAGACGTCCTTGAGCACGACGTCGATCCCGGCGCGGGCGCAGGAGTACGCGATGCCCGCGCCCATCATCCCGGCGCCGAGCACGGCGACCTTGGTGACCTGGCGCTCCTCGATGCCCTTGGGGCGGCTGGCGCCGGAGTTGACGGCCTGGAGGTCGAAGAAGAACGCCTGGATCATGTTCTTCGCGACCTGGCCGGTGACCAGCTCGGTGAAGTAGCGGGCCTCGATGGTCAGGGCGGTCTCGAAGTCGACCTGGGAGCCCTCGACGGCGGCGGCCAGGATGTTGCGGGGCGCGGGCATCGGGGCCCCGGCGAGCTGCTTCTTCAGGTTCGAGGGGAAGGCCGGCAGATTGGCGGCGAACTTCGGGTTGGACGGGGTGCCGCCGGGGATCCGGTATCCCTTGACGTCCCAGGGCTGCTGGGATTCGGGGTGGGCGTCGATGAAGGCGCGGGCCTTTTCGAGCATCTCCTCGCGGGTGGCGGCGACCTCGTGGACCAGACCGTTCTCCAGGGCGCGCCGCGGGGTGTACTGGGTGCCCTGGAGGAGGACCTTCAGCAGGGCGTCGGCGATGCCCATGAGGCGTACGGTGCGGGTGACGCCGCCGCCCGCGGGCAGCAGGCCGAGGGTGACCTCGGGCAGGCCGATCCGGGAACCGGGCGCGTCGAGCGCGACGCGGTGGTGCGAGGCGAGCGCGATCTCGTAACCGCCGCCGAGGGCCGCGCCGTTGATGGCGGCGACCACGGGCTTGCCCAGGGTCTCGATGCGGCGCAGCGAGTTCTTGATGGCGGTGCCGGTGTCGAAGGCCTGCTGGGCGTTCTCGGGACCGACCTTGATCATGTCCTTGAGGTCGCCGCCCGCGAAGAAGCTCTTCTTGGCGGAGGTGTAGATGATGCCGCGGATGGTGTCCTTCTCGGCCTCGGCGCGGTCCGCGACGGCCGCGATGGAGTCCTTGAAGGCCTGGTTCATCGTGTTGGCGGACTGGTCGGGATCGTCGAGTACGAGGGTGACGACGCCGGTCTCGTCCTGTTCCCAGCGGATGGTCGTGCTCTCGGTCATGTGTCTGTCTTCTCCGTAAGCAGGGGTGGCCGGGGACGGTCAGAGACGCTCGATGACGGTGGCGACGCCCATGCCGCCGCCGACGCAGAGGGTGGCGAGGCCGTAGCGCTGGTCGCGGCGCTCCAGTTCGTCGATGAGCGTGCCGAGGATCATCGCGCCGGTGGCGCCGAGCGGGTGGCCGAGGGCGATGGCGCCGCCGTTGACGTTGATCTTGTCGATCGGGAGCTTCATGTCCCGGGCGAAGCGGAGCACGACGCCGGCGAACGCCTCGTTGATCTCGACCAGGTCGATGTCGTCGATGGTCAGCCCGGCCTTGGCGAGCGCCTTGCGGGTGGCGGGGGCGGGGCCGGTCAGCATGATGGTCGGCTCGGAGCCGGAGACGGCGGCGGAGACGATCCGGGCGCGCGGCGTCAGTCCGTGGCGCTCGCCGACCTCCTGGTTGCCGATCACGACGAGCGCGGCGCCGTCGACGATGCCGGAGGAGTTGCCGGCGTGGTGGACGTGGTCGATCTTCTCGACCCAGTGGTACTTCTGGAGCGCCACCGCGTCGAAGCCGCCCATCTCGCCGATCGCCGCGAAGGAGGGCTTGAGTGCGGCGAGCGAGTCGGCGGTGGTGCCGGGCCGCATGTGTTCGTCGTGGTCGAGCACGACGAGGCCGTTGCGGTCCTTGACGGGGACGACGGAGCGCGCGAAGCGGCCGTCCTTCCACGCCTCGGCGGCGCGCTCCTGGGAGAGCGCGGCGAACTCGTCCACGTCGCGGCGGGAGAAGCCCTCGATGGTGGCGATGAGGTCGGCGCCGACGCCCTGCGGGGCGAAGCCGGTCTCGAAGTTGGTCATCGGGTCCATCGCCCAGGCGCCGCCGTCGGAGCCCATCGGGACGCGGGACATCGACTCGACGCCGCCCGCGAGCACGAGGTCCTCCCAGCCCGAGCGGACCTTCGCGGCGGCCAGGTTGACGGCCTCCAGGCCCGAGGCGCAGAAGCGGTTCTCCTGGACTCCGGCGACGGTGTCCGGGAGCCCGGCGGCGATGGCGGCGATACGGGCGATGTCGGAGCCCTGGTCGCCGAGCGGGCTGACCACGCCGAGGACGATGTCGTCGATGGCCGCCGGGTCGAGGCCGGGGAAGCGGCCGCGGATCTCATGGATGAGGCCGACGACCAGGTCGATCGGCTTGGTGCCGTGCAGGGCGCCGTTGGCCTTGCCGCGGCCGCGCGGGGTGCGGATCGCGTCGTAGACGAATGCTTCGGTACTCAAGTCAGCAGCCTTTCGGGGTGGTTGTGCGACGGGTCAGGCGAGCAGCGAGCGGCCGATGATCTCCTTCATGATCTCGGTCGTGCCGCCGTAGATGGTCTGGATACGGCCGTCGGTGAACGCCCTGGCGATCGGATACTCCGTCATGTAGCCGTAGCCGCCGTGCAGTTGGAGACAGCGGTCGGCGACGCGCTTCTGCAGTTCGGTGGCCCACCACTTGGCCATCGAGGCGTGCACGGCGTCGAGGGTCCCGTCGCAGTGGTCGACGATGCAGCGGTCGAGGAAGGCGCGGGTGACGGCGCACTCGGTGGCCATCTCGGCGATCTCGAACCTGATGTGCTGGAGCTTGGCGAGCGGCCGTCCGAAGGCCTCGCGCTCCTTGACGTACCGTGTGGTGATCTCCAGCAGGTGTTCCGCCGCGGCGATTCCGGCCACCGCTATGCCCATGCGCTCCTGCGCGAGGTTGGTCATCAGATGGATGAAGGCGCCGTCCCGCTCACCGAGCAGGTTCTCCTTGGGCACGCGCACGTCGTTGAAGAACAGCTCGGCGGTGTCCTGGGACTTCTGGCCGATCTTGTCGAGGTTGCGTCCCCGCTCGAAGCCCTCCGCGCCGCGTTCGACGACGATCAGCGAGAGCCCCTTCGCGCCGCCCTGCGGGGTGGTCTTCGCGACGACGACGACCAGGTCGGCGAGGATGCCGTTGGAGATGAAGGTCTTGGACCCGTTGAGCAGCCAGTGGTCGCCCTTGTCCTCGGCGGTGGTGCGGATGCCCTGGAGGTCGGAGCCCGCGCCGGGCTCGGTCATGGCGATGGCGGTGATGGTCCTGCCGCTGCAGAAGCCGGGCAGCCAGCGCCGCTTCTGCGCGTCGGTGGCCAGACCGGTGAGGTAGGGACCGATGATGTCGTTGTGCAGCCCGAGCGCGAGGCCGGGGGTGCCGGCCCGGGTGAACTCCTCGGCGAGCACGGCGCTGTAGCGGAAGTCGGTGTTGCCGCCGCCCCCGTACTCCTCGGGTACGGCGAGGCCCAGCAGCCCCTGGCGGCCGGCCGCGAGCCAGGCCTCGCGGGAGACGATGCCGTCCCGCTCCCACTGCTCGTAGTGCGGGAGGACCTCCTTGCTGAGGAAGGTGCGCACGGTCTCGCGGAACGCGTCGTGCTCTTCGGTGAAGATCTGCCGCTGCACTGCGGGCCTCCTGGAGCCGGTTCTCGGGGTGGGCGCGGGCCGGGCCGGTCGGGGCCCGGCGGGGATCACGGTGCCGCGAGACCGGGTACGTCCCAGTCGGCGGCGACGGCCGCGGTGTCCGCACCGGGTCGCGCGGGGCCCCGGCGTACGGAGGCGGGGGTCGCGGAGAATCGGGGCGCGGGCGCAGGCTGGGTGAGGCCGCCGTGCTCGACGAAGGTGGCGCGGGCGGCGATGTGCGGGTGGTGGGGCGCCTCGCGGAGCGAGAGGACCGGGGCGACGCAGGCGTCCGATCCCTCGAACACCTCGGTCCACTCGGCACGCGTACGGGTCCGGAACCGGTCGGCGACGACCGTGCGCAGCTCCTCCCACCGGGTGATGTCGCTCCGGTCCGGGGCCGTGTCCTCGATGCCGAGGAGCCTGCCGAACTCCTCGTAGAACCGCTGCTCCAGCGGCCCGACCGCCATGTACTGGCCGTCGGCGGTCTCGTAGGTGCCGTAGAACGGGCAGCCGCCGTCCAGGAGGTTGGAGCCGCGCCGGTCCTGCCAGCCGCCGGCCGCCAGCATGCCGTGGATCATCGTGGCGAGGTGGGCGGCCCCGTCCACGATCGCGGCGTCCACGACCTGACCCCGGCCGCCGGGGGTGCGGGCGTGCTGGAGCGCGGCGAGCACCCCGACGACGAGATAGAGCGAACCGCCCGCGTAGTCCCCGACGAGATTGGCCGGGAGGACGGGCGGCTCCCCGGCCCTGCCGATCATGGAGAGGGTGCCGGTCAGCGCGATGTAGGCGGCATCGTGCCCGGCCCGTTCGGCGAGCGGTCCGTCCTGGCCCCAGCCGGTCATCCGCCCGTACACGAGCCGCGGATTGCGGGCCAGCGCGGCATCGGGTCCGACGCCGAGACGTTCGGCGACACCCGGGCGGTAACCCTCGATCAGGATGTCGGCGCGCTCGGCCAGTTCGAGCACCGCGGCGGCTCCGCCCTCGGCCTTGAGGTCGACGAGCACGGAACGCTTGTTGCGGTTGGTGAGGTCGTACGCGGGGTCGATGCCCAGCCCGGCGCCGCCGGGCCGGTCGACCCTGACGACGTCCGCACCGAGATCGGCCAGGAGCATCGCGGCGAACGGGCCGGGCCCGATGCCTGCCAGTTCGACCACCCGCACCCCTGCCAGCGGGCCGTGCGAGCCGTGGTCCGTCGTTGCCATCAAGCCCCCAGCGGTATGACACAACTGATGTAACATCGATGATGCTAAGAACGCACCGCGCTCCGCACAACCCTTTTGGCCGAGCAAGCGCTTAGAGCGTCCGGCGGCACGCGGCACGGGTGGAGCAGCGGGCCGGGCGCCCGCGTCGCGGGGCGGAGGAGCGAGCCGTGGTGACCGACGCCGCCGCGAGGCGCGTGCCCCGGCCCCGCGCCGCCGCGCGATCCGCTGCCGGACGTTCCGAGTGCTTCCTCCGGATCCTCCCCCACCGGTGCCGCCCTGCCGCACACCGCCACGACCCCCTCCGCTAACCTCTGGCTGCCACACCGGCACCAGCCCCCCGCGGAGGCACGCGTGAACAGGCAGAACGACGCACGACGCCCCTATGACGTGGTCCTTTTCGGCGCCACCGGTTTCGTGGGCGCCCTCACCGCCGAATATCTGGCCGCCCACGCACCCGCCGGCTGCCGCTGGGCGGTGGCCGGACGCGACCGGGCCAAGCTGGAGCGCCTGCGTGAACGGCTCGCCGCGAGCGACCCGCGCCACGCGGACCTCCCGCTGCTGCACGCCGACGCCGACGACGCGCACGCCCTGCGCGAACTCGCCGAATCGGCCCATGTGGTGGCCACGACGGTGGGCCCCTACGTCTGGTACGGCGAGAAGCTGGTGGCGGCCTGCGCCGAGGCGGGGACGGACTACGCGGACCTCACCGGTGAGGCGGAGTTCGTGGACCGGATGTATCTGGAGCACGACGCGCGGGCCCGCGAGACCGGGGCCCGGATCGTGCACGCCTGCGGCTTCGACTCGGTGCCGCACGACCTCGGGGTGTACTTCACCGTCCGGCAGCTCCCGCGGGACGTGCCGCTGGCCGTCGACGGGTTCGTACGCAGCAACGCCCTCTTCTCCGGCGGTACGTTCGCCTCGGCGCTCACCGCGATGGGCCGGGGGCCGCGGATGCTGGGCGCGGCCCGGGAACGGCGGCTGCACGAGCCCCGGCTGGTCGCCCGCAGGGCCCGTGCCCCGCTCGGCGCGCCGCACTTCAGCGCGGAGACCGGCACCTGGGCGCTCCCGCTGCCGACCCTGGACCCCCGGGTCGTCGAGCGCTCCGCGCGGGCGCTCGCCCGGTACGGCCCCGACTTCCGCTACCGCCACTTCGCCTCGGTACGGCACCTGCCCATGGCCCTCGGCGGTGCCGCCGCGGTCGGCGCGCTGCTGGGTGCCGCACAGGTTCCGGCGGCCCGGTCCTGGCTGATGGACCGGTACGAGCCGGGCCGGGGCCCGGACGCGGAGCGGCGCGCGCGCAGCTGGTTCACCGTGCGCTTCGTCGGCGCGGGCGGCGGCCACCGGGTCTTCACCGAGGTCTCGGGCGGCGACCCCGGCTACGGCGAGACGGCGAAGATGCTGGCCCAGTCCGCGCTCTGCCTCGCCCTGGACGAACTCCCGCCGACCTCGGGGCAGGTCACCACGGCCGCCGCGATGGGGGACGCGCTCCTGGAGCGGCTGCGCTCGGCCGGTCTGCGCTTCCGGGTGGCGGCCACCCGCTGAGCCGTACGGGCGCCGGGCGGGAGCGGCGGCGTTCGGCGGGGCGGGCTCAGAGCGCCCAGGACACCAGCGTGACGATCATCGAGACGGCCCAGGCCACCCCCGCGATCATGCCGAGTGTCATCCCCACCGCGACCCGGCGCTGAGCGAGATAGACGGTGCCGGGTCGTGTGGACGTTCGATGTTCGTTCATATGGGCAAGCTTGCCGGTCATGATCGGCAAACGGTATCCGTACGGGTACTCAGCTTGTCCCACGACCTGCGCTGCCTGCCGCGCCGTCCCGGCGGAGTGGACCGCGCCCGCCGGACACACCAGGCCGTTCTCCGCGTCCCGAGCCGGAGCGGGCAGGAGGACGACGGCGGGCGCGGCTTCCCGAACGGGTCCGCCGATCCGTCGTCCTCAGCCCCCGGCGCGCGACGCGTGCGGGTCCGGGCCGGACGGCCCTGGCGCGCCGCGTACGAATCTCCGCAGGTGCGCACGGGTGACTTCGGGCTGTTCGAGCCAGGGTTCGTGTCCCGCGGCCTCGATCCGGGTCAGCGGGACACCGAGCCGCCGCGCGAGTGACGCGAGTGCCGACACCGGGCGGGGGTCCTCCGCTCCGCCGAGGATCTCCGCCCGCGCGGGCAGGCGGTCGCGCAGCTCGTCGAGATGCCGGTCGAGCGGGTCCGCACGCCCTTCCTCGCCCAGCTCACGGTTCATGGCCCAGTTGACCGGGCGGCGTTGCCGGGCTCCCTGCTCGGCCCAGCGCCGGCCTCGTACGGGGTCGGCGTGGTCGGTGAACCAGGAGAGCGCGAGCAACTCGGTCTCCTGGTCCTTCGTGCGGTGCGCCGAGCGCTGCAACTCCTGGAGCCGTTCCCGCTGCGCCGGGGTCATGCGGCGCTCACGTGCCGCCCGGTCGCCCGTGCGCCACTCGCCGACGAACGGTCCGCACATCAGCAGCATCGCGGCCACCCGGCCCGGGTGCGCGAGGCAGAAGCGGGCGGCCAGGGCGGCTCCGTAGGAGTGTCCGACCAGCACCGCCGAGGGCGCTTCCCAGGCGTCGAGGAGCTCGGCGAGGTCGTCGACGTGCCGGGCGAAGGTGTGACGGCCCTGCCACGGGGACCCGGCCGTACCGCGCTGGTCGTAGCGGTACACGGGCGCGAGGTCCGCCACGGTCGCGGCGACGTCGTGCAGGTAGTCCGGCAGTCCCGGCCCGCCGTGGAGCATGACCACGGGGGGCCTCCGCGTGGTGTCGCCCCGCGCCACCCAGCGGATTCGTGCCCCGTCGCCCGTCGCCGTCCGGCCCCGCGTCTCCCTCTCGTCCACCGCACAGAACCTACCGGCGGCCCGCCGGATCCGGCCAGGGGCCGGGGAGCGGGCTCAGACGGTCGCCTCCCGCAGGGTCCGCCGGCAGAGCGCGTCGGCCCTGCGGGTGGTCTCCGGCTGGCGGAAGTCACGGGCCAGCAGCAGGGTGTGGGCGCAGGCGTTGTCCAGGCCGGTCCGGTGCCCGACGGAGACGAAGACGGGTTTGACCCCGTCCTGGGTGCGCAGCGCCCGGCCGACCTCCTCCTCACCGTCCAGCAACGGCGACCAGTCGCCCCGGCGGGGGCCCGGCTGCTCGTAGGAGAAGGTGAAGGGGTTCTTGGCGACGCCGAACACCGGGAGACCGGTGAGCACCCCGAGGTGGGCGGCGAGCCCGAAGCGGCGCGGGTGCGCCCGGCCGTATCCGTCGCAGATCACGAGCCCCGGGTCGACCGGCAGGGATTCGAGGGCGGCCAGCACGGTCGGGATCTCCCGGAAGGCGAGGAGGCCGGGGACGTACGGGAAGGTGATCCGGCCCACGGCGGTGGTCTCGGCGACCACGTCGAGCGTCGCCGCGTCCAGGACGACCGCGGCCGCGACGACGGCATCGCGCTCGTCGTCGTAGGCGACATCGACCCCGGTGACCCGCCCGGTGCCGGGCGGCGGGCCGGGTTCGTCGAGCACCACGCGGGTGCGCAGGGCGTCCTGGACGGCTCGGGCCTCGGCCTCGTCGGCCGGCATCGGAAGGTCTGTCATCGTGACGCCGAGTCTAAGGGCTGTCCCGTACGTCCTGGCGGGCGCGCGGCGACAGCCACGGCACCTCGCCGCGTTGTCGGAACGCCCGGACACATCCGGTATTCGGGCGCCCCTGCGCCTCGCGGCGCACCGCGTCCGACTCCGCGCGCCGATCCACCGGGAATCACGGGACAGCCCCGGGGGTCTTTCGCCCGGATCACGCCGGGGCCGTGTGCCCCGCTCCCCGGTCCCGGCCCGATCCGGGCGAAAGACCCGGACGGTGCCCGGGGGCCGCCGGGACGCGTCCCGTAGCCTGGCGATCATGTTCGTACTGGAGTTGACCTACACCGCCCCCGTCGAGCGCGTGGACGCGCTGCTGCCGGACCACGTCGCCTGGCTGGACACGCAGTACGCGGCCGGGGTGTTCATCGCCTCGGGCCGCAAGAACCCGCGCGACGGCGGGGTGATCCTCGCCGTGGGCGACGACCGCGCCCGGATCGAGGAGACGGTCGCGGCCGATCCGTTCGCGCGGCAGGGCGTCTGCGCGTACCGGATCACGGAGTTCATCGCGACGAAGACCTCGGAGGAACTCGCCCCGTACCGGCAGCAGTTGCCCGGATAGCGGGCTCTGCCCCCGGAGGCGGGCGGGGATCTCGTCCCGCCCCCGGAGGAGTCGCGGCCGCGCTCAGCGCCCCGCGCGCGCCACCCGTCCCTGCTCGCCCGCGGCCCAGCAGCCGCCGTCCGGTGCGCAGTCGACGGTGTCGTACGACCCGGTGTCGACCGTGCGCCAGGTGCGGCCGCCGTCCGTGGTGAGGTCGGTTCCGGTCGGGCCGACCGCCAGCGCGCCGGACCTGCTGTGCGGCAGCCAGGCGACCCCCGAGCGATAGGCGGGCGGCGGGGCCGCGGCCTGCCGCCAGGTGCGGCCGCCGTCGCCCGTCACGGCCGCGGCGTCCGGCGAGGGCTCCCCGGCCCGGTAGTCGCCGCCGACCGCGATGCCGTGGTGCCGGTCGCGGAAGGCCAGTCCGAAGACGCCCCGGGCCGGGTCGCCGGCCGGGATCGTCGACGCGGACGCGGTCCAGGTCAGCCCGCGGTCCGCGGAGTGCAGCACCCGCGCGGTGGCGGCGCCGCCGGTCGCCAGCCAGACGTCCCGGGGACCCGAGGAGACCAGGCACTGGCCGCTGGCGGCGAACCCCGCCTCGCCCGGCTGCGCCTCGGGCATGCCCCGGGTGGGCAGCACCCGCCAGTTCCGGCCGCCGTCCGCGGTGGACAGGATGCGGTATCTGCCGTCCACCGGATCGCTCATCGCCAGCCCGTGCCTGCTGTCGAAGAAGGTGAGGCAGTCGTAGAAGGCACGCGCGTCGGTGTTGCGGAACGACTCCGTCCAGGTCGCTCCCCCGTCGTCGGTGCGGTACACCCGGGAGGCCTCGCCCTCGCCGATGGCCAGCGCCACCGCGCGCCGGGCGTCGAAGGCCTCGATGTCGCGGAACTCCAGCGCCTCCTGTGCCGCGCCCGGCGGTGACACGTCGCGCCAGTGCCGGCCGCCGTCGGAGGTGCGCAGCACCGTGCCCTTCGTACCCGCGACCCAGGCGGTGCGGCGGCTCACGGCGGCGAGGCCGCGGAAGCGGGCGTCGGTCCCGGTGTCGGTGAGCGTCCAGACCGGCCGCTCGCCGGGCCGGTGCCGGTCCCCCGGAGCCGCCGCGGCGGGCGGTGCGGCCAGTGCGGCGGTCAGCGCGGCCGCGCAGAGCCCCCATGACATCAGTCGTCTCGTCTTCCCCTTGACCCTCATGGCGCTGGAAGCTAGCCCACGAGCCGGGCCCCGTCCAGGGCTCGCCGGGAACGGGCCGCGCGGCGCGGCCGCGGGCGGTGACGCAGCTCACGCCCCCTTCCGGTGCACGGATGCGGGGCCTCCGTCGTCTTCATCGGTGCCGGGAACCGTTCATCTGGCCGAGAAAGGGAGCAGGTCTTGTCCACCGTCATCCAGCAGTCCGTGCAGGCCCGCATGGTCGCATCCGCGCCGCGGATGGAGACCCTTCCCGCCACCTTGCAGTACGACCCGAAGGATCCGTTCGCCGTGCGCATGGCCTTCCCCGCCCCGGCGACCCTGGAAGGCACCGAGGTCGCCTGGGAGTTCTCCCGGGAGCTGCTGACCGCGGGGATGGACGGACCGGCCGGTGTGGGGGACGTACGCGTCAGGCCGTTCGGCTACGACCGTACGGTCCTGGAGTTCCACGCCGCCGAGGGCATCGCCATGGTGCACGTCCGCACGGCGGAGCTGCGGCGCTTCCTGGAACGGGCGCAGGACATGGTGCCGGCCGGCGACGAGCACCGGTTCCTGGACCTGGACGGCAGTCTGACCGATCTGCTCGGCGGCCCCTGCTGACCGCGCGCGCGGCGGCCCGCACCGCCGGGGGCGCCGTGCGCGGACGGTGCGGGTCACCGGTGGAGTAAGGCCCAGGCCTTGCAGCCGCCCGACGGAGTCAGCGCGGGCGCCAGGCCCCAGTCCCCGCCGTGCGCGTCGACCGCGGCGGCCAGCAGCCACATGCTCTCGTTGCGGCGCTCGCGGCACCGCTCGGACGTCACGGCCGAGCCGTGGGAGGGGTGCTGGTCGTAGAGCGTGATGCGGAGGGCGTCGAACTGCCAGTGCACCCGCAGCAGCATCTCCCGGTCCGGGGTGAACCGGTAGGCGGTGCCGACCAGTTCGGAGGCGGCCAGGACCGCCGTCTCCCGCAGCTCCGCGAGGCCGTGCCGGGTGAGGAGGTCGCCGACGGCCCCGCGTGCGAGACCGGCGCAGAAGGCGCCGCCGGGCAGTGCGAACGAATAACTCAGGTTGTCGGCCACCGGCGGGTGGGGCCCGGCAGGTGCGACAGCCGGGAGACAACGCAGTGCGCCTTTCATCAAGATGCTCACATTTCGGTAATTGTGGTGACGATCACACATAGGCGCGGTCGCCCCGTGTGAGACTTGCGCTACCGACCGTAGCGCACCATGGAGCACAGTGCTACCAGTTGTGCGCTTCCGGTCATTTCGTTCCCCCTCACCGGAAGGAGCCATTCCGTGCCGCCCAGAAGCACCCCGACCGCCCGGCAGCAGCGACTCGGGTACGAACTGCGCAAACTGCGCGAGCAGTCGGGCATGCCGGTGCAGCAGGCCGCCGCCCTGCTCGGCGTCGACCGCACCCGCATCCCGAACATCGAATCGGGACGGTTCGGCATCAGCGCCGAGCGGGTGCGCACACTCGCGTTCAACTACGGATGCCCGGACACCGGACTGGTCGACCTGCTCGCCGCGATGGCCCAGGAACGCGCCAGGGGCTGGTGGGAGGAGCATCGCGGCATGCTGCTGCCCGCCCTGCTCGACATCGCCGAACTCGAATACCACGCGGCGGAGTTGACCACCTCCACCACCACACACATCCCCGGTCTGCTCCAGACCGAGGAGCACGCGCGGGCCGTCTTCGACACCGCCGATCCGCGCCTGCCCGGACCCGATCTGCTGGCCCGGCTCTCGCTGCGGCTGCGCCGCCAGGAGGTGCTGGAACGGGACGTTCCGCCGCTGTACGAATCCGTGATCCACGAGGCGGCGCTGCGCATGCAGTTCGGCGGCCCGAAGGTGGCGCGGGCCCAGCTCGACCACATCCTCGGGCAGTCCGAGCGGGACCGGATCACCGTCCGGGTGATCCCGTTCGCGGCCGGCGGTTTCCCGGGCGCGGGACAGTCGTTCACCTACGTGGGCGCGGCGGTGCCGCAGCTCGACACCGTACAGCTCGACTCCTCGCATGGTTCGATGCTGCTGGACTCCGACATGCAACTGCGCCGCTACCGCGGCCTGTTGGAGCGCCTGCGCGCACTCGCGATGCCTGCCGAGGAGTCGCGCGACTTCATCCGTTCCATAGCCCAGGACCTCTGAGGAGAGTGACCATGACCGACATCCGGTGGGACGAAGCCTTCTGCAGCGAGGGCGCCAACTGCTTCCGCTTCGGACTCGACGACCAGGGCAGGGCGTACATCGGCTCCACCACGGACGCCACCACATACGTCAGCGACTCCCTGGAGGCACTGCGGGCGCTGATCTCCGCGGTGAAGTCCGGCGCGGCCGACCATCTGCTCTGACCGTGCGGCCCGACCGTGCCGTCGCCCCCACGCGTCCGCTCCGAGTACGCCGACAGCTCAGAGCGCCCCGCGGCCGGGGGCCGGCCGGTCCCGGCGCCCACCGTCCGTCACCGGAGGCACGGCGGTTCGGAGGCGGGCCACACCCCCACGCATAACGTTACGTAACCGGGCATCGGGGCGACCGGGTTGGCGGTGGGCTTACCTCCGCTTTAACCTACGGTCTCGTAACCTACGTATCCGTAGGTAATTCTCCCGTCCCCAGGAGTCCCCGTGACGATCACCGCTCCCCACCTCGGCAGCCCCAAGGCGTGGACCGACGCCCAGCTGCTGTACGCCCTGGAAGAGGTGGTGGAGAAGGAGCTCAACCGCCATCTCAAGGTCGCCAAGGACTGGATGCCCCACGAGTACGTGCCGTTCTCCGACGGACGGAACTTCCCCGGCGTCTTCGAGGACGGCGAGGCCTGGCAGGCCGACCAGTCCAAGGTCACCGACATCGGCAAGATCGCCCTGGTGGTGAACCTGCTGACCGAGGACAACCTCCCCAGCTACCACCACGAGATCGCCTCCCTCTTCGGCCGTGACGGCGCCTGGGGCACCTGGGTGCACCGCTGGACGGCGGAGGAGGGCCGGCACGGCATCGTGATGCGTGACTACCTGCTCACGTCGCGGGCGGTCGACCCGGACAAGCTGGAGCAGTTCCGGATGGCGCACATGGCGGAGGGCTTCGAGTCGGACAACCGCCACTCGATGCTGCACTCCGTGGCGTATGTGGCGTTCCAGGAGCTGGCCACCCGCGTCTCGCACCGCAACACCGGCCATCAGTCGGGCGACCCGGTCTGCGACCGCATGCTGGCGCGGATCGCGACCGACGAGAACCTGCACATGGTCTTCTACCGCAACCTCCTCGGCGCGGCCTTCGAGCTGGCGCCCGACCTGACGATGCAGGCCGTGCGCGACGTCGTCGTCAACTTCCGGATGCCCGGTCACGGCATGCCGGGCTTCGAGCGGGCCGCCGCGCAGATGGCGATCGGCGAGATCTACAACATGCGCATCCACCACGACGACGTGATCCAGCCCGTGCTGCGCTACCTGAAGGTCCTCTCCATCGACGGCCTGGGCCCCGAGGGCCTGAAGGCGCAGGAGGAACTGGGGCTGTACATGGGCGGCCTGGACAGCGAGGCGTCGAAGTTCGACGAGAAGCTGGCGGCGCGCAAGGCGCGGATGGCGGCGCGCGCCGGGGCCTGACGGCCCCGGAGGCCGCCGGTCCGCCGGAGGGGAGAGGGGCGCCGTCGCGGCGCTCCGCCCTGCGGACCGGGGGCGCCGACCGGTCTCACACCGTCGCGTGCAGGTCCCGCGCGTAGTACTCGATCGCCGCCCGGTACTCATGCACGGACGGATCGGTGCTGCCGGACGCGAGCAGTTCCAGCAGCAGCCGCATGGCCTCGTGGTGCTCGCCGGTATTGAAGAGAGCCATCGCGAGGAACGTCCGCAGCGCACCGTCACCGGGGAACTCCTCGGCCCCGCCGCGCAGCACCTCGACGGCCTTCTCGTACCGCCCGAGCACCCGATAGGTGCTGCCCAGCCCGAGCAGAGCGCCCCTGCGGTCCTCCTCCGACAGCCCGGTCCCGGCCAGGGAGCGTACGTAGAAGGGCACCGCCTCGGCCTCCAGGCCGAGCACATCGTGGGCCCAGGCCGTCTGGTACGCGATCTCCGCGTCCTCGGGGAGCGCGGCGGCGAGGGTCAGCAGCCGCTGCCGTGCCTCCTCCTGACGGCCCTCGGTGCGCAGCCGCACCGCCGTCGCGAGCAGATCGTCCCGGTCGTGATCGTTCATCCGGACATCGTCCCAGGCCGGGCCGGCCGTCCTGATACGGCCCCCGGTCCCGGACGTCGGCCGCCCGCCGCACGCCCCGCCGCCCGGCGCCGCGGTTCCCGGGGCGAGCCGCCCTGCGGCACGGCACGCCGCGCCGTGGCCGGTACGGCCCGTCCCCGCGCGCCCGCAGCGCGTGGGGACGGGCTACGCGCGGTCGGCTCTGCGCAGCCGCTCCCGCTCCTTTTCGGACAGTCCGCCCCAGACGCCGAAACGCTCGTCGTTGGCGAGGGCGTATTCCAGACAGGCCTCGCGCCCCTCGCAGGCGTTGCAGAGCTGCTTGGCCTCACGGGTCGAGCTGCCGGGGGCCGGGAAGAAGAACTCGGGCCCCGCCTGGGCGCACAGCGCTGTCTCCTGCCAGGCGAGAGCGGGGTCGGTCACGGTGTTGATCAGCATGCGGTCCACAGTGCCCGGTCGCGATAAACGACTGATCAACGCGCCATCAATGCGGCGCGCCGATGACTTCCGGTCAGCTCTGCGGCACCCTCGTGGCCGGGACCGGGCCGGGCCCCGTCTTCGGACTGCCGCCTGCCGTGCGGTGCCCGGCACGCACGCCCGCCGGGGAGCGGGGCCGCCGACCCGTACGCTCCCGCTCCCCGGCCGGGGTCAGCGTGTGATCCCCAGGGCCGGGAGCACCGTCTCGGCCACCCGGTAGGCCTCCTCCAGCAGCGGGTTGCCGGAGAGGATGAAGGTGTCGACGCCCAGGTCCTGGAACTCCGCGAGACGCTCGACGACCTGGGCCGTCGAGCCGACGACCGCGGTGCCCGGACCGGGGCGGAACAGGCTCATGCCCGGCCACATGTTGGGGTGCGTCTCCAGCTCCCGGGCATGCGCGGGAACCCTGCCGCCGTGCTGGCGGAACTGGCGCTGCCAGCCCACCCCGTCCTCGCCCGCCCGGTCGCCGAGCTGCCGGGCGTACGTGGCCGCGCTCGTCACGTCGAGGAGCCGGTCGGCCGCCGCCCATGCCTCGTCCTCCGTGTCGCGGACGATGAGGTGGAGGCGGAGCCCGATCCTGAGCGTCCGGCCGTACGCGGCGGCCCGCTCCCTGACCCGGTCCAGCTTCTCCTTGAGCAGGTGCGGGGGTTCGCCCCAGGTGAGGAAGACGTCGACGTGCTCGGCCGCCATCTCGATGCCGGGGTCGGACGAGCCGCCGAACCACAGCGGGATGTGCGGCTCCTGGACCGGTGTCAGCTCCCTGAGGGACGCGCCCGCGTTCCTCAGATCGTAGAAGCGGCCCCGGTGGTCGAAGACCTCGCCGGCGGTGAGCCGTTTGACGATCGACCAGTACTCGGCGCTCAGTTCGTACCGCTCGTCGTGTTCCACGTGGAGTCCGTACTCCTGGAGCGACTTCGTCGAGCCGTTGACGACGTTGAAGCGGAGCCGGCCGCCGAAGAGGTGGTCGAAGCTCAGGGCCGTCTTGGCCAGCAGGGTGGGCGCGATCAGACCGGGATGGACCGCCAGCAGGGGCTTGAACCGGGTGCTGGTGGAGGCCGCCAGCGCGCTGCCGAGCGGCCAGACGTCGTACAGGTCGGTGGCGAGCAGCGCACCGCTGTAGCCGAGGCGTTCGACGGTGCCCGCGAGCTGGACGAGGTAGCCGAGGTCGACCGGCCGCCGCCCTTCGGGCTCCCAGGGGTAGGCGCCTTCGCGCGGGATGATGTACCAGAGGACTTCGGTCGCCATGTCGTCATGCCGCCTTGTCCGCACCGGCACCGGCCAGCGCGTCGGCGACGGTGACCGGGCGGTCGATGAAGCCGGTGCGGTGGAAGATGTCGGCCGCCTCCTGCTGCTCGGCGATGAACGCGTCGCTGACGGGCTCGATCGTCCAGGGCAGGGCGCGCAGCGCGGTCTCCCAGTCGTCGGCGGATCCACCGAGGTCGGCGGCGGCGATCTCGGCCGCCCGGCGGGGGTTGGCCGCCGCCCACGCGTCGGCGCGCCGCAGGGCGCGGGTGAGCGCCTCGATCACCTCGGGGCGGCTCTCGGCGAGGTCGCGGCGGGCGAAGAAGACGGAACGGTCGCTGATGAGGTCCCCGGTGCGGACCAGGACGCGCAGACCGCCGGTGCGTCGGGCGGCGGCGAGCTGGGCGCCCTGGGCCACCCAGGCGGCGACGGCGCCGGTGCGCAGCAGCTCCTCGCTGTCGTCGGTGCTGCGGACCGGGGTGATGTCGTCGGCGTAGGAGAGTCCGGCGTCGTCGAGCGCCTTGGCGATCAGGTGGGTCTGCCAGGAGCCGATCGCGAGGTGGACGGTGGCGCCCTTGAGGTCGGCGACCGTGCGCACGGGGCTGTCCTCCGGGACGAGCAGCGCGCCGTGTCCGGGGCGCGGCGCGGAGACGGCGGTGTACACGATGTCGTGGCCGGCGGCCTGGGCGGTGACCGGCGGGGTGGAGCCGGTGCCGCCGAAGTCGATGACGCCCCGGCTGAGGAGTTCGCCGGTGCGGACCCCGTTGGTGTACGGGTGGAAGACGACGGTCTCGCCGAGCGGGGCCAGTTCCTCCTGGGCGATGCCGAGCCGGGAGAGGTGGTAGAGGGACGGATTGCTGCTGTGCACACCGATGGTGATGGTCATTCAGATCACTCCGACTTCGGTACGTACGGGGGACTGTGCGGGATGCGGGGCCGTCTCGACCCCGAGGTCGTCCAGGAGCCGTCGGCGCAGCGCGCCGAAGGCGGGGTCGCCGGGGTCGCGTGGCCGGTCGACGGTGACGGGCTCGTCGGTGACCAGCCGTCCGTCGCGCAGCACGGCGACCCGGTCGGCGAGCCGTACGGCCTCGTCCACGTCGTGGGTGACGAGGAGGACGGCGGGCCGGTGCCTGCGGCACAGCTCGCCCACCAGGTCCTGCATCCGGAGCCGGGTCAGGGCGTCGAGTGCGGCGAACGGCTCGTCGAGCAGGAGCAGTTCGGGTTCGCGGACCAGTGCGCGGGCGAGGGCGACGCGCTGGGCCTCGCCGCCGGAGAGGGTGGCGGGCCAGGCATCGGCGTGCCGTTCGAGGCCGACTTCGGCCAGGGCCCGCAGCCCGTCTCCGGAGCGGCCGCGCGGCAGGGCCACCGTCACATTGGCGAGGACCTTCTTCGACGGTACGAGGCGGGGTTCCTGGAAGACGACGGTGCGGGCCTCGGGGACGAGGACCTCTCCGCCGTCGGCGCCGTCGAGGGCGCCCAGGATGCGGAGCAGGGTCGTCTTGCCGCTTCCGCTCGCACCGAGCAGGGCGACGAACTCGCCCCGTGCGATGTCGAGTCGGAGGCCGTCGAGCACGGTGCGGTCGCCGAACGCGCGGCGCAGTGCGCGCACCCGTACCGCCGGCCGGGGAGTCGGGTCGGTCATCGGGTGGCTCCCCGGGGGGTGCGCCAGGGCATCAGTACGCGCTCCAGCAGCCGTACGACGGCATCGGCGGTGAGGCCGAGGAGCCCGTAGACGAGGATGCAGACGGCGAGGATGTCGGTGCGGGCGTAGCTCTGCGCCTGGGACATCAGATAGCCGATTCCGGCCGTCGCGTTGATCTCCTCCGCGGCGATCAGGGCGATGACGCTGAGGGTCATGGAGAGCCGCAGCCCGGCGAGCAGGGACGGCAGGGCCCCGGGCAGGACGACCTCGCGCACCAGGGCGAACCGGCCCATGCCGAAGCTGCGCATGGCCTCGACGAGTTTGGGGTCGGTGTCGCGCACCCCGCTCGACGTCGAGACGTACATGGGGAAGGTGGTGGCGACGGCGATGAGGAGGATCTTCGCGGTCTCGTTGATCCCGAACCAGACCATGAACAGGGGCACCAGGGAGAGGAACGGGATGGTGCGCAGGGTCTGGAGGGAGGAGTCGAGGAGTTCGTCGCCGAGGCGGGTGAATCCGGTGGTGATGCCGAGGACCAGTCCGGCGGCGAGCCCGATGAGGAGGCCGAGGCCGGAGCGGGTGAGGGAGGTGGTGAGTGCGTCGGGCAGCTGTCCGTTGCCCCACAGCTCCCCCACCGCGCGCAGTACTCCGGCGGGCGAGGCGAGGACGTCGGGGGTGAGGACCCCGGTGGCGGAGGCCGCCCACCACAGGGCGAGGAGGGCGAGGGGGCCGAGGGCCCGGACGGTCGTGGACCAGGTCCGGCCGCGGGCCTTGCGCCGCTGGGGGCGGGGCCGGACGAGGCCCGGGTACGGGGCGGCGTCGCTCATTTCAGTTTCCCGATGTCGAGGAGGTGGGCGGCGACGTCGACCTTCTCCGTGGTGACCTTCTGCTCGGCGTAGAAACCGGCGACGGCCTCGAAGCGCTCGATGTCCTCGGCCGTGATGGGGTCGACCGTGCCGCCCTCGCGGGTGAACGCGGTCTGGACCTCCTTCGCCTTGCCGGTGACGGCGGTCGGTCCGACGTCCGTGAAGACGTTGAGGTACGCGGCGGGGTCGCGCTTCTCCTTGACGCTGGCGTCGTGGAGGTAGCGGTAGAGCGCCTCGACGATCGCGGGGTGCTGCTCGGCGAAGCCGGTGCGCACGGCGTTGAGGCTGTAGTTGTCGGACCCGATCGCGGCGCCGTCGGCGACGAAGTGGGCCTTGCCGCCGCCGATCTCGGCCACGGCGTAGGTCGCCCAGACGGCCCAGGCGTCGACCTTGCCCGCGTTGAAGACGGCGGCCGTCTGGTCGGGCCGCAGATAGACCCGCTCGACCGCGTCGGCGGGGACGCCGGCCTTGGCGAGCGCCTTGAGCAGCAGGTACTCGCCGGTGCCGCCCTGGTTGACGGCGACCTTCCTGCCGACGAGGTCCTTGACCGACGTGATGCCGGAGCCGTTCTTGACGAGGATGCCCTCACCGGCCGCGTCCGGGGCGACCGCGGTGAAGAACTTGAAGCCGGGGCGCTGGGCGAGCGAGGTGATCCCGGAGGTGATGGAGCCGGTGGCGATGTCCAGCTGGTCGGCGTTCATCGCCTGGGCCGCGGGGGCGAAGGGGCCCGCGCTGCCGGTCCAGCGCACGGTGGCGCCGACCTTCGCGAGCGCCTTGTCGAGGCTGCCGTCCTTCTTGCCGAGGGCGAGGACACCGGAGTTCCCGGGGTCGGGGATACGGATGTCCACCGTGCCCCCGGCGCCCCGGCCGCCGCTGTCGGCCTCGGAGGAGCCGCAGGCGGTGAGGGCGAGGAGCGCGGTGGCCGTGAGCAGCGCGGCGGCGGCCGTGCGCAGTGGTCGGGACGGGTTCATGGTGTCGGAGACCTCACAACTCGGGGGAAGGGACGCGGTGGACGGGGCGGGAGGCGGCCAGCGCGGTGGCGCGGCGCAGCGGCTCGGGGTCGGCCCAGGCCGTGATGTCGACGGGTTCGGGCAGGAAGCCGTGGGCGCGCAGTGCGGCTTCCTGCTCGGCGAGCAGGGCCAGGCGGTCCGGGGAGAGACCGGGGTGGAGGGCGAGATGGGTGCCGGGCCGGTAGGCCCCGGCGACGCCGTCGGCGCCCGCGCCGGTCTCGGCGCCGAGGATGCGGGCGACCTCGGCGGGCTGTCCGGTGGCCCAGTCCGCTGCCCGGAGCAGGACGGCGAGGAAGCGGTCGACGAGGCCGGGGTGGTCGTCGAGGAGCTGCTGGTGGACGGTGATGGGGCGCGGGGTGCCGTTGTTGATCCGGAACCGGCGGTCGGCCAGTTCGTCGAGTTCGACGGCGACCTCCGCGCCCTCGCGCCGGGCGGCCTCGACGGCGAGCGCGCCCTTCACGTACACGGCGTCGACGTCACCGCGCCGCAGCGCCGCCAGCTCGGCGGCCCACTGGCCCGGGTGTCCGGCGGCGGGTACGTCGACGAACGCGGCGTCTTCCGGGGCGAGCCGGGCGGAGGCGAGCGCGCCCTCGAAGCCGCGCAGCGCCATGGCCCGCCAGAAGTCGATGGCGAGGGCGTGCACCGGAACGGCGAGCCGCAGTCCGCGCAGGGCCGCCGCTCCCCGGATCCCGGAGCCAGGGCGGACGAGTACGGTCTGCCGCTCCTCGATCCAGGTGAGTCCGATCAGCCGGGTCCGCTCCCCGCGCGACCGGGCCCACAGGGCGGGCACGTTGCCGCCCTCGCGGAACAGGCCCGGCAGGGCGTGGGTGAAGTGGGCGGCCCGGTCGGCGCCGGGCGCCGCGTCCTGGAGGGAGCGCACCGTGATGCCGTCGGGGGCGAACTCCTCGGTGAGCCACCGGCGGTCGGCGGCGATGCCGGTCGCGGTGGGGACGGGGCAGCGGGTGAACCAGAGTGTCCGTGGCAGGACGGCATGCGTCATGGGGGTCTTCCCGAGGGGTCGGCGAAACGGAGTGGGTGCGGGGTACGCCGGGATGCGGTCACCGGGTACGGCCGAGGGCCCCGGCCGCGGCGGAGGGCAACAGGGGGCGCGTGGGGAACGCGGGAGAAAGGGGGGTGTCAGCGACAGGCGGAGCTGGAGACCCGCGCGAGGTCGATGTGACGGCGCAGTGTCAGGGCGAGCGGGACCGGAGCGGCGTGGGCGGGGGGCGCGGTTCGGCGTCCGGCCATGGCACTGCTCCCTTCAGCTCGTCGGTGATGACGCGCCGAGACTGCCACGCGCCGAGGCCGTCCCACAACTCGCTTCCCATGATGTGGGATTCAGTGTGAACACAGTGTTTCACCACGGCGTTCCGCACCCTCCCCACTCCCGTAATGTGGCAAGCACATGCCATGCCCATCCCCTCATGAGCGGAGTGTGGACCGATATGACCGAGGCCGCGGCGGCGCCCGCCCCCGCAGGCGCGCAGGCGGTCCGGCGCGCCCTGGACGTCCTGCACTGTTTCCACGACAACGGCCCCGACCTCAGCGCCTCCGACCTCGCCCGCCGTCTCGGGCTCTCCGTCTCCACGGCGCACCGGCTGGCCCGCACCCTGCTCGCCGCGGGCTTCCTGGAACAGGACCCCCGCACCTCCCGCTACCGGCTGGGCCCCGCCGTGACCGAGCTGGGCAGGCTCTCGTACCACCAGCGGGGCCTGCATCTCGCCGCCCCCGAGCTGACCGATCTCGCCGAGCGCACCGGCGCCACCGCCGACCTGGCGCTGCGCAGCGGCCCCCACGCGGTGATCGTCGCGGGCGGTTCGGTCACGCCGAAGGTCGGGCTGCGCAGGCCGCTGCACTCCACCGCGCTCGGCAAGGTCCTGCTGGCCTGGGCGCGGCCGGGCGAGGGCGGGCCCGCCTCGCTGCCTCCGCTGCCCGCGTTCACCGACCGCACGATCGTCGAACCGGCGGCGCTGGAGGTTGAGTTGGCGAAGGTCCGGGCCGATGCGTACGCGCTCAACGACGGCGAGTCGGCCCACGGGGTGCGGACCCTGGCGGTCCCGGTCCTGGACGGCGCCGGTCATGCCCGCTTCGCCCTGGCGGTCCGGGCCACACCGGCCGTGATCACGGACGCCCGCATTGGCTGGTTCCTCGCACAGGCCCGTTCCTGCGCACGGGCGCTGGAGGTCCTGCTGCTCTCCCCCGCCGAACGTCGGCCGCCCGCTCCCTGAGCAGCCGGACTGTCGGTGCCGCGTGGCACGATAGGAGCCGTCCGGGGCTGGTGCCGGGCAGGGCGGCAGCGGGGCTGCGCGGACAGAGGGACGTACATGACACAGGCCGGGCCGACGGCGGACGGGACGCACACGGGAAGGGCCGCCCGGGAGCTGCTGACGCGGGCCGAACGGCTGCTGGCGACCGCGCGCACGGTCCTGGCCGACCACTCCCGCGCGGTCGGCGCCGTGCACACCGCGTTGGATCCGCTGCTCGACGCCCTGGTCCGCCGGGAGCTCGCCGCCATCCCGGCCTCCCGGCTGAAGGACGTCACCGAGGGCAGGCTGCGGCTCGGCGCGGTCGAACAGGCCGGTTTCACGACCGTCGGCCAGGTCCACGAGACCAGCCGCTACGAGCTGCGGCAGATCCCCGGGGTCGGCGCGCAGACCGCCGACCAGGTGCTGGCCGCGGCCGCGCAGATCGCCCACGCGGTACGGGAGACGGTCGCGGTCCGGATAGACGTGGACGCCCCCGACGAGTCCACGACCGCGCTGGTCATCGCGCTGCACCGACTGGTCGACGCCGGTCCCGACGTCCGGCGGGCGGTGGACGCGGCGGGCCGGCTCGCCGGCCGGCTCGAACCCCTGCTGGAGGCGGCCGGACCGGCGCGCGGGCGGCTGCGCATGCTGTTCACCGGACGGCAGGCCCGCTCCCGGGCGCTGGAGGCCGTCGCCGAGGTGCACACCGCCGTCGTCGAGGCGGAGGAGCGCGAACTGCCCCTGTTGTTCGGGCAGGTCTCGGTCGACCTGCTGCGGGCCCCCGAGTCGGACGTCGCGGCCTGGGTGGATTTCGAGCTGCGGTCCGCCGAGTACTACAGCCTGCTCGCCGAGATGTCCGGTGCCGGTCCCGACCGGGACGCGGCCGAGGGGTTCCTGCCGTCCGGGATGGCGGACCGGGTCCGCGGCCTGCGGCTGGACGACGCCCAGCTGCGGGTCTCGCTGCGCGGCTACCAGTCCTTCGGCGCCCGGTTCGCGCTCGCGCAGAAGCGGGTGATCCTCGGCGACGAGATGGGGCTCGGCAAGACCGTCCAGGCCATCGCCGCGCTCGCGCACCTCTCGGCGCGGGGCGAGACCCACTTCCTGGTGGTCTGCCCGGCGAGCGTGCTGATCAACTGGGCGCGCGAGATCCGCGCCCGCTCGACCCTGCGCACCCTGCCGGTGCACGGCCCGGAGCGGCAGTCCGCCTTCGACGCGTGGAGCCGCGAAGGAGGCGTCGCCCTCACCACGTTCGACGCGCTCCACACGCTGCCGTCCGCCGTGGACTGCGGGGTGCGGCCCGGCATGCTGGTGGTCGACGAGGCCCACTACGTCAAGAACCCCGCCACCCGCCGCTCCCGGGCGGTGTCCGGCTGGACGCAGCACACCGAACGGGTGCTGTTCCTGACCGGCACGCCCATGGAGAACCGGGTCGAGGAGTTCCGCAGCCTGGTCCGCCATCTCCAGCCGGAGCTGGCCCCTTCGATACACACCACCCATGGGGCCGCCGGTTCGCTCGCCTTCCGCAGGGCGGTCGCCCCGGCCTATCTGCGGCGCAACCAGGTGGATGTGCTGACCGAACTCCCGGCGCTGGTGCAGGTCGACGAGTGGGAGCGGTTCAGCCCGGACGATCTCGCCGCCTACCGCGAGGCGGTGGAGGCCGGGCAGTTCATGCGGATGCGCCGGGCGGCGTACGCCCGGCCCGCCACGTCCGCGAAGCTGAACCGGCTGCGCGAGCTGGTGGCCGAGGCCGCGGGCAACGGCCTGAAGGTCGTGGTGTTCTCCTACTTCCGCGAGGTGCTCCACACCGTCGGACAGGCCCTGGATTCACCCGTGTTCGGCCCGCTCTCGGGAAGCGTTCCGGCCCCCCGCCGCCAGCAGCTGATCGACGACTTCGGTGCCGTGGACGGCCACGCCGTACTGCTCAGCCAGATCCAGGCGGGCGGGGTCGGGCTGAACATGCAGTCGGCGTCGGTCGTCATCCTCTGCGAACCGCAGATCAAGCCGACGATGGAGCACCAGGCGGTGGCCCGCGCCCACCGGATGGGGCAGATACGGACCGTCCAGGTGCACCGGCTCCTCGTCGCCGACAGCGTCGACGAACGGATGCTGGACATCCTGGCCCGCAAGGAGCGGCTGTTCGACCTCTACGCACGGCGCAGCGATGTCGCCGAGACGACCCCGGATGCCGTGGACGTGTCGGACGGCGCCCTGGCCCGGCGCATCGTCGAGGAGGAACAACTGCGCCTGGCGACAGCGCCGACCACGACAGAGGCCACCCCCACGACGGACGGCGCCGCCGAGACGGCCGGGACCGGCGGGACTGACGGGACCGGCGAGGCGGACGGAACCGACGGAGCCGCCGGGGCGGACGGGACCGACGGGACCGACGCCACCCCGACGACCGACGCCGCCCCCGCGACGGACGGCACCGATCGGGCGGACGGAACCGGCGGAGCCGACGCCACACCCGCGACGGCCGGGTCCGGCGGGACGCCGCCGGGGGCCTCGGCGACGGTGCCCGGGGCGCGGGAGGGCTGACGCCGTCGGGACGTACGGCCCGGCGGCGTCGGTGCCCGCGGACCCGCGGGGTCAGGCCCCGTGCGCCTGTGGGTCGTGCGCGGCCGCGCTCTTCGCGGGGGCCTCCCCGGAGGGCGCCGCTTTCCCGCGCCCGGCCCCGCCTTGAGCCGCCCCGCCTTGAGCCGCCCCGCCTTGAGCCGCCCCGCCCGGAGTCGCCTTCCCCGGAGCCTCCTTGCCGTGCGCCTTCATGTCGTGCGGCTCGTACCCCGGCACGGTGCCGTCCGGTTTGGCGACCAGCAGCAGCCCGGCCATGCCCATGTCGGAGTGGCTCTGCACATGGCAGTGGTACATCCAGGCGCCCGCGCCCACGTGTTCACCCGCGATGACCTGGAAGCCGAAGGAGTCCGCCGGGCCGACGATCTTCGTGTCGATCACCCGGCTCGGGTCGTCGGGGCCGGTGAGCAGCCCGGTCCGGTTGTCCGCCCAGTGATGACCGTGGATGTGGAAGGTGTGGTAGTACTCGCCGTGCGTGATCATGACGACTTCGAGTCGGTCCCCCACCGTGGCCTCGAAGTTCGGGCTCTCGTGGGCCGCCTTGTTGTTGATCGTCATGTCGTTGAAGACGATCGTGATCGTCTTGTCCGGCAGGATGTCGCCCTTGCGCCGGACGACGAGCGGACCGTAGAGACCCTTGCGGATGCCGCCGGTGCCGTGGTCCGTGCCGACGACGTGGTCGTGGTAGTGCCAGTAGCCCGCGCTGCCCGGCTGCCAGGTGCCGTCCTTGCGCCGGCCGGGGGCATGGGTGCGCCAGGTGTACGTACGGGTGTCGCCGGGTTCGACGATGCTCCTGTTCATCCGGGTGCCGTCGCTCGCGATGTCGAAGTCGACGCCGTGCGCGTGCAGGCTGACCGGTACGTCGGCCGTGTTCTCGAACTCGATGTGCAGGGTGTCGCCCTCGTTCATCTCGATGAGCGGGCCGGGGACCGACGCCTTCCCCTTCTCCAGGCCGTACCCCATCTGACCGTCCGCCAGTTTCTCCGCGTACAGCTTGAGATGGCGGACCGCCCCGCCCGCCGGGGCGGTGGCCAGGGACGGTTCCGCCGAGCTGGCGTCGATCGAACCGAGGGACAACGATGTCAGTCCGGTCGCGGCCGCCACTCCGCCGCCGACCAGCATCCTTCGGTTGAAGCTCCTTCTGTCCATGCCGAACTCCCCACTGGGCCACGGGATTCGGAGCGTCGACCCGCCCCGGACGGCCCACACCGTAGCCGGAGGAACCCCGTTTATCCACAGTCAGGACAAAGTTCGTGCAATTGCCGCCATAGCTATTGGCGGACCGCGAAAAGAGGTCTAGCTTCATGCGCTGTTGCAGTGACCAAAGAGGGGTGGGTGACCACATGCAGCGCACACCACATCACAGGTCCAGATCGCGACGCGGCCTCGCGGCGGGCCTCGCGGCCGGCGCACTGACCGCTTCCCTGCTCGGCGCCGGCACGGCCGACGCCAAGCCCTATCCGGAACCGCCCGGCGCTCGGGCGACAACGTTGTCCCTCCCGTCGCCGCCGGGTGGCGCCGATGTCAAGGTGCTGGTGTTCCACGCCTCGGCGACCGAGGAGTCCCCGACCGTCGACGCCGGAATCGCGGCCATCGAGAAGATCGGCCTCACGGGGCCGGAGTCCGGCCGGTTCAAGACCGTCGCCACCGACGACCCCGCGGTCTTCACCAAGGCCAAGCGGCTCGGCACCTTCAACGCCGTGGTCTTCCTGACCGGCGGCGGGGACGTCCTCGACCCGGAGCAGGAGGCCGGTCTGGAGGCGTACATGGAGGCCGGCGGCGGCTTCCTCGGCATCCACGACGCCGCACGCACCGAACCGTACTCGGACTGGTTCACCGGCCTGGTCGGCGCCCGCCCGGCGGCGGACAGCCCGACCGCCGTGCAGCGGGCGACGGTCGAGGTCGGGGACCGGCAGCATCCGGCGACCAAGAACCTCCCGCTGGAGTGGAAGCGCCCCGACAAGTGGCTGAACTGGACGAAGAACCCGTCCGGCGACGTGCACACCGTGGCCCGCGTCCGCGAGATCACCTACAAGCCGGGCGCGAGCGCCAACGGCTGGGACCACCCGGTCTCCTGGTGCCGCGACTACGACGGCGGCCGCTCCTTCTACACCGCGATGGGCGGCACGGCCGACAGCTTCGCGGAGACCGACTTCCGTGACCACCTGCGCGGCGCGCTGGACTGGACGACCCGGATCTCGCAGGCCGACTGCAAGGCCACGATCGACTCCAACTACAAGGCCGAGCGGGTCACCCAGCCCAACCAGCCGGGCCTCAACGACCAGATCGGCGAACCGCACGGCCTGGTCACCGCCCCCGACGGCCGGGTGCTGTACATCGGCCGCGGCGGCGCCGACAGCAGCAGGCCGGTGGTGACCGACTGGAACGACCCGGACGTCGGCAAGGGCCAGGGGCAGATCCATGTCTACGACCCGAAGACCCGAAAGGTGACCCTCGCCGGTGAGCTGACGGTCTTCGGCAACAAGGGCGGCGGCGACGAGCTGGTCAAGGTCGAGGAGGGACTGCTCGGCATCGAGCTCGACCCGGACTTCGAGAAGAACGGCTGGGTGTATCTGCACTACACCCCGCACGCCAAGCTCGACCGCGACAAGCAGATGGCGGTGCGTCAGGTCTCCCGCTTCACCCTGGACCTGGCCACCGACAAGCTGGACCTGTCCTCGGAGAAGGTGCTGCTGCACTGGCCCGTCCAGGTCCACAGCTGCTGCCACGCGGGCGGCGGGATGGCCTGGGACTCCAAGGGCAATCTGTACATCGCGACCGGTGACAACAACTCCTCCGGTTTCAGCGACGGTTACTCCGGCAACAACCCGCAGCCGAACTACAAGGGCGTCTCGTTCGCCGACGCCCGCCGCACCGCGGGCAACACGAACAACCTGAACGGGAAGATCCTCCGGATCCACCCGGAGGACGACGGCACCTACACCCTGCCCGAGGGCAACCTCTTCACCGGCAAGGAGCCCGACGAGGGCGGTGGCAAGACCCGTGGCGAGATCTATGTGATGGGCGTGCGCAACCCGGCCCGGATCTCCATCGACAAGTCGACGGACACGCTGTACGCGGGCTGGGTCGGCCCCGACGCGGGCGCCCCCTCCACCACCTGGGGCCCGGCCAAGTACGACACGTTCGCCGCGATCACCAAGGCGGGCAACCACGGCTGGCCGTACTGCATGGGCAACAAGCAGCCCTACCGGGACCGCAATCTGCCCGACCCCGCCAAGCCGCTGGGCTGGTACGACTGCGACCACCCGAAGAACGAGTCGCCGAACAACGACGGTCTGGTGAACCTGCCGCCGGTCACCTCCAACACCATCTGGTACTCGCCGCAGGGCGGTGGCGTGGACTACCCGCGCGACGCGAACGGCATCCCGAGCTACAAGGTCGAGGACCAGAAGGAGCTGCTGCCGTGGCTCAAGGGCGGCGGCCAGGCCACGATGAACGGCCCGGTCTACCGGTACGACGCGGCGAGCACCAGCGCCGACAAGTGGCCCTCCTACTGGGACGGCAAGTGGTTCGTCGGTGACTTCTACGACGACACCCAGCCCCGGCACGCCGTACTCACCGACCCGAGGACGGTCGGCAAGGGCGGTCTGCCGACGCACGCCGAGTCGCTGCGGAAGATCATCCCCGTCGGAGCGGACGGCATCCGCAACCTGATGGACTGGAAGTTCGCCCCGGACGGTTCGCTGTACGTCCTGGACTACGGGCGCGGCTTCTTCACCTCCGACTCCAAGTCCGCGCTGTGGCGCGTGACGTACAAGGGCGGCGGCCCGACCCCGGCCGCCGGGGACCTGGCCAGGAAGGCGGCGGTACGGTGAGACATCGTCCGGTTCTCTCACGAAAGCGCGGCCGGCCCGCCCGGCTGTGGCTCGCGTTGCTGGGTTCGTTCCTGATGGTGCTGGGGCTGACGTCGACGGCGGCGTACGGCCGCACGGCGGCTTCCTCGGGCGCGGCGGCCGACCAGGTCCTCACCTGGACCGCGGGCGACCCCATCGACCACTATCTCTCCGCCCCGAAGACCGCGGTGGCGGGCAAGGCGACCATCGTCTTCGAGAACAGCGCGGCGACCGGGAACACCACGGGGATGCCGCACACCCTCACGTTCGGCGTCTCGGACCCGGAGTTCAACGACGACGTCACGCTGAACATCCTGGCCAACCCGGGTGACGACCAGGGCGGCAAGCACACCGCCGAGGTCACGCTCTCCCCCGGCCGGTACTTCTACCACTGCACCATGCCGGGGCACGAGGCGATGCAGGGCATCCTCGTGGTGACCGACGGCGGTGGCGGCGAGGACACCACGGCGCCCGGCACCTCCGTCGCGGTGGACGGCGACAAGAACGCCGACGGCGCGTACATCGGCCAGGCGACGGTCACCGTCTCGGCCACCGACGACGGCTCCGGCGTCGACACCGTGGAGTACGCGGTGGGCGCGGACGGCGCCTGGCAGCCGTACACCGCGCCGGTCGTGGTCGGCGAGGTCGGGACGCACACCATCCGCTACCGGGCCACCGACAAGGCGGGCAACACCTCGGCCGAGAAGTCCGTCGACTTCACCGTCGCCGCACCGCCCACGGACGACGGGACGCCGCCGGAGACCTCCGCGACGGTGTCCGGCGAGAAGGACGGCCAGGGGCGCTACCTGGGCATGGCGACGGTCACCGTGACCGCCTCCGACACCGGGTCCGGCGTCAACACCATCGAGTACGCGCTCGGGGCGGACGGCGCCTGGCAGCCGTACACCGCACCGGTGATGGTGCACGGGACCGGCGACCACCAGGTCCGCTACCGGGCCACCGACAGGGCGGGCAACACCTCGGCCGAGAAGTCGGTCGACTTCACCGTCGTCGCGCCCCCGACGCAGGACAAGACCCCGCCGGAGACCTCGGCGAAGGTGGAGGGCGCCAAGAACTCCGACAACGCCTACATCACCAGCGCCAGGGTGACCGTCACGGCGACCGACGCCGAGTCGGGCGTGGACAAGGTCGAGTACTCGCTCGACGGCGGCCCGTACCTCGCGTACACCGGCACCGTGATCGTCGACCGCGTCGGCTATCACACCGTGGCCCACCGGGCGACCGACAAGGCCGGCAACACCTCCGTCGCGAAGCAGGTGTCGTTCACCGTCGCGGAGAGCGGAGGCGTACCGGCTCCGAACTGTCCGGAGTTCGACGAGCGGCTCACCGTGATCGTCGGCACGGTCGACACCGGGGTCCCCAACCGGATCACGGGCAACCGCTGCACAATCAACGAGCTGATCGAGGACGAGAAGGACTGGTCGTCGCACGCGCTGTTCCTCAAGCACGTCGACGGTGTCCTCGACAAGCTGCTCGCCGCCGGGGTGATCGACGCCCGCGAGCAGAAGAAGATCTACCGGGCGGCCAAGCAGTCGGGGATCGGGCTCCCGGGCCAGGACGAGGGCTACAAGAAGCTCTTCGACGGCACGGCGGCGTCCTTCGCCAAGTGGCAGCAGGTCGGCGGCGGCAAGTTCGGGCTCAACCCGGACGGCACCCTCACCAGCTCCTCCGCCGTGGACGGCATGGGCATGCTCTGGTTCCCGGGCCGGCAGTACGGCGACTTCTCGCTCAAGCTCCAGTGGCGCGACGACGCCCCGGGCTCGGGCAACGCCAACAGCGGGGTGTTCGTCCGCTTCCCGAACGTCCACGACAACCCGGAGGAGTCGCGCCCCGAGTGGGTCGCCATCAAGTACGGCCATGAGGTGCAGATCCTCGACCGTCCCGACGGCGACATGTACAAGACCGGCTCGGTCTACGGCTTCGACCGGATCGGTCTGGCGGGCGCCGGGGTCACGCCCAAGGGCACCTGGAACGACTACGAGATCCGGGTGGTGGACCAGCACTACTCGATCTACCGCAACGGTGTCCTGCTGAACGAGTTCGACAACAACGGCGGCCAGTTCTTCGAGCCGCCGCGCGACGACGATCCGGGCACCGACGGCCGGCGGTACGCCTCCGGTTACATCGGGCTCCAGGTCCACAGCGCCACGGACGTGGTCTCGTACCGCGACATCCGTATCAAGGAGCTGTAGCCCCGGGCGGGATCAGGTGGCCGTGGCCGCGTGCTGAGGCATGTGGTCACGGCCTCCGGGGTGCCGGTGGCGCCACACCCAGAACACCGTGCAGGAGACCAGCGCCCAGACCCCGAGCACCAGATACGGGAAGAGCCGCTGGTGGCCCTGGTAGTAGACCGCGGTGTGCTGGGCGTTGACCGAGGCTCCCGGCGGCAGCCAGCGTCCGATGTGCCCGAGCACGGACGGCAGCAGCGGCCAGGAGACCGCCCCGCCGGACGAAGGGTTCCCCAGGAGCACCATGACACCCCAGGTCGGGAGCATCGCCCAGCGGCCCATCAGGGTGTTGAACATGGAGAAGACCATGCCCGAGGTGAACATCGTGAACGCCAGGATCAGCCAGGACTGGAAGAACGGCAGGTCCACCGCGCCCAGCCACCAGTCCACCACCGCGGCGATGACGAAGGCACCGAGCAGGGCGTAGGCGACGGTGAAGGCGATCCGTTCCAGCGGGTTCAGGCCGCGGGCGTGCACGCTCAGCTGGATCGCGCCGACGAAGCCGACGATGACGGCGGCGAGAGAGATGTAGAACAGGGCCAGTCCGCGCGGGTCGCCGCGTTGCAGGGGTTTGATGTCCCGCACCGCGACCGGCTCGCCCAGCTCGGCCCCCACCTTCGCCGCGGACTCCGTGAGCAGCTGGGCGACGGCGGCGCCGGAGGCGCTCGCGACGTCCAGCGCGACACCGCGGCCCGTGACCCGCACGATCGCGAAGACCTCCTGGTCGTCCAGTGCCTCCCGGGCCCGGGAGGCGGTCGCGAACACATGGATGTCGAGGGAGGCGTCCAATGCCTTGTCCATGCCCGCGACGAACGCCTTCCCGCGCTCCGTCGTCGGGTGGCTGACCACGGCGGTCGGGATCCGGTGCGGGGTCGGGTTGGCCATCGCGTAGGTGTAGGAACCGGCGAAGAGCCCGGCCGCGGCGGCGAGGATGAACACCAGGACGACCGCCGGGAAGTACGGCGAGTCCTTGTACGCGGCCCATTTCTGGGCACGCGTCGGCGGCCTGCCGTGCGCCCCGTGCGGTGCGGCGGGCCGCGGGTCGGGCGCGCTCATCCCCCGGTGCCCTCCTCCTGCCGGGCCCGGCTGGGCTGGACCCGTTTCGGTTCGCCGGGCATCTTCGGGTACTCCGGCGGATACGGCTGGTCGCCGAGTCCGCGCTCCCGCTCGTCCCGGTCCGCCAGCTCCAGCAGCCCGTCGAGCCGGAAGGCGTGGTCGTCCATGTCCGCGTGCACGTCGCCCAGGTCGGCGTAGCGCTTCGGCATGGTCCTGATGTCGAAGTCGCGCGGTTCGGCGTCGTCGACCTCCTCCCAGCGCAGCGGGGCGGAGACGGGGGCGTGGGGCCGGGGGCGCACGGAGTAGGCGGAGGCGATGGTGCGGTCGCGGGCGGTCTGGTTGTAGTCGACGAAGATCCGCTCGCCGCGCTCCTCCTTCCACCAGGCCGTGGTCACCCGGTCCGGCATACGGCGTTCCAGTTCCCGCCCGACGGCGATGGCGGCCCGTCTGACCTCGGTGAACGTCCACTCCGGTGCGATCGGTACGTAGACGTGGATGCCCCGGCCGCCGGAGGTCTTGGGCCAGCCGCGCAGCCCGTGGCCGTCGAGCACGGACCGCAGCTCGTGGGCGGCCCGCACCGCGTCGGCGTAGTCCGTTCCGGGCTGCGGGTCGAGGTCGATGCGCAGTTCGTCGGGGTGGTCGGTGTCGGCGGAGCGGACCGGCCAGGGGTGGAAGGTGAGGGTGCCGAGGTTGGCCGCCCAGAGGACGGCGGCCGGCTCGGTGGGGCAGATCTCGTCGGCGGACCGGCCGCTCGGGAAGTCGATCCGTGCCGTGGGGATCCAGTCGGGGAGGTTCTTCGGGGCCCGTTTCTGGTAGAAGAACTCGCCCTCGACACCGTCCACGAAGCGCTGGAGGGTGGTGGGCCGGTCACGCAGGGCGCGGGTGATGCCGGGCCCCACGGCGAGGAAGTACTCGGCCACGTCCCTCTTGGTGTAGCCCTTCTCCGGGAAGTAGATCTTGTCCGGATGGGAGAGCCGTACGGCTCGTCCGCCGGCTTCGAGCTCCACTGCTTTCACCGCTGCACCCATGACGGTCACGGTAGGCCGGGCTCCCATATGGCGCATATCGGGAGACTCGCGCCCGGTGGCGGGTGAGAATCGGGCCATGGACCTGCCGGTGATGCCTCCTGTGAAGCCGATGCTCGCCAAGTCCGTGGCCAGGATCCCGCCCGGCATGCAGTACGAGGCGAAGTGGGACGGCTTCCGCGCGATCGTGTACCGGGACGGCGACGAGGTGGTGATCGGCAGCCGCACCGGGAAGCAGCTGACCCGTTACTTCCCCGAGCTAGTCACCGCCGTGCGGGAGAATCTGCCGCCGCGCTGTGTGATCGACGGCGAGATCGTGGTCGTCCACGACGGACGGCTGGACTTCGACCGGCTCAGCGAGCGCATCCACCCCGCCGACTCCCGGGTGCGGCTGCTCGCCGAGCGGACACCGGCGAGTCTGATCGCCTTCGACGTCCTGGCGGTGGGGGACCAATCGCTGCTCTCCGCCCGGCAGTCCGAGCGCCGTGCCGTGCTGGAGGCGGCCCTGTCCGCGGCCTCGCCCCCGGTCCATCTCGCCCCGGCGACCACCGACCCGGCCCTCGCCCAGGAGTGGTTCGAGCGGTACGAGGGGGCCGGGCTCGACGGTGTGGTGGCCAAGCCGCTCGGTCTGCCGTACCGGCCCGACACCCGGGTGATGTACAAGATCAAGCACGAGCGGACCGCCGACTGCGTGGTGGCGGGGTACCGCTTCCAGCGCAACGGGCCGGTCGTGGGCTCGCTGCTGCTCGGGCTGTACGACGCCGGGGGCGTGCTCCAGCACGTCGGGGTCTGCGCGGCCTTCCCGATGAAGCGCCGGGAGGAGCTGATCGCGGAGCTGGAACCGCTGCGCGTCGACTTCGCGGATCACCCATGGGCGGCCTGGGCCGACGCCGAGGCGCACGAGCGCGCGCGGCTGCCCGGGACGCCGAGCCGCTGGTCCGGGAAGAAGGACCAGTCGTGGGTGGCGCTGCGCCCGGAGCGGGTCTGCGAGGTGGCGTACGACCACATGGAGGGCGACCGGTTCCGGCACACCACCCGGTTCCGCCGCTGGCGGCCGGACCGCACCGCCTCCGGCTGCACCTACGCGCAGCTGGAAGAGGTGGTGCGGTACGACCTGGCGGAGGTGCTGTCAGCCGGCGGACGCTGAGCCAGACGGTGTGGCGCAGGGGTCCTCGCTGGTCGTCGGGTCGGGTTCCGGGGACTCGGTGGGCCCGGTCGTGTCGCTCGGGTCCGGGCTCGGCGAGCCGGTCGGGCAGCCGGTGCCCGGCTCCGAGGTGCCGGGGTCGGGGCTGGTGCCGGGGTCCGGGGTGGCGGACCCGCTGTCGGTCGGGTCGGGTGATCCGGTGCCCGGGTCGGTGGGGTCCGGGGAGCCGGCGGGGTCCGGGGAACCGGTCGGCGACCCGGAGGGCCTGGGGGTGGCCGACGGGGAGGGCCGGGGCGATCCGCCGGGCTGCGGGCCCACGATGATGCCGCCGCCGGGGGCGCCGGGGCCGCCGACCGGGTGCTTCGGCTCGTTCGGGCCGCCCGCGCCGGGGCTCTTGGGCAGGGTGCCCTTGCCGTCGGCCACCGGGTGGCTGCCCTTGCGGTAGAACTCCAGCCAGGAGAGCACGGTGCGCAGATAGGTGTCCGAGTGGTTGTAGCTGAGGATCGCCCGGTCCAGATCGGCCTTCACCGACAGATCGCGCGGCCCGGCGCAGAGGTAGTACCCGGCGGCGAGGGCGGCGTCGTAGATGTTGGCCGGATCGCGGCGGCCGTCGCCGTTGCCGTCCTTGCCCCAGTGGGCCCAGGTGGAGGGGATGAACTGCATCGGGCCGACCGCCCGGTCGTAGGTGCGGTCACCGTCGTACACGCCGTTGTCGGTGTCGGGTATCTCGGCGAAGCCCTTGCCGTCGAGGACCGGTCCGAGGATCGGGGTGAGCGTGGTGCCTCGGGCGTCGACCCGTCCCCCGGCCGCCTGGCCGGACTCGACCTTGCCGATCGCCGCGAGCAGCTGCCACGGCAGGCGGCAGCCGGGGTCGGTCTTCCCGAGCGCGCTCTCCGCCCTGCGGTAGGCGGCCAGCACGGTGGCCGGGATGCCCGCCTCGGCCCATGACCGGGCGGCGACCGGGCTCTGCTTCGCCCCGGCCTTCGGCGGCTCCGGCGACCGGAGCGGCGGCAGTTCGGTGTGGTACGAGTCGTCGTTGGGCACCTGCGACCATCTGACCTCGTCGGTCCCGTGCGGCTTCTTCGGTGTCGCGTCATGGCCCACGAGTCCCGGTGCCTGGGACGCGGTGAGCGCGGTCATCACGGCGACCGCTGCCGCGGTGCCGCCGAGTCCGCGGCGCATCGTGCCGTTGAACCTCATGCGTGCAGCTCCCCTCTCCCCCGGGTCATCGGGTGAACGTGTCCATGGCGGAGATCCGCCAGGTGCCGCCGCGGCGGACGGCGTCCACGGCGAACATGGCCGCCGCGTAGGTCGTCTCCTCCGACTTGCCGGTGCGGGTGTTGCTCTGGTCGGCGAAGATCAGCAGCCGGGCCCGGTCGCCGTCCAGGAGTTCGACACCGCTGTCGGTGACGGTGGTGGTCAGCACGAGCTTCTGCTTCTGTCCCTGGGCGCGGACCTGGGCGAGCATGTCCTTGTGCTGCTGCACCGCCTTGCCGACCAGATGGGTCCTGGCCGCCTCCTCGGACCTGCCGGGCGAGGCGTAGTTGTACGAGAACACCGCGCCGACTGCGTCGGCGATCTGGCCCTTCACCTCGCTGGTGCGGCCGATGTCGGTGAGGGCGGTGTTCTGCCGGGACGGGTCGTCGCGCAGTCCGGCCGCCGAGGTGAACGCCCAGGCGGCGAAGGCGCCGAGCAGGACGGTGAGGGCGCAGAGCACGGCGGGCAGCCGGACGCGGAGCCGGGCGGTCCGCCCGCCGCGCGGTTCCGGCTTCTCCGGGGCCCGCGCCGGCTCGTCGTCGTCCACGGCCCCGTCGTCGGGGGCGGTGTCCTTCGGCGCGGGGCCGCTCGCCGGCTCGTCCCGGGGCGCGTCCGTGGTTCCGGGCGCCGGCGCCTGGGCGGCCGAGGTGGCGCGTTCCGCGGCGACGGTGGCCAGACGGCGCTGACGGTTGACCAGATGGCGGGTGGTCGACATGTCCGGGGGTCCTCTCGGTGACGGGGTGGGGGGCGGTGGCGTCAGCCGGCCGTGTTGCCGACGGGCGCCTGGCCGAGGGCGCTGAGCTTCCACCCCTCGGAGGTGCGGGTGAGCTTGCCGAGCATCCGGCTCTCCTTCACCGCGGGCTTGCCCTTCGGCGCGGTCACGGTGACCCGCAGCGCCACCATGACCCCGGCCTTCCCGGCCCGGTCGTCGAGTTCGGTCACCGACCCGGACAGGATCTGGGCCGTGCTGACCGTCTTCGCCTCCTGGATCTGCTTGATGAACGCGGCCCGTCCGTCCACGAGTTGCTGGTGGAGATCGCCGGTGGTGGACTCCTCCCAGCTGTCGAGGCCCTTCTCCAGCTTCCGGTGGTCGAGGGTGTTCATGTTCTGTACGGCCTGTTCGCCCGCGGCCAGCGCCTCGTCGCGGGCCTGCGCGTACGTCGCCGCGTCGTCGTGCGAGGCGTCGTACCAGGACACCCCGCCCCAGGCGGCCGCGCCGGCCGCCGCGACCGCCAGCACGACCGCCGCCGCCGTCAGCGGGTTCCTCGTCATCCGTGCCCGTGCCATGTGCTGTCTCTCCCCTGCCGACCGATCCGTACCGGGTTGTGCGCGTGCGGGCGCCGCTATCTGGCGGTGATCTCGACCACGGTCCAGTGCCCGTCCCGCAGTTGGGCGGTGACCGAGAGCTGTGCCGCCGCCGTGGTGGCGGGCTTGCCCTCCCGCTCGTAGACCTGGTCGAGGAAGACCAGCAGATGGGCACTGTCGTCCGTCAGTCGGGTCACTCCGGCCCGTACGACGTGGGTGGTGAGCGTCAGCTTCTGGTCGGCGGCCTGCTTCTCGACCTGGCCGAACAGCGCCGCGTACTGCTGGAGCGCCTTGCCCGCCAGGAGCTGCTTCGCCGACTCCTTGGTGACGTCGGTGGCCTGCGGGCTGTAGGAGAAGACCTTTCCGAGCGCGTTGCTGACATCGCCCGCGACCCGGGTGGTCGCCTCGCTGTCGGTCAGCGCCCGGTTCGAGGTGGCGGGGGTGTCGCGCAGCGCCCTGCCCTCGGCGTAGAGCGCGCCACCGGTCACGAGCAGCGCGACGGCCAGCACCGCCGCCACGGCGCGCGGCCACCGCCGGGCGGGTTCCGGTTCCGGCGGCGGGCCCTCGTCGGCGGCCGCCGTGCCGGTCTCCGCGGCCTGGGCGGTCTCCTCGGCTTCCCGTGTGTCCGGGTCCGTGTCCGTGGTCACGACCGCTGTCCCTCCCCGCTCCTTCATGCGCCGCTCCCGACCGGAATCGCCGTGAGCGCCTTGACCTTCCAGCCGTCCGCGGTCCGGGCGAGCGTGGCCTCGAAGCGCTTGCGCTCGGTGCCGCCCTTCCCGGTGCGGGGGGTGACCTCGACGTCGACGGTCGCGATCATCTCGGCCGTTCCGGTCCGCTCGTCGAGCGCGGTGAGCGCCGCGTCGGTGACCTTTCCGCGCGCGGTGGCACCGGACTTGGTGAGTTCCTTCGCGTCCTTGTCCCGGGTGCGGCCCAGCTGGTCGCGGAGCGGCCCCGTCGAGGAGTCGAGCCAGGCCGCCAGCCCGCTGTCCACGGTCCCGGAGTCCTTGGCGTCGAGGCTGTTCAGCACGGCGAGGCGGTGCCTGCCGTCGGCCAGCGCGGTGTCACGGTGCTTCGCGTACGCCAGGCTGTCGTCGCCGCGGGCCCGCGCGTACGACCAGCCGCCGAGGGCGCAGACCAGCACGGCGGCGAGCAGCACCGCCCAGCCGGTCAGGGTCCTGGTACGGGTCGTCATCGGCCGCCCTCCTGTCCGAGGCCCAGCAGTCCGGCCATGCCGTCGCCGTCCGACGGCGCCCGGCCGGTGACACCGAGCGCGCCGGGGAGCCGGTCCCCGGAGTCGTGGCCCAGCAGCATCGAGCCGGGCTTGGCGGGTTCGGGCACGGCGCCGCCCTTCGGCGCGTTCGCGCTGCCGCGCACATTGATGCCGGTTCCGGGCGAAGAGGTGCAGCGGGCCTTGGTGTTGACGGGCGGTCCTGCCGTGGTGTCGAGACCGCTGCGGTAGACCGTGGAGCCGTATCCGGCGGTGCAGGGCAGCGGCTCGAAGAAGGTGACCGCCATGCCGAACCGGGCGCCGTTCTCGTCGATCACGCTGGACCCGGCGGCCGCCACGGCGGGCAGTTTCACCAGCAGTTCCTCCATGCCGCGCTGCCGGGTCACGGCAACCTCGGAGGTGGTGAGGAGGTTGGCGACGACGACGCCGAAGCTCGGGTCGAGGTCCCGCAGCAGTCCGCTGATCTGCCCGGCCGCGTCGGGGGTGACCGCGATCAGCTTGCGCAGGTCGGTGTCGGATCCCTTGAGCTGTGCGGCCAGTTCCCTGGCGCCGGAGGCGAAGCCCTTGAGCGCTTCGCCCTGTTCGGCCTGGGTGCGCAGCACGGTTTGGCCGTCGGCCATCAGCCGGGTGTTGACGGGCAGCGCGTCGTCCGCCGCCTGGACGAATTCGCTCCCGGTGTCCAGCAGTACCTGGAGGTCGTCGCCGCGCCCTTCGAACGCGGTGCCGAACTCGTCGACGACCGTGCGCAGGGACTCCAGGTCGACGGAGTGTGCGAGGTCGTTGACGCTGGTGAGGACGTTGGTCACGGGGGCCGGGACGGTGGTGTCGGCCTGGTCGATGACGGAGCCGTTCGCCAGGTACGGGCCCCCGGTGCGGGTCGGCCGCAGGTCGACGTACTGCTCACCGACCGAGGAGAGGCTGGCGACGACGGCCTTGAGCCCGTCCGGGATCTTCGGGGCGTCCTTCTCGATCCGCAGTTGGGCCTCGACGCCGTCGTCGGTGAGCTCGATCGGCCCGACCCGGCCCACCGAGACGCCCCGGTAGGTGACGTTGGAGTGGGTGTAGAGCCCGCCGGTGCGCGGGAGCTGGACCTTGACGGTGTAGTAGCTGCGCAGTCCGATGTAGTGGCCGAGGTCGGCGTACCGCACTCCGAGGTAGCCGAGCACCAGCACCGCGATGACCAGGAAGGCGATGTTCTTGAGCCGGATGGCGAGGGTGATCATCGGCTGCTCCTGTCGGTGCCCGCCGTCGGGACCCCGGGGAGCGGCAGCGGCAGCGACCGGCTGGTCGCGCCGGTGGTGCCGGTCCCGGGCTGCGGGGAGACCGCCGGGATGAGCGGCGGGACGATCTGGGTGCCGGGCATGGCCGTCACATCCAGGTAGACGTTGAGGTAGTCGCCCTTCACCCCGCGCAGCACCTCGTCCGTGAACGGGTAGGTGAGCAGCACCTGGAGGGAGTCGGGCAGGTCGCGGCCGGAGTCGGCGAGCGCCTTGAGGCTGGGGGCGAGGGCCTTGAGGTCGGCGACCATGTCGGCCTTGCTCCGGTCGATCGTGTCGACGGCGACGGCGGAGAGGGTGTCGAGCGAACGCAGCATGGTGAGGAGGGAGCCGCGCTGCTTCTCCAGGACCTTCAGGCCGGGGCTGAGTCCGGTGAGGACCGTGCCGACGTCCTGCTTGCGGGTGGCGAGGGTGGCGGAGAGCCGGTTCACCCCGTCGAGGGCGTCGGTGATGTCCTTCTTGTGGCCGTCCAGGTTCGTGACGAGGGTGTCGACGCGGCCGAGCATGGAGCGCATCTGGGGTTCGCGTCCGGCGAGGGCCTTGTTGAGCTCGGTGGTGATGGTCTTGAGCTGGTTGACGCCGCCGCCGTTGAGGAGCATCGACAGGGCTCCGAAGACCTCTTCGACCTCGGGGTTGCGGTTGGTGCGGGCCAGCGGGATCCGGGCGCCGTCGGCGAGCCTGCCCTGTGCCGTGCCGCGGGCGGGCGAGGTGAGCTGGATGTACTTCTCGCCGAGGAGGCTGGACTGCTCCAGATGGGCGTAGGCGTTGGCGGGCAGTTTCACCTCGCCGTTGACGCGCATGGTGACCTTGGCGTTCCAGCTGCCCGAGCCCAGGGAGACCTTGGTGACGCGGCCGACGGCGACGTCGTTGACCTTCACCGAGGCCTGCGGGGCGAGGCTGAGCACGTCCGCGAACTCGGCGGTGATCTCGTAGGGGTGGTCGCCGAGGTCGGCGCCGCCGGGCAGCGGGACCTGGTCGATCCCGGTGAACGACGGCAGGCCGGAGACGGTGACGACGAGGGCGAGGCCGACGCCCACGGCAAGCACCGCGGCGACGCCGGTCGTGCGGGCGCCGGGTCGGCGCGGCACACGGCTCATCGGTGGGCCCCCTTCTTTTCCTTGGCGGTCTTCGCCGGGGTGCCGTAGACGGTGCCGACGGCCGGGAGCGGCAGGGCGGGCAGCGCCTTGCGGCGCGCGGTGTCCACCGGGGTGAGGCCGGCGAGTGCGGCGGAGGCGGTGAGCGGTCCGCCCATGGAGAGCTCGTTGAGGTTGGTGCGGCCGTCGAGGGTGCGGTTCACCGGGTCGTAGGCGTTGACGACGTTGCCCGCGGTGAGCGGCAGGGTGTCCAGGGACTCGGCGAGCGAGGCCCGCTGGTCGACCAGGGTCTGGGTGAGCGGCACCAGGGCGTCCACGTTGGCCTTGAGCGCGCCGCGGTTCTTCTGGATGAAGCCCTTGACCTGGCCGAGCGCGGTGCCCAGTTCCTTCAGGGCGGCGCCGAGGTTCTCCTTGTCGTCGGCGAGGAATCCGGTGACCGAGTTCAGCTGCTGTTCCGCGGCGCGCACATTGCCGTCGTTGTCCTTCAGCATGGTGGTGAAGGTCTGGAGGTAGGACAGGGTGGCGAAGAGGTTCCCGCTGCTCTTGTCGAGGGTCTTGGTGGCCTTGCCGAACTGCTCGATGGAGTTCCCGATGGCCTTGCCGTTGCCGTCCAGGTTCTTGGCCCCGGTGTCGAGGAGTCCGGAGAGCGCTCCGTCGGCGTTGGCGCCCTCCGGGCCGAGGGCCTTGGAGAGCTGGGTGATGGAGTCGTAGAGCTGGTCCACCTCGACGGGGGTGGCGTTCTTCGCGGCCGGCAGCACGGCGTCGTCCTCGATCCGCGGTCCGCCGTCGTAGGCGGGGGCGAGCTGGATGTAGCGGTCGGCGACGAGGCTCGGCGCGACGACCACGGCGTGCGCCCCCTTGGGGACCTCGACCCCCTTGTCGACGCGGAGGGTCACCTTCACCTCCTTGCCCTCGGGCGTGACCGATTCGACCCGGCCGACCCTGACGCCGAGGATCCTGAGGTCCGATCCGGCGTACACACCGGTGGCCTGGTCGAAGTAGGCGGTGATGGTGGTCGTTCCCTCGTCGTCCAGGGCCATCACGCCGGTGGTGGCCGCGACGGCCACCACGGCGAGTCCGGCGCCGATGCCGACGATGCGCTTCATTCTCATGTCAGCGGCCGCCTTGCTGCTTGGGTGGCTTGCACTCGGCGCCGGCGGGCGTGCCCGCGGGCACATAGCTCTCCGGGACGACTCCGCAGACGTAGTTGTCGAACCAGCGGCCGCTGCCGAGGGTGTTGCCGACGAGCCTGTTGTACGAGCCCGCGAGCGAGAGCACCTTGTCGAGGCTCTTGCGGTTCTTCACCAGTACCGCGGTGACCCGGCCGAGCGAGTCCAGGGTGGGCTTGAGCTGCTTGTTGTTGTCCCGCACCAGGCCGGTGAGCTGGGTGCCCAGGTCCTTGGCGCCGGTGAGCAGCAGATGGATGGAGTCGCGGCGTGCCTGGATCTCGCCGAGGAGCAGATTGCCGTCCTCCAGCAGGGTCTCGAAGCTGCTCTTCTTGTCGGCGAGGGTCTTGGTGAGCTGCTTGCTGCCCTTGAGGAGGGTGGCGAGCTGGGCGTCCCGTTCGGAGACGGTCTTCGAGAGGGCGGAGAGCCCGTCGGCCGCGCTCTTCACGTCCGGCGGGGAGTCCTTGAAGGTGGCGGAGATCGTCTCGAAGCTCTTGGCGAGCTGTTCGGTGTCGATCTCGCCGATGGTCTCGCCGAGTCCGTTGAACGCCTGGGTGACGTCGTACGGGGACGTGGTGCGGCTCGCCCCGATGCGCTCGTCCGGGTCCTGCGGGGCGTCGCCCAGCGGGTCGACGGCGAGGTACTTCTCGCCGAGCAGCGTCTTGATGGCGATGCCGACGGTGGAGGAGTTGCCGATCCAGACGTCCTTGACCTTGAAGGCGACCTTCACCTTGGGGCCGTCGAGCGAGACGCCGGTGACCTCGCCGACCTTCACTCCGGCGACCCGCACCTCGTCGCCCTCGCTCAGTCCGGCGGACTCGGTGAAGTCGGCGCTGTAGGTGGTGCCGCCGCCGATGAAGGGCAGCGAGTCGGCGCGGTAGGCGCCGAGGGCGACGAGGGCCAGGACGACCAGTCCCACGACGGCCACGGCGACGGGGTTGCGTTCGCGTACGGGGGTGAACCTCATCCCTGGCACCTCGGCTTCCTGACCTCGATGCCGGTGGGCGGGGCGCTGCCGTCCTCGGTCGTCACGCCGCTGACCTTGGCCTCGCAGAGGTAGAGGTTGAGCCAGGAGCCGTAGGAGGCGAGCCGGGTGATCGCCGCCATCTTCGCCGGGGTCTTCTCCAGGAAGTTCTCGATCTGCGGTGTCCCCTTGTCCAACTGGTCGGACAGCCGCCCGAGTTGCTTGATATCGCTCTTGAGGGGGGCGCGGCCGTCGTCGAGGAGGTCTGCGGTGACGGTGGTGAGCGCGCCCATGGCGGTGACGGCCTCGCCGAGCGGCTTGCGGTCGCCGGCGAATCCGGTGACGAGCTGCTGCAGGGTGTCGACGAGTTCGTCGAAGCCCGCCTCGCGGTCGTTGACGGTCTTCAGGACCGTGTTGAGGTTCTTGATCACCTCACCGATCACCTTGTCCTTGGCGGCGACCGTTCCGGTCAGCGAGCCGACGTGCGAGAGGATGCTGTCGACGGTGCCGCCCTCGCCCTGGAGCACCTGGACGATGGAGCCCGCCAGCTGGTTGACGTCGGGCGGGGAGAGTCCTTCGAAGAGCGGCTGGAAGCCGTTGAAGAGCTGGGTGAGGTCGAGGGCCGGGGTGGTGCGGGAGAGCGGGATGGTCGCTCCGGCGGCGAAGCTCCTGCCGACCGGTCCGGCCCCCTGGTCCAGGTCGATGTACCGCTGGCCGACCATGTTGAGGTACTTGATCGAGGCGGTCACCGAGGCGGGCAGTCTGCGTCCCTTGCGGACGGCGAAGCCGACCTCGGCGAGCCTCTTGTCGGCCACCTCGATGGACTCGACCTGTCCGACCTTGACCCCGGCGATCCGGACGCTGTCGCCGACGACCAGCCCGGTGGCGTCGGTGAACCTGGCCCTGTACGTGGTGGTGTCACCGACCCCGGTGTTGGCGATGGACAGGGCCAGCACGGTGGTGGCCAGCACGGTCACCAGGATGAAGACGATCGATTTCGTGAGTGGACCGGCGAGAGAGCGGCGCTTCACTTGAGCTTCACCTCCGCACCGCGGAAGGCCGGACCGATGAGCACGCTGCTCCAGTCGGGCAGGGTCTGCGGCTGGACTTTCAGTGAGGGAGCGACCAGCTCGTTGACGAGTTGGCTCTCCTGCGGGGAGTTGGGCATGCCGAGGGCGGTGTTCTCGGCCGGGGACGCGGTGCCGGACGGCTCGTCACGGTGCGCGGTGCCGGACGGGGCGGCCGCCGTCGTACGGGCGTCCGCGGTCGGCACCGACTTGCCCACGTACGGCACGGAGTAGCAGTGCGGGCCGCCGGTCGCGTCGTAGACGGGGGTGTCCTTGCCGGGCACGTACCTGCCCTTCGACTTCACGGGTTTGACGGTGACGTGGAGTCCGGGCCGGTCGGTGCCCTTGCCGAGCGCCTTGTCCATGGCCGGGACGAAACCGGCCATGGTCCGCAGCGTGCAGGGGAATTCGTCCGAGTACTTCGCCAGCAGCTCCAGCGTCGGCCTGCCCGTGGCGGAGAGCCGGATCAGGTTGTCCTTGTTCTCCTGGAGGAACGAGGTGAGGTCCCGGGCGGAGGCGGTCGTGGAGCCGTAGAGCCCGGCCAGCTGGGCCTGCTGCTCGGCGATGGTGCCGCTGGTGGTGGTGAAGTCGGTCAGCGCGTCCAGGACGTCGGGGGCGGCGTCCCCGTACACCTTGCTGACCTTGACGAGTTCCTTGATGTCGGCGTTGAGCGTGGGGAGTTGGGGGTTGAACTTCGCCAGGTGGGCGTCGAGCCGGACGAGGGTGTCGCCGAGCTTCTCACCGCGGCCCTGGAGTGCCTGGGAGACCGCGCCCAGGGTGGCGGCGAGCTTCTCCGGCTTGACGGCGGTCAGCAGCGGCAGGACGTTGTCGAGGACCTGCTCCAGCTCGATGGCGTTGCTGGAGCGGTCCTGCGGAATGACCGAACCGGCGCGCAGCGCCCGCGGGGACGGCGACTCGGGCGGTACGAGTGCGACGAAGCGCTCCCCGAAGAGCGTGGTGGGCAGCATCTGGGCGGTCACGTCGGCGGGGATGCGGTCGAGCTTGCCGGGGTCGATGGCGAGGGTGAGCCGGGCCCCGTTCCCGTCCGCCGAGATGGAGCGGACCTGACCCACGACGACGCCGCGCAGTTTCACGTCGGCGTTGTCGTGCATCTCGTTGCCGACGCTGGAGGTGAGCACGGTGACGGTGGCGTCGTCGGTGAAGTCCTTCCGGTACACCGAGACCGAGACCCAGACGAGCACGGCGGGCACGAGGAGGAAGGCGACTCCGGCGAGTCTGCGGCGGACGGTCTGCGTCCGGTGGGAATTCATCAGCCGGCCACCTTCACCGTCGTGGTAGCGCCCCAGATGGCGAGGGAGAGGAAGAAGTCGGTGACGCTGATGAGCACGATGGCGTTGCGCACCGACCGCCCGACCGCGACGCCCACGCCGGCCGGCCCGCCGGTGGCGTGGAAGCCGTAGTAGCAGTGGGCGAGGATCACCATCACGCTGAAGATCAGCACCTTGAGCACCGACAGCAGCACGTCGTCCGGGGAGAGGAAGAGATTGAAGTAGTGGTCGTAGGTGCCCGCCGACTGCCCGTTGAACAGGACCGTGATGTAGCGGGACGCGAGGTACGAGGAGAGCAGCCCGATCGCGTACAGCGGGATGATCGCGACGACCCCGGCGATGATCCGGGTGGAGACGAGATACGGCATGGACCGCACCCCCATCGCCTCCAGGGCGTCGACCTCCTCGTTGATCCGCATGGCGCCGAGCTGGGCGGTGAAGCCCGCGCCGACGGTGGCGGAGAGGGCGAGTCCGGCGACGAGCGGGGCGATCTCGCGGGTGTTGAAGTAGGCGGAGATGAAGCCGGTGAAGGCGGAGGTGCCGATCTGGTTGAGGGCCGCGTACCCCTGGAGGCCGACGACGGTGCCGGTGAAGAGGGTCATCGCGACCATCACGCCGATGGTGCCGCCGATGACACCGAGCCCGCCGCTGCCGAAGGCCACCTCGGCCAGCAGCCGCTGGACCTCGCGCAGATAGCGGCGCAGGGTCCGTGGCACCCAGATCAACGCGCGTACGTAGAAGGTGAGTTGTTCACCGGATCGGTCGAGCCAGCTGAGCATCGACATCGGTCAGCTCCCCTTCGCGGGGACGATCTGGAGGTAGATCGCCGTGAGGACCGTGTTCACGAAGAACAGCAGCATGAAGGTGATGACGACGGACTGGTTCACCGCGTCGCCGACGCCCTTGGGGCCGCCGCGCGGGTTGAGCCCGCGGTAGGCCGCGACGATGCCCGCGATGAAGCCGAAGATCAGTGCCTTGACCTCGCTGATGTACAGGTCGGGGAGCTGGGCGAGGGCGGAGAAGCTGGCCAGGTAGGCGCCGGGGGTGCCGTGCTGGAGGATCACGTTGAAGAAGTAGCCGCCGAGCGTCCCGACGACGGAGACCAGACCGTTGAGCAGGACGGCGACCAGCATGGTGGCGAGGACCCGGGGGACGACGAGGCGCTGGATCGGCGAGACGCCCATGACCTCCATCGCGTCGAGCTCCTCGCGGATCTTCCGCGAACCGAGGTCGGCGCAGATGGCCGAGCCCGCGGCGCCGGAGATCAGCAGCGCCACGATGATCGGGCTGGCCTGCTGGATGACGGCGAGGACGCTGGCTCCGCCGGTGAACGACTGGGCTCCGAGCTGCTGGGTGAGCGAGCCGACCTGGAGGGCGATGACGGCGCCGAACGGGATCGAGACGAGAGCGGCGGGCAGGATGGTGACGCTCGCGACGAACCAGAACTGCTCGATGAACTCCCGTACCTGGAAGGGACGCCGGAAGACCTCCCGGCTCACGGTCGCGGCGAGGGAGAACAGCTTCCCGGTCTCGCGCAACGGGGCGAGCAGCCGGTTCGGCGGCCTGTGCTCCGGCGCCCCGGTCGGCGTCGCGTCGGCCGCCGCACCGGCGGGGGGCGGTTCGGGGGGCAGCACCGGCATGGGGGCCGTCACAGGTATTCACCGCCCGCGGCCGGGGTGTAGCTCTTCATGATGGCCGTACGGGCGGCCTCGGGCAGCTGGCCCATCATCGACAGGACCCGTTCCCGGCGGCGCAGCGCGGCCTGCCGTACGGGCATGCCGGGCGAGGGTTCCAGCTGCGGGACGACGGTGCGCGGCCCGTTGGCGGAGCTGATGCCGACCCCGTAGCCGTTCACCTCCTCGGCGGCGAGGGTGGCGGCGTCCTTCTCCTCGGCCATCCCGATGGGTCCCTCGCGGCGGCCCGCGAGGAACTGGGAGACGACCGGCATGTCGCTGGTGAGCAGCACCTCGCGCGGTCCGAAGGTGACGAGGTTGCGGCAGAACAGCATCCCCATGTTGTCCGGGACGGTGGCCGCGATGTCGAGGTTGTGGGTGACGATGAGCATCGTCGCGTCGATCTGCGCGTTGAGGTCGATGAGCAGCTGGGAGATATAGGCGGTGCGCACCGGGTCGAGGCCGGAGTCCGGTTCGTCGCAGAGGATGATCTGCGGGTCCAGGACGAGGGCGCGGGCCAGGCCGGCCCGCTTGCGCATGCCGCCGGAGATCTCGCCCGGCAGCTTGTCCTCGGCGCCGAGGAGACCGACGATGTCGATCCGCTCCATGACGATCCGGCGGATCTCCGACTCCTTCTTGCGGGTGTGTTCACGCAGGGGGAAGGCGATGTTGTCGAAGAGCGACATCGATCCGAAGAGGGCGCCGTCCTGGAACATGAGCCCGAAGAGCTTGCGGGTCTCCATGATCTCGCGTTCCGGGCTGTTCACCATGTCGACGCCGTTGATGAGGACGCGCCCGTGCTCCGGCTTCAGCAGGCCGATGATGGATTTCAGGAAAACGGTCTTTCCGGTACCGGAAGGCCCGAGCATCACGCTCACTTCGCCGGCGGGCAGGGTGAGGGTGACGTCCTGCCAGATGTTCTGCTTGCCGAAGGACTTCGTGAGGCCTTCGACGACTACTTCGATTCCCATCGGCCCTCCTTCGAAGTTGTGGTGAACGAAGTCATCTGTCAGCGCTCCGGCTCTGAGAAATCCAATGGCGGCTCGTCACACATGCACCAGGAGGCGCACGCTATGTCCGTCGAAACCGCCAGGACAAGCCGTTGAACAGCGGAAATCGACGAATCTGGGGCCCGGCGCGGATCACTTGTCACCGAGTGACAAAGCCGCGGGGCGGCTTTGTCGGAATCTGCGCAAGGTCTCTGGCCCGCGGGACTGGTCCCCACGGCCGGCGAGGCCGGATCCGTCGGAGCTCCAGAGGTAGCGAACGAACAGCCGCGGATACGTTTCGCCGCTGCTCAACCGGGACGCTACGACCCGGTAACCTGGCTTCGCAATACTGGTTCGTCAACTTTTTGCACGGCACTCGGCGGCTCTTTTTCTTTTTGTGAGCGAGTGAGCAATGCCTGTCGCGTGCTTATCGATAGGTGAGTCCTCCGGCACACCGTTGTGCATACGCCCGCCCCGCCCGGCGGAATGCGCCGGGCGGGGCGGGCGGCATCACTGATGTCCGTACTCCGGCGAGGGAGCTACGGGAGGAACTCCTACCGGGCCACTCCCGCGTGCCAGCTCTCCGACAGCAGCCGGCCGGCGTCGGGCGCCGCCCCGGTCGGCGAGGCCAGGCCGCCCGTGTACGTGGCGGCGCTGTTGAGCACCAGGTTGTTCTTGCCGGCCGCCGACGGGAGCGCCGTCTTCAGGTTGACCGCCCAGTTCAGCTCGCCGAGCGTCAGGGGCCCGCAGCCGCTCACCCCGGGGACGGCGAAGCCCGCGTCGCCCTGGTCGTTCCCGGTCAGCTCGATGCGGTTGAGCGGACCGGCGTTGTTCGGTGTGCCGTCGGCGTCGAAGCGCTTGCTGGCCACGGCCGGCTGGGTGAGGTTCTGCGGGCGCAGCACGATCGGGTCGGAGGTGGTCCCGATGTAGCACTTCGACCCCAGGAAGGGGTTCTCCAGATGGATGCGGACCGGGATGTCGACGATGATCTTCCCGCTCTGCATCCCGGCGGCCACGTCGAAGTTCCTGGGGGTGCCCGCGGACTGCACGGTGGCGACGACCCGGTTGAGGCTGTTGTCCGTCAGCTGCTGGCAGATGGCGGAGATCACCGGGACCCCGTTCGGGCACATGATGCCGAGCAGACCGCCGGGGATCTCCGTCGAGGCTCCGACGATCGCCCCGCCCGCGGGCGCCAGGATCTTGGACTGGCCCGTCGCGGTGTTGCGCACCACGCCGAACTGGAGGTCGTTGGCGCCGGTCGTCGCCAGGGTGTTGCCGAGCTTGATGGACCCGCTCTCGGAGTGCGAGGCGACACAGATCGGGATGTCCGTCTGGCCGTCCGCCGCCAGCATGGCCGGGTCGTCGACCGGACACCGGCTGAAGGGCGCCCAGTTGCCGTTCATCGCCTGGGCGGAGGCGGCGCTCGCCGGCGACGTGCTCAGCGGAATGCCGACGGCCACCGCCATCAGCGCGCCTAGGAGAGCGGGTCTGACACTTTTCGGGGCAGCTCGCATGGTTCGTCCAGCCTTTCTGGAAATCCGGGAGTCAGCGCTTGCGGAACAGCTCTCAGCGTTCGGGCTCGGGCTTCGGCGGCTCGGGACAGTTCGCCGGAACACCTTCGACGCACAGCGGGGACTGCATCATTTTCGTGTAGTTGTTCTTTCCGGAGACCGAGGCGGTGAAGAGGTTGTCGAGATCCTCCGTGACCCCGCATCCGGTGAACGGCGGCACGTCCGCGTAGCCGGTCAGGGGTCCTCCGGTCTTCACGGTGTAGCCCTCGGGGCCGCCCGCGCCGGACGCCCCCTTGCCGACCAGCTCCAGCGTCATCGAGTGCGCGCTGCGGCAGTCGGGGCCGACGTCCAGCGGCTCCCCGTTGACCTTCACGTCGTACAGACGCACATGAGCGGGGGCGATGGCGGTCGTCGTCTCCTTGTACTTGTGGGTCTCGGGGTCGGGGGCCGAGTCCCCCAGCGTTCCGATCTCGATCCGGCCGTCGAGGACGAGTTCCATCTTCGCGGTCGTCGGCATGAAGCCGAAGGTGAGGAAGGTCCCCTCGGCCGGGGGCATCTGGGGCTTGCCCCGGTAGTCGAGCGTGCCGTCGGTGGTCAGCCAGCTCTTCACGCCCGACGGGCATTTGAGGAAGGAGACCGATGTGTTCAGGTTGAGGCGCAGCCGTCCCGGGTCGTCGAACCTGATCGCCCCGTCCAGTTTGTTGACGTTGGAGTATCCCGCCATGTAGCCGAGTGCCGCCTTGGGCACCTGCGCGATCGGACCGGTCATCAGCGTGCAGTCGGCGGGCGGCTGCACGCCCCCCGAGGACAGGTCCTGCGCCCGCTCGGTCTTCCCGTCGGCGGACCGGTCGGGGGTGGTGCCCCCGGACGGCTCGGGGGCCGTACCGGAGGACGGTGTTCCGGTCTCCGCGGGAACGGCGACCGTGGCCAGCTCCGCGCTCTGGTCCGGATCGAGCGTGCACGAGATCGCCAGCGGGGGCGGTGCGTCCCCGGCGCCCTCGGCGGCGCTCGGGGCCAGGCCCAGGTCGAGCTGTCCCAGCGCGAAGACCACGTCGCCGCTCGATCTCGGTGTGATCGTCGGAACCTCGCCGGTCGCCCGGAGCGCGAGGTCTCCCGTGGCGGGGAGGGAGGTTTCCGGGATCTCCAGCCCCTGCCAGGGCACGTCGGTCGACTCGCCGCGCTGCGAGACCTGGGTCAGCAGCCGCGCGGAGCCCGAGACGGCCGCCGGTTCGGTGTCCGGCGACGCGGCGAGGGCGGAACGCGGAAGCTCGAAGGAGAGGGCCACGTCCCGGGGCTGGATCGCCGTCCCGGCGCTCGTGGTCACGGGCAGCTCCGTCGCGACGTGCACCGCGACCGGCTGCGCTCCGGAGGGCAGTTCGCAGGTGTAGGCGAGATCCGCCTCGGCGGTCCGGGTGTCGGCCGCGGCCCCCGTCCCCGGCATGAAGCCCGCCACGAGCGCCACCGCACCGACCGCGGCGATGCGTGCGGTGTGCCGCGGGTCCGTGATCCTTGTTCTCATCTCGACATACCTGCCGTCGTCTCGGTGCTCGGCACTCGTGCGGGGATGCGGGGGGGGGCGCCGGCCGACCGCGGGCCGCGAAGAGGAGGAGAACCTCCGCTCCGCGGCCCTTCCGTGCCACCGGCGCCGGTTCGGTTACGGCGAGGTGATGGTGAGCGGCGCGGCGACCTTGTACGTCGCCTTGAACGTGGCCGAGTCACCCGCGTTGAGCAGCCCCGCGCAGTTGTCGGCGCTGTCGACCTTCAGGCCGGAGCCGGTGTTGATGTTGAGCTCGCCCGTGGAGTTCGTGTAGGTCACGTTGCTCACGGTTCCGGAGATCACGGCCTTGCAGGTGCCCAGGATGGTGTCACCGGTCAGGTTGACCTTGACCCCGGACAGCGTCCCCGAGGAGACGCCCCCGCTGTAGGTGTTCGCGTTGATGCTGATGACGGCACCCGGTGCGAGTACGGCCGTGAAGTTCGAGCCGAGCGGTCCCGGGCACGGGCTGGCCGTGGATCCCCAGGCGGCGGCGGTGATCTTCGCGAGGCCGGAGCCGGAGGTGTACGTACCGCTCGGGGCGGTGCCGCTGGCGGTGCCGGTCGAGCAGTCCACCTGCTGGCTGGTGTTGGTGTCGACCAGGGTCGCCACCGTGCCGGACTTGAGCGAGGCCGTGAAGGTGCCGTTCGCGTTGGGGTTGACCACGGTCCACCCCGCGAGGGCGGTGGCCGAGGCCGACGCGGCGGCGAAGCCCAGCGCGGCCGCGGTGACGGTCGTGGCGAACAGTGCTCGTCTGAGGGTGTTTCTCACGGAACATACCTCCGGGAAGTGGAGTTGGACGTACCCGATTACCTCGCACCACACCCCGGGAATGGGCGCGGCCCGAGGGCGGCTCACATCGTGGAACGCAGAAGTCGATGGACTCGACTGCGTGATCGAACTCCGTGCGGATCGAACGTTACGAGCCAGTAGCCCGGGGCGGCAATACCCGGCGCAGAAAATCCCCGGCCCTCTCCGTAAAAGCATTCCGCCTTAGCGAGAACTCAGCAGATCGCCGCAGTTTTCTATACGAAAGTGAGTAGTTACGGCCCTGTCGTGCGCCCCGGCCCTCCCGGGACACTCACCGTGGGCGCAGTCACCGGCGACGGGGCACCCCGCCGACCGGCGGCGTACCCGCCGGTAAGATCGTCGGACGCACGGCCGAATGCCGCCACGGCCCGCCTCGCGGACCGGACGGCGGGGCCGTGCGGGACCCCCCGGAACCCGTACCCGGAGGCTGGAACACACCCCGCCGGCGGCAGCACCGGTGAATTTCCTATTCCGTCCGACCGGTTCCCCTATTGCCCCGCCAATCCGCACCCATTTCCTCCTGCCGAAGAATATGTTCCCCTTCGGATAAAACGGCACCCCGGGCGGCGGAAGTCCGCACCCGGCGCGGTCCCGGCGCTCCGGAAGAATGCACACCAGCCGCACGAATCCACACCAATCACCCGGCCGGAATTCGTTACCCCTGGTTACTTTCTTGTCGCCGGAAGAGCAGATGTCCGAAAAACATTGTCCGGAAGTGAGCACTGGCGTCCCACCTGCACCGAAGCACCACAACGGGGCGCTGGTATGTGCCCCTTGCACTTCGATCTTGTCGAATCGGTGGGCACGACCGCTGACTTGGTCTATCTTCATCGCGGACTTGGTACGCACCTGTCGGTTCGTGGGAGCGCTTTCCCCACCGCCTGACCCCCCACCGGGCGCCGGAGAGCAAGGGGACAGTCATGCCAGAACTCATACAGCCGTCGGACACGGGGGATCCGCTGGGGCCGCTCCCCCAGGAATTCGCCGCCATCATGCGGCCCGAACTGCCGAGCCTGATCAAGGAGATCGGCGTCGAGGTCACCCGGGCCTACCCGGAGTACGCCCGCCTGCTCAGCGGTCCCAACGGGCAGGCCATCCGGGTCGGCGTCGAGCAGAGCCTCTCCTCGTTCGTGGACCTGGTCGCCGAACCGTCCGCCTCCACCTCGCTCCGTGACGACATGTGCCGCCGGTTCGGGCGCTTCGAGGCGTACGAGGGGCGCACCATGGAGACGCTCCAGGGCGCCTACCGGCTCGGGGCCCGGGTCGCGCTGCGCCGGGCGAAGAAAGTCGGCCGGAGCTACAACTTCTCGCCGACCCTCATGCTCAGCTTCGCCGACGCGCTCTTCGCCTACATCGACGAGCTCGAATCCCTCTCCCGCGAGGGCTTCCTGGAGGTCCAGTCGCAGACCGGCGAACAGATCGAGGCCCTGCGCCGTCGGCTGCTCCACCTGATCCTCGCCGGCCGCCCCGCCCCCCGCACCGCCATCGCCGAGCTCTGCGAACAGACCGGATGGGCACTGCCCGAGCAGGTCACCCTGGTCGCCGTCCGCTCCCCCGCCACCCTCGACCGGGCCGTGGCGGACCGCGACGTCCTGGCCGATCTCAGCGATCCCCAGCCGCACTTACTGATCCCCGGTGCGTTCGACGACGCCCGCAGACGCATGCTGGACGAGGCCCTCCTCGGCACCCACGCCGCGATCGGCCTGACCGTGCCCACCGCCCTGGCCTCGGACTCGATCCGCTGGGCCCGTCGCGTGCTCGAACTCGTCGACACCAACATCATCGACGACGCGCCCGTCGTCCTGTGCGAGGACCACCTCATCACCCTGTGGCTCCTCTCCGACCCGGTGCTGGTCGACCAGCTCGCCCAGCGCGAACTGGCGCCGATCTCGGGGATCAGCGCCACCCGCCGGGAGCGGCTGGTCGAGACCCTGCGGATCTGGCTGGACACCCGGGGCACCGCGGCCCACATGGGCGAGCTGCTGGACGTCCACCCGCAGACGGTCCGCTACCGGATGCGCAATCTGGAGTCCATCTTCGGCGAGCAACTGACCGACCCCGCCAGCCGGTTCTCCACCGAGGCGGTGTTACGGGCCCTCCAGCTGCGGGCCCGTGGCGAGGAAACACCGCTCTGAGACCACCCCCGGCCGGATCACGGTCCTGGCCACGAGTCAACTTACTTACGAGTAAGGCGAAATAGACGGTCACTCTCAAACGGTTGCCACACGGAGACGTTCTCGACGAGAAACCGGGAAGCGCGTCCCGTACACATGGAGATGTCGGCCGCCGCACCCGGCGGCCGCACCCGGAACCACCTCCTGGCCAACCATTCCGAGAGGGCCCCATGACCGCCTCACACCTCCTCGTGCCCGTGCCGATCCCGGACCGGGTCGCCGCGCTGATCGGGTCCTGCATCCCGCCGCACATCCTGCGGGCGGAATTCGACGCCGCGTGCGCCGCGCGCGAGGTGCGCAGCTTCCGCGGCCCGTGGCTCTGCGACGAGGACCGGGCCGACCGCGAGCAGGCGCTCTCCGAACTGGCCCGCGCCAACAAGATCCTGGCCGCCCACCACCCCCGGCTGGCGGTGCGCCCCGGCAGTGCCTGGTGACGCCCCGCCCCTCAGCCGGCGACCGGGGTGAAACGGACCGGCAGCGAGCGCGGGCCCCGGGTGAAGACGCCCTGCTCGGTGGGGGTGAAGCCGTCCGCGAGCCGTAGGTCCGGCATCGCGTCGAGCAGGTGGTTCACCGCGGTCTCCACCTCCGCCCTGGCCAGCAGCGCGCCGACGCAGAAGTGTCTGCCGAGCGCGAAGGCCAGATGGTCGGCGGCGGCCGAGAAGGCGGTGGCGCCGGTCAGGTCGGAGCGGAAGATGTCGAACCGGTCGGGCTCCCGGTAACGCGACTCGTCGCGGTTCGCGGCGCCGATCAGACAGGTGACGGTGGCTCCGGCCGGTACCGTACCGCCGCTGAGCTCCACCTCCCGCGCCGTCTGGCGCATGATCATGTGGACCGGCGGGGTGTGGCGCAGGGTCTCGGCGAAGGCCCGGTCGATGAGAGTGCGGTCCTCCCGCACCGCCGCGAGCTGCTCGGGGTGGCCGAGCAGATTGGCGAAGAGGGAGGCGATCGCCTTGTCGGTGGTCTCGCCGCCCGCCGCGAGCAGCAGGCTGCAGAACGCCTTGACGTCCTCGTCGCTCATCCGTACGCCGTCGACCTCGGCGGCGCAGAGGGTGGAGAGCAGATCGTCGCCCGGCGCGTCCCGGCGGCGCCGGATGACCGGAATCATGTACTCGGCGAACTCCCGTCGGGTCCGCTCCCCCGCCGCGGCCACGTCCGGGTCGCCCGCCAGATTGCCGAGGAAGGCGATGACGGTGGTGTACCAGCCGTGGAAGCGTGCGTGGTCCGCCCGGTCCAGGCCGAGCACGTCGGCGATGACGAGGACGGGGAAGCGGGTCGCGAAGGCGTCCACGAGATCGGTCTCGCCGGTGTGCCGGAAGGCGTCGGTCAGCTCACGCGCGTTGCGTTCGATGACCGGCAGGAACTTCTCCTGGAGGTCGGTGCCCCGGAAGGCGGGGGCGACCAGGGCCCGGCGGACGGCGTGCTCGCCCCCGCTGAGCTGGAGGATCGTTCTGCCGTGGACCGGTTCGATCTGCCAGTCGTAGTTCTCGGTGGTGAACTCCTCGGCCCGGTCCTTGAAGATCCGCTCCACGTCCTCGTACCGGGAGACGAGATAGCTGCCCGTGGCCTCGTGCCGGATCAGCGGCGCGCTCTCGCGCATGATCCGGTACGCCGCGTAAGGATCGGCCGCGAAGGCGGGCGAGAGAATGTCGGGCGGCGACGGCGCTCGGGATGCGACCGGCTCGTACGGGGCAGGCGTCATGACGCTCCAGGGTCGTGAACGGGCAGCTCCGTCAAGGCTATTGATCCGCCGTCCACCGACGCATCCCCCCGGGAGAACACCATGCCCACCGACCCTCGACCGTCCGTCCTGTTCGTCACCGACCTCGCGTACGAGGCACGCGGCCGCCGCTACTGCGACGAGGACATCCTGCTGAGCTCGCGGCTGCGCGAGGAGTTCGATGTCGCGCTCTGTCATCCGCGCGACGCCGCGGCGCTGCTGGCGGGTTTCGACACGGTCGTCATACGCAACAGCGGGCCGGTGCTGCACTACCGGGCGGCGTACGACGCGTTCCGGGCACGGGCCCGGGAGCTGGGCACCCGGGTCTACAACCCGTTGCACGGCCGCGGGGACATGGCGGGCAAGCAGTATCTGGTCGACCTCTGGCGGGCCGGGCACCCGGTGATCCCCACGGTGGACCGGGCGGCCGATCTGGGAGCTCTGCCCGAGGCGGCGGAGTACGTGGTCAAGCCGAAGCTGGGGGCGGACTCGGCCGGTCTGCGGTTCGTACGGGAGGCCGTGCTGCCAGAGGGCGAGGAGGGCACGATGCTCGTCCAGCCCCGGATCGACTTCCGCTACGAGGTGTCCTTCTACTTCGTCGACCACGACTTCCAGTACGCGCTGTACGCCCCCGACCCGGAGCGGCGGTGGGTCCTGGAGCCGTACGAACCGGACGCGGCGGACCTGGCGTTCGCCCGTGGCTTCGTGGAGTGGAACAGCCTCGACCACGGCATCCAGCGGGTCGACGCCTGCCGGACCGCGCGGGGCGGGCTGCTCCTGGTCGAGTTGGAGGACCTCAATCCGTATCTCTCGCTGGACCGGGTGGCCGAGCCGGTGCGGGAGGCGTTCATGACCCGGATGACGGCCTCGGTGCGGGATCTGCTGGACCGGGCACCCGTCCGGCCGTCCCCCACATGCGCGAAGCACGGGCCGGTGTGAGGGTGCAAGCGTGACCACTGCCAGCGAGAGGGCACCCGCCGCGCAGGGTGCCGCCGCGCCGCCCGTACTCGATCCGCGCCGCCGGAACATCGTCTTCGCGACGATCGTGCTGGGAATCCTGCTGGCCGCCCTGGACCAGACGATCGTCGGCACCGCGCTGCCGACCATCGTCTCGGATCTCGGCGGCGCCGCCCATATGTCCTGGGTGGTCACCGCGTATCTGCTCGCGGAGACGGTGGCGACGGTCCTGGTGGGCAAGTTCGGCGACCTGTTCGGCCGGAAGATCATCTTCCAGCTGTCTGCGATCATCTTCATCACCGGATCGTTCCTCTGCGGTCTCGCGACCAATATGACCCTGCTGATCGTCTGGCGCGGGCTCCAGGGCATCGGGGCCGGCGGGCTGATGGTCACCTCGATGGCGCTGATCGCCGATGTGATCCCCTTGCGCGAACGCGGCAAGTACCAGGGCGCGATCGGTGCGGTCTTCGGTGTGTCGACGGTGATCGGGCCGCTGCTCGGCGGGCTCTTCACCGACCATCTGAGCTGGCGCTGGGCGTTCTACGTCAATGTGCCGATCGCGATCGTGGTGGTCGTCGCCGCGGCCCGGACGATCCCCTCGGTCAAGGCCGCCGGACGGCCCGTCATCGACTACCTGGGCATCGCGATGGTCACGGTCGGTGCGAGCGCGCTGATCCTGGCGACGAGCTGGGGCGGCAACGAGTACGCCTGGGGCTCGCCCGTCATCCTCGGTCTCTTCGCGGGCGGCCTCGTCGCACTGGCGCTCTTCTGCCTCGTGGAGTTCCGCGCCCAGGAACCGATGCTGCCCATGCGGCTCTTCCGGAATCCGGTCTTCACGGTCTGTTCGGTGCTGAGCTTCATCGTGGGCTTCGCGATGCTCGGTGCGATGATCTTCCTGCCGACGTATCTGCAGTACGTGGACGGGGACTCCGCGACCCTGTCGGGCGTGCGGACGCTGCCGATGGTCCTCGGTCTGCTCGTCGCCTCGATCTTCAGCGGCAACGTGGTGTCCAAGACGGGCCGGTACCGGGTGTTCCCCATCGTGGGCACGTCGGTCATGGCGGTGGGGCTGTATCTGCTCTCCCGGATGGGACCCGGCACCGGGGTGTGGCTGGAGTCCCTGTACATGCTGGTGCTCGGTGTGGGCATCGGCCTGGCCATGCAGGTGCTGACGATCGCCGTGCAGAACACGGTCGACTACGCGGACCTGGGTACGGCCACCTCGGGCGTGACGTTCTTCCGTACGCTCGGCAGCTCCTTCGGAACGGCGGTCTTCGGGACCATCTACGCCAACGCGCTGAAACCCAATCTGACCGACGGGGTAGCGGCGGCGGCGCGGGCCGGCGGCGATCCCGCCGCGCTGGCGAAGGCCGCGCAGAGCCCGGCGGGGCTGCACGCTCTTCCGCCCGCGCAGTCCGCGCCGCTGGCCCAGGCGTACGCGGACACGCTGCACACCGTCTTCCTGTGGACGGTGCCGGTCGCGGTCCTGGGGTTCTTCGTGGCGCTCTTCCTGAAGGAGGTGAAGCTGCGGGACACCGCGCGGGCCGGGTCCACGGACATGGGCGAGGGCTTCGCGCAGCCCGGCAGCGGCGACTCGGCCAAGGTCCTCGAATTCGCCGTGGCCAAGATCCTCGCCGGGGCCGGCCCGGACACCGCCCGGCGGATCGTCGCGGGCTCGGACACCCGGCTGGACATGGCGGGCGCCTGGGCGGTGATGCAGGTCGAACTGTTCACCCGCATGGTGGGCCACGCGGGTCTGCGGCTGATCGCGGCCCGGCACCGGCTGCCGCACGAGGTGCTGGTGCCGGTCTTCGACCGGATGATCGAGGAGGGCTACCTCACCGGCGACGGCCATCTGTTCGCGCACACGGCCGCCGGGAGCCGGGAGGCCGCGGCGATCACCGACGCGTGGGCGCGGTGGCTGGGCGAGCGGCTGGACGAGCACGGGGCGCGCCCGGACGACCGGCAGCTGCGGGCGGCGGTGGACATGATCGCGAAACGGCTGCTGGCGGAGGACCTGGCGCAGGAGCTGTCGCCGGAGAAGGTGCTGGTGGGGACGGCGGGCTGAGGGGCGGGCGCCGTCCCGGCGTCACTCAGCGAAGACCGCGCTCGCGTAGACCCAGGCGCCCTCGTGGCGGACGAAGCGGCTCTTCTCGTGGAGCGATCCCGGCCGTCCGTCGTCCGTGTAGTGCGCACGGAAGGTGACGGTGCCCGTGGTGTGGAAGGGGCTGCCGTCCGTCGTCTCCAGCACCTCCAGCCGCACCCAGCGCATCCCGGGGTCGAAGTCCAGGGAGGAAGGCCGGGTGTCGGGGTGCCAGCTGCGCAGCAGATACGCCTCGTCCCGGACGACGAAGGCGGCGTACCGGGAGCGCATCAGCGCCTCGCAGGTCGGCGCGGCGACGGTGGTGGCGTGCATCCGGCCGCAGCACCGGGCGTAGGTGGCGGGCAGGCCGCACGGGCACGGCGATTCGGCGGTGACCGCGGGCGGCCGTGCTCCGGCGGCGGACCGTCCCGGTCGTGTGGTGCGTCGTGACATGCGTCCATTGTGACCCGGGGCGCGGGGGTCCCGGGAAGCCGGGGTGCGTCCGCCCCGGCGGCCGCGTACGGTCAGGGCTTCCGGGCCACGCCCGCGTAGCCCGGGATCGGTTCGCCGCCGGAGACCTCGATGGCCTCGCCCAGCTCCGGGTGCCAGTCCGCGGAGAGGGAGACCCCGGGCTCGACGAGTTCGAGTCCGTCGAAGAACGTGGTGACCTCGGCGTGGGAGCGCAGACGCAGCGTCATCCCCCGGGCCCGGTACATGGCGGACGCCTTGGCCGCGCCCTCGGGGTCGAAGTCCCCGGTGGTGTGCGAGAGCACCAGATAGCTCCCGGAGGGGAGCCGTTCGACGAGCCGGTCGACGAGCTCGGCCGCGCCGTCCTCGTCGTCCAGGAAGTGCAGCAGGGCGAGCAGCGACAGGGCGATCGGCCGGTCGAAGTCGAGAATCCCGCCGGCCGCTTCGAGGATGGCCTCCGGCTTGCGTGCGTCGGCCTGGATGTACTCGGTGGCGCCCTGCGGGGTGGACCGCAGCAGGGCCGCGGCGTGGGCGAGGACGATGGGGTCGTTGTCGCAGTAGACGATGCGCGCGTCCGGGGCGGTGCGCTGGGCGATCTGGTGGAGATTCGGCTCGGTCGGTATGCCGGTGCCGATGTCGAGGAACTGGCGGATGCCCTTCCCGGCCAGCCAGCGGGTGGCCCGGTGCATGAAGGCACGGTTCACCCGGGCCATGTCCCGCCCCCGCGCGTCGAGGGCGAGCAGCTGCCGGGCCATCTCTTCGTCGACCGGGTAGTTGTCCTTGCCACCGAGGAACCAGTCGTACATCCGGGCGGGATGGGGCTTGGTGGTGTCGATCTCGATGGCTCGGGGGTCGTGCCCGGTCATAGCGCGCTCCATGGGTCCATAGGTCGGCGAACAACAAGAGTGTGGGGCCGGGACGGGCTCCCGCGCCGTGAATCCGGGCAAGACGACCCGGACCGGGCGTCAGGTGAGCAGGAAGTCCGCCTGACCCGACTTGGCGCCCTGGATGAAGGCCGCGATCTCACGGGGCGTGTAGATCAGGGCCGGACCGTCGGGGTCGGCGGACTGCCGTACGGCGATCCTGCCGTCGGACAGCTTCATCGCCTCGACGCAATTGCCTCCGTTCCCACCGCTCCACGGCTTGTGCCAGCCCTCGGAGCCGAGTTCGGCGGCCGGCATGCCGTTGTATATGGGATCCATCACAGCTCCTTGCGGAAGTCCCGGAGGATTTCCTTCGTGCGTTGTGCAGTCGCGGCCTGAGCCGCCATGCGGTCCATGACTTCGAGGTAGGAGGCCACCTCGGGGCGCGCGTCGAAGTAGACGGCTCCGGTCAGGTACTCGCTGTAGACCATGTCCGGGAGTTCGGGGACGCCGAAGCGGAAGAGGACGAACGGGCCGTAGGTGCCGGGGTGGTGTCCGGTCGAGAACTCCGCGATCTGGAGGGTGACGTGCGGCAGATCGGTCGCGTCGAGCAGCCGGTCGATCTGTTCCCGCATGGCCTCGACGCTGCCGACGGGGCGGCGCAGCACCGTCTCGTCCATCACCACCCACAGCTTCGGGGCGTCCGGCCGGGTGAGCAGCGACTGACGCTGCATCCGCAGCGCCACATGGCGTTCGATGTCCTCGGGTCTGGTCTGGCCGACGGCTCCGGTGCGCATCACGGAACGCGCGTAGTCCTCGGTCTGGAGCAGGCCGGGGACGAAGTGCGGCTCGTACATGCGCAGGAGGCTCGCGGCACCCTCCAGGCTGACGTACATGCTGAACCAGTCGGGCAGCACGTCGTGGAACCGCTGCCACCAGCCGGGTTTGTTGGCCTCCTCGGCGAGCTCCACGAAGGCGTCGGTCTCGTCGTCGGCGACACCGTACGCCTTCAGCAGCATCTGGACGTAGGGGATCTTGAGAGCGACCTCGGCGGTCTCCATCCTGCGTACCGTCGCAGGTGCGACCCGCAGCACCTTGGCAGCCTGGTCACGGCTCAGGCCGACGCGCTCCCGCAGATCCTGCAGGCGTTTGCCGAGAACGACCTGACCCACGGTCGGGGCGGACCGCGGTTCGCTCACTTCAGACCTCCCCATGCGCTGTTTTTGAGCAGTGTGCCATGCGCGGGCCGACCAGAACACAGCCACTCTGAAAATTTCAGAGTGCCCCTTGCCAAGTGTTCACGACAGGGGGAGAGTTGGTGAGTGAACCAGTTCACGATGTCTCGCCCGCCCCCATTCGCGTGGGAACGCGGAGCGTGACGCAGCCCCCACTGTGAGGAATCGGTTGTGGCACCTGGCAGTGCGCTCATCCCCCGGCTCATGGATCTCAGTCCCGGGACGGAGGCGCTCCGGTACTGCTTCGCGCTGCCCGCGCACCCCGAGTCGGTGGCGGGTGCCCGGAAGCTGACCCGGTCCCGGCTCGACGAGTGGCAGCTGGACGCGGACGCCCAGGACTCGGCGATCCTGATCGTCTCGGAGCTGGTCACCAACGCGGTGGTGCACACCCTGAGCACCCGGGTGGTGTGCGAGCTGCGCTGCCTGGACGGACGGCTGCGCATCGCCGTGCAGGACCAAGGACACCAGCCCGGCGGACCGCAACTGTGCCGGACCGCCGACGACGAGCACGGACGCGGCCTGCTGCTCGTCGACGCGATGTGCAGTTCCTGGGGTTCCCGCGACGCGGGCAACGGCTCGGGACGCATCGTCTGGGCGGAACTGCCGCACGGCTCGGAGCGCTCATGCTGAAGAACGCCATGTCCCATCTGCTCGCCGCGCGACGTGTCCGTGGCCCCCGGCCGTCCGTCCGCGCGGCGGGCATGGTGCAGCTGCCGGTGCCGCCGGCGCTGTCGGCCAGTCTGGGCTGCGACGCGGTGGGGGTGCCGGCCCGGTACGGCTTCCGGCTGATGTCCCATCTGCCCCGCACCGGCTGTGTCTTCGCGGACGCCGACCGCTGGTGGTGGATCGTGCCCGCGGGCTCCGACCTCGACCTGGACTGGCCGCCGCAGGCCGCGTACGCGAAGGGTGCGTTCGTCCCCGCCGTCCGGCCCCGGCTGATCCACCACCCGGACAGCCACACCCCGTACACCCCGCCCATCCCGCTCTTCCTGATGGTGTGCCAGGTCACCGGAGTGGCGCCGTCCTGGGCGCCCATGGGCGGCGAGCGCGCCGTCTCCGCCCCCTGACACCACCGGGGGGCATCACGGGTTCCGCATGACGCGCGGGGCGAGGGCGGCGGCCCGCCGGGAGACCCGGCCGCTCCGGTCGGCCCTGTACGGAGCCTCGCTGTCCGGCGCGGAATTCCATGACGCGGCCGGTCCACCGTTCCGGCCACCGGACCGCACGGTCACGCTGCGTTGTCAGTGGCCCGTTCTACTGTGCAACCACTGATCGAAAGGCCCGCGGCGGAGCGGGCCGGGCGGGAAGGGGGCGGAGCTGTGCGCCGCTGGGAACATGTCGAGGGCACCGCGCCGAAGTTCTGGGAGACCGGGGCCCAGGGCGCCATCGTGACGGTGCGCCACGGGCGCTGCGGAAGCGACGGACGGACACGGACCAAGGAGTACGCGTCCGCCGAGGCCGCCGCCGCGCAGATCGCCAGGACGATCGCGGAGAAGGAGAAGAAGGGGTACCGGGAGGTCGCCGCTTCGGCCTCCTCCCCCGCCGCTCCCGACGCCCCGGCCGCCCCCGGCGCGGCGCCGGCCGGGGGCGCGCCCGCGCTCCCCGACGAGGACACCTTCACCCTGCCCGCGAGCTGGAAGCGGGTGCTCCACCCTCGGCGCGGCGGAGTGCGCCGAGGCCCCGGCAAGGCGCGGCCGGAGGCCCTCGAAGCGATCGGGACCCGGCTCGTGGAGGAGGCCGCCTGGATCGAGGAGTTCGCGCGGTCGCCGCGCTCGGACGCCTCGGTGGCCGTCCCGCTGCGCGCGCATCTCGACGGAGACCCCTCGCCGACCGGTGCGGCCGCGCTGACCGCGATCGTCGGCGTTCCCGGATGGGCGGACCACTGGACCGAGCACTACGGCCTCCCGTTCGCCGCGCGGGCCGCGACCGAGGTGTTCTCGGTCGACGCGGACTGGCGGCAGAGCGGCCGCAAGCGGGACGCGCCCCGGCTGCTGGCGCTCCCGGCCCCCCGCCACCCGCACTGGGCCTGGCACCACCGGGCGCCGATCGACCGGGTCCGTGCGCTGCTCGCCGCGGCCGACGAGACGACCTACCGGGCCGCGGTCGAGGCGCTGGCCGAGTGCCGCACCGACACCCTGCGCAAGATCATCGTCTCCTATCTGGTGCCGAGCGAGACGCACTGGGTGGACGAGCTCTGCGCGGATCCCGCGGTCCACGCGGAGCAGGACCGGACCCTGCGTGCCATGGTGTTCAGCTCGCTCCACTCGGCCGACCAGCTGGCGCTGCTCCCCTACCGCCCGGATCTCACCCTCGGTGTCGCGATCATCGCCACGGTGGCCGAGGGCATCGGCCCGGCCGTCTCCGGGGCGCTGGCCGAAGCGCTCGACGGCAATCACTACTACTCGGACAGTGTGAAGCTCGTCGCCGGGGCCCTGACGGAGCTGCCCACCGACGAGGCGTTCCTCGGGCTGCTGGCCCACGCGGACTCCAAGCACGTCCGCCCCTCGCTCCTGGACGCCATGCGCCGCTATCCGGTACGCGCGGCACGGCTGCTGGCCGTCGCTTCGGGCGGCGCCCCGGCCTCGGCGTCCCGCGCGTCGCAGCTGCTGCGGACCCATGTCGGCGCCCACCACGAGGTGCTGTCGCAGGCACTCGGCGGTCTCGGGCCCGAGGTCGTGGCGATCGTCGAACCCCTGCTCAACCCCGCGGACCTGATCCCCGACGCACCGGCACACGCCCTGCCGGCCGTGCTGACGGCGCCGCCGTGGTCCCGGCCTCGCACCCCGGTGAAGGCGGAGGTCCTGAGCGGGCTGACCGCGGTGTCCGAGCCCTCGCTGGAGTGGCTGCCCGGGGAGCGGGAAGCCTGGGCGGCCGCCTCCTCCTGGTACACCACCCGGCGGAACACCGACGACGTGAACGAGTACGTCGACGTCCTGCGCCACGCCCCGGCCGGGGGAGACCTCCGCCCGGCGTGGGTGTTCGTCCACGGCGACGAGGAGACGGTCGCCCCGCTGCTCGCCGTCTGGGACCCGACGGATCTCTGGGACGGCGAGGACACCCTCAAGCCGGTCGCCGCGCGCTTCGGCCCGGCCGCGCTGCCCCTGCTGCTCCGTGTCGTGCCCAGACACCCGAGCTCGCTCGCCCCGCTGCTGCTGCCGTTCGTCGATATGCACGTCGCCCGCCACATGGCCGACTGGGCGGTCCGGCTCAAGTCCACCGCGGCGACCGCCCGTTCCTGGTTCGCCCGGCACGGCGTCGCCGCCGCCCCGCTGCTGGTGCCCGACGCCCTGGGCCGGGCGGGTGCGGCGCGCCGCGCCGCCGAGCAGGCGCTCAGGCTGATCGCCACGGCGCACGGCGACGAGGTGGTGCGCGAGGCCGGCCGGGTGTACGGCGAACGGGCCGCCGCCTCGGTGGACGAGCTGCTCGCCGGGGACCCGCTGGAACGGGCGCTGCCCGCCAGGATGCCGGTGCTGCCGGCCTGGGCGGAGCCCTCGGTGTTGCCACAGATCGTGGTCGGCTCCGGCGGCGCGCTGCCGGTGGCGGCGACGCGCCACGCCCTGACGATGCTGGCCCTGTCGAAGCCCGGCGAGGTGTACCCGGGGGTCGCTTCGCTGACCGGAACGGCCACGGCCGACTCGCTCGCCGAGTTCGCCTGGGCCCTGTTCGAGCAGTGGCGGCTGGCGAACATGCCCGCGAAGGAGTCATGGGCCCTGCACGCGCTGGGGCTGCTGGGCGACGACGAGACGGTCCGGCGGCTCACCCCGGTCGTCCGGCTCTGGCCCGGCGAGGGCGCGCACCACCGGGCCGTGGAGGGCCTCGACGTGCTGGCCTCCATCGGCAGCGATGTGGCGCTCCTGCATCTGCACGGCATCTCGCAACGGGTGAAGTTCAAGGCGCTCAAGGTGCGGGCCCAGGAGAAGATCGCGGAGGTCGCCGCGGGGCTCGGACTGACCGGGGAACAGCTCTCCGACCGCCTGGTCCCCGACTTCGGCCTGGAGGCGGACGGCTCGACCGTCGTCGACTACGGCACCCGTTCGTTCACGGTCGGCTTCGACGAACAGCTGCGGCCGTACGTGCTGGACGGCGACGGCAAGCGCCGCAAGGACCTCCCCAAACCGGGCGCCCGCGACGACGCGGAGCTCGCCCCGGCGGAGCGCAAGCGGTTCATGGCACTCAAGAAGGACGTCCGGACGATCGCCTCGGACCAGGTGCGCCGGCTGGAGGCCGCCATGGTGGACGGACGGACCTGGTCGGCCCAGGAGTTCCTGGAGCTGTTCGTCGGTCATCCGCTGCTGTGGCACCTGGTGCGCCGGCTGGTGTGGTTGAGCGAGACGGACGGCGCGGCGCGCACGGCCTTCCGGGTCACGGATGACCGCACGTTCACCGACGTCGGGGACGACGCCTTCGCCCTGCCGGACGACGCGACCGTGCGGCTGGCGCACCCGATGCACCTGGGCGACGAACTGGCCTCCTGGTCCGAGGTGTTCGCCGATCACGCGCTCCTCCAGCCGTTCCCGCAGCTCGGGCGCACGGTGCTGACGCTGCCCGACGAGGAGGCCGACGGGTACCGGCTCACCCGGTTCGAGGGCCTCAAGGTGCCGATCGGAAAGGTGCTCGGGCTGGAGCGGCGCGGCTGGCGGCGCGGGACGCCGCAGGACGCCGGGGTGGAGCGCTGGATCTCCAAGCGGCTGGGCGACGACCGCTACCTCGTGATAGCGCTGGACCCCGGCATCGCGGTCGGCGTGGTCGACATGTTCCCCGAACAGACCCTGGCGACGGTCTGGCTCGACGAGCAGCCCGACGACCACTGGACGCCTCGCGGCCACTCGCTCCGGTTCTCCGGTACGGACCCGGTGACCGTGTCCGAACTCCTCACCGACCTGACCGAACTCACCGGGGGCCTCGCACCATGACCGCGAGGGACGAGCCCCGTGCCACGGCACCGGGGCCACGGCACCGGGGCCACGGCACCGGGGCCACGGCACCGGGGCCACGGCACCGGTGCGGCGGCCCCGGCCGAGGTGCGGTACGCCGAGGAGCTCGCGGCGCTGCGGGCGGACGACCGCGATCCGCGTCCGGCGCGCCCCGAGCCGTGCGCTGACGATCACCCGGGGCAGATCCGGCACGACGGCCGTCACCCCGGCGGGCGCCGCCCGGACAGAGCTTCCCGAGCCGTCGCTCCTACGGGACCTCGCCGAGGGCGGGCGGGGGCGGCCGTCCGCCCCGGCTGGTCCGGCCACGGGTGGGGGCGGTCCATGTCGTCGCGCTGTCGGAGGTGGCGGGCGTCGGCCACGCCCCCGCCGAACGACGCCTCGAAGCCGTGGTGTGCGATGCGGCGGGAATCCGTGCCGTGGTGGGGCGGAGTGCCGGCCGGAGTGTCCCGGTGCGCGGGACGCCCTGGCCGAGGCCCCGGAGCGTGGAGCCCGGCGCATCGGCGGTGCGATGCACCGGTCCGGCGACGGGATCCGGATCGATCCGCCCGGGGTACTCACCCCGGCGAGCACGATCACGCCCGAACTCACCGCGGGTGACAGCTCCACGGTGAGGCGACGGCCGCCGTCCGAGGCGCTGGACAACGCGGAACCCGCAGCGTCGGCAGTGCCGTACAGCGGGCCGCGTCGTCTGGGCGCCCCCGCCCGCGCGCGGATCGGTGACGCGGCGATCGCGCTGTCCCGCACCGGTCCGTGCCGGTCCGTGCCGGTCCGGTCCGTGCCGGTCTGGTCTGGTCCGGTCCGTGCCGCGACGCTGACGCGCGCCTTCGTCGGGGCGCCGAAGGACGGGGCGGTGTCCGGCGCCAAGGGCCTCGCCGCCTGTTCCGGGGCGTGGGCGGACGCCCAGTCCCGCCCCCGTCCTTCTCCTGGTCGGCAGCGAACTCCGTTCCTCCGCGACGGGGTCCGCGACCGGCGGCCCCTGAGGCCCGGAGGGCCGCCCGAGCCGCCGGGCTGCCTACGGCCGGTTCAGATGGGCGAGGCCGGGGTGGACCTTGAGATATCCGTCGAGGAGGCGTCCGGCCACGGCCACCGAGTCGACCAGCGGATGCAGTGCGAAGGCCTTCACGGCGGCGGAGCGCGAGCCGTCGGCCACCGCGTCCAGTACCGCGCGCTCGACCGCCTTGACCGCGGTCACCAGCCCGACCGCGTGGTACGGAAGCGGGTCGACGGAGACGGGACGGGCGCCGTTGGCGTCGACCAGGCACGGCACCTCGATGACGGCGTCCTCGTCCAGCACCGAAAGCGTGGTGCGGTTGCGGACGTTGAGGATGAGCGACGTCCGTTCGTTGCGGGCGACGGCCCGCATGAGGGCGAGCGCCACCTGTTCGTAGCCGCCGGACTCCAGATCGCTCTCCTCGCGCTCGCCGACCCCGGCGACGTCCCTGTTCTCCGACATGTAGGTGGCTTCGCGTTCGGCCCGTGTGCGGTCCCAGGCGGCCAGGGCGGGCGTGGCGGGGTCCTTCATCCGGGCGTAGAAGCCCTCCTGCTGGGCGCGGAGGAAGGCACCCCGGGTCTGCTCGGCGTCCTGGTAGGCGCGGACCGCCTCGCGGTTGAAGTAGTAGTAGTGGAGGTACTCGTTGGGGACGGCGCCCAGCGACCGCAGCCAGTCGGTGCCGAAGAGCCGCCCCTCCTCGAAGGAGCCGAGGAGTTCCGGATCCGCGAGGAGCCGCGGGAGTTCGTCCCGGCCGTCGACGTGGAGCCCGCGGACCCAGCCCAGGTGGTTGAGCCCGACGTAGTCGATGCGGGCCCGGTCGGGGTCGGCGCCGAGCACCCGGGCGATGCGGCGGCCGAGGCCCACCGGGGAGTCGCAGATGCCGATGACCCGGTCGCCCAGGTGGCGGGACATGGCCTCGGTGACCAGTCCGGCCGGGTTGGTGAAGTTGATGACCCAGGCGTCGGGGGCGATCCGGGCGATGCGCCGTGCGAGGTCGACGGCGACGGGCACGGTGCGCAGCCCGTACGCGATGCCGCCCGCGCCGACCGTCTCCTGGCCGAGTACGCCTTCGTCGAGGGCCACCCTCTCGTCGGCCGCCCGGCCTTCGAGGCCGCCGACACGGATCGCGGAGAAGACGAAGTCGGCGCCGCGCAGGGCTTCGTCGAGTTCGGTGGTGGCCGTGACGGTGGGCGCGTCCGGGACTCCGGCGGCCTGTTCGCCGAGCACCCGGGCCACGGCGGTGAGCCGGTCCGCGTCGGTGTCGTAGAGGGTGACCGCCGATACGCGGCCTTCGGCGTGATCGGCGAGCAGCGCCCCGTACACGAGAGGAACCCGGAATCCGCCGCCGCCCAGAATTGTCAGCTTCACGCTTCCGCATGGTACGGGGAGCGGCCCGGCCCGGGGCCGAACGACCCCTGGCGGCGGCCCCGCCGTGCGCCCGGGGAGACCGCCGGGCCCGTCGTCCGGAACGCCGCACGGTCCGGCGGCCGCGGACCCGGGGTCCGGGGCCGCCGGACCGTGGACCGGTCGGGCCCGCGCTCCGGGGAGCAGGCCCGGTCAGCTGCCGCTCCACCACCGTGAAACGGCCTGCCACAGCCGCGCCGGTGCGGACGCGCCGCCGCGCTGCTGCGGGATCCGGCCGACGGCGGACGGTTCGGGGCCCGTGCTCACGGATTCACCGAAGGACGGTTCGGTCACCGCGTGCCCGGACTCCTCGACGGCCGTGGCGGTGGCCGAGGTGCCCGCGGCGGCCGGGGCGGGGGCGCGTCCGGGCGTGGGGGCGGTGTGCCGGACCGTCGACTGCACCTCCCAGTCCTGGCGCTGCGGGTTGGGCCGGCCCATGGACGGCGGCTCCTTGTCGTCCTGCGGCGGGCGGGCGGCGAAGTCCGCCGGAAGTTCCACCAGGTGCCGGCCCATGATGTTCCCGACCCAGCTCAGTTCGTCCTCCTCGACGGCGAGTTCGAGGTCGGGCAGCCGCATCAGCAGGGCGTCGACGCCGACGTCCGCGATGGCCCGTCCGATGTCCTGCCCGGGGCACTCGTGGGGGCCGCCGCTGAACGCGAGGTGGGCGCGGTTGCCCGCCATGTCGGCGCCGAGGTCGGGCCGGACCACCGGGTCGGTGTTGGCCGGTGCGATGCCGACGATCAGGGCGTCGCCCGCCTTGATCTGCTGACCGCCCAGTTCGGTGTCCCCGACCGCCCAGCGGCCGAAGACCGCGGTGAACGGCGGCTCGTCCCACAGCGTCTGCTCGACCGCCTCGGGCACCGTCATGTGACCGCCGCTGAGCCTGGCCCGGAACCGCGGGTCGGTCAGCACCATGCGCAGGACGTTGGCGATCAGGTTGGCGGTCGCCTCGTAGGCGGCGATGAGGACCAGCCGCAGATGCTCGCTGACCTCCTGGTCGTTGAGCCCGGCGGGGTGCTCGACGAGCCAGGTGGCGAAGTCGTCGGAGGGTTCGCGCCGGCGGCGCTGGACGAGCCGGGTCAGCGCGTCGAGCACATAGGCGTTGCTCGCCACGGCGGTCGCCGTGCCCCGCGTCATGTCACGGGCGGCCTGGACCATCCGGTCGTTGTACTCCTCGGGCATGCCGATGATCGCGCACATCACCATCATCGGCAGCCGTTCGGCGAACTGGCCGACCAGATCGGCACGGCCCTGCTGGCAGAAGTCGTTGACGAGCCGGTTGCTGTAGCGGTTGACGTGGCGGCGGACGCCGCGGGTGTCGATGCGGCCCATGCTGTCGGTGACCGCGCCGCGCAGGCGTTCGTGGGTGGCGCCGTCGGCGAACACGCACACCGGCTGCCAGGTGAAGATCGGGGCCAGCGGGTGGTCCGGGGCGACGCTGCCGTCCTGGAGGGCCCGCCACCGCCGCGAGTCGCGGGAGAACTGCGAGGGCGTACGGGTCATGTGCAGGTTCTCGCTGTGCCCGAGGACCAGCCAGGCGGGCACGTCTCCGTGCAGCAGCACGGGGGCCACGGCACCGTGCTCGGCACGCAGCTTGTCGTAGAGCCCGTGGGGGTCCCGCTCGGCCTCCGGGCCGTAGAACCGGCGCAGTCCGCCGGGGCCGATGCCGAGGCCGTGGGCCGGGCATTCGGGGGGCGGGACCGGCCCCGTGGCCGCTCCGGGCTCGTAGTGGAATGGGGTTGTCACGATCGCTCCAGGGATCAGGTTTCCAAGAACCGGACGGGTGGGGATGCGCGCGGGGGGGGTGGGTACTGCGGTCAGGCGAGCGGGAGGGCCAGACTGTGCAGATAGCGCATCAGGGTCATCAGCACATCGCGGCTGGAACCGCGCAGTCGCGCGTCGCAGTCGATCATCGGGACCTCCTCGGGGAGGTCCAGGGCGCTCCGCAGCGCCTCGACGGGATGCTTCGGGGCGTCGGGGAAGGTGTTGATGGCGACGACGAACGGGACACCGCGCTCCTCCAGCCTGCCGATGACGTCGAAGCTGACTTCGAGCCGCCGGGTGTCGATGAGGACCACCGCTCCGAGGGCGCCTTCGAACAGGCCGTTCCAGAGGAACCAGAACCGTTCCTGGCCCGGGGTGCCGAACAGGTAGAGGATCAGCTCCTCGCTGATGGAGATCCGGCCGAAGTCCATGGCGACGGTGGTGGCGGTCTTGCTCTCCACCCCGAAGTTGTCGTCCACGCCGACCCCGGCCTGGGTCATGGTCTCTTCGGTGGTCAGCGGCCGGATCTCACTGACGGAACCGACCATGGTCGTCTTGCCGACCCCGAACCCGCCGACGATCACGACCTTCACCGCGGCTGTCGCCGTGGTGGGAAGGACGTCCTCGCGCCGGGGGCCGGTGATCGTGTCAGAGCTTCTGAAGTCCATGCATCACCGCTTCGAGAAGGGACCTGTCCGGGAGGGTGGCGCGGACGATGGGTGCGCGCGATTCGATGAGTTCGGCAGCGAGGAGTTCGGTGAGGAGCGAGGTCACCACGCTGAAGGGCAGACCGAGGTACGCCGAGATCTCGGCGACGGATAACGGAGCTTGGCAGAGCCGCAGGATCACGGCCTGCTCGGGCTGGACCATCGGCGTCGGCTGTGCCTGCGCGACGATCATCGTGACCAGGTCGAGGTGGGCCCGCTCGCTGCCGTCGGGATCGCCGGTGATCACGTACAGCCGTTCCGGGTCGCTCAGCGCCGGATCGGCCTTTCGGCGCTCTCGTCGGGGAGCGTTCATCCCGTCTGCCCGTCGTGGCGCGGCGGACTCGTCAGATGGGCGCCGATCCTGACGACCATGTCACGCATCCGGGATCCGACCAGCCCCGCGTCGACCGTCTCACCGGCGAGGACCGCGAGGTAGGCACCGGTCCCGGCGGCCATCAGGTAGAAGAACCCGCCGGTGACCTCGATGACCACCAGCTTCATGAGTCCGTCGCTGTACGGGATCTCCGAGGCGACGGCGGCGGCCAGGCTCTGCAGTCCGGCACAGGCCGCCGCGAGGCGGTCGGCGACATCGGGGTCGCCGCCGTGCCGGGCGATGCGCAGACCGTCGGCGGAGAGCACCACGATCTGGTGGATGTCCGGTACGTCGTCGGCCAGTTCCTTGAGCATCCAGTCCATGTTTCCCCGCTGCTGGATCACTTCAGGTCTCCCTTGTCCCACGCATCGTCGGAGTCTTCGTCGGTCGTCGGGTCCTGCGGCACACCGTTGACGGCGTTGGTGAAGGCCTCCAGCCAGAGGCCGGGGGGCTGTTCCTTGCCACCGGGACCGCCGGGACCGTGCCCGTTGGCCTGGCCGTTGGCGTGACCGTTGGCATAGCCGTTGCGCTGGCCGGCGGTGGGGTCGACGGGCTGGGCCGGGAGGTTGTGCGAGCCCAGGGGCGCCCGGCCGCGGCTGCGGCGCTGCGGGAGCCCGCCCGCGGTCCACTCGGTCACCACGGGGATGTCGTCCTCCAGGGCGGCCGCGGGAACGGCCGGCCGGGCGACGGGGGCGACCGGTCCGGTGGCGGGTCGCTGGGCCACCGGGGTACGGGGCTTGCGGCGCGCCGGGACGACGTGCTTCATGGCCTCCTGGTCGATGTCGCTGGTGGGCCGCGACGTGGCGCCGATGCCGTGGGCGATGCCGGGGGCGGGTCCGGTGGTGATCATGGCGCGGGGCACGATGAGCACGGCACGGACGCCGCCGTACGCGGACTGCCGCAGCGAGACCTGGAGGTCGTACATCCGCGCGAGGCGGCCGACGACGGCCATGCCGAGCCGCGGGGACTCGCCGAGGTCGTTCATGTTGGAGCCGGCCTGGGCCCTGGCGAGCATGTTCTCGGCCCGCGAGCGGGCCTCCTCGCTGAGCGAGACGCCGCCGTCCTCGATCTCGATGGCGATGCCGGTCTGCACCTCGACCGCGGTGACGTGCACCCGGGTCTGCGGGGGCGAGTAGCGGGTGGCGTTGTCGAGGAGCTCGGCGCAGGCGTGGATGAGCGGCTCGACGGCGGTGCCGATGATGGCGACCTTGGCGATCGAGTGCAGATCGACGCGGGGGTATTCCAGGATCCGTGACATGGCGCCGCGCAACACGCTGAACAGCGGTACGGGCTTGGGCCACTGACGGCTGGGCCGGGCGCCGCCGAGTACCGCGATGGAGTCGGCGAGGCGGCCGATCAGCGCGGTGCCGTGGTCGATGCGGAGCAGGTCGTCGAAGACGTCGGGGTTGCGCCCGTGGTGCTCCTCCATCTCCCGCAGCTCGCTCGCCTGGCGGTGGACGATCGCCTGGACGCGCCGGGCGACGTTGACGAAGGCGCGCTGCGCGGAGTCGCGCATCGCCTCCTCGTTGTCGATGATGTTCAGCACCGTGTAGACGAGGGTGCGCTGGGCGTCGGGCAGGTCGCGGTACAGCTCGTCCGCGTCGACGACGTCACGGAGCACCTCTTCGGGCGAATTGCCCACGCGCAGCCGGTGGATCGCGGCAGGCAGGAGCTCCTTGCTGAGGCGCACGGTCTCGTCGTCGTGAGAGGCGATGCGCCGCTCCAGTTCGGCGAAGCGCCGTTCGTAGACCGCGCGCTGGGAGCGCAGGTCGCGGGCGCGCCGGGCGAGTTGGACGCTCAGGGCGACGACCGCGACGGTGGCAACGGCGCCGCACCACACGACCGGTATGCGCGCGGCCGCGGAGGCCACCGCCACCGCGGCGGCGGTGGCGCCGCCCATCAGGAGCACGGGCAGCAACACAGCACGAACGACAGGGACTTCTCGGTCGATCGGCGGTGATTCAACACGAACCATCTAAGACCTCTGGCGGTTGATTCGGGAGGTATGCACGCTTGCAGGACAGTCGTGAACAAGCGCTCGAATTCATATCAACTCGACTTCACTGCGCGTGAGCTTAGTCAGATCGAATCAGTGCTTCGGCACATTCACCCAACCCCCTGCGCGAGCGCTCCAGCGGTAATACACTCACGAGTTTTTGCACGCACCGCCGTCATCCGCACACATGGAGTGACATCGAGGGGGATCCGGTGCCGATCGAGGGCCTCCGTACCGGAGAGCGGGACAGTTTCGCCGCCTTTTCCTCTTCATGGAACGCAGTGCCCCGCGAACACGTACGGTGAAGCAGGAGATCGCGGGAGCGTCCCTCTCGGCGTCCCATGGTGTCCGTCCCGCTGAGCGGGACTTAGGAACAGGTGATCGAACCGGATCGAAAGGAGCACATTCGTGACTCCGGGTCGGGTGGTCCTCACGGTCACCGAACTGACGAGCGGTACGGCCGACGGCGGCATCGACCGCGCACGGGGCGCGGACCGCACCGGAACCGAAGGAGAACGGACACACCATGGCACCCGACCGGAGCCGCACCATCGAGTCGCTGGACACCGGACTCCGGCTGATGCAGCTCTTCCTCACCCATGACACGCTCACCGTTTCCGAGGCCGCCGGGCTGCTCTCGGTGGGCCGCTCCACCGCGCACCGCGTACTGAGCACCCTGGAGGGACGCGGCTTCGCGATCCGCGACTTCTCCGGCCGTGGCTACTCGGCGGGTCCGGAGCTGATGCGGCTCGGCCGCCCGGCGGGATTCGACGCGGCCGTCCGCGAACGGCTGGGCGCGGTGCTGGAGGACGCACTGCTGCGCACCGGCGAGACGGTGCAGAGCGTGGCGCTGATGGGCGACCGGATCATCGTCACCGACGGGCGCGCGTCCCCGCATCCGGTACGGGTGATGCCGGACGTGGGCGGTACGCGGCCCGCCCACGCCACGTCGGGCGGCAAGATGCTGCTCTCCCGGCTGACGACGGAACAGGTGTGCGCCCTCTACCCGGAGGAGGAGCTGGCCGCGGTCACACCGGACACCGTCACCTCGCGTTCCGCCCTGCTCGCCGAGCTGGAAGGGGTCCGTTCCCGGGGATACGCGCTCAGCCGCGGGGAGTCGGTGCGGGGCATGCACGCGGTGGCGGTGGCGCCGGCCGGTCCGAGCCGCCGCGACCGGCTCGCCCTGGTGGCCTCGGCACCCGCCGACCGCGGCGACGAGGCGGCTCTCGTCCGCCGCGCCGGCGAACTCCTCCTGTCGGCAGCACTGTTGGACCGCGACTGACCGGGGCCCGGACCGCCGGCGCGGCGGCGGCCCGTCGACCGGCGGTCGGACGACCGTGGCTACGCGCGGAGTTCGATGCTGTGCTCCGCCACCAGGCCGGCGATCCGGGCCAGGGCCCCGTCCACGGGCCGCGGTTCGAGCCGGGTGCCGTCGCGCAGGCGCAGGGCCACCAGCCCCTCGGCCGCTTCCCTGGCCCCGATGACCGCCTGGCAGGGCGCCAGTCGGGCCTCCCGGATGCGGGCCCCGAGGGTGCCGCGTTCCGGTCCGGCGATCTGCGCCCGCAGCCCCAGGTCGGCGCACTTCCGGGCGAGCGCCTCGGCCTCCGGCAGTTCGGCGCCGGAGACCGGGAGGACCGCCAGCTGGACGGGGGCGAGCCAGGCGGGAAGGGCCCCGCCGTGCACCTCGATCAGATGGGCGACGGCCCGCTCCACGCTGCCGATGACGCTGCGGTGGACCATGACCGGCCGGTGTTTCGCCCCGTCGGCTCCGATGTAACGCAGATCGAACCGCACCGGCTGGTGGTAGTCGATCTGGACGGTGGACAGGGTGGACTCGCGCCCCATGGCGTCGGCCACCTGGACGTCGATCTTGGGACCGTAGAACGCGGCCTCGTCCTCGGCGGCCTCGTAGGGCACCCCCGAGCGGTCGAGGACATCGGTCAGCAGGGCGGTGGACCTCCGCCACATCGCGGGGTCGTCGACGTACTTGCCTCCCGGGCCGGGGAGGGAGAGCCGGTGGCGGGCCGCGGTGATGCCCAGCGCCCGGTACGCGTCGCCGATCAGCTCCAGAGCGGCCAGCGCCTCCTCCGCCACCTGGTCCGGGGTGCAGAAGACATGCGCGTCGTTCAGCTGGATGGACCGCACCCGGGTCAGCCCGCCGAGCACTCCGGAGAGTTCGGAGCGGTACATCCCGCCCAGTTCGGCCAGGCGCAGCGGGAGTTCGCGGTAGCTGTGCGAGCGGGAGCGGTAGATGACCGCGTGGTGCGGGCACAGGCTGGGCCGCAGCACGACCTGTTCGCCGCCCAGTTCCATCGGCGGGAACATGTCGTCGCCGTAGTGCGACCAGTGCCCGGAGATCTCGTACAGCTCCCGCTTGCCGAGCACCGGTGAGTACACGTGCCGGTATCCGGCCCGTCGTTCGGCGGTGCGGACGTACTCCTCCAGGGTGTGGCGGACGACGGCGCCGTCGGGCAGCCAGTACGGCAGTCCCGCGCCGATCAGCGGGTCGGTGTCGAACAGGCCCAGTTCGCGGCCGAGCTTGCGGTGGTCGTGCATGGCGGTCTCCTCGCGGTCGTCGGGCCGGTGACCGCGAGGACGACAGAAAGCCCCGGGGCACTCGCCCCGGGGCTTCTCACTGCACAGCTGTCAGCGCGCCGGGACACTCTCCGGCGTCGTCGTCATGGCAGCGCGTTTCATGCGGTGGACGCTAGCAGCGGTGCTCCGGCGGCCGCGCGGCATTTTTTCTCCCGGGCGCCGACGGCACGGCCCGCGTCCCCGCCCCCGGTTCAGCGCCGGGCTCCCCCGATGCGTCCCTCCAGCTGCACCAGCAGTTCGCTGAGCTGGGCGCTGAGCCGGGTGCGGGACCGCTCGTCGAGACCGGAGAGCACCGAGCGTTCGTAGGCGAGCTGCCGGGGCAGCAGCATGTCCACCAGTTCGCGCCCCTCCTCGGTGAGGCGGACGTGGTTGACGCGGCGGTCGCGGTCGTCGCCCCGGCGGTCGACCAGACCGCGCTCCTGAAGGACCCGCAGGCGTTTGGTGACCGCGGCGCCGGACGAGAAGGTCTCCCTGGCCAGCTCGCCGGGGGTGAGTTCGCGGTCGGTACGGCGTACGGCGCCGAGCAGGTCGAACTCGGCGCGGGTCAGTCCGGCGGCGCGCAGCGGGGCGTCCTCGGCCTGCTGGAGCAGGGCGGCGCAGCGGTTGATACGGCCGATGAGTTCCATCGGTCCGGTGTCGAGCTCCGGGTTGACGGCCTGCCACTGCCGTACCACCGAGGCGACGATGTCGTCGGTCACACCGCTCCGTTCTCCGGGGCGTGGGCGATCGGCCCCCGCCGTGTTGCTGTCGCGGCGAGCGTACGGTGTCCGGCCCGCTCGGCTGCGAGCACCCGCTCCTGGGGCAGGGCGCGCTGCCACCACTCGCCCGCCGCGGTGTCGTCGGCCTCGCGCAGTTCGACGAGCGTTCCGGTCAGCCGGCGGCGGGCGGCGTCGAGCGCGGCGGGCGTGGTCTGCGGGGCGGCCAGCGCGTGCACGGCGTGGGCGCGGGCCAGGTCTGTGGCGGCCAGTGCCTTCTCCAGGCGCCCGCCGGCCCGCCGGTTGGTCACCAGCACGGCGGCCAGCATGCCCGCCGCGGCGCCGATGACGGTGTCCAGGACCCGGTCCCCGATGAGTTCACCGGCGGGGTGGGTGCCGCCGAACTCCAGGACCAGCAGGGCCATGGGGGTGACGGCGACGGAGCCGAGCCAGTAGTTGCGGGTGATCAGGGCCTCGGCCGCGAAGCCGAAGAAGAGGCAGAGGCCGATGAGGGCCGGCGCCCCGGTGCGGCTGACCGGGAGGACGGCGGCGAAGACGAGGACGCCGAGCAGATTGCCGAGGGTGCGCTGGAGGGCCCGGTTCCAGGAGAGCGTCACATTCGCCTGGTAGAGCGAGGCCGCGGTGACGATCGCCCAGTAGGGGCGGCCGACACCGGCCGCCTGGGAGAGGTATCCGGCCAGGGCGCAGCCGATGAGCGCGCGGGCCCCGATGGGCAGCAGCGGGGAGCCCGGGGCGAGGGAGCGCAGCAGCGCGCGGCGGGCGTCACGGCGGCTTCCGCCGCGCCGGGCGGCCCGTTCGGCGTCGATGCCGAACAGTTCCTCGGAGGTGCCCGGGGCGGGCGGCGGGGTGGGGACGGGGCCGCGGGCCCGGGTCAGCCGGGCCCAGGCGCGGAGCCGGTCGGGGTCGGGGCCGGGGCCGGGGGCGGCCGGGGGTGCGTCGGGGCCGCCTGCGGCGAGGGCCGCCTCGGCGTGGACGACGAGGCGTTCCAGTGCCCTGCGCACGGGGGTGGGGCGTCCGGCGGCCAGCAGGGTCTGCCAGGCGCCGTGCACGGCGGCGGCCGCGGCGTGCCGGGTGCGGTGGCCGGGGTCGGTGAGGTACGCCGCCGCCGCGTCGAGGGCGCGGGCCGTCGCCCGGCGCTCCGGGCCCTCCCGGCGGACCAGCGCGGGACCGGCCGTGACCAGCCAGGCGATCGCACCCCCGGCCAGGGTCAGCGCGAGGTGGCCCGGCACCTGGTCGAGCCGCTGGGGGGCGAAGAGCGCGGCGGAGGTGACGAAGGTGAAGATCACCGGTCCGGGCGGGCCGATGCGGGTGGCGTCGCAGAGGGTCTTCTGCACCGCCGCGAGCAGCGCCCCCACCGCGATCAGCACGGCGGTCGACCCGGTGAGCGAGGCCGCGACCAGGGCGGCCGCCATCCCGGCGGCCATGGCGACCACGACTCCGGCGACGGCCCTGGCGCGCCGGACGTAGGGGAGGTTGTGGCCGTACAGCGCGCAGAGCGAACCGGCCATCGTGTACATCACGAGGTCGAGGCGGTCGACGGCGAACAGCGCCAGGTCCGGTACGGCGGTGGCGACGACCACGCTCAGCGCCGGTTTGAACCACATGTCCGAGGGCCGGGCCAGACGGAGCGGGGCGGCCAGCGGGAGTCTGCGGACGGCGGGCTGCCGGGACCAGGTAGTTGTATCACTCACCCAGATACTTTAGCAGGTATTACACCTGTAAAACATTTTCTCCCGATGGCCGCCTCCTGCCCGAGGTCATAGCGTGCGAGTGCGGGGGGACGGACCGGCGCCCCGGGCCCAGGCACCGTTCCCCGCGCCCACGAGCCACGGAGGAACCCGAATGCAGCTCACCGAACCGGTGCCCGGCGGCCCCTGCTGGGTCGAGCTGAGCACCCCCGACATCCCGGCCGCCAAGTCCTTCTACGCGGCACTCTTCGGCTGGCGCCCGGAGACCGATCCGCGCGAGGAGGCGGGGGGCTACACGATGGCGCGGCTCGGCGAGGCGCGGGTGGCCGCACTCAGCCCGGTCTACCAGCCGGACCGGCCGCCCGCCTGGACGGTCTCGTTCGCCACCGAGGACACGGATGCCGCCGTCGACCGGGTGAAGTCGGCGGGCGGTTCGCTCCTGGTCGGCCCGATGGACGTGTTCGACCAGGGCAGGTTCGCGGTCGTCGCCGATCCCTCCGGCGCGGTGTTCTCGCTGTGGCAGGCGCGCGCCTTCCGCGGAGCCGACCGGCTGAACGGCCCCGGCGCGCTCGGCTGGGTCGAACTCGTCACCCAGGAGGCCGACCCGGCGCTCGCCTTCTACCCGGCGGTCCTCGGGTGGACGGTGGACGCCGCGTCGGAGCGGTACACCCGGTGGGGCGTGGCCGGCGAGGACTTCGGCGGGATGCTGGTCATGGACGACGGGTTCCCGCCGGAGGCGCAGCCGAACTGGCTGCCGTACTTCTCCGTGACGGACGTCGATGCGACGGCCGCCACGGCGCAGGGGGCGGGCGGCGAACTGTTGATGCCGCCGACGGACATCGCGGACGGGCCGCGGATCGCGGTCGTGCGCGACCCGCAGGGCGCGGTGTTCGGCATCCACCGGTCGGGCGCCACGGACTAGGGCCTTCTGGAGTTCAGCCTATGTACGAGAGCGATGCCGGGCTGCTGGCCCCGGGCCGGGCCGGCTCCCCCGCCGAGACGGCCACCGCCGACAGCGCCTTCCTGCGGGCGATGCTCGACGCCGAGGCGGCCCTCACCCGCGCCCAGTCCGGCTGCGGGCTCGCCCCCGCGGAGGCGGGAGCGGCGGTGACCTCGGCCGCGGCCGACGCGGGCCGGTTCGACGTACGGGACCTGGCGCTGCGGGCCCGCGCGGACGGCGATCCGGTCCTTCCGCTGGCCATGGACCTCGCCGCCGCGGTGGAGCCGGACATCCGGCCGTATGTGCACCGGGGCGCGACCAGCCAGGACATCCTCGACACGGCCGCCATGCTCGTCGCCGTGCGGACCCTGGCCCCGCTCCTCGACGACCTGGCGCGGACCGGCGACGCGGTGGCGCGTCTCGCCGCCGCGCACCGCAACACCCCGATGGCCGGCCGGACGCTCACCCAGCACGCCGTGCCGACCACCTTCGGGCTCAAGGCGGCGGGGTGGCGGGCGCTGGTCCTCGACGCGCGGGACCGGCTCTCGGCCGTACGGGAGTCGCTGCCCGTGCAGCTCGGCGGGGCGGTGGGAACGCTGGCCGCCTTCGAGGCGTACGCGCCCACCGAGGACGTCGACGCGATCGATCCCGGGCTGCCCCTGATCCAGGCGTTCGCGGGCGAACTCGGTCTCGCCGAACCGCTGCTGCCCTGGCACACCCTGCGCACCCCGGTCGCCGACCTGGCGGGTGCGCTCGCGTTCACGGCGGGCGCGCTCGGAAAGCTGGCGGCCGATGTGCTGAGCCTGTCCCGTACCGAGGTCGGCGAGCTCGTCGAGGGCCGGGGCGAGGGCACCGCCGCCATGACGCACCGGAGCGATCCGGTGCAGGCGACGCTGATCGCGGCGGCCGCCCGCCGCGCCCCCGGACTGGCGGCGACGCTGTACGGCTCGCTCGCCGCCGAGGACGAGCGGCCGGCCGGGGCGTGGCACGCCGAGTGGGAGCCGCTGCGCGAACTGTTGCGGCTCGTCGGCGGGGCCGCGCACCACGCCGCCGGGCTCACCGGCACGCTGCGCGTCGTCCCGTACGCCATGCGGGAGAACCTCCAGCTGACCGACGGGCTGATCGTCGCGGAGCGGCTGGCCGCGGTGTTCGCCGAACGGATCGGCCGCAGGCGCGCCGGGGAGGTCCTGGTGAGCGCCGCCGACCGGGCCCGCGCGGAGACCACGGACCTGGCCGACGTCCTCGCCGACGTGCTCGACGAGGAACCCGAGCTCGCCGGTCTCGACCTGGGCGAACTGACCGACCCCGCCCGCTACACCGGCTGCGCCGGCCCGCTCACCGATCGCGCGCTCGACCGCGGCTGACCGGCCCGCGCGTCCGGGACCAGCTCGCCCGCGCGGGCGATGACCCGGCCGCCGCGCACGACCAGGGCCGGAACCGGGCGGTCCACCACGGCCTCGGGCAGCGAAGCGGCGTCCACCAGGACGAAGTCGGCCGGGTCCCCGGCCTCCAGACGCGAGGCGGGCAGGCCGAGCAGCGCCGCGCCGCCCTGGGCCACCGCCTCGTAGCAGGCGGCGAGTTCGGCGTCGGTCCGGGCATCCGTGCGGTAGGCGAGCAGATGGGCGCGGGCCAGCATGTCGCCGTCGCCGAACGGCGTCCAGGCGTCGCGCACCCCGTCCGAACCGACGGCGAGCCGCACGCCGTGCGGGGTGAGCCGCGCCGGGTCCAGTACGGGGTCGGCACCCAGGGCGCAGGTGACCAGGGAGACCCCGGCGTCGGCCAGCAGCGCCGCGACGGCGTCGCCCTCGCCGTCCCCCAGCTCCGCCACCGCGAAGGCGTGGCCGAGGGTGACCCGTCCCTGCATCCCGGCGGCGACGGTGCGCCGGGCGATCTCGGTGACCTGGCGCAGGCCCTCGGGGCCGCCGTCGTGCAGATGGATGTCGAGCGGTGTGCCCTCGCGGAGGGCCAGTGCGAAGACGAAGTCCAGCTGGCCCGCCATGTCGCCGTCGATGCCGATCGGGTCGAGGCCGCCGACGACATCGGCCCCCTCGGACAGGGCCCGCTCCATGAGTTCGGCGGTGCCGGGCTCGCTCAACAGGCCGAGCTGCGGGAAGGCGACGATCTGGACGTCGATGAGGTCCTTGCGGGCGTCGGCCGCCGCCCGCGCCCCGTGCACCCCGGCGAGGCCGTGGACGGGAGCGACGTCCACATGGGCCCGCATGGCCCGGGTGCCGCGGGCGATGGCCCGGTCCATGAGCGCCCCGACCCGCTCCTCCACCGGACCGGTGAAGGCCGTCCTGGCCCGTACATCGCCCTCGATCAGGTCCCGGAGCGTCCCCGCCGGTTCCCGGCTCAGCCAGGGGCCGCCCCAGGTCGTCTTGTCGGGGTGGATGTGCGCGTCCACGGGCGAGGGCAGGGCGAGGGCGCCCGCGGCGTCCACGGTCGCACAGCCGTCCGGCAGCCGCGCCGGGTCGTACGCGGCGATCCGGCCGTCGGAGACCAGCAGATCACGGACGCGCCCGTCGGTGGAGCGGACGGCGGTGAACAGGACGTGCGGGGAGGCGGGGACGGGCGTCGCCATGGTGCGGGGGTCTCCTTCGGTGGGGCGCGGCGGGGTGCGCGGGGTCGTGCGCGGGTGGTGCGTGGTCAGGGCATGCGGCGAGGGGCGGGATCCGCGGGTTCGGCGGCCCCGTCGGCGGTGCCGGCCTCGGCGAGCAGTTGCAGGGCGGTCGCGCGCGTTCCGGCCACATGGCTGCGGGCGATGCGCTCCGCCGCGTCCGCGTCGCCGCTTCTGATCGCCTCGTAGAGCAGCTCGTGTTCGCCGCACATCACCGGGCCGTCGCCCGGCTCGGAGGTGAGGCTGAAGAGCCGGCGCAGGCGGCCGTCGAGCGGCGCCATCAGGCCCTGGAGCAGCGGGTTCCCGGACATGACGACGATCTGCTGGTGGAAGTCGGCGTGGACCGAGCCCAGTTCCCGGGTCCGGCGGGAGGAGTCCGCGACGCGGCGGGCCCGGCCCAGCAGCCGCTCCAGGGTGCGCAGGCCGTCCCGGTCGGCGCGTCGGGCGGCCAGCGAGGCGGCGAGCGCCTCCAGGTGTTCCCGGATGTCGAAGAAGTCGGCGGCCTCGGCCGGGCCGAGCGGGGCGACGAACGCGCCCTTGCGCGCCTGGGCGGCGACGAACCCCTCGGCCTCCAGCCGCTGGATGGCCTCCCGTACGGGGATGCGGGACACCCCCAGCTCGTCCGCCAGCTCCCGTTCGACGATGCGGTACCCGGCGGGGTGGCGGCCGTCGATGATCCGCTCGCGCAGTTCCACATAGACCTGGTCGCGCAGCGACCGGTGTGCCTCACCGATCGTGCCGGTGGCGGCGGGGCCGGCGGTTCGGCTGCTGCTCATGGACTCGCTTCCTGCCCGTGGGAGCCGGTCTCGTCCGGTTCCCGTGCCGCGATCATCGCAGATTCCGGAAAGCTTCCGCAGACCCTTGCTGGTATTCGGTATACCAGATAGCTTGAGCGCCGCGCCCAATCGGACCGCCCTGAACTGGTCTTTTCCGCCGACCCATGCCTGGGCAAGGCATCGGCTTCGGCGTCCAGTCGCCCGTTCGCACCTGAGGAACCACCGATGACCCAACCCTCGACGGCCGTCCCGCCGCCCGCCGCCCCCTCCTCGTCCTCCCCCGGCCTCCCGGATGCCGGACCGTCGTCCGGCGGTCCGGCGTCCGGGAGCCTCGCCAAGGGGCAGATCGGCACCTTCGACCTGGTCTTCTTCGTCGTGGCGGCGGCCGCGCCGCTGACCGTGCTGGCCGGTGTCGCGCCGTTCGCGATCGGCATCGGAGGTCCGGGCACCCCGCTCGGCTATCTGGTCTCCGGCGCGCTGCTGGTGCTGTTCGCCGCCGGGTTCACCGCGATGAGCCGCTACGTGCGCAACGCCGGGGCCTTCTACGCGTACGTCGCCCGGGGCCTCGGCCGCACCCTCGGCGTCGCCACGGCCTATCTGGCGACGCTCTCGTACAACCTGGTCGCCCCCGGGGTCGCCGCCGGGTTCGGCTACTTCGCCTCCACGACACTGAGCGATCTCACCGGCGCGGAACTCCCCTGGTGGCCGCTGTCGATCCTCTGTGTGCTGGGCACCGGCGTACTGGGCTGGCTGCGGGTGACCCTGAGCGCGAAGGTGCTGGGGGTGGCGCTGGTCCTGGAGGTCGCGGTGCTGCTGGTGATGGACGTCGGGGTGCTGGCGGACCGGGGGACCGCGGCCCTGGACCTCACTTCCTTCGACCCGTCGGTGCTGACCTCCTCGGGTGGCATGGCCGGGATGTTCGTCCTGGTCATCGGCGCGTTCACGGGCTTCGAGGCGACCGCGATCTACGCCGAGGAGGCACGTGACCCGGAACGCACGGTGCCCCGCGCCACCTTCGTCGCCATCGGCTTCCTGGCGCTGTTCTACGCCGTCGGGGTGTGGATCCTGATGGGCGGCTTCGGCACGGACGAGTCGGTGTCGATGGCCCGGTCCTCGGACGGCCCGCAGCTCACGTTCCACGTGGCGGAGCGGTTCGTCGGCCCGTGGCTCGCCGACTCGATGCACGTGCTGATCGTGGTGAGCGCGTTCGCCGCCACCCTCGCCTTCCACAACGCCGCCGCCCGCTATCTCTACGCCCTGGGCCGCGAGGGCCTGCTGCCGCGACGGCTGGGACGGGTGTCGGCCCGGCAGGGCTCACCGGTGACGGCGGTCGCCGTGCAGAGCGTCTTCGGTCTGGTGGTCGTGGGGGGCGGCGCGCTGATCGGCGCGGATCCGTACTCGGAGATCTTCCTGTGGACCAACAGCACCGGCGTCCTCGGCATCATGATCATGCAGGCGCTGGCCGCGCTCGCCGTCTGCTTCTTCTTCCGCCGCGACCGCTGCGGCATGTCGGTCTGGCGGGTCGCGGTCGCCCCGCTGATCGCCTTCGTGGGTCTCGCGGTGCTGTCGGTGCTCGCGACGCTCCACTTCGATCTGCTCACCGGGCGGACGGGCGCCGTCGACGCGGCCCTGCTGGTGCCGCTGCCGGTGGTGCTCGTGGCCGGGGTCGTGGTGGCGCTGCGCATCCGCCGGACCGATCCCGGACGGTACGCGCGGCTCACCGAGGTGGACGTCGAACGGGACTGAGCGCCCCGGTTCCCGGGCGGCACCGCCGCCTCGGGTCAGCCGTTCGCACCGTCCCCGCGGAGCCTGGCATGGAGGTGCATGTCGTGCCGGCCGTCGGTGTGCGCGAGGGAGCGGCGCCGGGTGCCCTCCAGGGCGAAGCCCGTCTTCTCCGCCACCCGGCAGGAGGCCGCGTTCCGCACGGAGTGGGAGAGTTCGAGCCGTTCGAAACCGATCTCGTCGAGGGCCCAGCGGGCGAGCGCCGACACGGCCCGGGGCGCCACGCCCCGGCCGCGCGCGGCCGGAAGCACCCAGTAGGAGCACTCCGCCTGACCGAGCTGCGGGATCAGGGTGCGCAGCGAGACCCGGCCCAGCACCTCCCCGACGCGGTCGTCCGCGGACCCGGGGCGCACGACGGCCCAGTGGGCTCCGGTCTCGCGGTACCAGGCGTCCCGCCACTGCCCGATCCAGTCGCGCGCCTCGTCCTCGTCGTCGGCCCGGCGCAGATGCCAGTGCTGGATCGCCGGATCGGAGAAGGCGGCGACGACGACCGGCGCGTCCTCCGGCCGCCACGGCCGCAGCAGCAGGCCGTCGGCGGCGGTCAGGACGGGCTGGGCGGAGTCCGCGAGGCGGCCCGGAGGGAGGTGGGGCTGCACCAGGTACGGCATGGCCGCATCATCGCACGGGAGGCCGGGCCCCTCCCGGCCGTGCGCCGCGCCGGACGGCGAGGCTCGAAGGAGCCGGCCCCCGCAGCCGGTGCCGCGCCGGACCGGCGGCCCGGGGAGCAGGACCCCGCCCGCCGCGCCGGGGGCGGCTCGTCCGACCGGCTCTCAGCCGACCTGCTCGTCGGTCGCCTGGACATGGTCGGCGATGCCGACGACGAGGACCCGGGTGCCCGGTTCGATGGGGCGCCACCGGTGGACGAGGCCGCCCGCGCAGTAGAGCGTGTCGCCCTGTTCGAGGCGGTAGAAGCTGCCGTCCGCCTCGACCTCGGCCGAGCCGTCGGCCACGTACAGGATCTCGTCGTTGCGGTGCCGGAACTCCCGGCCCCAGTCGTGGGCACCGGTGAACTCCAGGGCGTGCAGCCGTTGGTGGCCCCGGACCAGGGGGCGCATCCGGCCGTCGCTCTCGCCCTGTGCCCCGGTCTCGCGCACCGCGGCGGAGGTCCGGCGCACCACGTCGACGGGTCTCGGCGCCTCGGCCGTCGACAGCAGCTGGACCGCGCTGGTGTCGAGCGCGTCGGCGATCCGCTGGAGGGAGCCCATGCTCGGCCGGGAGCGGCCGTTCTCGATCTGGCTGAGGAAGGGGACCGAGAGCCCGGCCCGCCGCGCCACCTCCGCGAGGGTCATCTCCAGGGCCCGGCGCCGTCGGCGGATACCCGGGCCGACCAGCGGGGTGTCCGCCTCGCTCATCTCACTCACTCCGTGTCCTGAGTGCCGCACACCACAACCGGCGGGGCAGGGAGCAGCCTACCGGGCCGGTTAACCTCTTAAGTCCCACCTAAAAAAGTTAACCGGGAGGACCGACCCATGCCCCTCGTGGACCAGAACCAGCGACGACGCCGCGGCACGGGGCTCATGGCCCTGGACGAGGACGCCAGCTACGGCGGGTACACCCTGTTCGCCCCGCTGACCGGCAGCGGCGAGGTGTACCTCGTCGACATGCGCGGCACGGTCGTCCACCAGTGGAACCTCCCCTACCGCCCGGGGCGGCACGCCCGCATCCTGCCCAACGGGAACCTGGCGTACAGCGGCGTCCTCCCCGACGAGCCGGCCCTCTTCCCGATGTGGCACAAGTACCGCGGCGGGATCATGCAGGAGATCACGCCGGACGGCACGGTGGTGCGCGAGCACCGCGACCGCTACCAGCACCACGACGCGTACCACTACGGCGACGGCCGCCTCCTCTACTCCGCCCTGGAGCCACTGACCGGCGAGGCCGCCGCCGCGGTGCGGGGCGGGGTGCCCGGCTCGGAGCCCGGGGGCACGGTGTGGGCGGACACCATCGTGGAGGTGGACGCCGAGGGCAATACGGTGTGGGAGTGGAAGGTCTCCGAGCACCTGGACCGGGAGGCGTTCCCGCTCCACCCGGACTACTCCCGCGAGCACTACCCGCTGATCAACAGCGTGCTGCCGACCAGCGACGGCAACATCCTGGCGAGCTTCCGCTCCGTCTCGGCCGTCGTCGTCATCAGCCGTGCGACCGGCGAGATCATCTGGCGCAGCGAGCCGGGCACCGTCTCGCAGCAGCACTGCCCGACGGAGCTGGAGAACGGCAACTTCCTGGTCTTCGACAACGGCGTCTTCCGCCCGCACTGGGACGTCCCGTTCAGCCGCGTCATCGAGATCGAGCGCACGAGTGGCACCATTGTCTGGGAGTACCACGACCCGGCGCGCGAGTCGTTCTTCGCCCCGTTCATGGGCAGTGCCCAGCGCCTGCCCAACGGCAACACGCTCGTGACGGACTCCCCCGCCGGCCGCCTCTTCGAGGTGACCGCGGACGGCTATCTGTGCTGGGAGTACGTCGTGCCGTTCTTCGGCGGCTACCAGGAAGAAGAAGTGCGCAAGCTGTTCCCGTCGGAGCCCAACGCCGTGTTCCGGTCCTACCGCTACTCGGCCCAGGAGCTTCCCTGGCTCGACGTCCCGAAGGGCTGAGCCGGACCATGGCCTCCCCCGACACCGCCGCCCCCGTCGCACCGGTCGCGTCCGTCGCACCGGTCGACGAGCGGCTCCCCCTCCCCCGGCTGGCGCCCCTGGCGTTCCAGCATCTGCTCGCCGGGATCGCCGCCCCCGTCTCCTCGGTGATCCTGATCGGCACCACGCTCTCGCTGTCGGCGGCCCGGACGGCCTCGCTGCTCAGCGCGACGCTGGTGCTGTGCGGTGTCGGGGCGCTGCTCCAGTCGCTGGGGATCAGGGCGCTGCGCATCGGTGCCCGGCTCCCGTTCCTGATGCTGCCGGGCGGCGCGGCGGTGGCGATCTTCCTCCAGGTGGCGAAGGAGCACGGTCCGGCCACCGCCTCCGGTTCGGTGCTGATCGCCGCGGTCTTCCTGATCCTCGTGCTGCCGCTCTACGGGCGTCTGGTGCGGTTCTTCCCGCCGCTCGTGATGGGCACGACGGTGGTCCTGATCGGCATCAACATGATCAAGATCACCGCGCCGATGATCGCCTCGGGGCCGGGGCTCGGCTTCGCGACGCTCGGCATCACCGCACTGTTCTTCCTCGTGCTGCGCGGTGTGTGGCGTCAGATGTCGGTGCTCTTCGGCCTGGCCGGGGGCACGGTCGTCGCCGCGGTCGGCGGAACGGCGTTCCACATGGCGCACGGCAGCACCTTCGCGCTGCCCGAGCCGTTCCCGTACGGCACCCCGCGTTTCGACCTGCTGGCCGCCGTGCCGCTGCTGGTCTTCGCGCTCGCCTCGCTCGCGGAGGCCACCGGCCAGACCGTGCTCAACAGCGAGGCCGTGGGCCGGACGCCGGACGCCGCCCGTGACGTTCCGCGGATCTCGCGGGCCGACGCGGTGGCCTCGCTGGGCGCCGGGGTCTTCGGCACCTCGCTGATGGTGACGAGCGCCGAGAACATCGGCATCGTCCAGCTGACCCGGGTGCGCAGCCGGTTCGTCACGGCGGGGGCGGGGGTGCTGCTGATCGTGTGCGGTCTGATCACACCGCTCACCCGGCTGCTCGCCGCGATTCCGGAGCCGGTGGTCGGCGCCGCCGGGCTGATCATCTACGCGGTGATCGCCACGATGGGCTTCGGCATGCTCAGCCGGGAGAACCTGGGCCAGGGCACCAACGGCATCGTGGTCGCGCTCGCGCTCTGCGTCGGCCTGCTGCCGGTCTTCGCCCCGGAGATGTACGCGGGTCTGCCGGTGTGGGCCCGTACGGTCTTCGGCAGCGGCGTCGCGGCCGGGGCGCTGGCCGCGGTGGTCCTCGCCGCCGTGTTCGGCCGGCTCGGGCCGAAGGGGGAGAAGGCCGGTCCGGAGAAGGCCGGTCCGGAGAAGGCCGGTCCGGAGGAGGCCGGGGCGGGGGCGGCCCGGTAGGCCGCCGCTCGCCGCACGGTCGGACGCCCCCTCGCACGGATGGTCGTGCGAGGGGGCACGTGTATCCCGTCCACCTCTCATTGAAAGTTCACACACCGGTAGGATGACGGGATGGACGGAGTGGGCGGACGGATACGGCGGGGCGGGCGGGGTCTTCGCGCGTCGGCGGTGCTCGGCCCGCTCTTCGTCCTGCTCGCCATGGTCTCGTGCTGTTCGATCACGATTCCGGCCGCGCACGCCTCCGACGGCCTCACGACGACCGTCGTCCGGACGTTCACGCCCGCTCATGAGGCGCTCCCCCGGGTCGTGGTGGCCGACGCCCCCGACGACCGGGGGCCGGGCAGTTCCTGCCACGGGACCTCCGAGCACGCGGCCCCGGTCGTACTGCCCGGCCAGAGCGCGCCCGCGGCCCTTCCCGGTACGACCGCCACCGCGCCCGTCGCCCCGCTCACCGGCGCCGCCGCGATCCGCGGCCCGTCCAACGACGCCGTGCGGGAAGTCGACCGTCTCCGTCTGCAGGTTCAGCGGATCTAGAGGCAGGCCCCGTTCCCCGGAACACACCGGGGGACGGACTCCGCATGCCTCGAACCCGTCCGTCCTGATCTCCTGATCGAACCGAAGGACTCCCCCATGGCTTCCGCCAAGCAACAGAACACCCCTGCCTCCGCACGCCGCGCCAAGCTGGAGGAGGCCCGCCGCAAGGAGCGGGCCCGCGAGCGGCGCAGCCGCGTCATCACCCTCACCGCCGCCGTCGCCGTGGTCGCCGCGCTCGTCGCGGGCGGCGGCTATCTGATGTCCGCCGCCGACGACAAGGAGAAGGCCGAGACCGAGGCCAAGTCCTCGCCCGTGAAGGGCGAGCGGACCTGGGACAAGCTCACCCAGAACCATGTCGAGAAGAAGGTCGACTACCCGATGAACCCGCCGGTCGGCGGCGATCACAACCCGGTCTGGATGAACTGCGACGCCGATGTCTACACCAAGGCGATACCGAAGGAGAACGCCGTCCACTCCCTCGAACACGGCGCGGTCTGGGTCACGTACACCAGCAAGGCGAAGCCGGCCGACCTCGACGCTCTCCGTGAGCGCGTCAAGTCGACGCCGTACTCCCTGATGAGCCCGGTCGAGGACCAGGCCGCCCCGCTGATGCTCAGCGCCTGGGGCAAGCAGCTGACGGTGGACGGTGCCGCCGACGCGCGCGTCGGACAGTTCTTCACCAAGTACGTGCAGGGCCCGCAGACCCCGGAGCCCGGCGCGGCCTGCACGGGCGGGGTGGCCCAGTGACGTCCTCGGTCCGCTCCTCGCGGCCGATGGTGTGGGCGGGCGGCGCCGTGCTGCTGCTCGCGGTGGGCCTGCTCGCGCTCATGCTCGTGCGGCCGTCCTCCTCCGCGGGGCCCGCGTCAGCCGCGGCGGCTCCCTCGGACACCTCGGCCGACGTCGGATTCGCCCGTGACATGTCGGTCCACCACCAGCAGGCGGTCGAGATGTCGTTCATCGTCCGGGACCGCACGTCGGACGAGGCGGTGCGCCGGCTCGCGTACGACATCATCAACACCCAGGCCAATCAGCGCGGCATGATGCTCGGCTGGCTGGAGCTGTGGGGCCGTGCGAAGTCCTCGGACGCCCCTCCGATGAAGTGGATGGGGCACACCTTCACGCCGAGGGGGGACGGTTCGCTGATGCCCGGCATGGCGACCGACACCGAACTCGACGCGCTGCGGGCGGCGAAGGGCAGGGCCGCCGAGGTGCTGTTCCTGAAGCTGATGACCTCGCACCACCGGGCCGGGGCCGAGATGGCCCGGTCGGCGGCGGGCTCCGCGGGGACGGACGCGATCAGGAACCTGGCGGCGGGCATGGTGCGGGGCCAGGAGTCGGAGATCGCGCTCATGGCGGACATGCTGAAGGAGCGCGGCGCGAGGGCCTGATTGCCGCGGGCCCGGCCCGCCGGTGGTCCGTTCGCCGGGTCCTCCCCGGGAACGGACCACCGGTGCCCGGCCCGGCACCGCCGGGATGTCCGGACCGCCGGGCTCGCACAGGGGATCGCATAGGCTCGGCTCCGACATGAAGAGCAACGTCACACCGCTGGGGCCCAAGGCCGACAAGGACACCGTGCGCCGGAGCAACCTCAGCCTGGTGCTGAGGGCCGTCCGCGACGAGGCCGCGGGCGGGGCGACCAGGGCCACGGTCGCCGCGCGGGTGGGGCTGACCCGGGCCGCGGTGTCCTCGCTCGTCGAGCAGTTGCTCGGCCTCGGGTTCCTCACCGAGTCCGGCAAGACCTTCAGCGGACAGGCGGGCCGCCCGGGGACCGCGCTCAAGGTGGCCCGCACCGGGCCCGCCGGGCTCGGCGTGGAGGTCAACATCGACTACGTCTCGGTGTGCGTCGTCGACCTCGCGGGCACCGGGCGGGTGCGGCTCACCGAACACCTCGACAACCGTGGCGCACCGGCCGCGCGGGTCCTGGCGCGGGCGGCCGGGATCGCCGCGCGCACCCTGGAGTCGGCGCGCGAGCAGGAGCTGTTCCCGGTGGGCGTGGCGCTCGCGCTGCCCGGCCTGGTCTCCGGCGGCGCGGTGCGGCAGGCGCCCAACCTGGGCTGGAACCGGGTTCCGGCCGACCGCCTCTTCGCCGCCGCCCTCGCCGCCGAGCGCCCCGGCCGTACGGAACTGCCGGTGCGCGCGGAGAACGAGGCCAATCTGGCGGCGCTCGCCGAGCTGTGGTTCGGCGGGCTCGGCCCGGTGCGCAGCTTCCTCCACCTCACGGGCGAGACCGGTGTCGGAGGCGCCCTGGTCATCGACGGCGCTCTGCTGCGCGGGGCGCACGGATTCGCCGGGGAGATCGGCCATGTGGTGGTGGACGCCGAAGGACCGGAGTGCCGGTGCGGCTCGCGCGGCTGCCTGGAGCAGTACGCGGGACAGGCGGCGCTCCTGCGGGCCGCCGGGATCGAGGAGTCCGGCGGCGGGGCCGGGGTGGCCGAGCTGGAACGGCGTGTCCGGGCGGGGGACGAACGGGCGGTGGCCGCGGTCGCGGAGGCCGGCCGGATGCTGGGGCGGGTGCTGTCCGGGGCGGTGAACCTGCTCGACCCGGACGCGGTGGTGCTCGGCGGGATCTACCGGAACCTGATGCCGTGGCTGTCACCGCCCGCCGACGCGGAACTGACCGGCCGTGTGGTCTCGGGCCTCTGGTCCCCGGGGAGCGGGCGGCTGCGTGCCGCGTCCGTCGCGGGCGACGCGGCACGGGGCGCCGCGGCGCTGGTGCTGACGGAGGTGCTGGCCGACCCCCTGGCGTACGCGGACCACGCGGCCGGCGGACCCGGGTGAGCCGACCGATCCGGGTGAACGGGGAGGGGCAGCCGGGCCCGTGGCCGCCCCCCTGCCCCGCCCCGGGGGCCGAAACCGCCCCCTCGCACCTTCCGGTGACACGGGGCAGCAGCACGCCTGCGGCAGCGGGGCCCGCGCCCGTGGACGGCGGCACACGATAGGGCCGCGCGTGCGGCAACGAGACCCGCGCATGCGGACGGCGTCACCCGGCGAGGCCGCGCGCGGCAACGGACCCGCGCCCGTGGACGGCGGCACACGATAGGGCCGCACGTGCGGCGACAAGACCCGCGCATGCGGACGGCGTCACCCGGCGAGGCCGCGCGCGGCAACGGACCCGCGCCCGTGGACGGCGGCACCCGGTGAGGCCGCGCCTGCGGCAACAAGACCCGCGCATGGGGACGGCGTCACCCGGTTACACCCGGTGAGGCCGCGCCTGCGGCGACGGGGCCCGCGCGTGGGCCGCGTCGGCGGGAGGCCGGGCCCGTACGCGCGGACGTGCCCCGGAGGTGCGTGCCGGGCTCAGCGGACCCCGAGCAGGTGGTCCATCGCCAGCTGGTCCAGGGCCTCGAACGCCATGCCCCGTTCCGCCGCCGCGTCCACGTCGAAGTCCTCGAACGCCGACCGGTCGGCCAGCAGCCCGGCCGGGCCGTCCGCCGCGGTGGGGCGGGCCAGCTCGTCGAGCCGGGACGCGCGCAGCGCTTCGCGCACGGCGGGGTCGGCGCGGAACGCGGCGGCCCGCTCCTTGAGGATCAGGTAGTTGCGCATGCAGCCCGCGGCCGACGCCCAGACCCCGTCGTTGTCCTCGGTCCGCGGCGGCTTGAAGTCGAAGTGCCGCGGGCCCGCGTAGCCGCCCGTCTCCAGCAGGTCGACGAGCCAGAACGCCTGGCGCAGATCGCCCGCGCCGAAGCGCAGGTCCTGGTCGTACTTGATGCCCGACTGGCCGTTCAGGTCGATGTGGAAGAGCTTGCCCGCCCACAGCGCCTGCGCGATGCCGTGCGGGAAGTTGAGCCCGGCCATCTGCTCGTGCCCGGTCTCCGGGTTGACGCCGACCAGCTCCGGGCGCTCCAGGCGCTCGATGAAGGCGAGTGCGTGACCGATGGTCGGCAGCAGGATGTCGCCGCGCGGCTCGTTCGGCTTGGGCTCGATGGCGAACCGGAGGTCGTAGCCCTGCTCGGTGACGTAGGCGCCGAGCAGGTCGAAGGCTTCCTTCATACGGTCCAGGGCGGCCCGGACGTCCTTGGCGGCGCCGGACTCGGAGCCCTCTCGGCCGCCCCAGGCGACATAGGTCGTGGCGCCCAGCTCCACGGCGAGGTCGATGTTGCGGAGCGTCTTGCGCAGCGCGTAGCGGCGTACGTCGCGGTCGTTGGCGGTGAACGCGCCGTCCTTGAACACCGGGTGGGTGAACAGGTTGGTCGTCGCCATGGGGACGACCAGCCCGGCCGCGTCCAGCGCCTGCCGGAACCGCTTCACGATCCCCTCGCGCTCCGTCTCCGTCGAGCCGAACGGGATCAGGTCGTCGTCGTGGAAGGTGACACCGTACGCGCCCAGCTCCGCGAGGCGCCGCACGGATTCCACCGGGTCGAGCGGCGCGCGGGTCGCGTCGCCGAACGGGTCGCGCCCCTGCCAGCCCACCGTCCAGAGTCCGAAGGTGAACCGGTCGTCGGGGGTGGGCGTGAAGCGTTCCGTCATCGTCTGGCCGCCTTCTGTGCCATGGGGCCCAGGGCCGGTCGAGGCGTCCGGGCGATATTTGTTCAGTGACATGACTAATGATGCACGGGCCGCCCCTGGCGCGTAACCCCTCGCCACCGCAGACTGTTGGGCGCACCCCCGGTCCCGTAATTTGTTCCGGGCGCGATCGAATCCCGTTCCGCATCCCGCAGAGGAAGTGAGGGCCCATGCCGCCGCGTACCGTCGTCATCGGTGTGGACAGTTCCACCCAGTCCACCAAGGCGGTCTTCGTCGACGCCGCGAGCGGCCGGCTGCTCGCCGTCGGTCGCGCGCCGCATGTCGTGAGCGGCACTGCCGGGGCCCGGGAGAGCGACCCGGAGCTGTGGTGGCGGGCGCTGCGCGCCGCCGTCGCCGCCGGGCTGGAGGAGTCCGGGGCGGCCGCCTCGTCCGTGGCCGGCATCGCCGTCGCCGGGCAGCAGCACGGGCTGGTCGTCCTCGACCGTTCGGGCCGCCCGCTGCGCCCCGCGATGCTCTGGAACGACACCCGCTCCGCCCCGCAGGCCGCCGCGCTCACCGAGGAGCTGGGCGGCCCGGACGCCTGGACCGCGCGGACCGGCTCGGTGCCGGTGGCCGCCGTCACCGCGTCGAAGTGGCGGTGGCTGCGGGAGAACGAGCCGGACACCACCGCCTCGGCGGCGGCCGTGCGTCTGCCGCACGACTTCCTGACCGAACGGCTCGCGGGCGTCGCCGTCACCGACCCCGGCGACGCCTCGGGCACCGGCTGGTACTCCACCGCGACCGGGGCCTACGACCCCGTGCTCCTCGAACTCCTCGGCCTGGACGCCGCGTTGCTGCCCGAGGTGGCCGGAACCGGCGGGACGCTCGTCGGCCCGTTGACCGCCGAGGCGGCCGAGGCGCTCGGGCTGCCCGCCACGACCGCCGTGGCCGCGGGCACCGGGGACAACATGAGCGCCGCCGTCGGCCTCGGTCTGGGCGGCGCCGGGCTCCTCGACCATCCCGTCCTCAGCCTCGGCACCTCGGGCACGGTCTTCGCCGCCTCCCGGGCCCGGCCCGCGTCACCGGCGCTCTCCGGCTTCGCCGCGACGGACGGCACGTATCTCCCGCTGGCCTGCACCCTCAACTGCACGCTCGCCGTGGACAAGGTCGCGGCGCTGCTCGGGCTGGACCGCGACGACGCCTCCCCCGGCGGCGAGGCCGTGCTCCTCCCCTATCTCGACGGCGAGCGCACCCCCGACCTGCCCGCCGCCGCGGGGCTGCTCACCGGGCTCCGGCACGACACCACGCCCCGTCAGCTCCTCGGGGCCGCCTACGAGGGCGCGGTCGTCACCGTGCTGCGCGCCCTCGACGAACTGCTGCGGGCGTGCGGCCTCGACCCGGCCGATCCCCGGGTGGCCGCCCGGCCGCTGCGCCTGATCGGCGGCGGGGCGCGGGGGCGGGCCTGGGTGGAGACGGTACGGCGGCTCTCCGGCCGCCCCGTGATCGTGCCCGGCGGCGGCGAACCGGTGGCGCTGGGTGCCGCCGCGCTGGCCGCGGCCGCGGCCACCGGCGCCGACCCGGTCGCGGTCGCCACCGGCTGGCGCACCGGCGAGGAGACCCAACTGCCCGCGGTGCCAAGGGACTCGACCACCTGGGACCGGATCGGATCAGTTCTGGAACGCGCCTCGGTCCCGTTGCTCGGCGGTTTCTGACGGTTCCACTGCTGGTTCCCGACCGGTTTGGGGTACCGAACCGATCTTCACTACTATCCGGCGATGATCATAAGTAAAAGGCTGACGGTCGGGGTGGGCATTCTGCTCGCCACCCTGACCGCCGGGCTCGGTTCGGCGCTCCCCGCGGCCGCCGACGAGGCCCCCGCCAAACCCTCTCCCAAGGTCGAGCTGGTGCTCGACGTCAGCGGCTCCATGCGGACCCGTGACATCGACGGCCAGTCCCGGATGACAGCCGCCAAGCAGGCGTTCAACGAGGTCCTGGACGCGGTGCCGGAGCAGGTGGAACTCGGCATCCGCACGCTCGGCGCCGACTATCCGGGCAACGACCGCAAGGTCGGCTGCAAGGACACCAAGCAGCTCTACCCGGTCGGCCCGCTGGACCGCACGGAGGCCAAGACCGCGGTCGCCACCCTCGCCCCCACCGGCTGGACCCCGATCGGCCCGGCCCTGCTGGGCGCCGCCGACGACCTGAAGGGCGGCGACTCCACCCGCCGGATCGTCCTGATCAGTGACGGCGAGGACACCTGCGGTCCGCTCGACCCGTGCGAGGTCGCCCGCGACATCGCGGCCCGCGGCATCCACCTCGTCATCGACACCCTTGGCCTGGTGCCCAACGCGAAGATCCGCGAGCAGCTGACCTGCATCGCCGAGGCCACCGGCGGCACCTACACCGCGGTCCAGCACACCGACGAACTCTCCGGCCGTGTTAAGCAGTTGGTCGACCGCGCCGCCGAGCCCGTCGTCACCCCCGTGGCGACCGAGGGTGCGAACGCCTGCTCCGACGCACCGCAGCTCAAGCCCGGCCTCTACACCGACCGCGAGACGTTCGGCCAGCACCGCTGGTACCGGGTGGACGTGCTGCCCGGTCAGGAACTGCGCGCCTCGGTCAGTGTCTTCGCCGACCGTGCCGTGAACAACGACTACGGCGTACTGCTGCGGGCGCTGACCGTGCACGGCAGGGAGATCGTGCGGGGATCGGAGTCGGGCACCGGCCGCACGGACGCCATCTCCTCCGGTCTGCGCTATCCGAAGCCCGAGCAGGACGGCACGGACGGCGACGACAAGCCGGCCGCCGAGACCGTGTGCCTCCAGGTCGGCAACTCCTTCTCGGCCCCCGCCTCGGTGAAGACCTCGCCCGGCATGCCGGTCGAGCTGACCGTGGACCTGGTGGACGCCCCGGACGATGCGGCCGATGTCGCCGCGTTCGGCCTGGGCCGCGGCTGGTGGCTGCTGGGCGTGCTGATCCTCACCGGTCTGATCGCGGGCCTGCTCTTCGGCTGGATCTCGCGCTGGCGCGTCGCCGTCTGGAGGACCAACTGATGATGCGTACGACACGTGTACTCGCCGGTGCGCTGCTCACCGGGATCGCCCTGCTGACGTCGGCGGGCGCCGCGGCGGCCGACGACCCCTCGGCGAGCCCGAGCCCGAGCGCCTCCGAGGACGGGTCCGGCCCCACCGAGGCCGGCACCACCTTCCGTACGGCGACGGCCCTCCAGCAGGACCAGCGGGCCACCGCCGGGGCCTCCACGGGTGACTACCTGTACTGGGTGTTCCCCGCCGACGCGGGCCAGCGCGCCACCGTCAAGGCGAAGATCACCCTGCCCGAGAGCGCCACCCGGCACGGCGCGTCGACCTGGCAGGTCGACGTGTACGACGGACTGCGGCGCCGCCAGGCCTGCATGTACGGGCGCCAGACCGGCAAGGCCGGGGCCGACGCGTCGGCGGTCGAGCTGACCTGCGTGCTGCGGACCGTCCGCGCCTGGGCCGAGCCGTGGGCCAACGACCCGCTGCCGGGCAGCTACTACGTACGCCTCACGGTCGTCGACCTGCCCTCGGCCGATCTCGGCCTGCCGGTGCAGACCGAGGTCGAGGTCACGGCGGTCGACAAGGGCGGCGCCGGGGACGTGGACGGCACGCTCGCCCAGCCGCTGGTCCCCGGTGTGTCCTCCGTCGCGCAGACCTCGGACGATTCCTCGGACGACGGCGACAGCGCGGCCCCCAAGGTCTCGCTCGGCAGCGAGCCCGAGGACGGCTGGGCCTCGGGCTGGTGGACGGACCGCTGGCTGTGGACGGTCGGCGGCGGAATCCTGGGGGCGCTCGCGGGCGTCTTCGGCTACTCCCTCACCCGCGGCAGCGGCCGCCCGTCCCGGGTCCCGCCGGGCGTCTGACACCACCGCGCCGCAGGGCGGGCCCGCTCCCGGGCCCGCCCTGCGGCGTCTCCCGAACCGCCCCCGGGACGGCATCGCGCGGCTACGCTCGACAACTCACCTACCGCAGACGGCCGATGGGGTGTCACCACGGCGGGCGGCAGCGCTGAAACCAGGTCGCCGCGCACCGCACCGGGTGCGCCACGAGGGAGCGGAGACTTTCATGTCCACGGAGACCGGCCCGGCCATCGACGCCGAGCCGCGCGGCCACCGGATCGCGCCGGGCCCGAAGGGGCTGCCGTTCCTCGGGAACCTGCCGCAGTTCGGCAGGAACCCCCTCGCCTTCTTCGAGCGGCTGCGCTCCCACGGGGACATGGTGGGCTGGCGATTCGGCCCCAACTCCTGTGTGTACGTGGCCGATCCGCGGTGCATAGGCGAGCTGCTCACCGAGACGGAACGCTCCTTCGACCAGCCTGCGCTGGGCATCGCCTTCCGCACCGTGATGGGCAACGGCGTGGTGGTCGCCCGCGGCACGGACTGGCGCCGGAAACGGTCGCTGGTGCAGCCCTCCGTACGCCCCAAGCAGGTGCGGTCCTACGCGGCGACGATGGCGAGCAGCGCGGTGGAGCTGGCGGACACCTGGTCGGACGGTGAACGCGTCGACGTCAGAAGGGAGATGGCGGCGCTGACGCAGCGGATCGCGGTGCGCACCATCTTCGGTGTCGACACGCCGGCCGACGCCGAGGCGATGGGCCGGGCGATGGATGTGGCACAGCAGGAGATCGGCAAGGAGTTCGCCGGTGTCGGCGCGTTGCTGCCGGACTGGGTGCCGACCCCCGGACGGGCCAGGATCAAGAAGGCCGCGGCGGTCATCGACGCGGAGGTGGGCCGGGTCGTCGCCCGGCACCGCGACGGCGGGGACGAGCGCCCCGACCTGCTGAGCCGGCTGCTGACCGCGGTCGACGAGAGCGGCGCGCACCTCACCGACCGGGAGATCCGCGACGAGACGGTCACGCTCTACATCGGCGGGCACGAGACGACCAGTTCCACTCTGGTGTGGGCGTGGTACCTGCTGTCCCGCAGCCCCCGGGTGCGTACCGCCCTCGCCGAGGAGCTCGACCGGGTCCTCGGCGACCGGGAGCCGGGGTTCGACGACTACGCGCGGCTGACGTACACCCGGTCGGTGGTCCAGGAGACCTTGCGGCTCTACCCGACGATCTGGCTGGTCACCGGGGTCGCGAAGGAGGGTGCGCGGATCGGCGGGGTGCCGATGCCGGAGGGCACCCGGGTGTGGACCAGCCAGTGGGTGACGCACCGCGACGCGCGGTGGTTTCCCGAGCCGGAGGAGTTCCGTCCCGAGCGCTGGGACCCGGAGACGGGCGACGACATCGCGGAGTACGCCTGGTTCCCGTTCGGCGGGGGTCCCCGGGTCTGCCTGGGCACGCGGTTCGCGATGGTGGAGGCGGTGCTGGTCCTGGCCGTGCTGGCCCGTCGCTTCGAACTGGACGTGGACCCGGGCGTCATCGGTCCGGTGCCGTCGCTGACGCTGCAACCGGACCGGGACGTGCTGGCGACGCTCCGGGCGCGGTGAGGCGACGCGGGCGGGGCCGGGCGTCGATGCCGGGTGCCGAGTGCCCGGAGCCGGAGCGGATATATCGAAGCGATATGTCTGATCTGTCGCGGAGGTCAGGTCATTCGGTTCACAATGTCCATGTCGGCCCCACCGTCCGGCGGGCCGCCGTCGCAGGCTGTCGATCCAAGGGGAGAAACACCATGCGCCTCCGTTCCGCTCTCGCCCCCGCGCTCTCCGTCGCGGCCGCCCTGGCCCTGACCAGCGCCTTCACCGCGCCGGCCACGGCCGCCACCGCGCCCGCCGGGGCCACGAGCCGCCTGGCGACCTGCCAGGAGAAGGCCCTCGACGTGCGGGCCTCGCCCGGCGCACAGCGGAACGTCGCGCGCGTCAGCGTCACCAACAACGGCGGCGCGGCCTGCGTGGTCGACCGGATCCCCACGGTCACCTTCCGGGGCCTCGACGGCTCGGCCGAGCCCGTACCGCCCGCCGGGAGCGCGCCGTACACGCTCTCCGCCGGGGAGCGGGCGTACGCCGCCGTGCGCACCGCCGACCCGGCGGCCACCGAGGGCCATGTCGTCGGCAGCCTCTCCGTGGCGGCGGACCCCTCGCACGCGGGCGTCACCTTCCGCGCGGGCGCCGTGGGCATGCCCCAGGGGGTCCATGTGTGGGAGCCGGTGACCACGCTGTGGCAGCGGACGCAGGCCGCGGCGGACAGCGCGCTGGCGGGCGCGGGGCGCTGACGGGCGGCCGCGGACCGCGGGACGCGCCGCCGGGGCCCCGGGCGGCCCCGGCGCGCCTCAGCCGTGCAGCAGGACGGGGAAGGCCGCCATGTCGTTCTGGGTCATCACCGGCAGCTTGCGGATCTCGTCGTCCGCGACGGCCGCCCGCAGTCCGGGGAAGCGCCCGAAGAGCGCGGGCAGGGCGATCCCGGCCTCGACGCGGGAGAGTGCCGCCCCGGGGCAGATGTGGGGGCCGTGGCCGAAGGTCATGTGGCGGATCGGGGCCGGCCGGGTGATGTCGAAGGCGTCGGCGTCCGTCCCGTGCTGCTCGGTGTCCCGGCCGATCGCGCGATAGGAGATCACCACGCCCTCGCCCTTCGCGATCACCTCGTCGCCGACGGGGATGTCCTCGGTGGCGAACCGCATCAGCAGATGGGTGGTGGGGGTGTCCCAGCGCAGGGTCTCCTCGATCACCGCCTCCCACGGGATCTCGCCGTCGAGCACCTTGCGCAGCTGGTCGGGGTGGGTGAGCAGGGCCCGTACGGCGTTCAGGATCAGGCCGATGGTGGTCTCGTGACCGGCGGCCACCATCGCCTTGAGGTTGCCCACCACCTCTTCCTCGGTGAGCGGTTCCCCGCCTTCCTCGGCGAGGATCAGCGCGCTGGTGAGGTCGTCGGTGGGGCGTGCGGTCTTCTCGCGCACGAGGGCGGCGTAGAAGACGTCCAGCTCGGCCAGGAGCGCGAGGCGTTCCTCCTGCGGGGTGAGCATGGAGAAGAACGCCTTGTACCGCTGCGTCAGCATGGGGTACTCGGCCTCGTCCACCCCCATCAGCATGCCGACGACCCGCATCGGCAGCGGCTGGGCGAACACGGCCTTGAGGTCGACCACCCCGTCCTCGCTCCGCTCGCTCTGTTCGGCGAGGGCGTCGAGCAGTTCCCCGGTGAACTTCTCGATCTGCGGGCGTATCTCCTCCAGCCTGCGCGGCGTCAGCGCCTGGGAGGTCTTGGCGCGCAGTCGCCGGTGCTCGGCCCCGTCCACGGTGAACATGGAACGTCCGGCATCGATCATGCCGATCAGGGGCCACTCGTGGGTGACCTCGCCGCGCTGCCAGAGCCCCCAGGCGCCGATGTCCTTCACCAGCCGTGGATCGACGAGCAGTTGACGGGCCTGCGCGTGGCGGGTGACGGTCAGGGCCGGTACGCCGAGCAGTTCGATCCTGGCGAGCGGACCGGCTTCGCACAGCCGCTCCGTCTCTCCGTCCAGGTCCTGGACCATCGGGTCGATGACGACGGGTCCGCCGTTCGGGGCGGCGTCCCGGGCAGCGGCGTGCGGACAGTTCACGACGGATCTCCTGTCGGACGTACGGGGGCGAACCGGACGGGCAGGGCGGTCATTCCCCGCAGGAAGGCGGACTGCCTGCGGACCAGCTCGGGCGCGGGAACCGCGAGTTCCAGGTCGGGCAGCCGGTCGAGCAGCACCTCGATCCCGGTGCGGGCGATGATCTCGGCGATCTCCTGGGCCGGGAAGGGACAGCGGTACTCGCCATGGCTGAACGCCAGGTGCGCGCTGTTGCCGCGCCGCCCCGAGGGGCCCGCCGAGGTGGAGAGGTGCCGGCCGATGTGCGGATCGGTGTTGGCGGCGCCCAGGCCCAGCAGCAGCATGTCGCCTGCGCGGATGTCGCGGTCCGCCAGCCGGGTGTCGCGGGCGGCCCAGCGACCGGCGAGGATCTGCGTCGGGCACTCCTCCCAGAGCACCTCGTTCATGGCCTCCGCGACGCTGTGCCGACCGCCGGAGAGCGCCACGGCGAACTGGTCGTCGGTGAGCATCAGCCGGAGCGAGTTGCCGATCCAGTCGGCCGTGGTGAGGTGCCCGGCGGCCGTGATCGCCATCAGGTCGAGCACGTACTCCTCGTCGGTGAACTCACCGGCGTACGCCAGCATGCGGGAGGCCACGTCGTTCCCGGGCGCGGCCCGGCGGGCCGCCAGCAGTCGCCGCATGTGTTCGCCGAACCGCAGATGGGCCTCCTGCGCGCCCGGTCCGCCGTCGGCCAGGGCCCCGAGCACCTCGGCGATCCGGGGCCCGTCCGCGTCGGGGAATCCGACCAGCCGGGCGAGGACGAGGACCGGCAGCGGCACGGCGAAGCCGGCGATCAGGTCCGCCGTACCGCGGTCGCAGAACCCGTCGATGAGCCGGTCCGCCAACTCCTCGCAGTTGCGCCGGAGTTCGAAGTGCTCGACCTCCTCCAGGGCCTGCCCGACCATCGCGGCGTGGCGCCGGTGCTCGGCTCCCGCGGTGAAGTAGATGGACGGCATCGGGCGGCCGACCATCGGCAGCAGCGGCCAGTCCTCGGGGATGCTCCCCCACTGGTTCCACAGCGCCACGTCCCGGGGGAACAACTCGCCGTCGCTGGTGACCTGGTGGAGTTCGCGGTAGCCGACGACCAGCCAGGCCGGGACCCCGCCGGGCAGCTCCACGGGCACGACGGGGCCGTGTTCGTTCCGCATGGCGCGGTAGACGACATGGGGTTCGGTGTGGAACCGGGGGCCGCTGAGGGGCACGGCGGACGTGCCGCCACCGGCGGGGCAGCCTCCCACCGGGGACGGCGGGGGCGGCGAGGACGGGGCAGGGCGCTCGGGCACCGCTGACGCGGGCGTCGTCATCGTACGGAATCTCCTGTGACGAAGGCTTCGCTCGTTGCGGTGGTCGGTTGATCAACGCGGCTTCACTATAGGGAAATTCAGTGAGTCTTTCGGCACTATTCACAACCATTCTCGCCACTCTTCCGATTCAAGAAGACCGTTTTCTGAGCATCACTGATCAAAAGAGGTGGGATGTGACACGCCTCCCCGACGAACTCCCGCCCGGATCGAGCCACTTCGCCGCAGGGCGGCATTCGGGCACGGTCAGGAATGGGCAGGCATGGACCATGGGCCGGAACATTGACATGCACCGGTCGCACGGTGAATTCTGATGCTCGAATCTCCAGAGTTTCAATCATGTCTGCGCAGGCATCGCCTACTTCACTGTTCGGTACGAACGGAGAACACTCCTTGCGGATCCTTCAGAACCGTTCCGGCCAGGCGGCGGCCGGCACGCTGTCGGTGATCGTCCTCGCGCTCACCGCGCTGACCGCCCCGGCCCCGCGGGCCCACGCCGCAGCCACGCCCTCGGGCACCCTGGACGGCACCACGAAGAACGTGACGTGGCAGAGCCCGGTCTACCCGAAGGGCACCGTCGACTCGCCCACGAAGTGCGGCACGGCCGCCGAGGACCCGGACAACGCGGTCTGCGCCCGGTTCGACCTCACCGTCGACCCGCCCGCGGGCCAGTGGGACGACAACCCCGAGGGCGGAGTCCCCGTCTCCATCCAGTGGGAGACGCCCACCGACGACTTCGACATGTACATCTACGACTCGGCCGGCAAGCAGGTGGCGTCCAGCGCGGGCACCGCCGACCCCGAGTCCACGGTCGTCCCGAAGGCCTCCGGGACGTACCACGTGGTCGTCGTCCCCTACGACGTGCACGACAACTCGTTCACCGGAACGGCCTATCTCCCGGAGGCCACCGACGCCGGGAACCTCACCGGCTTCGGCGGCGCGCACGGCAGGTACGAGATCCGGGCCGGTGCGCTCAAGGCGCGCGCCGAGTTCTTCACCGACGACACCCTGCGGCTCCAGGCATCCCCGGACGGCGTGCTCGCCGACCCGAAGGACAGCCACATGATCCGGCGGCAGCCCACCGCCCAGCCACGCACCAGCACCTTCGACGCGGGCGGCTACTACGGCATCCGCTCCAAGGGCGTGGTCCTGCGCGTCTACAAGAAGCCGCTGCGCTTCGGCCTCTACAAGGCCGACAACCGCACGGCCATCTGGCAGGAGGCCGATCCGCTGCGCTGGACCGGCGGCGGCATGCGGCAGAGCCTGAAGCGCGGCACCGACGAGCAGTTCTTCGGCGGGGGCGAGCAGAACGGCAGCTTCTCGCACCGCGGCCAGGTGATGAACGTCGGCAACAACACCAACTGGAACGAGGGCGGTTACAACAACTCCCAGCCGTTCTACCTCTCCACGGCGGGCTACGGCGTCTTCCGCAACACCATGACGCCCGGCATCTACGACTTCGGCGCACCGGTCCGCACCGGCCAGCAGGAACGGCGCCTGGACGCCTACTACTTCACCGGTGACACCAAGACGGTCATCGGCAAGTACACCTCCCTGGTGGGCAAGCCGTTCATGCCGCCGGTCTACGGGCTGGAGCCCGGCTCCGCCGACTGCTACCTCCACAACGCCAACCGGGGCGAGCGCCACACCCTCGACGCGCTGAAGGTCTCCGACAGCTACGTCGACAACGGGATGCCACTCGGCTGGATGCTCGTCAACGACGGCTACGGCTGCGGCTACGAGGACCTCGCCCAGGCGGGGACCGGCCTCAACAAGAACCACGCCCAGCTCGGCCTCTGGACGCAGAACGGCCTGCCCGACGAGGCCGCGGAGGCCAAGGCCGGGGTGCGCGTCCGCAAGCTGGACGTCGCCTGGGTCGGCGGCGGATACGGCTTCGCCCTGGACGCCTGCGACCAGGCCAAGGCCGGGATCGAGAACAACAGCGACGCCCGCGGCTTCGTCTGGCTGCCCGTGTCCTGGGCCGGTGCGCAGCGCTGCGGTGTGCTGTGGAGCGGCGACCAGAGCCTGTCCTGGGACTTCATCCGCTGGCAGATCCCGACCTATGCCGGCGCGACGATGTCCGGCATCGCGTACAACACGGGCGACGTCGGCAGCATCTACCGCCACGACCCCGAGATGTACACCCGTGACCTGCAGTGGAAGTCCTTCCTCCCGGCCATCATGACGATGGACGGCTGGGCCAGCGACATCACCACCAAGCAGCCGCACGACCAGCAGCCCTGGCTGGACGGCGAGCCGTACACCTCCATCAACCGCAAGTACCTCCAGCTGAAGGAACGGCTGCTGCCGTACATGTACACCCTGTCGAAGGAGGCCACGAAGACCGGTGTCGGCGCGGTCCGGCCGCTCGCCCTGGAGTACCCCGACGACCCGGCGGCGCTCGGTCCGGACGCCAGGTACGAGTTCCTCGCCGGACCCGACTTCCTGGTCGCGCCGGTGTACAGCGACACGGACGTCCGGGACGGCATCTACCTGCCGAAGGGCACCTGGACCGACTACTGGACGGGCAGGACGTACCAGGGCCCGACCACGGTCGACGGCTACAAGGCGCCGCTGGACACCCTGCCGCTCTTCGTCAAGGGCGGCTCCATCGTGCCGATGTGGCCGAAGGGCACCGTGTCCTGGGAGTCCCGGGACAGGACCCGGCTCGGCTACGACATCCACCCGCAGGGCACCACGGACTACACCCTCTACGAGGACGACGGCGTGACGCGGAAGTTCGCGGAGGGGGCCTCGGCCACCCAGCACGTGAAGGTCCGGGCACCCGCCCGGGGCAGGAAGGGCGGCACCACCGTCACGATCGGCGCGAGCGTGGGCCATTACGCGGGCAAGGTGTCCGCCCGCGCCTACGACCTCACCGTGCACGGCGGGAGCGCCCCGTCGCAGGTCGTCATGGGCCACACCCGGCTGCACCGGCTGAACTCGGCGGCCGGGCTCGCCGCGGCCGGCTCGGGCTGGTTCACCGATCCGGCGACCGGGATCACGGAGATCAAGACGCCGTCCGTCTCCACCGGGCGCGGCTTCACCGTCGAACTGCGGAAGTAGGCGACGCGCGCGGTCCCCGGCCGCGCGCCGGGACCCGGCCGGGGGCCGTCCGTGGACGGCCCCCGGTCCGTGCCCCGGGGCCCGGGGCCCGCTACGGCTTACGGGCGACCGCGCCGTAGATCGGCACCGGGCGGGTCTCCACCGGAAGGTCGCCGAGGCTGAGTTCCGGATGCCAGTCGACGACCTGGACCAGGCCCGGTTCCACCACTTCCAGCCCCTCGAAGAACCGGCCCACACCACGGCGCGACCTCGGCACGAGCGTCACACCGCCCGCCGCGTACGAGGCCACTCCCTTCTCCACGCTCTCGGGGTCGAAGTCGCCGGTGAGCTGCGACAGCACCAGGAAGCTCCCGGCGGGGAGCCGCTCCACCAGACGTTCCACCAGCGCGTACGCCCCCTCGCTCCTCCCCGCTCCGTGGCCGTCGCCGTCGCCGTCGCCGATGAAGTGCAGCAGCGCGACGAGGGAGAGCGCGACGGGCCGGTCGAAGTCGATCACGTCGGCGGCGAGCCGGAGGATTTTCTCCGGTTCCCGTACATCGGCGTCGAGGTAGGCCGTCGCCCCGTCGGGGGTCCCGCTCAGGAGTGCCTCGGCGTGGGCGAGGACGATGGGGTCGTTGTCCACGTACACGACCCGGGCGTCGGGGGCGGTGCTCCGGACGACCTGGTGGAGGTTGGGCTCGGTGGGGATGCCGGAACCGATGTCGAGGAACTGCCGTATCCCCGCCTCCCCCGCCAGCCAGCGCATCGCACGGTGCATGAACCACCGGTTGTGGCGCGCGATGCGCTTCGTGTCCGGCGAGAGCCCGGCGATCTGCCGGCCGAGCTCCTCGTCGACGGGATAGTTGTCCTTCCCGCCGAGGAACCAGTCGTACACCCGCGCGGGATGCGGCCTGGTGGTGTCGATGCGGTCCGGCTCCGGCCCGGTGGACGGGGCGGCGGGCGGCTGATGCGCACTCATGGAGACCTCCGGGCACGAAAGCGATCAAGCTATGGCCTCAACCTACCCGGGCGTCGCCGTAGTTGGGGCGGGATGCGCCACGGCGTGTGTCCTCCGGGCGCCGGGCCCGGGTCCGGGGGACACCCGGACCGCGTCCCCGTGATGGCCCCGGCGGCCGTCGTGCTGGTTGACTGTCGTGGCCGCTCGCGTGGGCGGCACGGCCCCCGCGAGGGGGCCGGGGCGGATGAGGGGCGTGCGGATGGGGTACGGGCGGGCCGACCGGGTGCGGGTGCCGGTGGGGGACGACGCGGCGCGGTGGGCGACGCGGGGGACGTGCCTGCGGGTGCTGGTCGTCGTGCACAACGTCACGTCCGCGACGCGGCTGCTCGATGTACTGCCGCTCTTCGACGACGACCTGCGCGTCCAGCTCCTGGTGACCTGCACGGGTTCCTCGGCATTCGCGGCCGGGACCGCCGAGCTGCTGGCCGACACGGGGATTCCGGTACTGCCGTGGGAGCAGGCGGCCGAGACGCGGGTGGACCTGGTGGTGTCCGCCAGCTTCGGCGGCCAACTGGATGTATTTTCAGGCAAGTTGACCATTCTTTCGCACGGCGTTGGATATACTAAGAGGCTGGCGACGCCGGACGCCGGACGCCGGACGCCGGACGCCGGACGCCGGACGCCGGACGCCGGACGCCGGACGCCGGACGCCGGGTCGGGGGCGAGGGCCGGGGCGGCGCCCGCGCCCGTGTTCGGGCTCGCGCCCGAGTGGCTGCTGACGCCCCGAGGCACTCCCCTCGCGGACGCGCTCGTGCTCTCCCACCCCGAACAGGCCGAGCGGCTGCGTGCCGCCTGCCCCGAGGCCGCGCCGACCGCCGTGCTCGCCGGGGACCCCTGCTACGACCGGATGCTCGCCGCACGGCCGTACCGCGCCCGCTTCCGCCGTGCGCTGGGGGTCCGGCCGGGACAGCGACTGGTGCTGCTCAACTCGACCTGGAACCCGCAGTCGCTCTTCGGTGACGGCGGAAGGCCCCCGGAGGGCGGTGATGTCATCGCCGCCCTGCTCGACCGGTTCGCCGACGAATTCCCCGTGGACGAATACCGGTTCGCGGCCGTACTGCACCCCAACATCTGGCACGGGCACGGTCCGGGCCAGATCCGTTCCTGGCTCGATCGGGCGCGGCGCGCCGGAATGGCGCTGATCGACCCGCTGGACGGCTGGCGGCAGGCGCTGCTGGCCGCCGACGCCGTCATCGGGGACCACGGCTCCGTGACCTACTACGCGGCCGCCCTCGGCACCCCGGTGCTCCTGGGCGCCGCACCGCTCGACGCCCTCGACCCCGACGCGCCGATCTCCTCGTTCATGCGGGAGGCGCCACGGCTCGTCCCCGAAGCGCCGCTGGCCCCCCAGATCGAGGAACTCATCGTGCGTCACCGGCCGTTGCCGGGCCCCGCCGCGTTCACCACCTCCGTGCCGGGCGAGTCGGCGGTCCGGCTCAGGAGGCTCTTCTACTCGATGATGGGGGCGCCGGAACCGGACCGGCCCGCGTCGCTGGAGCCGCTCCCGCTGCCCGGATACGAGGCGGCGACCGTCACCGTCCCCCTGCATGTCCTGTCCCGGGTGCTCGGGCCCGGGGAGGTGGCGATCAGCCGCTGGGCGGGCCGGAGCCCGGCGGACGGTGGCTCGGGCCCCGGCGGCGAACTGCACATCGCCGTCCACGAGGACACCCGTGACGCGGACCGGCTGGACCTGGCCGACCTCGTCTTCCGCGACGGTGCGCCCGACGATCCGCGCTTCGGCTCCCCGTCGCTCTGGACCGCCGAGGTGCTCCGCCGCCATCCGGGCTGTGCCCTGGCGGCCTACACCACCGGACCGTCCGCCTGCGTGGTCCGGGTACGCGGCCGGGCGCCGCTCCGGCTGGCGGCGGTGCCCGGGTCCGGTGCGCAGAACGGCCCCGCCGTGGACCCCGCCGTGTACGCCTCCGCCCTCCACGCCTGGCTGGCCGCGGGCGGCCACGATCCGGCGGAGACCGGCCGCAGGCTCGCCCGGGTCGTCGCCCACGGCCTCTCCGTACGGACGGGTACCGGGCTGCACCGCGTCCGGGTCGTTCCGTCGGCGGCCGCGGAGGCCGGGGGCTGAGCCGGGCGCGAAGGAGGGCTCACTCCGTGCCGCAGTCCTCCCGCATCCGCCGGAGGATCCGCAGCTGGTACTCGGCGTTCTGGCCGTCGAGCGTGGTGATCGCCGCCTCGATCAACGGCAGCGCCGCTCCGGTGTCCTCCTCGTCCAGCCAGGTCCCGGCCAGGTCCGTGAGCGTCCGGGCCGTGTTGTACGCATCGCCGCTCGTACGGAAGTACCGGAGCGCGGCCTCCAGCTTCTCCCGGGCCGCCGCCCGCTGCCCCGAACCGCGCAGCGCCCGTCCGCGATGACGCTCCAGCAGGGCGCGGGCGCGCGGCAGGTCCGCGGTCCCCTCGTCCTGATCGCCCAGCGTGTCCAGGATGGCGCCCGCCTCGTCGAAGCACGCGTACGCCTCCTCGTTCCGCCACTGGCGCAGTCTCAGCAGCCCCAGGAACTCGACGGCCGAGGCGTGGCCCCGCTTGTGGCCGGCCGCCTCCTCGGCCCTCGCCGCCGCCCGTGCCTCCGTCTCCGCCTCGTCCCAGCGCTTCAGCTCGGTGAGGGTGTGGGCGAGTTGTGCGTGCAGCGCTCCGGCGTCGGGGCTCAGGGGGTCCCGGGCGTCGGCGAGCCGCGCCCCGACGCGGAGGGCGGGCAGCAGCACCTCGTGGTGGCCCGCCTTGAGCTGGAGCGGCCACAGGGCCCGGCAGAGGCGTACGGCGGTGTCCGGGTCGCCGGACTCCTCGGCGCAGCGCACCGCCTCGACCAGGTTGCCCAGCTCGGCGAGGAGTGCGCCGAGGGCGGCGCCCTCGTCCTCGTGGCTCCGGCCGGTGCGTCCGCCGGTGGGTGCGGGGACGCGCCAGCTCCTGGGGAGCGCCTGGTGGGCGGCCGAGGCCGCCAGGTCCGCGTACCCGGTCAGGGAGAGGTGGAGGGCCGCCGAGCAGGCCGCGATGCCGTCCTCCCGGATCGCGGCGGCCTCGGCGTGTGCGCGGATTCCCGGGCGGTAGTGGTAGCGGCCGTCGGCGGTCCCGCGCTCCAGGAGCATCCGGTCGGCGAGTCCGTCCAGGAGTTCCGCCGCCTCGTCGTGGTCCCGGCCGGTGGTCCGGGCGGCCGCGGCGGCGTCGAACGCGGGCCAGGGGCGCAGGGCCATCAGCCGGTACAGCCGCGCGGACTGCGGCGTCAGAAGGCGGTAGTTGTCCTCGGCGGCGCCGCGCACCGGGTCGCCGTCCGCCCCGGCGGGGCGCGGCGGGAGCGTGGGAGCGGAGAGCTGGTGGGCCGCGGCGCGCAGGGCGTACGGGGATCCGCCGCAGCGCTGGAGCAGCGAGGGCAGCGTGGCACGCGCGGCATTGATCGTGGACTTGTCGGTGATGTCGGTGAGCAGGCGCACCGCGTCCCGGTCCGAGAGCGGGCCGACGGGCACGCGCACGGCGTCGATGCCGGGGAACGGGTTCCGGGCGACCAGGATCGTGAACACCCCGGGCGCCGGGGTCAGGAAGGGCCTCACCTGCCCGGCGGAGTACGCGTGGTCGAGCACCACCAGGAGCCCGCGGTCCGCCACACGGTCACGGTAGAACGCGCCCAGCTCGTCGGTCCCGGTCGGCATCTCCTCGTCCGGCACGCGCAGTTGACGCAGGAGGGCGCGGAGCACGGTCCCGGTGTCGCGGGCGCCGCCGGAGCCTCCCGCGCCGAGGTCGGCGTAGATCTGGCCGTCCGGGAAGAGGCGGGTCGGCTGCGCTCCGAAGTGCACGGCGAGCGTGCTGGACCCCATGCCGTCCGGGCCGTGCACCAGGGCGATCCGGGGCCGTCCGTCCGGGCGGCGGGACGCCTCCCGCCGGAGTTGCCTCATCGCCTCCTTGCGGTCCGTGAAGAACCTGATGGAGGAGGGCAGGTCGGACCGTACGGCCCCGGTCGCGGCGGGGGCCCTGCGCACCCGTGCCGCGAACGCGGTCCAGGAGGCGGCGGCCCGGGGATCGGACCGGATGTGGTCGTGGACCATGCGGGCCACCTCGTCCCGCTCGTCCTGGGCCACGGGGGCGGGGACCTCGCGGCCCACGATCCTTCGGACCGCGCCGCCGGTGGACTCCCAGGCCCATTTGCCGGCCTCGTTGGCCATCCCCGAGCCGACCGCGCCGAGTACCGCCGAAATCGCCGCCACCGAAGTGGGATCCAGCATGTCGCGCACTCCTCGTTCCCGGTGTTCCGCGCGGTGCGCCCTCCCCGGCACCGTCGCTGCCACCGTGCGGAGCCACGTTAGCGCCAGACGGGTCCCGGTTCCCCGGACTTCGCGGTGGTGTTCTTCCGTGCCGGGCGCGGTCCGGCCGTTCGTCCGTCCTGGAACAGGTGTACCGGCGGCGCCCGGACGGGCCGGGCGGTCCGGTGCCGCCGGCGTGTGCGCCGAACCGGCGGGGCGGGCGCCGGACATATTCACCGGCCGTCGGGCCGTGTTGGATATCCTGGCGGTTGTTCCAGGTCGTCACGGCGAGCCCCGTCGGCCGTCGGCGCGCGGGCCGGGGGCCCGTCGAGGGGAGTAACTGTGCAGGGAGCAGCCGCACACCGGGGTTCGGCCAGGAAGGCGGAGCAGGCCTGGCAGCAGGCGATGGTCCTGTTCCAGCAGGGCGATCAGGCGGCCGCTGCCGAGCGGTTCTCGTTCGCCGCGGCACACGATCCGCAGGCCGCCGATGCCTGGCTGGGGCTGCACGCGACCGGGCAGCGTCAGAAGGAGGCGCTGGACGGCATGGTCCGGGCCTCCGGTTCGTTCGGCGCGCTGCGTGCGAAGTTCGGGATGCCGCTCCGCTCCCGGTTCCAGCTCGGCCACTACGTCACCTTCCGGCTCGAAAGCGCCCGTGACCTCTGGGTCGCGGCCATGACCTCGCTGCTGGACACCGGGCAGCTCGACGACGCCTGGGCCGGGCTCTCCACGGCGCAACTGGACTGCGACGAGACCCGGTTCGTCTGCACCCGGTACGCCTTCCTCAAGGAGGACTGGTCCCTGGTCCTGCGTTTCGCCCCGGGGATCCGCGACGCGTTCCTGCACGACGAGGCGCAGTTGTACGTGGGTGCGGCGCTGTTCGCGCAGGGTGTGTGCCACGAGGCGCTGAACGTACTGGCCGAGCTGCCGGGAAAGCTGGAGTCCGGAAGCCGTTTCGACGCCGAGGTCAAGTACTTCATGGGCCGCTCGCTGGAGTCGTTGGGCCGCCCGGAGGAGGCGCTGAAGCGGTATCAGTACGCGTTCCGGTGCGCGCCCGGCCTCTTCGACGTGGACGTACGGGCGCAGGCGCGCTCGGCGGCTCCGACGGCCTCGTCGGTGGCAGGGGCGCCCCCGGCCGCCTCCCCCGCGCCTTCCGCGCCGCCCTCCGCGGGTGTCCCCGGGGCCCGTACCGCCGCGCCGGGCTCCGGGCCCACGGCCCCCGCGGCCGGTCCGGGCCCCGAGGAGGGCGCGGGGGACGGGCTCTCCCCGCAGGAGATGGCGCGGCTGCTCGCGGAGGCCCAGGAGGCGCTGGACGGCATGATCGGCCTGGAGCCGGTGAAGCGGCAGGTCCTCACGCTGATCGCGCAACTGCGCATGGCGGCGCTCCGGGAGGAACAGGGACTGCCCAGCGGCGCCCGGCCCCGGCACTTCGTCTTCGCGGGTCCGCCCGGCACCGGCAAGACCACCGTCGCCCGCATCATCGGCAAGGTCTTCGCCGGTCTGGGGCTGCTGCGTTCCGGCCATGTCGTCGAGGCCCAGCGCGTCGATCTCGTCGGGCAGCACCTCGGGTCCACCGCCATCAAGACCAGCAAGGTCATCGACTCCGCCCTGAACGGCGTGCTGTTCATCGACGAGGCGTACGCCCTGTCCAACAGCGGGTACAGCGGTGGCGACGCGTTCGGCGACGAGGCGCTCCAGGTGCTCCTGAAGCGGGCCGAGGACGACCGGGACCGGCTCGTCGTCGTACTCGCCGGGTACCGCGAGGAGATGACGGGGCTGCTCGCCGCCAACCCGGGGCTGGTGTCCCGGTTCAACACCCGCGTCGACTTCCCTTCGTACTCCGCCCGGGAGCTGCTGCTGATCGCCCGGTCCGTCCTGGCGGGCCAGGGCGACGAACCCGACGAGGGGGCCGCGGCGGCGCTCGGCGCGCTCTTCGAGTCGGCGGTGGACGGAGGCATGGCCGACACCCTGGGCAATGCCCGCTTCGCCCGCGAGCTCTGCCAGAAGGCCACCGCGCAGCGGGATCTGCGGCTGTACGCCGAGCACGCGGGCGGCACGACGCCCAGCAGGCAGGAAATGATCACGGTGCTCCCCGAGGACGTGCTGGCGGCCCACCAGGAGCTCATGGAGTCCCACGGGGACGCGGCGCGCTGATCGGGGAGCCGCGGCCCCGGGCCGGGGCGTCGTAGGGGCCGGTGCGGCCGGGCGCCGCCCGACGAGGGGGCGCGTCCATGCGTTCCGGTCGCGGCCAGACGGAGGGCATCCGATGTCTACCCACGGGTAACTCCCGCTGCTTTGATGGGCGGCACCACCTTCCGCCCCCTCTCGCACCAGGAGAACCCGTGCCGAATCCCGCGATCCGCCGCATCTCCGGCGCAACCCTGGCCGCCGCACTGGCCGCCGCGACCCTGGCCGTCGGCGCACCGCAGGCGTCGGCGGAGCCGACCCCGTCCTTGCGCGTCCTCTCGTACAACACCTTCCTCATGAGCAAGAACTTGTACCCGAACTGGGGGCAGGACCACCGGGCCGCCGAGATCGCGAAGGCGCCCTTCTTCCAGGGCAATGACGTCGTCGTGCTCCAGGAGGCGTTCGACAACTCCGCGTCCGACGCGCTGCTGCGCGACGCCGCCGCCCGGTATCCGTACCGGACACCGGTGGTGGGCCGGAGCAGGAGCGGCTGGGACGCGACCGGCGGGGCCTACTCGGCGCTCACTCCGGAGGACGGCGGTGTCACGATACTGAGCAAGTGGCCCGCCGTCCGCAAGGAACAGCACATCTACAAGGACGCCTGCGGCAGCGACAGCTGGTCCAACAAGGGCTTCGCCTACGTGGAACTGGACGTCCGGGGCGTCCGGGTCCATGTGGTGGGCACCCACACGCAGTCCACCGACCCGGGCTGCAAGGCGGGCGAGGCCGCCGCCAAGCGCCGTCTTCAGTTCCGGCAGATCGACGCCTTCCTCGACGCCAAGAACATCCCGGCCTCCGAACAGGTCGTCGTGGCGGGGGACTTCAATGTCGACTCGCGCTCCGCCGAGTTCGCGTCGATGCTCGACGACGCCGGACTGACCGCGGCCGACGCCCGCACCGGTCACCCGTACTCCTTCGACACCCGGGAGAACTCGATCGCCGCCGACCGCTACCCCGACGACCCCCGCGAGGACCTCGACCACGTACTGCACCGCGTCGGGCACGCCCGGCCGCAGGGGTGGACGAACGAGGTGGTCAAGGAGGAGACCGTGCCCTGGACCGTGAGCAGCTGGGGTACCGACTACACGTACACGAACCTCTCCGACCACTACCCGCTGGTCGCGTCGGTCCGGTAGCGCTCCCGCTCCACGGGCCGGGTCCGCGCGGTCCTCTACGATCGTCCGCGTGTGCGCAAACGTCATGGTCGCCGAAGACGACGAGAAACAGGCCGAGCTCGTACGCCGCTACCTCGAACACGAGGGGCACGCGGTCACGGTCGTGGGCGACGGCCTCGCGGCTCTCGCCCAGGTCCGGCACCGGGAGCCCGATCTCCTGGTGCTCGACGTGATGATGCCGCGCGCGGACGGTCTGGACGTGGTGCGGGTGCTCCGTGCCGAGCACCGGGAACTGCCGGTGCTGATGCTGACGGCCCGCAGCACCGAGGACGATCTGCTGCTGGGGCTCGACCTCGGCGCGGACGACTACATGACCAAGCCGTACAGCCCCCGCGAGCTGATGGCCCGGGTCCGGACCCTGCTGCGGCGCAGCCGACGCGGCGCGCAGGGTGCCGAGCCCGTCGCGGACCAGGCGCTCAGGTGCGGTGCGCTGGTCGTCGACCCGGACCGGCACGAGGTGTCCGTCGGGGGCCGGTCCGTGGACTGCACCCCCGGTGAGTTCCGGATCCTCGCGGCCATGGCGACCGAGCCGGACCGCGTCTTCACCCGCCAGCGGCTCCTGGAGGAGCTGCACGGCTTCGACCGCTACATCAGCTTCCGCACGGTCGATGTGCACATCATGAACCTGCGCAAGAAGATCGAGCCCTCCCCGCGCCGCCCCGCCCGGCTGCTCACCGTCTTCGGGGTCGGCTACAAGCTGACGGATCCGGAGAGGACCGCTTCGCGTGCGTGCTGAACGGCCACGTACGCGGCTCCCGCTCCGCAGAAGCCTGTTCGGCCGGCTGCTGGCGGTGTCCGCGCTGGTGGCCGCCTGTTCGGTGGCCGCCACCGCCTGGATCGCCGTACAGACCACCTCCGGTGCCATCAGGCAGGAGCAGGGCCAGAACCTCACCGCCGACGCCCGGATCTACAACACCCTGCTCGGCTACGCGGCGGTCCACTCCACCTGGGACGGGGTCGACGGCACCGTGCGCGACCTCGCACACCGGTCCGGGCGACGCATCGCGCTCACCACGGAGCAGCGCCGGCCCCTCGCCGACTCCGCGGCCCTGCCGTCACCGCCCGCGCTGCCGCCCCAGGCATCCGCGATCGTCGACCCGCTGTCCGTGGACACCGCGCTGTCCCGGACGACCGAGCGGGAGGGCGGCGCGGCCGACCGGGTCGACCCGCGCGCGGTCGGTCCGTTCCGGCTGCCCGCCGCCGAACGTGAGGCGTTGCAGCGCGCCGCCGACCGGAACGCGGCCTGTCTGAACCGCGTGGGGATCGCGGCGGACGTGGTGCGCGGCGCGAGCGGACGCCCGCGCATCCAGGTGGTGGGCAATGATCCGGACCGCGTCCAGGACACGCGGTGCGCCTCCGACGAACTGGACACCCCGACCAGGACCGAACGCAAGGCGCTGGGCACGCTCAACGGGCTGGCCAACGCCTGTCTGAAGCGGCAGAGCCGCACGGGCATACTTCTCAATCCGGACCTGTCCTGGAGCAGTGCCGCCCAGCCCAGGAAGGCACCCGCTGCCGCCCCCGAAGTCGCCACCCCCGTACCGAGCGTCCGGAACGGCGAGGACGACCGGGCCGCCGCCTCCTGCGTGGACACCGCCCGCAGGGAACAGCTCAGTTCCTACGTCGCCTCGCCCGCGCTGCTGTTCATCGGCGACGAGGGCGGCACGACCGTGCCCGGCTTCGACCTCTCCCCCGCGAACACCGCGAAGATCGCGGGCGCCGCGGCGCTCGTCCTGGCGCTCACCGTCGGGGCCACGGTGCTCGCCGGGTCCCGGCTCGTGCGGCCGCTGCACGCTCTGACGGGTGCGGCGCAGCGGATGCGGGACGGTGAGGACTCCGCGCCCGTACGGGTCGCCGGCGACAACGAGATCGGCCGGCTCGCCGCGGCCTTCAACGACATGGCCGACCACCGCGCACGCCTGGAGTCCCAGCGCAAGGACATGGTCAGCGATGTCGCCCACGAACTGCGCACCCCGCTGAGCAACATCCGGGGCTGGCTGGAGGCCGCCCAGGACGGACTGGCGGAGCCCGATCCGGTGTTCATCGCCTCGCTGCACACGGAGGCCGTGCAGTTGCAGCACATCATCGACGATCTCCAGGACCTCGCCGCGGCCGACGCGGGTGTACTGCGGCTGCATCCCGAGCCGATACGCGTCGAGGACGTGCTGGCACAGGTCGCCGCGGCGCACCAGGCGCGGGCCGACACGGCGGGGGTCACGCTCCTCGCGCTGCCGTGGGCGGACGGGGCGCCCGCGCCCGAGCTGTGGGCCGATCCGGTCCGGCTGCGCCAGGCCGTCGGCAACCTGGTCTCCAACGCCGTACGCCACACCCCGTCCGGCGGCCGGGTGACGGTGCGCGCGTACGGCTCCGAGCCGTCGGCGGGCGGGGCGGCGGACGGCGGCGAGGTGCTGGTCGAGGTCGCGGACACGGGCAGCGGCATCTCGGCGGCTCATCTGCCGCATGTCTTCGACCGCTTCTGGCGCGCCGAGAAGTCACGCAGCCGTCGCACCGGGGGCAGCGGGCTGGGGCTGGCGATCGTACGGAAGCTCGTGGAGGCGCACGGGGGCTCGGTGGGCGCGACGAGCGTCGAGGGACAGGGCTCGGTGTTCACGCTGCGGCTGCCGCGATCCGGGCCCCGGGAGACGGACGGCACGGTCCCGCGGGCCACGGACCGGAGCTGATGCGATGGCCACAACGTCCTGACAGCTTCTTCATAACTTCACGCCAGCCTGTCGCCATGCCTCGCGCCCGGTGCGCACCGGACACCGGGCACCACCGAGGCCGACCTGGAATGGAGCCATCCCCATGCCCAACCGTCTCCTGCGCACCGCCGTCCTCGCCGCTGTCGCGGCGGGCGCGGTGCTCGTACCGTCCGCCGCGGCCTTCGCCGACTCCTCGGCCCCCTCGGTCGAGCCGTCCGCCGCCCCGGCGCGTGACAAGGGCGGCGCCACCGCCGAGCCCTCCGCGCGGCCCTCCGTGCAGCCGTCGGCGGTGCCGCGCGGTGGCGTCGCGGCGGGCGAGCGCCCGGCCGGTACCTCCGGCGACAGCACCACCATGATCGCCGGCTCGGCCGCGGGGGCGCTGCTGCTCGCCGGGGCGGGCACCGTCGTCCTGCGCCGCCGCTCGGCCGCCCAGCGCAACGGCTGACCAGTCCGACCCCACGGCCGCCCCCGGGCGCCGGCCGGCTGCCGAGGCAGCCGCGGCGTCCGCCGGGGCGGCCGGTCCTCGTGGCGCCGTCCGGTACCGGGCGGCGCCACTGCCGATCTCCGCCCAGACCTGGAGCCCCCATGCCCCGTCCCTCGTCCTCGCTCCGGCGCGCCGTACTGCCGTTGCTCGTCTGCCTGTTCCTCGCCGGCTGCTCCTCCGACGTCACGGACGGCTCGTCCGCGCCCGCGCCCCACGGGGGTACGAGCAGCGCTCCGGAGCGGACCGGTGCGAAGGGGGCCGGGAAGCCGGAGGGCGACCGGCCCCCGGCGGCCGTCCCCGTCCACGTCGCCATCCCGTCGCTGGGCATCGACAGCGAGCTGATGCGCCTGGGCCTCAACCAGGACGGCACCGTCGAGGTCCCGCCGGCCGAGAAGGGCATGACCGCCGGCTGGTACACCGGCGGTGTCGCGCCCGGGGAGCCCGGCGCGGCGGTCATCATCGGACACAACGACACCCGCTTCGGGAAGGCCGTCTTCCATGATCTGAAGAAGATCGCGGCGGGAGCGGACATCGCCGTCCGCAACGACCGGGGCGCGGAACTCCACTTCCGGGTCACCGGCACCGAGACCGTCAGCAAGAAGGCGTTCCCGACCGAGAAGGTCTACGGCGCCACCCGCGCGCGCAGCCTCCGTCTCATCACCTGCGACGGCTCCTTCGACGCCCAGGGCCACCCGGTGGACAACCTCATCGTGTACGCGACCCGCAGCTGACGGCGCCACCGGCGTCCGGGGCACCCCGGACCGCCCCGGACCCCTCGGGCGGCGGACCCTGGCCGGGACGTCGCAGCGCCAGGGCCGCCAGCGCCTCCGGGGCGCCCTTCTGGCCACGGATCCCCGGGAAGGCGTTGACGTCGACGACGACGGGACCGCCCTCGCGGTCCAGCAGGTCGACACCGTAGACGTCCAGGCCGAACATGTCCCCCGCGCGCAGGGCGAGCCGGGTCCAGGCCGCGGGCAGGTCGCGGATCAGCGGCGCGGGCCGCGTGCCGTCCGGCGGCGCGCCCACCGCCGCGGGCCGCACCCCCGCGAACACCTCTCCCGCGATCACCCACAGCTTGTGGTCCCAGCCGCTGTTCGCGATGAACTCCTGGAGGACGACGGGCTCGTCGGGCCACGCGGCCGCGAGATCCCGGAGCCCGTCCGGCCCGTCCACCCGGGCGACCAGGTCGCCGCGTCGGCTGTGGCGGCTCTTGACCATCAACGGGCGGCCGCGCTCCGGCAGCCCCGCTCCGTGCAGGGCCCCGGAGAGCGCGTCCAGGGTCCAGGTCCGGGGCATCGGCAGACCGGCGGCCTCCGCCACGGCGGCGATCCGGCTCCTGTCCTGGCACAGCTCCGTCGCGGCGGCGGAGTTCACCACCCGGGCACCGTGCGCTTCGAGGGAACGGGCCAGCTCCAGGGCCCTCGGGGTGTGGGCCTTGAGGAGGTAGACATCGGCGAGGGCGCCCGGGTCCACCAGATGCGACACGGGCCCGGTCCCGGCGTCCGGGTCCAGGAACGTGACCCGGTGCCCCGCCCCGGCCAGCGTGGCCGAGGCGGCGGCGAGCAGCGGGTGGTCCGGCTTGTCGGTCAGCAGGCACACCCTCATATCTGGGCGCCCTCCGGCACGGTCGCCGCCCTGCCCGCTTCGGGGCCGGTGCCGGCGAGGGGGCGGGGCTGGGGCACCCCGTAGGCGATCCGGGGCTGCGCGGGGACGCGCGGGGCGGCGGGTACGGCCTGCCGGTCGCCGCCGGTCCTGGCCAGTTCCAGGACGGCTCCGGCCAGCCGGGCCGCGGCGTCGGGTACCTGACGGAAGCTCGGGAAGTCGTTGATGTCGACGATCACCGGGCCGTCGGGGCCGAGCACCACATCGATGCCGTACAGATCGAGGCCGAAGACCGCGCCCACCCTCGCCGCCGCCGCTGCCACCTCGGCGGGCAACGGGACGGCCCGCTCGTCGACGGACGCGTCCGGGTGGAGCGGGGAGCGGCGCACCGTCGCGTGGAACTCGCCCGCGAGACAGTAGACCTTCAGGTCGGAGCCCGGATTGGCCACGTAGGGCTGGGCGACGAGCTGGCCCTCGTCCGTCCGCTCCGCCCCCGTGAGCTGTCCGGGGTCCGAGACGAGCCGTACGCCGCGCCCGGAGCTGCCGTCGGCGGGCTTGACCACGAGCGGGAAGAGTTCGGCGGGGACGTCCGCGAACAGGGCGGCCCTCGGTGCCGAGTACGTCACGGGGACCGGCAGCCCGTGCTGTCGCGCGATGACCGAGGTGAGGACCTTGTCCCGCACCGCGCGGATCGACCGGGCGTCGTTCACCGTGGTCAGGCCCACCGCCGCCGCGGCCTCCAGGAGGGTGAGCCCGGGACCGCCGGACACGGTCTTGAGTACCCAGGCGTCGTGGGTCCCTGCCCGCACCTCCTCCGAGATCCGCAGCAGCGAGCCGCCCGGCCGCACCACGTCCACCTGGTGTCCCCACGACGTCAGTTGCCGGACCACGTCAAGCGGCATGCCGTCATGCCGGTACAGCTCTTCGACGAGGAAGCAGAGCTTCATCCAAAACCCCTCGGTGCCCCATGGCTGATGGGCCACAACGGTGCCTCGCGGTGCTCCGTCGAGCACCACCAAAGGGGCAACGCTACGTCACGCACACCCCAAGGCAACCCCAGCCATGGGTTACTGATGGTGCGTCGCCCGTACCGGCCGCCCCGTCAGAAGAAGACCCCGCACCGCAGCAGCACGTTCGCGTACGGCCGGGCCTCCCCCGTCCGCACCACCAGCCGGGCACCCGCCGAGAGTGTCTTCAGCTCCTCGTGCGGTACGTGGGAGAGTCCCGGGAGGCGGTCCTCCAGAAGGCGCGCGGTCTCCGGGTTGGCGTCCAGTACCTCGTCCGCCGCCGTCGCGCCCTCCACCACGAGTTCGTCCAGGAGTCCGTCGAGCACCTCGGCGAAGGAGGGGACGCCCGCCCGGAAGGCCAGGTCGACGACGCGGGGACCGGCCGGGACGGGCATCCCCACGTCGCAGATCAGCACGCCGTCGCCGTGGCCCAGCTCGGCCAGGGCCCCGGCGAGGTGGCGGTTGAGGATTCCTGCCTTCTTCACGGGGCCGGGACTTCCGCCGCGTCCGGCAGATCGCCCGGGGCCGGGACTTCCGCCGCGTCCGGGAGATCGTCCGGGGCCGGGACTTCCGCCGCGTCCGGGAGGTCCCCCGGGGCCGGGAAGGACGCCTGCGCGCCCCGGCCGGTGACGGCCGCCGCGCCCACCCGCACGGCGTACCCGGCGGCTTCGGCGAGTCCCTCGCCCCGGCCGAGCCGCCAGGCCAGCGCGGCGGTGAACGCGTCGCCCGCCCCGGTCGTGTCCACGGCCTCGACCTCGGGGCTGGGTACGCGTACGGCGCCGCCGGAGTCCGCGACGAGTGCGCCCGCCGCCCCGAGTGTGACCACGACCGAGCGCGGGCCGAGCTCCAGGAGGGCGCGCGCCCACTCCTGCGGGGTGGTGCCCGCCGCCGCGCCCAGCAGGGAGCGGGCTTCGTGCTCGTTGACCACCAGCGGGTCGCAGACGGCCAGCACGCGCTCGGGCAAGGGCGCGGGCGGGGACGGGTTCAGTACCAGCCGGGTGCCGGGCGCCAGCGCAGCGGCCACCTCGGCAACGGTCTCCAGCGGGATCTCCAGCTGCACGGAGACGATCCGCGCCGCACCGAACAGGGCTCCGGCCGCCCGGACGTCCTGCGGCGTGAGGCGGGCGTTGGCCCCCGGCGACACCACGATGCTGTTGTCGCCCGAGGGGTCCACGGTGATCAGCGCGACACCGGTGGGCGCCCCGCCCACGAGCACCCCGGCGGTGTCGACGCCCGCCGCCCTCTGGGAGTCCAGCAGCAGGCGGCCGTGGGCGTCGTCGCCGACCCGGGCCAGCAGGGCCGTGCGGGCTCCCAGGCGGGCGGCGGCGACCGCCTGGTTCCCGCCCTTGCCGCCCGGGTGGACGGCCAGGTCGGAGCCGAGCACGGTCTCCCCCGGCGCGGGGCGGCGTTCGACCCCGACGACCAGGTCGGCGTTGGCGGAGCCGACGACCAGCAGGTCGTACCGGTCGTGGTCGTTGACGTGCATGGTTCCTGCTTTCCGAGGTCGGGCGCTGGGCGAGGGGCGCTGTTCGGGTTTCCGGGGTCCGGCGCCGTGCGAGAGGCAACGCTCCGGTTTCCGGGGCCCGGGCGAAGGGCGCCGGTCAGGCGAAGTCGGCGACATTGCTCCGGGTGACGACCTTGACCGGCACCTTCACCATGCTGTCGACCTTCTTGCCCTCCGCCGCCTTCACGGCGTTCTGCACGGCGATCCTGCCCAGCTCCTTGGGCTGCTGCGCCACGGACGCGTAGAGCGTGCCCGCGGCCACCGCCTTCAGGCCGTCGGGGGTCCCGTCGAATCCGACGACGGACACCGTCCTGCCCGCCTTGCCGCCGAGCGCCTTGACCGCGCCGAGCGCCATCTCGTCGTTCTCGGCGAAGACTCCGGTGATCCCGGGGTGGGACTGGAGCAGGTTGGTCATGACGTCCAGGCCCTTGGTGCGGTCGAAGTCCGCCGGCTGCCGGGCCACGACCTTGATGCCCGGGTACGCCTTCAGGCCCTGGGCGAAGCCCGCGCCGCGCTCGCGGCTGGCCGAGGTACCGGCGGTTCCCTGGAGGACGGCGATGCTGCCCTTGCCGCCGAGCTTCTCGGCCAGTGCCTTGGCGGCGAGCCTGCCGCCGGCGACGTTGTCGGAGGCGACCAGCGTCGCGGTCCGTGCGTTGTTGACGCCCCGGTCGGCGGCGATCACCGGGATGTCCGCCTTGTCGGCGCCCCGGACGGCGGGGCCCGCCGCATCCGAGTCCACCGGGTTCACGATGATCGACTTCATGCCCGAACTCGTGAAGTTCTCCAGCTGGTTGGCCTGCTGGGAGGCGTCGTTCTGCGCGTCGGTGACGGTGAGGCCGACCCCGGCCTTCCGCGCCTCGGCCTGCGCGCCCGCCTTCATCTGGACGAAGAAGGGGTTGTTGAGCGTGGAGAGCGACATGCCCACCTTGGTGGTGCCACCGGAGGAGCCGGAGTTGAGGTACGAGACCCCGCCCACGACGACGGCGACGCACAGTGCGGCGATGCCGAACTTGACCGCGCCCCTGCGGCCCTGTCCCGGTGACCCCGGCGCGGCGGACGAACCGCCCGGTGCGGCCGCCTTGGATCCGGCCCTGCGGCGGAGCGTGTCCAGCAGCACCGCGAGGGCGATGACGACACCGATCACGACCTGCTGCCAGAACGCCGAGACGGAGAGGAGGTTGAGCCCGTTGCGGAGCACGGCGAGGATCAGCGCGCCGATCAGGGTCCCGGACGCCTTGCCGACGCCGCCCGCCAGGCTGGCGCCGCCGATGACCACCGCGGCGATCGCGTCGAGTTCGTACCCCTGCGCGGCCTGCGGCTGCGCGGAGGTCAGCCGGGAGGCGAGGACGATGCCCGCGACCGCGGCGAAGAGCCCGGACAGGGCGTAGATGGCCAGCTTCTGCCGCTTGACCCGCAGCCCGGAGAGCCGGGCCGCTTCCTCGTTGCCGCCGATCGCGTACATCGAGCGGCCGATGTAGGTACGGGCCAGGATCAGCGCCGCGACCAGTCCCATCGCGATCATCACGAGGACCGGGACGGGCAGCCAGCCGCCGAGCGTGTCGCCGAGCACGGAGACCGAGCCGGGGAAGTCGATCGGCTTGCCCTGCGAGATGACCAGCGACAGACCGCGCGCGATCGACAGCATCGCGAGTGTCGCGATGAACGGCGGCAGCTTGCCGTACGAGACGAGCGCCCCGTTGACGAACCCGCACGCGATGCCGGTGGCGACGGCGAGGACGACCGCCAGCCAGACCGGCAGTCCCTCCGAGGTCGCCGTCCAGGCCAGGACGGTCGCCGAGAGCGCGGCGACCGAGCCCACGGAGAGGTCGATGCCCGCGGAGACGATGACGAAGGTGACACCGAAGGCGAGAATCGCGGTGACGGCTGCCTGGACGCCGATGTTCAGCAGGTTCTGGGTGGTCAGGAAGTCTCCGGACAGCAGCGACATCGCCACCAGCAGGACGACCAGGGCGCTGAGGGCTCCGTTGTCGAGCAGCAGTCGGCGGACCGTGTGCCCCGCGGCGCCACCGGCGCCCGAGTCGCTCTTGAGCGTGTCAGTGGCCACGGGGGTTCTCCTCTTCGTTCGCGGCCGGATCCGCGGTCGCGGCAGTGGGGGTGGGGGGTGCGCCGACGGCGAGGGCCATCACGGCGTCCTGGGTCGCCTCGTGCGCGGGGAGTTCTCCGGCGATCCGGCCCTGGGACATGACCAGCACCCGGTCGCTCATGCCGAGGACCTCGGGCAGGTCGCTGGAGATCATCAGGACCGCGTGGCCCGAGGCCGTCAGTTCGTTGATGAGCTGGTAGATCTCGACCTTGGCACCGACGTCGATGCCGCGGGTCGGTTCGTCGAGGATCAGCACCCTGGTGTCGGCGAGCAGCCACTTGCCGATGACGACCTTCTGCTGGTTGCCCCCGGAGAGCGTACGGACGTGCTGGCCGAGACCCGCCATCCGTACGCCGAGCTGTTCGGCGATCCGGGCGGCGGCCACGCGCTGCCCCTTGAGGTCCACGAGACCGGAGCGGCTCGCCGAGCGCAGGGTCACCAGGCCGAGGTTCTCCTGCACCGAGGCGTCGAGCACCAGGCCCTGCCCCTTGCGGTCCTCGGGCACCAGGCCGATTCCGACGCCCATCGCCGCGGTGACGTCGTGCTTGGCCAGCGGCTCGCCGAGCACGTCGACGGTGCCGCCGTCGTAGGGGTCGGCGCCGAAGACGGCGCGGGCGACCTCGGTGCGTCCGGCGCCGACGAGACCGGCGAGGCCGACCACCTCTCCGGCCCGCACGTCGAAGGTGATGTCGTGGAACACGCCGTCGCGGGTGAGACCGCGCACGGACAGCAGCGGATCGCCGGTCTCCGGGCGTTCACGGGGGTACTGCTGGTCGATGCTGCGCCCCACCATCAGCTGCACGAGCTCCGCCTCGGGCGTCGAGGCGGGCACCTGGTCGATGCTCCGGCCGTCGCGCAGCACCGTGACCCGGTCGCCGAGTGCCGCGATCTCTTCGAGGTGGTGGGTGATGAAGACGATCCCGACCCCGTCCGCACGCAGTCGGCGCACGATCCCGAACAGCTTCTCGACCTCTTCCGAGGTGAGGACCGCGGTCGGCTCGTCCATGATCAGAACGCGGGCGTCCAGGCTGAGCGCCTTGGCGATCTCCACCATCTGCAGCCGGGCGATGCCCAGTTCGCGTACTTTCGCCTTCGGCGAGACATGCAGGCCGACGCGGCGCAGCAGCACCTCGGCGTCCGCCTCCATGCGCCGCCGGTCGATCATCCCGAAGCGGCGCGGCTGCCGTCCGAGGAAGATGTTCTCGGCGACGGTGAGGTCGGGTACGAGGTTGAACTCCTGGTAGATCGTGGCGATTCCGAGCCGTTCGGCGTCCTGCGCGCCATGGATGCGGACCTCGCGCCCCTGGGCGAAGATCCGGCCGCTGTCGGGGCGGTAGGCGCCGGAGAGCATCTTGATGAGCGTGCTCTTGCCCGCGCCGTTCTCGCCGAGCAGGACATGGACTTCGCCGCCGCGCAGGTCGAAGTCGACGCTGTCCAGGGCGACCACGCCGGGAAAGGTCTTGCGTACGCCTTCGACGCGCAGCAACTCGTGGGAAGGGTTCACCGGTTGCTCCTCGGGTCCGGAGCGGGCTCGCCGCAGGAACGGCGTACGACGAGACGGGCGGGGAGGGTGACGGACTGCGGGGACCGGCCCTCGACGATGTCGACCAGCGCGCGGACGGCGGCGCGGCCGAGTTCACCGGTCGGCTGGGCGATCGCCGTGATGGGCGGGTCGGTGTGCACGAACCACGGGATGTCGTCGAAGGCGGCGAGCCCGATGTCCTGCGGCACGCGGAGACCGGCCGCGCGGATGGCGTCCAGCGCGCCGAGCGCCATCAGGTTGTCGGCGGCGAAGACGACCTCGGGCGGTTCGGGGAGCGCCAGGAAGCGCTCGGTGACGCGCCGGCCGCTGTCGGCCTGGAAGTCGCCCTGGCCGATGTGGGTGTCGGGCAGGGTGAGTTCGTGCGCGCGCAGCGCCTCGCGGAAGGCCTCGACGCGTTCGTCGCCCGTGGTGGTGGCCGCGGGGCCGGCGATGATGGCGAGCCGGCGACGGCCCAGCGCGTACAGATGGGCGACCAGGTCCCGGATCGCGTCGCGGCCGTCGGCCCGTACGACGGGGACGTCGACGCCGGGCATCCAGCGGTCCACGAAGACCATCGGGACACCGTCCCGCGCCACGTCCGCCATCAGCGCGGAGTCGCCGTCCGCCGGGGAGACCAGCAGCCCGTCGATCCTGCGGTCGAGGAGCGTGCGGACGTGGTGGTCCTGGAGCTCGGGCCGCTCGTCGGCGTTGCCGATGATGACGCTGTAGCCGAGGGCCCGCGCCTCCTCCTCGACGAAGCGGGCCAGCTCGGTGAAGTACGGATTGAGCACATCGCTGATGACCAGACCGAGGGTGCGCGTCTGGTCGGTGCGCAGTGAGCGGGCGACGGCGTTGGGCCGGTAGCCGAGGGCGTCGACGGCGGCCCGGACCCGGGTCCGGGCGTCCGGGCTGACGGAGGGATGACTGTTGAGGACGCGGGAGACCGTGGCGACAGAGACTCCCGCCTGGGCCGCGACATCCTTGATGCTCGCCATGTACGGACCACCTCCTTGTGGTTTCCGTGAGCCTCGAAACCAGCGGACCGGAGTCATGGAATCGATTACACAGAAGATTGGAAACGATTACATGGCTGGAAACAAGACCCCACCCGCTGTCCGAGACCGGATCGTGACGCGGACCCGTGCGGGCGCCCCCGGAAGCCGAAGCGCCGTCCGGCGCGGGGGTCCCTGCCACGGGAGGCGGGATGGCCGGGTCGCTGGTTGGCTGGATGGGTCGGCCCGTTCCCGGAGAAGCACGGGGTGGGGCCCGGGAAAGGCACGGGCCCGGGGGCGGAACCGCGCGGGAGGCAGCGGATGCGCTGCCGACGGGCACCGGCGACCGGCCGCTTCCCGGCACCTGGGCCGGGGGGCGACGCCCGCGGCGGGCCGGGAGCGCCGGGGGTGCGTACGGCCCGCCATCCAGAAGTACCGCAGTGAGGAGGAGACACCATGCGTGCACTCACCTGGCAAGGACGCAGGGACGTACGGGTGGAGACCGTCCCCGATCCACGGATCGAGGATCCCACCGACATCGTCGTACGCATCACCTCCACCGGGATCTGCGGCTCCGACCTGCATCTGTACGAGGTGCTCGGGCCGTACCTGGACCCGGGTGATGTCCTCGGCCACGAACCCATGGGGGTGGTGGAGGAGGCGGGCCGCGACGTCACGGCGGTGCGGGTGGGCGACCGTGTCGTGGTCCCGTTCAACGTCTCCTGCGGGACCTGCTTCATGTGCCGGGGCGGCCTCCATTCGCAGTGCGAGACCACCCAGGTGCGCGCACAGGGCACCGGTGCCGCGCTGTTCGGGTACACGAAGCTGTACGGGCAGGTGCCCGGCGGGCAGGCGGAGCTGCTCCGGGTGCCGTTCGGGAACACGCTGCCGATCCCGGTCCCCGACGGGCCGCCCGACGACCGCTACGTCTATCTGTCCGACGTGCTCCCCACCGCCTGGCAGGCGGTCGCGTACGCGTCCATACCTCCCGGGGGCAGCGTCACCGTGCTGGGCCTCGGCCCCATCGGGGACATGGCCGCCAGGGTGGCCCGGCATCTCGGCGCCGCACTGGTGATCGGCGTCGACCTGGTGCCCGAACGCCTCGCCAGGGCGGCCGCGCGCGGCGTCCAGGTCTTCGACGCGAAGCGCCTCGGCAAGGACCTTCCGGACGCGATCCGGGAGCTCACCCACGGACGGGGAACCGATGCCGTGATCGACGCGGTGGGAATGGAGGCGCACGGCGCGCCGTTCGCGAAGACGGCGCAGTGGGCCACCGGCCTGCTGCCCGACATGGTCGCCCGGAGCCTGATGGAACACGCGGGGGTGGACCGCCTCGCCGCCCTGTATACGGCGATCGACGTGGTGCGGCGCGGCGGGACCGTTTCCATCTCCGGTGTCTACGGAGGCGCGGCGGACCCGCTGCCTCTGCTGACCCTGTTCGACAAGCAGATCCAGCTGCGGATGGGCCAGGCCAACGTAAGGCACTGGGTACCGGAGCTTCTTCCGCTGCTCGACGACGAGGACGTGCTCGGGGTGGACGGGTTCGCCACTCACCACCTGCCCCTGTCGGACGCCCCCAAGGCGTACGCGATGTTCCAGGACAAGGAGGACGGGATGGTCAAGACCCTCCTGCATCCGTAGTGCATCCGTAGCCGCGCCGGTCGGCCTCAGTCCCGTGAACGATCACAACGTGTTTCGCTGAACGCTTTCATGCCCTTTCACTGTTGCCGCGGTGTGCCGCTCACTGTTGCCGCGGTGTGCCGCCGCAGCGAACCCTCTCCAGATCACTCCTGGTGACTCCCCTGCGCACAGCAGGTCGCGGGCCGCCCCGGCGTGCCTGCCCGCGCGTTCCCGCACCGTGAATGGTCGGCCCATGCCGACTACCATGGAATGGCGTCTTGTGAAATGGGCGCGGGCAGCATGTCGTCTCCGAAATCCGGAGAGGGAACATGGCCGAAGGCGAAGAGGAAAAGACGGAGCGTGTCCGGCGCCCGTCCCGCAGGAAGACCGCCGGGAAGAGCGACGCCGACCGCGCCGAGAGCCGTACGAGCGGCACCGGGCGCGCGCCGCGCCGGGTCTCGGCGCCGCAGGCCATGCGGTACGCCGCCGAGCAGCTTCAGGAACTCCTCGGCCGGGGCCCCGAATCCGTCTCCGCGCTGAAACCCACCGAGGACGGCTGGCAGGCGGACGTGGAAGTCCTGGAGCTGGAACGCGTTCCTGGCACGACCAGCGTGATGGCCAGCTATCGGGTGCTGCTGGACAAGGGCGGCGAACTGGTGTCGTACGAACGGACACGGCGTTACACCCGAGGCCAGATCGACCGGGGTTGAGGCCGCCGACCGTGTGCCACCGCGCCGACGTGCCGTTCGCCGCCCGGACGAGAGGGCCGCGCCGGAACCGGGCGCGAGCCGTTGAAAGGGGGCACCATGACTATGGTGCCGCAGGCCGGAGGATCCGTTGCCAGGGGCGGTGGAGGAGGGGCCGCCAACCTCTACGACATCCTCGATCTGATCCTGGACCGGGGCCTGGTCATCGATGTCTTCGTCCGAGTCTCGCTGGTGGGCATCGAGATCCTCAAGATCGATGCCCGCATCGTCGTGGCGAGTGTGGACACCTACCTCCGCTTCGCCGAGGCGTGCAACCGCCTCGACCTGGAGCAGGGCCGCAAGGCTCCCTCCCAGCTGACCGATCTGGTCGGCGAGGTCACCGAGGGCGGAGCGCACGGCAAGGCCAAGGGAGCCCTGGGCGGGGCCGCGGAGGTGCTGACGGATGCCCTCAAGGGAGGCGATGACGACGAGGAGTCCGGGAAGGGTCGCAAGGAACCCGAGGAGAGGCGGGAGCGGCCGCGGCGTCGGCCCGCTGCCCGGCGCCGCGAGGAGTGAGCCATGGCCGTGTACGTCTACTCCGTCGTCCTGAGCAGCCATCCGCAGCGCCTGGACGGTCTCGACGGGGTGGGGGATCCCCCGGCGGCCCTGCGCACCGTGCGCAGCGGAATACTGTCCGCCGTCGTCAGCGACGCGCCCGAGGAACTGAGGCCCAAACGCCGGGACCTCGGCGCGCACCAGGCTGTCCAGGAGAGGCTGATGGCCGACGGCACGGTTCTGCCGATGCAGTTCGGTTTCACCGCCGCGGACGACGATGCCGTACGAGAAGTCCTGGAGGGCCGCTCGGACGAGCTCACCGAACGGCTGCGAGCGTTGGAGGACTGCATCGAGTACCACCTGAAGGCCGCCCAGGACGAGAACGCCCTGCTGCGGCGGATACTTCAGGATTCCGACGAGGCCCGCGAGCTCAACGAGGCGATCAGGAGTGGCGACAGCAGCCCCGAGCTTCCTCTCGCCCTCGGTGAGCTGGTCTCGCAGGAAGTGCAGGCGCGGCAGGACCGACTCGCGGCAGGGGTGCTCGATGCGTTGCGCGGTTTCGCACGGGAGGAGCGCTCGTCGCAGGCGACCGGGAACGACTTCCTGAACGTGTCCTTCCTCGTGGCGCGGGACAGGGAGAAGAGCTTCCTCGACGAAGAACGCGGCCTCGCCAAGGAATTGGGCGAGGACTTCGATCTGAGGCTGCTCGGTCCGCTGCCCGCGTACAGCTTCGTCTAGGGAGTCTCCATGGGACTGCTGACTCAGCTCGCGACCCTTCCGCTGGCTCCGGTGCGCGGCGTGACCTGGGTCATGGAGCGCGTGATCGAGGCCGCGGAGAACGAGTACTACGATCCGGCGCCCGTCGAGCAGGAACTCGCCCGGCTGGAACGGCAGCTCCTGGCCGGGGAGATCGACGAGGAGACGTTCGACCGGCGCGAGGACGCGCTGCTGGACCGGCTGGACGAGATCAGGGAGCACTTCCGGGGCACCCCCACCTGATCGCCACGCTTCACGCAGCGAAGCCGCGACTGTCTCGATGAAGTCGCCGTTCACGCAGTGAAGAGCACGGCCGTGCGATGCCGGTGAGGCATCGCGAGAGCAGGGAATCGAGGTGCAGGGTCCGTGTCCGACTCCGTCGCCAGGAGGCTGGGCGATCTTCCGTCCAGGTCCGCCCCGTACGGCCAGGGCTCCTCGGCCAATCTCGCCGACATCCTGGAACGGGTCCTGGACAAAGGCATAGTCATCGCCGGTGACATCCAGATCAACCTCCTGGACATCGAACTGCTCACCATCAAGCTGCGCCTTCTTGTCGCTTCGGTGGACAAGGCGAAGGAAATGGGCATCGACTGGTGGGAGCACGACCCGGCCCTGTCCTCCGGCGCCAACGACGACTACCGGTCGCTCGCCGAGGAGAACAAACGGCTGAATGCCGAGATCGCCGCCCTGCACGAGGATCGCGGGCTGCCACCGCCGGCGGAGCGGAGCCGTCCCGCGGCTCCCCGCCGCACCTCACGCACCGCGCGTACGGACACCCGAGCCCGCGGCGAGGAGCGGGAGGAACCATGACCGAGGAGGTCTCCTACGCGTACGCCGTCGCACGGGACGCCGACGGATCACTGGCGGAGGTGCTCGCCGGGCTCCAGGGGGTGTCGGAGGCGCCGGTGCGTCTGGTGCGTGCGCGAGAAGGCCACGACGTGGTGGCCGCCGTGAGCCCGGTGCCCGAACCGGATTTTCGGGAAGACGCGCTGCGCGCCCATCTGGAGGACCTGGACTGGCTCTCCTCGGTCGCCCGCTCCCACCACGAGGTCATCGCGGCACTGGCCGTCCGCACCACTGTGCTACCGCTCCGTCTGGCGACGGTCTACCTGGACGACGAGCGGGTACGCGCCATGCTCCGTGCCCACGACGAGACGTTCGACCGCCGGCTGACCGAGCTGGCGGCGCAGGTGGAGTGGGGCGTCAAGCTCTACGTCGAGGTGGCCGCCCCGAGCGGGAGCCCGGCGGCCGAGGCGGACGAGGCGTCGGGCCTGAGTCCCGGCCGGGCCTATCTCAGCCGGCGCAGGGCGCAGCGGCACGCCCGCGAGGACGCCTTTCAGGACGCCGAACGAGCAGCGGAGCGGGTACGGGTCGCCGCCTGCGCCCACGCGGTGGATCGCGTGCAGCACCGGTTGCAGCAAGGCGAACTCGCCCTGCGGCCGGGAGAGAACGTCGTCAACGACGCCTACCTCGTGCCGCTGGGCCGGACCGAAGAGTTCCGTGCCGCCGTGACGCGTGCGGCGGAGGGCTTTGAGGGGGTGCGCGTCGAGATCACCGGGCCGTGGCCCCCGTACTCCTTCGCCGCCGAGGTCGAACCGCTGAGGGGGGCCGCCCCATGAGGCCGGTGGCCGGCGTGCCGGACAGCTCGCAGGAGCCCCTGCCGGAGCGGCAGATCGCACTGATCGACCTGCTGGACCGGCTCCTCAGCGGGGGCGTGGTCCTCACCGGGGACGTCGTGCTGTCCATCGCGGACATCGACCTGGTGCGCATCTCGCTGCGCGCTCTGATCGTGTCCATCAGCGAGCAGAACCCCTCCCCCTGGCATGTCCTCCCGGCACCCGCAGGAGAGGGCCATGACCCCTGAGGAGCGTCGACCCGGCGGTCGCCTGGACGAGGTCGCCGACGCCGCCGTCCGCGCCTTCCGCACGCTGCCCGCCAAGCCACAGGACGTCCAGCCGGAGGACGGGGCGGGGAGGCGACGGCCGGCCCGCCGGATCACCACGGACCCGGACACGGTGGAGCGAGATCTGATGAAGCTCGTCCTCACCCTCGTCGAGTTGCTGCGACAGCTCATGGAACGCCAAGCCCTGCACCGGGTCGACGCGGGAGATCTCACCGAGGAACAGGAGGAACGTCTGGGAGCGACTCTGATGATTCTGCACAGTCGCATGACCGAGCTCTGCGCCCGGTACGGCCTTTCCATGGAAGATCTCAATCTCGATCTCGGGCCTCTCGGGCCGCTTCTCCCACCACCGGAATGACCCGCACCGGCGCTCCCGGAGGCCGGTTCACCGCCGCCGCGACGCCGTCCGCCCCCTCTCCTCGTCCTCGTCCTCGTCCTCGTCCTCGTCTCCGTGCTCGCGGTCGTATTCGTCTTCCTCGTCTTCCTCGTCGTCGTATTCGTCGTCCTGATCGCCATCCTGTTCACGGTCGTCGTACTCGTCCTGCTCACGGTCGTCGTACTCGTCCCGATCGCCTTCGTACGCGTCGTCCTGATCGCCGTACTCGCCGCCCTCGTCGTACTCGTCGTCGTACTCACGGTCGTCGGAATTCGCGGCTTCCTCTTCTTCGAGGGCCTCTTCGTGGGTCTGTACGACCTCTCCGTCGCGGATTTCTCCGCGCCAGCCGTCGGGTTCTTCGTCGGTGAGCGTGACGTGACGCTGGAAGTGCTTCAGGTCCAGCCGAAGTCTCCGCCCCTGAGCACGCCACAGGTTTCCGGTCTTCTCGAAGAGACCCGAAGCGTAATATTCAACAACGAGGACGATTCTCGTCAGCCCTGGTGCCAGCTCGTGAAAGCTGACCGCCCCGCGCGTCGATCCTTTGGAGCCCTCGGACGTCCAGACGATCCTTTCGTCCGGCACCTGCTCTTGAACGGTCGCTTTCCAGCCCCGGGTCGAAGGACCGACCTTCGCCTTCCAGTCGCTCTCCGTCTCACCGGTCCGAGAGACATCCCGAACGCCTTTGGTGAAGCTGCTGAACTTCTCGTACTGCGTCCAGTGGTCGTACGCGGTACGCAACGGCACACCGACATCGATGACCTCGATGATATTGGTGACCTTTTTGTCGCCCGATTTCCTCCCCTTCCCTCCGCCGAGGACACCCTTCGCTTTCTCCGAAATGGTCTCCTTGACGTTCTGTGCAGCTCCGGAGAAAACAGCCTTGAGTGGGGAATCCCCACTGAGGAGGTTCGCGCCAATCTTGGAGAGCGATCCGCCGTTCTGGGCGACATCGGCGAGCTGGTCCGTCGCATCGATCAGCTTGTCGCCAGCCTTCTCCGCCAGGTCTCCGACTCGGGCCGTGAGATAGTCACCGAGCTCTTCGCGCAGTCGGTCCAGCCCTGAGTACGCATTGCTCTCGTCCGACTTCGACATGGTCCATTACCTCCGGCGCTCGACGCGCGATGACGTCTTCTTGACGCTCTTGCGGGCGGTCTTCTTCGCAGCGGGAGCGGTCTTCTTCTTCCCTGCCGCAGCCTTCTTCGCGGGCGCCTTCTTCGCTGAAGTCTTCTTGGCGGGCGCCTTCTTGGCTGATGCCTTCTTCGCGGGCGCGGTCTTGGCTGCGGCTCCGTGGGGCGCTGTCTTCTTCGCCGCTTTCTTCGCCGTCTTCTTCGCCGTCTTCTTCCCGGCAGTTTTCTTGGAAGGCGCTGACTTCTCTGCGGCAGCTCTCCCGCCCGGCGGCGACTTCTTGGCCGCGGCCCTGCCGGAGGTCGCCTTCTTCTGGGCCACCTTCTTCCGGGCGGCCTTCTTGGCGACCGGCTTCTTCTCGTCCCTCCCGGCAGGAGGCTTCCGCCTCGGCGCTTCGTGTCGACCGGCGGCGGTTCTACGCCTCCGCGGCGCGGTCTCCCCATCTGCGCGTCGAGCGCGGCGACGGGGTCGCTCCTCCTCGTATTCTTCTTCGGGCTCCTCTTCCTCTTCCGGCTCCTCTTCGTATGCGTCCTCCGGTCCTTCTCCATCGTCGTAGCCGTACTCTTCTCCACGCCCCTCTTCTCTCTCCTCCCCTCCTTCCTCCCCTTCCTCGCCTCCCCCGTCCCTCTCCCGCTCTTTCCCGCCGTTCTCCAACTGGGCCGTTCGCTCATGGAGCGAATCGGCAAGGGTCTCCATCCGGCGATTGAACGAAGCGGTGACGGCCTCCCGACCGGCATCCATGACTTCTCCACGCAGCTGCTCGCCCAAGTCCGCCACCTGGGGAATCTCTCCGAGTCTGCGCATTCCTTGGGCCACGAGCTGTTTCGGTTCGAGTCCGAATTGGCGTCCAGCGATATAGGACGCCATCGTGAGAGCGAATCGCCCTTTCTTTGTGCGACCCAGGACATATCCGCCGACCAAGGCAGTGGCCAGCAGGATCTTGTTTCCTTCGTTCATGAGTGCGTTACCTCTTCACGGAAGATTTCAGCCGGTCATCCGGTCGGCATGTGCGCAGGAGGCGGCCTCACGAGCACAGCCCCGCTTGTATCTCCACAGTGATCGGTGTCGGGTTCCACGCATCCCGAGAGAGCGGCGTTCCCCCGCCGGGAAACGCCCAGCGGTCCCGCCGGGACGGTGTTCAGCGCGCACCGGGGAGCCCGGAGGGGTGGTCATCCGGGCAACCCGCCATTGGGGTCACAGCCGCCGCTCAGGCCCGTCTCGACGTCCCGCGGGCCATGGCGCGGAAGCGGAATCGGAATCGTCCCTCAGGGGTCCAGTCCCTCGCTCGACGCGGCGGAAACACATCACGGTCGGTATGGGCACACATATCGAATGCGCTGGTCGCCGACGCGACGCCACCGCCTGACGCGACACCGCCGACGTACGACTCAAAGTCGCGTGCAACCCCCGCCCGGTCGTGCTGGGATCGACGGACGAGGGCGGCCTTGGTGACGGCTCGGATGGACCAAGGAACGGGCCGACTCGCCGCAGGGCCCTGAAGGCGGTCATGAGCAGTGGGTCAGTACGTTCAGCGACCGCGTGGATTCCTCGGACGAGCGGGTTGCACTGCTACTGAACCGCGGCGAGCGTGCCGCCCTTGAGCTCTTCAGTCAGGGGCTTCACACCGTTCTTCGGCAGGGTACGAAGATCAGACGGCCGCTCGGTAACAAACACCGGTCCACCACGCATCATGAGCAGCGCAGAAGGAGAAAGGACTCAACGGGTCTCGTGGACTTCGACATCCTTCAACGCGAGGTTCGGCAAGCCGCCCGCGACGCATTCGTCGAGCTCACCGAGCAGTACCCCGATCACGTATGCGGCTACGCGCTCTACTCCGACGCGGATGCCATAACCATCTGTTGCGGCCTGGGACACCCGAGATCATCTGGCTCGCATGCGGGCGCGCGACCCCGCCGACGCCGATCTGTACGTCTGGAGCATCGAAGCGCAGCGGTTCGACGAGTTCCGCACGCAGCTCCGCGAGCATGAGCCGGACCTGCCGGAAGCGAGACGACTTCGACCCTGGAGCCTTCAGGAATCAGTTGTACGAGACGTGCGTGGCCGCTCTGGATTCGCTCGCCCACGACGGATTCTTCGATGGCCCCGACCGCGAAAGCGTCGCCGCCTTCACCATCAGCGACGACGAGGAGTCGAAACGTGACAGACGTTGGATCCGTGGGCTCCACCCGCCTCACCTAGTACTCCAGTGCGACTTCGTGATCTTGCGCCTGGGTGCTGACAGAATCGTCGCCATGACGGACGACATTCGAGAGATATTCGAACGGGCTGGCTGTGAAGGCGCATTATGCGTCCAGCCGCTTGAAGGCGACGCCGAGTTCGGCCTGCATGCTGATGAGCCTGTGGTCCCGGCCTCGGTGGTCAAGGTGCAGGTCGCTCTGGAGGTGGAGACCTCGTTCGCCGATGGCCGGTTGGACCCGTGCGAGCGGGTGACGCTGAGTGCCGTCGGCCGGACTCCCGGCCCGGTCGGGATCTCGCTCTTCAATGACGATGCCGTGCTCTCATGGCGGGACATGGTCGTCCTGATGCTCACCATCAGCGACAACCACACGACCGACGCGCTGCTGCGGCGGGTCGGCGTTGACGCGCTCAACGCGACAGCAACGCGGCTCGGGCTGACCGGCACTGTGATCGAGTCGGACCTGCAGACCATGCTCGACTCCATCGGCCAGGACCTCGGCTGTGCCAGTTGGAAGGACGCGCTGACCTGGGCAGCCGGCGCGTCGGCAGACGAGATGGCGCAGGCCGACAAAAGGCTCCTTGCCTCCCGTGCCTTGGACCCGTCGCAGGGGACCCGAACCACCCCTCGTGACATGGTCGAGCTGCTGCGGCTGATCTGGACGGACCGGGCGGGCCCAGCCGCCGCGTGCGAACGTGTGCGCGCCGTAATGGCGAGGCAGTTGACCCGGCACCGGATCGCGAGCGGGTTCCGGCTGCCAGTTCGGGTCGCCGCCAAGAGCGGCAGCCTGGTCGGTGTGATCCGCAACGAGATCGGCGTGATCTCCTATCCCGACGGCCGCCGATATGCCGCCGCTGTGTTCACTCGATCCCGGCCTGGCTCGGACGACGCCGCGATCAGCCGCGCCATCGGCGCCGTTACCGCGCAGGCCATCACCGCACTACAGGACACGGGTGCCTGAAGTCCCTCTGGCACCAGCTACAGGTACCTGGGCTCCAACCAGCAAGCGGGTGGACGGCATAGGGCTGAGCGCATTCACCCGTGCGCGACAGCGCTGGAGCCGGGTGACAGCGGCAACGGCCACCGCGTGATCATCAAGGGTTGTGTGGACTCCTGAAGATCGTGCGGTGGCTGCGGGCCACAGCATAGACGCGGCCCGCTGGCGGGCGGTGTTCGACCAGGCCATGGCCCGGATCGCGGGCCGGTTCAAGCGGGTGGAGCCCCGTGCCACAGCCCGCGCGTTCGTGCTCGGCCTGCTGTCCGGCGCCGAGCGGAAGAACTGCTGGCGGCTGGCCGAACAGGCCGGCCACGCCCGCCCCGGACCGATGCAGCGACTCCTGCGAACCGCCAGCTGGGACGCAGACGCAGTCCGCGACGACATCCGCGCTTACGTCCTCGAACACCTCGGCGCCGACGACGGCGTCCTGATCGTGGACGATACCGGCTTCCTGAAGAAGGGCATCACGTCGGCCGGCGTCCAACGGCAGTACACCGGCACCGCGGGCAGGATCGAGAACACGCAGGTCGGTGTCTTCCTCGCCTACACCTCTCGCAGAGGACTGGCGTTGATCGACCGTCGGCTCTACCTGCCCGACGCCTCGTGGTGCCAGGACGCCGAGCGCCGCACCCGCGCTGGGGTGCCCGACCAGGCGCAGTTCGCGACCAAGCCCACACTGGCCGGGCAGATGATCGCCGCAGCACTGGATGCCGGGATCAGCGCCTCCTGGGTGACCGGCGACGAGGCCTACGGCCAAGATCCCCACCTGCGCGCCCTGTTGGAGTCCCGTGGCATCGGCTACGTCCTGGCCGTCGCGTGCAGCGCGCGGGTGCGGATCAACCAGGGGCGGACCGCTGCCCGCGCGGATGCCGTCGCCGACCGCTTGCCCGCCTCGGCCTGGCACCGACAGAGCGCCGGCGCCGGAGCGAAGGGGCCGCGCTACTACGACTGGGCCTGGAGCGAGATCGGCACCGACGGACATCGGCACCTGCTGATCCGCCGCAACCCGAGCAGCGGCGAGCTCGCCTTCTATGTGTGCTGGTCCCCCACACAAGTGCCGCTGTCCGAACTGGTCCGGGTCGCCGGGACCAGATGGTGCATCGAGGAGTGCTTCCAGGCCGCGAAAGGCCAGGTCGGACTGGACCACTACCAGGTCCGCCACTGGACCGCCTGGCATCGCCACATCACCCTGGCCAAGCTCGCGCTGGCCTTCCTGGCCGCCGACGCGACGCCGGCCAGGACCGCCGATCCGAACCGGCCTGCCCGCAGCACCGACCCGATCGACCTGACCTTCCCGGAGATTCGCCACCTATTCGGCGCCCTACTGATCCCGGCCAACGCACCCCCACGCAGACTGCTGCACTGGTCAAACTGGCGCAGACGCCACCAGGCCGGTGCCCGCCGCAGCCACTACCAGCAACGGCTCGCCAGCTCCTCAACCGGATAGATCACGAAGTCGCACTGGAGTACTAGCACACCAATACGACGGCCTCCTTTCACAGCGCTGACAGTAGACACCGTTTCCGGCCTAGCGGTTGTCTTGCTCGGGTGCGGCAGCGCCGGGCCCCGAACTGCGTCGATCGGCAATAGCCGCAGCCGTACGCAAGCCCGGTAAGCGGGGGCACGTAGAGGGGGGTCATGGGGCAGACGTAAGACCGCAACCTCTCACCAGTCCTCGGCCCTTCAAGCCCCTGGGGCAGATCAGCGTCGACTTCCTGACGGATCGTCTACCTTCTGACGGATCGGCACGATGCCCGAAGCTGCGCCGGTGTTGTTCCGCCTCGAACACGACCACCCAGCCCTCTCGTCGCACAGCGCGATGACCGATGACCGGAAAAGGCCCACTGACCATGAATGATCTTTTCGCCGATGAAGCCGATGTGATGGACAGGATGGAACGGAATCTGGCGGAACACGCCTGTCACCTGCACCGGAGCATGGCTGGTGCGACCGTCACGGAGACCGGTGACCTCCTGGTCGCCGACAGCGGCCTGGACGACGACACTTTCAACATCGTCGCCGCGGCCGGCTTCACCGTCACCGACGCCGCGGCACGCATCACCGAGACCGCCGGAACTCTGGCCCGCACCGGCCGTCGTTTCTCCTGGTGGGTGGGGCCCGCCTCGACACCACCGGACCTCGCCGCCCGCTTGACGGCGGCCGGTCTGCCCGTATCCGAACGCGAGACGGCGATGTGGGCCGAACTGGACAACACCCTGCCCCTGCCCGCCGTACAGGCGCTGGACATCCAGCGGGCGACCACTCCCGAACAGCTTGCCGACTACGCCTCGGTCCTCGCCGCAAACTGGGAGCCGCCTTCCGACACCGTCCGCGACTTCTTCTCCCAGGCCGCCCCGAACGCACTGGCCGCAGACAGCCCGGCCCGGTATCTGGTGGGCTACGTGGAGGGCCGTCCCGTCTGTTCCGCCGAGGTGTTCCAGCACGCGGGGGTCGCCGGTATCTTCAACATCTCCACGCTGGCCACCCACCGTCGACGGGGCTACGGCGGTGCCATCACGCTCGCCGCCCTCCACACGGCCCGCGCCCTGGACCACCGCATCGCGGTCCTGCAGGCGTCGGCCGACGGCGAGCCCGTCTACCGCCGCCTGGGGTTCCGCCCCTGCGGCCACTTCACCGAACACGCCATCACTCACTGAACCACCAGGACAAGGCGCAAGCAATTGGGGGGCGTCAGCCAGTGTGATCGGTCAACACACAGCCGTCCACAAGGGCTGACTCCTCCCAAAAGCCGCCACCCACGGTGGCTGACGCCTGTGCCTACGGATCACGGCGGCCTGTCCCTGGAGACACGAACGGCTCAGGAGGCAGAGGGCTCGATCTCCCCCGCGAAGACGATGATCTGGTCGATGAGGCTCCGTCGCAGATGGACGACATCCGTTCCCGCCAGGCGGGGGCCTCCATCAGGCGTGGTGAAGACCCACTGGTACCGAGCCCACTCGTCAGGCACGTCCACCGCCGAACAGCGCACCATCGTGCCGGCCCCCGCCGGGTGGCGTCGGATGTCCAGGACGAACTGCTCGACCGCCCCGATCCCTTCGCTGCGCCCCAACGGCCCCCAGAAGACCACGTCTGAGGTCAGGGCCTGGGAGAGCAGGGCAGTCACATAACTGTCGTCCGAGGCGTTGAACGCGGAAATGAACATGTCGATCGCGGAGCGTGCGGTCTCTTCCTGCATGCCCCAGTGATATCAGACGTTTCGCGTGCGCTCGACCCACGTGCCGCCTTCCGATCACGGTGAACCTTCCCGGTCACAGCACCAGGCGCGGAACTCCTCGAACTCCGCGTGGTCAGGGAAGTCCGATGGGTGCCGGTCGTAGCTGACGGAAAGAGTCCACATGCTCAAGGTGGTCGAGGTTGTCGGCTCCAGGGCCTAGGTCGGCCTCGGCAAGTGGCTCTGAATCCCCTTCGGGTTCCCACACCAGCTCATCTCTGTCTGCTCCGAGATGAGCGCGCCATCCGCCAGCATCGCCGCCGCTGCATAGCGCGTCGGCAACAGTTTCCAAGTAGGCCGCCAAGCTCGGCCGGCAGCCGTTCCCGCCCGGGTTGAAGTTGCCGGGTCGGCCGCAGGCGCTGCCGAGTGGTCCCTGCTGGGGACCAGGACGCGTATCGACCACCTGGTGCGGATGCTCCCGAATCGCCCAAGGGATCCACAACGAGTGCCAATGGGGCTCGCCCTCTCCCTCGTTCGGTTCAAACACGTCGAAGAGTTCGGCGTTCTCCATGACTATTCGCCGAGTCCGAGCGATCTCGGATGCCGACAGCAGATCCGCACCAGATAAGACGCTCGCTCCCCGAGCAAGGGCGTCTTCAGTCGCCCCGTTGTGACACCGCAACGATTCGACCAAGTCGGCCGGGAGTTGCAAGCTCATTGCCCGCTCGGCTTCAGCGATCCCGGCGGGTCGGCAGGGTCAGCAGGGTCAGCAGGGTCGTTCAAGCCGGATACGCTCTGCGGCGCATGCGCAGCCAACCACACATCGAGGCACGCCCAAGACCGCGCTACCGCACCGGGCAACAGATTCTTGAGCAGTACTCATCTCCCCAACGCTGAGGGCTGTCCCGTAAATGGTCTCGGGCGGCCTCGGACATGGCGGCTGCCGCGTGGTCCGTTACGGTGTCCGGCGAACGGCAGGCCCGCAACGACGACCATGCGGCCGTCGGCATCGATGACGACCTGGTGGTGGGTGGAGTACCGGTAGTTCTTGGACTGCTCGGCCACTGAGTGGTCGCGGATGGGGACCAGGGTGCCGTCCACGATGAGCACGGTGCCCTTGGCGTCCGCTTGCGGAGCTGGAGAGCAAGCATCGGCCCGAGGCAGTCGGTGATCCGGTCCGCCGCCGACTTGAACCCCCCGAACAACGGCGCGAGCCGGCGCATGGACAGGTTCGCGCGCCAGTACGCGGCAACCAGCAGGGCCCGGTCCCCCAACGGCAGGCCCCACGGCCGTCCCTCGCGGACCGCGTCCGCACCCTCGCGCCGCAGAACTGTCACCAGCTTTCCGAACTGCCGCGCGCTCAGCCCGGTGAACGGGGCTGCCCAGGACGGCTCGGACGCCGCGATCACACCAGCCACAGCGAGATCGTCCCAGAGATCGACGGCATGGCACGATGACCGGCATGTCAGGTCAGGTCTGGGTGTCACTCATATCGCTGGGCGGCGTTGTCCTCGGCGGCTCGTTGTCCTACCTCGTCCAGCACAGAACTCAACTCTCGGCGGAACGCGCTGAACAGCAACGCCAGCAGCTCGCCTTGTCGGAGGCCCGGCGCGGGGAACGGCTGGCGCTGCTGGAGCGATTCGTCGAGGTGGGGGCCGAGGCCGAACGTTCCGCCTTCAGTCGGCCTTCCGAGTGGGAGGACACGGACGCCTGGTTCCTCACGACCCGGGATGTCATGAACAGGCTGTGGGTTGCGGAGCGGCTCATCCGCATCCAGTTCCCTCTGCCGGTGCACGACGCGGCCCGCGCGTACTTCCTCGACCTCAACCGGACGGTATGGGAAGGCTTGCCCGACGGTGAAAGCGTGCGGGACTACCTGGAGGACAACCGGCTGGTGTTTCTGGACGCAGCTCGCGCGGTCATGGGGTAGCACCGCCGTCCCCCGGAGATCTTTTACGGGACAGCCCTTGGCCTCGCTGTTCGAGCGGGAGGTCGACCATCCCGCCGAGCCAGTGCCGGACAATTGGTTGTTCGAGCGGAAGTTCGCATGGGAGCAACTGGCCATTGTGCTCCGGGCCGGGTGGTGCCAGCACCTCCCCGAGCTCGACGATCCGTAGGGGCATCAGCGGCACCGGCCCATGAACGGCCAAGGCCCTGCGGGGCGTTTCCCAGCAGGGCCTCTCCCACCAGCACACGACGAACCGACGAGCGATCTCGGTCAGCAGCTCGCGTGATCCGGCGGACAGTGCCTAGTCCTCCCCCTCCGTCCAGGCGTGGACCCACGCCTGGAGTTCGGGTTCCGCCAGGGTACGCAGCCACAGGTCGGCCCGATCGACCTCCTCGTCAGTCGGCCGGGGCCCCACGCCGAGTACACGCATGCCTGCGCTGCGGGCCGACTCGACGCCGGTGACCGAGTCCTCCACCGCCATCGCGTCCTCCGGCCGCACGCTGCACAGCCGGACCGCGGTGGCGTAGACGTCCGGATGGGGTTTCGGCAGCAGCCCGTCGCCCGCGACGACCACATGCGCGAAGTAACCGCGCAGGCCGGCCCGTGTGAGGCAGGACTCGACCACGTCCAGCGGGCAGTTGCTTGCGACCGCGAGCGGGACGTGGCGGGCGGCGATCCGGACCAGTGCCGCCGCGCCCGGCATGGTCACGGGGTCTTCGGCGACGAGCGCCATGAAGTGCCTGAGGAGCGCCTGCGCCAGGTCGTCGGCGAGGTGGGGCTTCCCGCTCTCCTCGGCCATGAGGCTGCCGCACTCGGTGTAGTGCACGCCCTTGGCCCGCTCGGCGAAGCCTGGACGCGGTTTCAGTCCGAACTCCCCGAAGGCCCGGCTGCGAGCGTCCTGCCAGTGGCGTTCGGTGTCCATCAGGGTTCCGTCGCAGTCGAAGACGATGGCAGCCGGGGACCAGGTGAAGATGTGACGAGTTGTCATTTGCCTGCCGTTCTCGAAGAGCGCGCCACCCCGCTTCTTCAGTGCTCGCAGTACGAAGCAGGGGAGTGCGGAGAGGCCCGCTCGGCCGCAGAAGGTACGCCGCCGAACGAGTCGCGCTCGACTGCGTGTGAAGGCCGATGTCTCTCCTCCGGGCTCTCCAGCAATGGACATCGTCCGGTCTTCTCCGGATGACCCCAGAAACATCGTGATAACTACGTTAATTTCCAGCTGGAGAGGTCGCAATCATCATTTTGAGTGTTTGACTGCGTGCCATATTTCGAGTAATCGCGACGCGCGAGCAACAGCTCAGCGACAGATGAACGGCGCACTCGTTCCCCATAACTCCGTTGCACATAAGGGAACTTGGGCGTGCCAAGTGGACTCCGTGACGGACGTCCGCGCTCGACGACATCAGGGAAGCGCGATTTTTCGCCATTGACCGTACTCACGCGCAACCCAAGAACAATAATAATCTCCACGCATTAACGGCATGGAGCGCCGTCAGTGCGCCGCGGCGCACAACTTTTCCGCTCGAAAAAAGTGCGAACTGACGAACGAAGGTGAAACACGCATGCAGGACAGGGCGCGCGCGACGCGTAGGGCGCTGCTGGAAGCCGCAGCACGCCTTTTCGTTGAACAGGGGTACGTACGGACAAGCATCAATGAAATCAGCGATCTCTCCGGCCGCACCAGCGGAGCCGTCTACTTCCATTACTCCAGCAAGGAAAAGCTCGCGCTGGCGGTCGTACGCGAACAGTTCGCGGCCTGGCCGTCGTTGGCCGAACGCTATGCAGCCGCCGGGGTACCGCCGTTGGAAAAGCTGGTCGCCCTCAGCTTCGATATCGCCAAGGCGCTGCGCGACGATGTCATGACCCGGGCCGGCGCACGCCTATGGGCCGAGCGCCGCACCATCGACATCGCCATACCCACGCCCTTCGCCGTCTGGACGACTGCCGCCACTCGTCTTCTGGCCGAGGCACGCGCCGACGGCGAGTTGGCCGACGAAGTCGAGCCGTCGGACACCGCCACGACCTTGGTGTGCGCGTTCTTCGGGCTGTACAACCTCACCGAGGACATGACCGGTCAGGAGGACCTCTCCGACCGCCTGCACCGGTGGTGGCTACTGATCCTCAAGGCCCTTCAGGCACGCCCCGAGCCCGCCGCCCTGGTGGCGCGGGCACTGGCACACCACCGGCCGACGCCCGCCGGTTGAATCCCGCCACGGAGCAACGGCTCCGGCGTCGGCCGGATCGCGTCTGCCGGGCTGCCGGGCTGCCGGGCTGCCGGGCTGCCGACCACCGCAAGCCCTCCGAGCCGACTCGGCATCCTCCGGGACCGAAGCCTGCTTCATGCCGCTTACCCCACCTGAACAGCGCGAACGCCTCCGGCCCTCCGCAAAACGGCAGAGGGCCGGATCACGTTCACCACGACAACGAAGCCGGTAGATCGGCCTTGAGGGTCACTTGAGGGTCAAGCGACAAGCAGACGCCACAGCCGGTCTGGGCTACTGGGGGCCGACGTACTCGGAAGACGTCCAGCAGTTCTTCCAGTTCTTCCAGTTCTTCTGCGGCAGTTCAGGGCTTCCCCGCCGCCAGGGCGCGCTTGATGCCGCGCCGCACGAAGGCACGGGCACGCAGCGCCCGGCGAACCCGCTGTAAACGGCTGATGGGCATGGGGCGTGCGTAGCGGCGATCGTGGATGTCACGGACCACGTCTGCCGGTGCACCGAGTTCCTTCAGCTCCGCGAGGGCTTCGCCCTTCGTGATCAGCCGCCCGTCGCGTAGCGTGACGGTCGCGCGGGCCAGGACCAGAAGTCCCAGGTCCACCCAGATGTCCCGCAGCCAGAGCAGGGGCCTGCCCGTGGCCGGCAGCCAGAACTCTTCCAGGTCGCGCCGGATGAAGTCTTCCAGTTGTCCTGGAAGGAGCGGCGGAATCAGCTCTTTCGGCGGCGGTCCGTAGAGGGTGAGGCCGCCCGCAAGCAGTTCCCGGCGCGTCACCGGAGTCACCGGGCGTTCGAGGATCGTGCCGTGAGCCCAGGTGACATGATCGGCCCCCGCATCGGCGAGCTCCGTTGCGACCATGTACGAGCAGTGCAACGCGGCCGCAGCCGCCTCTTCCTCCAACAGCTGCTGGTGCATGCTTGCCAGCCGGTTCCTGTCGTCGCCGTCCAGGGGAACTGGGACGATCGCGATGAGATCGAGGTCGCTGCGTCCGGGTCGGAAGTCACCCAGTGCGAGCGAACCGTGAGCCCATACGGCCACCGTCGGCACTACCCGCCGTACGGCAGAGACGAACCTCTTGAGCACGAGATCCGTTTCGGTTGCCCCCATGGCTGAGATCCTTGCACACGGCCCCCTGCCGCACCGTGGCTTCCGCCTGATCACGATCTGAGGTTCTCGATGCGCGCTCAGGTCTCGACGCGCACTCGGATCTCGTCACTGATCGGGCCGCCTTTTCGACGTCGGCCGGCCGACCCGGCCATGAGGCGCGACACCGTCACTGTCACAGGAGCCGGGGCGGGGACGGCGGCTCCACCCGGACATGCACGTCCCAGACCGAGCCCGGTCGAGCCTGCGCCGGGGGCAGCTGTACGGGTGGCCCACGCCGGGTGCCGCGAATGCCGCCGCGCCTGCCGGCCGTCCGCGGTCGTTCGGACGCCGGTGCCGGGCCGGGGCCGGGGCCGGGGCCGAGGATTCTCCGACGCACGGACGGCGTCAGGGTGGCGCCGGAGTTGGCAGCAGACCGGGCTCCGCCGCGCTGCTTACTGGTCCCGGCCCAGCCCGGCACGTCGGCCGGGCACTCCTCAGGGGCGTCAACCGGTCATCGTCGTGCCAGGGCTCGTTCGCGGCCGTTGCGACCGGGCTTCAGCAGTGGCCGCGCCCCTGCGGGCCTGTTCGCAGAAGGCCACCGGCCGAGGCCGGCCCGTCCATGAAGTCCGTCGCCGCCGGAGCCGCAGGCCGAGGGCTCTCCATCCGATCGAGTACGGCCGGTCGCCCTTCCGTTTCGGTGTGTGCGCTCCTGCCCATGATCCGCCTGGCGCCCCGGCGGGCGTCCTGGCCATCCGGCCACAGGTCACACAGGTCCTGGTCAAACAGCCATAGAGGAATGGAGCCGTTCATATGACTACAGAAGGTGGAGAGCCGCTCGCGTCGGTCACCGACGCGACCCTCGCGGACATCGCTGCCAACGGCATCTGGCGCGGCGCGAGCCTCGACATCAACCCGTCGGTACTCGCCGTCGCGAGGGCCCTGCTCGCGGCGCTCCAGGGGACGGCCCCGGCGGGGGCGCTTCCGGAGGGGCTGCGGGAGTTGGTGGAACGGGTCCTGCGGGAGGCCGGGGTCAGTTTCCCGCGCATTGCCGTGACGGACGAGATCGGTCTCTCGGCGTTCGCGATCAAGCAGAAGACCTCGGAGCCCCGCCCCGTGGTGATCGTGCCCGCCGGGTGGAACCCGTACGGCTGGATGCCGTTCATGGTGGGATACCTCTCCCTGGCGGCGCGCGGGTACCACGTTCTGGCGTACACGCCCCGCGGGTTCGGCGAGCCGGGTGGGCCGTTCACGTCCGACGGCACCATCGGAGTCGCCGGCCCGGACGACTGGGCGGACGGGTCGAAGGTGATCGACCACGCGGAAGGGCTGTTCACGCCGAGCGGGGTCGGGTTCATGGGACTGTCCTACGGCTCCGGGATCAGCCAGCTGGTCGCCGCGCACGACGAGAAGAACCGGGTCGCCGCCGTGGTCGCCCTGAGCACCTGGGGCAACCTGGCCACCAGCCTCTACGACAACGGCACCCGGCACGAGAAGGCCGTGGAGCTGCTGATCAACTTCACCGGAGCCGAGAAGGGCAAGGAGAAGGAGAGGTTCGACGACGCGACCTGGCGCATCCTCCAGAACTTCCAGCAGGGGCAGGACATGGAGGAGGTGGAGGAGTGGGGCACCGTGCGTTCCCCGGAGACCTACGTGGACATCACCAACGCCCGAGGGGTCCCGACCTTCTACTCGAACACCTGGCACGAGAGCCTCTTCCCCGCGGGTGAGGCGATCGCGGCCTTCGAGAAGCTCACCGTTCCCAAGCACCTGAACCTGTGGATCGGCGACCACGGCGCCCCGGAAGGCGTCGGGATCACCGGCATGCCGAGCGGCACCCCGTTCTGGGGCTACCTCAAGCCGATGACGGAGGCCTACGCCTGGCTCGACCACCACCTGCTCGGCACGGCCAACACGGTGCCGGACTGGCCGGTGGTCAACAGCCAGGTGATGTTCACCTACAAGACCAGGCCGACCGGAACCGGCGGCGACCGGATTCACGAGGCAGCACAGCGCGAATCGCTCCGTTCCTGGTACGAGGCCACCACCGGCACCGAGACCTGGTATCTGAGCGGCGCCGACGGGGACGGCGGGGGCACCCTGTCCGACAAGCCGTCCACGGGCTGGAGCCGGGCGTTCACCGCCGGGAACGAGACCACCGCCACCGCCATGGACGACATCATGGAGACGGGGCAGAAGGAGTGGTTCGGCAACCCCAAGACCTACGACCCGGCCGGCTTCGACCGCGACCGGCTCCTTGTCTGGTCCACCGAGGAACTGGCGGGCGGGCGCCGCATCCGCGGCGCCGCCAAGCTCAGGCTCACCGTCCGCGCCGAGGCAGGCGACGCCGCGACCCTGGTCGCCTACCTCTTCGACATGGACCCGGACGGCACCGCCCGGATCATCACTCACGAGCCCCTGACCACCACCGGCCTGGACACCGGCACGGACCGGACCGTCGACTGGACGCTCCAGCCCGCCGCCTACGACCTCGCCGACGGCCACCGCCTCGTCCTGGTGATCAACAGCCGGGACCGCCTCTACGCATTCACCGGCAAGGAGGACGGCACCCTGACCGTCACCTCCCCGACCGGTCACGAAGCCGCCCTGGAACTGCCCCTCGGCTGACCAGCACCGCACACGACGACAAAGCCGGTCAAAGCGACGAGGTGTCGCTTTGACCGGCTTCATTCGGTCGATTGACCTTGGTGGTGTCCGAGGGGGGACTTGAACCCCCACGCCCGATAAAGGGCACTAGCACCTCAAGCTAGCGCGTCTGCCATTCCGCCACCCGGACAAGGTGTCTGTCTCGCGGGCTCCCGCCCGTTCCGACGTGGAAAACAATACCAGGGGTTCAGGGTGGCCATCACCCGCATTTCCGGTGGTCAGTGCGGTGCGGCGGATGCACAGGACACGATCCCGCGCCATCTTCGGGACTTCGGCCACGGTCCGTGTCCTCTGCCGTACGCACCGTACGAATCCGGGCTGGGCAACAGCGAAATCCGGCCGCCCGGCGCACCCGGGTCCGGGAACAGGGGTGCGCCGGGGCGCGCGCGAAGGGTCGCGCACACTCCGGACGGCTGCGGATACCTCGCCCGGTCCGGTCCCCTCACGCACGACGGCTCTCCCCCGCCCCCTCGGCGGGGAGGGCCGTCGTGCGTGCGGTGGGTCAGCAGCCCTTTCGGCGCAGGGTGTGCAGGTAGGCGGCCGAGCGGCGGGCCGTGGTGAAGGAGTCCACGATCGGCTGGTCGTGTTCCACCTGCCAGTGGTGGTCGCGGCGTCCGCCGTGGGTCCTCGTGACCGTGTCGAGGAACTTCTTGTAGTCGATGTCGCCGTCCCCGACGTCCACCATGCGGTAGCCGTCGCGGGCGGCGATGTCGTGCTCACCGTCCTTGACGTGGAAGAGCGGGTAGCGGTCCGGGTGCTTCAGCACGTAGTGCAGCGGGTCGAAGGTGTCGCGGGTGCCGTCGGCCCGCTTGCCGAAGCGGAACTGGCCGACGTAGGCCCAGTAGATGTCCATCTCCAGGAAGACCAGGTCGGGGTCGGTCTCGGCGAGCAGCACGTCGTAGAGGCGGACGTCGGGCCGGTCGGTGGCGAAGGAGAACTCCTCGGCGTGATTGTGCTGGTAGAACTTCATGCCGCGTGCTCTGGCCGCCGCGCCGTAGGCGTTGAAGTCCGCGGCGGCGCGCTTCCAGGCGTCGACCGTCGACCCGTAGCGGAACGGCCCCGATGCGGTGCCGATGTGCTTGAGGCCGAGGGCCTGGGCGTCGTCGAGCACCTTGGTGAGGTTCTGCGCGAAGGTGTAGGCGTTGGCGTTGTTGTCGTCGTAGTAGCCGACGTGGCTGCCTATGCCCTTGAGCCCGTGGTCGTGGGTGAGCCGCTTGAGCTGGGCGAGGGTGAGGGGACCGGCCGAGCCCTGGGTGTAGCCGGCGTACTCGACCTCGTCGTAGCCGTACGCCTCCAGTTCGGCGAAGACCTTGTCGAAGCCGAGGGTCGAGACCTTGTCACGGAGGGTGTAGAGCTGGATTCCGAGGCGGCCGGGCGGGAGCAGCGGGTCGCCCTTGGGCCTGCCGTGGGCGGCGGCGGTCGGGGCGGCGGCGCCGAGCAGGGCGGCTGCGGTGGCTCCGGCGGCGACACCGAGCATGGAGCGTCGGCTGAGCTTGTGGGCGAGTTCGGCGTCGACGGGTGTGCGGCGGCTCATGGGGGAACTCCTTCTGGGGGCGGGACGTTGTCAGTGCAGTCCGGCAAGCTTGAGAAGCAAGGACTTCACTTCGGTGGCCCGGACGGGGCCGGTGAACGCGTGGGGGGTGGAGCACAGGATGAGCGGACCTTCTTCGTCGCTCCGTGGAAGGCGGCCGTGGCTGCCGCGAATAGGTGACGGATCCAGGGGCACGACCGCCATGCGGTAGCGCATGCCGAGCTTCTTGCGGGCGACGGCCGCGGCCGCTCTGACCCGGACGTACGGGTCCTGGGGGTCCAGGAAGAGTTCGACGGGGTCGTAGCCGGGTTTGCGGTGGATCTCGACGAGCTGCGCGAAGTCGGGCGCGCGGGCGTCGTCGAGCCAGTAGTAGTACGTGAACCAGGCGTCCGCTTCCGCGACGGCGACGAGTTCGCCGGAGCGCGGGTGGTCCAGGCCGTGCTCTTTCTTGCCCTCGTCGTCGAGGAGCTGCTCGATGCCCTGGACGTCCCGCAGTGCCTCGCGGGTGGCTTCGAGGTCCTCGGGGCGGCGCACGTAGATGTGGGCGAGCTGGTGGTCGGCGACGGCGAAGGCGCGGGAGGCCATCGGGTCGAGGTACTCCATGCCGTCCTGGGTGTGGACCTCCAGGAGGCCGGCGCGGCGCAGGGCGCGATTGATGTCGACGGGCCGGTCGACGCGGGTGATGCCGTATTCGGAGAGGGCGACGACGGTGCGGCCCTCGCGGCGGGCGTCGTCCAGGAGGGGGGCCATCGCGCGGTCGAGTTCGGCCGCGGCCCGGTGGGAGCGCGGGTCGTCGGGGCCGTAGCGCTGTAGGTCGTAGTCGAGGTGCGGGAGGTAGCACAGGGCCAGATCGGGGTGGCGGGTGTCGAGGATGTGCCGGGTCGCGTCGATGATCCATTGCGAGGAGACGAGGTCGGCTCCGGGGCCCCAGAAGTGGAAGAGGGGGAATGTGCCGAGTTTCTCGGTGAGTTCGTCGTGCAGTGCGGGTGGGCGGGTGTAGCAGTCGGGCTCCTTGCGGCCGTCGGCGTAGTAGACGGGACGCGGGGTGACGGTGATGTCGGTGTCGGCGCCCATCGCGTACCACCAGCAGATGTTGGCGACGGTGTAGCCGGGGTGTGCGCGGCGGGCGGCGTCCCAGAGTTTGTCGCCCTCGACCAGTCCGTTGTGCTGGCGCCAGAGCAGGATGTCGCCGAGTTCGCGGAAGTACCAGCCGTTGGCGACGATGCCGTGCTCGGCGGGGGTGGTGCCGGTGAGGAAGGTGGACTGGGCCGCGCAGGTGACGGCGGGGAGGACGGTGCCGAGGGGGGCGTGGGTTCCGGCGCGGCCCAGGGCCTTGAGGTGCGGCATGTGGTCGAGGAGCCGCGGGGTGAGGCCGACGACGTCGACGACGAGGAGAGGGGTGGGTGCCGGGGACTCGGTGGGTGCCGGGGGCTCGGTGGGCTGCTCGGCTGCGGTCACGGGAGCTCCTTGAGGCCGAGGTCGACCAGGAGGTCGCGGGCGAGGGTGAGTTCGGCGGCGATGCCGTCGGCGAGTTGGGTGCGGGTACGGGGGCGCAGCGCGGCCGGGAGCGCCTGCCAGGTGTAGGTCTCGACCTCCAGGTGCCTGGTGCGTGGCTGTGCGCCGCCCACCAGGCGGGTCAGTGCGGTACGGAGCACGGGAAGGGTGGAGGTGAGCGGTGGTGCGGGAGGTGCGTGCAGGGGGACGTGGAAGTGGGCGCGCCAGGGGGCGCCGTCCGGCAGGGCCCGGCCGGTGACGGCCTCGTCGAGGTCGTCGGTGCCGCGCAGTCCGGCGGCGGTGGCGGTGCGGGTCTGGTGCAGGAAGCGGGGCTCGGCGAAGGCGGCGAGCGCGTTACGGACCTCGGGGAGGTGGGGGTGTTCGGCGTGCAGTGCGGCGGAGAGCTGCGCCTTGGCGATCGGGATGCCAGCGGTGCCGAGCGCGTCGACGGCGGTGTCGGGGTCCTCGAAGGAGGTGGCCAGGTGGCAGGTGTCGATACAGATGCCGATGCGGGGGTGTCCGACGGCGGTGAGGGGCGCGACGGCGTCCGTGGTGGTCTCGACCGTGCAGCCCGGCTCGGGTTCGAGGCCGATGCGGATGGACTTGCCGGTGAGTTCGGCGAGGGCGTCGAGCCGTTCGCCGAGGGTGGCGAGCGCGGTGTGTGCCGTGCGGGCCGCCTCCCGGTCCGTGTCGAAGGGGGTGCGCCAGGCGATCGGGAGGGTGGAGATGGTTCCTTCGGTGACGTCGTCGGGGAGCAGTCCGGCCAGGAGCCGGGCGAGGTCGGTGGTGTGGGCGAGCCGCTCGGGATCCGTCCAGTCCGGCTTGTACACCCGGTACTTGACCTCGTCGGCGCCAAAGCCCTCGTACGGGAAGCCGTTGAGGGTGACGACCTCCAGGCCGCGGCGGTCCAGTTCGGCGCGCAGAGCCCGCAGCTCGGCCGGGTCGTTGACCAGGGCGCGGGCCGCGTCCCTGGCGAGCCAGAGGCCGATGCCGAGCCGGTCCCGGCCGAGGCGTCTGCGGACGGGTTCGCAGTGGTCGCGCAGTTGGGCGCGGACGCCGTCGAGCGTTTCGGCGGGGTGGACGTTGGTGCAGTACGCGAGGTGGACGGTGGAGCCGTCGGGGTGGCGGAAGCGCATCGCCTCACTCCCCGCCGCGCAGGATGGAGTTGCCTTCGTGCAGCGTCTCGGGGGCGTCGATGCCGAGCTGGAGCCGGCCGCTCTGCCCGTAGAAGGCCACCGGGTTGCGCCAGAGCACCTGGTCGACCTCGTCGTCGTCGAATCCGGCGGCGAGCATCGCGTCGCCGACGCCGCGGGTCTTGAGCGGATCGCTTCTGCCCCAGTCCGCGGCGGAGTTGACCAGGATCCTCTCGGTGCCGTGGATCCTGAGGATCGCAACCATGCGGTCCTCGTCCATCTTGGTGTCGGGGTAGATGGAGAATCCGGCCCAGCAGCCGCTGTCCAGGGCATCGCGCACGGTGGTCTCGTTGAGGTGGTCGAGCACGACCCGTTCGGGGGCGAGGTGGGATTCGCGGATGACGTCGAGGGTGCGGTGCAGTCCGGCGAGCTTGTCCCGGTGCGGGGTGTGCACGAGTGCGGGCAGGCCGTGGTCGGCGGCGAGCTGGAGCTGGGCGGCCAGGGCGGTGTCCTCGGCCGGGGTCATGGAGTCGTAGCCGATCTCGCCGACGGCGACGACGGAGTCCTTGACGAGATAACGCGGCAGGGCGTCCAGGACGGGGGTGCAGCGGGGGTCGTTCGCCTCCTTGGGGTTGAGGGCGAGCGTGCAGTGGTGGGCGATGCCGTACTGGGCGGCGCGGAAGGGTTCCCAGCCGAGCAGGGCGTCGAAGTAGTCGAAGAAGCTGGCGGGCGAGGTGCGGGGCTGGCCGAGCCAGAAGGAGGGTTCGACCAGGGCGCGGACCCCGGCGTCGTACATCGCCCGGTAGTCGTCCGTGGTGCGGGAGGTCATGTGGATGTGCGGGTCGAAGATGCGCATCAGGACTCCTCCGTGGGGGCGGCACCGGGGGTGGCGAGTTCGAGCACGCGGGTGAGGTCGGCGGGGACGCTGCGGCCTGCGGCGATGCGTTCGGCCGCGAAGTCACCGAGCATGCGGGCGAGTTCGGCGTCTCCGCGCGCACGGCGGGCCAGTCCGTCGACGGCCGCGACGGGGACCTCCGTGAAGAAACATTTGAGAACGGCGTGGCGCCAGTGGTGCGGCGCCAGGTGGGCCCCGGCGTACGGGCCGACGGCTGCGGCGATCAACCGGGTGTCGTTGGTGCGCAGGGCGTCCTCGACGAGTGGGAGGGCGGTGGGGCCGGGTTCCAGCCGGTGCAGGGTGAGCAGTACGGCGCGCCGTTCGGCGGCGGTGCCCTGCTCGTACAGCCTGGTCAGGGCGGGAAGCGCGGCCCGGGCTTCGACGAGGAGCAGGGCGCGTACGGAGTCGGCGTGTTCGAGTCCGCAGTGCCGGCCGGCCGCTGCGTACCGCAGTTCCCACGGCGGGGCGGCGTACGGTCCGCCGGTCTCTTCGGTGTCCGGGTGGGCGGCGGCGTGCTCCGCCTCGGCGAGGGCCTCGTCGAGCCAGGCGCGCGCGGCTCCGCCGAGCCGTGCGTCGAGTTCCTCGCGGGTCAGCAGTGGGGGGTTCGTCGGGGACATCGGCATGGCGTCGCTCCCTTCGGCAGGTTCAGCGGCTCGACGGACTGTGACGCGACGGACTTTGGCGCTGCGGACTGTGGCGTGGCGGGCTGTCTTGCGCGGGGCCGTGCTGCGACGGGACGCGACCGGTCGGGCCGCGTCGGGACGGGCCGTGCCGGTGGAGGAATTCGATGGAGGTGCGGGCGAGTTCGGGTCCGGCGTGGGAGTGGCGGGGCAGTTCGACGACGGTCAGCCCGTGGTAGCCGGTGTCCGAGAGGGCGTCCAGCGCGTCGAGCACGGGCGGGAAGTCGATCTCGCCCTCGCCGAACGGGAGGTGCTCGTGGACACCGCGGCGCATGTCCTCGATCTGCACATGGCGCAGCCAGGGTGCCGCGTCGCGGACGCAGTCGGCGGGTGCGGCGGGCTCCAGGCACTGGCAGTGGCCGATGTCGAGGGTGAGCCCGAGCGGTGGCGGGTCTCCGCTGAGGACGCGCAGGTGGTGGAAGTCGGCGAGGTCGGCGAGGAGGTGTCCGGGCTCGGGCTCGATGGCCAGGGGGACGCCGGCGCGGTCGGCGGCCTCCAGGACCGGGGCGAGGGAGCCGGTGAGCCGCTGCCAGGCGGTGTCGGGGCTGGTGTCCGCGGGGGTGATGCCGCTGAAGCAGTGCACGGCGTGGGCGCCGAGGTCGGCGGCGATGCCGATGGCGCGTACGAGCAGCCGGGTGCGGGCGGCGCGGGCGTCCGGGTCGGGGTCGAGGAGGGACGGGCCGTGCTTGCGGCGCGGGTCGAGAACATAGCGGGCGCCGGTCTCGACGGTCACGCCGAGTCCCAGCTCCCGGAGCCGGGACGCCACGCGGGCGGTGCGGGCGGCGAGATCGGGGGCGAGGGGATCGAGATGCATGTGGTCGAGGGTCAGGCCGACACCGTCGTAGCCGAGGTCGGCCAGGAGGCCGAGTGCGTCGTCCAGGCGGAGATCGGTGAGCCCGTTGGTGCCGTAGCCGTAGCGGATCGTCATGTCGGGCTCACCTTCCGGGACAGGGCGCGGGCGATCGGTACGAGTGCCATGACGGCGAGTCCCGTGCCGACCGCTCCCGCGCGGGCGGCGAGGGCGGCCTGGAGCGGGATCATCGCCCGGATGCCGCCGCCGACGGCGCGCTGGGTGAGCGGCGGCGACGGATTCAGTGCGGCGTGGAGGAGGGGGACGGCCGCGGTCCGGAGGTAGGAGCCGGTGAGTGCGGTGCGGACGAGACCGGGGGCGGTCGCGAGGGCGGTGGCGGTGGCGGCGAGGGGCGCCGGTGAGCCGTGCGCGGGGCGCGGCCGGGTGGTCGGCTCGGTCCGGCCACCGGGTGCCGGACGGGAGTCCGTCCCCCGGTCCTCGTGCCGACCGCGCAGGTCGTGGACCGCCGCCGCGCCGAGCGCGGCGACCGCCCCGAGCGCGGCGAGGGGCGCGGTGGTGGATCCGCCGTGCGCCTCGTGCCGGGAGACTGCGGTGACGGCGTAGGTGTGCGCGCCGAGCAGGGCGGCGGCCGGCAGGGCGCCGCGTACGGCTCCGGTCGTGGCCGGACCCGCGCTGCGTACAGCTCCGGTCGTGGTCAGACCCGCGCTGCGTACGGCTCCAGTCACAGCCGGACCCGCACCACGTACAGCTCCGGTCGTGGCCGGACCCGCGCTGCGTACGGCTCCAGTCACAGCCGGACCCGCACCACGTACAGCTCCGGTGGCCGGACCCGCGCCGTGGACGGCCCCCGAGACCGGGGTGGACACCCGGCCGGAGGCGGCGCCCTTCCCCGGGGTGGCCGTCTTCCCCGAGGCCACCGTCTTTCCGTGGACGGCCGTCTTCCCGCGGGCCGCACCCTTCGCCGGCACGAGCCGCGGCCCCGTCGCCCGCTGCGACGCCTGTCCCGACACCCGCCAGGTCGCCCGCTCCGACGCCCCTCCCGGCGCCGGTCCTGTCGCCCGCCCCGACGTCTGTTCCGACGCCCTTCCCGGCGTCCGTTCCGACGCCTGCCCCATCGCCGGTCCTGTCGCCTGGCCTGCCGCCCGCCCCGACGCCCGCTCCGACGCCCGTCCCGGCGTTCCTCCGCTCGCTCCGGTCGCGGCCGCTCCGAGCAGCAGGTCGAGCCCGCGCGCTGCCGCCATTGCCGCCGGGCCCGCCGGGGTGTGCTTCAGCCGGAGGTCGTACGCCCACACCGTCGCGGCCAGACCCGTGGCCACCGCGAGGGCCGGGCGACCCGCCCGCGCGGCGAGCCCCAGCCCCGCGGCCGTCAGCGCGCCCGCCGCCGCGAGGGCCGCGCCGGGTGCGATCCGGCCCGAGGGAATGGGCCGGTGCGGGCGGTCGACGGCGTCCTCGTCGCGGTCGGCCCAGTCGTTGAGCGCCATACCCGCCTCGTACAGGCAGAGCGAGGCGCCGACGGCGAGCGCGGTCCCCCGGTCGGGGCGCCGGCCGCTGGCCGCCGCTCCGGCGAGCGCGTCGCCGGGGACGGTGAAGAGCGCGGAGATCCGGAGCAGCTCCGCCCAGGCGCGTGCCGTCACCGGTCCCCCCGCAGCGTCCCGGCGAGGGCGAGCAGCGCGTGGTACTGCTCGAAAAGCGCTGCCGGGCCGCCGTCCGGGTCCTTGAAGTAGAAGCCGAGCTGGGGCAGCGGGCCGCTCATGCCCCGCTCGTGGGCGCGGGCCACCAGTCTGGCGAGGTCGAGGACCAGGGGTGCGGCGAGTGCGGAGTCGCAGCCCTGCCAGGTGGTCTGGAGCACCATCCGTGCGCCGAGGAATCCGTCGAACGCGATGTGGTCCCAGGCGGTCTTCCAGTCGCCGAGGGCCGGGACGTCGTCGATATGGACCTCGCCCTCGGGGGCGGCGCCCAGGGTGTCGGCGAGGACGCGTTCCTTTCCGGCGTTCTTGGCGGCCGCCGCGCCCGGATCGGCCAGCGCCGCTCCGTCGCCGCCGCCGAGCAGGTTGGTGCCCGACCAGGCCCTTACGGGGAGGGCGCGTTGCACGAACATCGGGGCGAGTACGGAGCGGAGCAGGGTCTGGCCGGTCTTGCCGTCGCGGCCCGCGTGAGGAAGTCCGCAGGCCGCGACGGCGTCCTGGAGGGCGGGGGTGCGCAGCCCGGTGGAGGGGGTGAAGTTGACGTAGGGGCAGCCGGCCCGCAGTGCCGCCGCCGCGTAGAGCGAGCTGGCGGGAAGCCTCGGGTCGCCGGGGGGCGGTACGGGTTCCGTGGAGGCCACGTTGATGACGACCGTCCTGGCGAGGCCGTTCCGTCGTCCGAAGTCGGTGAGGTCGGCGGCGAACGCGGTGATGAGTTCCTCGTCGCCGCGGGTGTCGCCGGGCAGCGGGCCGCCGGGCCGGATCTCCGCGTCCGCGGCGGTGAGTTCGGCGTGCACCGCCGGGGGCAGTCCGTGCGGCAGCACTCCACCGGCCGCCAGTGCCTCGGCCCGTTTGGGCAGCGGGCAGCTCGCGGTGTCGTGTCCGCCGAAGACCAGTGAGGTGAGCGGGGGCAGCCCGCTGTCGGTGAAGGGCGGGGTCTCGGTGACCATGCCTGCCGCCGGGTGGAGCCCTGCCGCGACCGCCGCGCACCCCGCGGTTGCGGTGGTGGCGACGGAGCCGCGTGCTCCGATGAACCAGACTCCGGTACGTACGGCGGGTGCTGACACGGGCTGCCTCCCTGGCTGGGGGTGCGGGCTGGGTGGAGCGGGGGCGCTGTACGACGAGCGGGTCGGGTGGCCGGGAACGGCGGGCGGGGTGTCGTGCTCTCCCCCGCCCGTCGTTCCCGCGGTGGGTCCCCGGGGCTTCCCGTCCGGACCAGGCCGGGCTCGCGTGCCCCGGCCCGGTCCGGACCGTGGACCCTCGGACCTCACGTCCGGACCGTGCCGGGCTCGCGTGCCCCGGTCCCTGATCCGGTCCGGTCCGGTGCGGACGGAAGACGCTAGGGCAGTTCCTTCAGCTGGATGTTGCGGAAGGACACATGGTCGTCGGCACTGTGGTTCTGAAGGCCGATGTAGCCGTTCTTCAGGCTCCGTACCGGATCGGTGTTGGTGAAGTCGTTGATCTTCACTCCGTTGAGGAAGACCCGGAGACGTTCGCCCTGGACCTTGATCTCGTAGCTGTTCCACTGGCCCGGCGGGCGCAGCACCTGGTCACGGGCCTTGGTGTTCGCGGCCTTGAAGGTGTAGATCGAACCGGTGGTGCGGTCGGGCGCGTCGCTGGCGTCGATCTGGACCTCGTAGCCGTTGTTCACCGCGGACCAGGGGTCGTCGGACTCCGGGAACCCGACGAAGACGCCGGAGTTGTCGTCGCCCTGCATCTTCCAGTCGAGCTTGAGCGAGTAGGACCCCAGCTCCTTGGCCTGGTAGGTCAGCAGGCCCATGCCGCCCTGGGAGCGGAGTTCACCGTCGACGACGTCGAACTTCCCCGGGCCCGCCTGCTTCCAGCCTTCGAGCGTCTTGCCGTTGAAGATCGAGCGGTAGCCGGTGTCGGGCTTGCAGTCGGCCTTCACCTGGCCGGCCGCGTACCGCATGCCGCCGAGGAGCAGCTTGCGGAAGTCCGGTTCGGCGTAGGACTCCTTGGTGTGACCGAGGCCGGTGTAGAAGGAGCGGCCGCCCTGGTAGGTCTGGCACCAGGTGATGGGGTGGTCGCCCTTCATCGTGCCGCCGGTGTAGGTCGTCTCGTCGAGTGTGGCGAGGACCTTGGCCTGGTCCCGCGGGTTCGTGCGGTAGTTGTACCACTCGTCGGTGCGGTTCCATTCGTCGCCGAGGTCCGCGGTGGCCGGATGCTTGTGGTCCTCGACGCGGACGGTGGCGGGCTGGACGGCGGGGTGCGAGGAGAAGTACGCCCCGACGAGTCCGCCGTAGAACGCCCAGTCGTACTCGGTGTCCGCCGCCGCGTGGACGCCCATGTAGCCGCCGCCGGTGGCCACGTAGTTCTCGAAGGCCTTCTGCTGGGAGGCGTCGAGCACGTCACCGGTCGTCGAGAGGAAGACGACGGCGTCGTAGCGGGCCAGGTTGCTGGTGGTGAACTGGCCGGCCGTCTCCGTGGCGTCGACGGTGATGTTGCTGTTCTTGCCGAGTTCCTTGAGTGCGGCGATGCCCTCGGGGATCGCGTCGTGGCGGAAGCCCGCGGTCTTGGAGAAGACCAGGACCCGCTTGGCGGTCTTGTCCGGGGGGCTGTCGGAGAGTTCGAAGTCGTCGATGTCGTAGAGCGCCCCGGCGCCTCCCTTGAAGACCAGGAAGAGTTCGGTGGACTTCTTCGGGACGCCGCGCAGCGGTACGTCGATGTCCTGGAAGTTGTCCCAGGCGCCGGTCACCGGGACGGGTGCGGAGCCGAGGATCTTGCCGGTCGGCGAGCCGGTCCGTACTTCGAGGAAGCCCCCGGCGCCGCCGGAGGAGATCCGGGCGGTCAGCTTGGTGGAGCCGGTGAGGAGGTACGGCTTGAAGGAGATCCAGTCGTCGTTGTGGATGTCGCCGACCGTCTTGCCGCCGTGGGCGGTCGCCTTGTTCTGCGGGCCGACGCCGTGGGAGTCGCTGTAGTGCTCGGCCTGGCGGTGGCGCGGCTGGAGTTCGGCCTGGTCATGGCCGGTCAGGGCGGCCTGGCCGCCTCCCCCGCCGTCCGTGTAGGAGGCGTCGATGACGCCGAAGATGTTGGCGTTGGGGTCGTGTCCGCCGTCCATCTCGGTCTTGATGGTGCCGGTGCAGCCGTGTGCCGAGGTGATGGGGTGGCCGTGGCTGTCGTGCCCGAGGATGAAGCGGACCTCGATCTTCGAGCAGTCGATGGTGCCGTCCTCGGGGTCGGTGACGGTCACCTTGAAGGGCACGTCGTCGCCGAAGGAGAACAGCTGCCCGTCACCGGGGAGTTCCAGCTTCACCACCGGTGCGGTGTTGCCGACCGTCACATGGACGTTGGCCGAGCCCTTGCGGCCGGTGGGGTCCGTGGCGGTGACGGTGGCGGTGTAGGTGCCGTTCTTCTTGTACGTGTACGTGGGGTTGGCGGCGGTCGATGTGCCGCCGTCACCGAAGTCCCAGCTGTAGGCGAGCGTGTCGCCGTCGGCGTCGGTGGTCCCGGCCGAGGAGAAGGCGACCTTGAGGGGGGCGGTGCCGGAGGTCTTGTTGGCGCTCGCCTCGGCGATCGGGGAGCGTCCGCCGGTGGCGTTCTCGATACGGTAGAGCGCCGAGTTCTGGTCGCCGCCGAAGTAGCCGGTGCCGTAGTCCAGGACGTACAGCGCGCCGTCGGGGCCGAACGTCATGTCCATCACCTGGGTGCCCGACCAGGGGAAGGCGTTGATGGACTTCACCGTGCCGTCGGTGTCCTGGTCGATGCGCTTGATCCAGCGCCGGCCGAACTCCCCGGCGAAGAAGTTGCCGTCGTAGGCCTCGGGGAATTTCACCGGCGAGTCGAGGTCGGCGTCGTAGTGGTAGACGGGTCCGCCCATCGGGGACTCGGAGCCGCTGCCGAACTCGGGCACGGATCCGCCGTCGTAGGGGATCCAGGCGGGCTGGGCCGGCGGCAGGTCGACCAGTCCGGTGTTGTACCGGGAGGTGTTCTTGGGCGCCGCGCAGTCGAAGGTCTCGCCGGAGGTCTTGGTGGCGAAGTCGTAGTCGACGAAGGGGTCGTTCTTGCCGGTGCAGAACGGCCAGCCGAAGTTCCCGGCCTCGGTGACACGGGCGAACTCGACCTGGCCGCCGGGTCCGCGCTGGGGGTCGGCCGCACCGGCGTCGGGCCCGTAGTCACCGACGTACACGATGCCGGTGGGCTTGTCGACGGTGAAGCGGAAGGGGTTGCGGAAGCCCATCGCGTAGATCTCGGGACGGGTCCTGTCCGTGCCCGGGGCGAAGAGGTTGCCCTCGGGGACGGTGTACGAGCCGTCGTCGGCGACCTTGATGCGGAGGATCTTGCCGCGCAGGTCGTTGGTGTTGCCCGAGGTGCGGCGGGCGTCGAACGCGGGGTTGCGGTCGGCCCGGTCGTCGATCGGGGTGTAGCCGTCGGAGGCGAACGGGTTGGAGTCGTCGCCGGTCGACAGGTACAGGTTGCCCTGCGCGTCGAAGTCGATGTCGCCGCCGACGTGGCAGCAGATGCCGCGCGAGGTCGGGATGTCGAGGACCTTCTTCTCGCTGGCGGTGTCGAGCGTGCCGTCCTCCTTGAGGACGAAGCGCGAGAGCCGGTTGACTCCGTCGAACGGGGCGAAGTCGGCGGCGGTGCCGTTCTCGGGGGCGTCGCCGGACGGGGTGTCCAGCGGGGGCGCGTAGTAGAGGTAGATCGCCCGGTTCTTGCTGAAGTCCGGGTCGACGCCGACGCCCTGGAGGCCCTCCTCGTCGTGGGAGTAGACGGGGAGGACACCGGCGAGGGTGGTGTCGCCACCGCTGTCGGTGAGCCACAGCTCGCCGCCGCGCGCGGTGTGCAGGACGCTGCGGTCGGGGAGCACCGCCAGGGTCATGGGCTCGCCGGTCTCGGCCACCCCCTTGGCGAGGGTGACCTGCTGGAATTCCTCGGCGGCGGCGTCGGTGGCGGCCGGTGAGGGCGGCCCGGCCGCCGCTCCGGGCGTGGCGCCCAGGGCCAGGGTGGCCGCGGCGAGCAGGCCGCCGGTGAGCAGTGCGAGGGATTTGCGGACGCGGAGCCGTGTTCTGCTTCTGTTTCCGGTCGGTGTTCTGTGCACGAGTGTCCTCCGGAGAGTGCCGGTTGTACGGGCGGGGTGCTGCCGTGCCGTGCTGCGCGGGGACTGCCGCGCGGGTCGTCCGGGGTGTGTGGGACACCGGCGACCCGGGTCATGTCATGTACACGATTTGGACCGTAGACCTGTTCGTCCGGGACGGAAAGACCTTGCGCACCGGTCCGGTCGAACTTTTTCCTGCGTCAGGACAAAGCGGGGCGTGGGCAGGGGCGGGCGCGGGGCGGCCACCCGGCTCGCCGCCCCGGCCCGGACCGGACGCCCCGTTCCCGGCGGGAGGCCGTCAGTCCCCGCCCCCGAACGCCGCGTCGAACGACGCCGACGGCGGCTCGAAGTCGTACCGCTTCAGCGTGGCGAGCGCCTCCGGCGCACCGGCCAGCCGGTCCATCCCCGCGTCCTCCCACTCCACCGAGACCGGCCCGTCGTAGCCGATGGAGCGGAGCATCCGGAAGACGTCCTCCCAGGGCACATCGCCGTGACCGGCCGAGACGAAGTCCCAGCCGCGCCGCGGATCGCCCCAGGCCAGATGGGAACCGAGCCGGCCGTTGCGGCCGTCGAGCCGCTTGCGCGCCTCCTTGCAGTCCACGTGGTAGATCCGGTCCCGGAAGTCGTAGAGGAAGTTGACCGGGTCCAGGTCCTGCCAGACGAAGTGGCTCGGGTCGAAGTTCAGCCCGAAGGCCTCCCGGCGGCCCACCGCCTCCAGCGCGCGGTGCGTGGTCCAGTAGTCGTACGCGATCTCGCTGGGGTGCACCTCGTGGGCGAACCGCACGCCCTCCGCGTCGAAGACGTCCAGGATCGGATTCCAGCGTTCGGCGAAGTCCTCGTAGCCCCGCTCGATCATGTGCGGCGGGACCGGGGGGAACATCGCGACCAGGTGCCAGATCGAGGAGCCGGTGAAACCGATGACGGTGCGCACCCCGAAGGCGGCGGCGGCGCGGGCGGTGTCCTTGAGCTCCTCGGCGGCCCGGCGCCGGACCCCCTCGGGCTCGCCGTCCCCCCAGATCCGCGCGGGCAGGATCCCCTGGTGCCGCTCGTCGATCGGGTCGTCGCAGACGGCCTGGCCGACCAGATGGTTGGAGATCGCCCAGCACTTCAGTCCGTACCTGTCCAGCAACTGCCGCCGGCCGTCCAGATAGCCGGGGTCGGCCAGCGCCTTGTCCACCTCGAAGTGGTCGCCCCAGCAGGCGAGTTCGAGACCGTCGTAGCCGAAGTCCCGGGCGAGGCGGCAGACCTCCTCCAGCGGCAGATCGGCCCACTGGCCGGTGAAGAGTGTGAAGGGACGGGGCATGGGCGGGACCTCCTAGAGAACCACGGGGGTGTGTACGGAGTTCTTCTCGGCGCTCTCCTCCACCGCGGCCAGTACCCGCTGCACCTGGAGCCCGTCGGCGAACGACGGTGCGGGGGCGGTCCCTTCGGCGATGGCGTGGACCAGGTCGCGGGCCTGGTGGACGAAGGTGTGCTCGTAGCCGAGGGCGTGGCCCGGCGGCCACCAGGCCTCCAGATAGGGATGCTGGGGTTCGGTGACGAGTACGCGCCGGAACCCGGCGGTGGCCGCGGGCTCGGTGTGGTCGTGGAAGGACAGCTCGTTGAGCCGTTCCAGGTCGAAGGCGAGCGATCCGCGCTCCCCGTTGATCTCCAGACGCAGCGCGTTCTTCCGTCCGGCCGCCATCCGGGTCGCCTCGAACGAGGCCAGCGCGCCGGAGGCGAGGCGGCCGGTGAACAGTGCCGCGTCGTCGACGGTCACCGCCCCTCTCGCGCCCATGTCCCCCGCGCCGGAGAGCCCGGCCGACGGGCCCGCGAGCCGGGGCCGTTCGCGTACGAAGGTCTCGCTGACCGCCGACACCCCGACCAGCGGCTCCCCCGCCAGATACTGGGCCAGGTCGACGATGTGCGCGCCCAGGTCGCCGAGCGCGCCCGAGCCCGCGCGTTCCCGCTCCAGCCGCCAGGTGAGCGGCGACTCGGGGTCCACGAGCCAGTCCTGGAGATAGGCGGCGCGGACGTGCCGCAGGGGGCCGAGGCGCCCCTCCGCGATCAGCTGCCGGGCATGGGCGATCGCGGGCACCCTGCGGTAGTTGAAGCCCACCATCGCGACCTGGCCGCGCTCCGCCGCGCGCGCCGCGGCCTCCGTCATCGCCTCGGCCTCGGCGACCGTGTTGGCGAGCGGCTTCTCGCACAGCACGTGCTTGCCCGCCTCCAGGGCGGCGATGGCGATCTCGGCGTGGCTGTCGCCCGGGGTGCAGATGTCGACGAGCTGCACGTCGTCCCGGGCGATGAGGGCGCGCCAGTCGGTCTCCGCCGCCGCCCAGCCGAGGCGGGCGGCCGCCCCGTCGACCGCCGCCCGGTCCCGTCCGCAGACCGCGGCGAGAGCCGGTCTCATCGGCAGGTCGAAGACGCGTCCCGCGGTGCGCCAGCCCTGTGAGTGGGCGGCTCCCATGAACGCGTATCCGACCATGCCGACCCCGAGCACCGGCACGCTCGTCGTCGGCCGGTGCGTCGGCGGCGCTGCGGCCTCCCGATCCGTCTCTTCCCTGCGGGCCATCCGGGCTTCCTCCCTCGTCGGTCGTTCGATGGGTGCGGCGGGAAGGCCGGTCAACGCCTTCCCGCGGGGTGGATCAGTTGAAGCCCGTCGGCAGGTACTGGTCGATGTTCTCCTTGGTGACCACCGCCGAGTAGAGGGTGAGGCTGGTCGGGATCTCCAGCTCGGCCAGGCCGCCGACGCCCTTGCCCTGGGCCAGCGCGCGGGCCAGGTCGATGGCGGACGCGGCCATCGTCGGCGGGTAGAGGACGGTGGCCTTCAGCACGCTGTTGTCCGCCTTGATGGCGTCCATCGCGGACTTGGCCCCGGCGCCGCCGACCATCAGGAACTCGTCCCGGCCCGCCTGCTGGACGGCGCGCAGCGCGCCGACGCCCTGGTCGTCGTCGTGGTTCCACACGGCGTCGATCCTCTTCTGCGCCTGGAGGAGCTGTGCCATCTTGGCCTGGCCCGACTCGACGGTGAAGTCGGCGGCCTGACGGGCCACCAGCTCGATGTTGGAGTAGTTCTTCAGCGCGTCGGCGAAGCCCTGGCTGCGCTGCTTGGTCAGCTCCAGGTTGTCGATCCCCGCCAGCTCGACGACCTTGGCGCCCGCCTTGCCCTTGAGCTGCTCGCCGATGTACGTACCGGCGTTGAGGCCCATGCCGTAGTTGTCGCCGCCGACCCAGCAGCGGTAGGCCTGCGGGGAGGCGAAGACCCGGTCCAGGTTGACGACCGGGATGCCGGCCCGCATGGCCTCCAGGCCGACCTGGGTGAGCGCCTTGCCGTCGGCCGGGAGGATGACGAGGACGTCGACCTTCTTGTTGATGAGGGTCTTGACCTGGCCGATCTGGGCGGCGGTGTCGTTGGAGCCCTCGGTGGTCTCCAGTGTCACCTCGGAGTACGTGGCCGCGCGCGACTTGGCGTTCTCGTTGATGGCGTTGAGCCAGCCGTGGTCGGCCTGCGGGCCCGCGAAGCCGATGGTGACGGGCTTGCCGGGCTTGTTGTCGGCGGTGGTTCCGGTGCTCTTGGCGGTGTCCTCGGTCTTGGGGTCGTTGCTGGTGCAGGCGGTGAGGAGGGCACCCGCGGAGACGGCCGCGGTGCCGAAGAGCAGTCGTCTGCGGCTGGTTTCTGGCATGGCTGTCGAACCCTTCATCCGGTGCGTGACATGTCACATGGGGCGAACGGGGCGGTGGGGTGGGAGGCGGGGCGTCAGGTCTCCCCGTGCGCCGATGTGCGGCGCTGGACGAGGACGGCGGCGACGATGATCGCGCCCTTGGCGATCTGCTGGACGTCGCTCTGCAGGTTGTTGAGCGCGAAGATGTTGGTGATGGTGGTGAAGACCAGGACGCCGAGCACGGAGCCGACGATGGTGCCGCGGCCGCCGCTGAGCAGGGTGCCGCCGATGATCGCCGCCGCGATGGCGTCGAGTTCGTACAGGTTGCCGTTGGTGTTCTGGCCCGAGCCGGACAGCACGATCAGCATGAAGGCGGCGATGCCGCAGCACAGCCCGGAGAGCAGATAGAGGAAGAGCCGCTGGCGCCGTACGTCGATCCCGGCCAGCCGGGCGGCCTCCGCGTTGCCGCCGACCGCGACCGTGCGCCGTCCGAAGGTCGTACGGTTCAGCACCAGCCAGCCGATGACGGTGACCGCCGCGAACATCATCACCAGGGGCGGGATGCCGAGGACGTAGGAGCCGGGCAGCCCCAGGTCCAGGACCGACGCGACGGTGACGATCTGGGTCTTGCCGTCGGTGATCTGGAGCGCCAGGCCGCGGGCCGAGGCGAGCATGGCCAGCGTCGCGATGAACGGCACCATCCGCCCGTACGCGACCAGCAGCCCGTTGACCAGCCCGGTGGCGAGTCCGACGACGACCGCGGTGAACAGGATGCCCGCGAAGCCGTACTCCTGGGTGGCGACCGTGGTCGCCCACACGGAGGCGAGCGCGACCATCGCACCCACCGACAGGTCGATGCCGCCGCTGGTGATCACGAAGGTCATCCCGACGGTGACGACACCGATGACGGAGGCCTGCGTCAGGATCAGCTGGAGGTTTCCGGTGTCCAGGAAGGCGTCGGGCTCGGTGATGCCTCCGACGGCGATCAGTACGGCGAGGACGCCGATGAGCGAGAGGTTGCGGACGTCCACGCGCGGGCCCCGGCCGCGCGCGGGTGCGTCCTTCGTCCGGGGTCCGGGGACCGGGGCGGCGCCGGTGTCCGGCCCGCCCTGCTGCGCCGAGGAGACGGGCTGCGTCATGACGTCGGGCTCCCTTCCATCACTAGGTCGAGTACGCGGTGCTCGTCGAGCTCCCGGGCGTCCGCCGTATGCACGACGCGGCCCTCGCGGAGCACCAGCACCCGGTCGGCGAGGCCCAGCACTTCGGGCACCTCGCTGGAGACGAGCAGGACGGCGAGGCCTTCGTCGGCCAGCCGGCGGATCACGGCGTACAGCTCGGCGCGGGCGCCGACGTCGACACCGCGGGTCGGTTCGTCGAGCAGCAGGACCCGGCAGCCGCGCAGCAGCCAGCGGGCCAGGACCGCCTTCTGCTGGTTGCCGCCGGAGAGCGTGCGGACGGGGGTGTCCGGGTTGTCGGGGCGCAGCGAGAGTTCGCGGGTGGCCTCGCGGGCCGCCCGTCGTTCGGCCGCGCGGTCGATCCAGCCGGCCCTGGAGAAACGGGACATCGAGGAGACGGAGACGTTGCGGGTGACGGATTCGAGCATCAGCAGGGCCTGCGCCTTGCGTTCCTCGGGGGCGAGGCCGATGCCCGCGGCGACGGCCGCGCGGACGCTGCCCGGCCTCAGCTGCCTTCCTGCCACCGTGACCCGTCCGGCGGTGGGCCTGCGGGCACCGTAGACGGTCTCCAGGATCTCGGAGCGGCCCGAGCCGACGAGCCCGGCCAGACCCACGATCTCGCCCGGCCTCAACTCCAGGTCCACCGGGGCGAATTCACCCTTCCTGGTCAGCCCTTCGACCATCAGGACGGGCTCCGTCGCAGCCGCTCCGGGAGGGTTCGCGGGGCGGGGCGGGAAGACGTACTCGACCTTGCGGCCGGTCATCATGGCAACGATGTCGTGTGTCGGTGTGGACTCGGCGGGCAGCCCCCCGGCCACCGCCCGGCCGTCCTTGAGCACCGTCACCCGGTCGCCGATCCGGCGGATCTCCTCCAGGCGGTGCGAGATGTAGACCACGGCGACCCCGTCGGCGGTGAGTGCGGCGACGATACGGAAGAGGTTGTCGACCTCGTCCGGGTCGAGCGCGGCGGACGGCTCGTCCATGACGATGAGCCGTACGTCGTGCGAGAGCGCCCGCGCCATGGAGACGATCTGCTGCTGGGCGGCGGACAGCGCGCCGACCGGGCTGGCCGGGTCGATCTCCGGATGGCCGAGCCGCTTCAGCAGTGCCCCGGCGGCCGTGCGGCCCTCGCGGGTGCGGACGACGAAGCGGGCGGTGGTGGGTTCATGGCCGAGGAAGATGTTCTCGGCGACCGACAGGCCCTCGACCAGGTCCAGTTCCTGGTAGATGGTGGCGATGCCCAGGCGCATGGCGGCGATCGGTGACCTCAGCGCGACCGGTGCGCCGCGCCAGGTGATCTCGCCGTCGTCGGGCTGGTGGGCCCCGGCGAGCACCTTGATGAGGGTGGACTTCCCGGCGCCGTTCTGCCCGAGGAGACAGTGGACTTCGCCGGCCTGGACCTCCAGGTCCACGCCGTCCAGGGCGCGCACTCCGGGGAATGACTTGGTGATGCCGGACATGGTGAGCAGGGGTGGTTCTGGTGCCATGACGAATCCCCTCGGCGAATGGGGCCGGTGAGCGGGCAGGGCTGTACCAGGAGCGGTGGTGCGGTGTTCCCGGCGCTCCCCGTGCGACCGGGGTGCGCCGGTGTGCTGTCGGCCCGGGGTCAGGCCGGCGAGAAGAGGTGGTCGCTGATGAGCCGGGCGGCGCCGATCACTCCGGCGGCCGGTCCCAGCTCGCCCAGCACGATGGGGAGGTTGCCGGTGGCCAGCGGCAGCGACTGGCGGTAGACCTGGGTCCGGACACTGGCGAGGAGGGTGTGCCCGAGACCGGTCACACCGCCGCCGATCACCACCAGGCCGGGGTTGAAGAAGCTGACGAGTCCGGCGATGACCTGGCCGACCCGGTTGCCGCCCTCGCGGATGAGGTCGAGCGAGACGGCGTCGCCGGCGGCAGCGGCGGCCGCCACGTCGGCGGCGGTGAGCCGCCCGGCGGCGTCGAGCCGGCCGGCCAGCTCCGCGGACCGCCCGGAGCGTGCCGCGTCCTCCGCGTCGCGGGCGAGCGCGGCACCGCTGAAGTGGGCCTCCAGACAGCCCCGGTTGCCGCAGGCGCAGGCCCGGCCTCCGGGTTCCACCTGGATGTGGCCGATGTCCCCGGCGCTGCCGGTCGTACCCCGGTGGACCTCGCCGCCGACGACGATGCCGCAGCCGATGCCGGTGCCGATCTTGACGCAGAGGAAGTCACCGACGGAACGCGCGACGCCCGCGTGCTGCTCCCCCATCGCCATCAGGTTCACATCGTTGTCGACCATGACGGGGCAGCCCAGTTCCTGGCTGAGCGCCTCGCGGACCGGGAAGCCGTCCCAGCCGGGCATGATCGGCGGTGCGACCGGTACGCCTTCGGGGAAGCGGACGGGTCCGGGTACGCCGATGCCCGCGCCGTCGAAGCCCTCCGCGAGCCCCGAGGCGCGGAGCTTGGCCGCCATGGACAGCACCTGCTCGAAGATGGCGACGGGCCCTTCGCGCACGTCCATCGGGTGGTTGAGGTGTCCCAGGACCTCCAACTCGGCGTTGGTGACGGCCACGTCGACGGAGGTGGCGCCGATGTCGACGCCGAGGAAGCGCAGTTGCGGTGCGAGCCGGATGTTGTGCGAGCGGCGCCCGCCGCGGGAGGCGGCGAGTCCGTCGGCCACCACGAGCCCGGTCTCCAGCAGTCTGTCGACCTCGACGGCGAGCTTGGAGCGGGAGAGATCGACCTGATCCCCCAGCTGTGCCCGTGAGTTGGGCCCGCCGTCACGCAACAGCCGGAGCAGTCGCGCCTGATGCGCATTCGCGGGTCGTGCCGTCATACGTCTCACGCGCCCCTCCCCGCCACATCGGCCTGTACGTCGGGCTTTCGAGGGGAACGTAGCAGCGGTTGCCGGGAGTGGGAAGAAGTTGCGCAGGAATCCACCACAACTTTCTCCACACCGAGGACAAAGACGTACGGCCGCCCCACCGTCCGGGGCCCGGACATCCGGCGCGGGCCGGGCGTCTCAGCGCTGGATTCCGGCCTGCCGGGCGGCCCGCAGCCAGGACGGGAACTCCGACAGCACCCTGTCGTACAGCTCCTGGTCGGAGACCTGCTCGATGTCGTCGACGGCGAAGAATCCGACGTTGTCGACCCGGCGGCCGGGCAGGGTGTCAAAGCGTTCCAGCACGCCGTACCTGGAACTGCCCAGCCCGACGAACTGCCAGAACACCGGTTCGTCGGCGGCCGCCCGCAGCTCCGACTCGATCTCCTTGTCGCGGTACACACCACCGTCCGAGAAGAAGAGGACCAGCGTCGGATCGGGCACCGGATGGTCCCGTACGAAGGCCCGCACCTCGGCGATGACCTTCTGCTCCTCGTTCTGGATGCCGACCGTACGCATGTCGATCTGGCCGGGGAGCAGCCCCTTGGGCGGCTTCCTGCGCCCGAAGCCGAACATCTGCCCCACGCGTACGTGCAGCCCGAGCCACTCGGGCAGATCACCGACGGCGAGGTCGGGCAGCCGGGCCGGGTTGCCGGCGAACGTCCACGCCTGCATCTCGCCGTCGTCGTCGAGCTGGGCCGCGACGGCCACCATCCGCTCGACGACCCCCGCCACCGTGCCCCGCCGATAGAGACCGGCCATCGAACCCGACGCGTCCAGGACGAGCACGACGCGTGCGCGCAGCTCCGGCACACCGTGCTTGCCGAGGCTGACCAGGACCTGCCGCTTGCGCAGCGACAGCCGCTCACGCATCTCCACGGGCAGGTTCTCCTCGCCCTTGGTGAGCCGGGGGCGGGGCTCTTTCCCGGCGGGCGTCGGCTCGGGGGCGGGGAACTCCGGTGCGCGGGCGGGGTACGGGGGCGCCCCGGCCCGGGAGTCGGGCCCGGCCGCGGGCTGTTCCTCGTCGACGCTGATCCCGAAGTCGGTCGCCAGCCCCGCCAGCCCGCTCGCGTAGCCCTGGCCGACCGCCCGGAACTTCCAGCCGCCGTCGCGGCGGTAGAGCTCCCCGCCGATCAGCGCGGTCTCCGTCGCGGCGGCGATGTCGAAGCGGGCCAGTTCGGCGCCGGAGTCCGGGTCGAGCAGCCGCAGACGGAGCCCCGGCACCCGGCCGAAGGTGCCGCCGTCGGCGGACGCGCAGAGCGCGACGCGCTCGATGTCCGCTCCCAGCTCGCCCAGCCGGACCTCCAGCGAGTCGCTGCCGGGTCGTTTGCCGAGGTGGCGCACGGCGCCCGAAGCATGCCGGGGCTGGTTGTAGAAGACGAAGTCGTCGTCGGACCGCACCCGTCCGCCGCGGGTCAGCAGCAGTGCGGAGGCATCCACGTCCGGTACACCGGCCCCTGCCGACCAGTCGAGTACGGCCCGGACCGCGGAGACCGCGAGAGGTATGTTGGCGCCTTTGCTCAGTGTCGTCACACCCGCAAGTCTGCCCGCCGCCCGGCCGGACCGGCGGCGACGGCACCCACAGCCTCCCGGCCGGGGGCGGTGACGGACGACCACGCGGCGAGGGACGGCACCGGAGCACGCGAGCCCGGCCCGATACCGGACGCGGGGCCCCGGGGCGTGCACCGGAAGCCCCGTCCGCCCGGCGGTCTCCGCCGCGTACGCTCGCCGCGTCGTCGGGACCACCCCGGTACGTCCCTGGCGGGGCGACCCTCCGTCTCGCGATCGCGCGCGCCGGACACCGCCGGACCCGCCCTCCGGGCAGAGGGACGGCGCCGCGTTCGATACACGGCCTAGCCGTGCTCCTGCCGCGCGTCTGTGGTGCGCGTGTGCTCCAAGTGGGAGCGCATGACCTCCGAGGCCCGCTCCCCGTCGCGCGCGGCGATCGCCGCGATCAGTGAGCGGTGCTCGATCCAGGACCGGGCACCGCGCCGACGGGCCGCCGGGGTGGAGTACCAGCGGGCCCGGCGGTTCACCTGGGTGGCGAGCTCACCGAGGACGGCGTTGCCCGCGAGCTCCATGACCTTGGCGTGGAAGGCCGCGCCGACGGTGACCGCCAGGTCCGCGTCGTCGTCGGCGACGGCCTGCTCGCCCCTGGCGCAGAGCTCTTCCAGGGCCGCGATGCCCTCGGGGCCGGAGTGGGCCGCGGCGAGACGCGCGGCCTCGGTCTCCAGGAGTGCGCGGACCGGGAGCAGCTGGTCCGCCTCCTCCTCCGTGGGCTCGTGCACGAACGCGCCCTGGGCGGGCCGGAGGTCGACCCACCCCTCGGTGTTCAGCCGTTGCAGGGCCTCGCGGACCGGCTGGCGGGACACCCCGAGATGGCCCGCCAGCTCGCTCTCGACCAGGTGCTGACCGGGGCGGAGCGTACGCGTCGTGATGAGTTCGAGCAGCGTCCCGTAGACGCGATCGCGCAGCGGACCGGGCCGTTCCAGCTTCGGCACGGCGCCCTGCGGCAGCCCTGCGGACACCATCGCGTCCCCTCCCCGGCAGACGAGCGGCCCCGTGCCTTTCGTCGGCAGTCTACCGATCATGGAACCCCCTCAGGGGCAGCGGATCACCTGACCCGCGTACGAGAGGTTCCCGCCGAAGCCGAAGAGCAGGACCGGCGCACCGCGGTGGACCTCGCCGCGTTCCACCAGCTTGGACAGGGCCATCGGGATCGAGGCCGCGGACGTGTTGCCGGAGTCCACGACGTCCCGGGCGATGACCGCGTTGACCGCGCCGATCTTCCTGGCGACGGGTTCGATGATGCGCAGATTGGCCTGGTGCAGCACCACCGCTCCCAGGTCCTCGGGCGCCACCCCGGCCTTCTCGCACACCTTGCGGGCGATGGGGGGCAGCTGTGTGGTGGCCCAGCGGTAGACGGACTGCCCCTCCTGCGCGAAGCGCGGCGGCGTCCCCTCGATCCGTACGGCGTTCCCCATCTCCGGTACCGAACCCCACAGCACGGGGCCGATCCCGGGTCCGGCCGCGTCGTCCGGGTCCGCGACCACGACGGCCGCGCCGGCCCCGTCGCCGAGCAGGACGCAGGTGCTGCGGTCGGTCCAGTCGGCGATGTCGGCCATCTTGTCGGCGCCGATGACCAGGACGCGCTCCGCCGCCCCGGCCCGGATCGCGTGGTCGGCGGTGGCGAGGGCGTGCGTGAATCCGGAGCAGACCACATTGATGTCCATCACCGCGGGCGAGCCCATCCCGAGCCGGGCGGCGACGCGTGCCGACATGCTCGGCGAGCGGTCGATCGCGGTCGAGGTGGCGACCAGCACCAGATCGATCCCGGCCGGTTCCAGCCCCGCCCCGGCCAGCGCCTTGGCCCCCGCGTACGCGGCCATCTCGTCCACCGGCTCGCCGGGCCCGCCGATGTGGCGGGTCCGGATGCCGACCCGGCTGGTGATCCACTCGTCGCTGGTATCGACCATGGCCGCCAGATCGTCGTTGGTGAGCACTCTGGCGGGCTGATAGTGGCCGAGCGCCACGACACGTGAGCCGGTCATGTACGGGGTCCCCTCGCTACGGATGGCAGGAACCATCCAGTCTTGGTCGCTACCGACCGGTACAGGGGCACGTGTTCCCACAGGAATAACGTCCGGCCGTTGGAGGCTTGACAACAGGCTCGACCGTTACGAAGGCATTTCGTAGACAGTATTCCGGCATCGCCTCCCGTCCTGACGCGACGTCACACCGCGTGTGCAGGACAATGACATCGCCGGACCGCCTCCCCCGCGCTCGTCCGTCCGGTGTCCCGGGGGCGGTGTCCGCCGCACGGGCCGCTTCGGCTTCCATCACCTACAGAATCGGGTTCAATCGCCATGGGTCGGGTCACCGAGCGTCGCCGCACCATCCGTATCCGGGACGGAGCCGTCTCCACCCGCCCCGACACGCTCGTCGCCGAGGAGCCCCTGGAGATCCGGCTGAACGGCAGGCCGCTCGCCATCACGATGCGCACGCCCGGCGACGACTTCGCCCTGGCGGCCGGGTTCCTGGTGAGCGAGGGCGTCGTCGGCGACGGCTCCGAGGTGCGGTCGATCGTCTACTGCGCCGGGGCGACCGCCGACGGCGCCAACACGTACAACGTGGTCGACGTGCGGCTCGCCCCCGGTGTCCCGGTCCCCGACATCACGCTCGAACGCCATGTGTACACCACCTCGTCCTGCGGGCTGTGCGGCAAGGCGAGCCTCGACGCGGTGCGCACCACGACCCGGCATCCGGTCGCCGACGCTCCCCCGCTCCGGGTGGATCCCGCCCTGCTCTCCGCCCTCCCCGACCGGCTGCGTGCCGCGCAGCGGGTCTTCGACCGGACCGGGGGGCTGCACGCGGCGGCGCTGTTCTCCGAGACGGGCGAGCTGCTCGACGTCCGGGAGGACGTCGGGCGGCACAACGCGGTCGACAAGCTGGTCGGGCGGGCCCTCACGGACCTCCGGCTGCCGCTGTCCCGGGCGATCCTGCTGGTGTCGGGGCGGGCCTCGTTCGAATTGGCCCAGAAGGCGGTGATGGCCGGGATCCCGGTGCTCGCGGCGGTCTCGGCGCCGTCCTCCCTCGCCGTCGACCTGGCGGCCGAGTCCGGACTGACCCTGGTCGGCTTCCTCCGGGGCCCCTCGATGAACGTGTACGCGGGCGAGCACCGGATCGCCCTGGAGACGACGGCCGACCGGGGCTGAGCCCGGCCGCCCGGCCCGCACCGGGGTCCGGCCGACGCGGGGGCGACTTCGTCTCGGCCGGTCCCGGCTCAGCTCACCGCGGCGGCCTCCCGCGCCACCGCTCCGGCCGCCGGGTCCTCGTCCCGCACGTCGCGCGAACGGCGCTTGGCGATCACGGCGCACACCATCAGCTGCATCTGGTGGAAGAGCATCAGCGGCAGGACGGCGAGGGACGCCTGCGCCCCGAACAGCACGCTCGCCATCGGCAGCCCGGCGGCCAGGCTCTTCTTGGAACCGGCGAACTGGATGGCGATCCGGTCCTCCCGGTCGAAGCCCAGCCGCTTGCCCCCGTACCAGGTCAGCGCGAGCATCAGGGCGAGCAGCAGCGCCTCCGCGCCGAGCAGCGCCCCGAGCCGGGCCGGGGTGACCTGGTGCCAGATGCCCGCGACCATGCCTTCGCTGAAGGCCGTGTAGACGACGAGCAGGATCGATCCGCGGTCGACGAGGCCGAGGACCTTCTTGTGGCGGGTGAGGAAACCGCCGATCCAGCGGCGCAGCAGTTGTCCGGCGACGAAGGGCAGCAGCAGCTGGGCCCCGATCCTGAGCAGCGCGTCCGCCGAGAACCCGCCGCCGCTGTTGCCGAGCAGGGCGGCCGCGAGCAGCGGAGTGAGGAAGATCCCGGCGATCGAGGAGAAGGAGCCCGCGCAGATCGCCGCGGGCACGTTGCCGCGGGCGATCGAGGTGAAGGCGATCGACGACTGGATGGTCGACGGGACGAGGCAGAGGAAGAGGAAACCGCTGTACAGCTGCGGGGTCAGGACGTACGGCACCAGCCCCCGGCCCGCCAGGCCGAGCAGCGGGAACGCCACGAAGGTGCAGATCAGCACGGTGAGGTGCAGCCGCCAGTGCCGGAGGCCGTCCAGCGCCTCGGCGGTGGAGAGCCGGGCGCCGTACAGGAAGAAGAGGAAGGCGACCGCCCCGGTCGAGGCACCGCCCGCCACCTCCGCGGCGGTCCCGGAGGCGGGCAGCACCGCCGCGAGCACGACGGTGCCGATGAGCGCCAGGATGTACGGGTCGAGCGGCAGCCAGGACGGCGGTTTCAGGGTGCGGCGGCTCATGGGCTCCACGGGTTCTCTCGGTTCCGGTCGTGCGCCGTCCATGCTGCTCCCCTTCGGTGCGATCGGGAATCCCGTACACCGCTCTCACTGTCATCATGTCGCGCGATAGCCTGGCGCCCATGTACGACCCCGCGCAGCTCCGTACCTTTCTCGCCGTCGCCCAGACGCTGAGCTTCACCCGGGCCGCGCACCGGCTCGGGGTGCGGCAGTCCACCGTGAGCCAGCACGTGCGGCGCCTGGAGGACGCGGCGGGGCGGCAGCTGTTCGCCCGGGACACGCACCGGGTCGACCTCACCGTGGACGGCGAGGCGATGCTCGGCTTCGCCCGGACGATACTCGCGGCGCACGAGCGGGCCGCGGCCTTCTTCGCCGGGACCCGGTTGCGCGGGCGGCTGCGGTTCGGGGTGTCGGAGGACTTCGTGCTGACCCGGCTGCCGGAGATCCTCACGTCGTTCCGGCGGGACCATCCGGAGGTCGAGCTGGAGCTGTCGGTGGAGCTCTCCGGCACGCTGCACCAGCGGCTGGCGGCGGGCCGGCTCGATCTGGTGCTCGCCAAGCGGCGCGCCGGGGACACCCACGGGGAGCTGGTCTGGCAGGACGCGCTGACCTGGATCGGCGCGCCGCGGCTGCGGATCGACCCGGAGCGTCCCGTTCCGCTGATCCTCTTCCCGCCGCCGGGCATCACCCGGGCCCGCGCCCTGGAGGTCCTGGAGGAGCACGGCCGGGCCTGGCGGGTGGCCTGCACGAGCACCAGCCTGAGCGGGCTGATCGCGGCGGCCCACGCGGGGCTGGGCGTGATGGCCCACAGCCGGGGGCTGATCCCGCCGGGTCTGGCGCCGGTGCCGTCCAGGGCCGGGCTGCCGGAGCTGGGCGGCGTGGACTTCGTCCTGTCGCACGGGCGCCGCCACGGCGGGGCGCACGAGGCCGCGGACGCGCTGGCCTCGGCGATCCTGGCGGGCGGCGACCGGCTGATCCCGGCCCTGGGACGGGCGGACCCCCCGTCGACGGCCGTCGACGGTTCCTCCTGGAACCCGGACCGGCGGTGACCCTGCGCGATCCCCCACGGCGTATCGGCTCCGGGTCCCGCCGGTCTCGTCGAGCGGCGGGGGGCTGTTCCGCCGTGGAGGCCGAGGGGGTCCGGTCGTCGCCCGCCCCGGCAGGCGCGCGAACCGCATGCCGGGGAAGGGCCCGCCGCCGGGACCGGCTACGCGCTCCGGTCCTGGAGCCAGGTGTCGATGACCTCGGCGACGAAGCGGGCGAGCCGTACGTCGCCGGGAGGGCGGCGTCGTTCGAGCAGGTCCAGGTAGTCGACGCCGAGCTGCGCGCGGGTGAGGCTGTCCCCGAGGCACGCGACACGGATCGTCACGGCGTTCCCGGGCCGGACGTGCCGGTGTGCTCGCTCGGGCGGCCTTCGGCCCGGGGACGGTGCTCGGTGCCGAGACCGGCGGTGACGGTCAGGATGCACGTCGGCCCCGCCATGTCGACCGCGTGCCATGTCCCGGCCGGAGTGACGGTGGCCTCGCCCGGCCCGAGCAGAACCCGGTCGGGCACGCCGTCCGCATCGCGGGTGACCGTCACCGACCCGCTGAGGCAGACGACCAGTTCGTCGCCGGCGGGGTGGCGCTCCCAGTGGTCACCGGGGCCGTCGCCGTCGAAGATCGCCACCATCCGGCCCTCGGCGCCGTCCGCCGCGACCGCGGCACTGTATGCCTGGAGCACCTCCGGGTTCCAGGCGAAGCCCTCGACAGGTTTCGCTCTCGACCCCAGCCCGAGGTGCACGGGGGTGGTCCGCAGGTCGATGGCGCCGGGTTCGTGATCGATGAGTCTCATGCCGACGATCGTCACAGGACGGCGATGGGGCGGTCTTGAAGGAAAGGGAACGGAAGCCCACGCGACGGGCGGCCGGTCGGCGGCTGCCCGGTCCCGAGCAGGACTTCGCCGCGACGCCAGGCTGTCGGCGATCGGCCCGTGAACTCGCTCCACTCCCGGACGAGATGGGCCTGGTCGGCGTAGCCGGAGACGGTCGCCACATCGGCCCACGGAAGCGGGTCGTGCGCGGTGGCCAGTTCGTGCGCGTGCTCGAAGCGCAGCACCCGGGCGAAGGTCTTCGGCGACAGGCCCACCTCACCGCGGAACCGCTCGGTGAGATACCGACGGCTCCAGCCCAGTTCCGCGGCGACCGCCCCGACCTGAACGCGGCCCCGCGCGGCCAGGAGGCGGCGCCAGGCCTCGGCCACCTCGGGGCGCATCCGGGAAACGCGGTCGCCGTCGGCGCCGCGGCCGACGGCTCGCAGGAGCAACTCGTCGAGCGCGGCGAACCGCGCGGCCCAGGTCGTCGCCGCGCGGAGCCGGTCGGCCAGCTCGACACCGAGCGTTCCGAGAAGGTCGTCGAGCGGGACCAGTCGGTGGGCGAGGTCGGCGGCGGGCATGCCGTAGACGGCCCGCGCCCCGAGCGGTGTCAGCGACACCTTCACGCCTTCCTGGCGTCCGTCGTGGTGGATCGCGACGGACCGGCGCATCAGACCCCCGGCCACGCTGCCGAATCGGGTGACCGGTGTCCCGTCGTCGACCCCCGCCGCCACCTCCAGTGAGCCGGACAGGCTGATGACCGCGGTGAGCACGCGGCCCGGCGGACCGCAGTGCACCCCCGCCGGGAACCCACGAAGGTCGAAACCGACGTACGAGCGGACGTACCGCCGCAAGGCGGGCGCCGGACGCCCGTCGATGTTGGTGGCAGTATGGTCTTCCACCCTCGCAGTGTACGAACCGGTGGGCGGGGCACAGCCGGGCCGATGCCTCGTCGGTGGCGATGTCCAGGTGGTCGCGGTCGGCGATGCGGTCGCACGGCGGGGAAGCGGCGGAAGACTGCGTCGCGCCCCGGTTTTCCGGCCACCGATCATTCGAGCCGCCGGAATCCGCTGAAGGCGCCGGCCGACCGTGCGATCCTCCGGATTCACCGGAAAACGTGCGGAACTCGATGAATGCCCCCGGATCGGGAGTGACTGCGGCGTACAGATTCGGTGGAGATTCCGGCGCCCGCCGGTTACTCCGCGTTCCCAGCCACGCCCGAGCCTTGCCCATCTGGCCGGATTTCGGTGGCTGACCTGTGCATATGCCACGTTCTCCGCCGGTACGGAACCCTCCCGCCGCGTCGCCGCGTGGGGTAGCGTCACGGCGCTGTGCGGAGCGCCACGAGGAGCAGGTCATTGCGCGAGTTCACTGTCCCACCCATGGCGGCCGCGCCCCTCGTGGGCGGACTGGCCGACATCGTGTTCGACCATGCCGAGGAGGACCCGCAGCGGGTCGCGCTCGGCCGCAAGGACGCGGCCGGAAACTGGCGGGATGTCACCGCCGCGGTCTTTCGCGACGAGGTGCTGGCGCTCGCCAAGGGACTCATCGCCCACGGTGTCCGGTTCGGTGACCGGGTCGCCCTGATGTCGCGTACGCGCTACGAGTGGACGCTCTTCGACCTCGCGCTGTGGACCATCGGCGCCCAGTCCGTGCCCGTCTACCCGACGTCCTCGGCCGAGCAGGTGCTGTGGATGCTGCACGACGCCGAGGTGTCCGCCGTCCTGGTCGAGCACGAGGACCACGCGATGACGATCGCCTCGGTCATCGACCGGCTGCCCGGACTCAAACGGCTCTGGCAGCTGGACGCCGGTGCGGTGGCCGAGCTGACCGGGGCGGGGGCGGAGGTCGAGGACGAGGTGGTGCACCGACACCGCCGCGCGGTGACGCCCGAGTCCGTGGCCACGGTCATCTACACCTCGGGGACGACGGGGCGCCCCAAGGGCTGTGTGATCACGCACGCCAACTTCATGTTCGAGACGGACACCATGGTCGCCCGCTGGCGGTCGGTCTTCCGTTCCCGGCCGGGTGACGAGGCGGCGACCCTGCTCTTCCTGCCGCTGGCCCATGTCTTCGGCCGGATGGTCGAGGTCGCGGCGATCCGCGGCCGGGTGAAGCTCGGACATCAGCCGGAGCTGTCGGCCAGGGCGCTGATGCCGGACCTGGTGACGTTCCGGCCGACGTTCGTCCTCGCGGTCCCGTACATCTTCGAGAAGGTCTTCGACGCCTCCCGGCGCAAGGCCGAGGCGGAGGGCCGGATCGGGCCGTTCGACAAGGCCGTGGATGTCGCGGTGAAGTACGCCGAGGCGCTGGAGGCGCGGGCCTTCGGGACCGGTCCGGGGCCGTCCGCCGGGCTGCGGATGCAGCACCAGTTCTTCGACAAGGTCGTGTACCGGAGGGTGCGCGAGGCGATGGGCGGCCGGATCCGGCACGCCATGTCCGGCGGCTCGGGGATGGAGCGGCGGCTCGGGCTGTTCTTCGAGGGCGCGGGCGTCACGGTGTACGAGGGGTACGGGCTGACCGAGTCGACGGCCGCGGCCACGGCCAACCCGCCGGAACGCACCCGGTACGGCACGGTCGGGCTCCCGATCCCCGGGACGACCGTGCACATCGCCGAGGACGGCGAGGTGTGGGTGCACGGCGACAACGTGTTCGCGGGCTATCTGGGCGACCCCCGGGCCACCGAGGCGGTGCTGCGCGAGGGCTGGCTGGCCACCGGCGACCTGGGCTCGCTCGACGAGGACGGCTATCTGACGATCACCGGGCGGAAGAAGGAGATCCTGGTGACGTCGGGCGGCAAGAGCGTGTCGCCGGCCGGTCTGGAGGAGCGGGTGCGGGCGCACCCCCTGGTCGCCCAGTGCATCGTGGTCGGCAACGACCGGCCGTACATCGCGGCCCTGGTCACGGTCGACCAGGAGGCGGTGGAGCACTGGCTCGCGATGCAGGCGCGGACGCCTCTGAAGCCGGAGGAGCTGGTGCGCGATCCGGACCTGGAGACGGAGATCCGGCGGGCGGTGGTGGCCGCCAACACCGCGGTCTCGCAGGCCGAGTCGATCCGTACGTTCCGGATCCTGGCGCACCCCTTCAGCGAGGAGCACGGGCTCCTCACCCCGTCGCTGAAGCTGAAGCGCCGGGCGATCGAGACGGCGTACGCGGCGGAGGTCGACGCGCTGTACCGCTGAGGCACCCGGGGTGCCCCGGCGGTACAGCGCCTGCCGCCGGGCCTGCCGTTCGGGCAGACCACGCCATGTGCGGTGGCCGGCCTAGCTGATCGAGACCCGGAACAGCTTGTCCGAGCCGTCCGGTTCGTTCCCCTTGTTGTCGCAGTTGGTGGTGGAGAGCCAGAGCTGGTCCTGGCCCGGCACCTTGGTGACCGTGCGCAGCCTGCCGTACGTACCGACGTAGTACGCGCTCGGTGTGCCGAGGTTCTCGGTGTCACCGGTGATCGGCACCCGCCACAGCCGTTCGCCCTTCAGGGCGGCCATGTAGATGACGTTGCGGACGATGGCGATCCCGCTGGGCGAGGCCTCGGAGATGTTCCAGGTCTTCTTCGGGTTCGTCATCCCGTCGGTGGTGCAGGTGCCCTCGCAGACGGGCCAGCCGTAGTTGTTTCCCGGTTTGATGAGGTTGAGCTCGTCCTTCTTGCTGTCGCCGAACTCCGCCTCCCACAGCCGGCCGTTGCGGTCGAAGGCGAGCCCCTGGGGGTTGCGGTGACCGTAGCTGTAGACGTAGTTGCCGAACGGGTTGCCGGGGGCGGCCTTGCCGTCCGTGGTCATCCGCAGGATCTTGCCGTTCAGCGAGTTCTTGTCCTGGGCGAGGTCGGGCGTCTGCGCCTCGCCGGTGGAGGCGTACAGATAGCCGTCCGGGCCGAACAGCAGCCGTCCGCCGTTGTGGTACCTGCTCTTCTTGATCCCCTGGAGCAGGACCTTGTAGCCGCTGAGCGAGCTGCCGTCGTAGGTCATGCGGGCGATGCGGTTGCCCTCGGACGCGGTGTGCATGACGTACACGTAGTGGTTGCTGGACCACTTCGGGTCGACGGCGACGCCGAGCAGACCGCCCTCGCCGTCGGTCGTGACGGCGTCGGGCACGGTGCCGACCTGGGTCCTGGTGCCGTCGGCGGTGGCCCTGAAGACCTTGAAGCTGTCCCGTTCGGTCACCAGGGCGCTCTTGCCGTCGGGCATCCAGTAGGTGCCCCAGGGGATGGACCAGCCGCCGGAGACGGTGGCGATGCCGGAGGGCACACCGCCGTCGGTGGCGCAGTCCGGGGTGGTGAAGGCGACCGTGTTGCTGGGCGGCGACGCGTTGCCCGCCGCGTCCTTGGCGACGACGTCCAGGGTGTACGGGCTGGCGCAGGCGAGCCCGGTGAGTGTGGCCGTGGTGGCCGGCGGGGTGCCGGTCACGGTCTTGTAGACGGTGCTTGCGCTGCGTATCTCGTAGGCGGTGACGGCCTTGTCGTCCGTCGACGCCCCCCAGTCCAGGGCGACGCTGTTGGCGGTGAGCCCCGAGGCGGACAGGGTGCCGGGTGCCGAGGGCGGGGTGGTGTCGGAGCTGCGCAGGGTGGTGCAGTCCACGATCGGGCTGACCGACGACACGTTTCCGGCCGCGTCGCGCGCGAACACGGTGAGGTTGTACGTGGTGCCGGGGGTGAGCCCGGTCAGCTTCTTCGTGGTGGCGGTGCCCGGCGCCTCGCCGGACTTGTTGCCGTGTTCGTAGATGTCGTAGGCGGTGACCCCCACGTTGTCCGTGGCGGCGCCCCAGTTGAGCGTGAGGCCGTTCTCGGTGATCTCGGAGCAGCTGGGCGACGTGGGCGCGGTGGGGGCCTCGGTGTCCGAGGCGGTGACCGTGACGTCGAGGTAGTCCAGGTTGGGCAGCCCGTTGGCCGTCGTGGACGTCAGCCGGATCTTGTTGCTGCCGGCCTTGACCGGGGTGGTCAGGGTGGAGGTGGCCCAGGTGTTCCAGTCGGTGGTGGCGGCGAAGGCGCGGGCGGCCGAGACCACCGTGCCGCCCACGGCGACGTCGGCGGGCCGGGCGTCCGCCGTGCCGTTGGAGTAGCGGATGGCGATCTTGCCGGTGCCGGCGGAGGCCGCGGTGACGGTGAACTCCACATAGCTGCCGACGACGTTGTCGCCATTGACGAATCCGGTGCCCGAGTAGCCGGAGTGGTTGGACTCCGCGGCGCCCTTGACGATCGTCGCGGACTCCGCCTCGTACCGGGTGGCGGCCGCGGAGGCCGGCTGCGGGATCGCCTGCACCAGGGCGGTGCAGAGCAGCAGGGCGGTGAGCGCGGCGACTCTTCCCCGTGGTGTGGTGAGCGTTCCGGTCTGCATCCGAACCCCCGTCACGGAACCCAGTAGTTGCCGGACGCGACGATCATCGACTGGAGCTGGACGCTTCCGCCGTAGTAGAGGTCCGGGTCGATCGAGGTGCCGGCGAGCTTGTTCCAGAGCGCGTCGAGCCAGGCCTGGGAGCCGGAGTCGGTCATCGCGGTGACGACGAACGGGGCGGTGAACGCCATGTCGTTGCCGCTGTCGAACGCCGAGCCGTTCAGGTGGTAGCCGCTGACGATCTTGCTCGGGTTGCCGCCCGTCTTGGACTTGATCCAGGTGTTGAGCTTGCGGGCCGAGGCGAGCGAGGCGCTGTCCCCGCTGGTGACGGCGTCGGTGCCGATGCGCCACGGGTCGCGGCAGGCGTTCCAGGAGTAGTCGCCGTCGTTGGGGCCTTCGAGCACCTCGCCGGAGGCGGGCTTGGCCGTCTTGTCGGTGTTGACGACGAAGTCCGCCAACAGCCCCGTGCCGGAGGCGTACTTGGACTGCTGGGAGGTGATCAGGTTCTGGTGCGCCGTGCGCACGGTGTCCCAGGTGCTGTCACCGGTGGCGGTCCGGAAGGCGCGGAAGTGGTCGATCATCCAGTCCGAGGAGCGGGTCATCCAGTAGTGGGACTCGCCCGAGTCCGACCAGTCGCCGAGCAGCATCAGATGCGTGGTCGGGTTGACCTCGCTCTTCTTGATGGCGTTGATGTGCTTGACCGCGAGATCCTTGTAGTTGTACGTGCCGCCGGAGCCCCACTGCTTGTCGGCGAGGAGCAGCCCGTAGGCCACGTCCAGGTCGCCGTCGGTCGCCGAGTCGGAGCCGTCGACGCTCTTGCAGGAGGCGTTCTGCTCGGCGGCCAGGAGGTTGGAGTTGTTCACCGAGGGGTGGGCGAGCACGTACTTGACCATGCCGTCGAAGACGGTCTTCGCGTCCGGGTCGGCCCCGGCCATCGTCGCGGTGACGACCATCCCGTAGCCCTGGGCCTCGGCGACGTAGGGGTGGTCGGCGTCCGGCGAGATGACCTGGTACCAGCCGTTGCCGCAGTTCTTCTTGACGAACGCGGACTTCCAGGCGTTGTACGTCTTGACCACGGCCTGGTCGAGTGCCGACTGCGTGCCCGAGGGCTTCAGCGTCCCGGCGGCGTAGGGGAACGTGTGGCTGCCGAAGGGCACCGCGGGGCCGTCGGCCGTCGTGGTCGCGGCCGGCCGGACGGCCGCGGTGTCCTCGGCGGCGGCCGGCGCCGTACCGAGCAGGGGCAGCAGCAGCCCGGCGGCGGCGAGCGCCGCCGTGCCGATGGTCGCTGTCTTCGTGGTGGTACGCATGGGATCTCCTCAGCCCTTGTACTGGACGACGATCTTGGTGAATTCGTACGGCGACTGGGACACCCCGCTACAGGTGTCGCCGTCGCTTCCGGAGCCGCAGGCCCGGTCCCGGTTGACGGACCAGAAGGCGTAGCGCGCGATGTGGTGCTGTTGCGCGTAGCCGAGGACGGTCCGGAAGTCCGTGGTGGTGACGGTCTCGTCCGCGTCGTCGGTCTTCCCGTTCATCGAGGAGACCCCGATGTGCCGGTAGGCGGCGTCGTCGGTGTATCCGTAGGCGCTCTTCACGGCCGACTTGAGGCCGTCGAGGGCGGTGACCGTGGCGGCGCCCATGGTGCCGGTGTGTCCGCCGAAGTCGAAGGGCATGACGATCCAGCCGTCGTTGTCGAGCCCCGCGGCGGCGCCCCGCTTGATGAGGTCCTTGCCGGTGGCGTCGGGGCCGGTCGGGGTGGTCCCCATGGTCACGTACGTGACGAGACCGGGGTTGGCCTTCCTGACGGTCTTCAGTGCGTCGACCACCCGCTGCCGCACGGTGGCCTTGGAGAACTCGGTGTCCTCGATGTCGATGTCCAGCGCCTTGAGGTGGTAGGCGTCGATCACCTTCTGGTAGGCCCCGGCCAGGGCGGCGGCGCTGGTGCACTTCTCGCCGAGCTTGGCGCCGCTCCAGCCGCCCACCGAGACGACGACGTCCCCGCCGGCCGCCCGGATGGCGTCGATGGCGTCCTCGTCCGAGCCGCCGGTCAGCGGCCGGTCCCCGTCCCACTTCGGGTTGCAGCCGCCGTCCGAGAGGACGAACGCGAGCGTGAACCACTTCACGCCGGTGGCCGCCATCACCGCGGTCGGCTTCTGCGGCTTGCCCCAGCCGAGGTACTCGTACGGCGCCGCGGCCATGGCACCGGGGCCCGCGGCGGTCGTGCTGGGCGGGGAGTCGGACGCGCCGGTGGTCACGGGGGTGTCCGTGGCGGCGTAGGCCTTGGGCAACTGGCCCAGCAGGGGCAGCAGCAGACAGCTGAGCCCTGTGAGGACCGCCACCAGGCGGCGTGGGGGTGCGGCAGGGTGCACGGATGATCCCTTCCGGTTCTCGGTGTTAGGAAAGGTTCCTAACCGACACTGCATGGGATTCCCTGCGGAGCTTTCTGTCAATGCCCCGCGCGGGCCCAAATCTCAAGCGGTGGCCGCGGGTTGGGTGGAGCGCGGGCAGCCCTCCGGGGCGGCGGGGCCGTCACCCCGTCGCCCGGCCGCGCGCGGGCGCCCCGCCTCCCGTTCTTCAGACCAGTCGGTACCCGCGCATCCTGGCGAGCAGAAGACGGGTGTCCCGCGACGATCCCGACGTGCCGCCGGGCGATCGGCGGATACCCCGCTCGGGCCGGACCCGGTCGCCGAGGAAGGCGTCGGCCCCGGACGCGGACACGTCGACGACGGGGGCCGCCCCGCCCTCCGGGATCCGGCGGACCGCGCCCGACGTGCCGTCACCGATCGTGATCCGGACGTCGACGCCGATCCGCCTGTCCTGCGGCGGGGCGGGGTCGGTGCGGCCGACGGGTACGCCGGCGGAGAGGGGCTCGATGGTCCGGGCGCCGTTCACCCGGCGCGGGGGCCGCACGACGGCCGGCGAGGTGCCGTTGCCCGGCTGCTTCATCCGCATGATGTGCGTGGAGCCGGTGGCCGCCTTCGAGGAGCCCGGGTTGTACGTGCGGTGGGCGATCCGCCGGGTCTCGCCGGGCAGCCGCGTGAGGTACGGGCCGCCGCCGGTGCGCGGCCCGCTCGCCTCCTGGCACCGGCGGTCCGCCGCGGCGCCCCGGTCGGCGGTGTGCGTGATGAACCGGAGGCCGTCGCCCTCGGTGCGGCTGCGCGGACGTCCCGCCGGACGGGCACCGGCCCGGTCGTCCTCGACGGTCCCGAAGACGCCGGGTCCGTCGCCGCTCGCCGAGGGCGACCGGCGTAATGACCAGCTCGCGGTGTGCGCGGGGGCGGGGAGCCCGGCAGCGGCGACGGCGCCGTCGGCCGCCGCGCCGCCGGGCGCCCGCCCGGAAGGGTTCGTCACGTCGACCTCGCTCGGAGTCGTGCGTGCATGATCGCGAAAGAGTGCGTTCACAAGAGTGACCGTTGTTCAGTGACGTGCTCCAGGGTTGCGTGCCGGAGGGATCCGGTCAATGCCCCGGACGGATGAGCCCGAATGAGCCCGGGTGACCGAATCGGAACTCCGCGCGCCCGGCTCGGAACGCGCCGACGGTTCGGGAATGCTTGACGGCCGGTGATCGTTGACCTTCCGAGTACCAACCGACGACGTAAGGATCGACCGCTCGTGAGCCAGGTCCCCTCCATCACTCTCAACAATGGCGTCGAGATGCCGCAGCTCGGTTTCGGTGTCTGGCAGGTGCCGGACGACGAGGCCGCGAAGGCGGTCGCCACGGCCATCGAGTCCGGGTACCGGAGCATCGACACCGCCGCGATCTATGAGAACGAGCAGGGCACCGGCCGGGCCATCGCCGCCTCCGGTGTCGCCCGCGAGGAGCTGTTCGTCACCACGAAACTGTGGAATTCGGAGCAGGGCTACGACTCGACCCTGCGCGCCTTCGACGCCTCGCTCGGCAAGCTGGGCCTCGACTACGTCGATCTGTACCTGATCCACTGGCCGGTGCCCGCCAAGGACGCGTACATCGACACGTACCGGGCCTTCGAGAAGATCCTCTCCGAGGGCCGTGCCAAGGCCATCGGGGTCTCGAACTTCCTGCCCGAGCACCTGGAGCGGCTGCTCGGCGAGACCTCCGTGGTCCCCGCGGTCAACCAGATCGAGCTCCACCCGCAGCTCCAGCAGGCCGAGTCGCGCGCCTTCCACGCCAAGCACGGCATCGCGACCGAGGCCTGGTCGCCGCTGGGTCAGGGCAAGGGCCTCCTGGAGGTCCCCACGGTCGTCGCGATCGCGCAGAAGCACGGCCGCACGGCCGCCCAGGTGGTGCTCCGCTGGCACCTCCAGACCGGCAACGTGGTGATCCCCAAGTCCGTGACGCCGTCCCGCATCGCGGAGAACCTCGACGTGTTCGGCTTCGAGCTGGACGCCGACGACCTCGCCGCGTTCGCCGCGCTGGACGAGGGGCGGCGCCTCGGCCCCAACCCGGGCGAGTTCAACCTCGGCGCCTGATCCGTACCGACGCGCCCCCGGACACGCCCCGGCGGGTCATGTCCGGGGGCGCGCTATGGACGCCGCCGGGTCCGGTAGCGGTGCGCGAGACCGGCGCGATCACCGCCGGGACCGCAAGGCGCCGAGGGCCGGGATCACTCGGCGGCGTGCCGGGGCGGCGTCAGTCCCGGCGCCCCAGGTGCACGGTGCGTGCCGAGAGCAGGAAGAGATCGGGGCGCCGGCGCAGCCCGGCCGGGTCCTCGGGGTCGAGCAGCCGGTCGAGCACGGCGACGTCCTCGGCCGCGAGCTCCTCCTCGAACATCTGCCGTCGGCGGGCGAACTCGGTGATGACGTGGTCCCGGGCCCCCTCGGCAAGCGGCGCCGGAAGGTCGAGCAGGAAGCTGCGGGTGCCCTGCGGCGTCAGGCCCGCGGCAGCGAGGAGGGCGCCCCAGTCCTCGGTCTCCCGCTTGCTGCCGGGCAGCGCCGCCCGCATCTCCTCGAACCGGTTCACCTGGATCGCTTCGAGCCGGGCCTCCAGACCGGGCCGCCCGATGCCGATGTCGCGCGGGAGGCGGCGGGGCTGAAGGCCGCCCTCGGCCAGGGCCACGATCCCGCCGGGGCGCAGCAGCGCGGCGAACCCGGCCAGGACGGCGCGCTGGTCGCCCATGTGGTGCAGGGCGTTGCCCGCCCAGATCAGGTCCGCCTCGCCCAGTGCGTCGAGGTCGTCGGGGATGTCGGCGTGGTGGGTACGGACCCGGTCGCCGAGACCGAGGCGCTCCGCGTGGTCCCGGGTGCGTTCCAGGAGCGCCGGGGTGCCGTCCACGGCGACGACCTCCGCCTCGGGGAACACCTCGGCGAGCAGGCAGCTGATCACGCCCGGCCCGCTGCCGATGTCGGGCACCCGGCGCACCTTCGGGGCCGTGCGGAGCCCGGCGATCCAGCGGGCCGCCGCCTCGTACTGCGGGCAGCCGACCTCGGCCTCCTGCTCCAGCATCGGCCCCATCACGTCCCAGTCGATGTCACCGGCCTCCTGGTGGTGTGCGTGGGGGGTGTGCCGGTGACCCTCGCGGGCGGGGTCCGGGTGGTGGCTGTGCGCGGTGTCCGGGTGGGGACCGTGTCCGGTGTGCTGGCTCATGGGGACAGCCTCACCACCGAGCGCCCCATTGGCAAGTTTCGTTGCCGGTTCAGCAAGTCGCCGCGTACCGGACGCCTCGTACCCCGTCCGGCGTCCGGCGGGTGTCCGTCCGGTATCCGCCAGGCACCTGTCCGGTATCCGCCCGGCCCCGCAGCGCGTCTCACTCCATGGACACCCGCATATTGCCGGTGGGCCGCCGGGCCCATAACTTGCGTTTATGGACCTGGAGTTGCGCCATCTGCGAACCGTACGTGCCATAGCCGACACCGGGAGCCTGACCAAGGCGGCCGCCGCCCTCGGGCTGGCCCAGCCCGCGCTCAGCGCGCAGTTGCGGCGGATCGAGAAGGCACTGGGCGGCCCGCTCTTCGACCGCGACCACACCGGCGCCCGGCCCACGCTCCTCGGTGAGCTGGTGCTCGAACGGGCCCGGGTGGTGCTGCCCGCCGTGAGCGAACTCCAGCAGGAGGCGGTGCGGTTCGCCAACGCCCTGGGGACGATGGAGCGCTTCCGGCTGGGCGGTACGCACGGCCCACTCCTCGGCGGCCTGGTGGACCGGCTGGTCACCGCGCACCCGACCGCGCCGGTGTCGACGTACACCGCGTGGTCGGTCTCCGAGATCGCCTCGCAACTCGTCGACGGGCGCCTCGACTTCGCCCTCATCGGAACCTGCGGGGAGAGCCCTCCGCCCGCCCACGACCGGCTGACGTGGCAGGTGATCGGCGTCGATCCGGTCTTCGTGATGCTGCCCGACTCCCATCCGCTCGCCGGTCGGCAGGAGCTCGACCTCGCCGCCCTGGCGGACGAGTGCTGGGCGGACGTGCCGGGCGAGGGCTGTTTCGCCGACTGCTTCGTCGGTGCCTGCGCGCGGGCCGGGTTCAGCCCGGTCTCGGTCTATGAGACGGACACGGCCTCCGTCGTCCATCTGGTTCAGGTGGGGCGGGCGGTCGGACTGTGCCGGGCGACGTTTCCGCCGACCCCGGGTGTGGTGACGCGCCCGATCACCGGCTCACCGCTGGGCTGGCGCCATCTGCTGGGCTGGCACCCCCGGTCGGCGGCGGCGGGCGCGGCGGCCGGGGCGGTGAGCGGGCACACCCGGGCGGCGTACGCGGATGCCGTGGAGCGCAGCGAGAGCTACACGCGCTGGCTCGCCGCGCATCCACGGTTCGGCGCGGCGATGTGACGCGTCACCGCGCCCGCGCCGTCCGGTGCGGCTACCGCACACCGTGCCCCGGGGCGATCGCCGCCACTCGTGCGGCCAGGGCCAGGTCGTTCTCGGTGACCGCGCCGCCGGCGTCGTGCGTGTTCACGGACAGGGAGACGGTGTTGTAGCCGAGGGTGAGATCGGAGTGGTGGTTCAGTTCGTCCTGGATCGCGGCGACGTGGACGGTCAGCCCGACGGCGGCGAAATGGGTGGCGAGCCGGTAGACGCAGGTGATCCGGTCCCCCTCCAGCGACCAGCCGGGCAACTCCCCGAGCCGGTCCTCGATCTCTTCCCGTGACAGTGGTACGGCGGGCATGCGGCGGCTCCCTCATCGGCGGTCGGTGCCGGTCGGCGGTGCCGGTGACGTTACGGTCTCGGTATGACGACTGTCGCGCTTGACACGGGGGTAGGGCCGCTGCTGCGCAGCTGGCGGGAGCAGCGCCGGATCAGCCAACTGGAGCTGGCGCTCCGCGCCGATTCCTCGGCCCGGCACATCTCCTTCATCGAGACGGGCCGCTCCCGTCCCAGCGAGGAGATGATCCTGCGGCTGGCCGAACATCTGGAGGTCCCGGTCAGGGAACGCAACGCCCTCCTGCTCGTCGCGGGATACGCGCCCCGCTACGCACAGACCGCGCTCGACGACCCCGCCCTGGACACGCTGCGCGAGGGGATGGAGCGGCTGCTCCAGGCGTACGAGCCCTACCCGGCGCTCGTCGTGGACGGTACGTACCACGTGGTGGCGGCCAATCGGGGCATGGCGATGCTGACGGAGGGGGTGGCCGAGCACCTGCTGGCACCGCCGCTGAACGCCATGCGGCTCACCCTGCACCCGCAGGGTCTCGCCCCGCGCATCCGCAATCTGCGGGCCTGGCGGGCCGATCTGCTGGACCAGATGGAGCGCCAGATCGCGCTGGCCCGTTCGGCGGAGCTGCGTGAGCTGTACGAGGAGGTCGCGGGGTATCCCGTACCGGAGGACACCGGCCCCGGGTCCGTGCCGTCGCTGCCCTTCGCGCTGCCCCTGCTGATCGAGCACGACGGGCGGGTGCTCTCCTTCGTCTGCTCCATCGCGACGTTCAACACGCCGATGGACGTGACGGTGGCCGAGCTGGCGATCGAGACGTTCCTGCCCGCCGACCGGGCCACCGCCGACCATCTGCGGTCCCTCGCCTCCTGACGGTTCCGGGCAGGGCCGGAGGGGCACGGCGGCGTCACGGCCGGGTGTCCTCCTGCGGGGTCTCCGGCCGGTGCCCCGCCGACGCGCCTGCGGCGTGGGGCGGTCCGTGCCCGGACCGTCCCGGTGACGAAGCCGTGGCCGGGGGGCCGGCGGACTCCGGGCACCGGGACGGTCCGGGCCGCCCCTCAGACGCGGGCCCCGTTGTCGGACGGATCCCGGCGTGCCGTCCTCGTGCCGGACCGGCGCCCCGGCGACCGCTTGCGGGCGGGTGGCGGGGCCTTGCTGCTGCGCTCCAGGACGAGCGCGGCCGGCACGGCGGTCAGCACCGAGGAGTACGTGCCGACGCAGATGCCGATCAGCAGGGCGAGGGCGAAGTCCGCGAGGGAGTCGCCGCCGAGCACGGCGAGCGCCACAAGGATGAAGAGCGCGCCCATTCCGGTGTTGACCGTGCGCGGAACGGTCTGGAGGACGGCCCGGTCCGCGATGGTGGCCAGCGGCACGCGACGGGCCTTGGCCCACAGCTCCCGCACCCGGTCGAAGACCACCACCGAGTCGTTGACGGAGTATCCGATGACGGTGAGGAGCGCGGCCAGGAAGATGCCGTCGACGGTGCGGCCGAGCCAGGCGAAGGCGCCCGTCAGGATGATCACGTCATGGACCAGCGCCCCGACCGATGCCAGGGCGAACGTCCAGCGGAACCGGACCGCGAGATAGGCCAGTTGTACGCATACGGCGATGGCGAGCGCGATCAGGGCGTTGCGCCTCAGCTCGTCGCCGAGACTGGGGCCGATCAGCTCGTCCCGGACCTTGGTGGTCGTGCCGCCCTCCTTCGCGAGGGCCTCGCGCACGGCGTGTTCGCCCTCGTCGTCGAGTCCGCCGGTCCGTACGGAGAGGTCGCCCGCACCGGCCGTGGTGACCTCGGCGTCGCCGAAGCCCGCGTCGGCCAGGACGGTGCGGGCCCGCTCCACGTCGACCGGACGGCTCGTGGAGTACTCGACGAGCCGTCCGCCGGTGAACTCGACGCCCAGGTTCACCCCGCGCACGACGATACCGAGGACGGCCACGGCGACCAGCGCGGCGGAGATCATCAGCCAGCGCCGCGGGAACCGCATCAGCCGGGGCTCGCGCCGGGTCAGCCAGGTGCGGACCCGGCCGGGGAAGGCGATGCCGTTGACGCCCCGGTAGTCGCTGACGAACCGGGACCCGGCGGCCGTCTCGGTGAGGGCGCGGGCGATGACGAGCGCGGAGAACATGGAGGCGATCACACCGATGGCGAGCGTGACGCCGAAGCCCTTCACCGGACCGGAGCCGAGGAAGAAGAGCAGCCCGGCCGCGATCAGGGTGGTGACGTTGGAGTCGGCGACGGCGCTCCAGGCGCCCCGGAACCCGGCGGTCAGCGAGGAGCGCAGCGAGCGGCCCGGATGCTGCGCGTGCTCCTCCCTGGCCCGTTCGAAGACCAGCACGTTGGCGTCGACCGCCATCCCGATGGCGAGGACGAATCCGGCGAGGCCGGGCAGGGTGAGGGTGACGCCCAGGGCCACCAGGGCCGCGTAGGAGATCAGTCCGTAGGCGGCGAGGGCGACGGCTGCGAGCGCGCCGAAGAGCCGGTAGACGACGGTGATGAAGAGTGCGGTGGCCGCGGCGCCGATCAGGGCGGCGCGGGCGCTGGCATCGATGGCGGCGGCGCCGAGCGTCGGCCCCACGGTCCGCTGCTCGACGATCTCGACGGGGAGCGGCAGGGCGCCGCCCTTGATCAGCAGGGCCAGGTCGCGGGCCTCGTCCGCGCCGAACGACCCGGTGATCTGGGTGGAGCCGGAGGGCAGGCCCGCGCCGCAGCCGACCGAGGGGGCGACCTGCGGCGAGGAGATGATCCGGTCGTCGAGGACGATGGCGACGCGCCGCCGGTCGTCCTGCACCGGGTGGCAGGCGGCTTCACCGGTCAGCCGGGTCCACTCCCGGCCGTCCTTCTTGTGGAAGTCGAGGGAGACGGTCCAGCCCGCGCCCTGCTGGGCGTCGAACGAGGCGGTGGCGTCCTTGACGCCCGCGCCGGAGAGCCGGGCCGGGCCCAGGTCGAGGGCGCGTCCCTGTTCGTCGGGGAGGGTCGGCCCCGCGTCGGCCCCGGCGTCCTCCCCGCTCCCCGGGCCCTGGACCGCGTGGAAGCTGAGCTGGGCGGTCCTGCCGATGACTTCGGCGGCCTTGCGCGGGTCCTGGACGTCGGGGAGTTCGACGATGATCCGGTCCTCGCCGGAGCGGGTCAGGGTGGGTTCGGCGACGCCCAGCGAGTCGATGCGCCGGCGCAGCACTTCGAGTGTGCGGTCGGTGCTCTCCCGGTCCGCCTTCGCGGTGTCCGAGTCCTTGGCCTGGAGCACCATTCTGGTGCCGCCCTGGAGGTCGAGGCCGAGCCGGGGCGACATGGTCAGTGTGATGAGCACGGAGACGAGCAGCACGGCGGCAGCCAGCACCGCTCGCACCGTGGTGGCGCGAGTCATGGTTTTCCTCCGAGGGGGCGCCGGGCGCCCTCACCTCGGCGAGGACGGGACGGCGGTTCTGCGGGACGGGGCCGGTGGCAGGACCGGTGGCCGGTGGACGGCCGTCCGTGGAGGCCCGCGTACGCCGGGGAGCGCGATGCGGGAGCGGCCGGTGGCGCGCGGGGGTGCGGCGGGGCCGGGCCGGTGGGTGCGGTGCGGTGCGGGGACGCCGGGTGTGCCCGGGAGCAGGATGTCGGAGCCGGGCGGCGGGAGGTGGTGCGCGGTACGGGCCTGGTCGCTGCCGGCCCGGGGCGCGGGACCGGGCGTGGCCCGCGGCCGGTCGCGGTGGGGGTCGGTCGCCGTGGCCGTGCGGGTGCGCCGGGTGTCGTGGGCGGTGCCGGTGCGGGCGGTCCGGTCGGTGTGCGGGGTGGGCTGGTGGGCGCCGGGGGCGGAAGCGGCGGCGGGCGGCACGCCGGCGAACGGCCGGGCGGGGAGCGCCGATCCGGCGGCCGCGGGGGCGCCGCCCACGACAGCGAGGACCGTGAGCAGCAGCGCGGCGAGCAACTGCCGGGCCGCCCGTGCGGTGCGGTGCTGGTGTGCCGGGGCCGGGGTGCCCGGCCGTGCCCCGGGGGGCACCTTCCCCCGGGGCGGCCCCGGGAGGGGGGTCACCCGGTCCGGCCGGTCAGGGCCGGGGCCGCACCGGCCTGCCGCAGCACCGCGCTGAGGACCATCCCGGCGCCGCGTACGACCGCGGTCGCCGGGTCGTCGGCGGGACGGACCGGGGCGCCGAGGCGGGCTGCGATGCGATGGGTGATGTCGGGGCGCGCGGCGCCGCCTCCGGCGAGCAACGGGCCCCTGCGCAGGGCACCGAGGACGGCGCCGTGCCGGTCCTGCTGCCACATCTGCGTGATCATGTCCAGCACGGTGCGGACGACGTCGGTGGGCGGCTGTGCCGGGTCCAGGTCGCCCAGTCCGGTCTCGGCCTGGCGGGCGTCGCGGACCTGCCCGTCGACGAGCAGGGTCGCCTCGGTCAGCTCGGCGCCGAGGTCGACGACGAGGAGCGGTCCGCCGTCGCGCGGTCCCGCGTACGCGGCGGCGGCCCTGGCGCTGTCCAGGGCGATGACGGTCGTCGGGCCCAGGGCGGCGATCAGCTCCCCCGCGGCGGCACGGTGCCGGGGCCCGGCGAGGACGGGGTGGCTGAGCACGATCACGGTGCCGGTGCGGTCCGTGCCCAGGGCCGTGTCCGCGATCCGGCCGAGCATCCGCCCGCAGGACTCGGGGTCGACGATGCGCCCCCGCCGGACCGGGCGGCCGTGGCCGGGCCCCGTACCGGAGTCGCCCCGGAGGTCGGTGTCGGCCAGGACTCCGTGTCCGGGCACCCAGACACGGGTGCGGGAGCTGCCGAGGTCGAGGGCGAGACCACGGGTGATGCCCCGGTGGTCCCGGCGGGCGGACGGTCCGAGTCGTCGCCCGTCGTGCAGAGCACGCATCGCCCCTCCCCCCGGCCTGCCGTCGCGGCCGCGTACCCACCCATGAACCCGCTGATCGCGAGGCATGGCCGAGCCCTCACTATGCAATAGGGAGGCAAAGAAAGCCACTCCCGGGCAAAATCCAAGGGCTCGGGTGCTGTGCGGCCCCGCTCCGCGTCACACCTCCGACGGCAGGAAGGCGGCGACCAGCGCGGCGAACTCGTCCGGTGCGGCGATCCTGAGGCCGAGGTCCTCCGCCTTGGTGCGCTTGGATCCGGCCTTCTCCCCGGCGACCAGGAGCGAGGTGCGCTTGGAGACGCTGGACGAGGACTTCCCGCCGGCCCGCTCGATCAGCTCGTTCATCTCGTTCCGCGAGAGCTTCTCCAGGGCGCCGGTCATGGCTCCGGTGACCACCACGGTCATCCCGTCCAGCGGCAGGCCGCCGCCCTGCCCCTCCGGCGCGGCGGCGGCCTCCTCGTCCTCCTCGCCCGGTGCGGGCGGCGGGGTGGCGCCGGGCTCCGTCATGGTGACCCCTGCGGCCATCAGCTTCTCGATCAGCGGGGCCAGCTCCACCAGCTCCGCGACGACGGCGGCGGCCTTCTCCTTGCCTATGCCGTCGACGCGCTGGAGCTCCTCGGCGTCGGCCGCCCTGATCCGGTCCATGTCCGCGAAGTAGCGGGCGATCCGCCGTGACATGGAACGACCGGTGCCGCGCACCCCGAGCGCGCAGAAGACCCGGGAGAGCGGCTGGGTCCGTGCGGTGGCTATGGCGGCCAGGAGGTTGTCGGTGCTGGTCTCCCCCATCCGGTCCAGGCCCAGCAGCTGCTCGCGGTCGAGGGTGAAGAGGTCCGCGAAGTCGGCCACCAGACCGGCGTCGACGAGCTGGACGACGCGGGTCGCGCCCAGGCCCTCGATGTCGAGCTGGTCGCGGCCCGCCGCGTACGAGACGGAGGCGACGATCCGGCAGTCGCGGCCCCGGACACAGCGCCAGCGCTGCTCGCTGGTGTCTATCCCGGAGCCGCACTGCGGGCATGCCTCCGGGAAGTCGATCGGCTGCTCGTCACCGGTGCGCAGATGGGCGACGGGGGCCTCGATGCGGGGGATGATGTCGCCCGCCTTGTAGACCATCACCCGGTCCCCCAGGCGCAGATCGCGGCGGGTGATGTCGGCGGGGTTGTGCAGGGTGGCGTAGCTGACGGTCGAGCCGTCGATCTCGACCGGCTCCAGCACGGCGCGCGGCGCGATGATGCCGGTCCGGCCCACGTTCCACTCGACGCCGATGAGCCGGGTGACCTTCTCCACGGCCGGGAGCTTGTAGGCGATGGCCCAGCGCGGCGCCCTGGTCCCGGAACCGGCCTCGCGCTGGTCGGCGGCGAGATCGGCCTTGATCACGATGCCGTCGATGCCGAACGGCAACGCGGCGCGCAGGGCCGCGACCTCCTCGACCCGGCGCTGCACCTCCTCGACGGTGGTGACGGTGCGCGGCGCCACCTCCGTGTCCGCCGCGGTGTGCACTCCGAGCCGGGCGACGTGGGCGAGGACCTCGCTGTGCGGGAGTTCGACGAGGGTGTCGGCCCACTCGCCGGAGCCGGGCAGCGGCAGGGCGCCGTAGGCGAAGAACGTCATCTCCACCGTGTACGCGCGGTCCTTGGCGCGGAGGGTGCCCGCCGCTCCGTTCCTCGGGTTGGCGAAGGGGGCGCCGCCGTGTTCGGTGCGTACGGCGTTGGCCTGTTCGAACTGCTCGGTGGTCATGAGGATCTCGCCGCGCATCTCGACGGTCACCGGTTCGGTGAGCCGCTCGGGCAGGCCCACCACGGTGCCGATGGCATGCGAGACGTCCTCGCCCGCGGTGCCGTCGCCCCGGGTGATCAGCTGTTCCAGGCGGCCCGCCCGGTACCGCGCCGCCACGGCCAGTCCGTCGAGCTTCGGTTCCACGCTCCAGGCCGCGACGGGGCGGCCTATCCGCCGCTCCAGCGACGCCGTCCAGGTGACGAACTGCTCGGCGGAGAAGACGTTGTCCAGGGAGAGCATCGGGACCGTGTGCGGCACGTCGCCGGTCGCGGCGCCGCCCGCCACCTTGCCGGTCGGTGAGGCGTCCAGCAGCTCCTGCGGGTGCTCCTGCTCGTAGGCGGCGATCCCCCGTACCAGCCGGTCGTAGGCGTCGTCGTCGAGCGTGCTCTCGCCCGTGGCGTAGTACGCCGCGGCGGCCCGCGACGCTTCTTCGACCGCGGCGGCGTAGGCGGCGGTATCGGCGGGCACGACTGCTGAGTTCGTCATGGCCCCCATCCTGCCGCCCACCACTGACAACGCCGCTCAGCCGACCGCCCGGACCGTCCCGTCCGCCTCGTCGGCGCCACCCGCCGCGTCCGGCCGGGACAGGGGGACCTGCGGTCCCGAGCACTCCCGCAGCCAGCGCCGCAGCACTCGGTGCACCTGTTCGGCGCCCACCAGTTCCGCGTCCGGTGCCACCGGCGCGGACAACTCGGCCGGCCACAGCAGGAACGGCCGGGACTGCTCGCCGCCCAGACCGCCGTGCGAGCCGATCTGTTCCTCGAAGGCGTGCACCTGTCCCGTGGCACCGTCGTACATCGAGTTGACCATGATGTCGGCGACGTGCGGGAAGGTGTCGGTCCGCCGGACCGCCTCGGCGGCCCCGGGGCCGAAGGGGGCCAGCGGCCCCTCCCCGTCCACCAGTTCCGCCACCGGGACCTCCGTCCCGCCGCGGCCCAGCACCACCGATCCGTGGCGCTCGCTGCGGACCAGCAGGAAGCCGATGCCGGGGTGGTTGGCGAGGGTGCCGAGGAGGGCCGGGCGGCTGTGGTCCAGCTGTTCGCGCGAGGCGCGACCGCGGATGTCGGGGAAGGAGATCAGCCCGAGGTTCCCGGACGCGAGGACCACGGGGTCGGACGGCCTGGCGAGGGGTTCCGCCCCCGCGTCGACCGGCCGGTGCAGGGCGATCCGTACCGCGTCGCGCGCCTCCGAGGCGCTGGGGGTGCGCTGCGCCCGGCGGGGCACGGGCAGTCCGCAGCCCGCCCGCACCAGATCCTTGAGGGTCAGCCCGTACGCCCCCGCGAAGGTCTCCCCGGGGCTCTGCCCGTGGTCGGACAGCAGCACGATCCGGTAGGCGCGCGGGGTGTGCTCGGTGACCTTGACGATCAGGGCGAGCGAGCGGTCCAGGCGGGCGAGCACCTTGTCGGCGTCGCGGCTGTCCGGTCCGGAGTGGTGCGCCACCTCGTCGTAGGCGACCAGGTCGGCGTAGACGGCGGTGCGGCCGGCGAACATGTCGCCGATGACGGCGGCGACCACCACATCGCGTTCGACGACGGTCGCGAAGGCCCGGATGAAGGGGTACAGCCCGCCGCGCTTGATCCGGGGCGTCTCCTTGCGCATGCGCGCCCGGGTCGACTGGCCGATCTCGCGGCAGACCTCGGCGACGAACGACAACGCGGTGCGTACGGCGTTGGCCGGGTCGGAGAAGTACGCGAAGTACCCGGCCCTGGAGCGGCGGCCCTTGCCGAAGCGGGCCGCCATGGACAGGACCAGCGCCAGCTGGTCGGCGCCGCCGCTGAAGAGGTTGCCCCGGCTGGCGCCGTCCAGGGTGAGCAGCCCGCCGTCGTGGGTGCGGGCGACGGCCCTGCGCTGGAGTTCGAGGGCGCTCGCGGGTCTGCTGGAGACCATGACGTCGCCGGTCTCCTTCTCGTACCAGCGGAAGGCGGGGACGTCGTGGTTGCTGCCGTGCAGGATGCCGAGCTGGCTGGCGCCGGTCTGGCTGGACCAGTCGGTGCGCCACGGGGTGAGCCGGTGCCCCTCCTCGTCGGCCAGCCACCGCGCGACGGTCGGCATCAGGCCCTCGTCGGCGGCGCGGGCGAGCACGTCGTGGCCGACGCCGTCGAGCTGGATGAAGACGGTGCCCGGCGGTCCGCTGCGCCCGCTGTCCGTTCCGCTGCGCCGACGGCGGCGCACGGCCAGCCGGGAGAGCCTGCGCCGGTAGGCGTTGTCGTCGCGGACGGCGAGCGCGGTGGAGGTCGCGGAGGCGACGGCGGACATCACGGCGGCGACGACCACGGCCGTCTGCGGGTCGGCGGCGCCGCGCCCGTCCGGGATGAGCCGCAGGGCGAGCAGCAGGAGCGAGCCGTTCAGGAAGAAGACCAGCAACCCGAGGACGAGCGCGGGCACGATGAGCAACGCCCTCACCAGGGCCGGCCAGACCAGTGCGGAGAGCAGGCCGAACGCTCCGGCGCCCCAGGCGGCGGTGAACGCTATTTTGGTGATGGTGTCGCCGTCGTCCGACTGGAGCTGGAAGTCCGGCAGTATCCCGGCGAGCGCCAGCATCGTGAGCGTCGAGACCGCCCACACCACCACCACTCGCATCAGGGCGCTGCCGGCTGTTCGCCATCGCCCGTCACCCACGCCGTTCCACCTCACGTCCGGACCCCGCCGTTCCGGGCCCTGGCCCCCCAGCTTTGCACAGCGGGTGCGCGGTCCCTCGGCCACGGCGGCCGGCGCCCCGGTCAGCAGCCGTCGTAACCGGCGGTCGGCATGGAGAGGCGGCGGTGCACGCTCGCCTTGGCGCGGGCGCTGTACGTCGGCTCGTCCAGCCCGGCGATCTCCAGGCGGACCCCGCGCCGCTCGCACTCGGCGGCGAACTCCGGCACCGAGGTGAGGGCCCGTGCCAGCACCCGGTCGTTGGCGGCGACGAAGAGTTCCACCTCGCCGTTCTCGACGTCGGTCCACAGGGCGTGGTGGTCGGGGCGCAGACCGTGGAACCGCAGCTGCCGGGTGACGACATAGCCCTTGTCGGCGGCCCAGCGGGCGCACATGTCGTGCTGGCCGCGGGTGTCCACGAGGAACGGATCGCTGTCCAGCTCTTCGAGCGGTGTGAGGCTGGCGATGGCCGCCACCCGTACGTCCGTCACGTCCCCCATGACCGTCCCCCCGGTGTCAGGGCGCCTCGACCGGATCATGCCGGGCTCGTGGAACCCGATCCGGACGCGGGGCCCTAGGCGTACCGGCGACCCTACCCCCCGGACCCCGGCGCAAGAAGGCGCGTGCCGGGAGGGCGGGAGTGCGGGGCGCACTGCCCCGGAACACCTGTGCGCCCTTGCCCCGGTCCAGCCCTTAGGCTCGATGCCGGGGCCGGAATCCGAGGAGCCCGGGGACGAGGAGGCGGCGCGTGCCGGTGGACGTCACTTGGTGGGGCCATGCCACCTGCACCATCGAGGACTCCGGGGTGCGGGTGCTGACCGATCCGCTGTTCGCCCGGCGCTTCGCGCATCTGCGCCGCCGCCGCGGCGAACTGCCCGGTCCCGAGGCCGCCGTCGCCGACGTGGTGCTCGTCTCCCATCTGCACTCCGACCATCTGCATCTGCCGTCCCTGGCCAGGCTCGCCCCCGGCAGCAGGCTGGTCGTGCCGCTGGGCGCGGTGCGCTCGGTGCCGGGGCTGCGGGTGCTGCGCTCGGTGCGCGGGCTGCGGATCACCGAGGTGGCCCCGGGCGACGAGGTCCGGGTCGGCGAGGTGCGGGTGCGGGCGGTCCCGGCGCTGCACGACGGCAGGCGGCTGCCGGTGGGCCCGCACCGCTCCCCCGCGCTCGGCTTCGTGGTCGAGGGCGAGGCCCGGACGTACTTCGCCGGGGACACGGGGCTCTTCGACGACATGGCGCGGTCGGTCGGCCCGGTGGACGTGGCCCTGCTGCCGGTGGGCGGCTGGGGCCCGTATCTGGGCCACAGTCATCTGGACGCGGGCCGGGCGGCGCAGGCGCTGGCGCGGCTGGCGCCGAGGTCGGCCGTGCCGGTGCACTACGGCACGTACTGGCCGATCGGCCTGGACGGGGTCAGGCCGCACGAGTTCCACTCGCCGGGCGACGAGTTCGTCCGCAAGGCGGCGCTGCTGGCGCCGGAGGTGGCCGTGCACCGGCTGTCCCACGGCGAGCGTGTGCGGCCGGAGGCCGCCAGGTGATCCTTGAGGTCGTGAGGCAGCTGCCCCCGGAGTCGACGCAGCAGGCCGTCGGCTATCCGTCGCTGTTCCTGCTGGTGTCACTGGGGGCGCTGGTACCGGTGGTGCCGACGGGCGCGCTGGTGAGTTCGGCCGGGGTGGTGGCGCTGCACCAGTCGTCGCCGTTCTCGTCGCTGATCGTCTTCGCGGTGGCGTCGGCCGCGGCGTTCCTCGGTGACATCTGCCTGTACTGGCTCGGCCGGCGCGGGGTGCGGTCGAAGAACGGCTCGAAGTGGCTGCGGACGATCAGCGACCGGGCCGCTCCGGAGCGGCTGGCGCAGGCCCAGCGGAAGCTGGACGAGCACGGTGCGGCGGTGCTGGTGCTGTCCCGGCTGGTGCCCGCGGGGCGGATACCGGTGATGCTGGCCTGTCTGCTGGGCCGGATGCCGCTGCGGCGGTTCGCCCGCGGGGACGTGCCGGCGTGTCTGGCCTGGGCGGCGACGTATCAGCTGATCGGCGTCCTGGGCGGTTCGCTCTTCCCGGAGCCGTGGCAGGGGGTGGTCGCGGCGGTCGGCCTGACGCTGCTGATCAGCGGGGCGCCCGCGGTGTGGCGCAGGGCGCGGGCCCGGTTCAGCCACTGACCGTACGGGGGGCCGGTTCCAGTACGCGCGAGGCGCCGATCGGCAGGTCCCAGAGCAGGCTCCGGGGGTGTCCGGCCCGCTGCCAGGCGGTACGCAGCCGGGTCAGCGGTTCGAGCACGGGTTCCGCGGAGAGCAGGAAGGTGGCCCAGTGCATCGGCGCCATCGCCCGCGCGCCGAGGTCCTCGTAGGCCCGCACCGCCTCCTCGGGGTCGGTGTGCACGTCACCGAGCCACCAGCGCGGTTCGTACGCCCCGATCGGCAGCAGGGTCAGGTCGATCCCGGGGTGGCGGCTGCCGATCTCGCCGAACCAGTGTCCGTAGCCGGTGTCCCCGGCGAAGTGGATCCGCTGCCCGCCGGGGCCGGGAGCGGTGATGATCCAGCCGCCCCACAGGGAGCGGCAGGTGTCGGTGAGGGTGCGTCTGGACCAGTGGTGGGCCGGTACGAAGTCGAAGCGGACGCCGTCGAGCTCGGCCGATTCCCACCAGTCGAGTTCGGTGACGCGGGTGAAGCGGCGTCGGCGGCACCAGCGGCCGAGCCCGGCGGGCACGAAGAGCGGGGTGTTCCTGGGCAGTCTGCGCAGGGTGGGGGCGTCCAGGTGGTCGTAGTGGTTGTGGCTGATGACGACGGCGTCCACGGGCGGCAGGTCCTCCCAGCGGACGCCGACCGGGGTGATCCTGGCCGGGGTTCCGAGGATGCGGCGGGACCAGACGGGGTCGGTGAGGACGGTCAGCCCGCCGGTGCGGATGATCCAGCTGGCGTGCCCGGCCCAGGTGACGCAGGTGCCGTCCGCGGGGACCGTCGGCAGGGGCTCGGGGGCGTAGGGGAGCCGGTGGATGCCGCGCAGTCCTTCCGCGTCGGGGCGGAGGGCACGCTCACGGGCCAGTCGGGACATGCCTATGACTCCGGGGAGCGGCGCGGTGAGCCGGTCGGCGAAGCTCGCGGGCCAGACCCGGACCTCGCCGAGCGGACGCGGTTCGAGGACCCTGCCGCGGGCCGCCCGGCGCGGCCGCGCGGTTCCGGTGCCGGAGCGCTCGGTCTGTTCCGTCATCGGGAGACTCCTGTCTCGCGTGTCTCGCGGTCGCTCAGCGGAGTTCGTCGAGGGCCGTCCCGAAAATGCTCAGGGCTTCGGCCACGTGCGGCAATTCCAGGGGCGCCACAGCGGTGAGGGACTCCAGCTGCTGCTCCGGGGTGGACCCGAGCAGCGTCCCGGTGCCCAGCCGTACGCGCAGCGCGCCCAGTTCGTCGCCGAACCGGTGCCCGCCCGGCGTCGGGGCTCCGAGACGTTCCGTCAGGTACTCCTCCAGCTCCAGGGAGTCGGTGACGCCCCGGCTCGCCAGCCGGGATCTGAGCGGGCCGAGGTCGGCGTAGAGGTGGCGGCCCGCCTGCGGGGGCCTGGCCAGCGCGCCCGCCGCCAGGACCGCGCGGTGGGCCGCGGCGGCGACCCGGGCCTGGAGCGCGGCGGCCCGGCGGACCCGCTCCGTCACGGCGGCCGGTTCGCGCAGCGCGTGCGCGGCGGCCATGGCGACCGGCCCGGTGACGTGCGCCCCGAGCGCGGTGAGGATGTCGAGCGTACGGGCGTGGCGGACCGCCGCCCGTCCGGTGTCCGGGAACCGGGCGACCGCGACCGGCCAGGCGGACGGGGTCAGCGCGCCGGCGAGGTCGCAGACGACGGTGACGTCGTCCGGGCACATCTCGGCCGGGCTGAGCAGGACCGTGTCGTGCGGGCGGTGCAGGGTGTCGCGCCAGGTCTCGTCGCTGATGACGTGCAGCCCCTCGGCGACCGCCGCCTCGCACGCCTCGCGCACCAGCTCGGGCGGGGCGACGGTGGCGGTCGGGTCGTCGACGGCCGAGATCAGCAGCAGCCGGGGGCGGCCGCCCTCGGCGCGCACCCTGCGCACGGTCTCCAGGAGCGCGTAGGGATCGGGCACACCGCCGCACTCGGCCGGGGTCGGCACCTGGTAGGCGGGCCTGCCGAGCAGCCGGGCCTGCGGAATCCAGGTGGCCGTGCAGGGGCGGGGCATGAGGACGTCGCCGCCGTGCGCGGCGATCAGCGCGAGCAGCAGCGGCGAGGCGCCGGGGGCCGCGGCGATGCGCTCCGGGGAGCCGGGCAGCCCGCGCCGCTCCCAGTAGGCGGCCGCGGCCGCGCGCAGCGCGGGGCCGCCACCGGTCGGTTCGGGTTCGCCGCCGGCCGCCGCCGAGGCGAGCACCTCGGCCAGCTCCGGCAGCACGGGCAGACCGGGGTCCGGGGCGGGCGGCCCGTACCGGACGGGGCCCCGGTCCTCGCGTACGGAGCCCCGTCCGGTCCGCTGCCGCGCCATCCGGGCCTCCTTCGCCGCCGCCCCGTCGCCCTGTCGCGCCGGTCTCGCGCTCAGGGCCCTGTGCACTCAGGGCCCTTTATACGAGGGTTCGGCCGGCCACGCCCGCCGACGGCGCGACGGCCGGCCGCCGGGGCGGGCTCAGCCCGCGAAGACCGGCTGGGGCGTTCCGTGTCCCGCGTCGGGCAGCACGAGCAGCGAACCGGACAGCGGGTGCGGGGCGGTGAGCCCGGTGCGGGCCGTCGAGATGTAGAGGTCGCGCAGTCCGACGCCGCCGAAGGCGCAGGCGGTCGGGCGCCGTACCGGCAGCGCGACGGTCCGGTCCAGGGCGCCGTCGGCCGTGTACCGGCGCACCGCCGCGCCGTCCCAGAGCGCGACCCAGACGGCCCCCTCGGCGTCGACCGTCAGTCCGTCGGGGAAGCCCGCCCCGTCCTCGATGGTGGCGAACGGGCGCCTGTTCACGGCGTGTTCGCCGTCGGTGTCGAAGACGTCGACGCGGCGCGTGGGGGTGTCGATGAAGTACATCAGCCGCCCGTCCGGGCTCCATCCGATGCCGTTGCCGCACGTCACCGCGGTCGGCACCGGGGTCACCGCGCCATCGGCCGCGATCCGCCGGAGACCGCCTCCGTCCGGCGCGTCGTCGTAGCGCATGCTGCCCGCCCACAGCGCCCCGTCCGGTGCGATGGCGGCGTCGTTGCCGCGCCGTCCCGGCACCGGGTCGTGGACCAGCCAGCGGAAGGCGCCGTCGGGGTCGTACAGGCCGATGCCGTCGCGGAGGTTGACCACGAGTCCGCCGCCCGCGCGGGGCTTGGCCGCGCCGACGTGCTGTTCGGTCGCCATCACCGTGCGGCGGCGGCTCACCGGGTCGTAGGTGTGCACGCGGGCGGAGACGATGTCGACCCAGATCAGCCGTCCCGCGGCCGCGTCCCAGGTCGGCCCCTCGCCGAGTTCGGCCTGTTCGGCCACGGCCACGTCCAGGTCTGTGCCGCTCACTGTCTCGCCCCTCGTGGTGTCCGAACCGGCCGGATCGCCTTCGGCGCTCCGGCCGCGGGGACCGTCGGCCCCCTCGTGTTCCTCGGTCCGGCGGATCACCGGAATCACGCGCTCAGCGTAGACGTGCGGCCAGGGCACCGCAGCGGCGGCCGGGCGGGACCGGGGGCCGGGCAAGGGGGGCCGGTCAGGGGGTTCGCCCCCGGTGGCCGGTACCGGCGGGGGCTCGGCGGACGGGTGCGCGGACGGTCCGTGCGTGGTCCGCGCGCGGGCGATCCGGCGGCACGGCCCGCGCGCCTGCTGGTTCGGCGCGGCCGGGCGGGGTATGCGCTGTCCCATGTCCGCACCGTTCTCAGCTTCGCGCCTCCCGTTCACCGTCCCGTCGTCCACCGCGCTCCGCGATGTGCTGCACCGCCGCGATCTCGCCGTGTTCCGGGGGCTGGCCCACCGGAACTGGCCGGGCGCGGGGCCGGTGCTGCCACGGCTGAGCCGCAGCGCCGACCACGGACTCCTGTGGCTGGGGGCCGCGGCCGGGCTCGCGACCCTGGGCGGCAGTGCGCGGGCCAGGCGGGCCGCCCTGCGCGGGGTCGCCTCGCTGGGCGTGGCCTCGGCCGTGACCAACATCCTCGGCAAGAGCGCGGTACGCAGACAGCGCCCGCTGCTGGACGCCGTGCCGGTGGTCCGGCGGCTCGCGCGTCAGCCGTTCACCACCTCCTTCCCCTCCGGGCACGCCGCGTCGGCCGCGGCGTTCGCCACGGGCGTGGCCCTCGAATCGAAGGGCTGGGGCGCGGTCGTGGCGCCGCTGGCCCTCTCCGTCGCCGCGTCCCGCGTCTACACCGGGGTCCACTATCCGAGTGATGTGCTGGCCGGCGCGGTGATCGGTGTGGGCGCCGCGCTGGCACTGCGCGGAGTCGTGCCGACCCGCGGTCAGCTGCCGGCTCCGGGCCGCCCGCCCGCACACGCGCCCGCGCTGCCGACCGGCAAGGACCTGGTGGTCGTGGTCAACCAGGAGTCGGGCACCGCCACGGCGACGGCCTCCCAGGTACGCGGCGCGCTGCCGGACGCCGAGGTGGTGGAGTGCGCCCCGGAGGAGCTCTCCGCCGAGCTGGAGAAGGCGGCGGGCCGGGGCAGGGTCCTGGGGGTGTGCGGCGGGGACGGCACGGTCAACCGGGCCGCGGCCGTCGCCGCCGTGCACGGGGTGCCGCTGGCAGTGTTCCCGGGCGGGACGCTGAACCACTTCGCCTACGACCTGGGCATCGAGACCGTGGACGACGTCTGTACGGCGCTGGTCGCCGGCGACGCGGTCCGGGTCGACCTGGGCCGCTTCCGGCCGGGACCCGAGGGGCCCGGTGGCGCCCACGGCTACTTCCTCAACGCGTTCAGCCTGGGCGTCTACCCCGAATTGGTGCGGGCCCGTGAGCACTGGTCCCCCAGGATCGGAGGCTGGCCCGCGGGTGTGCTCGCGGCCTGGAAGGCGCTGCGCGGGGACCGTCCGCTGGAGATGGAGGTGGAGGGGCGGCGGCGTCCGCTGTGGCTGCTGTTCGTGGGCAACGGGATGTTCCAGCGCGTGGGCCCGGCGCCGGGCCGCCGGCACAACCTCGCGGACGGGCTGCTGGACGTGCGGGTGGTGCACGGCGGCCGTGTGCCGGGGCTGCGGCTGCTCGCCGCGGCCGTCGCGGGGCCGCTCACCCGCTCCCCCGTCCACGCGGCGCAGCGGCGCCGCCGGATCCGGATCACCGGTCTGGCACCCGGCACCCCCTACGCGTTCGACGGCGAAGTCGCCTACAGCCAGGAGGCGTTGGTGCTCGACAAGCTCCCGGAGGCGCTGACGGTGTACTGCCCCATGCCGGTCTGAGAGAGCTTCGGGGAGCAGCCGTGCCGGGACGAGCCGGACGGACCGGGGCGGCCGACGCCGGGTCGGCCGCCCTTCCCGTGCCCGCCGACCGGGCCGCCTTCCCGCGCGACGGCCACCGGCGACCCCGAGGGGCGTCCGTATCGCAAGACGCATATCTCAATATTCGACATCGGCGCGTACGGTGGAGCCGACGATCAGCCCTTCGCGCGGCGCGCGTTCGGGCTCCGCGCCCCGAGGAAGGATCCACGGCCATGCCGAAGGAGACCGCCGTCTACACCCACGGCCACCAGGAACCGGCGCTGCGCTCGCACCGCTGGCGCACCGCCGCCAACTCCGCAGCCCATCTGCTCGACGAGCTCCGCCCCGGCCTGACCGTGCTGGACGTCGGCTGCGGACCGGGCACCATCACCGCCGACCTCGCCGCGCTCGTCGCTCCCGGCCGGGTGACCGCCGTCGAGACCGCCCAGGAGATCCTGTCCCAGGCCGCCGGGGTCGCGGCCGAACGCGGCCTGGACAACGTCGACTTCGCCGTCGCCGATGTGCACGCGCTGGACTTTCCCGACGACTCCTTCGACGTCGTCCACGCCCATCAGGTGCTCCAGCACGTGGGCGACCCGGTGCGGGCGCTGCGCGAGATGCGGCGGGTCTGCCGCCCCGGCGGCGTGGTCGCGGTCCGCGACAGCGACTACGCGGCGATGGCCTGGTACCCGGAGCTTCCCGGGCTGGACGACTGGCTGGACCTGTACCGCCGGGTCGCCCGCGCCAACGGCGGCGAGCCGGACGCGGGCCGCCGACTGCTCTCCTGGGCCCGCCGGGCCGGGTTCACCGACATCACCCCGACCACCGGCAGCTGGTGCTTCGCCACCCCGGAGAGCCGGACCTGGTGGAGCGGCATGTGGGCGGACCGCACGGTCGGTTCGACGTACACGGAGATGGCCGTCGCGGGCGGTCACGCGAGCGCCGGGGAACTGGCGGAGATCGCGGCCGCCTGGCGCGAGTGGGGCACGGGGGACGACGCCTGGTTCATGGTTCCGCACGGCGAGCTGCTCTGCCGGGTCTGAGCCCGCCCGGCCTCCCCGAATCGATCACGCGCCGATGGGCCGCCAACTACCCTTGCGTGCATGGATATTCTGGGAACCACGCTCCGTATCTGCGTCGACGACCTGGAGGCCGCGGTGGTCTTCTACGAGCAGCTCACGGGCGGTTCGGCGCTCCGCTTCGAGCGCGGCGGGGTGTCGGTCGCCGCGATCAGCTGCTTCCTCCTGATGAGCGGCCCGGAGGCGGAGCTGGAGATCCTGCGCAAGGTGACGGCGACGATCGCGGTGAAGGACGTCGACGACGCGCACGCCGCGCTGACCCGCGTCGGTGCCCGGATCCTGGCGGGTCCGGTGCCGACGCCGGTCGGCCGCAATCTGATCGCCGTGCACCCGGACGGCTCGGTCTTCGAGTACGCCGACCGGAGCCTGCCGACCGGCCCGTGAGGGCCGGACGGCGGACGGGATCACACCTCCGTCAACTCCTGGGGCGCATCCGGTAGTTGTACATGTCGGGCAGCGGGTCGTCGGTGATCCGGGCCCACACCTCGTCCAGGATCTCCGCGCCCTCGCGCAGATCCGCGACCTCGAAGCCCTCGTCGAAGACGGCCCGCGCGGCCGCCCGGTCGCCCTCGGCGATCAGCAGCCGGGCCTCCAGCAGGCGGAAGCGGCCGCGCCGCCGGACCGCCGGGGGCAGCGCCGTCCACACGGCCCGGACCCCGGCGGGGCGCCCCGCCTTCAGCAGGGCCTCCATCGCCTCCCGGCCCAGTGCCGCCGCGGCCGCCGTCCATGCCTCGTCCTCGTCGCGGCGCTCCGCGCACAGCGCGTCGAACGCCTCGCCGCAGAGGTCCGCGGCCCGGCCCCACTGACGGCCCTCCTCGGCGGCGACGGCCAGACACCTCAGCAACGGCCAGCGGGACGGGGCGAGCGCCAGTCCGCGTTCCCAGCTGCGCACCGCCTGCGCGCGGTCGCCCGCATGCCACTGGGCGACGCCCAGGTGGTATTCGGTGAGGGGTTCGGCGGGAGCCGTCTCCAGCATGTCGCGCCAGTGCGGGGAGACCAGGGAGGGGCCGGGCGGCACCGCGGGGTCCGGCGCCGGGAAGGTGCCGTGGTCCAGCAACTCCAGCCAGGGCCGCTGCTGTTCGCCGAGGGTGGAGTCGGCGAAGGGGGTGCCGGGAAGTTCGTACTTCCCCCGCCGGACCTCCAGCGCGCCCCAGCCCGAGCCGGTGGCGAGCGACTCGCCTGGTTCGGTGTCGGCGCAGCGGCGCCAGGCGGCGTGGGCGGCCTCGACGTCGGCGCGCGGCAGCGCCTCGGCGAGCCGCTGTTCGGTCTCGGCGCGGGCCGCCGCCCAGTCCTCGCCGTGCACGGTGCCCGGGTCCGCGGACAGCGGCCCGTACGATTCCAGCCAGCTGAACTCGGCGCCCGGTTCCAGGGGGACGTGCTCCAGCTGGGTGCGGGCGAGTCCGGCCTGGATCTCGGCGTAGCCGACGGTGCCGGGCTCGGTCAGCCACTCCTGCCAGCGCCGCCCGCCCGCGCCGCCGCCCCAGAGGAAGAGCTTGCGGCCGCGCAGCAGATCGGTCGAGGTCTGGACGAGTCCGTGGCCGTCCTCGTCGAGCGAGGCTATCCAGCGGCGGGCGCCGTCGGGCACCTCGTAGAAGTAGTCGGCGGGGAAGTCGCCGCGCAGCGGGTACGTACGGTCGACGGAGCCGCTCACCGGCACCGGGACCCGGGTCAGGGTCCGTTCGTACCCGAAGTGCCACGCCTCGTCGGCAGGGGCCAGGACACGGGTGCGTTCGCCCTCGGGCACGGCGATGTTGGACCACCAGTACACGGGGGCGGTGTGTTCGTGCGGATTGCGGATCCGTACGCCCACGTGCAGGAAGTCGGAGTCCGCGGGCAGCCACAGGTCCACCTGGAACGGCAGGTCGCGCAGCCGTTCCCACTCCCAGAGACGGACCATCTCGCCCCCGTCCGGCGCGGGGACGCGGGCCGCGTGGAGCGGGGCGCAGGAGAGCGTGGTGTGGCCGGTGGCACCGATGTTCCACTCGATGCCGCCGGAGAACCAGGCGCCGTTGAGCGCGAAGTCGGCGGGCTGGAGCACGGGGTTGGTGTAGAGCAGTTCGCGGCCGGTCGGCTTGTGGTGGAGGGAGTGGATCCGCCCGCCGAGTCCGGGCAGGACGGTGGCCCGCAGCCGGTCGTTCTCGATGACGATCGCGTCGAGACCGGTGGGGGTCCGCTCACGGCCGTAGCCGTCGAGGACGCGCACCGGCAGCACCGTGGTCAGCGGCCGGTAGCCGATCTGGCGTGCCATGTCGCGCGGCAGCGCCGCCCGGTCGCGGTCGTCGATCACATGCATCTCGTCGAGCGGCCGCAACGCGGGCAGCGGATTCTCCGGGCCCAGTGGCGCGGCGGGCAGAGTCAGTACGGCACGTCGTACGGTCGTGGCCAAGACAACCTCGCTCCCTCGCACGGGACGCCGCGGGTCCGGGCGTCCCCGATGACCATGGAACACGCTGGGCAGCGGCCGGGCCAGGGGCACTGCCGTCAGACTTCGGCAAAGGCCCCGGGGCGTTCCCGGCGCCGCCCGAAAATACGGATGCGCCCCGCCCGTACCGCCGTAGCCTTGGCCCCGACGACCCATGGCGGTGGCCGGTGCGCCACACGGACGGAACGCGGAGCAGAACACGATGAGCACGCAGCACACCTACCGAGTGATCGTGCGCGGCACCTGGGACGGCCTGACGGACGAGGCCCGGACCCGGCTGCTGTCCGAGGTGGACGGACACGGGCTGAGCGCGATGCAGTTCACCGAGGAGGGCTCGCTCGCGTACGACCGTGTGCTCAAGCACTTCAGCTTCCGGTACGTGGTGGTCTCCGACGACGGCGAGGAGATGGCGGGTGCGATCGCCGAGGACCGCGCGGAGACCTTTCTGAACGAGCGGGGGTACGGCCACGGCGCCCTGCGGTCCACGGTGACGGACATGGACGCCATGAAGATCAACTACAAGGGCCGGCGCGGTACGGGGGCGGCCTGATCGCAGGCCCGCGGCGGCGGCCACCGGTCGCGCCGGGGGGCCGGAGGCGCCGCGCGCCGGCGCCCGGCGGAGGCCGGCCGACCGGACCGCTCGTCCGCATGAGCCGGTGCCCGGCGGGTGGCGCGGGCGCGACGCGTGGCCGCCTCCGCGCCGTGGCGGAAACAGCCTGGCCGGAATGGAGCGTCACAGGGAACGTTTGTCTGCCGTTCACTTGGTGGAAGTGGTACGGCGGACGAGAGGTGTTCACAGTGCGGCCAGCCCCGAGGTGCCTGTTGTTCACGGCCGGGAGCGGCCTCGCGGCCCTCGCGGTGGTGGCCGTGCACGGCGTCGGTGCCCCACCGCTCGCCGTCCTGGTGTACGCCGACGCGGTCATCGGTCTGTCCTGGCTCCTCGCCGCCTTCCTTCTCCTGCGCGGACTCCGGCCGTCCCCGGTCTCCCCCGGCGACGACGCCCCCGGCCCCCGCCACCACCACGCCGTGCGGTTCTCCGCCGACGGCGAGCCGGCCGCCCGTTCCCACTGGACCGCGCGTCACCGCTACTGATCCGGCCAAACTCCCGGCACCCCGGGGCCCGTCCGTCCGCGCTCTGCGAGCATGACCGACGACCATCCCTGCCGAGGAGCGCCGTGTGACCATGCCTCATGTGAGTTCGGCCGTCATGACCCACCCCGTACGCCTCGCTCAGGCCCAGGACCTCGCCGACCGGCTGCGGCTCGGCGGTCTCGCCCTCGACCCGGCCCCGGAGGGCCCGCCCTCCGCCCTGCGCACCGCCCTGGTCGCCTGGGCCGCCGCGGACCCGGAGGCGGCCGGCCACCACCTCGTCGTCCAGGACGACGTCGACGCGCCCCCCGAACTCCTGGAGATCGTCGCCCGTGCCGCCGCCCGGTTCCCCGACGAGGCGCTGGTCTTCTACACCAACTGGCACGCGCGCAACGGCGCCGCCGCCCGTCTCGCCGCCCTCGCCGGTGCCTCCTGGGTGCGCGCCGTCCCGGACGAGTTCACGCCGTCCCTCGCCGTCTGCCTGCCCGCCGCGAGCGCCGCCGCGTTCCGCGCGTACGCCCGTGACAGCGCCGAGCGCCATGACGACGAACTGCTCTCCGTCTTCTTCCGGGAGCGGGGCCGGATGAGCCTGCTCGCCGTGCCCAACGTCGTCGAGCACATCGGCACGACCAGCATCAACGACCACGCCGCCCAGGGCATCCGGCTCGCCGTCTGTCCCACCTCCGCCGCGGACGCCGCGCCGCTGCTGGACCGGGGCCGGGTACTGGAGGAGCCGGGCTGGGTCCCTTACATGCGGTACGGCGAGGGCTACATCCGGCTCGTCGGGCAGGAGCACGGCGCCGACGGCGGGCGCGGCCACCACCGCTGGCGGGACGCCCTGCCCGCGACCGGGCTCACGGAGGAGACGGTCGGCGCCGCGCGGGACGCGCATCTGCCGGAGGAGCTCGCCGAAGAAGTGGCGCGGACCTTCGGCCGCGCGTTCGCGACGGAGCTGTGGACCCACTGCCTGCTGCTCGGGCGGCAGTCGGCGCACGCCGCGCGCGGCCTGGGGCCGCTGCCGGACGGCGTGCCCGCGGAGGCGCTCGACCGGTTGCGGCACTCCGCCGTCGCCACGGCCGGACCCGCCGGACTCCCGCCCGAACGCCGCCCCGAGGCGGGTCCGGACGAGGTCCGCGCGATGGCCGCGTTCGCGTGGACGGCCGTCCGTGCCGGAGAGCGGCTCGACTGAGGGGCCCGGCGCCCGGACGCCGCCGGGAGCCGGGGAGGCAGCCGTCGTCGCACCCCGCCGGGAGTGCGACGACAGCCCTCAGCGCCCGTCGTCCGGAGCGGACCGGGTCCGCGCGGCCCCGGCCGGGTGCGTGATCCATACACCCGGCTCCCAGTAGGCGGCCAGGTCCCGCGCCCGGTCGACCCGGAGCGGTGCGAGGCCGCCGGGGAAGACGTACTCGCCGTCCTCCGGAAGGGCCAGGCCCGTCCAGCTCTCCCACTCGGCGACCGTCCCCGTGATCCGGGAGGAGCGCGCGGACGCCGCCGCCAGGGTGCCGCCCGCGCCCACCTGGGTCCGGATCCAGGGGTCGAACGGGCTCCCGTCGTCCCGGGTCCACGCCGCGTACCGCTCGATCGGGACCAGCGGGTACCGGTCCTTCCAGGTGGGGCGCACCGGCACCAGGACCGTCCCCAGACCGGCGCGGCGCGCCGTCTCCGACATCGCGTCGAGGAGCACCTTGGACAGACCCCTGCCCTGGTGGTCCTCGGCGACCTCGATGCCCAGCGCGCACAGCGCGTCCGGGGCGCGCCCGGCGTCGCGGTCCGCGAAGGCCCGCGCGATCGAGTCGTCCAGACCCGGACCGAGGTCCGCCGCGGTCCCGTCCCAGGTGCGGGGCAGCGAGCGGCCCGCCCCGGCGATGGTGTCGCGCTCGTCGTCGTACAGCAGGAACTGGAACTCCGGGAAGTCGTCGAACAGCCGGTTCCAGTAGTCGCCGTTGATATCTCCGTGCAGGTTGTACTCGGGCACCACGCCGGCGAACCGCTCGGGGATCCGGTCCCACAGCTCGGGCCGTTCCGAGTGTCGAATCAGTGCCAGGGCCATGCTGTCTCCTTACCGGGCGGGGACCTCGACGTCCCAGACGACGACGATCGGAAGCCCCTCCCAGGCGGCGAGGGCCGCCTCCGCGATGAACTCCTCGTAACCGCCGGGCGCGAGGCGTCCGTTGAACAGCGGCTCGTGGCAGCCGCGCACCCGCAGCCCCGCGCGCCCGAACGCCTCCAGGTAGTGTCCGGCCAGATGGACGTGGTTGCGGACGAAGGCCAGCTCCTCGGCGCCGTGCACGAAGAGGCACTGGCCCTGGAGCGCGATCACGAACGGGTGCATGTCCGTGACGACGATCCGCCCGCCGGGCCGCACCACCCGGGCCAGCTCCGCCACGGCGGGGGCGACGTCCGGAAGGTGTGTCATGGCCAGTGAGCAGACGGCGAGATCGACGGAGTCGTCGTCGAGCGGCAGGGCGTCCAGGTGCCCGAGACGGTACTCGGCGCCCGGGGTGTGCTCGCGGGCCTTCTCGATCATGTGCGGCGACTGGTCGACGCCGATCACCCGGTGGCCCCGTGCGGTCAGCTCCCGGGTCTGCCGGCCGGTGCCGCAGGCGGCGTCCAGCGCCGTTCCGGGCGCGAGGCCGTCCAGGATCGTGCGGACGACCGGCTCCTCCACCTCGATGTACGAGCTGGGCAGCGAGTCGTACACCGCGGACCAGGACGCGTAGCCCGCCGCCGCGTCGAGCTCACTGACCTGGGCCCCGCCGTCCGGAAGCTTCTCCTCGTCGAGGACGAAGCGGCGCATCTCGGCCACCCGTTCGCGGAGGAACGTCTCGTCACCGTCCACGGCGTGGCGCAGCAGCGCGAGCCCCTCGATACCCAGCACCAGTTCCCGTACACGGAATTCACCGTGGAATTCATTGCTCATGCGAGCCCCTCATCGATCGACGGACGACCCCGCGTCTTTTCCGGATTTTCCCTACCCGGGTGCGGGGACGGAGAGTCCCGCCCCTCTCACCGTGTCCGAAAACAGAGGACGGTATGGCCGGTTGGCGGCACCGTTGTCGTCCGCGCGGCGGCTGCCTAGCATGAGCGGCATGATTGAGGGATATCTCGGGCGTGAAAGTGTCACCGTCGGCGGAGAAGTGACACTTCATATCTCCACCGACGCCCCCCGGTTCCGTCTTCGTTTCTACCGGCTCGGCAAGGAACTCGTACCTGTCGGGGAATCCGGGGAATACCCGGGCGCCGAGCACGCCCCGCCCGGCCATCCCGATGGATTACCCGGGCTCGCCTCGCCCTCCGACGACTGGAATTGGCCGCCGCTCGCGCTTCCCGTTCCGGAGGACTGGCAGCCGGGAATCCATCTGGTCGAATTCATCGAATGCGGACCGGGCCGCGCGGAGAATCCTCCCCCGCTCGGCGGGGCGGATCTCGAAGGGCATGCCCGCGAGTTCTTCGTCGTACGGCCCCGCGTCCCCGGCAGCCTCTCCCGCATCCTCTACAAGAAGTCCACCTTCACCCGGCACGCCTACAACCGCTCGGACCGGCCCGGTCTGGAGCGGGCCGTCAGTCTCTACGACCACCCGGTCCACCGGGCCGGTGGCGACGGTGAACCCCGAGGTCACAAGGTCAGTCTCCACCGTCCCGGGGGCGTCGTCGACCTCGCCTACTGGGACGCCCCCTTCATCGCCTGGCTGGAGCGCCACGGCTACCCCGTCGAGTACTGCACCGATCTCGATCTCCACGAGGATCCCGGCCTGCTCGCCCCGTACGACCTGCTCCTCAGCGTCGGCCACGACGAATACTGGAGCGCGGCGATGCGCGGTCACGCGGAGCGGTTCGTCGGCGACGGCGGGAACATCGCCTTCTTCAGCGCCAACACCTGCTGGTGGCGGGTGCATCCGACGGACCGGAACACCGCATTCGTTTCCGACACCGACCACCACGTCGGCGAGGAATATCCTCATCTGCCCGCCACCGACCAGTGGTGGACACCCGCGCCCGACGGCGTCGGCAGGCCGGAGAACACCCTGACCGGAGTGAGTTTCCGGAACGGCGGGATGTGGCCCGCGACGGAATGGCCCGGCGACCGCCCCCGTGTCGGATACACCGTGCAGCACGCGGACCACTGGGTCTACGAGGGCACCGGACTGCGCGACGGGTCGGGCGGCGGCACCGCGGACCGGCTGGGTGCGGGCACACCTCTCATCGGATACGAATGCGACGGCGCCGCGTTCTCCTACGACGCGGACGGAATCGCCCGCGCGACCGGGGAGGACGGAACTCCGGACTCCTTCCTCATTCTCGGAATTCACGTCCTCGAACCGGTGCACGAGGATTTCCATCACTTCAAGTGGGGGCACTGGAACGGCCCCGTGCGCGAGTCGGCCATCAGCAGCCCGCGCGCCGCCACCATGGGCCTGCACACCGCCGGCGGCACCGTCTTCACCGCGGGCACCACCGACTGGCCCGTGGTCTGCGGACACGAACAGGACCCGGCCGTCGTCCGGGTCACCCGGAACCTCCTCGACCGTCTCCGCCACCGGGGTCCGCTGCCGGAATGAGCTCGCGCAGACCGGTGATCCGCGCCGCCCCGTCCGGCAGGGGCGGCGCGACACCGTCCACCGCCCGGTCGGGCCGCCACAGATGCACCGCCCGCATCCCCGCCGCCAGCGGACCGAGCACGTCGGGCACCCACATGTCCCCGACGAACAGCACCCGGTCCGGTGGCAGCGCGCAGCGTTCCAGCAGCGTGCGGTAGATCAGCGGATGCGGTTTGCGGGCCCCCGCACGCGCGGAACCCACCACCACGTCCACGGCCCCGCCGATCCCCACCGACCCGACGCACTCCTCCAGGTTCCAGAACCAGTTGGAGCACACCGCGATCAGCAGACCGCGTGCCCGCAGCTCCGCGAGCACCCCGGGCACGTCCGGGTAGAGGGCGAGCCGGACCGCCTTCATCGCCCGGTCGATCTCGTCGACCAGAGCGTCGAGCGCGGCCTCCGGCACCCCGCAGGCCCGCGCGCGGCGCCGCAGCCGGTCGCGCTCCCAGGTCACGTACGCCGTCTCGTCGCCCGAGTGCGCCGTGTGCTCCTCGCCCTCGCCGGGGCCCACCGACCACTGGTCGCCCCAGAGCTCGCCCTGTGCCGCCAGGCCCCGGCGGGCGAAGATGGTGCGGTGGTCCGGCGGCAGCGGCTCCACCATCCGTACGAGCGTCCCGTAGAAGTCGAGGACGACCGCCCCGGTCCTGTCGGTCACCGCCACGGGACGCGCCTAGAACCGGCCGTAGCGGTGCGGGAAGTAGTCCTCCAGGGTGCCGTCCCGCTCGATGTCGACGGTCGCGCAGTGCAGCCCGCCGCCGAACGGCCCGACCGCCCGGAACGGCACCGGCACGATCTCGAACCCGTACGAGGACAGCTGCTCGGCGAGCCGTACCTCCTTCTCCTCCACGCACAGCGTGTTCTGGTCGAGGTTCAGCATGTTCCCGGCGAGCCACGGGCTGCAGAAGGAGAGCTTGGGCGGATGGTCCCAGCTGGCCGGCTGGACGGCCTCCACGATCTCCCAGTCGTTGAGCTTGAAGAACTCCATCAGCTCGGCGTCCGCGAGCCGCTCCCCGCAGTGCAGCACGAGGCCCGGCCGCAGCGGCACCCAGGTGGCGTCGATGTGCAGCGGATGCGTGTTGGTCGAGGTCACCGCGTGCACCCGGTGGTCGGGGAAGTGGCGGCGCAGCCAGTCGTAGCCGCTCCTGTTGGTGACGAACGAGAGCTGTACGAAGAGGTCCTTGCCGAACCGGGCCACGTCCGCGGCGTCGAAGAGCGGCTCCGCCTCGGTGAGCACCAGGTCGTAGTCACGGACCCGGGCCAGCTGCTCCTCGGTCGGCAGGTCGTTGTACGTGTCCCAGAACCCGGTCCGGTAGGAGGCGTCGGTGAGCCGCGGCTTGGGCGCGGCCTCCCAGCGCATCCGGTCGTCGGCGTCGAACAGGCTCTGGAGCACCGGCCGGTAGCAGAGGTACTCGAACCAGCGGCTGCGGTACGACATGGTCGCTTCGAGGACCTCGTTGCCGACCGTGAGCAGCAGGTCCCGGGGCGGCATGCAGCCGAACATGGAGTCGTGCGTCCACTCCGGGGTGGACACCTCGCGGGTGAAGTCGACCGGGGTGGGGCGGTCCACCCGGATGCCGCGCCGCCGCAGCATGTCCGAGAAGTCGTCGAGCTGCTGGTCGGCCTCGGCCACCATGTCGGCCGGCATGGGGCCGTACGTCCCCAGCGGGAAGCCGTCGTCGGGGTAGTCGCGGCGGACCGCGTGCTCGGGGGCCTGCACCACGGTGCCCTCCGCACGGCCGACGATCACGTGCCGCAGGGGGTCCCAGCCGTTCCAGGCGTTGACCCGCACGGGGTGTTCGGAGCCGTCGGGGGCGGAGGTGTCGGACGTGGTGGTGCTCTGCTCGGTCACGTACAAGCCCTTCGATGGGGGTCGTGGAGTGCCGCAGGGGCCAAAACTGCGTGTCCCGCACCATCACCGTCAAGAGCCACTCGGCTACCCACCGTGCCATTCGCGTCAGCGTGGCTTGACTACGGTGGCCGCCCCCGGTCACCGCCCGGCATCGGCCCAGCGCAGCGGCGGAACGCTGGGCCCTTCGCGGGAAGCACACCGCCGTCTTCCGGCCGAAACTCCGTGTCGCGGCGGGGAGCCTCCTTCCGCGGGGTAGTCAGAAGACCGTCGTCGAAGTCCCGTACGCCTCGATGAATCCCGCACGGAGGAATCCATGACATTGCGCCTGCCCCGCCGATCCGCGGTCCTGGGGGCCCTGCTGCTGTTCGCGGTGACGGGCTGCGGCTCGGGGGAGGGCGGCACTTCGGGCGGCCGGGCGGACGGCGACGATCTGACGGTGTGGCTGACGGTGGACGCCCGCGAGAGCTGGCCGGAGATGGTCGCCTCCGCCAACGCGCGGTTCGCCGAGAAGCATCCCGGTGTGAAGGTCGACGTCCAGTACCAGCAGTGGACGACGAAGAACCAGAAGCTGGACGCCGTCCTCGCGGGCCGGAACGTGCCCGACGTGGTCGAGATGGGCAACAGCGAGACCACCAACTACATCGTCAACGAAGCCTTCGCACCGCTGGACCCGAAGAGCTTCGACCACTCCGGGCAGTGGCTGCCCGCCCTCGCCGACGCGTGTCGCCACGACGAGCGGACGTACTGCGTGCCCTACTACGCGGGCGCCCGCGTGGGCGTCTACCGCACCGACTACTTCAAGGACACCGGGATCGCCCGCGCCCCGCGCACCTATCCCGAGCTGATCTCCGACCTCGACCGGCTCAAGGCGAAGTACGGCGCCGGGGACCCCGGCTTCTCGGCCTTCTACATGCCGGGCCGCTACTGGTACGCGGCCATGGGCTTCGTCAAGGACGCGGGCGGCGAGATGGCGGTGGAGAAGGACGGCCGCTGGCAGGGCGCCCTCTCCTCGCCGAAGTCCGTGGCCGGTCTGACCGCCTGGAAGAAGCTCCTGGACGACTACTACGTCGGCGACCGGGCGAAGGACAACGGCGACCAGCCGGCCGTCGTCGGGCAGGGCAAGGTCGGCGTCTTCTACGGCAACACCTGGGAGGCGCAGGCCGCCGCCGACGCCCGCTCCGGGGGCGACCCGCGCCTCAAGGGCAAGTTCGACACCTTCGCCTTCCCCGGCCCCTCCGGGAAGCTGCTCCCCCCGTTCCTCGGGGGCTCCACCCTGGCCGTGCCCGCCAAGTCGCGGAACCAGGAGCTGGCCGCCGACTGGATCCGGCTGTTCACCGACGACGCGTCGCAGCGGAAGCTGATCGCCGCCAACACCCTCCCGAACAACACCGTGCAGCTCGCCGACGTCGCCGCCGGAGGGATCAACGGACCGGCCGCCCAGGCCGCCGCGCGCGGCTGGGTCACCCCGCTCGCCCCCGGGTGGACCTCGGTGGAGAAGTCCAACGTCCTGCCCGAGATGCTGGAGCGCATCGCCACCGGGAAGGCGTCCGTGCGGGACGCGGCGCGCGAGGCGGACCACCGGATCGACGCGGTGATCAATGAGCGCTGATCCGGCCGGGCACAGGCCGCGCCCCCGCCTGCCCTATCTGCTCATCGCCCCGTCCTTCCTCGCCCTGCTCGTCGTCCTCGGCTATCCGCTGGTCGACATGGTGACCCTGGCGTTCCAGGACATGACCCGCAAGGAGCTGTTCAGCGGGGCGGCGCCGCCCTGGGCCGGTCTCGGACAGTTCCGGACGATCCTCGGCGACGGGTTCTTCTGGACGGTGGTGGGCCGCACGGCCCTGTTCACCCTCGTCTGCGTCTGCCTCACCATGGGGACCGGCCTGCTCGTCGCGCTGCTGATGCGACGGATCTCGCCCTGGGTGCGCGCGGTCCTCGCCGCGGTGCTCGTCGCGGTGTGGGCGATGCCGGTGATGGTCGCGGCGGCCATCTTCCGCTGGCTCTTCGACGCGGACTACGGGCTCGTCAACTGGCTCCTGTCGACGCTGCCCGGGGCCGACCTCGCCCGGCACAACTGGTTCACCGACCCCTGGCAGGGCTTCGCCGTGATCGCCGCGGTCGTCGTCTGGGGCGCGCTGCCGTTCGCCGCGGTCAGCCTGCACGCGGCCCTCACCCAGATCCCGCCGGAGCTGGAGGAGGCCGCGCTCATCGACGGCGCCCGCCCGTCCCAGCTCTTCCGCCATGTCACCTTCCCCGCGATCAAGCCCCTCTTCGTGATGGTCACCACCCTGATGGCGATCTGGGACTTCGGCGTCTTCAACCAGATCTGGCTGATGCGCGGCGGCCAGCCGGAGCGCGAGTACTACCTGCTGGGCGTGTACTCCTTCATCGAGTCCTTCGCGGTCAACCGCTACAGCACGGGAGCCGCGATCGCCCTGGTCACCGTCGTCCTGCTGCTCGCCGGCGCGGTCGTGTACCTGCGGCAGATGCTGAGGCTGGGTGAGGCCGAATGAGAGCACGGAAGGGGCACGGCGCGACGGCCGTGCGGCGGCCCCGGCGCCGTTACGACCTTCTCGGCCTGCTCGTCGCCGCCCTCCTCGGCTTCCCCGTCTACTGGATGGTGCTGACCGCGTTCCGTCCCGCGACCGAGATCCTCAGCCTGCCGCCGGAGTTCTGGCCGAGCCACCCCACGCTCGACAACTTCGCCCGCGCGATGCGTACCGAGACCTTCTGGCCCAACGTCCGCTCCAGCGCCGTCATCGGGCTCGGCACCGTGCTGGTCTCCCTCGTGGTCGGCACCCTCGCCGCGTTCGCCCTGGCACGCTTCCGCTTCGCCGGCCGCAAGGCGTTCGTCGTGGTGATCCTCACGGTCCAGATGATCCCGCTCGCCGCTCTCATCATCCCCGTCTACCTGCTGCTGAACGACGCCGGTCTCACCGACAGCCTGGGCGGCGTGATCCTCGTCTACCTCGTCTTCACGCTGCCGTTCACCGTATGGATGCTGCACGGCTTCATCGCCGCGATCCCGGCGGAGCTGGAGGAGGCGGCGATGGTCGACGGCTGCGGCCGGCTCGGCGCCTTCGTCCGCATCGTCCTGCCGCTGCTCGCCCCCGGGCTGGTGGCGACCTCCGTCTTCGCGATGGTGCAGGCGTGGAACGAGTACGTCCTCGTCTACGTGCTGCTGTCCACCCCGGACAAGCAGACCCTCAGCATCTGGCTGGTCTCCTTCCAGACCAGCTTCGGCACCGACTACGGCGGGCTGATGGCGGGCGCCACGCTCACCGCCCTGCCCGTCGTCATCTTCTTCCTGGCCGTCCAGCGCAAGATCGCCGCGGGACTGGCCACCGGTGCGGTCAAGGGCTGAGCGACAGCCGACCGCGGCACCGGCGCGACCCGCCGACACCCGTACATCCCACGGAGGAGAACCCTGTGACGCACGACCGTCTCGACCTCGTCTCCAAGCTCTACCAGCCCACGGGCTGGCCCCGGATCCTCCAGGCCGCCGCCGGCGAACCCTCCTCCGCGCCGTTGGTCGTGGACCTCGACCCGACCACGTTCTGCGATCTGGCCTGCCCCGAGTGCATCAGCGGAAAGCTCCTCAACCAGGGCCGGTTCACCCCGGAACGGCTCGCCTCGCTCGCCGAGGAACTCGTCGCCATGTCCGTACGGGCGGTGGTCCTCATAGGCGGCGGGGAGCCGCTCGCCCATCGCGGCACCCGCAAGGTTCTACGCATCCTCGGCGAAGCGGGCCTGGCCGTCGGAGTCGTCACCAACGGCACGATGATCGAGCAGAACCTCACCGAGCTCGCCCGGTACGCCACCTGGGTCCGGGTCTCCGTCGACGCCGGGACCGCCGGGACGTACGGCCTGTTCCGGCCCGACCGCAAGGGCCGCAGCGTCTTCGACAAGGTGATCGGGAACATGCGGCTACTCGCCGCCGAGAAGACCGGCGCGCTCGGCTACTCCTTCCTGGTGATGTCGCGTCAGGAGCCGGGCGGGCCGACCGTGACCAACCACCACGAGGTGCTGCGCGCCGCCGAACTCGCCCACGACATCGGCTGCGACTACTTCGAGACCAAGGCCATGTTCGACGACGACCACCACATCGTGCAGGTCCCCGGCGAGATGCTGGAGTCCGTGGACCGTCAGCTCGCCGAGGCCGCCCGGCTGGAGAGCGAGAGCTTCCAGCTCGTCAACTCCTCCACCCTCACCTCGCTGCGCGGCCACGTCGGTGCCGTCCAGCCCAAGGAGTACGACCGCTGCCGGGTCGCCGAACTCCGCACGCTGATCACCCCGTCCGGCGTGTACGTCTGCTCGTACCACCGGGGCAACCCGCTCGCGAAGATCGGCGACGCCGTCACCGACGACCTCGCGACCATCTGGCAGGACGCGGACCGCCGGGGAATCGTCGACCCCAGCCGGGACTGCCGGTTCCACTGCGCGCGCCACCGCTCCAACCTGGAGCTGGAGCGCATCGCCCGCGGAACCGGCGAACTCCCCGACGGGCAGGACTACGACCCCTTCATCTGACCCCCCGCCACCGGTACCGGCTCCCGCCGGGCGCCCGGGGCCGCCGTGGTGGCCACGACCCGGGCCCCCGGATGGGAGCCGAGCAGCGCCCGTGCGAGGCGGGCCGCCGTCTTCGCCGCCTCGTCCGCCGGGCAGACGCCGACCAGCGCACCGCCCCCGCCGGCCCCGCTGAGCTTCAGCGGGAGCCCGGCGGTGCGCAGCGCGACGGCCCGCAGCTCCTCCAGGAGCGGCGTCGACATCCGCTGGTGGTCGCGCATCGCCTCGTGGGCGGCGGTCATCGCGGCCCCGAGTTCCGGCAGGTCCCGGCGGCGCAGCGCCTCCCACACCCGGCCCGACGCCTCGTCGGCCGCCGACCGGTAGGCGGCCAGCGCCGGGTCGCCGGAGGCGAGTTGCGCCCGTACGTCCCGGATGTGGTGCCGGGTGTCCTTGCGGGTGCCGGAGTCCACGACGATCACCCGCCACCGCTCGGGGAGTTCCAGGCGGTCGCGTACGACGGGGAGCCCGCGCTCGCGGCCGTCGAGGAGGAGTGCCCCGCCCTCGACGACCGCGAGGTGGTCCATCCCGCCGCCGTTGAAGACGGCGAACTCGAACTGGTACGCCCACCGGGTGATCGTGGCGTCGGAGACGCGCCGCCCGCGCAGGGAGGTGTCCGCGAACGCCCGGAACAGCGCCACGATCCGCGCCGTGGACGACGACAGGCCGCTCGCCGCGGGCGCCTCGCTGCGTACCGTGACGGCGGGCGGCCTCGGGGCGAGTCCGGGCAGCCGGGCGCGCAGGAACCCCCACACCTCCCGCTGCCAGCCTTCCTCGGCCGCTTCGTCCGGGGCGGGGCCGGGGCCGACCTCCACGGTCGTCATCAGACCGAGGGCCAGACTCACCGACCGTCCCCCGCCGAGCCAGTCCAGGTCCTCACCGGACAGGCAGGCCCGGCAGGGCACCGTCGCGCGTATCGGATGTATGGGGTTCACCGGGCCTGGAACCTTCCTTCCACGCGGAATCTCTCGTACATGGACAGCACCACCTCCGTGGGCGGGTGCAGCGGCCGGGGCGGGGCGTCGAGCGGCCGGAACACGGCCCGGCGCACCTCGTCGGCGCCGGGCGACAGCTCCCCCGCCCAGCGCCGGGCGACGAAGCAGAGCGCGAAGCAGTGCGTCACGTCGCCGTTGGGGTAGGTCAGGGTGTGCACGTCCGGGTCGGAGAGCGTCCCGAACGCCACCAGGTCGTCCCGCTCGACCCGCAGGCCGGTCTCCTCGGCGACCTCGCGGACCGCGGCGTCGGTGAAGTCGCCGTCCTCCTCGCAGGAACCGGCCGGGAGCTCCCAGACCCCGGTGTCCGCGCGCTGCTGGAACAGCCCGTGGCCCTCGGCGTCGATCAGGAGCACCTGCGCGCCGGGGACCAGCAGTTTCCTGGGGCCGACCCGTTGGCGCAGCGACCAGATGTAGGAACCGGTGTAGCTCATCGTGTCCGTGTCGCCTCCGTCGCGGTACGTGCGCCCCGGGGGGCCGTCCGTGCGCAGCGTGTCACGCCCCTTCCGGATTCCCGGACTCCTCGGACAGCCAGCGCGGCATGGCCTCCGGCGTCGCCAGCAGCCACCGCACGTACCGGTCCACCCCCTCGCGGACCCCGATGCGGGCCTGCCAGCGCAGCAGTTCGCGGGAGCGCTCGACGTCGGCGTAGCCGCCGAGCGGGTCCCCCTCCGGGCGGGGGGTGACGATCTGCCGTGCGCCGGGGAAGTACGGGGCGATCAGATCGGCGACCTCGCGGACCGACGTGGGCCGGCCCGTGCCGACGTTCACGGTCTGCTCGGCCATCTGTTCCTCGGTCAGGGCGAGCGCGGTGGCCTCGGCGACGTCGTCGACGTGGATGAGGTCGCGGACCTGGTTCCCACCGCCGTTGAGCCGCATGGGGCGGCCGAGACGCGCCTGGAGCGAGAGCCAGGGCACCATCCAGGAGTGGCTGCCCGGCTTGGGGATCTGCGGGTCGCCGTACACGGAGAAGTAGCGCACCACCGCGTACTCGGTGCCGCTGGCGGCGTCGAGCATCAGCCGGGTCTGGTGCTCCGCCCAGAGCTTGCCGTTGGCGTACACGGACACCGGGTTGAGGGGCATGTCCTCGTGGAAGACCTGCGGCCCCTCGACGCCGGGGGCGCCATTGCCGTACACGGACGCCGAGGAGACCAGCACGAGCCGCTGGACCGGGTGCCGCGCGGCCTGCTCCAGGACGACCTGGGTGCCCTCGACATTGGCGCGGAAGGCGATGTCGGGGCGCCGGGTGCAGGCGGCGACGTCGGCGTAGGCGGCCGCGTGGACCACGAAGTCGGCCTCGGCGAGCAGCGCGCCGACGGTGTCGGCGTCCCGGACGTCGCCGACGACCAGCCGGGCGCCGCTGCGTGCCACGCCGAAGGTCTCGTGGCCGGACTCGGGGTAGGCGTCCATGCGGTCCAGGACGGTGACGTCGGCTCCGGCGCCGCGGAGCAGCGCGACCAGCCTGCTGCCGACGAGTCCGCCGCCGCCGGTCACGACGACGCGGGCGTCGCGGAGCTTGTCGAGCCGGGAGCGGACGGTCTCCTCGGTGGCGGCGGCGGTGGAGGAAGGTAACGCGGGCATGACAGCCTCTTTCCGGCGTCGGGGGAGGTGCACGCGGTGGGTGGGCCTGGCGTGCCGGGCCCAGCATCACGGGCCGACCGCCCGCCTGCCAGAGGGCCATTTCGGCACTCTTGCGGGGCATCGGCGCCACCCGTACTGTCCGAATCCGGCTGGCGGACCCGGGTCCTGGACGGATGTCGGGTACGGTCCGGGCCGATCCGGACCCAGGGAGGACGTATGGCACGCCAACGGCTCAGCGCGGTGGTCATGACCCATCCCAGACGCCTGGCCGCGGCGGAGGAAATGGCCCGGAGTGTCCCTTCCGGCCTGCTGCGGGTGGTCATGGACCCCGATCCCACGGGCACTCCGTCGGTGCTGCGCACGGCGCTCGCCGCATGGTCGTCGATCGAGGACGGGGCCACACATCAATTGGTGGTCCAGGACGACATGGTGTTGTCCGAATCCTTTCTCGACCGGGTGCGGTGCGCGATCGAGGAACAACCCGACGCGGCGCTGGCGCTGTTCGCCCTCTGGGACTCCCGCAACGGGGCGGCGGTGCGGCTGGGCGCGATGGCGGGGGCCCGCTGGGTCGGCGCCGTCAACGAGTACTTCCCGTGCGTGGCGATCGTGCTGCCGCGCCGGTACGCCGAGGGGTTCGTCGCGTACGGCAGGCAGCGGCTCGGCGGCTGGCCGGACGACATCCTGATGCACCGCTATCTGAGCGCCCAGGGCGTCCCCCGCTTCGTCGCGGTGCCCAATCTCGCCGAGCACGAGGACCGGGGCTCGATCTCCGGGAACGCCTTCCGGGGCCCGCGCCGTTCGGTGTGCTTCGTGCCGGGCGACCGGCCCGGGAGGGAGGGCGACACCCTCACCGGTCTGACCGTGCTGCCGTTCTTCAAGCACGGTGTCGCGCAGTGCGCGGTACGGGTCCGGGAACCCGGTCCGCAGCGGTGGCTGCACCTGGACGCGGAGCAGTACCTCCGGGGCGCGGGGCTGTCCGCCGCGCTGCTGCGCCCGCCCGGCCCCGGCGCGGCGGCGGATGTGCGGGGGACCTGGCTGACGGCCCTGGCCATGGGCTTCGAGGCCGCCCGCACCGGGCTCCCCGAGCCGCCCGCGGCCTCGGCGGCGTACGAGGAGTCGGTGGCGACGATCGGTGCGGGCGGCATCAGCAACGCCTGTACGGAGGAGCACATCGCGGACCGCCGTGAGCCGCTGGCCGAGGTGGCGCGGCGGGCGCTCCTGGCCGGGCGGGAGGCCGCCGCCGGGCTCCGCGCCCGCCCGCGACGGCCGGACGGTCCGGTCTGGCACGGGGCGGCGGGTCCGCTGGGCGGCCATCTCGCGCGCCGGCTGGCCGACCTCGGCGAGCGGCACGCGGCCGTGATCGACCTGACGCCGCTCCGTTCCGCCGATCCGCGGGTGACGGTCCGGCCGCACGGCGAGGCGGTCCCGTACACGCTGAGCGTGGGTGAGCTCTACGGTCCCGGCTGCTCGCGCCGCACCCCGGTCGGGCGCATGGTGTGGGACGCGCTGCGCAGCCGGCCGGTCGAGGCCGGGGGCGACCCGGACGCCGAGGTGTATCCCGTGCATGTGAACGACCTGGCCGACGCGATCGGGGCGGTGCTGCGGGCCCGGCCGGAGAGCCGCGAGATCGTGGTGGCCGCCGAGAAGCCGTGCACGGCGGCCGAACTGGCGCAGGCCGTGCACGACGCGGTGCGGCCGGTGCCGGTGCGGGCGGCGCCGGACGCCGGGCCGGGGTGGCACGCCCCGGCCGGCACCGTGCGGCCGCCCGGCTGGACGCCCGCCACGGGCCTGGCCCGCGGCCTGCACTCCTTCGCCCAGTGGCTCGCCTACGAGGGGGTGCTGACCGAGTCGGAGTGACCGGCACCGGGGCGGAGGCCGCCCGCGGCCGCTCAGCCGAGGATCAGCTCGGGCTCGTACATCTCCAGCCACAGGGCGAGGTCCAGGGCGCGTTCCAGGCCGCGGCGGGATGCCGAGGTGATCTGGGGGGCGTGGTGCTCGACCGCCGTGCGGAGCCGGTCGCGGTCGACGAGTTCGAACACGCGGTGGTCCGGACGGGCGAGCAGCGCACGGGCGTGTTCCTGAAGGGCCGTGGCGTACTTGGGGTCCTGGGTCGACGGGTAGGGGCTCTTGGTCCGGTCGTACACCGACCGGGGCAGCACATCCGCGGTGGCCTCGCGCAGCAGGCTCTTCTCCCTGCCGTCGAAGGACTTGAGGGCCCAGGGCGCGTTGTAGACGTACTCGACGAGCCGGTGGTCGCAGAACGGCACCCGGACCTCCAGGCCGACCGCCATGCTGGCGCGGTCCTTCCGGTCGAGCAGGACACGCACGAACCGGGTCAGGTGGAGGTAGCAGATCCTGCGCATGCGGAACTCGAAGTCGCTCTCGCCCGCGAGGCGTTCGATGCCGGCGACGGCGGTCTCGTAGCTGTCGCGAACGTACTTCTCCAGGTCGAGGGCCTGGCCGAGGTCGTCGCGGAGTATGTTCGAGTCCTCGCCGAAGTCTTCGGCGAACCGCACCAGCCAGGGGAAGGTGTCGGCGTTGCGGGCCCGCTCGTCGAAGAACTGGAGGTAGCCGCCGAAGACCTCGTCGGCGGACTCGCCGGACAGCGCGACGGTCGAGTGCTCGCGGATGGCCCGGAAGAGCAGATAGAGCGAGGCGTCCATGTCTCCGAGGCCCATGGGGATGTCCCGGGCCCGGATCATCCGGGCCCGCACCTCCGGGTCGGCGAGGGTGTCGGGGTCGAGCACGATGTCGCGGTGGATGGTGCCCGACTGCTCGGCCACGTCGTGCACGAACGGGGTGTCGGGGGTGGTGCGCAGTTCGTCGGCGACGAAGTTCTCGGTGCGTCCCACGAAGTCGACGGCGAAGGTGCGGACCTTCTCGCCGCTCTCGGCGAGCTGCCGGGCGGCGAGCGCGGTGACCGACGACGAGTCGAGTCCGCCGGAGAGCAGGACGCAGCGGGGCACGTCGGAGACCAGCTGACGGCGCACGATGTCGTCGAGGAGCGACCGTACGGTGGCGACCGAGGTGTCCCGGTCGTCGGGGTGCGGGCGGGTCTCCAGCCGCCAGTAGACGTGCCGCCGCAGTCCGCCGCGGTCCACGGTGACGACCGTGCCGGGCTCCACCTCGGACATGCCGTCCCATACGGCGTGGCCGGGGGTCTTGACGAGGGCGAACAGCTCCCGCAGCCCGTCGAGGGTCACCCGGGGCCGGGCCAGCGGATTGGCCAGGATGGCCTTGGGCTCCGAGCCGAAGAGCACCCCGTCGGGCGTCGGCCAGTAGTAGAAGGGCTTGACGCCCATCCGGTCGCGGATCATGACGAGCCGGTCGTGGCGGCCGTCCCAGATCGCGAAGGCGTACATGCCGTTGAGCCGCTCGGCCAGGGCCTCGCCCCACTCCAGGTAGCCGCGCAGCACCACCTCGGTGTCCGAGTCGGTGATGAACCGGTGCCCGCGGGAGGCCAGCTCCTCGCGGAGTTCGGTGAAGTTGTACGCCTCACCGGAGTAGACGAGCGCGACCGCCCCCTCGGGTGTGTCGACGGTCATGGGCTGGCGTCCGCCGGGCAGGTCGATGATCGCGAGCCGCCGGTGTCCGAGCGAGGCGTGGGCGTCGGTCCACGTCCCCCGGTCGTCGGGGCCCCGGCAGGACATGGTCTCCGTCATGGCGTCGAGCGTCGTGACCGCCTCGGCCGCCCGCAGATCGTGGTCGAACGAGACCCAGCCGGTGATGCCACACATATGCGTCCTCCCGATCCGGTCCCGCCGGAGAAGCCTCGTACGCACGGTGCCTCCCCGCCACGGGCGGCGTGCCGAGGACAGGGGCCCGGCAGAACCAGTTGTATTCAGCAGCTATATGACGAGCGTCTGCCTGCGATTGCGTACGGTCAACACGACCGTTACCTCCACGGCTGCGGGTTCCCCATACTTTCGGCCGCGGTTTTCCGGTTCCTGTACGGAGCCCCTTGCTCCGAAGCCCTTGTGGGGACGGCTCGCGCGCCGTTCACGGGGTCCCGATCCGGCCATCGGCAAAGACTTGGCCAACCGGGTCGCCCAGTGGGGTGGACCGCCTTCGCGGGCCCGTGCGGGACCCGGCGCGGCGGCGCCGTCCGCCCGGCTCGCGCCACCGCCTGGCACTCCGACGCGTGACCGCGCGATCACGCTATGCTCCCCCGGACCCGCCGCGGCCGGCACGGGCCCCACCGGACGGAGCACGTCATCTCTCTCATCCGGCACACGCCCCGCGCCCCGGCCGCCGCGACGACGGAGCACCTCCCGCCGCCTCCCGCGAGCAGCCCGCGCCGATGGACCCCGTGGGTCCCGGCTCTGTCGGCCCTGCTCGTCGGGGTCTGGGGGATCCGCCGCCAGGACACCCTGTGGGGCGACGAGGCGGTCACCTCCGCCATGGCACACCGCACCGTGCCGCAGATCTGGCACACCCTGGGCCATGTCGATGTGGTGCACGGTCTGTACTACCTGTTGATGCACGGGGTGTTCGCCCTCTGGGACGGCGGCCTGGTCGCGCTGCGGCTGCCGTCGGTGCTGGCGGTCGCCGCGGCGGCGGCCGGCATCGCCCGGCTCGGGCAGCGGCTCGCCACGACGCGGGCCGGTCTGCTGGCGGGTCTGGTGTTCCCGCTGCTGCCCGCGGTGCAGCGGTACGCCCAGGAGGGCCGGTCCTACGCCCTGGTCTGTGCCCTGGTCACCTGGGCGAGCTGTCTCCTCGTCGGCGCCCTCTCCCGGCCGCGGCGGCGGGGCTGGGTGGCCTACGGCGCGGTGATGCTGACGGCCTGCCTGCTCCATGAACTGGCCGTCCTGATGCTCCTCGCCCATGGGGTGACCGCCTTCCGGGCGCGGTCGGCGGCTCCGGTGCGGCGGGCGTGGAGCGTCACGGCGGGCGGGATGGTCGCCGTGATGCTGCCGCCGGCCATGTTCAGTACCACGCAGTCCGCGCAGGTGGACTGGATCGGCGCCCCGGACGCCGGGGCCGTGCTCGGCTTCGTGGCGACGGCCCTGCTGGGCGCCGTCCTGGCCCGGCTGCCCCGGCTCCCGCCCGGCGCCCGCCCCTCGGGCGGCCCGGTGCCCCTGCCCGAGCTGGCGCTCCCGCTGCTGATCCTGCCCACCGCCCTGCTGATGCTGGCGAGCCCGCTGCACGCGCTGTACGTGGACCGGTACGTGCTGGCCTCGACGGTCGGCTTCGCGCTCCTGACCGGCTCCGCGCTGGACCGGCTCGGCCCGTGGGCCGGGGCCGGCGGTGCCGTGCGGCGGACGACCTGTGCGGTGGGCCTGGCGGCGGTGCTCGCCGCGCTCGTCCCCGTGAGCGTCGCGCTGCGGCGGCCGGAGAGCCGCGAGAACGATGTCGGCGCCATCGCCCGGACGGTCCGGGAGACCGCCGGGCCGGGCGACGGGCTGCTGTTCACTCCGTACCGCAGACGGGTGTGGACGCTGGTCCGCCCGGACGACTTCCGGGCCCTGTCCGACCTCGCCCTGGCCCGGACACCGGTCGAGTCCGGCACCCTCTTCGGCCGGGAACTGCCGCCCGCCGCGATCCGGGCACGCATGCTGGCCGAGGAACGCCTCGTGGTCGTCGGCGATCCCGAGGGCCGGCCGCTGGAGCCGGACGCCCGCGAGGCGGTGAAGCGGGCCACCCTCGACGAGTTCTTCGAGCAGTGCGCCGACCGAACGGTCACCGGGGCGCGCATCCGTGTGTTCTCCACGCCCGGCCACTGCTGAACCGCCCCGGCCGGGGCGGCCCTCAGGCCCGCTCGTCGACCATCTCGGCGGTGATGGCCCACCGTTCGTGATCGCGCCAGGCCCCTTCGATGAAGAGGAAGTCCGGCGAGAGCCCTTCGAGACGGAATCCGGCCCGCCGGACCAGGGCGAGCGAACCCTCGTTGCCGGGCTGGATGTTGGCTTCCAGCCGGTGCAGTCCGAGCGGCCCGAAGGCGTAGCGCAGCACCAGGCCGAGGCCCTCGCTCATCAGGCCGCGTCCCACCGCGTGGGCGAAGACCCCGTATCCGAGCGCGCCGCAGCGGAACGCGCCCCCGACGATGTTGTTGATGTTGATGAACCCCGCGATCCCGCCCACGGGCCCACCGTCGGGTCCGTCCCCGCCACCGCGTTCGCAGACGAGGAAGCCCGCCTTCGTGGGGTCGTCGATCAGGCGGCCCGCGTAGGCGGCGTACGCGCGGGCGTCCGCGGGCGGGAAGAGCCAGGGGCTGTGCAGGTCCCGGCTCTCCCGCACCCGGCTGGTGAACTCCTCGGCATCGGCGGGGGTGAAGGGGCGGATCGCCGCGCGCCGCCCCACGGCCAGACAGTCGCTCTCAGACATCGGGCCAGCTTAAGCGCTCCTCCCCGCTGCCGGGCCGGGCGCACGGTCAGCCGCCCTCAGGGCACCGGCTCCGGCACGGGCACCCGGACGACCGCCACCTCGCCGGTCGACGGGTCACCGTGGTTGTAGAGGACGGCGGAGCCGTCGGGCGTGAACACCGGGTGCGGGTGCCGGGGGTGGCGGTCGGCGGCAGTCCGGGCCAGGGGCGTACGGGCGCCCGTCGTCATGTCGACGAGCACGATGTCGGAGACCTGCCCGGCGTTCTGCCAGCCCCGGCCCGGCCCGTCGAGCGGACCGGTCGTGTCGACCACGGCCCACCGTCCGTCGCGGCTGATGTCGCAGTGCCAGTCCCGCTCCCCCTCGCTGACCAGGCGGGCCGCCCGGCCGTCCGGGTGGACCGCGTACAGACCGCGCGGCCCCGCCTCGCTCTCGCCGTACGCGCAGACCACGGCGCCCAGGTCGTGGAACATCCAGCGCTCGTGGCCCACGGCGAGCGTGCCGCCGTCCGTCGACTGGTCCAGGACGCGACGGCCCCGCGGTGCCCGTGCGGGGTGCCGGGCCCAGATCCGGTCCGGGACCTCCCGGGCGGGCCCTTCATGGGCGAAGGCCAGCCACGACTCGTCGTACGGGCTGTGCGCCGGATGGTTGGCGAACCAGTCCGTGCCGAACAGTTCGTCGGCCCGCCCGGTGGCCACCGAGATCTCCAGACAGGTCACCGGATGCTCCCGGCCCGCGGGCTGTTCCATCACCACCACCCGGTCCCCCGCCGCCGTCAGGGAGCAGAGGTCCTGGAGGGTGTGCCCCCGGGCGGCCGTGTACAGCCGCTCGGGGGCGCCGGAGTCCAGGTCGAGGACATGGAGGGCGTCGTTCCAGACCCAGGCCATCCGCTCGGCGGCCAGGGCGACATCGGGCCAGAGCAACTGCCCCGGCCCCGTGGTTCCCGGCTCCGGCTCGTAGAGCGGGCGGGCGGCCCGCTCCCCGTCGCGCCAGCGGACGCTGGTGAGCCCGAGGGCGCCGGTGGCCGGTGCGTACCGGGTCAGCACCAGCCGTTCGCCGTCGGCGTGGAATCCGTTGGTGTGCGGATAGGGCAGATGCGCACCGGTGACCAGAGGCGTCATCGCACCAGCCTCACGGACCGGAACAGGGCGGGGTTCTTGGGCGAGGCCCCCACCCCGGCACCCCATTCGAGGTAGCCGTCGCGCGCGTCCGTGGCGGTGCTCGCGTCGGCGTCGTTGACGAGGAAGGAGAGTCCGAACGTCTTGGTGGGCGGGCGGTCGAACCCGAGCGAGGTCCAGGGGACGGCCAGCCGGTAGGTGGTGGTCCCGGCCTGCTCGTCCCGTACGGCGGAGACCTCCGCGCCCGGTGTGGGCCCGGCCTGCTGCCCCGGCGGGGCGGCCCAGGTGTAGGCGGTGGGCCCGCTCGGCAGCAGTGCCGCGCCGACCTCCACCCGGTTGCCACCGGGCGTGCCGGGGAAGTCCGAGTACAGGTCGTACTGGAGGGAGTCGGCCTGCCAGGCCGCCGAAGGGTCCGTCCGGTCCGCGTGGTGCACGTCGTCCTTGATGACCGCGTCCAGGATCAGCTTCTGGTCCGTGTGGGTGTAGCGGATCGTCCCGGAGAGATCCTCGGGGCCGGTCCTGGTGCCGCCCCGCAGACCCACCCAGTTCCCCGTGGAGCCCAGGTCCGTCGGGGCGAGCGTGGTGGCGCCCGCGGGCTCGACCGGGCTGAGGCTGAGCGAGCCCGAGTCGGTGGCGTCACCGGTCGTCACGGAGTAGGCATAGGGCACGAACTGCCGCACTTCGGCGGGGAGTTCGACCGTCCTCTCGGACGACTTCCCGGCCGGGACCGGGCCCGGGTCCGCGAGGGTCCCCGTCCAGGGCCCGACGCGCCAGCCCACCGGCGCGGGCGCCAGCGCCCGGTCCGGGTCGTTGTTGGTGATCCTCACCGTGAGGCCTCCGCCCGTCCGCCGGATGTCGGGCCGCCCGGTCACGGTGTACGGCTCGACCACCCTGGTCGTGGTGCGCAGCCGGGCCAGGCCCCCGAGGGAGGCACTGACGTCGCGCACGCCGGTGGTCGCGGTGGCGGGCAGCTTCACCGTGACCGAGGTCTTCGCGCCCGCCCGGGTCCTCAGCACGGTGTGCACGCCGTCGATCGTGACCGGCAGCCATCGGGGCAGTGCGCCCGCCTTGGTGCGGTCCGCGGTGAGGGTGACCTTCAGGGCGGCGCCGGTGACCGACTGCTCGGGCGTGCTCAGCCAGAGCGGCGAGTCCGTGACCGTGACCCCGGCGACCGGGCCTTCGAGGAAGACGGGGCTGCCGTCGAGGCCGAGCGTGACGCGCCCGGCGTTCGGGACGAGCGTGCTCCGCTTGCCGAACTGGTCGGTCAGCGTCAGGGGCTTGTCGGTGCGGACCGAGACCGTCTTCGGCGAAGTGGCCCACAGGGAACGGGTGGTGGTGCCGTACGGGTAGACGTGGACGGCCGGGTCGCCCGCGCTCTCCCGGGCGCCGAGCCGCTTGCCCGCCGTCTGGCGGATGAGGACGGCGTTGGAGACGGCGGCGGGCTTGGGGGCCAGGCCCTGGACGCCGTTCCCGGCGCGGTGGAACAGGCCGAAGCGGTGCTCGCGGTCACCGGGGTTGTCGCCGTCGTCGAGGAGGTCGTACCAGAAGTACTTGTCGGCCCCGGCCGCGCGGGCCAGCGTCTGGGCGCGGATCAGGTAGTCGGCCTGCTGGGACTCGCTCCAGCCGCCGGTGTTCGTGGGCCAGCCGTTCTCGGTGACCCAGACCGGCATCTTCTTGCGCGCCTCGACCTTCTTCACCAGCTGCGCGAACTCCCCGAGCGCCTTGATCTCCTCCGGCGGCGTGCCGGGGCCGTCGCCCGCGCCCGCGTAGTAGTTGACGCTGAAGGTGTCGAGGTGGTCCAGGCCGCCGCGGGCGATGAAGTCGTCGTGCCAGGCGAGCTGGGTGCCGGCCGAGGTGGGGCCCACCACATTGGCGTCCGGCATGGCCTGCTTCACCGCTTTGATCATGTCGATGTAGCAGGCGGCGGTGATGCCGCAGGCCCCGTCGTTGAACCCGGTCCCGTTGAACTCGTTGTAGACGGCGAAGTCCTTGGTGTACGGGGCGTAGGCGGCGGCCGCCGCCGCGCCGAACCTGGCGAAGGCCGCCAGTCCCTCGGGTGAGCTGGGGGTCTTGCCGCCGTCGTAGAGCGGGTTGCGGTAGCCGAGGATCGGCATGGTCCTGATGCCGCGCTCCGCCGCGTTCTTCAGCCCGGCGTCGAGGGGGTAGGCCCCGAAGTCGTAGACGCCCTTCTGCTTCTCCACCGCCCAGTTGACATCGGATCTGACCTGGCTCCAGCCCACCGTGGCGGCGGAGTCGAGCAGGGTGTCCTCCCAGCCGGGCTGCCATCCGTAGTGCAGGGCCACGGCGTAGTACGGGTCCTTGGCGGGCAGCGGTGCGACGACTCCGAAGGAGGTGGTCCGGGTCACCGGGGCGCCGGAGTCGGCGGTGGCGGTGAGCGTGTAGTAGCCGGGACCGAGATCCCTGATGTCGAGGGCGGCCCCGCCGTCGGTGACCTGCGCCGTACCGGACTTCAGCGGGACGCCGCCGGGGTCGCCGATGGTCCAGTCGATCCGGTCGGCCGCGGAGGCGAAGGTGATCGGGCCCTGGTCCGTGCCCTGGGTGAAGAGCAGGCGGCGCGAGGTGATGTCGAGCAGCGGGGCGTCGGTGAACTCGACGGCTATCCGGCTGAAACAGACCGGGGGCATGTTCTCGGCGGTCGCCTGGACATCGATCCGGAAGTCGGCCCCGTTGGCACGGTTGGCGAACCGGATGTCGCCGAGTTCGAACTGCCGGCTGCGCCAGGTCCCGGTGCCCTTCAGCTGCGGACCGGACACACCGGTGAAGGCGTTGGACTGCGAGTCGTACTGGAGCCCCATGCCGATCGCGCCCGCGTCGAAGTAGTCGACCGTGACCACGGCCCGTTTCGCCCCGGCGGGGACGGCGCCGGCCGCCACATCGACGTACAGATACCGGTTGTAGGGATCGCCGGACATCGTCCAGCAGCTCCGTCCCGCCTGCTCGCGCACCGCGTGGGCGGGGTCCTTGTCACGGTCGCCGGGCCAGGCCCGTTCGATCCCTTCGTACACGGGCTGCGCGCCGAGCACGGCGGTGGCGCGGGCCGGCCGGGCGTGGGCCGGTGCGGCGGCGGGCGCCTGCACCAGGGTGGCCGCCAGGGCCGCGACGGCGAGCGTCGTGAGCGCGCGGCGCAGCCGGGTGAGCGTTCTTCTCGGTGGTGCTTCGGACATCGCGAGGTCCCCTCTCGTGGGGCTGTCGGGCTGCTGGACCGTCCATGGCGACGGCCTCACCGCTGCGACCGGTCGAGGGCCGTGCCGACCCGCCGGTCCGCCTTCTCCAGCTCGGCGGCCGGGTCGGCGTCCTCCCGGGTCAGTACGGCCTGCACGGCGCTGTCCAGTGCGGCGTACAACTCCTGGGCGGCGACGGGTGGTTCGACGACGTACTCGGTGGTGCCGAGGCTGTTCACATAGGGGGCGAAGTTCTTCAGCGGTACGTTGGAGTGCTCGCGTTCGGCGGCGGCGGCAGGCCCGGAGACCTTCGCGTCGTAGAACGGGAGGCCGGGCACTCCGGCGGGGTTCTTGTCGGCGGCGACCTGCGCGGTGCGCTCGGCGGCCGACGCGGGGTCGTACTTGGTCCGCAGATAGAAGAAGTCGATCCACTTCGCCGCGGCGGTGCGCTGCGCCGCGTCCGCCTTCGGCGAGACGACGGCGACACCGCCGCCGAGGAGGGTGGCCTTCTCGCCCCCGGAAGGGAGCGGCGCCTGTCCGTACGCGTCGGGTCTGCCGTGGAACTTGGAGACATAGGCGCCGTACGTGCTGGGCGAGCCCAGCAGCATGGCGACCTTCCCGCCCGCGAAGTCGCGGGTCAGGTCGTCGGTGCCGCGCAGGTGCTGCTTGCCCATCGACCCGTCGGTCCACCGCATGGCCTTCAGCAGGCCGAGGGCCTTGGCGGTCGGGCCCTCCTGGAAGGCGGTGACCTGCTTGCCACCCACCTCCTTCTCCATCCGGCCGCCGTAGGAGTACGTCATGGTGGTCAGCATCCAGCCGCCGGTGTTGTCGGTGGTGTGCATGCCGAAGCCGGCGACACCGGTCCGGTCCGTGATCGTCCTGGCCGCGGTGCGCAGCTCGTCCCAGGTGGCGGGCGGCTTGTCGGGGTCGAGGCCGGCCCGGCTGAACAGCTCGCGGTTGTAGACCAGGCCGACGGAGTACACCTCGGTGGGAATGCCGTAGATCCTCCCGTCGGAGTCCGTGGCCGGGGCGAGCAGCCGCTTGTCGAACTCCGCTCCGTGCGGCAGGGCTTCGACCTCCTTGCTGAGGTCGGCGATCTGGTGCCGTTCGATCATCTCCGGCGGGTAGGTCAGCGGCACCCGGAAGACGGTCTCCAGTCGGCCGGAAGCGAGCCGTGCGGGGAAGGTCTTGGCGTCCCACAGCGCGTCGGTCGGCTTGATCCTGATGCCCGGGTTGGCCTTCTCGAAGGCCGCGACCTGGGCGAGGAAGTCCTTGCGGCCGGCCGGCAGGGTGGTCGGCGGCATGCCCGAGACGGTGATCTCCGTCCGGCCGTCCGCGCTCTTCCCGCTCGCGCCTCCGCCCCCGCAGGCGGCGAGGGAGACGACCAGCAGCGCTGCCGTCCCGAGGGCGACGAGCCCTCGTCGTCGGCCCTTCGTCCGGCTGTCGGCCAGTCTGTGTGCGGGTTCGGTCATCACGGCTCCCCTGTATGCGGATCGGGCTGGGCAGAAGCTAGCAATAGCGCGTTAACGCGTAAAGGTGTTGCGACGAACTCACCTGCTGCGAGGCCGAAGTTCGTGCAGTTAACACATCAGGCACGCTGTTACTCGTCCCCGTGCACCACTCCGCGCCCCGGCCTCGGGGCGTCTTCTGCTCGGCAGCGAACCGGAGTTACCCTTAGCGCGTTAACGTGTCAGGAAGTCGGAGAACGAGTCGGTGGACGATGGGGGCAGCATGATCGAGGCCGAGCGCGCCGGCATGGGCCAGGAACCGCTCTACCGGATGGTGAAGCGGGATCTGGTCGCGGACATCGACCGGGGCGCCTACGAACCCGATCAGCCCTTCATCAGCCAGCGCGAGGTCCGCGAGCGGTTCGGCGTCAGCTCCACGACCGCGGTGCGGGCCCTCAACGAGCTGGTGGCCGAGGGGTACTTGGTGCGGCAGCGGGGGCGCGGGACGTTCGTGGCCGAGCGGAGCTCACCACCGACCGGCACCGGAACGGGGGCGCGTGAACGCTCGGTCGCCTGTGTGATGCACGGGCAGGGCCCGCACCAGTCCACCGTTCTCGATGGCATCGAGTCCGTCTGCGGCGAGGAGGGGCTGCGGATGTTCCTGTCGAACTCCAAGGGCTCGAAGCAGGCCGAGGAGCAGGCGCTACGGCTGGCCCTGCAGACGGGCGCCGGCGGCGTGGTGCTCTATCCCATCGACAGCGGCTCGGACTCTCCGGCCCTGGCCGAACTCACCCGGTGCGGCGTCCCCGTCGTCATGATCGACCGCTACCACCCCGAATCCCCGAGCGATGCCGTCGTCTTCGACAACTACGCGGTGGGATTCGGGCTCACCGAACACCTCGTCGAGCGCGGCCACCGCCGGATCGCCACGCTCTGGGACGAGACCGACGTCACCAGCGTGGCGGAGCGGCTCACCGGGCACGTCCAGGCGCTGCGCAAGCACGGCATCCCGGTATCGCCCGAGCTCACCGCCCTGACGACCTATCACAAGCTGCCCGACGAACGGCGGTTGAGCATGCTCTCGGCCTTCCTCGACCGCCCGGAGCCGCCCACCGTCCTGCTCTGCGCCAACGGCCACACCCTGGCGCACGCCGCCCGGGACCTCTCCGTCCTCGGTCTCGAAGTGCCCGGTCAGATCGAACTGGCCGGCATGGACGACGCCGGGCCCTTCGACCTGCTCCCCCTGACGGTCGCCGCCGCCCGCCTCCCCTCCCGCGAGATGGGCCGCCGGGCGATGGAACTGCTCGCGCAGCGCATCCGGAACCCGGACGGTCCGCACGAGGTGCGGCATGTCCTGCTGCCCGTCGAGATCCGGACGCGCGACTCCGCGCAGGCGTATCTGCGGGTGGTCGGGGCAGATGGGGCCCGGCCCGCCTGAGAGCCTGTCAGGTGACTTCCGACCGGTCGCCCGACGGGCTCCGGACGCGGCCGGGCCGTGTCACTTCAGCCGGCCGCCGACCACCGGCAGCTCCAGCACCCCGGTGTCCTCGGGAGCGCTGACCACCGTGACCGGCTTGATCCCCCGGTTGCCGAAGTACGCGTCGTCGCTCGCCGCGATCACGAACTCCAGCCGGTGCCCGGCTTCGTAGCGGTGGACGATGCCAGGGAGCCGCACGGTGAACGAGCGGGTGACGTCCGGCACCCGCACCGGGGCGACCAGCCGGTTCACGAGGGTCCTGCCGCCGTCCGGGGCCACGTCGTAGACCTTGGCGAACAGGACGAGCTTGTCGGCGGCATCGCCGCTGTTCTGCACCCGCTCCGTCTTCGGCGAGACGACCTTCAGGGTGGCCTTCGGCGCGCCGACCACATCGACGGGGGCCGTCAGCGGGGCGCTGGTCCAGCCGAGGTAGGTGCCCTTGGTGTCGTAGGGCCGAGGGTCGGGCAGTCCGACGAGACCGGCCAGCGAGCTCTCCGAATGGCTGGTGGGAATCAGCCAGTTGGCGTACTGGCGGCTGCCCCGGACGACCTCGGAGCGGTCACCGACGAGCTTGCCGTCGCCGGACAGGTAGACCTTCTGCGTGAGGGCGGGCACCGAGTCGGCCGTGCCGTAACCGCTGTGCCAGTCACGGTAGTAGGCGAACTCGGGGCCGGTGTCGGTGTTCTTCCGGTGCCGGAGGTAGCGGTCGAACCAGGCGAGGACGCGCTGTCCGACGTAGCTGGTCTCCAGATTGCCCTGGCCCAGGTCGAGTTCGCCGGGTACCTGTCCGCCGCTGTGCCCCCATGCCTGCCAGATCATCTTGACCGTGGTGCCCTGCGCCTTGAGCTTCTCGTAACTGGCGGTGGCCTCGTTCAGGTTGAACAGGGTGTCGGTCTGGCCCTGGACGAGCAGGGTGGGCGCCTTGACCTTGCCGAGGTGGTCGACGGGTGACACGCTGCGCGCGTAGTCGAGCATCGCGGCGGTCCGGTCCGCCGGGTAGCGGCCGGAGTTGAGCAGCCGGATGGTGTCGCAGGCCCGTGACGCGAAGTGCAGACAGGTGAGACCGTTGAACCGGGACGGGTCCAGGCTCGCGTTGAGCACCGTCTGCCCCTCCCCCAGCAGATAGAAGCCGTCGGTCCACTGCCACTTGAAGACCCCGGGTGTGTCGGACGAGACGCCCTCGCGGGCGTCGGCGTTGTTCGGGGCGAGCGAGTACGCCAGGTCGTTCCAGGTGATCAGCGGCACGAGGGCGTCGATCCGCGGGTCGACGGCCGCGGCGGCCGGCTGGACGGCACCGCCGTAGGAGCCACCGATCATGCCGACCCTGGGGTCGTCGCCGCCGTCCCGGGTGACGTAGTCGGCCCTGGTGCCGTCGTCGGCGGCGCGGGTCCCGGCGAGGAAGTCGACGAGGGCGGACGCCGCCCGGCCGTCGACGGCCGGGTCGTCGAGGGTGATGAGGCAGCCCGACTTGCCGAAGCCGAGGCCGGAGTAGACGAGGCCGACGTAGCCGCGGGAGGCGAAGGCCTTGCCGATGGCGTCGGTCGAGCCGTCCGACTTGCTGCCGCCGAAGCCGTTGGTGGCGAGCACGGCGGGGGCCGGGTGCCGGGCGTCGACCCCGGCGGGCCGGTACAGATCCGCGTCCACGGTGCAGGAGCGGTCGCCCGCCCGGACGGTGAACTTCAGCGGGGTGACGCCGTACTGGCCCGCGTCGGCGGCGGTCGCGCGCGCCGCGCCCGCGAGGAGCAGCGGTGCGGCGAGCGCGGCTCCGGCCACGACCGCGGCGGACTTCCGGGAGAGCGTCCGGTACCCGGACCGGGGGCGGGGAACAGCACGCGACACGAGGACCTCCACACGAGGGCGCCTTACCGGCCGGTAAGCAACAGACCGCGCTCATGCTGTGACACGTGTCATAGTGATGTCAACGTTCAGGGCGGCGTTTCCTGAACCATGCTCAACTTCTTTGCGATACGCCCTCGTTCAGCGCAGCGCGGGCACCTCCACCGTGAGGGTGGCGGGGCCGCCGTCGGCCGGGGCGTCCAGCACCGCGGGCACTCCGAGCGGAATGGTGAGCGCCGTCGGCCCGTGCCCGAACCCCAGTTCCTCGACGACGGGAACGCCCAGCGGGGCGAGCCGGTCGGTGAGCACGGCCCGCACCTGCTCGTAGGGACCGCAGCCCGCCCAGGAGCCGCAGACCACCCCGGCCACCCCGTCGAGCGCCCCGGCCCGCAGCAGTTGGGTGAGGATGCGGTCGATGCCGTACGGGTCCTCGGTGGTGTCCTCGATCACCAGCAGCCCGCCCCGCGCCGAGGTCCGGGCGTGCGGGGTGCCGAGTTCGGCGGCGAGCAGGCTCACACAGCCGCCGTAGGTGATGCCGCGGGCCCTGCCGGGGACCAGTGCCCGCGCGGTGGGCAGACCGAGGCTCCGTACCGACGCGGGCTCGAACAGGGTGGCCCGCAGGGACTCCTGGGTGTCCGGGTCCTTGAGGAAGGTCTCGGTTCCGGCCATCGGACCGTGCAGGGTGGCCAGCCCCATGCGCCGCGCGAACGCCTCGTGGAGCACGGTGATGTCGCTGTAGCCGATGAACACCTTGGGCCCCGCCGCGCGCATCGCCGCCCAGTCGACCAGGTCGACCATCCGCTGCGCGCCGTACCCGCCGCGGGCGCAGATCACCGCGTCCACCGTGGGGTCGCACCAGGCCCGCTGGAGGTCCCCGGCCCGCTGCTCGTCGGTCCCCGCGAGATAGTCGAGCCCGTGGTGGACCTGGCGCGCATGGGGTGCTTCGACGGGCTCCAGGCCCCAGCCGCGCAGGACGTCCAGGCCCGCCTCCAGCCGGTCGGCCGGTACCGGTCCGCTCGGTGACACGACGGCGATCCTGGCTCCCGGGCGCAGCCGGGCGGGGCGGGTCAGCGGTGCGAGGGTCACTTCTTCAGCTCCAGGGCCGGGACGTCGGTGCGGTCGAGCCCGAAGGTCTGCGCGTACAGGGAGAGTTCGGCCTCCAGGGCGCGGACCATGGTGTCGGCGCGCCGGAAGCCGTGCCCCTCGCCCTCGAAGGTCAGGTACGCGTGCGGGACGCCCTTTCCGTCGAGCGCGGCGAGGAAGCGTTCGCACTGGACGGGCGGGCAGATCGGGTCGTCCAGCCCCTGGAGCAGGAGGAAGGGCGTGGTCAGCCGGTCGGTGCGGCTGATCGGCGAGCGTTCGCGGTAGCGGCCGGGCACCTCGGTGATGGGGCCCACCAGGGACTCCAGGTACCGCGATTCGAAGTCGTGGGTCTCGCCGGTGCCCCAGCCGGTCAGGTCGAGGATGGGGTAGATGACGGTCCCGCAGGCGTAGACGTCGGTGCCGGTCAGTGAGGCCGCGGTGGTCCAGCCGCCTGCGCTGCCGCCCCGGATGGCGAGCCTGCGGCGGTCGGCCGTGCCCTCGTCGGCCAGCGCCTCGGCGACGGCCGCGCAGTCCTCGACGTCGACGACGCCCCACTGTTCGCGCAGCCGGTTGCGGTAGGTCCGGCCGTGGCCGGTCGAGCCGCCGTAGTTCACCTCGGCGACGCCGATGCCGCGCGAGGTGAAGTAGGCGATCTCCAGGTCGAGTACGAGTGCGGCGTGGCCGGTGGGGCCGCCGTGCGCCCAGACCACGTAGGGCGGCCGTTCGTCCTCGGGGCCGGTCCGGTCGGGGCTGTGCGGCGGGTGGACGTGGGCGTGGATCTCGCGTCCGCCCGGCCCGGTGAAGGTGCGCTGTTCGGGCCGGGGGTAGTACGCGGGGTCGACGGCGTCCCGGTGCGGCGCCCCGATGACGCGGGTGCGGCCGGTCGCGGTGTCCAGCTCCACCACTTCGAAGGCGCTGTACGGGCTCGCCGCCACGCCGATGACCCGGCTGCCGTGCACGGCGAGCGTCTCGGCCCACTCGGTCCAGGGCCCGGCGGCGTCGGCCAGTTCGCCGGTCTGCGGGTCGAGGATGCCGAGCGCGGTGGTGCCCCTGCCGTGGACGGTGGCGATCAGGCCGTTGTCCAGCGGCCGGAACCAGCTGAGGCCGATCTTCCAGAGCGGTCCGGCGAACTCCTCCTCGCCGGGGTGGAGCGCGACCGTGTCCCCGTCCGGGTCGGCGCGGTAGAGGTTCCACCAGCCGCTGCGGTCGCTGGCGAGGAGCAGATGTCCGCCGGCGTCCCACTCGATCTGCGGCACCGACTCCTCGGGGCCGCCGGCGAGGACCCGGGTGCGGTGGAAGGTGCCGTCCTCGGCGATGTCCGCGAGCATCACCTCGGTGCCGTCCCACGGCATCCGGGGGTGGTCCCAGGCGATCCAGGCGGCCCGCCGGCCGTCGGGCGAGACCTTCGCCCCGGTGACGAACCGGTGGCCGTCGTCGCTGAGTTCGCGTACCGCGGTGCGGTCCTCGGCGGCGGAGCCGTCCAGGGGTACGGCGACGATCACCCGGCGCAGTTCGGTGGGGCCCTCGCCGGTGAACTCCTCCAGGACGCACCAGACTTCGCCCCGGTCGGGGTGGAGCCGCGGATCGGCCCAGCGCAGCCCGCCGCCGACGGCCGAGACCGGGGTGAGCGGCCGGGGCTCGTCGGGCCCGTCCGGGGCGTAGGCGTACAGCCGCTGGTCGGCGAAGTGGACGAAGACGATCAGCGGGCCGCCCTCGGCCCGCGCGGTCCCGGTCCAGGGCACGCCGCCGTACTCGATGACCCGGCTCCGCACGTTCCACGGGGCGGGCAGCACGGGTACGGTCTCCCCGTCCGCGCGGCGGCGGACCAGGGCGCGGCGGCCCGCCTCCGCGGGGCGCGGCTCGGTCCACCAGACCTCGTCGCCGACGGTGGAGACGTACTCCGGGCGCCCGTCGTGGGAGGCGGCGAGCGCGGCGTCGATCGGTGAGGGCCAGGTTCCGTAGGCCCCGGTGGGCAGCATCATCGATTCCCCCTGTAGCGGTCAGGCAGTACGCAGATAGTGGTCCAGGACCCGGACGCCGAAGTGCAGGGCCTCGACGGGGACCCGTTCGTCGACTCCGTGGAACAGCGCCTGGTAGTCGAAGCCGACGGGCAGCTTCAGCGGCGAGAAGCCGTAGCCGGTGATGCCGAGCCGGGAGAACTGCTTGGCGTCCGTGCCGCCCGACATGCAGTACGGCACGGTGTGGCCGGCCGGGTCGAAGCGTTCGATGGCGGCGCGCAGTTTCGCGAAGGTCGGCGAGTCGACCGGGGCCAGGAGCGGGACCTCGCGGTGGTGGAACTCCCAGTCGACGTCGGGGCCGGTGAGCCGGTCCAGGGTGGCGTGGAACTCGTCCTCGCCGCCGGGCACCATCCGTCCGTCGATGAAGGCGGTGGCGCGGCCCGGGATCACGTTGACCTTGTACCCGGCCTCCAGCATGGTCGGGTTGGAGCTGTTGCGTATGGTCGGTGCGACCAGGTCGGCGGCGGGGCCGAGCTTGCCGAGCAGTTCGTCCACGTCGAAGCCGGGGGCGTCGAGGTCGGGGTGGATGCCGTGCAGCGCGGCGATCTCGGTGAGTGCGGCGCGGACCGTCGGGGTGAGCCGGACGGGCCAGGTGTGCTCGCCGATCCGGGCGACGGCGGCGGCGAGTGCGCTGACCGCGTTGGCCTTGTTGACCTTGGAGCCGTGCCCGGCCTTGCCGTGGGCGGTGAGCTTCAGCCAGGCGGTGCCGCGTTCCCCGGCGGCGATGGGGTAGAGCGGCAGGTCGGGCCCGGCGTGGAAGGTGAAGGCGCCGGATTCGCTGATGCCCTCGGTGCAGCCTTCGAAGAGGTCCGCGTGCTGGTCGGCGAGGAAGCCGGAGCCGTCGTCGGCGCTGGCCTCCTCGTCGGCGGTGTACGCGATGACGATGTCGCGGCGGGGCCGGACCCCGGCCCGCGCCCAGGCGCGTACGACGGCCAGGACCATCGCGTCCATGTTCTTCATGTCGATGGCGCCGCGGCCCCAGACGACGCCGTCCCGGACCTCGCCGGAGAAGGGGTGCACGGTCCAGTCGGCCGCCTCGGCGGGGACCACGTCGAGGTGGCCGTGGACGAGGAGCGCGTCGGCGGACGGGTCGGTGCCGGGGATCCGGGCGACCACGTTGGTGCGTCCGGGGGTCCGCTCCAGCAGGGCGGGTTCCAGTCCGGCGGCGGCGAGCCGCTCGGCGACGTACTCGGCGGCCGGGCGCTCCCGGCAGTCGCCGCCGCCCCGGTTGGTGGTGTCGATCCGGATCAGCTCGGAGGTGAACGTCACCGATTCGTCGAGCGCCTGCCGGTCGACGCCGTCCTGGGTACCGGTCGCCTCAGCCATACTGCTCCTCCACGGCGGACGACACGATCGTCGTCACCGCCTTGAACGTGCGGATACCTTCGTACATCGTCGCGCTGGTGTAGGCGACGCGCCGTTCGCCGCCGGCCGCCACGCCCGGGACGACGGTGGCCGCCTGGGCCAGGTGTGCGGCGTCGAACTCCAGCTCGATGGTGAAGGGGCCGCCCTCCACCGGGGTGTGCCGCTCGGCGAGCACGGTGGCGTCCTTCGCCGCGGCGCGGATGTCCGCCGCGGTACGGGCCGGGGTGCGGCAGACCGCCGCGTACCGCGACACGTAGTCCTTGACCGCGACCTTGCGGGCCCGGGGGGCGTACGCCTGCGCGTCCACGCAGGTCAGGTCGTCGCCGGTGACGAGGACGACGGGCACACCGTATTCGGCCACCACATGCGCGTTGAGCAGTCCCTCGCTCGCGCGGGCGCCGTTGAGCCAGACCCCGGTGATGGAGTTCGCCAGATAGGTGTGGGCGAGGACCCCCTCCGCACCGGCGCCCGTGTGGTAGCCGACGAAGGCGATGGCGTCGACGTCCCCGTGCTGGATGCCCTCGACCATGGAGAGGGACTTGTGCCGGCCGGTGAGCATCTGGACCCGCTCGTCGAGCCGCTCCAGCAGGAGGTTGCGCATGGACCAGTGGGCCTCGTTGACGAGGACCTCGTCCGCGCCGCCGTCGTAGAAACCGAGCGCCGCCGCGTTCACGTCGGAGGTGAACATGGCGCGGCACCGCTCCCATTGGGGTGTGCCCGGCAGTACGTCGGCCGGCCAGGTCACACCGGTGGCGCCTTCCATGTCCGCGCTGATCAGGATCTTCATGCCGGGTCACGCTACGCGCCCGAGAACCGCCAGGCCAGAGCCCCGGAGACGTTCAATGGTCCAGTCCTCCGAAGAGAGTGACACGCAGGCCCCCAACAGGTGCATCACGGACACCCGCCGCGCGGCGGCGCCCTGCGCGCCTTGACACATTCCACTGTCCCAGACCATGATTCCATTAATTGACTAATGGAATTGAGGGAAGTGCATGGCAGGCACATTCACTGCGGACGGCACGTCCGGCGCGTGGGCCCTGGAGGCCCGGGGCCTGGGCAAGCGCTACCGTCGCGGCCCGGCGCTGCGGGACGTCTCGTTCCGGCTGCCGGCCGGCCGGATCTGCGGACTCGTCGGCCCCAACGGAGCCGGGAAGAGCACACTGCTGGGCATCGCGACCCGTCAGGTGCAGCCCACGGAGGGCGACCTCCGGATCTTCGGCGTCCCCGTGGACGACCCCGGGGTGATGCCGAAGTTCGCTTTCCTCGGGCAGGACAAGCCGCTGTTCAAGCGGTTCACCGTGGCCGAGACGCTGCGCATGGGCGCCGAGCTCAACCCCGGCTGGGACGCGGCCGCCGCCGAGCGGATCGTACGGTCGGGCCAGGTGCCGATGAACGCCCGCGTCGGCACGCTCTCCGGCGGCCAGCGCACCCGTGTGGCGTTCGCGCTGGCCTTCGGCAAGCGGCCCGATCTGCTGCTGCTCGACGAGCCGATGTCCGACCTCGACCCACTGGCCCGCCACGACATGAGCACCATGCTGATGTCGGAGGCCGTCGAGCGCGGCACGACCGTGGTGATGTCCTCGCACATGCTCTCCGAGCTGGAGGACATGTGCGACTACCTGCTCGTGCTCGCGGGCGGCAGCATCCGGATGGCGGGCGACGCGGACGCGCTCGTCCCGGCCCACGCGCTGGTGACCGGGCTCGCCCCGGAGGGGGACCTGGCCGCCGCGCTCGCTCCGCACACCGTGGTCGAGTGCCGGGTCCAGGGCAGGCAGTTCCACGCGCTGGTGCGGGTGAACGGTCCCCTGTCGCCCGACTGGGTCGTGGCCGAACCCAGCCTGGAGGAGGTGCTGCTGGCGCATCTCCGCTCGCCGGACGTGCCCCCGCTGTTCACACCCGGTGCCCGTTCCGAGGCCGAAGGGAGCCACACCTCATGAGCACCACCCTGACCGACGCGCCCCGCACGGAGCGCGCCCCCGGGCCCCGGCTGCTGCGCGGGCTGAGCTGGCTCGTGGTGCGCCAGCACCGGGCCATGCTGTTCAGCCTGCTGGCCCTGCTGGTCCTCGGCTCGATCTGGCTCGTCTACGAGCGCGGCAGCATGAAGGACTTCCTGGACGCCGCGGGCTGGCCTCAGAAGGAGCTGGCGCAGCCGTCGTTCGAGTCGGGCAGCACGGACCTCCTCGTCAGCGCGCTGGGCATGCTGCCGCTGATCCTCGCCGTCTTCGTCGGCGCCCCGCTGATCGCGGGGGACCAGGAACAGGGCACCGCGCAGCTGGTCACCACCCAGTCGGTCTCCCGGCTGCGCTGGGTGACGACGAAGTTCGTCTGGTGCTACGCGGGCGTGCTCCTGACCGGTGCGGTGCTCTCGGCGCTGTTCACCTGGTGGTGGAAGCCCTACCGTTCGGTGTTCCCCAGCTCGTGGTCGGACGGCGCGATCTTCGATGCCACCGGCCCCATGCTCCCCGCGCTCTGTCTCTTCCTGACCGCCGCCGGCATCACCATCGGTGTGCTGGTCCGCCGGGTCCTCACGTCCATGGCGATCGCCTTCGTCCTCGCCTCGGGGTTCGGCGTCTTCTTCGACCGGATGATCGTCCACCTCGCCCCGACCCGCACGCTCGTCTACCCGCTCGACGCGGACATGCCCTCGCGGCTGCACGAGTCACTGGAGGTGGACCGCTGGATCGGCTCCGCCGACGGCCGTCTGTACGGCTGGGGCCTGTGCTCCAAGGAGACCGAGGCCGCCTCCGACGCGTGCGTCAAGAACCACGGCATCGTCAACAACGTCTACGAGTACCTCGGCTTCGACCAGATGGCGGCCATGCAGTGGACCGGGGCGGGCATCCTGCTCGCGGGTACTGTCGTCCTCACCGCCTTCGTCCTGTGGCGGGTGTCCCGTCGCCCCCTCTAGCGCCCGCCGGCGCGGGTGCACGGGGACTTGGCAGTCGAAGGGGAGGTGAAGGCAGTGGTCGTGTTCCGCATCGACCGGCGCAGCGGTGTGGCGACGTACCTCCAGATCGTGCGCCAGGTCGAACAGGCGCTGCGCATGGGCGCCCTGGAGGAGGGTGACCGGCTGCCCACGGCCGCGCAGGTCGCGGCCGACACCAAGGTCAACCCGAACACCACCCTCAAGGCGTACCGCGAACTGGAACGCGCGGGTCTCGCCGAGGTCCGGCAGGGGGCGGGCACCTTCATCACCCGCTCCCTCGCCCCGGCCCAGGCGGGCGCCGACTCGCCCCTGCGCGCCTCGCTCGCCGCGTGGCTGGACGAGGCGCGGGCGCAGGGGCTCACCGGCCAGGAGGTCGACGCCCTGTTCCGGTCGGCCCACGCGGCGGTGTTCCCGCCCGGGACCGACGGCGGCTGAGCGGCGCGGCCGCGCGTGCCGGGGTGTGCGGCGGCTCCGGTCCCGGCAGGGGCCGGAGCCGCCGTGCGTCACCGCGGCGCCGGGTGGTCGCCCGTGGCGCCGTCGGTCCGCTCGCGCAGCAGGTCCGCGTGGCCGTTGTGGCCGTTGTGGCCGTTGTGGCCGTTGTGGCCGTTGTGGCCGTTGTGGCGGGCGTACTCCTGAATCATCGTCAGATACACCCAGCGCAGACTGCCGGTCCGGCCACGGCTCGCCGACACGAACGTCTCGTCCGGGCCGCGCCCCGCCACGGCCGCCTCGCACGCCTCGGTCTCGGCGCGGTGGACGGCGAAGTCGCGCTCGGCGTGCGCGGCGTCGACCCCTTCGAACCCCTCGTCGCGTCGCCCGGACCGGTGAAGACATCACCGACCGGTTCACCCGCGAAGCTCCGCCGGAACCACCGGCGCTCGGTCTCCGCCATGTGCCGCACCGGGCCGGGAAGGGCGGGACCGGACGGCGCGGCGGCGGTGCGCGCGAGCTGGGCCGGGGCGAGCCCGGCGCACTTGGTGAGCAGCGTCTCCCGGTGCCGGCGGAGCCGGCCCTCCAGCACGACCCTCTCGTCCGTGGCGCTCGGGACGCTCAGCTGGTCCCCGTCGGCCGTCGTACGTGCGATGCGCGGCGCTGTCCATGTCCTGACGGTGATCCCGCACCGCGGTGGCGGCGGTGCGGGGCGTGCGCCGCGCGGACCGCTCAGGTCAGTTCCCGCAGCAGCGGTTCCGGGTCCGCGAGCAGGAAGAGATGACCGGCCTCGGGGATCGTGCGCAGCTCGGCCCCCGGAATCTGCGCGTGCGCCCACCGGGCCACCTCCACGGGCACGTTGCCGTCCGCCTCGCCGTGGAGGAACAGGGTCGGCACGGCGACCGAGCCCAGCGGGTCCGGCAGCGGGCGGACATAGCCGGCGAGGTCGGTGATGGCCGCGTCCACACCCTGACGCTGCCCCTCCGCCGTATCCAACTGGGACAGCGCCGCGAAGGCGGGGGTGGTCATGATCAGCCGGTCGGAGCGGGGCCAGGCGTCGAGGTTCGGTTCGCGCCTCGCCTTCTTGAAGACCCCCTTGCCCGCGAGCATCGGCCGGGCGATCGCCGGAGCCCAGACCACGACCCGGTTCAGCCACTTGACCAGCGGGATCCGGCGCGCGTACGCCTCGCGCGGCGCTCCGGGCACCGCGGCGCACGCGAGGATCAGCCGGTCGACCCGCCCGGGGTGCCGCTGGGCCGCCGAGAGCGCGTACCCGCCGCCGCCCGAGATCGCCACGAGCGTCGCCCGTTCGTGGCCGAGGTGGTCCAGCAGGGCCACGAAGTCGTCGTTCCAGCGGTGGAAGCCCCGGCCCGGTACGGGATCGGTCTCGCCGTACCCGGGACGGTCCGGGAAGACCAGGTGCAGGCCCGCGTCCGTCGCCGCCTGCCGCAGCGCGAGTCCTTCGTAGCGGCTGCCCGGGGTGCCGTGGAGCACGATCACGGGCGGGGCCGCGGGGTCGCCGTAGGAGCAGTACGCGATGCGGCGCCCGTCCGGGGCCGTCAGCCGGTGCGTCTGCGGCAGCTCCGTCTCCGGTGCCTTCGGCGATTCCGTCGGGTCCGTCGGGTCCGTCGCGGAGGGGGTCATCTCTGCTCCTCGTGGGGTACGGGGGTGGCGGCAGCGGCGGCGATCCCGCCGATGACGAAGTCGAGGCCGAAGGCGAACCTGCGGTCGTAGTCGTGGTGGTCCACGAAGACCGAAGCGACCCGGCGCTCCGGCGGCAGCTGGTGCAGTTCCAGATCGCCCCGGCCGAGGCGGATCGCCACATGACCGGTCACGAAGTCGTGCAGGGTGCCGTAGGCGTACGCGGCGGACTCCTCGTCGAGCCCCGCGCTGCGCAGCGCCGCCACGACCCGGTACGCGACGTCGTCGGCGCCGGGCCCGACGAGGGAGGCGCGGCGGTGCGCCTCAAGGATCACCGGGTGGCGCATCAGCAGGTCGTGGAGCGTTTCCGCGAAGAGCCGGACGGTGGCGCGCCAGTCGTCCGGCCAGTCCACCGACCGGGTCACCTCGCCGACGATCCGGGAGACCAGCGAGTGCTGGAGCGCGTCGATGCCGCCCGTCGTGCGGTGGATCGCCATCGGTGAGACGCCCAGCCGGTCGGCCAGCGCGCGGAAGCTCACCGCGTCGAGCCCCTGGTCGTCGGCGAGCTCGGTCGCCGCGTCCAGGACCGTGTCGAGCGTCACCGCCCGGGGACGGCCGTTCTTCGGAGTGCTTGCCTTCTCGACCCTCATGCACGCACCATATCGATACGCGTAACGAAACTTCAATGGGAGCGCGCATGACGGAGTTGCACGAACTCACCGCCCTGGAACTGGCCACCGCCTACCGGCGCGGGGAGACCGGCCCGGTCGATGTCGTGGAGCATCTGCTGGCCCGGATCGGCGACGGCGACCGGGTGGGTGCGTTCACCACCGTCTCGGCCGACCGGGCCCGCGCCGCGGCGGCCGGGGCCGAACGGGCCCTGCGCTCGGCGGACCGGGACGGGCTGCCGCGCCTGTTCGGCGTGCCCACCGCCATCAAGGACCTGGAGGCCACCGCCGGTGTGCGCACCACGCTGGGATCCGCGCTGTTCCGCGACTGGGTCCCCGGACACGACGACGAGATCGTCGAGGTCATGGCCGACGCGGGGCTGATCAGCCTCGGCAAGACCACCGTTCCCGAGTTCGGGGCCGCCTGCTACTCGGAGCCCGAGGTGGCCGCCCCCGCCCGCAGCCCCTTCGACCTCGGCCGCAGCGCGGCCGGGAGCAGCGGCGGCGCCGCCGCGGCGGTCGGTGCGCTGCTGGTGCCGATCGCGCAGGGCAGCGACACCGCCGGTTCGGTGCGCTCCCCCGCGAGCGCCTGCGGGGTGGTCGGGCTCAAGCCCAGCCGCGGGCTGATCACCGCGGGTCCGGACGGCCACGACGGGATGGGGCTCTCGGTACGGGGGCCGCTCGCCCGCACCGTCCGCGACACCGCCGCCTTCCTCGACGCGCTGACCACCCGTACCGGCGTCGGCACCGTGCATCCGCCCCGGGTGGACAGCTACGAGCGCGCCTGCGACGTGCCCGTGCCGCGGCTGCGGATCGCGCTCGCCCAGGGTTCGGTCTCCGGCGCCCCGGTGGACCCCGAGGTCGCCGCCGCCGCCGAGCTCACCGCCCGCACGCTGGCCGGACTCGGCCATGAGGTGTTCGCCCGGGAGCAGGCGCCCGACCCGGAGTTCACCGAGAACTTCCAGATGATGTTCACGGCGCTGGTCGGCTCCCGGACCATGGCGCTCGACGGGGCGTCGCTGCGCCCGATCGTCCGCCATCTGCGGTCCCGCTCCCAGGACTTCACCTCGGGCGAGCTGGCCGCCGCGATCGGCGTCGTACAGGCGCGGGCACGGGCCTGGACGCTCGCCCACGCGGACGCGGACGTGGTGATCACCCCGACCGTGACGGCCCCGCCGACGCTCGTCGGCGGGCTTCGCGACGACACGGACCCGGCGGCGGAGCTGGCCGCGATGACCGCGTTCACGGGCAACACGATCCTGGCGAACGCCACCGGGTTCCCGGCCATCAGCCTCCCGCTGGGCTGGAGTGCGCGGGGCCTGCCGCTCGGGGTCTCGCTCACGGCGGGCTGGGGCCGCGAGGACCTGCTGCTCGGCGTGTCGGCCGGCCTTGAGGAGGCCCTGCCATGGGCCCACCGCTACGGCGGCCGGGACGCGGCGCAGACGCCGTAGCGGGCCCCGCCCGGCCAAGGACTGTCTTCGAACCGCACGGCGGGCGCGGTTCGAAGACAGGCCCTGCTCGCCGGTGGCGCCGTCGACGCGCTTCCGGAGCAGGTCCGCCCGGCCGTTGTGGCGCGCGTGCTCCTCGATCGGGTGCGTGAGGACATACCGCAGCGAGAACACCTCGTCGCCATGGCTCCCGGTGGTGTCGAGGGACTCGGCGGCCTCGACGCGATCGTCCCGCCGGGGCCACCCTCAACCCCTCGAACACCGACTACCGCGCACCGGCCCCGGCCGTCGCCGAGCGGCGGCGCGGGGCCGTCGGCCGGACGGCGCGGCCCGAGCGCCGTTCCGTGATCCGCGGCGGGCGGGCCGTGCCCCGGCGCCCGGCCGGGGCCCGGCCGGGGCGAGTGGCGCCGACGCCGCCGCGCTACCGCCCTCCCCCGTTCCCGTTCCCGCGCCCGGCCGGTGCCAGTACGAACCAGCGCGCGGGCAGCGCGACCCGGGTTCCGTCGGGCAGGTACTCGGTCTGGGCCAGGGCGGTCGCCCCGTCCGCCAGCGTGGCGAGACCGGCGTCCCGGAGCAGCCGGCGCACCTCCTCCTCCGAGGCGCTCGCGGGCTTGAGCCCGTGGTCGAGGACGCGGCGCAGCTTCTCCGGCGGTCCGTCCGGGCCCTGCGCCACCTGCTGGAGCACATCCTTGGAGGCAGGCGTCGGCTCGACGACGAAGGCCCGCCCCCGCTCCCCCAGCAGCGTCGCGACGGCGGCGGCGACCGCGGCCCTGGCCTCGGGCTCGCTCTGGTGGATCACCGCACGCATGTAGACGTTGGTGTCGCCGGTCCGCTCGTGCAGGGCCGCCACCGCCGCCGCGTCGACGAGATCGAGCTGGGCGAACTCGGCGACGCCCCCGGGGTCCGCGCGGCGGGCGTGCGCGATCGCCGCGTGCGAGAGGTCCACCCCGATCGCCCGGCGGAAACAGGTGGCGAGATAGCGGGTCTGGGTGCCGTTGCCGCAGCCGAGGTCGACGACGGGCAGCGAGGTGTCGGCGTGCGGCAGGAGCAGTTCGGCGTGGGGCGCGGAGGTGAGCAAGGGCTCGGAGTCCCAGATCGCCTCGCCGGGTGTGTCCGAGGTGGCGGACCAGTAGCCCTCCCATGCCTGGCGGTACCGCTGCGACACGTCCATGCGCACTCCCGGGTCCGTTCGTCCTGCACCATTGCGTTCAGGACCGGACTACCCTCCCGGGACGGCCACGGCAAGAGCGCGCACAGCATCCGCCCGCTCGCCGCGAGGCATTCACCGTCCGTGCGACCGGGGGCGCGGGACACCGCCCAGCGCCTGCTCGAACCAGACGGTCTTGCCGTGCGCCGTGGTGCTGGTGCCCCACTCCCGGGCGAGGCTGCTCACCACCAGCAGACCGCGGCCGGACTCGTCGTGACAGGCCGCGTCGAGCAGGGTGGCCGGGGCCGGTTCGTCGTCGCTGACCTCGCACAGCAGGGCTCCGGTGCGGACCAGACGGAGCCCGATGTGATGGCACCGGCTGTGCTTCACCGCGTTGGTCACGAGCTCACTGACCATCAGCTCGGCGGCCTCCACCGCGTCCGGCAGCGCCCAGTCGAGCAGCTTCCCGCGCACCAGGCGCCGGGAGCGCGCCACTTCGCGCGGGTCCAGGGCGAGTTGCCATTCGGCGACCTGGCCGTCCGGGATGCCGTTCAGCCGGGCCATCAGCAGCGCCACGTCGTCCTTGCGGCCGCCGCGCGGATTGAGGGCCCGGATGATCGTGTCGCAGGCGTCGTCCATGGAGGCGGCGGGGTGGGCCGCCGAGGCACAGAGCGCGGCGAGCCCGGCGCCGATGTCCTGGCCGCGCACCTCCACCAGGCCGTCCGTGCACAGGATCAGACGGTCGCCGGGACGCACCCGCACGGTCGCGGTCTCGAAGGCGACACCGCCGACGCCGATCGGGGCGCCGGTGGGCAGGGCCAGGAGTTCGGACCGGCCGTCCTCGGCGCGGACCAGCACGGGCGGGATGTGCCCGGCGTTGGCGATCTGGATCTCGGACCGGATCGGGTCGTAGACCGCGTAGAGGCAGGTCGCCAGATACTGCTCGCCGAGGCGCTGCGCCAGGTCGTCGAGATTGCGCAACAGCTGGGCCGGTGGCATCTCCATCATGGCCATGGTCAGCACCGCGGTGCGCAACTGACCCATCATCGCGGCCGAGTTGAGGCCGTGTCCCATGACGTCACCGACCACCAGCGCGGTCCGCGAGCCGGGCAGCTTCACCGAGTCGAACCAGTCGCCGCCGATCCTCCCCTGCCGGGCGCCGGGCAGATAGCGGGTCGCGATGTCGCAGCCCGCCATGCGCGGTTCGACCTGGGGCAGCATGCTGTCCTGAAGGGTGTCGGCGACGTTCTCCTGGTACGTGTACATGCGCGCGTTGTCGAGCACGAGCCCCGCACGGGCGGCGAGTTCGGCGCCCGTGGTGCGGTCCATGTCGTCGAAGGGCTCCCGGCCGGGACGGCGCATCAGGACCATGAAGCCGAGCACCACGTCGCGCGCCTTGAGCGGCACGATGAGCAGCGAACGGTGGGTGATCAGCGGGCGCAGGTCGCGCTTCTCGAACTCGCCCGAGATCCGGTTGCTCAGCTCCTCGCCGACGTACGGCACGAGCACCGGCTCGCCGGTGACCATGCACTGGAAGAACGGGGTGTGTTCGGGAAAGGCGATGGACTCCCCGACCGGGACGGTGTCGTCCCAGCGGCCCGGTTCGTCGTTGTGCTCGACCCAGACCCGGTGCCAGACGGTGGTGACGTCGGGCGGCCCGTCCGGGAAGCCCTCGCCGGCCAGGACCGCTTCGCGCAGGTGCGTGCCCGCGAAGTCGGTGAAGCGGGGCACGGCGGCGCTGGTGACCTCGCGGATGGTGCGTTCCAGATCGAGGGAGGTGCCGATGCGGCCGCTGACCTCGTTGAGGAACTCCAGCCGTTCGCGGACCGCCGCGTATTCGAGGTCCAGTTCGGGGCGGGGTACGGCGCGCGGCTCGGGCGTCCCGCCGCCGTCGCGGGGGCCGGGGGCGAGGGCGCGGACGGTGTGCCGCGGCACGCCCCAGTCGGGGGTGACCGGGACCCGGCTCAGATGGCTGAACTCCAGGACTGGATAGCCGAGTTCGAGGACCTGGGCGACGATCCTGGTCGCCTCCCCCACGCTCATGCTGGGCAGGATCTCGGGCAGTCGGCCCGCCAGTTCCTGGTAGCCGGGGAAGTCGGTGTGGAGCGCGAAGGCGGGGGCGACCGTACCGGTGTCCCGGCCGTCCGCCCCGTCGCCGCTCACCCGGGCGGCGTCCGCGGCGAGCACCAGGAGCCGCCCGGAGCCCGCGCCGACCAGCGGATAGGCCCACCACAGGACGTCGATCCTGCCCCGTTCCGGTTCGTCGATCCTGGCCCGGCCCGAGGCCGGGTGGCAGAGGGGAGCGCCCGGTACGCCGTCCAGCTCCGGGTCGAATCCGCCGCGGTCCTCCTCGGTCCGCCCCAGCACACCGCCGACCGGGAGCAGTTCTCCGGCCGGGCAGCCGAGCGCGTCCCGGCGGGCGACGCCGAAGAGCCGTCCCGCGCCGCTCGACCAGTGGGAGACGAGGCCGTTCTCGTCGACCACCGCGACGGCCAGCGGCACCCGGCCCGTCGAGGCGTCACGCGGCAGTGGTGTCCGCTGTGCCGGCACATCGCGATCCATGGCTGGACGGCTCCTTCCCCCCGCAACGCTCTGCGGCTCGTGACTCCACGGTACGGCCCCGCGGCCGGCGCCCGCCGGTCATCGGCCCAATCGCCGACCGCGGTGGTGCGCCCGGCGCACGGGCGGGCGCACCGAGTGGTCCGGACATGGCTGACGGGCCACCCGGGAGGACCACCGGCCGGCTCTCGGCCCTCCGGACGGTCAGTCCTCGTGGCCGAGTTGGAGGTCGCGCTCGGTGCGCCCGCCGCCCGCCACCTGGAGGACGGTGGCCACCGGCGGATATCCGGCCGCGATGACGGTGTACTCGCCGGTGGACAGGTCCACGAACCGGAAGGCCCCGTCGGGCCCGGTGGTGAGGGTGTCGACCACATTGCCCGCCGCGTCCAGGAGGGTGACCCGGGCGTCCTCGACGGGGCGCCCGCCGCTCGCCCGTACGATGCCGCGCAGCACCGCGCCCCCGGCCAGTTCGATGTCCTGCCGGGTCTCCCTGGCCGCCTGCACGCTCACCGGCAGCGCGGCGGGCCGGAAGGCGGGGGCGCTGGCGGCGAGGGTGTACTCGCCTGCCACCAGTTCCGTGATCACATAGCCGCCCTCGCGGCCGCTGCGGGTGGAGGCGACGACTTCGCCGCGGACGTCGGTGAGGGTGACGGCGGCGTCCCGCACCGGGGTGCCGTCCGCGGTGAGGACGGCCCCGGCCAGGCGCCCGGCGCCGCCGAGCACCACGTCGAGCTCGACGGGCCGTTCGCCCACGGTGACGCTGACGGCCTGCGGCTGGTGTCCGCCGGCCGCGGCGATGAGGACGTACGGACCGGCGCCGGGCACGCTGAGCGCGTACCGTCCGTCGTCGCCGCTCGCGCCCCGTCCGACCTGCTGGCCCTGGACGTCGATGAGGGTGAGTGCGGCGTGCGGGACCTTCGTCCCGTCGGGATGCTGGACGCTGCCGCGGACCGGCACGCCCGGGGGGCGGCCGGGCGGCGGCGCGGCGGCCTCGGTGGCCGAGGTGGTGCGGGCGGCCGGAACGGTCACGGACTCGGCGGTGTTGTCGGGGCTGTGGTGGGACACCAGCGGTTTCTCCTTGAGGAAGAAGGCGAAGAACATGCCGAGCGCGAGCACCGGCACGAGGTAGAGGAAGATCCGCGGCATCGCGTCGGCGTACGCCTGGATGTAGCTGTCGCGCAGCGCGGGCGGCATCGCGTGGACCAGCTGCGGGGTGATCGACTCGGGGTCGGGGAGGTCTGCGCCGGACGGCAGCCGGTCGGCGAGCGCGTCGGCGAGGCGGCCCGCGAAGAGCGTCCCGAAGACGGCGGCGCCGACGCTGCCGCCGATCTGCCGGAAGTAGTTGTTGGCGCTGGTGGCGGAGCCGATGTCGGCGGGGGCGACGGAGTTCTGCACGGCGAGCACCAGCACCGGCATGATCAGCCCGATCCCGATGCCGAGGACCGCCTGCGCGATGCTGTACTCGATGCGCGGGGTGTCGGTCTCCAGGCGGGAGAGCAGCCACATCCCCACCACCGAGGTCGCGCCGCCGAGGATCGGGTGGACGCGGTAGCGGCCGGTGCGGGAGATCAGCTGGCCGGAGACGACGGACGCGATGACGATGCCACCCATCATCGGGAGCATCAGCAGTCCGGATTCGGTGGCCGTGGCGCCGTCCACCATCTGGAGGAAGGTCGGCAGATAGCTGGCGGCGCCGAACAGCCCCACCCCGACGACCGCCCCGACGAGAGCGGTCACATTGAAGATCGAGTCGCGGAACAGCCGCAGCGGGATGACGGGTTCGGCGGCCCGCTGCTCGACGACCAGGAACAGCAGAGTCGTTCCGGCGGCTCCGGCCCCCAGCCCCAGGATGGTGGGTGAGCCCCACGCGTACTCCGTGCCGCCCCAGCTGGTCAGCAGCACCAGGCAGGTGGAGGCGGCGGCGAGGAGCAGCGCGCCGAGCACGTCGAGCCGGGGGCGGACGGTGGGCCTGGGGAGTTTCAGCACGACGGTGATGACGGCGAGGGTGATCAGGCCGAACGGAACGTTGATGTAGAAGCACCAGCGCCAGGAGGCGTGGTCGGTGAAGAAGCCGCCGAGCAGCGGACCGGCCACCGAGGCGAGTCCGAACGCGGCGCCGATGAGCCCCATGAAGCGGCCGCGCTCCCGGGGCGGTACGACGTCCGCGATGATCGCCTGGACGCCGATCATCAGTCCGCCGCCGCCGATGCCCTGGACGGCGCGGAAGGCGATCAGCTCGTCCATGGTGCGGGACCAGCCGGCGAGTGCGGAGCCGATGACGAAGACGACGATGGCGAACTGGAAGACGCCCTTGCGGCCGAAGAGGTCGCCGAGCTTTCCGTAGATCGGCAGTCCGATCGTGGAGGCCAGCAGATAGGCGGTGACCGCCCAGGACATCTTCTCCAGGCCGTGCAGCTCGCCGACGATCTTCGGCAGTGCGGTGGCGACGATCATCTGGTCGAGCGCCGCGAGCAGCAGCGTGAGCATCAGCCCGAGGAAGAGCAGCCGGATGGAGCGGGGGCTGGTCTCCGGTACGCCGGACGGGGCGGGGGCCTCCCCGGATCCGGCGGGCGGTGCCGGGGGCGGTACGGCGGCCGCACCGGCGCTCCCCGCGCCGTCCGGCTCCTCCTCCAGCAGAGTGATCCCACCCACCACGTACCGCTCCCCTCGTCGCGTCTGCGCCGCCCATTTCTCGCATTGTGCGATCGGGGAGGGCAAACGCGACGGGGGGCGTCGGCGGCGCACGCCGGGGGCTTAACTCCCGGTGGGAGGCGCTACGGCGCACCACCGGCGGGCCGGTGAAAACCACCCGAACCGGTGAGGCCGGTCAAGAGCGGGGAGGGCTACTTCTCGACCTCGGTGGCGAGATTCTGCAGCAGCTCGTCGTAGATCCGCCCGAGGCCCTTCGGAGCGAAGGTCTTCTCGAAGAATCCGCCGATGCCGCCGGCACCGTTCCAGACGGTCGAGACGACGGCCCTCGACCGGCCCTCACCGGCCGGGGTGACGGTCCAGGTGGTGACCATCGAGGAGTTGCGGTCCTTCTCGACGAGTTGGCCGTCGGTGGGCTCGGTGACCTCCAGCAGGCAGTCGCGCACCCGCTTGCTGGTGGCCTGGAGCTTCCAGTGGACGAGGGTGCCCTCGCCGTCACCGCCCTCACGCACCTCGTACTCGCTGAAGTGGCCGGGCAGCACCTTGCCCCGGACCTCCTTGTAGTCGGCCAGCGCGTCGAACACCGTCTCCGCGTCCGCCGCGATGACTCGTTCCGTCGTGGCCTCGACCTGCGCCATGGCTGTTCCTCCAGCACTCGGTTGTTCGGGGGTGTGCTGAGCCAACCACCTCCGGGACGCCGCTCAAAATCCGGTCCGGGACGAAGGGAAGAAAACGATCAAGGGAACAAGTGTTCTATTCTCTGTCCAGCACTACCGAGGAGGCGTCCATGCGCTGGGACAATCTGGTCGAGAACCCCGCCGTGACCGGGAACAGCGCGCTCTTCACCGCCGACGCGGTGACCACGCGCACCTTCGACACCCCCGAGTTCCGGGGGATCACCTTCCACGAGGTCCGCGCCCGTTCGATCGTGAACCGGGTACCGGGCGCGTCACGGATGCCGTTCGAATGGACGGTCAATCCGTACCGGGGCTGCTCGCACGCCTGCGTCTACTGTTTCGCGCGCAAGACCCACAGCTATCTGGACCTCGACACCGGACTCGGCTTCGACTCCCAGATCGTCGTCAAGACCAACGCCCCCGAGCTGCTGCGCGCCCAGCTCGCCTCCAGCCGCTGGCACGGCGCACACATCGCGATGGGCACCAATGTCGACTGCTACCAGCGCGCCGAGGGCCGGTACCGGCTGATGCCCGGCATCATCTCGGCCCTGCGCGACCACGCGAACCCTTTCTCGATCCTGACCAAGGGAACGCTGATCCTGCGCGACCTGGAGCTGCTGCGGCAGGCCGCCGAGGTCACCGACGTCGGCATCTCCGTCTCGGTCGGCTTCGTCGACGACGCACTGTGGCGCACCGTCGAGCCCGGCACCCCGTCCCCCGGGCGCCGCCTCGACGCCGTCCGCACCCTGAGCGACCACGGCATCGACTGCGGCGTACTGATGGCCCCCGTCATCCCGTTCCTCGGCGACCACCCGGACCAGCTGCGCGCCACGGTCCGCGCCGTCGCCGCCGCCGGGGCGACCTCGGTCACCCCGCTCGTCCTGCATCTGCGGCCCGGCGCCCGGGAGTGGTACATGCAGTGGCTCGGCAACCACCACCCCCATCTGGTGCGGCGGTACGAGCGGCTGTACGCCGAGGGGGCCTACGCGCCCAAGTGGTACCAGCGCCGCATCACCCGGTACGTCCACGAGCTGGCGGCCGAGTTCGGCATCGGGCCCTCGCACCGCGGCACCGCCCGGCGGCTCCCCGTACGCGGGGAACAGCCCCCGGCGCCGGACGGCCCCACCCAGCTCACCCTGCTCTGAGCAGCCCGGACCACCGCCGGAGGCCCGGACGGACCGATCAGGGCAAACGGGTCAACTCTCGACATATCGGGTCCTTCTTGGGGTGAATGCGGGGAGCATGCGGCGGGGGCTGCGCCACGCGCAGCCGTGTTTCCCCCATCACGGGAGGCCATATGACGAAACGTTCAGGAATTCTGTTCGCCATCGGTGCGACGGTCGCCGGTCTGGTGACCGCCGCACCGCCCGCGGCGACCGCCGACAACGGCGCGCGGCCCGCCGCCACGAAGCTCGAATGGACCGGCTGCGGCACCACGTCGTATCCGCGGCTGCAGTGCGCGACGGTCAGCACCCCGCTCGACCACGACGACCCGACGGGCCGCCGGATCACCCTCGCCCTGTCCCGTGTCCCGCACACCGCGAAGACCTTCCAGGGCCCCCTGCTCGTCAACCCCGGCGGCCCCGGCGGCAGCGGCCTGACCATGGCCGGATTCGTCGCGTCCGCACTGCCGAAGGCCATCGCCTCCCAGTACGACGTGATCGGCTTCGACCCGCGCGGCGTCGGCCGGAGCAGGCCGGCACTGGACTGCGTACCGAAGTACTTCGAGCCGCTGCGCCCCGACTCGGTGCCGGACTCGCCCGGCGCCGAGCGGGCCAACCGGGACCGGGCCCGTTCGTTCGCGGAGGCGTGCGGGCGCGAGTACCCGGACCTGCTGCCCCACATGGACACGGTCAGCACCGCGAAGGACCTCGATGTGATCCGGCGGGCCACCGGCGCCCGGCAGCTCAACTACTTCGGGTACTCGTACGGCACCTACCTCGGCGCGGTGTACGCCAAGCTGTTCCCGGAGCGGGTGCGACGCCTCGTCCTCGACTCGAACGTCGACCCGGACGGCGTCTGGTACGACGACAACATCGGCCAGGACTACGCCTTCGACGCCCGCCACAAGGCGTTCGCCGCCTGGGTCGCCAGGCACGACGCCACCTACGGGCTCGGCACCGACCCGGCGAAGGTCGAGCGCGCCTGGTACGCGATGCGCGCGGCCGTCCGGGCGCACCCCGCGGGCGGAAAGGTCGGCCCGAGCGAACTGGAGGACACCTTCCTGCCGGGCGGCTACTACAACGGGTACTGGCCCTATCTGGCCGAGGCGTTCGCCGCGTACGCCGAACACGGCGACCAGGACGCCCTCGTGAAGGCGTACAAGAAGTTCGGCGCGGTCGACGCCGAGGGCGACAACGGGTACTCGGTCTACACGGCCGTGCAGTGCCGCGACGCCCCGTGGCCCCGGCAGTGGAACACCTGGCTCTCCGACAGCCGGCGGGTGCACGCCAAGGCACCCTTCTTCGCCTGGAACAACAACTGGTACAACGCCCCGTGCGCCGACTGGCCGGTCGAGCCGCTGAATCCGGTACGCGTCTCCAACAGCACCCTCCCGCCGGTGCTGCTCTTCCAGGCGACCGACGACGCGGCGACACCGTACGAGGGCGGCGTCACCCTGCACCGCAGACTGCGCGGCTCCAGCCTGGTCGTCGAGCAGGGCGGCGGCAACCACGGCATCACGCTGGGCGGCAACGACTGCCTGGACACCTACCTCGCGGACTATCTCGCCAAGGGCACCGTCCCGCGCGGCGGGGGCGGCCGGGCCGACGCGGACGCGGTGTGCGCCAAGTCCCCCGACCCGCAGCCGCTGACCGGTGAGGCGGCGGCCAAGGCGGCGCGGCGGACGGTCTCCGGCGACAGGGGCGCCACCCTGCACGGACTGCTGGGCTTCCGGGGCTGACGGCCCGCGGCCCGGCCCGGCGCACCCGCCGGGCCGGGCCCGTACACAACAGGGCCGCCGGACTTCTCAGACCGCGCCCAGGCGGCCGAGCGCGTCGCGCGCCGCGCCGCCCAGCCTCGGGTGCGGCAGTGCCGTCTCCAGGAGCGGGCGGGCCCGCTCGTCCCCCAGCCGTCCGAGCCCCTCCACACAGGCGAGCGCCACCCGCCAGTGCGGATCGTCCGTGGCCAGCAGCCGTTCCAGGGTGCTCATCAGCGCCGGTACGGATTCGGGGGCGCGCAACTCGGTGAGCAGCCGCACCGGGTGCAGGGCGTACGCGGTGCGCAGGGAGTTGGTCGCCAGAGCGGCGGCGGCGCGGGGGGTGCGGGGGTCGCCGAGGAGGGCCAGGGCGTGGGCGGCCGAGACGCAGCGCTCCGGGTCCCGGTGGTTGAGCAGCAGCACCAGCGCCTCGAAGGCCCGCCGGTCCCCGCCGCAGCCCAGCCGGAAGGCGGCCATCTCCCGGGCCCAGAGCGGACGTTCGCGTTCCACCAGGACCCGGGCCAGTGCCTCCGCCTCCTCGGTGGCGAGCAGCGTGCGGAACGCCGCCGACTCCCCCGCCGCGTCGGCCTCGTCGGCCAGCCGGTCCGCCAGCGACCGGAACTCCTCGCCCATGACCGTCAGCATATCGGCGGGGACCCTGCGTAGCGAGGGGGCGGGAGAATGTGTCCTGACGCACAGCGTCCCGGGGCTGGCGCGCTCATTACCGGGCGGTTAATCTCATGTGAGCGGGACACGATTCCCCGCCCGCTCCGGTGGCCTGGTGACGCAGCCATCCGGAGTGCCTGTCGGTTCGGCGGTTCCACGAGACGTGACTCCGGGACAGAGTCCGTCGCCCCTTCCGGGTCCCGGTGTGCTCCGCGCACCCCGGCCCCGAGCACCACGACACGCAACTCCCGCACGGCGCGCGCCGGTTCCCCCTGCCCCATTGCGCCCCGTGCCTCCTCACAGTCGTCACTCATTCTCTGGAGTCCCGTGATGGACATCCCGCTCAGCACCATCGCCGTCGTCGGTCTCGGCACCATGGGCACCGGCATCGCCGAGGTCCTGGCCCGCGCCGGCCACGAGGTCATCGGCATCGACATCAGCGAAGCGGCCGCCCGCCGGGCCGTCGCCGCCCTGGACGCCTCGACCGCCCGCGCCGTGCGGCGCGGGCGGCTCACCGAGGAGGAGCGGAGCGACGTCCTCGCCCGGTTCCGCACCTCCCCCGGCCTCCCGGCCGCCGCGGAGGCGGAGCTGGTGATCGAGGTCGTGCCCGAGTCGTACGAGATCAAGCAGCAGGTCTTCCGGGAACTCGACGCGATCGTCTCCCCCACCGCGATCCTGGCGACCGGTACCAACGCCCTGTCGGTGACCCGGCTGGCCGCCGAGTCGCTGCGCCCCGAGCGCGTGCTCGGCCTGCACTTCTTCAACCCTGCACCGGCGATGAAGCTGGTCGAGGTGGTCTCCTCGGTGCTGACCGCGCCGCCGGCCGTCGAGGCAGTCACCGCGCTCGCCCGCAGCCTGGGCAAGGAGCCGGTCGCGGTCGGCGACCGGCCGGGTTTCGTCGCGGACGGGCTGCTGTTCGGATACCTCAACCAGGCCGCCGCGATGTACGAGGCCGCCTACGCCTCCAGGGAGGACATCGACGCGGCGATGAAGCTCGGCTGCGGGCTGCCGATGGGCCCGCTCGCCCTGCTCGACCTGATCGGGATCGACACCGCCCGTACCGTCCTGGAGGCGATGTACGCGGAGTCGCACGACCGGCTGCACGCCCCGGCGCCGGTGCTCAGGCAGCTGAGCGAGGCGGGGCTGACCGGCCGCAAGGCGGGCCGCGGCTTCTACACCTACGAGGGGGCCGGCAGCCCGGCCGTGGTGCCGGACGCGCTGACCCCGCGCGACGACGCGTCGGCGGTGGCCGGGCGCCCGGTGCGCACGGTGGGCGTGGCGGGCTCCGGGACGATGGCCTCGGGGATCGCCGAGGTCTTCGCGAAGGCCGGGTACGACGTGGTGCTCGCCGCCCGGAGCCAGGAGAAGGCGGACGCGGCGAAGGAGCGGATCGGCGCGTCGCTGGGGCGTTCCGTCACCAAGGGGCGGCTGACGGCCGGGGCGCGGGACGGGGCCCTGGCCCGGATCACGGCGGCCGGTTCGCTGGACGCCTTCGCGGACGTCGATCTCGCGGTGGAGGCCGTCGCCGAGGACCTGGCGGTCAAGCAGCAGCTGTTCGGGACCCTGGACAAGGTCTGCAAGCCCGGTGCCGTCCTCGCCACCACCACCTCGTCGCTGCCGGTGGTGGCGATCGCACGGGCCACCTCGCGCCCGCAGGACGTGGTCGGGATGCACTTCTTCAACCCGGCACCGGCGATGAAGCTGGTCGAGGTGGTCCGTACGGTGCTCACCGCCGACGACGTCCGCGCCACCGTCCGCGAGGTGTGCGGCACGGTCCGCAAGCACCCGGTGGACTGCGGGGACCGGGCCGGTTTCATCGTCAACGCGCTGCTGTTCCCGTACCTCAACAACGCGATCAAGATGGTCGAGGAGCACTACGCGACCCTCGACGACATCGACGCCGCGATGAAGCTGGGCGGCGGCTACCCGATGGGCCCGTTCGAACTGCTCGACGTCGTCGGGCTCGATGTCTCGCTGGCCATCGAGAAGGTGCTGCACGGCGAGTTCCGTGATCCGGGCCTGGCCCCGGCGCCCCTGCTCGAACATCTCGTGGCCGCGGGCTGCCTCGGCCGCAAGACGGGGCGCGGCTTCCGCGAATACGCCCGGCGCTGAGCGGTCCCGGCGGTGGGCGGCGCGGATGCGGGAGCGGGGCCGGGGCGCGTGCCCCGGGGGCCGGAGGGCCGGGCCGGGTCGAAGAGGCCCTTCCCCGGCCGGGCCGGCGAGCGGGTCCGGGGAACACGGTGAGCGACGACCACGCGGTGCGGCGCGCGTCCCGGCCCCCCGGCGCCGCGGAGCCCGCTTCCGGGCCCGGAGCCAGGTGGGGAGGGTTGCTCGGTCCTCCGGGCGGCCCGCCCCCACGGGCGCACTCCCCCGACCCGATGCAGTACGTTCACACCATGTCCCAGCCCGCCAGGTCCTCCCGTGTCTCCGCCGCGCCCGACGCCCAGGAAAGTGCCGCAGGCACGCGCGCCGCCGCCCAACGGCTGAAAATGCGCCGCGAACTGGCCGCCGCGGCGATGGAACTCTTCGCCACGAAGGGGTACGAGGCGACGACCGTCGACGAGATCGCGGGCGCCGCCGGGGTCGCCCGGCGTACCTTCTTCCGGCACTTCCGCTCCAAGGAGGAGGCGATCTTCCCGGACCACGACGACACCCTCGTCCGGGCCGAGGCCGTCCTCAACGCCGCGCCGCCGCACGAGCACCCGCTCGACACGGTCTGCCGCGGCATCAAGGAGGTCATGAAGATGTACGCGGCGAAGCCCGCGGTCTCCGTGGCCCGTTACAAGCTGACCCGTGAGGTCCCCACCCTGCGGGAGGCGGAGATCGCCTCGGTGGCCCGCTACGAACGGCTGTTCACCCGCTATCTGCTGGGCCATTTCGACGAGCGCGACCACCATGTCGGCAATGACGACCCGCTGCTGGCGGAGGTCGCGGCGTCCGCCGTCGTCACCGCGCACAACCATGTGCTGCGCCGCTGGCTGCGGGCGGGCGGCGAGGGCGACGTGGAGGCGCAGCTCGACCACGCCTTCGCGATCGTCCGGGACACCTTCGGGACCGGCATCGGGGCGGGGCGGACCGTCGGCGCCGAGTCCGCGCGGCAGCCGGCCGCCTCGGTGGCGTCCCGGGACGAGGTGCTGGTCGCCGTGGCGCGGACGGACGCGCCGCTCGACGAGGTGATGCGCACGATCCAGCAGGCCCTCCAGGACCGCTGACCGGCGGTGTTCCGGCCGGGCGGCGCCGCGCGGATATCCGGTTGCCCCGCCCGTGGGCCGGTGTTGTGGTGGACCGATGAATGCTGATCAGGAAGCACTGCTGAGCCTGTTCGACCGCGAGATGCGCGAGCACGCCCGCCCCGACGGTCCGGGTGTCCGGGTCGAGCGCACCGGAGAGGTGGTCCGGCAGGTCGGCGCGGCCGACGACTGGAACGGCGTGGTCTGGTCGGCCCCGGATCTGGACCCCGCGCGGGCGGACGCGGTGATCGCGGCCCAGGTGGCGCGCTACGAGGCGCTCGGCCACGGCGAGTTCGAGTGGAAGCTGTACGCGCACGACCGGCCGGCCGGGCTGGCGGACCGGCTGCTGGCGGCCGGTTTCGAGGCGGAGGAGCCGGAGACGCTGCTGGTCGCCCCGGTCGCGGAGCTGTCGACGGCGGTGGAGCTGCCCGAAGGGGTGCGGCTGCGTACGGTGAGCGACGCGGACGACGTGGAGCTGATGGCCCGCGCCCATGAGCGGGCGTTCGGCTCGGAAGGGTCCGGGCTGCGGCAGCAGGTGCTGACTAGGCTGGCCGAGGAGCCGGACGGCTTCGTCGGCGTCCTCGCCATGGCGGGCGACGAGCCGGTGGGTTCGGCCCGGATGGAGCTGTACCGGGGCACGGGCTTCGCGGGGCTCTGGGGCGGCGGAACGGTCGAGGCGTGGCGCGGGAAGGGCGTCTACCGGGCACTGGTGGCCTTCCGTGCCCGGATCGCGGCGGAGCACGGCTACCGCCACCTCCAGGTCGATGCCTCCGACATGAGCCGCCCCATCCTCCAGCGGCTCGGATTCACGGCGCTGGGCACGACGACGCCCTACGTGTACCGCTCGCACTGATCGATCATTCGCGGCTCCTTTGGGGGCAAAGTGCCGCGAAACCCCTCGGTCGGCGCTCATCGGTGCCCCGCCGGTGACAAGTGAGAGAAATTGTTGGCACCCAGTGCCTTGCCAGGTGTCACGGAGTGCCATACGTTGAAGTTGTCCGGGCGGCCGGCGTGCCGAGATCCCACGTACGCCGGCTGTCCCCGCAAGCGAGTTGCCTGCGCGCCCGGACGCCTGCGTCACAGGCACCCTTCCGCTCCACGGAGCAAGCCGAAGCTTCGACCGCCGGACCGACGGCAGCACCGCCACACCACACCGCCCTCTCTTGCTCGCAGGGACTCTCAAGCGTTCCCTCGGCGCCCCCATCCTTCGGAGGCACACCGTGAAGGAAATCCTGGACGCGATCCAGTCGCCGGACAGCACGACCGCGGACTTCGCAGCCCTCGCCATCCCCGAGTCGTACCGCGCGGTGACCGTGCACAAGGACGAGACCGGGATGTTCGACGGCCTCGCCACCCGCGACAAGGACCCCCGCAAGTCGCTCCATCTCGACGAGGTCCCGGTGCCCGAACTCGGGCCGGGCGAGGCCCTGGTCGCCGTGATGGCGAGCTCGGTGAACTACAACTCCGTCTGGACCTCGATCTTCGAGCCGATGTCCACCTTCGGCTTCCTGGAGCGCTACGGAAAGGTCAGCGAGCTCACCCGGCGCCACGACCTGCCGTACCACGTCATCGGCTCGGACCTGGCGGGCGTCGTCCTGCGCACCGGCCCCGGCGTCAACGCCTGGCACCCCGGCGACGAGGTCGTCGCGCACTGCCTCTCGGTCGAACTGGAGTCCTCGGACGGCCACAACGACACGATGCTCGACCCCGAGCAGCGGATCTGGGGCTTCGAGACCAACTTCGGCGGCCTGGCGGAGATCGCGCTCGTCAAGTCCAACCAGCTGATGCCGAAGCCGGACCACCTCAGCTGGGAGGAGGCCGCGGCTCCCGGCCTCGTCAACTCCACCGCGTACCGCCAGCTCGTCTCGCGCAACGGCGCGGGCATGAAGCAGGGCGACAACGTGCTGATCTGGGGCGCCAGCGGCGGACTCGGCTCGTACGCCACGCAGTTCGCGCTGGCCGGCGGCGCCAACCCGATCTGTGTCGTCTCCAGCGAGCAGAAGGCGGAGATCTGCCGGAGGATGGGCGCCGAGGCGATCATCGACCGCAACGCCGAGGGCTACACGTTCTGGAAGGACGAGCGGAACCAGGACCCGCGCGAGTGGAAGCGGTTCGGCAAGCGCATCCGCGAGCTGACCGGCGGCGAGGACGTGGACATCGTCTTCGAGCACCCCGGCCGCGAGACCTTCGGCGCGAGCGTCTACGTGACCCGCAAGGGCGGCACGATCGTCACCTGCGCCTCTACCTCGGGCTACAACCACGAGTACGACAACCGCTACCTGTGGATGTCGCTCAAGCGCATCATCGGTTCCCACTTCGCCAACTACCGCGAGGCCTGGGAGGCCAACCGCCTGGTCGCCAAGGGCAAGATCCACCCGACGCTCTCCAAGGTCTACTCGCTGGAGGAGACCGGCCAGGCCGCCCACGACGTGCACCGCAACGCCCACCAGGGCAAGGTCGGCGTCCTGGCGCTGGCGCCGCGCGAGGGCATGGGCGTGCGCGACCGGGAGATGCGCGAGAAGCACCTCGACGCCATCAACCGCTTCCGGGACATCTGAGATGAGCGGCCGTCAGAAGGACCGCCCCTGGCTCATGCGGACGTACGCGGGCCACTCCACGGCCGAGGCGTCCAACGAGCTCTACCGGCGCAACCTCGCCAAGGGCCAGACGGGTCTGTCGGTCGCCTTCGACCTGCCGACCCAGACGGGGTACGACCCCGACCACATCCTCGCCCGCGGCGAGGTCGGCCGGGTCGGCGTCCCCGTCTCGCACCTCGGCGACATGCGACGGCTGTTCCAGGACATCCCCCTGGAGCAGATGAACACCTCGATGACGATCAACGCCACCGCGATGTGGCTGCTGGCGCTCTACCAGGTGGTCGCCGAGGAACAGGGCGCCGACCCCGCGAAGCTCCAGGGCACCACCCAGAACGACATCGTCAAGGAGTACCTCTCGCGCGGGACGCACGTCTTCCCGCCAGGCCCCTCGCTGCGGCTGACCACCGACATGATCACGTACACCGTCAACCGCATCCCGAAGTGGAACCCGATCAACATCTGCAGCTACCACCTGCAGGAGGCGGGGGCCACGCCGGTCCAGGAGATCGCGTACGCCATGTCGACCGCCGTCGCGGTGCTGGACGCGGTCCGCGACTCCGGCCAGGTGCCCGAGGAGCGGTTCGGCGACGTGGTCGCGCGGATCTCCTTCTTCGTGAACGCGGGCGTCCGCTTCATCGAGGAGATGTGCAAGATGCGCGCCTTCGGCCGCATCTGGGACCGGGTCACCCGCGAGCGGTACGGCATCGAGAACGCCAAGCAGCGCCGCTTCCGCTACGGCGTCCAGGTCAACTCCCTCGGCCTGACCGAGGCCCAGCCGGAGAACAACGTCCAGCGCATCGTCCTGGAGATGCTGGCCGTCACGCTCTCCAAGGACGCCCGCGCGCGGGCCGTCCAGCTGCCGGCCTGGAACGAGGCGCTGGGGCTCCCCCGGCCCTGGGACCAGCAGTGGTCGCTGCGTATCCAGCAGGTGCTCGCCCACGAGAGCGATCTGCTGGAGTACGAGGACATCTTCGCCGGGTCGCACGTCATCGAGGCCAAGGTGGACGAGCTGGTCACCGAGTCGCTCGCCGAGATGGAGCGGATCGAGCGGATGGGCGGTGCCATGGCGGCCGTCGAGTCCGGCTATCTGAAGTCCGAGCTGGTCTCCTCGCACGCCGCCCGCCGGGCCCGGATCGAGGGCGGCGACGAGCGGATCGTCGGCGTCAACATCTACGAGACGACGGAACCGAACCCGCTCACCGCGGACCTCGACGGGGCGATCATGACGGTCGACCCGGCCAACGAGGCCAAGGTCGTCGCCGCGCTGCACGACTGGCGCGACAACCGCGACGAGGCCCGCGCCTCCGAGGCGCTGGCGGCGCTGAAGAAGGCCGCCGCGGGCAGCGACAACATGATGGAGGCGACGGTGGAGTGCGCCCGCGCGGGTGTCACCACCGGCGAGTGGTCCTGGGCGCTGCGCGACGTCTTCGGCGAGTTCCGGGCCCCGACCGGCGTCTCGTCCGCGCCGGTCGCGGTGACCGCGGAGGCGGGCACCCCGCTGGCCCTGGTCCGCGAGAAGGTGGCCCGCACCGCGGCCGATCTGGGTACCGGACGGCTGCGGCTGCTGGTCGGCAAGCCGGGCCTGGACGGGCACTCCAACGGCGCCGAGCAGATCGCCGTACGGGCCCGCGACGCCGGCTTCGAGGTCGTCTACCAGGGGATCAGGCTGACCCCCGAACAGATCGTCTCGGCCGCGCTCGCCGAGGACGTGCACTGCGTCGGCCTGTCCATCCTGTCCGGTTCGCACGCCGAACTCGTACCGGACGTGCTCACCCGGCTGCGCGAGGCGGGCGCCGCCGACATCCCGGTCATCGCGGGCGGCATCATTCCGCCCGCCGACGCCTCGGCCCTGATCGGGGCCGGTGTCGCCGCCGTGTTCACCCCGAAGGACTTCGGCATCACGGAGATCATCGGCCGTATCGTCGACGAGATCCGGAAAGCGAACAAGCTCGACCCTCTGGAGGTCCCCGCATGACTGCCGTCAACCGCCCGTCCGTCTCCCCCCACCACCCGCGAGAGACGTCCCTGCGGGACGGCACCTCCCGTCTGCGTCCGCGCCGCTCGTGCCTGGCCGTGCCCGGCTCGAACCCGCGGTTCCTGGAGAAGGCCCAGGGCCTCCCCGCCGACCAGGTCTTCCTCGACCTGGAGGACGCCTGCGCCCCGCTCGCCAAGGAGGGCGCCCGGCATACCATCGTCGACGCGCTGAACAACGGCGACTGGACGGGCAAGACCCGGGTCGTACGGGTCAACGACTGGACCACGCACTGGACGTACCGCGACGTCATCACGGTGGTCGAGGGCGCGGGCCAGAACCTCGACTGCATCATGCTGCCCAAGGTCCAGGACGCCCAGCAGGTCGTCGCCCTCGATCTGCTGCTGACCCAGATCGAGAAGACGATGGGCTTCGAGGTCGGCGGGATCGGCATCGAGGCGCAGATCGAGAACGCCAAGGGCCTGGTGAACATCGACGACATCGCCGCCGCCTCGCCCCGGCTGGAGACGCTGATCTTCGGCCCGGCCGACTTCATGGCGTCGATCAACATGAAGACGCTGGTGGTCGGCCAGCAGCCGCCCGGGTACGGCGCGGACGCCTACCACTACATCCTGATGCGCATTCTGATGGCGGCCCGTACGCACGACCTCCAGGCGATCGACGGCCCCTTCCTGCAGATCCGTGACGTGGACGCGTACCGGGAGGTCGCGGGCCGGGCGGCGGCGCTGGGCTTCGACGGCAAGTGGGTGCTGCACCCCGGCCAGGTGGACGCGGCCAATGAGGTGTTCTCGCCCTCTCAGGAGGACTACGACCACGCGGAGCTGATCCTCGACGCGTACGAGTGGTGCACCTCCGAGGAGGGCGGCAAGAAGGGTTCGGCGATGCTCGGCGACGAGATGATCGACGAGGCGAGCCGCAAGATGGCCCTGGTGATCGCGGGCAAGGGCCGGGCGGCCGGAATGCAGCGCACCTCCAAGTTCGAAGCACCGGAGGTCTGATCATGCAGTTCGGGCGCACCTATGAGGAGTTCGAGGTCGGTGCGGTCTACAAGCACTGGCCCGGGAAGACCGTCACCGAATACGACGACCACCTCTTCTGCCTGCTGACCATGAATCATCACCCGTTGCACATGGACAGCAACTACGCGGAGCGGACGACGGATTTCGGAAAGAATGTCGTCGTCGGCAACTACATCTACTCGCTGCTGCTCGGAATGTCCGTTCCGGACGTCTCCGGAAAGGCGATCGCCAATCTGGAGGTCGAGTCGCTGAAACACGTCGCGCCGACCTTCCACGGCGACACGATCTACGGCGAGACGACCGTTCTGGGCAAGACCCCGTCAAAATCCAGGAGCGACCGCGGAATCGTCCACGTGGAGACCAGGGGGTACAAGCAGGACGCCACGCTGGTCTGCGTGTTCCGCCGCAAGGTGATGGTCCCCACCGAGACATACATCGAGGAGCGCGGCGGCGAGCAGCCGGGCCGCCCCGAGCTGAACCAGCCCTCGCAGAAGAACGTGGAGAAGCAGCCATGACGCGACTCGCCCAGACCGCCGGCCTCACCGACGTCCAGCGGGAAATTCTCTCCACGGTCCGTGATTTCGTCGACAAGGAGATCATTCCGGTCGCGACCGGGCTGGAGCACCGTGACGAGTACCCCACCGAGATCGTCGAGGGACTCAAGGAGCTCGGCCTGTTCGGGCTGATGATCCCCGAGGAGTACGGGGGTCTGGGTGAGTCGCTTCTCACATACGCGCTGTGCGTGGAGGAGATCGCCCGCGGCTGGATGAGCGTGTCGGGAATCATCAACACGCACTTCATCGTCGCCTACATGCTCAAGCAGCACGGCACCCAGGAGCAGAAGGACACGTTCCTGCCGCGGATGGCACTGGGCGAGGTGCGGGGCGCGTTCTCGATGTCCGAGCCGGCGCTGGGTTCGGACGTCTCGGCGATCACCTCCAAGGGCGTCAGGGACGGCGAGGAGTACGTCCTGAACGGCCAGAAGATGTGGCTGACCAACGGCGGCACCTCCTCGCTCGTCGCCGTCCTGTGCCGGAGTGACGAAGGCCACCCCGAGGGGACCGCCCCGCACAAGTCGATGACGACGTTCCTGGTGGAGAAGGAGCCCGGCTTCGGCGAGGTCCGGCCCGGCCTCACCATTCCCGGCAAGATCGACAAAATGGGCTACAAGGGTGTCGACACAACCGAACTCATCATGGATGGGCTACGAATTCCGGCCAATCGAGTACTCGGCGGCACGACCGGCCGAGGGTTTTACCAAATGATGGACGGAGTCGAGGTCGGCCGGGTAAATGTGGCCGCGCGTGGTTGCGGTGTCGCACAGCGTGCATTCGAGCTGGGAGTGTCCTACGCCCAGCAGCGCCAGACCTTCGGAAAGCCGATCGCCCAGCACCAGGCCATCCAGTTCAAGCTGGCCGAAATGGCCACCAAGGTCGAGGCCGCCCATGCGATGATGGTAAACGCAGCACGCAAAAAGGACTCCGGGGAACGAAACGACCTGGAAGCAGGGATGGCGAAGTACCTCGCCTCGGAGTACTGCAAGGAAGTCGTCGAGGACGCCTTCCGCATCCACGGCGGTTACGGCTTCTCCAAGGAGTACGAGATCGAGCGCCTCTACCGGGAGGCACCGATGCTGCTCATCGGTGAAGGGACTGCCGAGATCCAGAAAATGATCATTGGGCGCCGACTCCTTGAGGAGTACCGGTTCCAGGGGTGATTGTCCCTTTCCTGGCGTTTTGGCCGCGAAGAAGATCACACCCTGTCATCCTCGGCCGGTGCCTTCCAGCCGTCCGACTCGGCTGCTGGCTTGCCCAGTTGTTGCCCGCAACCGATAACATCGCCGGAAAAGCCGCCGTCCCCCGTTGCCAGCGCGGCATCATCCGCTACGAAGGTCATCCATGCCCGACAGCCAAACCTCTGCACCACGCGGCGGGGTCCGCCTTGCGCGCGGAGCTTCGCCGTGGCTCCTCCCGACCGTCGCCACCGCGGCGCTCAGCATCGCCCGCGCCCGCAAGTCCGGGCGCTGGGCCGCGGTCGCCGTGCCCACCACCGCGCTCGCGGCGGGCATGCTGTGGTTCTTCCGCGACCCCGAGCGCGAGATCACCCAGGGCCGGGTCATTTCGCCGGCCGACGGCGTGGTGCAGAGCATCATGCCGTGGAAGGACGGGCGCACCCGCGTCGCGATCTTCATGAGCCCGCTGAACGTCCATGTCAACCGTGCGCCCCTGGCCGGCACGGTGACCTCGGTCGAGCACGTCCCCGGCGGGTTCGTTCCGGCGTTCAACAAGGAGAGCGAGAACAACGAGCGCGTCGTCTGGCACTTCGACACCGAGCTCGGCGACATCGAGATGGTGCAGATCGCGGGTGCGGTCGCCCGGCGCATCGTCCCGTACGTCCCGCAGGGCACCAAGGTGGAACAGGGCGAACGCATCGGCCTGATCCGCTTCGGCTCCCGGGTCGACATCTACCTCCCGGAAGGTGTCGACGTCGCGGTCGAGGTAGGCCAGGCCACCACCGCGGGGGTGACTCGAATTGACCGTGATTGATCCCGACACCCAGGCCGGCTGGGTGCCCGAGTCGGAGTCCGAGGAGGACGCCGGCGAGGACATGCCGCTCTCTCTGCGGCTGTCGATAGCGGACACCCTCACTCTCGGCAACGCCACGTGCGGATTCATGGCGGTGTACTTCACCACCACCGGAATCCTCATCCCGCACCTCACGGGCAGCGACGAGAGCGGCATGGCGCGGCACTCCGCCGCCACCGCCGTGATCCTGATGCTCCTGGCCGCGGTGTTCGACCTCTTCGACGGGCTCGTGGCGCGCAAGCTGCGTTCCTCGCCGATGGGCGCCGAGCTGGACAACCTCTCGGACCTGATCAGCTTCGGGCTCGCCCCGGCGTACTTCGTCCTGGTGTACGGCATGGTCGCGGACGACGCGCACCAGCGGGTGTCGGCGCTGGCGGCGATCGTGGTGCTGCTGGCGGTGGTGCTCAGGCTTGCGAGATTCTCGTGCGTGACCCTGAAGGACGGCATGTTCCAGGGCATGCCGAGCCCCTTCGGAGCGCTGACGGTCGTCTCGATCGTGCTCCTGGAGCTGCCCTTCGTGCCGACGCTGCTCGCGATCGTCGGAGTGGCGTGGCTGATGGTCAGCCGGGTCGAGTACCCGAAGCCGCGGGGCGTCCTCGCGGTGGCGATGCTCAGTTGGATCGTGGCCGCGATGGGGCTCCTCGCCGCATGGGCGTTCGACGCCCCCGGCGGCCAGCTGCTCCTCCAGACCGGCTGTGCGCTCCAGGTGGTGCTGGGAGCGGTCATCCCGCTCTTCGCGACCGCCCGGCGGGTGAACACCTTCCGCGACAACCGTCGCGAGGCACGGACGGCGCAGCTGCCGTAGCGGAACGCGCAACGCGTGAGAAGGACCCGGGTGCTCCCCAGCGCCCGGGTCCTTCCCGTATCCGCCGCGGCCCCCCGGCGGCCGTTCCGCGCGTCGCTGCCGGGCCTGCCGCGCCACCGGGCCGCGGGTGATCCGGCCACGGGCATCGGCGCAGTATGTTGGGGCGCACGGGAACGGGGGCTTCTTCGGGCGCCTGCGATGGGCCCGGTCCCGGGAACCGGGCCATGACGACGAAGGACTCGGAACCCCGATGACAGACAACTCCGACATGATCGACTTCGTTCGGGCCCGTCTCGCCGAGGAGGAGCGCATCGCGCTGGAGGCGGGCGGCGACAGCTGGCGGTGCCCGGCCGACGTACCCGGCGAGGTCCACGACCGGTCCGGGGCCATCGCGTTCAGTCTGCGGAATCTCGGTTTCGACCAGCACATCGCCGACCAGGACCCCGCGCGCACGCTGCGCCGGATCGAGACGAGCCGGGTACTGCTCGACGAGTACGCGGAGGTCGCCGGTCTGGACACCGACCGCCCCGAGCACGACTTCCGGTCCGGCCGGGCCGTGGGGCTGGGGTTCGCCGTCCGGCAGCTGGCCGCGGAACACGCCGGTCATCCCGGGTACCGCGCCCGGTGGCTCCCCCGCTTCATCCAGTAGGCGCGGGTGGCCGACGGCCCTGCCTGCTGCGGACGGCCCGGGAGGGCTAAGGTTTCAGAAGGGGCGTATCGGACCGCCCAGGGATGCCATGCACCGACACCGCAGCGCACCGGACAACGCCCAGGACCTCCTCGTCACACTGGGGCGTCTCGTCGATCAGGCCCTGGAGAACATCCGGTTCCAGCGCGCTCGGGCCGAGCTGGGCCTGGCCCTTCAGCGGCACATGCTTCCCGGCGGGCTGCCCAACTTCCCGGGCATCCGGATCGGGGCCCGGTACTCCCCCTCGCAGGACGGTCTGGCCGTCGGCGGCGACTTCTACGACGCGTTCGCGATGCGGGACGGGGTGGCGGCGCTCACCATCGGCGACGTTCAGGGCCACGGGGTGGAGGCCGCCGCCTTCATGGGCGAGGCCCGCGCCAGCCTCCGGGCGCTCGCCAGCGTCACGGCCGACCCCGGTGAGGTGCTGTCCTGCGCCAACGATCTGCTGATCTCGCTGGGCGGCGACCTCTTCACGACCTGCTGTCTGCTGAGCGTCCTCCCGGAGAGCGGTGAGCTGTCCGTGGCGCGGGCCGGACACGTACCGCTCGTCTGGGGCACCGACGACGGGGACTCGGGCATCTTCGTCGACGCCGGCGGGATGCCCCTGGGCATCATGCGCGGCCAGCGCTACCCCGTGACCCGTCGGCGGCTGCTCGGGCCCGGGTATCTGGTCCTGGTGACCGACGGGGTCGTGGAGGGGCCTTCGTACCCGATCGACGAGGGGCTCGCCGCGGTGGCGGACCTGGTCGGCTCGGCGGACGGGGCCGATCCCGGCGAGCTGGCCGCGCGGGTGATCGAGGTGGCGGACCTGACCGGCCACGAGGACGACGCCGCCGTCCTGGTCGTCCGGTACGACGGCGGACCGGAAGGGGGCGGCGGGAACGGGCCGTGAAGAGCGCGTCCCGTCCGGCGCGGCCCAAAGGGGCGAGGACAGGAAGGAGCACCGGCCGCGGGAAAGGGCCACGGCCCCGGGCGGGGACAGGGGCACAGGCACGGACAGGGGCAGGAGCATGCACCGGATCTCCCCCATTCGCCGCCATCGGCACACTGTCGGCGCGCCCGCTCCGCCGGTACGCGACGGTGTGGTGTCTGATGCTGGTGTGGTGGACAGCGCACGGTTCCGGCGGCATGCGGTCCAGCTCCTGACGGTCCTGGCGGTGGCGGCCTGCTACTACGCGACGGCCCGTCTGGGGCTGCTCCAGCAGCTGGTGCGCGGCCAGGTCACCCCGCTGTGGCCGCCGACCGGGATCGCCCTCGCGGCACTGCTCGTCCTCGGTGTGCGCAGCTGGCCGGGGATCGCTCTCGGCGCGCTGGCCGTCAACATCACCATCGGGCCCTCCGTGCTGCCCGTGCTGGTCATCGCCGTCGGGAACACGGTCGCGCCGCTCTGTTCCTGTCTGCTGCTGCGGCGGGCGGGGTTCCGCAACGAGCTCGACCGGCTGCGGGACGCCCTGGCCCTGGTCTTCCTGGGCGCGCTGGCGGGGATGCTGATCAGCGCGACCGCGGGCACCGGTGCCCTGGTCCTCTCGGGGGCGCTGCGGTCCAGCGACTTCTGGCCCACCTGGTCGGTGTGGTGGACCGGCGACGCCATGGGCGTCATGGTCGTGACCCCGTTCCTGCTGGCGCTGCGCAGGGCCCGATGGCCGTACGACGTCGGACCGGCGAGGTGGGCGGAGGCGGCCGCGCTGGCGGTGTGCACGGTGGCCGTCACCCTGCTGGTGACCGACATCGCCGGTGCCTCGCTGCTCTTCCTCGTGTTCCCGCTCCTGATCTGGGCCGCGTTCCGGTTCGAGCGGGCCGGTGCCGTCTGCTGCGCGCTGGGTGTGTCCACGCTGACGATCCTCGCGGCCGGGCGGATGACCGGCCCCTTCGCCCACCACGTCCTGCTCACCAACATGATCACGCTCCAGGCCTTCATCGGCTCCATCGCGCTGACCTCGCTGCTGCTGGCCGCGGTCGTCACCGAGCGGAACAGCACATACCGCGAGATCAAGCGGCTCTGCTCGCAACTCGCCGGGAAAGTGACCCGTCAGGATCCGTGAATCACTCCATCGGTCCTGCGACGGGTGCGCGGACCCGCGATCCGCAGCAGGCTGAGGGGCGACGGCACCGCGACGAGGGCAACCGCACGCCGGAACTCGGGCGTACGGGCGCCGTAAGAGGTGGAGCCATGCCCCATGTGTCTGCGAAGGTCCAGGTGTCCCGGCCCGCCGGGGAGATCTTCTCGTTCCTCCGGGATCCGCGGAACCTGGCCGAATGGTCGTCCAGCATAGACCGGGTGATAGAGGGCCCGATCGCCACCGCGCTGGGTGACGAGTACACCTGCAAGTTCCCGGGCAGACGGCGGACGCACCGGCTCCGGTGCACCGCGAGCACACCCGTCGAGTATCTGGCCTTCCGCGGGGCGGGCATGTGGACGCCCCTGGGCCGCCACTCCCCCGAGCTGGAGTTCCGGCTGAGTCCGGGTCTGCGGGGGACGACGGTCACCGTCTCGGTCAAGCCCCATCTGGACGGCGGCATGATCATACTGGCGCCGCTCGTGACGATGGCCTGGCGCAGGGACCTGCCTGCCGAGCTCCGGTGCCTGGCGGAGCTGCTGGGCGACAGGACGGGCACGGACCCCGGTCCCGCCCCGGACGGTCCGTCCGCCGGGCAGGACGCGGGGGACGGTCAGGACGCGGCCCCCTCCGTGCGATGAGCGGGCCGCCCGCGGCACCGGGCCGGAGCCGGGTGCCGCCGGGAGACGTACGGATCCCTCCGGACGGGGCCGTCGCGTCCGTGGCCCGTCCCCGGGCGCGGGACGGGCCGTGGCGGCCCGGTCCCCGGCCACCGTGCGGCACGCGGCGCGGGCGCCCCGCCCGGCTACCGCAGCAGGAAGTCGCGCGCGAGCGCCTCGGAGGCCCGCTCCAGCAGCGGTCCCGCCTGGGCCATGGAGACCGCCGGGTCCGGCTCCAGGTCCGCGAGGGCGTACGCGCGGCTGATGCCCGCCCCGGCCAGGGCCTCCTGCGGCAGGGCCAGTCGGCCGCAGACCGCCACGACCTCGATCCCCGCGGCGCGGGCGGCCGCCGCCACGCCCGCAGGTGCCTTGCCGTGGAGGGTCTGCGCGTCGAGCGAGCCCTCCCCGGTGATCACCAGGGTGGCGCGCGCCAGCGCCGGGGCGAAGCCGAGGACGTCCAGCATCACCTCGATACCGGGACGGAAGCGGGCGCCGAGCGCGACCATGGCCCCGTAGCCGATGCCGCCCGCCGCGCCCGCGCCGGGCAGTCCGGCCTGCTCCGGGCCGAGGACCGAGGCGTAGTGGGCGAGCGCCGCGTCGAGGGTCGCGATGTCCCGCTCGGTCGCGCCCTTCTGCCTGCCGTAGACCTCCGGGGCGCCCTTCGGGCCGGTCAGCGGGTTGTCCACGTCGCTGGCGAGGATCAGGTCCACCTCGGCCAGCCTCGGATCGAGCCCGGTCAGGTCGGCCTCCGCCAGCGCGGCCAGTCCGCCGCCACCCGGGCCTACGGGCTTGCCGTCCGCGTCCAGGAAACGGGCGCCGAGCGCGGCCAGCATGCCCGCGCCGCCGTCCGTGGTCGCGCTGCCCCCGACGCCGAAGACGATCGTCCGGGCCCCCGCGTCGAGCGCGGCGGCGAGCAGCTCGCCGGAGCCGTACGTCGTGGCCGTGAGCGGGGCGAACACCCCCGCGGGCAGGTGCTGGAGGCCCGAGGCCTCGGCCATCTCCACCACGGCGGTGGTGTCGCGCAGCGCGTACGCCGCGGTCACCGGATCCCCGAGCGGCCCGGTCACCCGCGCCTCGCGGCGCTCGAACCCGGCGGCCACCGCCGCCGCCACCGTGCCGTCGCCGCCGTCCGCCACGGGCAGGGTCTCGACCCGTACCTCGGGAACGACCCGTCGCAGCCCGGCCGTCACCCGCTCCGCGACCTGCACCGCCGTGAGCGAGCCCTTGAACTTGTCCGCCGCGACGAGCACACGTGCGGTCTCCATCACTGCTCCGTCCGCCACCTTGCATCCCTTGCTTTCGAACAGGCAGTCGCGCCGCCCCCGACCCTATCCGCAGCGGATACCCGCTGCCCAGAGCCGTCGTCGCTCCGGCGGCCGCGCTGCTGCCACTACGCTGCCCGCGTGACCACCACTGACTACCTCTCCTACATCGCGGGGCTCCCCCGGGTGCTGGCCGCCGCCGCCACCGTGTTCCGGGACGGCCGGGGGCGGGTGCTGCTCGTCGAGCCCAACTACCGTGACGGCTGGGCCCTGCCCGGCGGAACGATCGAGTCCGACGAGGGCGAGAGCCCCCGCCTGGCGGCGCGACGCGAGACCGCCGAGGAGATCGGGCTCGATCTCCCGCCGGGACGGCTGCTCGCCGTCGACTGGGCCCGCAGCCCGCGGCGGCCGCCGATCGCCGCGTATCTGTACGACGGCGGGGTGCTGGACGAGGCGCAGTTGGCGTCGATCCGGCTCCAGGAGGAGGAGCTGCTGTCCTGGAAACTGGTCGGGCGCGAGGAGATCGACCGTTATCTCCCCGGCCCTCTCGCGCGGCGCGTACGGGCGGCGCTGGAGGTGCTCGACTCCGGCGCGGGCGCGGCCGAGCTGGAGGACGGCCACCCGGCGGACGGCTGACGGCACTTCGGGGACAGCCCCCGGCCGCTCACCCACCGTATTCCCGTTGTGTCCCATTGTGCTGACCGGCCGTCACCTGGTACTCCGGTCGACGGGGCCGGACCCGCGTTCATGTGCCATTGGTCCACCGTGCACGCGCGACCGGCATCATCCGGACTCCACGAGAGCGGAGGGATCATGCGTACGCACACGGGACACCTCGGTGGTCTGCCGGCCACGATCGTCGCAGCGTTCGTCTGTACGGCGGTGGTCGCCACGGCATCGACGGCGCTCGCGGAACCGGCGCCGGCCCCGGCTGCCGCACACGGCAGGCTGCCGCTGTCGGTCGACGGCGGCGCCTGGCAGTCCGGCCATGTCCAGGGCATGGCCATCGACCGCCGCAAGGGCTTCATGTACTTCTCGATGACCAACCTGCTGGTCAAGACCGATCTCCAGGGCAGGCCGGTCGGCTCGGTCACCGGATTCACCGGCCATCTCGGGGACCTGGACTTCAACGACAAGGACGGCCGGGTCTACGGCTCGCTGGAGTACAAGGAGGCGAAGTCCTTCTACATCGCGATCCTCGACGTCGACCGCATCACCCGGATGGACATGGACGCCCAGTCCACCGGGGTCGTCTCGACCGTCTACCTCAAGGAGGTGGTGAAGGACTTCACCGCCGACATGAACGGGGACGGCGTCTTCGACGGCGACACCGGCGCCACCCCGGACCACCGCTACGGCTGCAGCGGCATCGACGGGGTCGCGTTCGGTCCGGCGTTCGGCGACCGGCGCGGCAAGCGTGCCGAGCGCAAGCTCACGGTCGCGTACGGGGTGTACTCCAACACCGGCCGCACGGACAACGACCACCAGGTGCTGCTCCAGTACGACGTCACCCGGTGGAAGAGGTACGAGCGCCCGCTGACCGAGTCGGCCCCGCACACCAGCGGTCCGGCCCGTGTCGACGGCAAGTTCTTCGTGTACACGGGCAACACCAATTTCGGTGTGCAGAACCTGGAGTACGACGGACACAGCGGCAACTGGCTGATGGCCGCCTACAAGGGAGCCAAGCCGGGCTTCCCCAACTACTCGGTCTTCGCGCTGGACGGCAGCCGCAAGCCGGTACGCGGCCCGGTGCGCGGCCAGCAGCGCCCGGAACGCGGACTGCTGCTCCCGCTGCTGCGCGAGGGCGCGCACGACACCACGACCGGTACGTGGGGGTGGCCGGCGCCCGGACAGTACGGGCAGTACGGGCTGGTCTCGCTCGACGACGGGCGGTTCTACGTCGCGAAGAGCGGCACCGTGCAGGACGGCGGCGTCACCAAGCAGACCGCGAGCGCCGTGCTGAACACCTGGACGGGCCTGACCCCGTCGCCGTTCACCCCGGCCGGTCCCGCGGCCTGACGTACACCGCACGCACCCCCGGCCCCGCGGGTCCGGTGGCCTCCCGGGGCCGAAATGGCCTCGCCCGGAGCGTCCGGCGCTGCGTACGCTCGCGGCATGACTCTCGTCGCGATCCTCAGCGGCGCCGGCATCTCCACGGACTCCGGCATTCCCGACTACCGCGGGCCCAACGGGCTCTGGCGCAAGGACCCGGAGGCCGAGAAGCTCGTCACGTACGACTTCTACATGGCGGACCCGGAGATCCGGCGCCGTTCCTGGCAGCTGCGCCGCACCAGCGCGACCTGGGCCGCGGAGCCCAACGCGGCCCACCGCGCGGTGGCCGAGCTGGAGCGGTCCGGCACGCCGGTCCGGGTGATCACCCAGAACGTCGACGGTCTGCACCAGCTGGCCGGGCTCTCCGCCCGCAAGGTCCTGGAACTGCACGGGACCGCGCGCGAGGTGGTCTGCACCCGCTGCCGGGCCCGTTCCCCGATGGCCGAGGCGCTGGCCCGGGTGGAGGCGGGGGAGGCCGACCCGCCGTGCACGGTCTGCGGCGGCATCCTGAAATCGGCCACGGTCATGTTCGGGGAGCGGCTCGATCCGGTGGTGCTGGGCGAGGCGGTGTCGATCACCAAGGCGTGCGAGGTGTTCATCGCGGTCGGCACGACGCTCCAGGTGCAGCCCGCCGCCTCGCTGGCGGGGATCGCGGTGGAGCACGGCGCACGGCTCGTCGTGGTGAACGCGGAGCCGACGCCGTACGACGAACTGGCCGAGGAGACCGTCCGCGAGCCCATCGGCACGGCGCTCCCGGCGCTCCTGGAGCGGCTGGCGGCCGGTCCGGGCGCGGCCGGGGGGTCGTAGGGTCCGCGTCGGAGGGGGCGTCGTCGTCCGACCGGAGGGCGGGCCCCGCGGCGGGCGGCACTTCGAGGACAGTCCCGCCGGACGGCCCTCAGCCCTCCAGTTCCCGCTGTACGCGGCGGGAGGCGCGGAACGTGTACAGGTCGAGGATCTCCGGCGGGTCCGCCAGCCCCGGGCCGCCCGCCTCGACCCAGGCGACGATGTCCGTCACCGCGTCCGGGTCGTTGACCAGTCCGAGCCAGACCGGGCGGCCGCCCGCGCGGCGGCCCTCGGCCGAGGGCTGGACGACGATGACATTGGCCTGTTCGCAGGCGTCCAGGCACTCCACGGCGCGTACCGTCGCCCGCTCGCCCAGCGACCGCCGCAGCTCGGCGAGCTGACCGGCGTGGTCCACGTCCGGGATCTTGGGCGTGCCGCAGCAGCAGCCGCGGCAGACGCTGACGGTGGGCCGGGGCGCGCCCTGGGCAGGGACCGCGCCTCGGGTACGACGGCTCATGCGGGGACGCTTCCGGTGCGGGCGGGGGTGATCACCAGGGGACTGTACCCACCCCCGCCGGGGGATCGAACACCCGATCGCCGCCGTGGGCGGGTGGGGTACAGTTGGTGGCTGCGAAGGGGAGTAGCCCCGCAAACCGGTCGTCGACACACTGGAACCTCCGGGTTCCCGGTGGCCGGGCCCGTGGATCACCGCGGGCGGGCGAGACCTTCGGTCAGGTATGACACGCCCGCGTCCGTGGGCGCTGACGTCATGCCGGGCCGAGTGGTCCTCCGGATGCCCCAGTGGCGCTTCGCGAAGGCCCGGGGCCCGGCTCCTACAGAAAGCCACCCGGAATGCACCTCGACCCCCTGGCGATTCTCACCGCCTTCGGGCTGATCTTCCTCGCGGAACTCCCCGACAAGACGATGTTCGCGTCGCTCGCCATGGGCACCCGCATGCGACCCCTGTACGTCTGGTTCGGCACGTCGTCCGCGTTCATCGTCCACGTCGCCATCGCGGTGGGGGCCGGCAGCCTGATCGGGCTGCTGCCCGACTGGATCGTCAAGCTCGTCTCCGCCTCCCTCTTCGCCTTCGGCGCCTTCATGCTGCTGCGCTCCGGCGGCGGGGACGGCGACGAGGACGGCGGCACGAAGACGGTGACCGGCTTCTGGCCCGTCTACTCGACCGCGTTCATGGCCGTCTTCATCAGTGAGTGGGGCGACCTCACCCAGATCACCACGGCCAACCTGGCCGCGAGCAACGGCACGTGGTCCACGGCCATCGGTTCCGCGGCCGCGCTGATGTCCGTCTCGGCGCTGGCGCTGCTCGCCGGGCGTTTCATCGCGAAGCGCGTGCCGCTCAGGACGGTCCAGCGGATCGGCGGGCTCTGCATGCTGGGGCTGGCGGTCTGGACCCTGGTGGAGATCTTCACCGGCTGACGGCCTCGGTGCGCGAGCGGGCCCGGACCGGGTGTGTCCGGGCCCGCCGCCATGTCCGCGGACGGGTGCCGAGGGCGTCAGAAGAGCGCCGGGGCGGCGTCCTCCGTGCCGTTCTCGAAGGCCAGCAGCCGCTGCTTGCGGTCGAGTCCGCCGCCGTAGCCCGTGAGGCTCCCCGAGGCACCGATGACACGGTGGCAGGGGACGATGATGCCCACCGGGTTCTTGCCGTTGGCCAGCCCCACGGCGCGCGAGGCTCCCGGTTTGCCGAGGTTCTCGGCCAGTTCGCCGTAGGAGCGGGTCTCGCCGTACGGAATCAGCTGGAGCTGTGCCCAGACGCTGCGCTGGAACGGGGTGCCGTCCAGTCGCAGCGGCAGGTCGAAGGTGCGCAGCTCCCCGGCGAAGTAGGCGTCGAGCTGGCGGGCGGCCTCGGCGAAGGGCCGGGGGTCGGGTGCGCCGAAGGTCTCCTCGGGCGGGCGGTGCCGCTGTCCGGTCATGTAGAGGCCCGCGAGGACCCCGTCGGTGGCGACGAGGGTGAGCGGCCCGTACGGGCTGTCGACGACGGTGTGCTGCCGGGTCGCGGTGGAAGGAAGTGTCGTGGTCATGGCCAGATTCCCGATGGTCCTCAGAGGGGCAGGTGGTTGATGGGGTGGTCGTCCACGGTCCACAGGTACTGGACCGCGTACGCCCGCCAGGGGCGCCAGGCGGCCGCGCGGGCGGTGAGCGCCGCGGGGGTCGAGGGCAGGCCGAGTTCCCCGGCCGCGCGCCGGATGCCCAGGTCCGTGGGGAGGAAGGCGTCCGGGTCGCCGAGCGCCCGCATCGCGATCACCTCGACGGTCCAGGGACCGAAGCCGGGCAGGGCGGACAGTTCGGCCCGCGCGCGCTCCCAGTCGGTGTCGGTACCCAGCCGCAGCGATCCGTCGGCGAGGGCGCCGACGAGGGTGGTGAGGGTGGTGCGGCGGCTGCGTGGCAGGGCGAGCTGCTCGGGGTCGAGCCCGGCGAGCGCCCCGGGGTCCGGGAAGAGGTGGGTGAGGCCGCCCTCCGGGTCGGTGACGGGCAGGCCGTGGGCGGTGACCAGACGGGCCGCGTGGGTCCGGGCGGCGGCGGTCGACACCTGCTGGCCGAGCACCGCCCGTACGGCGAACTCGGCGCCGTCGACGGTCCGCGGGACCCGTCGGCCCGGGGCCTTGCGGACCAGCGGGGCGAGGAGCGGATCGGCGGACAGCTGCTCGTCGACGGCCACCGGGTCGGCGTCCAGGTCGAGCAGCCAGCGGCAGCGGCTGATCGCGAGGGTGAGGTCGCGCGGGTCGGTGAGCGAGAGGCGGCAGGCGATGTGGTCGGGGTGCGGGGTGAGCGCGACGATGCCGTGTCCGTACCGCAGCGAGAGCGTGCGGCGGTAGGCGCCGTCGCGCCACTCCTCGACGCCGGGGACGGCGGTGGCGGCGAGGTGACCGAAGAGGTTGCTGGGGTTGAGCGGGGCCCGGTACGGCAGCCGCAGCACCATCACTCCCGGAGTGGCCGGGGGCCGCACGGAGCGGGCGGCGCGGCTGCGCAGCTCGCCCGGGGGGAGCGCGAAGACCTCGCGGACGGTGTCGTTGAAGGTGCGGACCGACGAGAACCCGGCGGCGAACGCGACTTCCGCCATGGGGAGTCCGGTCGTCTCGATGAGCAGTCGCGCGGTCTGGGCGCGCTGTGCGCGGGCCAGGGCGAGCGGGCCCGCGCCGAGCTCGGCGAGGAGCTGGCGCTCGATCTGCCGGGCGGAGTAGCCGAGCCGGGACGCGAGTCCGGGGACGCCCTCGCGGTCGACGACGCCGTCCCGGATGAGCCGCATCGCGCGGGCCACCGAGTCGGCCCGCGCGTTCCACTCCGGGGAGCCGGGGCTGGTGTCGGGCCGGCAGCGTTTGCAGGCCCGGAACCCGGCCTGCTGGCAGGCGGCCGCGCTGGGGTAGAAGGTCATGTTCTCGACCTTGGGCGGCACGGCCGGGCAGCTGGGACGGCAGTAGATCCGGGTGGTCAGGACCGCCGTGAAGAACCAGCCGTCGAAGCGGGCGTCCTTGGAACGGACGGCGCGTACGCAGCGCTCGGTGTCGGTGTGCATGGCTCAAGCATCCGCCACGCGACACCCGGAGGCTGGCGAGAATCCGACATCCACGCCGGGCTGCCAGCACTTCGCCGTGGCCCGGAGCCCCGGCGGGGAGCCCTCGCGGGGAGCCCTCGCGGGGAGCCCTCGCGGGGAGCCCTCGCGGGGAGCCCTCGCGGGGAGCCCTCGCGGGGAGCCCCGGCGGCCGCGTCGGCCGCCGGGGCCCCTCCGCCCGGTCCACGGGCTGCGCCGGTCTCTCACCAGGAGGACTTGGTGACCCCCGGGAGATGTCCGGCAAGGGCCTGCTCGCGCATCCGGATGCGGGAGAGCCCGAACTTCCGCAGATGGCCGCGGGGCCGCCCGTCCACGCTGTCCCGGTTGCGCACCCTGGTCGCACCTGCGTCACGCGGCTGGCGCCGCAGCTCGTCCATGGCGGCCCGGCGTTCGGCGTCCGTGGAGGAGGGGCGCCGGATGGTCTCCTTCAGCGCGGCGCGCCGGGCGGCGTACCGCTCGACGGTCGCCCGGCGCCTCTCGTTCTGCGCGATCTTGCTCTTCCTGGCCATCAGACGTTCGCTCCCCCGGCGCGGATCCGGGCGACGGCCGCCTCGATCCCGATGCGGTCGACGGTCCTGATCGCCCTGGCGGAGAGCGTCAGCCGGACGTACCGGCCCTCGCTCGGCAGCCAGTACCTCTTGCGCTGGATGTTGGGGTCGAAGCGGCGCGGGGTGCGCCGGTGGGAGTGGGAGACGGCGTTGCCGAAGCCGGGCCGTGCGCCGGTCAGTTGGCAGTGGGCGGACATGGGGCTACCTGCTTTCCATGGAGAACCACTTGTTGGAAATGGAAATCATTGCCATATAGTAGCGGTCATGGCTCGCAACGAACTGCGCCCGGTCGTCAGGCTCCGCTCCACCGCCGGGACCGGCTTCACCTACGTCACCCGCAAGAACCGCCGCAACGACCCCGACCGGATGGTCCTGCGCAAGTACGACCCGCTCGCCCGCAAGCACGTCGAGTTCCGCGAAGACCGCTGACCCGGCCCCGCACCCGACCCGGAAGGACACCCTCATGAAACCCGGAATCCACCCCCCGTACGGCCCCGTCGTCTTCCGCGACAAGGCGGCCGGCTCCGCCTTCCTCACCCGGTCCACCGCGACCGGCGAGAAGACCGTCACATGGGAGGACGGGAACACCTACCCCGTCGTCGACGTCGAGATCTCCTCGGCGAGCCACCCCTTCTTCACGGGCACCGCCCGTGTGCTGGACACCGCGGGCCGCGTCGAGCGGTTCGAGCGCCGCTACGGCCGACACGGGGCGAACTGATGCGGGACAGCGGCCGGTTGCCCGTCGTGATCGTCGGCGGGCTCCACTCCGAGGCCCGCCGCGAGGCCGTCGACGGGCTGCTGCGCGCCGTCCCCGGCAGCGTCGCGCTCCACCACGACCTGGCCACCGCCGCCGAGGGCACCGTGCTCCGCCTCGTGCGGGACGCCTCGGGCGAGCTGTCCCGCGGATGGACCCCGCTCATCGACGACTGCGCCTGCTGCGCGTTGCGCGAGGACCTGGTCCCGGAGCTGGAGCGGCTGGCCGGTGAAGGGACGGCCCGGCTCGCGATCGTCGAGCTCTGGGACTCCGTGGAGCCCCGGACGATGGCCGAGGTCGTCGTCGCGCACGGCGGCGCCCTCTTCGAGCTCACCCAGGTGATGACCGCCGTCGACCCCGCTCTCGTGCTGCCCTGTCTCGGGAACGGCGACGACCTGGCCGATGCGGGGCTCGCGGCGGCCGCCACGGACCGGCGGACCGTCGGCGACACCTGGGCCCGGCAGCTGGAGTACGCGCCCGTGCTCGCCCTCGCCGACCGTGCGACGGCCGACGAGGAGGACCGCGCGCTGCTGACCCAGCTCCATCCGACGGCACGTCAGGTGAGGGCGGGCTCGGCCGAACTGGCCCGTCTCGCCCTCGCGGGCTTCGACGCGGAGGCGGCCGCCGCCCAGCACCCGGCGTGCGCCCGGCTGCCGCAGGAGGCGGACGAAGCGGGGGTGGCCACGCTCGTCTGGCACCGCCGCCGCCCCTTCCACCCCGAGCGGCTTTTCCGGGCGCTGGAGGAGCTGTGCTGTGCGGCGGCGCGCAGCCGGGGCCGCTTCTGGCTCGCCGACCGCCCCGACACGCTGCTGTCCTGGGACGCGGCGGGCGGCGCGCTCTGCGTGGAGAGCGCGGGGCCATGGCTGGCCTCCCTGCCGGACGCGGCCTGGGACCTGGTGCCGCCCGTCCGCCGGGCGGCGGCAGCCCTCGACTGGCATCCGGAGCACGGCGACCGCTGCCAGCACCTCGTCTTCACCTCGCCCGGCCTCGACCGGGACGGGCTGGCCCGGCTCCTCGGGAGCTGTCTGCTCACCGATGCCGAATACGCCGCCGGACCGGAGGTCTGGCGACAGCTCCCGGCCCCCTTCGACTCATTTCTCGACCCGGTCCGCTGAACCCGGGGGCCACGCGGGAAACGCGCGTCGCACGGCGGAAGGATCCCCACCGGCCCAGGCGTCCCCGCCCCGGCCCGCCGGACGCGGCCGCCATGTGACGGGGCCGGCGACCGGCGGCTGCGCCGGCCCGCCCGCGTGATCCGTCACGCCCGGGAGGCGGCCCCGCCGCTCCGGGGCCTTCGTCCGGACCGGGCCCGGCCGAACCGGACGAAAGCCCCGGCACCCACGCGCCGCGCGCGTACGCCGGACCCTCCCCGTCCGCCGGACGCGCGCGGCGTCCGCCGTTCAGCCCCGCGCCTCCAGCGCCGCTTCGAACTCCGCGTACGCATACGCGTCGAACAGCACGAACCGCACCTCCTCGACGGGTGCCACCGCCTCCTGACGGACCGTACGGACGGCGATCCGCGCCCCGTCGTCCATCGGCCAGCCGTAGATCCCGGTCGAGACGGCCGGGAAGGCGACCGTGCGCGCCCCCAACTCGGCGGCCGCGCGCAGCGATTCGCGGTAGCAGGAGGCCAGAAGCGGGGAGCGGTCCTCGGAGCTGCTCCAGACCGGCCCGACGGTGTGGACCACCCAGCGGGCGTCGAGCGCGCCGGCCGTCGTGGCGACGGCCAGGCCGGTGCGCAGGCCCTTTCCGTACTGCGACGCGCGCAGTTTCCGGCACGCGGCGAGGATCTCCGGGCCGCCGCGCCGGTGGATCGCGCCGTCGACCCCGCCACCGCCGAGCAGGGAGGAATTCGCCGCGTTGACGATGACATCGACGGACTGCCGGGTGATGTCACCCCGGACCAGGGTGATGGTGACGCCCTCGGGTGTACGCATGGCGGACATCATGCCCTGCGCGCGGCCCTCAGGCCGCCCGCAGCCGCCGCCAGACCGCCTTCGCCGCGTGGTGGCCCGACATGCCGTGCACCCCGGGGCCGGGCGGGGTGGCCGAGGAACAGAGGAAGACCGCCGGATGCGCCGTCGCGTACGGCACGCGGGCGAGCTTGGGGCGCAGCACCGTCTGGAGGCCGGAGAACGCCCCGCACGCGATGTCGCCGCCGACGTAGTTGGCGTTGCGCGCCGCGAGCTCGGGCGGCCCGGCCACCGCGCGGGCGAGCACCCGATCGCGGAACCCCGGGGCGAAGCGCTCCAGTTGGCGTTCGATGACATCGGTGGCGTCGCCCTCCCAGCCCGACGGGACGTGTCCGTACACCCAGAAGACATGACGGCCCTCGGGGGCGCGGGACGGGTCGACCAGGCTGGGCTGAGCGGTGATCAGGAACGGCACGCTCGGGTCCCGGCCGGTCACCGCGGCCGTCAGCGCGGCGTCGATCTCACCGGCCGAGGGGCCGATGTGGACCGTGCCGGCCCGGCGGGCCTCCGCCGCGGTCCAGGGGACGGGGCCCGACAAGGCGTAGTCGATCTTGAAGCAGGACGCGCCGTACCGGAAGCCGCGGTAGGCGTGGCCCAGCCCGGCGATACGGGCGAGGGCGGTGGGCGAGGTGTCGAAGACGTAGGCGCGGGCGGGCGGGAGCTCGTCGAGCCGCTTGACCTCGGTGCCGGTACGGATCGTGCCGCCCTGTTCGCGTATGTACGAGGCGAGGGCGTCGGAGATGGCCTGCGAGCCGCCGCGCGGCACCGGCCACCCCTTCTCGTGCGCCGCCAGCGCGAACAGCAGGGCGATCCCGCCGGTCGCCGGGCCGCTGGTGGGCGCGATGGCGTGGGCGGCGAGCCCGGCGAACAGACCGCGCGCCTTCGCGCCGCCGAAGCGGCGGGAGAGCAGCGAGGCGGGCTGGATCGCGTCGAGTCCGAAGCGCACCCAGCGGTAGGGGTCACGGGGCAGCCCGTCCCACGGGGTGCGCAGGAAGTCCTGGGCGAGGGTGTCCCAGTGGCCGAGATACGGAGCGACCAGCCTGCGGTACGTCCCGGCGTCCCGGGCCCCCAGCGACATGGCGCTCTCCCCCACCGAGCCGGTGAGCACGGCGGCCGTGCCGTCCGGGAACGGGTGGGCGAGGGCCAGCTCGGGCTGGAGCCACTCCAGGCCGTGCCGGGCGAGCGGCATCGCGTTGAACGCGGGTGAGCCGATGCCCAGCGGGTGGACGGCGGAACAGGGGTCGTGGCGGAATCCGGGAAGGGTCAGCTCCTCGGTCCGGGCACCGCCTCCGACGGTCTTCTCCGCTTCGAAGACCTCCACGGCGAAGCCCCGGCGGGCCAGTTCGGCCGCGGCGGTCAGTCCGTTGGGGCCCGCCCCCACGATGACGGCATCGAGCATCGACGGCACCTTCGGACTCCTTCGTCAGCCGATGGCCAGGACACCCAGGATATTCCGAGGCACCGACAGCGCGGCCGCGGGTAGGGTCACCGCGCGAAGAAGGCACCCGGACCCTCCTCCGGACGACCGGGACGACGGGCGGGATCCGGTGCCGTACGGCGGGCGGAGGAGGAACCATGGTGGCCGAAGGCGACCCGGCGGGGCACGGCACCGGACCGCGCGGACCCGACCCGGCCCGGACGCCGGACCCCGGAGCCCCTGTCGCGTCCATGCCCGCCCGTATCGCCGGGATGGCGTCCCGGCTCACCGCGCTGCCGGGCATCCGGGCCGTCGCCCTCGGCGGCAGCCGGGCCCGTGGCGCCCACCGTCCGGACTCCGACTGGGATCTGGGCCTGTACTACCGCGGCGCCCCCGACATGGCCGCGCTGACCGCGCTGGCGTCCGAGGTGCAGGGCTCCCCCGTCGAGGTCGCCGGGCCCGGCGCGTGGGGGCCCTGGGTGGACGGCGGCGCGTGGCTGCGGGTGGACGGTGTCCCGGTGGACTGGATCCTGCGCGATCTCGACCGGGTGGAGTCGGTCTGGGCGGACTGCCGCGAGGGGCGCTTCGACGTGGGCGTGCAGCCCGGCCACCCGCTCGGATTCTGGTCCCCCGCCTATCCGGGCGAGGTCGCGCTGGGGCGGGTGCTCGCCGATCCCCGCGGGGAGTTGACGGAGCTGCGGGAGCAGACCCTGACCTATCCGGAGCCGCTGCGCGCCGCGCTCGTCGCGGCCGCCTGGGAGGCGGACTTCTCGGTGGCGGCCGCCCGCAAGTCGGCTCCCGTCGGGGACGCGCTCCATGTCTCGCTGTGCCTGTCCCGGGCGTTCGGCGTCCTCGCGCAGGCCCTCCACGCCCACCACCGCACCTGGTGTCTGAACGAGAAGGGCGCGACGGCGGCGGCCGCCGCCCTGCCGGACACTCCCGCGCACTACGCCGAACGCGTCGGCGAGGCGCTGCGGGGGCTGGACACGGTGGCGGTGGAGCGGGCCGCCGGGCTGGTGCGGGAGGTGCGCGCGGTCTGCGGCGGGTGAGACGGCGAGTTCCTCGGCCGGGCGGGGCGCCGTCCGGTCAGGCTTCGCCGCGCAGCGCCCCGAGGACGCGTGCGGCGGTGGTCTCGTCGCGGGCCGCCGTGAACGGCAGGGCGTTGCCGCCCGCGATGCGGAACGGCGCGCCGGAGAGCGTGGCCTGGGCGCCGCCCGCCTCGGTGACCAGCAGCAGGCCCGCCGCGTGGTCCCAGGCGTACTCCCAGTTGAAGGCGGTCGCGTCCAGGTCCCCGCGGGCCACGGCGAGGTATTCGAGGCCCGCCGAACCGCAGGGCCGGGCGTCGATCCCCTCGGTGCGCAGGCCGAGCAGGGCGCGCTTCTGGGCGTCGGTGGTGTAGTCGGGGTGCGACATGGCCACCCGCAGCACGGCTCCGGGGGCGGGTGAGCCGGAGCGTATCGGCTCGCCGTCGAGCAGGGCGCCGGCGCCGCGGACCGCGACCGCCATCTCGTCCAGGGCCGCGGCGTAGGTCCACGAGGCCAGGAGTTCGCCGCGGTGGGCGAGGGCGACCAGGGTGCAGAAGTGCGGTTCGCCGCGGACGAACTGGCGGGTGCCGTCGACCGGGTCCACGATCCAGACGGGCGCGTCGCCGCGCAGGGCGTCGTACACCTCGGGGTGGGCGTGGACCGCCTCCTCGCCGACGACGACCGAGCCGGGCAGCAGCCGGGTCAGGGACGCGGTGAGGTGTTCCTCGGCGAGGCGGTCGGCGACGGTGACGAGGTCGTGCGGGCCGCTCTTCTCGACGATCTCGTGCGCGGCGAGCTGCCGGAAGCGGGGCAGGATCTCGGCGGCGGCCGCTGCGCGGACCGCCGCCTCGACCTCGGTCAGGTCACCGGTGAGGAATGCATCGATCATGGCCTCAGCCAATCATGCCCCGCCGCGGCGCCGACGACCTGGTCATGTCGGGGAAGTGACCGCTCAGCGTCCGACGGCGTAGCCCTGCATGCCGCGCGGGTTCGCGGCGGCGGAGAGCACTCCGGTCTCCGGGTCGCGCGCCACGGCGCACAGCCGGCCCTCGGACCAGGGGGCGCCGACGGTGACGTCATGACCGCGGCGGCGCAGTTCCTCGACGACCTCCGGGTCCATGCGCCCTTCGACGGTGACGCTTCCGGGCCGCATCCCGCGCGGGAAGAAGGAGCTGGGGAAGCTGTCGTTGTGCCAGTTCGGGGCGTCGACGGCGCCCTGGAGGTCGAGTCCGCCGCGGACCCGGCCGCGCAGGGCCACCGCCAGGAAGAAGTGCACCTGCCACTGGTCCTGCTGGTCGCCGCCGGGCGTGCCGAACGCCATCACCGGGACGCCGTCGCGCAGGGCGACGGACGGGGTGAGGGTGGTGCGGGGACGGCGGCCGGGGGTGAGGGTGTTCGGCAGTCCCTCGTCCAGCCAGGCCATCTGGAGCCGGGTGCCGAGCGGGAAGCCGAGCTCCGGGACGACCGGGTTGGACTGGAGCCAGCCGCCGCTGGGGGTGGCGGAGATCATGTTGCCCCAGCGGTCGACCACGTCGACGTGGCAGGTGTCGCCGCGGGTGGTGCCGTCCTTGGCGACGGTCGGCTCGCCGACGCCCGCCGCCTGGACGCCCAGGGCCCTGGAGCCGGCCGCGCCGGAGGCGACCTCCCGCGCGTGGCCGCTGAGCACCGGGGTGCGGCCGTCCGGGCTGCCGGGGCGCAGTTCGCGCGAGGCCTCGGCGGTGATGAGGGCGCGGCGGGTGGCGTTGTACGGCTCGGAGAGCAGGGTGTCGAGCGGTACGTCGGCGGCGTCGCCGTACCAGGCCTCCCGGTCGGCCATGGCGAGCTTGCAGCCCTCGATGAGGAGGTGGACGTAGTCGGCGCTGCCGTAGCGCGGCAGTTCGGCGGGGAGCAGCGCGAGCTGCTGGAGGAAGGCGGGGCCCTGGCTCCAGCCGCCCGCCTTGGCGAGCGTCCAGCCGTTCCAGTCGTAGGTGGCGGGCGCCTCGTAGGAGGCGGACCAGCCGGCCAGGTCGGCGGCGGTGAGGGTGCCGGTGTGGCGGGTGCCGCTGGTGTCCATGGTGGGTCGGGCGGCCTGGCTGACCAGGGCCTCGGCGACGAAGCCCTCGCTCCAGATCCGGCGGGCGGCGTCCACCTGGGCGGCGCGGTCCGCGCCGCCGGTCTTCTCCGCCTCGTCGATCAGCCGCCGCCAGGTGGCGGCGAGCGCGAGGTTGCGGAACAGCTCGCCCGGCTGCGGGGACGTGCCGCCGGGCAGGTAGACGTCGGCGGAGGACCGCCACTCGGTCTCGAAGAGTTCACGGACGGTCTCGACGGTGTGGCCGACGCGCTCGACGGGTGCGTGGCCGTCCTCCGCGTAGCCGATCGCGTACCGGAGCACCTCGGCGAGGGTCTTGGTGCCGTGGTCGCGCAGCAGCAGCATCCAGGCGTCGAAGGCGCCGGGTACGGCCGAGGCGAGCGGTCCGGTGCCGGGCACCAGGTCGAGGCCGAGGGAGCGGTAGTGGGCGACGGTCGCACCGGCCGGGGCCGGGCCCTGTCCGCACAGCACCCGGACCTCGCCGTCCTTCGGCGCCAGGATCATCGGCGCCTCACCGGCCGGACCGTTGAGGTGCGGCTCCACGACGTGCAGGACGAACCCGGCGGCGACGGCCGCGTCGTAGGCGTTGCCGCCGTCCTCCAGGACGGCCATCGCCGACTGCGAGGCGAGCCAGTGGGTGGAGGACACCATGCCGAAGGTGCCCTGGAGGGTGGGTCGGGTGGTGAACATACGGGGTCTCACCTCGTTGTTTACGCGCGTCGGACGGTCGGATCCGCACTCAGGATCGGGCCCGGGGAGAATCTGGGGAGTTTGGACCGGAACTCTGCGGGTGCCGATTAATCATCCGACCTGCTCAGGGGACATGTTGGTACTCATGCAGGTTTCCGCCGAGCCGGTCTCGTCGGTGGACCTCCAGATGCGCGATCTGTCCTGGTTCGGTGATCGGTTCAGGTAGCGGGCGGAGCGGGGCGGCTTGGCCGAGGGCCCGGTGCGGCCGATGCCCGTTGTAGAAAGATCCGAACTCTTGGAGCACGTGCAGGAGGTGGCTTTGGTCCCAGATCAAGGTGCGGTCCAGCAGCTCCCTGCGGCAGGTCTGTATCCAGCGCTCCATGATGGAGTTCATTCGGGGCATCCGGACACCACTGGTGACGACCTCCAGCCCGGCGTCGGCGAGCACGGCGTCGAAGGCCTGTGTGAACTTCGAGTCCCGGTCGCGGATCAAAAACCTGGCCTGGCTGCCCGCGTCCTGGAGATCCATGGCGAGATTGCGTCCGACCTGTAGCACCCAGTCCGCGGTGGGGTGTGCGGTGGCGCCCAGGATCCGGATCCTGCGGGTGGTGTGCTCGATGACGGCGAAAACGTACAGGCGTGCCCCGGCCAGGGTGCGGGTCTCGAAGAAGTCGCAGGCGAGGAGCGCGTCGGCCTGGCTGCGCAGGAAGTCAGCCCAGGTCGTGCCTTCGCGTTCGGGAGCGGGCGGGATGCCGTGCTCCTTGAGGATCTCCCAGACGGTGGAGGCGGCGATCTTGATACCGAGCGCCGCGAGCTCACCGTGGATGCGCCGGTACCCCCAGGAGCTGTTCTCGCGTACCAGGCGCAAGACCAGGCTGCGGATCGAGCGGACTGTGGGTGGGCGCCCTCGCCGCCTCGGTGCGCACGTAACGGCATGGCGCTGTTTGAGCAGGTCGCGGTGCCACCGCAAGATCGTGTCGGGACGCACCAGCAGCAGGAGCCGGCGCAGCCTGTTCATCGGGAGACGATGGAGCAGGCCAGCGAGCAGCGCACGGTCGGTGTCGGTGAACGCGGGCTTGCCGACCTGGCGCTGCAGGACCAGCAGTTGGTGCCGCAGCGTGAGGATCTCGATGTCTTTGTCCCGCTCACTCATCGGCAGCAGCCGCAGGAGCGTGAACGTATGGGTGACGGCGAGGTAGGCCAGGCGCAGCAGCACGACAGATCATGATGCCGCCGACGGCCATCCGGGGGAACAGCACGAGCGCGAGTGGCGCGCGAGCAGAAGGCCTGCCAGTGACACTCAAGCTCCTGACCTGGCCGGATGATTTATCGGCACCCGCAAAGCTCGACAACGGCGCGATCAGCGAATGGGCCTGGGACGCCGCCGTGGCCGCGGGCCACGACCCGCAGAAGTGGCAGACCCAGCTTGAGGAACGGCTGGCCGAGCGCGCCACCGAGCCCACCCCGGCCTGACGCTGGCGTTGCCCATGCCGCCCTACCCGGAGCCGGCAGCCCGCAGCCCGCAGCCCGCAGCTGAGCCTGTGCCGGATCTGCTGGAAACGGCGGTGTGCCGCACGGATGATCCGTGCGGCGCACCGAGATTCTCGGGCCGGTGCCGTAGGGCGGGCCACGTATCGGCAAAGTAGCGGCGAGCCTTCCCGCGTCAGCCGCCGAGCCGACTGGTCACCCCACACGAAGCTTGCGCCAAACTCGGCTCAGAACCCGGGAGCGGGGAGGAAGGCCGGCCACCACGAGGGCACACCGCTGGGACATTCGTACGTGGCACCGCTCCAGAAAAGGGAGACAGCACACCAGCACAGGACAAAGAGTATCACTATGAGGGCGACAACATAGAAGAGTGGCCGTTTCCCCAGAAAAACTCCCACCACTACCCAACTCAAGACCAGAAGGCCCCAGAGGCACGGAATGAAGAGGAAGAGTAGAAAAGTGCCGTTCGCCGTATTGTTGACGCCTGCGTCGCATGCACTCAACGCTCTGCCGAGAAGCATTGCAGCAAATACCGCGAGGCCGAGCCCCACTGCCACCCCAAGGCATCCGTGAAGTCGTCGCCCGCCCATGCATTCCCCCAAGATTCTTGACTCCGGAAAAATCCTCAGCCGCATAATCGCCACTTTACCGCCCAGTAAAGGTACCCTGACCGGCGGCACCTGCCCGACCCGTGACAAACGGGCCGGGCAGGTATCTCATTACTTTTTCTTCACCTGATTCGTCCCCTTTTCATGCATCTCCCCCACCAGGTCGACGATGGAGGTGCGGAACTGCTGACGGGTCAATCCAAGGCCATACTGATCGAAGAGATCGACTCCTGCCTGCATCGTCATGTGGTCACCCGGGTCATCTTCACCAACGAGGATTGGATCAGAGATGGAGGCCCCTTCGACGAGAGTCTTGGAGTCGATGCCTGCGGCCCGGCCGACATATCCATAGTGGACGTTCGACCACATGTCGTAGAAGACTTGGTAGTCAGCGCCCGGGACGTCGGCGAAATAGCCGTTCTTGGAAAGGTTGAACTTTTTATCCAGTTTCGACTTGTGGTCCCATTCGCATACCTTGGGGCAGACCTTGGCGCCCCATATGACCAAGGCCGCCACCGAGTCCTTCCCCATGTCCCGACCGCCCAGGTAATCGCACCAAGCGTGAGGTCGCAGCAGACCCTGGATTGATTTGACATCGTTGGAATGTGCATTACGGGTCAGCTCGTCGTACATGTAGCTTTCGATCTGGGCGAATAGGTCCTCACCCTTCTTGAGCTCTGGCTTGGGCTCAGGGCCCTTCTTGTAGGTGATTTTCTGGGAGACTTTCCCGCCGTCGTTTTTCACGGTGATGGTGAGGATCCCGCTGGCGCCGCTGAAGCCCGTGAAGGGGGCGGGCAGCGTGTAGGTTTGGGTGGAGTGGTAGGCCCAGGTACCGTTGACCCGTCAGCAGCGGGAGTCCCCGCGCGTTGACTCCGCCTGACCCGCCCGACGTGAGCCTGACACTCCATCAGAACGAGCGTCATTCAGCGTCAAGATATCGCCCGTAACGCCCACCCCGCACATAATGCGCACGGGCAAAACCGCAGTTCAGGAGCCCTTCGCGGCCGGTTCCAGGATGGCGACGCACTCCACATGATGCGTCATCGGAAAGACATCGACTTCCGACGGCGGGTTCGAACTTGAGCCTGCTCAGGCAGAGTCAGACTCACGCCTTTCGTTCATCCGCTCGGCGCCAGGCTTCTGCCCTGCCCTCGCAGGCAGTCACTCAACGTTCCCTTGGCAGCGCCCCTGGCGGCATGAAGTCCCGCGCCACCAGGCCCGCCGCAACGTCACTTCCTGGGGAGAATCTGGGGAGTATCGACGGTCCTGGGGAGCGCGTGGGGAGACTCGACCGCGTAACGCAGCACGATCCCGAAAGACGCTGAAAGATTTATCTGCGCAGGTCAGGGGTGGGCACAGCCGCATCGATGCAGGTCAGCGCCACCAGGTGGACAACTTCGTGCCGAAAGTGCCCTGGAGAGTGGGTCGGGTCGTGAACACGGGGTCTCTCATCTCGCTGCTTGCGTGCACCGGCCCGGATGCCGAGCACTCGGGGCCGGTCCTGTGGGGGGGAATGCGGGGAGTCCGCGTCGGGCCCCTTCTCCCGATCCCCCGGGAAGACTATCGATCGCCGCGCGCCCTCTCCTGCGCGCCTCCGGCATGAACTGGGGCCGGGGAACAGGGGAGATGGCCGGCCATGGCTGCCCGCCGCCCGGCGAGGGCCGCCGTCGGCTTTCCTGCTCCCGAGGACGGGGGCGCGGGTGTGCCTCCGTACGGGAACCCGTGCGGGACGGAGCGGGACGGTACGGGGACGAGGCGCCGGGCGGCCCGTCCCCGTACCGCGCGTGGCGGCGTCGTTCAGGACTCGTCGCGCGTCGGGCCACGGCCCCGTCCCCGACCGCGTGCGCGAGGCGGCGGTGCACTCCGGCCGGGGTGGTCCTCACGCTTCGGTCCCGCCCCGGCGCAGCTCGCCCTTGATCACCTTGCCTCCGGCGTTGCGCGGGAGCGCGGGAACCACCACCAGCTCCTTGGGCATCTTGTAGGAGGCCAGCCGCCCGCCGAGGAAGCCGGTGAGTCCGGCCAGCGACAGGGTGGCCCCGGGTGCCAAGGTGGCGTACGCGACCGGCACCTGCCCCCAGCGTTCGTCGGAGCGGCCCACCACCGCGATCTCGGCCACCGAGGGGTGCTCGGCGATGGCGTTCTCCAGTTCGGCGCAGTAGATGTTCTCGCCGCCGCTGATGATCATGTCCTTCTTGCGGTCGACGACCCAGACGAATCCGTCGTCGTCCTGCTTGACCAGGTCACCGGAGTGGAACCACCCTCCCTCGAAGGCCGCCGCGGTCTCCCGGGGCTTGTTCCAGTACCCCTGGGTCACCGTGGGGCCGCGGTAGACGATCTCCCCGATCCCACCGGCCGGTACGTCGTTCATGTCCGCGTCGACGACGCGGTACTGGAGGGTCGGGATCGGCCGGCCCACCGATCCCAGCTTGCGCTGCGCGTCCTCGCCGCGCAGGACACAGGTGATGGGCGAGGTCTCGGTCTGTCCGAACACCGCGACGTTCAACGCCCCGGGGAAGCTCTCGCTCATGGCGCGCAGGGTCGCGTCGCTCGCGGGGGCGGCCCCCCAGCTGATGACCCGCAGTCTCAGGTCGCGTTCGCCGATGCCGGGCTGGGCGCAGATCAGGTCCCACTGCTGCGGCACGTTGAACACGATGGTCGCGCCCTCGCGTTCGTAGGCGTCGAGCACGGCCCCGGGGTCGAAGGCCCCGAGGGGGTGGATCACGACCGTGCCGCCGACCAGGATGTTGGCGACGATCGAACCGAGCCCCGCGATGTGGAAGAACGGGGCGGTGAGGAAGCCGATGTCGGAGTCGTCGAAGATGTCCATCGCCTGGATGCAGGTGATCGCCTGCACCTGCATGTTGCGGTGGGAGAGCATCACCCCCTTCGGCCGCCCCGTGGTCCCCGACGTATACATGATCAGGGCGGTGGACTCCTCGGGGATGTCCGGGAGTTCCATCGGCGGGTGCCCGGCCAGGAAGTCCTCGTAGGCGGTGTACCGTCCGGTGCCGTCGACCGGCCCGCCGATGACGACCACCGTGCCGATGGCCTCGGCGGCGGGCACGTCCCGGAGCCGGGGCAGCAGTTGGGCGTCGACCACGATCGCGGACGGGGTGCAGTCCGACAGGATGTGGTCGAGTTCCGGCGGCGCGAGCCGGAAGTTCAGCGGGACGGCGATGGCGCCCAGGCTGTTCGCGGCGAAGACGCTCTCCACGAACCACGGGTGGTTCAGGGTGAGCATGGCCACCCTGTCCCCCTCGCGCACACCCCGGCCGGCGAGCGCGGCCGCCAGTCGCAGCGAGCGCCCGGAGAGCTGGGCCCAGGTCGTGGTGACCCCGAGGTGGCGCAGGGCGGGCCTGTCGGGCCGCATCATCGCGTGGGTGGCCGCGTGTGCCATCCAGTGGTGACGGAAGGACCAGGCGGGAGCCGTATCCATGGGCATGCCACTCCTTGCTCTAGAGGCGAAGAGGGGGTGGAGGATGGGCGACATTATGCCTGCGGAACAGCCGCCCAAGAAGAGTTTTGTTAATCAAAAATCACATGGGTGGGCAGGGCGGGCCACGCGCTGCCCGGCCCGCCCTCCCGGCACCTGCCGACCGCGGAGCGCCCTGTGATTGACTTGCGCGCATGGCCCTGCCCCCGTACACCTCGCTCCTCCGGTGAGCGCCGATCCGCTCGCGGCCGCGCGGCCACGCAACCGCAGGCAGCTCATCTCCGAGGCGGCCGGCCGCGTGTTCAGCGAGCGCGGGTACCACGCGGCGTCCATGGAGGAGATCGCCGCCCGGGTGGGCATCAGCGCGGCGGCCCTGTACCGGCATTTCCCCAACAAGTACGCCCTCTTCGCCGAGTGCGCGCACACGATGGTGGACCGGCTGGCCGGAGTGCTGGACGAGGTGCCGCCCGAGGCGGGCCTGGCGGATCTGCTGCGCGCCGTCACCCATGTCGCCGTGACCCATCGCGCCTCCAGCGGACTGTACCGGTGGGAGGCCCGCTACCTGGAGGACGAGGACCGCCGCATCCTGCGGGCGAAATTCGCGCGCCTGGTGGGAAGGACGACCGAGGCGGTACGCCGCGAGCACCCGACAGCGTCGGCCGAGCTGTGTGCCGTGTCGGCCCTCGGCGTGATCGGGTCCATCACGATGCATCATGTCTCCATCGCCCAGCGCCGGGCCGAGAACGCCCTGTTGGCGTCCGCCCTGCGCGTGGCCGCCGCCGACCCCGCCGCGGCGGCGGACGGACCGGGCTCCGTCGAGCCGCCCGCCCGCCCGGTGCCCCGCACACGGCGCGCGGAGATCCTGGCCGCCGCCATCCCGCTGTTCGCGAGGGACGGGTTCGCCAAGGTCACCAACGGGCAGATCGCGGAGGCGGTCGGACTGGTGCCGTCCGCGATCTACCGGCACTACCCCACCAAGACGGACATCCTGGTGGCAGCCTGCCTGCAAGCCGCGGACCTGCTCACCCAGGCGGTCGACCGGAGCCTCGCGGGCACCGACGACCCGCGCGAGGCCCTGAGCGCGCTGGCGGCCACCTACGTGGCCTACAGCTTCGAGCACACCGCACTCACCGGCGTCGCCGAGGCCGAGATCGTCGGTCTGCCGGACACCCTGCGCCGGCCGCTGATTCGCGCGCAGCGCGACCACATCACCGTATGGGAACAGCAACTGCTGTCCGTACGACCGGAGCTGGATCCGCGGCAGGCGCGGTTGCTGGTACACGCGGGGTTCGGCGTCGTGGTCGAGACCGGCCGCGTACTGCGCTGGCGGGACACCCCCGAGAACCGCGAGGCCGTCACCGCCCTGGTCATCGCCGCGCTCGGCCTGGGATAGCCCCCGGGCCGGTCGCACCCCGCGCCCCGCCGCGGCGGCCGCGGGACCTCCGCAGCGGAGCGGACCGGCTCAGGCCCCCGGCCGGTTGGCGGCGGGGAGGACGATCGGGGTCTGCGTCGGAGAGGTCCCGTTGTTCAGGAACATCATCGCGACGCCGCGCACGAACTGGTCGAACAGGTAGATGCCGTCCGGGACGATGGGCGAGAGCCCCTCCCGGAACGCGACGTACACCGGCCAGGCCACCCTGATCAGGCCCCGGGACACCCAGTCGCGCGGCAGGCCCAGCCAGTCGGCGTACGTGTCACCGATCAGGTACCGGACCATCTCGTTGACGAACCCGGTGGTCAGGCCCAGGGTCGCGTCCTCGATGTACCCGATCAGCGTCCTGGCCAGGTTGATGCCCTCGGCCGTCGGCGAGACGACCGGCCACAGCATCTGGTCGGCCTGGCGCCGCGCCTCGGCCCAGTCGGCGGGGATGAACTGGTGCTGCACACCGAGCAGATGGAGGGCGACCTGCCAGGCGTGCAGGTCGGCGGCCTCTTCGCCGGCCGATCGCTTGACGCCCCATTTCTTCAGGTTGTTGTACGCGACGGTGGCCACGGAGTGGAAGGTGACCAGGATGTCGCCGTTGCTGATCGGCTTCGGCTGGTCCGCGGTGTCCATGAAACGCTTCGAGGTCACCAGCAGGTTGCGGACCACCGAGTGCACCAGGCGCGTCTTGTTGGCGCTCACGACGAAGTGCCCCGAGGGCTGCCAGGCCGTCGGGCTGTGCAGGTCGTACCCGAAGGTGAAGGTCTTGGCCGCGCGGTCCTTCATGTCGGCGCCGCCGGCCGACCAGTAGACCGCCCTGGCCTCGCGCGGGATCACGGTGCTGAGGATCCCGCTGCCCAGGCTCTCCGAGACGAACAGGTAGCTGTTCAGACGCTTGTAGAGCTTCTCGGACGCGGCGAGCAGCCCGGGATCGGCCCAGGAGGGGAGCTGATTGGCCTCCCTCAGGTAGTCGGTCAGATAGCCGGGCATGCCGGACGGCAGAGCGTCCTTGTTGCAGACCCAGGAACTCCAGGCCTCGTTGACCGAGGGGATCGATCCGTCGGCGAGGAGGCGCGCCGCGATGTCGTCCGCGACCGGATCCCAGACCTGGAACGGGTCGGCGACCGTGTCGGTCCGGGCGATCGAGCCCGCGGAGGACCACGACCAGGCGCTCGGGATGCTCGTCACGCTCGCGAGACCAAGTACGGCGCCGATCGACATGGCACGCCTTCGGGTGAGATCTTCCATTTACTTGTCCACCTTCCACGCGAGGGACTCGACCTTGAACGGGCTTATGGCTTAAGGACTTCGAGCCGAGCGCAAGGTTGTCCTGCGGTGTGATTTTTGATTAACATAACGATGCGTCCAGTCGTCGGCAAGACCTGTGCACGCGTCAAAACGCCCGCTCCGCACCGCCTCGTCGCGCCCCTCCGTCCCACCGGCTGAGCAGGTGCCGCGGACCCGGACGGCACACGGGCGACCGGACCCACTCACCTGCCAGGCCCCCTCCCTAGGAGCTCCCATGAGCACGGAGCAGGACCCGATGGACGCGCCTTCACCCGGGGTGCGCGCCGACTCCCGGCCCCCTTGGGTGACCGACGAACTGATCAGCCGGTGGTGCGCCTGGGTGCACCGGGACGAGACGTCCCCGCAACCGTGCGCGGCGGAACCGCTGACCTCGCTCGCGCCGTTCGACCTGTCGCCGGTCGCGACCGTTCCCTCCTGTGCTCCGCGGGACGTCGAATCCGCGGCAGCCGCGGCAGCCGCCGCCCAGCGGCGGTGGGCGCGAACGCCGTTGGCGCGTCGCGGTGAGATCGTGCTCGCCTTTCACGACCTGCTCCTCGAACGGCAGGACCAGGTGCTCGACCTGATCCAGTGGGAGACGGGGAAGGCCCGGTACCACGCCTGGCAGGAGGTGGCGCAGGTCGCGACCCTCGCCCGGCACTACGCACGCCGCGCCGGCCGGTATCTGGCCGCCCGCCGGGTGCGCGGGATGGTCCCGGGGCTGACCAGGGTCGGGCAGTCGCGGATCCCCAGAGGCGTGGTCGGGGTCGTCTCCCCGTGGAACTACCCGCTCTACCTGGGAGCGGGCGATGTGCTCCCGGCCCTGCTGGCCGGGAACGGCGTGGTCTCCAAGGCCGACCCCCAGACCCCGCTGACCCTGCTCTGGACGCGCGCCCTGCTGCACGAGGCGGGGCTCCCGCCCCAGCTGTGGCGGATCGTTGCCGGAGACGGCGCCGTGGTGGGTACGGCCCTGGTCGACGCGGTCGACTTCGCCTGCTTCACCGGATCGACCGCCACCGGACGTACCGTCGCCGAACGCGCCGCCCGGCGGCTCATCGGCGCCTGCCTCGAACTCGGGGGCAAGAACCCGCTCATCGTGCGCGAGGACGCCGACGTCGCCGCCGCGGCGGCCGGCACGGCCGTGGCCGCCTTCACGAACACCGGGCAGATGTGCATCCACGTCGAACGCGTCTACGCGCACGAGAAGGTGTACGACGCCTTCCGCGACGAACTGGTCCGCGTGACCCGGTCGTTGCGGCTGGGAAGGTCCTACGACTACGGCTACGACCTCGGTTCGCTGATCTCCCGGGCGCAGCTCGCGGCGGTCGAGGCCCACGTGGACGACGCCGTCGCCAAGGGGGCCGAGGTGCTCACGGGCGGCCGGGCGCGTCCCGACATCGGGCCGCTGTTCTACGAACCCACGGTCCTCGGGGGCGTCACGCCGGAGATGAGCGTCTGCGCCACGGAGACGTTCGGACCGGTCGTCTCCCTCCACCGGTACGCCACCGACGACGAGGCGCTGGGCCTGGCCAACCAGGGGGCGTACGGCCTGTCCGCGTCGATCTGGTCCAGGAACACCCGCGAGGCCGCCCGGATGGCCGGGCGGTTGCGCTGCGGATCGGTCAACATCAACGACGGGGCGGCCGCCGCGGCGGGCAGTGTCGAAGCCGAGATGGGCGGTATGGGCGACAGCGGGCTCGGACGCCGGCACGGGGCGGAGGGCATCCGCAAGTACACCGAGACCCAGACGGTCGCCGTCCAGCGCCTCATCCCGCTCGGGCCCCCGCCCGGACGGTCGGCGCGGAACTTCGTACGCCGGACCAACGGCCAACTGGCCCTGCTGCGCCGGCTGCGTGTGCGATGAGCGGCGGTACGCCTTCCGTACGGGAGCGGTGGAACGCGCTGCGGACCGCGACGGGCCCGGTCGCCCCGGACGCGCTCGACGCCCTGTGGGCCGACCTCGCGCCGGTCGACGCCTCGTCGATCCTCGGCTCCTGGCGGGGCTTCGTCTTCCCGACCGGCCACCCCGTCGAGCGGGTGCTCGCCCGCAGCCGGTGGCACGGCAAGCGGTTCGTCTCGCTGGACGACGCCAAACCGTTGATCTGCCGCGCGGACGACGGTGGTCTCCGCTCCGACACCGCGGCGGGCCGGGGCGAGGCCAGTCTCTGGAACATCGAGTTCCGTGGCGAGGTGACCGCCACCATGGTGTACGACGGCATGCCCGTGTTCGACCACTTCAAGCGGGTGGACGACACCACCCTCCTGGGCGTGATGAACGGCAAGGCCGCCGCGGTGTCCGCCGGCGGTCACCTCCTCTACTTCGGCCTGGAGCGCGAATGAAGGTCTCCGCCGTGCTGTCGCGCGGCGACGCCCCCAGCGAACTCGTCGATGCCGAACTGGACGAGCCGCGGTCCGACGAGGTGATCGTCCGGATCGAGGCGGTCGGTCTGTGCCACACCGATCTCGTCACCCGGCAGGGGCTCGGCGGGCGCCCGGCCGTCCTCGGCCACGAGGGGTGCGGCACCGTCGAACACCTGGGTTCGGCCGTCGAGGGGCTCTCGGCGGGGGACCGGGTCGTGGTCTCCTTCGCCTCGTGCGGCGGATGCCCCCCGTGCCGCTCCGGCCTTCCGGGGTACTGCGCCTGGGCCACCGCGCTCAACGGTTCCGGACGCCGTCTCGACGGTTCGCCGACGATACGCGTACGGGGAGAGCCGGTCTTCGGCTCCTTCTTCGGCCAGTCCTCCTTCGCCACCGCCGCGCTGACCGGCGCCCGTTCCTGCGTGCCCGTCGGTGACGTACCCCCGGAGGTGGCCGCGCCTCTGGGCTGCGGGTTCCTGACCGGAGCGGGCGCGGTGCTCAATGTCCTGCGCCCCCGGCGCGGGGACCGTCTCCTGGTCATCGGCGCCGGGGGCGTGGGAACGGTCGCGGCGCTCGTCGCGCTCTCCGAGGGCGTGGAGGTCGTGGTGGCCGGGCCGGTCCCGTTCCGGCGCACGCTCCCCGAGCGGTGCGGTGCCGCGGTCGTCGCCTCGCTGGACGGGCCGATGCCGTCGGTGACCCACGCGCTGGACACCACGGGCCGGCCGGAGGCGATCGCCCGCGCGCTCGAACTGCTCCGGCCGTGCGGTGCGCTCGCCCTGGTGGGGCTCGGTCCCACCGAGGTCTCCCTCGACGTGCGTTCCCTGATGATGCGCGGGCTCCAGGTCCGCGGCTGCGTCGAGGGCGACGCCGACCCCGCCGTGCTCGTCCCCGATCTGATCCGGCGCTACCGGCGCGGCCGGCTGCCCCTCGACCTCCTGGTGACCACCTATCCGCTGGCCGGCCTCGACCGGGCGGTGGCCGATCAACGGGCCGGTCTGACGGTCAAGCCGGTGCTGCTCCCCGGCGGCTGAGCGCGCACGTCTCCTTCCTCTCCCACCCCGCACGTCTCCTTCTTCTCCCACCCCGCGCGTCTCCTTCTTCTCCCACCCCCAGATCTGAGTCAGGAGTTCTGATGACCGGTGTGATCTCCGCCAAGCGGTCGCTCTACGAGGAAGAACACGAACTGCTCCGGGAGACGGCCCGCGCCTTCGCCGACAAGCACGCCGCTCCGCACGCCGAGCGCTGGCGGGCCGAGGGCAAGGTCGGCCGAGAGCTCTTCGAGGAGGCCGCCAGGGCGGGAATCCTCGGCTTCAACATCCCCGAGGAGTACGGCGGCACCGGTGTCACCGACTACCGCTTCAACGCGGTGATCGGTGAGGAGTTCTCCCGCCACCCCGCGGCGGACGGCCTCGCCGCGGTGACGCTCTCCAACGACATCGTGGTCCCCTACTTCACCGGTCTGACCGACGACCGGCAGAAGGCCCGCTGGCTTCCGGGCATCGCGGCGGGGAAACTCGTCGTCGCGGTGGCGATGACCGAGCCCGGGACGGGCAGCGACCTGGCCGGCATCATCACCACCGCCGTTCGCGACGGGGGCGACTACGTGGTCAACGGGAGCAAGGTCTTCATCTCCAACGGTCAGAACGCCGACCTCGTCGTCACCGCGGTCAGGACCGGTCCGGACCGCCACGGCGGGATCAGCCTGCTGGTCGTCGAGGCCGACCGGCCGGGATTCTCCCGGGGCCGCAACCTGGAGAAGGTCGGGCTGCACGCGCAGGACACCAGCGAGTTGTACTTCCAGGACGTGCGGGTGCCCGTCGCCAACCTGCTGGGCGAGGAGGGCACCGGGTTCACGTCCCTGGTGCACAACCTCCCGCAGGAACGCATCTCGATCGCCGCCAACGCCATGGCCTCCGTCGAGGGGGTGCTGGAGCGGACCCTGGACCACGTCAGGGCACGCGAGGCGTTCGGCCGGCCGATCGGCTCCTTCCAGAACACCCGCTTCCAACTGGCCGAGATGGTCACCACGGCCCGGGTGGGCCGTGCGTACCTGGACGACCTGCTCGCCCGGCACGCACGGGGAGAACTCACCGCGGTGGACGCGGCGTCCGCGAAGTTCTGGGCCACCGAGCACTACGTCGACATCGTCGGACGGTGTCTGCAACTCCACGGCGCCTACGGCTACATGCTCGAATACCGCATCGCCCACGACTATCTCGACTCGCGGATCACCACCATCTACGGCGGCACCACCGAGATCATGAAGGAGATCGTCGGCCGCGACCTGGGCCTGTAGCCCCCGCGGTTCTCCCTCCGCGTACTCCGTGAGCCCTCTCCCGTCGAGCCCCGCGCGTCCCGCGCACCGGTACCCGGCTCCTTCCGGGCACGTCCCGTCCCGAGAAAGGGGGCGTCATGTCCGACGCCTACATCTTCGACGCCGTCCGGACGCCACGCGGCAAGAACCGCGGCGGCGCCCTCCACGGCACCAAGCCCGTCGACCTGGTCGTGGGCCTGATCCACGCGATCCGCGAACGCAACCCCGCCCTCGACCCGGAGCTGATCGACGACATCGTGCTCGGGGTCGTCTCTCCCGTGGGCGAACAGGGCGGTGACCTCGCCCGCACCGCCGCCCTGGTCGCCGGGCTGCCGGACACCGTGGCCGGTGTGCAGGTCAACCGCTTCTGCGCCTCGGGGCTGGAAGCCGTCAACCTGGCGGCCCAGAAGGTCGCCTCCGGCTATGAGAGCCTCGTGCTCGCGGGCGGTGTCGAATCGATGTCCAGGGTGCCGATCGGCTCGGACGGCGGCGCCTACGCACAGGACCCCACGACCGCGTACGACGCGTACTTCGTGCCCCAGGGCATCGGCGCCGACCTGATCGCGACCATCGAGGGCTTCAGCCGCGAGGACGTCGACCGCTACGCCGCCCGCTCGCAGGAACGCGCCGGGACCGCCTGGCGGGAAGGGCGGTTCGGCGCATCGGTCGTGCCCGTGCGCGACCTCAACGGCGTGCTGCTGCTCGACCACGACGAGCACCGCCGCCCCGGCACCACCGTGGAGAGCCTCGCGGCCCTCTCCCCCTCCTTCGCCGCCGTCGGCGCCCAGGCGGGGTTCGACGCGGTCGCGCTGCAGAAGTACCACCATCTGGAGCGGATCCACCACGTCCACCACGCCGGCAACAGCTCGGGCATCGTCGACGGCGCCGCGCTGACCCTGATCGGGAACCAGAAGGCCGGCGAGCGACTCGGGCTCGTCCCCCGCGCCCGGATCGTGGCGACCGCCGTCACCGGCGCGGAGCCCACCATCATGCTCACCGGGCCGACCCCCGCGACCAGGAAGGCGCTGGCGAAGGCGGGGCTGACGACCGACGACATCGACCTGTTCGAGCTCAATGAGGCGTTCGCCGCGGTCGTCATGAAATGGCAGCGGGATCTCAAGGTCCCCGACGAGAAGGTCAACGTCAACGGCGGGGCGATCGCGCTGGGGCACCCGCTGGGCGCCACCGGGGCCATGATCCTCGGCACCGTGCTGGACGAGCTGGAACGCACCGGCGGACGCCGGGGCCTGGTCACGCTGTGCGTGGGTGCCGGGATGGGCATCGCCACCGTGATCGAACGCCTCTGACGCCCGGACCACCGCGCACCGAAAGGGAGCCACCGACATGTCCGAATCCGCCATCACCTACGTACGGGACGCCGACGGAGTCGTCACCCTTCTCCTGGACGACCCGTCCTCGTCCGTCAACACCATGAACGACGCCTTCATGACCGGACTGGAGGAGTCCGTCCCACGTCTGGAGGCCGAGCGGGACGAGATCGCCGGAGTGCTGCTCGTGTCCGCCAAGCGGACCTTCTTCGCGGGAGGCGACCTGCACCGGCTGAGCACGGTCGGTGCCGACAGGGCCGCCGAGGAGACGGCCTACATCAACCGGATGAAGGGCTGTATGCGCAGGCTGGAGCGCCTGGGCAGACCGGTCGTCGCACTCCTGAACGGCACCGCTCTGGGCGGTGGGCTGGAGGTCGCCCTCTGCGCCCACCACCGGATCGCCGTCGACACGCCCGACAGCTGGATCGGGCTGCCGGAAGTGAGCTTCGGGCTGCTCCCCGGCGGCGGCGGGATCACCCGTACCGTCCGCATGCTGGGGTTGCACAGGGCGCTGTCCGAGGTGATCCTGCCCGCGCGGAGGTTCCGCCCCCGGGCGGCTCTGGCGCTGGGGCTGATCGACGAGGTCGTCGAGGACCCCCAGGAGGCCGAGGCGCGGGCGCGGGCCTGGATCGCCGGGCATCCGGAGGCGGTGCAGCCCTGGGACGCCGAGGGCTTCCGGCTTCCGGGGGGCGATGTGCGCAGTCCGGGTGTCGCCGCGACCCTGCCCGCCCTGTCGGGCCTGCTGCGCAAGCAGACCAGGGGGGCGCCGGTGCCCGCACCGCGCGCGGCCCTGGCCGCCGCCGTCGAGGGGGCCCACGTCGACTTCGACACGGCCTCGCTGATCGAGACCCGGTACCTGGTCAGCCTGCTCGGCCATCAGGTCACCAAGAACATGATCAACGCGTTCTTCTTCGATGTGCGGCACATCAACGCGGGCGCGAGCCGGCCGGAGGTCTCCGAGCGCTTCACGGCACGCAAGGTCGGCGTCATCGGTGCCGGGATGATGGGCGCGGGCATCGCCTACGCGAGTGCCGTGGCCGGCATCGACGTCGTCCTCAAGGACGTCACGCTCGAAGCGGCGGAGCAGGGCAAGGAGCACGCCCGCGGTCTGGAAGCCAGGGCACGGGAGGCGGGCAGGACCACTCCGGAGCGGTCCCGCGCGCTCCTGGACCGGATCCGGACCACGGAGGATCCCGCCGACTTCGCCGGAGTGGACATCGTCATCGAGGCCGTCTTCGAGTCGGTGCCGCTGAAACAACGGGTCTTTCAGCAGATCCAGGAGATCGTGGATCCCGACGCGGTGCTCGGATCCAACACGTCGACCCTGCCGATCACCCTGCTGGCCGAGGGGGTGGCGCGCGAGCGCGACTTCATCGGTATCCACTTCTTCAGTCCGGTCGACAGGATGCCCCTGGTCGAGATCGTCCGCGGCGAGCGGACCAGCGACAAGACGCTCGCCAAGGTCTTCGACTTCGTCCGGCAGATCGGCAAGACCCCCATCGTCGTCAATGACTCGCGCGGCTTCTTCACCTCACGGGTGATCGGCTGCTTCATCGCCGAAGCGGTCGCCGCCGTCGGAGAGGGCGTCGAACCCGCGAGCGTCGAGCAGGCCGCACTCCAGGCCGGCTATCCGGCGGGCGCGCTTCAGCTTCTGGACGAACTCACCCTGACACTGACCCAGAGGATCCGCGTCGAGACCCGTGCCGCCGAGGAGGCCGAGGGCAGGACCTGGGTGGCCCACCCCTCGGAAGCGGTCGTGGACTGGATGATCGGGCAGGGACGAGTCGGGCGACGTGAGCGCGCCGGCTGGTACGACTACGACGCGTCCGGAAAGCGGCTCGGCATCTGGCCGGGCGTCCGTGACCGTTACGGCTCGGGCCGGTGTGTGCTGCCGGTGAAGGACCTCCAGGAGAGGATGCTCTTCGCGGAGGCCCTCGACGCCGTCGACTGTCTCGACAAGGGGGTGCTGACGAGCGTGACCGACGCCGACGTCGGCTCGATCCAGGGCATCGGCTTCCCGGCCTGGACCGGCGGTGTCCTGCGGTTCGTCAATCAGTACGACGGTGGTCTTCCGGGCTTCGTGGACAGGGCGCGGGAACTCGCCTCGGTCTACGGCGACCGGTTCCTGCCGTCCGCGTCGCTGGTGGAGCGCGCCGAGCGGGGTGAGATCCTTGAGTGAGCGCGCTCCGGACGGTGTCCGACTGCGGACCAGGCTCACGGATCTCCTGGGAATCACGTACCCCGTCGTCCAGGGCGGGATGATGTGGGTCGGCACGGCCGAACTGGCGGCCGCCGTCTCCGAGGCCGGCGGGCTGGGGATCGTCACCGCGCTCACCCAGCCCACTCCGGCGGACCTCGCACGGGAGATCACGCGTACGCGCGAACGCACCGACAAGCCGTTCGGGGTCAACCTCACGATCCTGCCGACGATCACGCCACCGCCCTATGACGAGTACCGGCGTGCGATCGTCGACTCCGGTGTGACGGTCGTCGAGACCGCGGGTGCGAGTCCCGAACCGCATCTGGAGTTCTTCGCCGGGCACGGCGTCAAGGTGATCCACAAGTGCACGAGCGTCCGGCACGCCGTCAAGGCCGAACGACTCGGCGTCGCGGCCGTATCGATCGACGGATTCGAGTGCGCGGGGCATCCCGGTGAGGACGACATCCCCGGCCTGGTACTGATCCCCGCCGCCGTCGACGCGCTGACGGTCCCGGTCATCGGCTCGGGCGGCTTCTGCGACGGCCGCGGGCTCGCGGCCGCGCTCGCGCTCGGCGCGGACGGGGTCAATATGGGCACGCGTTTCCTCTGCTCGGCCGAGGCGCCGGTGGCCGAAGCGGTGAAGCGGCGGATCGTCGAGGCGTCGGAACTCGACACTCGCCTCATCTTCCGCGAGTTGCGGAACACCGCCCGGGTAGCACGCAATTCGGTCAGCGACGAGGTCGTCGCAATCCTGGCGGACGGCGGCGCGTTCCCCGACGTCCAGCCGTTGGTGGCCGGTACTCGCGGACGCAGGGTCTTCGAGGGCGGCGACACCGAAGCCGGTATCTGGTCCGTGGGCCTGTCCCAGGGGCTGGTGCGCGACATCGCGCCGGCGGGGCATCTGGTCGAGCGGATCGTCCGGGAGGCGTACGACGTACTGACGCGGGTGACCGGGCAGTTCGCCGGCAGTTGACCGGGGCCCCGCCCCGGCCGGCACGGGCGGGGCGAACCGGGCCCTCGTGCCGCCGACTGCCGTACGGCGAACGGCACTTGTCCGGACTCCCGGATCCGCCCGCCCTCGTACGGGGCGCGCCCCTCAGAGCCAGTCGTCGCCCGGCGGCTCGCAGAGCTCGAAGACCACTTCCCCGGCGGCCGGATCCTCCACGGCGACGGGGCGCACCCGGGCCCCGACCGACACCCGGTGCGGGGCCGCGCCCACGACCCGGCAGCGGAACACGAAGCCCTCGGGGAGGCGGACGAGGGACTCGTTGCGCGCGGCCTCCGTGTAGCGATGGACGACACCGGATCTCACCACGACGCCCAGCCCCGCGCTGTGTTCGGGCTTCAGGTCGCTCGACGCGCACACCGGGCAGAGCAGCCTGCGGAAGGAGGCCGTGCCGCACCAGCGGCACCGGTGGTAGTTCAGGCCGGCTTCCTCGTGCACCGCCTGCACGGTGCCATTCGATGACTGGGACACGTTCGACCCCCTGCGCTCGGCTCGGATGCGCCGCACCTGCGCGTCGGCGCGTCCGCACCATAGGGCACTGAGTGCCGAACAGTAAAGACACTCAGTGCCAGATCATGCCGTACGAGGGGGTCGGCCCTGCCCGATGGCCGCCTCGACCTGCTGCACGACGCGCCACATCGGAGCCCCCTTCGCGGCGACCATCACCACCACGTCACCCTCGGCCGGTGGTGCGGCCGCACCACCGGAGGCCCCGCTCCCCCACACCCGGCGCACCATTCCCAGGGCGTGGTCGACGGCCGCCTCCGCGTCCCCCTCGCCGCCCGAACGCAGCCAGGTCCGCAGCCCGTTGTTGTGCGCGGCGACCACGGAAGCGGCGATCACCTCGGCGCGCAGCGCCCCGTCGTCCGACGTGCCGTACCTCCCGCGCAGATAGCCGGCCAGCGTCTGCTCGTACCGCCGCACCACGGACAGTTCGTAGGTGCGCAGTCCGGGCACCTCCCGGGTGAGCCGGTACCGCTGGACGGAGAACTCCGGGTCGGCGGAGTACATCCGCAGCACCAGCCGGGCCGCGTCGCTCACCGCGTCCACCGGCTCGGCGTCGCCGGCCTCCGCCAGGAACGCGGTCATGTCGGCGAGGCACCGTTCGTGGTCCGGGAAGACGGCGTCCTCCTTCGAGGGGAAGTACCGGAAGAACGAACGGCGTCCGACCCCGGCCCGCGCCACGATGTCGTCCACCGTGGTCTGCTCGAAGCCCCGCTCCAGGAAGAGCTGGAAGGCCGCCTGGGCGAGCACTTCCCGCATCGGGGCCTTCTTGGCTGGTCTGCGCGCGTCAGTCATGCCGGGAACGTAGCACCGGAAGGCCGTATATGGCACTAGGTTCCTTTACAGAGGGTACTGAGTACCATAAGGTCGTCCTTACGAACCACACCCAGGTAGGAGAGCCGGCGTGAGCTTGAGGATCGTTGTCTGCGTGAAGTACGTGCCCGATGCCACGGGGGACCGGCGTTTCGCCGATGATCTGACGGTGGACCGTGAGGATGTGGACGGTCTGTTGTCGGAGCTGGACGAGTACGCGGTGGAGCAGGCGTTGCAGATCGCGGAGGGTGCGGACGAGGCGGAGGTCACCGTGTTGACGGTGGGTCCGGAGGATGCCGGGGACGCGTTGCGCAAGGCGTTGTCGATGGGTGCGGACCGGGCGGTGCATGTCGAGGACGAGGGGTTGCACGGCAGTGATGTGATGGGTACGTCGTTGGTGCTGGCGAAGGCGGTGGAGAAGGCCGGGTTCGACGTGGTGGTGTGTGGGATGGCGTCGACGGACGGGGTGATGGGGGTGTTGCCGGCGGTGCTGGCGGAGCGTCTGGGTGTGCCGCAGGTGACGATGTTGTCCGAGGTGTCGGTGGAGGGTGGTGTGGTGCGGGGGCGTCGTGATGGTGATGCGGCGTCGGAGTCGCTGGAGGCGTCGTTGCCCGCGGTGGTGTCGGTGACGGACCAGTCGGGTGAGGCGCGGTATCCGTCGTTCAAGGGGATCATGGCGGCGAAGAAGAAGCCGGTGGTGTCGTGGGATCTGGATGATCTGGGGGTGGGGGCCGGCGAGGTGGGTCTGGCGGGTGCGTGGTCGGTGGTGGATGCGGTGGCGGAGCGTCCGGCGCGGTCGGCGGGCACGATCGTGAAGGACGAGGGTGAGGGCGGGCGCCGGCTGGCGGAGTTCCTCGCGGGCCAGAAGTTCATCTGAGCCCCCCGGGGGCTCCGTGCCCCTCTCGTTCTCTGGTTCCTGTCTCTGTCTGTCTTCCTCTGTTTCTTCGCTAGTCGCAGGAGATTGAAGTCCCATGGCTGAAGTTCTGGTTTTTGTCGATCACGTGGACGGTGCGGTGCGCAAGCCCACGCTGGAGTTGCTGGCGCTGGCGCGTCGGGTGGGTGAGCCGGTGGCTGTCGCGGTGGGTGCGGGTGCCTCGGGTACGGCGGGGGTGCTGGGTGAGCACGGTGCGGTGCGGGTGCTGACGGCGGAGGCGCCGGAGTTCGGTGAGTATCTGGTGGTGCCGAAGGTGGATGCGTTGCAGGCGGCGGTGGAGGCGGTGTCGCCGGTGGCGGTGCTGGTGCCGTCGTCGGCGGAGGGCAGGGAGGTCGCTGCGCGGCTGGCGGTGCGGATCGGTTCGGGGGTCATCACGGACGCGGTGGATCTGGAGGCGGGTGAGGGGGGT
>NZ_JBHVJA010000007.1:356876-370294 GCF_042799335.1 Streptomyces sp. NPDC057697 | reverse complement strand
TTCCAGTTCTTCGCTTTCGCGCTTCCCTTTCCGGCGGTTCCAACCTTACCAGACTCTTTTTCGTTCCGTTTCCGGTCCGAATTTGAATTCCGGTGACCCGTTGGATTGGGCTTGCCTTTCGGCTGATTCGACTTTATCAGAAACATTCGGCCGTGAAATCGGCTTCGTGATTCGGAGTAAGGAATCGATGGCTCTGCGGGAATTGATTCCCGTCGAGAGCGAGGTAGACGCTAACTGCTGGGCTCGGGCTTGTCCAGTCCGAGGCAACCGTTAAAATCTACCTCCCCGTGCAAGCCATGTCAATGGCTTTTTGGGGCGAGGAGGAGACTAGCAGGTCAGCGAGGTCGTACGCACATCAGGCGGCGACCGGGAGCTCGGCGCTGCGTTCCGTGGGGTCGACGTCGCCGCCGTCACCGGCTCGCGAGGCTCGGCCGCCCAGGATGTAGACGTAGCCGAGGAAGACCAGCTCGGCCACGATGCCGATGGTGATACGTCCCCAGGTCGGGAGGCCGGAGGGGGTGACGAAGCCTTCGATGACGCCGGAGACGAAGAGGACCAGCGCGAGACCGATGGCCATGCCGATCGCGGCTCGGCCTTGCTGCGCGAGGGCCGAGCGCCGGCTCAGCGGGCCCGGGTCGATGACGGTCCAGCCGAGGCGGAGGCCCGTGCCCGCGGCGACGAAGACGGCGGTCAGTTCGAGCAGCCCGTGAGGGAGGATCAGCCCGAGGAACGTGTCGAGCCGGCCGGCCGACGACATCAGGCCGATGCCCACGCCGACGTTGAGCACATTGAGGAACAGCACCCAGATCACCGGGATGCCGAGGAAGGCCCCCAGCACCAGACACATGGCCGCGGCCTGGGCGTTGTTCGTCCATACCTGGGCGGCGAACGAGGCGGCCGGGTGGCTGGAGTAGTAGGTCTCGTACTCCCCGCCCGGACTGGTCAGGCGGCGGAGGTCCTCCGGGGCCGCGATGGCCGACTGGACCTCCGGGTGCGTACCGATCCACCAGCCGATGACTGCCGCCAGCACGGTGGAAAGGACCGCGGTGGGTATCCACCAGTGCCTCGACCGGTAGACGGCGGCGGGGAAACCGGCGGTGAGGAAACGCGCGGCATCGCGCCAGGAGGCCCGGCGGGTGCCGGTGACCGTGGCTCGGGCGCGGGCCACGAGCTGGGTGAGGCGGGCCGTGAGCATCGGGTCGGGGGCGCTGGACTGGAGGAGCGAGAGATGGGTGGCCGTGCGCTGGTAGAGCTCGACGAGTTCGTCCGCTTCCGTGCCGGTGAGCCGGCGCCCGCGGCGCAGGAGATGGTCCAGGCGGTCCCACTCGGCGCGGTGGGTCGTCACGAAGACATCGAGATCCATGATCGGCTGCTGCTCCAGGCATGGGTGCGTACGGGTTCGTACTACGGCGACGCGCTGCGGGTCAGCTTGGCAGACTGAGGCTTGCGAGGGGCAGGGACCGGTCGGCGAAGGGTGGGGCGACGATGAGTGAGCTGGTGACCGGGGACGCGGTCGTGCTGGGGCTGAGACCGGCGAAGCTGCCGAGTCGGGCGCTGGCGCTGGCCATCGATCTCGCCGTGGTGGGGGCGGCCTTCGTCGTGGTGTCGATCGGGCTGGCCGTCGCGACGGCGGGGCTGGACGACGCGGCGTTCGCCGCTGTGTCCGTGGCGGCCTTTCTGCTGGTGCTGGTGGGCGGGCCGGTCGCGGTGGAGACGCTCAGTCATGGGCGTTCGCTGGGGAAGCTGGCGTGTGGGCTGCGGGTGGTCCGGGACGACGGCGGGCCGATCCGGTTCCGGCATGCGCTGGTGCGCGGGGCGATGGGGGTCGTCGAGATCCTGATGACGCTCGGGGTCGTCGCGTGCGTCGCCTCGTTGGTGTCGGCGCGGGGGCGGCGCCTCGGGGACGTGTTCGCGGGGACGCTCGTCGTGCGGGAGCGGGTGCCCGCGGGACGGGCGGCCGCCGTGCCGCCTCCGCCGCCGTGGCTGGTCGGGCGGTTCGCCGGGCTGGATCTGTCGGCGGTGCCGGACTCGCTGTGGCTGGCCGTGCGGCAGTACCTGACCCGTATGCATCAGCTCGATGCGCAGGTGGGTCGGTCTATGGCGGAGCGGCTGGCCGGGGAGTTGGCCGGGCGGACCGGTGTTCCGGTTCCGGCGGAAGTGCCCGCCGGGGCGTATCTGGCCGCGGTGGTGAACGAGCGGCAGGCGCGGGACGCCCGGAAGGTGTACGCCGCCGCCCGGGACGCGGCGGCTCGCAACGGCTTCGAGGCGGCGTCGGGGCAGCCGGTGAGCGGGGCCCCGGCGAAGGTGGCCGGGGCCCCGGCGCCGGTCGGGGTCGTACCCCCTGCGGGCGGGCCTTCGGCGGACGCTGCCGGGGCGGGGGCACCCGTGCCGCCCGCGGGGACGGACAGTGGTCGGGTGCCGCCCGCAGCAACGGGGTTCGCGCCGCCCGCCTAGGGTCTCCCGTTCGGGTCGGGCCGGATCATCAGGGAGCGGGGCCCGGCGTCGTGCGTAGCGAGGCGGAGGAGGGCGGAGGAGGGAGTCGGCGCGGAGCGGCGGCGACCGACGACGACGCGGAGAGATGCGGCACGGGGCATCGGAAGGGCACGCGAGCCCGGCACGATCCGACGGAAGACCCTAGGACGACGAGGGCGGGGACTCCAGGTCTTCCAGCTCGATGCCGGGGGCCGAGAGGACCACGTCGCCGGCGATGTGAACGGTGTGCTGCTCGCCGGTGTCCAGGGCGCTGACCTGGTACTCGTCCACGATCAGAGGGCCGTTGTCAGTGGCGTGCGCTTCACTGTTCACCAGGGCCCAGGACTGGTCGACGGTGCGGGGCGCGAGGACCGGGTCGGTGAAGGCGACCAGGCGGACGCGCGTCGCGGGGGAATCGGGGGTGAGGCGCAGCAGGCGTGCGGTCGCGACGAGGAACGCGGGGGATGTGCCGGTGAAGGCGTGGGCACGGACATTGCCTTCGGTGGCATGTGCGCCGGTCGGATCGGTACGGACCCAGGTGACGCCTTCGAGGGCGGCGCCGCGGACCTGCCAGCTCGCGGCGTGGAGTTCGAGGCGGATGGGACGGCCGAGCTCGTCGAGGGTGAGGTCGAGCGAGCCGAGGTGGTCGCCGGAAGGGGTGGTCGTCCGGGAGAGGTAGCGCCAGCCGGAAGGGCCGGGTGCGCACTGGAAGTGTTCGTCACCGAGGGGGGTGTGATCGTGGAGATCGTGGAGCGAATATCGGCCGCGGGGCATGGGGTCCTTCGGGGTTCCTCGGGCTGAGCGGGCGCGGTACGGGGCAGGCCCCCGGCACGGGGGTGCGGGGGCCTGCGCTCGTAGCTGCTGCTGAGGCTGTTCCGTCTGTCAGCGCCTGGTCGTCACTGACCGGTGGTGACGTGGTCGGGCGCTGACGGACGGGACCAGTAGCGGGATCAGTAGCGGTAGTGGTCGGGCTTGTACGGGCCGTCGACCTCGACGCCGATGTACGCGGCCTGCTCGGGGCGGAGCGTCGTGAGCTTCACGCCGAGGGCGTCGAGGTGGAGGCGGGCGACCTTCTCGTCCAGGTGCTTGGGCAGCACGTAGACGTCGGTCGGGTAGTCCTCGGGCTTGGTGAACAGCTCGATCTGGGCCAGGGTCTGGTCCGCGAACGAGTTGGACATGACGAACGAGGGGTGGCCGGTGGCGTTGCCCAGGTTCAGCAGGCGGCCCTCGGACAGCACGATGAGGACCTTGCCGTCGGGGAACGTCCAGGTGTGGACCTGCGGCTTGACCTCGTCCTTGACGATGCCGTCGATCTGCGCCAGGCCGGCCATGTCGATCTCGTTGTCGAAGTGGCCGATGTTCCCGACGATGGCCTGGTGCTTCATCTTGGCCATGTCGGCGGCCATGATGATGTCCTTGTTGCCCGTGGTGGTGACGAAGATGTCGGCCTGGCCGACGACGTCGTCGAGAGTGGCGACCTGGTAGCCGTCCATCGCTGCCTGCAGGGCGCAGATCGGGTCGATCTCCGTGATGATCACCCGGGCGCCCTGGCCGCGCAGGGACTCCGCGCAGCCCTTGCCCACGTCACCGTAGCCGCAGACGACGGCGGTCTTGCCGCCGATCAGGACGTCCGTGGCGCGGTTGATGCCGTCGATCAGCGAGTGGCGGCAGCCGTACTTGTTGTCGAACTTGGACTTGGTGACGGCGTCGTTGACGTTGATCGCCGGGAAGAGGAGGGTGCCGTCGCGGTGCATCTCGTACAGCCGGTGCACACCGGTCGTGGTCTCTTCGGTCACGCCGCGGATGTCGGACGCCAGCTGGGTCCACTTCTGCGGGGACTCGCCGAGGGTGCGGTTCAGCAGCGTGAGGATGTACGCGTACTCCTCGCTGTCCGCGGTCGACGGGTCCGGGGCGGCGCCCGCCTTCTCGAACTCGACGCCCTTGTGGACGAGGAGGGTGGCGTCACCACCGTCGTCGAGGATCATGTTCGGGCCGCCGGTGGGGGTGTTCGGCCAGGTCAGGGCCTGCTCCGTGCACCACCAGTACTCTGCCAGCGTCTCGCCCTTCCAGGCGAAGACGGGGACGCCCGCCGGGGCCTCCGGGGTGCCCTCGGGGCCGACGGCGATGGCCGCAGCGGCGTGGTCCTGGGTGGAGAAGATGTTGCAGGAGGCCCAGCGGACCTCGGCGCCGAGGGCGACCAGGGTCTCGATCAGCACGGCCGTCTGCACGGTCATGTGCAGCGAACCGGTGATGCGGGCGCCGGCCAGCGGCTGGGCTGCGGCGTACTCCTTGCGGATCGACATCAGGCCGGGCATCTCGTGCTCGGCGAGCGTGATCTCCTTGCGGCCGAAGGCCGCGAGGGAGAGGTCGGCGACCTTGAAGTCCTGTCGATTGGCGACCGTCGTCATAACGGGCTGCTCCTCGTAATGGGGTCGAGGTGGGGCACGGATGGCTGCGGCGGCGGGCACACGAATGCCCGGGAGCTCGCAGCGCAGTCCGTCGGAGGCCCTCTCTCCCTCGGCCGGTCCGCGCGTACGGACCGATCGACCGCCATCAGCAGCGACGTCTGACACTGCCCTCGAATCTACACCGATCGGCCCAGCCGCTCCCAGTCCGCCTCGGGACCGGGAGCGGTCGGGAAGGCGGCGGGGGCGGAGGCGGGGGCGGGGGCGGGGACACGACGTACCGGGAGAAGGAGGGAGAGGGACGGAGAGGGATAGGTGGTGAGGGATGGCTGGAGGGGGAGGGAGGGCGTGTGGAGGGGGGTGGGCCGGTGGGCGGAGGGATGTGGGCTGGTGGGCGGAGGGGCTGAGAGGCCGAGGGGGGTGGGTGGTCAGTGGCCGGGATTCGTCGGGGTGTCGTCGCCGGGGGTGGCGGGGTCGGCGGGGATGTCGGTCGCGGCGGGGGTGGTCGTGGTGCCGGGCGTTCCGCCGGGGGCCTTGCCGGGGTTGATGCCTGCTGCCGCGGCGGCCTCGCTGAAGATGTCCGGTTCCAGATAGATGACGCGGGCGATCGGGACCGCCTCGCGGATCCGGTTCTCGGCGGCGTTGATGGCGTTGGCGACCTCGGTGGCCGTGTCGTCGTGCTGCACCGCGATCTTGGCGGCGACGAGGAGTTCCTCCGGGCCGAGGTGGAGCGTGCGCATGTGGATCACGCCGGTGACCGTGTCGCCGTCGACGACCGCGGCCTTGATCTTCTCGACCTGGTCGGCGCCCGCGGCCTCGCCGAGCAGGAGGGACTTGGTCTCGGCGGCGAGCACGATCGCGATGATGATCAGCAGGACGCCGATGCAGAGGGTGCCGATGCCGTCCCAGACGCCGTTGCCGGTCGCGAGGGCCAGTCCGACGCCCGCGAGCGCGAGCACCAGGCCGATGAGGGCGCCGAAGTCCTCCAGGAGCACGACGGGGAGTTCAGGGGCCTTCGCCCGGCGGATGAACTCCCGCCAGGAGAGCGATCCGCGGGTCTCGTTGGATTCCTTGATGGCCGTACGGAAGGAGAAGCCCTCGGCGACGATCGCGAAGACCAGCACCCCGACCGGCCAGTACCAGGCCTCGATCTCGTGCGGGTGCTTGATCTTCTCGTAGCCCTCGTACACCGCGAACATGCCGCCGACCGAGAAGAGCACGATGGAGACGAGGAAGGCGTAGATGTAGCGCTCGCGGCCGTAGCCGAAGGGGTGCTGGGGGGTGGCTTCGCGCTGGGCCTTCTTGCCGCCGAGCAGCAGCAGGCCCTGGTTGCCGGAGTCGGCGACCGAGTGGACGCTCTCCGCGAGCATCGATGACGAGCCACTGAACAGGAACGCCACGAATTTGGCCACTGCGATCGCGAGGTTGGCGCCGAGTGCCGCCACGATCGCCTTGGTTCCGCCTGACGCACTCATGGGTGCCTGGTGTCCCTTCTTCGGTGCTGCGGCCCTGGCGCCGCGGTACGGCCGGACATTGTTGCAGTCGCTGGGGCGGGCGGTGCGTCAGGCCACCACTGTGGCCCGGAACAGGGTGCCCGTACCGGACACTTCGGCCTTTTCGCCGGAGGGTACGAACACGGCGGCGCCGGGGGCGAGATCGAGTTCGCCCGCCTTCGGGGCTCCCCCGGTGCAGAGCAGGATCTGGGGGGTGTCCCGGGTCAGGTCGACGGGGGCGGCGCCGGGCGAGAGGTCGAAGCGCGAGAGCCGGAATTCGTCCACGGGTGTCTCGTACAGCTCTTCGCCGGACGGTGCGGCCTCGGGGCGCAGGATCCCGGGCTCGGTCGCCTCGAAGCGGACGATGCGCAGCAGTTCGGGTACGTCGATGTGCTTCGGCGTGAGTCCGCAGCGCAGCACGTTGTCCGAGTTGGCCATGATCTCGACGCCGAGGCCGTCGAGGTAGGCGTGCGGGACGCCCGCGCCGAGGAACAGGGCTTCGCCGGGCTGGAGTTCCACGTAGTTCAGCAGCATCGCCGCGATGACACCGGGGTCGCCCGGGAAGTGGTGGGCGATCCGGGCGTACGGGGCGTGGGCCCCGCCGAGGCGTTCGGCGGCGGCCGCGGCCAGGCCGACCGTTTCGGCCATCTCGGCGGGGTCGGCGCCGAGGATCGCGGTGAGGACCTCGCGCAGGGCGGCCTCTTCGGGGTGGGCGCCGAGCAGGTCGACGTACGGCTTGAGGGAGTCGACGCCGAGCGCCGCCATCGTCTCGGCCGCCTCGGCGGGCCTGCGGAAGCCGCACAGTCCGGCGAAGGGGGTGAGTGCGCAGATCAGCTCGGGCTTGTGGTTGGCGTCCTTGTACGTGCGGTGGGGTGCGTCGATCGGGACGGAGCGGCGTTCCTCGTCCTCGTACCCCCGCTGGGCCTGTGCGAGGTCGGGGTGGACCTGGAGGGAGAGCGGGGCGCCCGCGGCGAGGAGTTTGAGGAGGAAGGGGAGGCGGGGGCCGAACTTCTCGACGGTGGCCCGGCCCAGTTCGCGCTCGGGGTCGGCGGCGATGACCTCGGTGAGGGGCTGTTCGGAGCCGGACTCCCCGGTGCCGGTTATGCGGGTGAGGCGCGAGGGGGCGCCGGGGTGGGCGCCCATCCACATCTCGGCCTGGGGTTCGCCGGTGGGGGCGATACCGAGAAGGTCGGGGATCGCGGTGGTGGAGCCCCAGGCGTAAGGGCGCACGGTGTTGGAGAGCCGGTCCATGTGTTCGTCCTTGTGAGGTGCGTGGATCGGGGGGCTTGGCGGATCGAGGGCTTGGCGGATCGAGGAGCTTGGTGGATCGGGGGCTTGTTCGCGGGGGTTGTTTTGCGGGGCGCTGTGCTCGGAGCTGATCGCGGGGGAGCTGTGCCGGGGTGCTGTTCGCGGGGCTGTTCCCGGGGATGCTCTGGGGCGCTGTGCTCCGGGTGGGGCCGGTGAGGGTTCCTGGTCGGGGGGTGCGGCAGTGCGGGCGGCCCCGCGGTCAGGCGCCTGCTGCCGATGCGAGGGCCAGGTAGACGGCGGCGAAGTCGGTGACCGCGAGCAGTTCCGCGAGGGCTTCGAGCTCGGTGCCCTCGTCGGGTTCGAGCTCGCTGATCGCCGTGTCGTGGCCGAGGGCCAGTTCGCGGGCGGCGGGGGCAGCGCTCAGGCCGCCGGTGGGCCGGTCGCGGAGGAGCACGACGCGGGCGTGCAGCGGCTCGGGCTCGTCGACCCGGTCGCGGAAGAAGTCGTCGGGGTCGGCCCCGGCGGCGAGGGTCCCGGCCAGCAGGGTGCCGTGGGCGGGCAGCGCCTCGGGCAGTTCGGCGGCCAGGGCCGGGCGGCCGGCCAGCTCGGCCAGGACGGCGGCGAACCGGCGCCCGACCGGGGCTGCGGCCTCGCCCTCCGTCCAGATGAGGGGCAGGCTGTCGGCGAGTTCGGCGGCGAGGGTCTTGGCGGGGTTGCTGTACGTGGCGATGGCCGGACCGCAGCGTTCCGCCGTGCGGTCCAGGCGGTCGGCGACGCTCTGCAGCGCCTCGGCGGACGCGGTGAGCAGGCCGACCCGGTCCAGCAGCGCGAGCAGCGGGGTGAACAGGGCCCAGAGCGTGCCCGGACCCGCGGCCGACGTCTCGGCGTCGTACTCGCCGTGCGGGGCGGAGGCCATCGGGACGACGAGCCCGCGCGCCCCGTCGATCGCCTCGCGCAACGGTGACTGGTGGGGGGTCACTGCGACGACGCTGCATCCCCGGCGGTACGCCTGTTCGGAGAGGAGGGCGAGGCCCGGCTCCGAGCCGTCTGCCGTGACGATCAGCAGCAGGTCCACGGAGCCGGCCCAGCCGGGCAGCGTCCAGCGCATCGCGCCCGCCGCGGGGGCGACCCCGGTGGGGTGGATGCGGGTGACGGGCGCGGAGGCGCCGGCGAGAGCGGTGATCAGGTCGGCGACACCGGACGCGGCGGTGCCGGAGCCCGCGACCAGTACGGCGCGGGGGCGGCCCTCGGGGCTCAGTTCGGCGATGCCCGCCTCGGCGGCGTGCCGGGCGGCGGTACGGACCCGCGCCCCGGCCTCGGCGGCACCGCGGAGCAGGCCGCGGCGGTCTGCTCGGGCCAGGGCTTCCGGGGCGTCGAGCAGCGACTCGTCGAGCATGGGAGCGGTCCTCCGATCACGTGCTGATCACCGTGCGGGGTGTGGGGCGGGTGCCGTCAGGGGCCCGGGTGTCGTTGCGCGGGGCGGCGGGTGCCCGTGCCCCTGCTCGGGGGTGGGTGCCCGTGCCCCTGCACAAGGCGAGTGCCTTTACCCGGGGCGTGCCCTACTCGGGGCGGCGGGCCTCGTCGACCAGGAGGACCGGGATGCCGTCCCGTACCGGGTAGGCCAGGCCGCAGTCCTTGCCGGTGCAGACCAGTTCGGGGCTGTCGGCAGCCGAGCGGTCGTCGAGCGGGGAATGGCACGCCGGGCAGGCGAGGATCTCCAGGAGGCCGGCTTCGAGCGGCATGGGGTGGGTCCCTTCAGACAACGGATCAGGCGACGTCAGCCTACCGTCGGGGGGCGGGGCGCGCGGGGCGGGCCAGGGGCCTGGGGCCGGGCCCGTGGGCGGAGGTCTGTGGGCCGGGGCCCGTGGGTGGGGGTCTGTGGGCCCGGGGCCTGTGGGTGGGGGCGGGGGGCGGATGCGGGGCGGTTGGGAAGCGGGAGGGGGGCGGTGCGGTGGGGGCGAGGGTGCGGGTGGGGCGCCTGCGGCGGAGCTGTTCCCCTACCCGCCCCTTCCCGTAACCGGGGCTCTGCCCCGGACCCCGCTCCTCAAGCGCCGGAGGGGCTGGAAGCGCCCAAGGGACCAGAGAAGCGGGAGAGGGCGGAAGGGCTGGAGGGTCCGACGGCGGAAGGCGCGGGAGGGGCAGGAGCGGCTAGAGCAGTAGGAGAGGTGGGAGGAGCGGGAGGGGTGTGACCGGCAGGAGCGGCGGGAGGGGTGCAAGGGCCGGGAGCGGCGAGAAGGGTGCGAGGGGCGGGAGGGCTACAAGGACTGGAGGAACCGGAAGAGCCGAGGGGCCGGAAGGTCCTGGAGGACTGGAGGAGCGAGAGAGACCCGAAGGGCTGGAGCGGCCAGAGGGCCGGAAGGGCCGGACGCACCGGACGGGCCGGACGCACCGGAAGGACCAGACGGGCCGAAAGAGCCGGACAGGCCGGAAGGACCGGAAGGACCACAGAGGCTGAAGGAACCAGAAGAGCTGGAGAGGTCTGGGGGGCCGGAGGAAACGGACGAGCCAGAGGGGCTGGGGCGGGGCGACGAACCCGAAGGCCGGAGGAACCCGACGACCGGAAGCGCTGGGAGGGTTGGGGAACCCGAGGGCCGGAGGGGCTGGAGGAACCAGACGACCGGAAGCACCGGGAGGGCTGGGGAACCCGAAGGCCGGAGGGGCTGGAGGAACCCGAAGGCCGGAGAAACGCGGATAGGCCGGGCGAACCCGAAGGAACCGGCGGAACCCAGACGATCCTGGGGAACCCGAAGGAACCGAAGGAACCTAAACGAGCCGGAGAAACCAGAAGGACCAGAAGGACCAGAAGAACCAGAGGGAATCCGGAAGGAACCGACGGAACCCAAACGAGCCTGCGGACCCGAAGGAGTTGAAGGGACCCGAACGAGACGGAGGGACCCCAACAAGCCGGGGGACCCGAAGGAATCGGGAAAAAGCCCCCCGGCGGGCTTGGCCGGCCGGCCGGCCGGAGGGGGAGAGATCAAGATCCGGTTGCGGGTTCCTCGGTTCGGACCAAGGCCAGTACTTCGTCCCGTACCGCTGTCATCGTCCGTTCGTCGCGGGCCTCGACGTTCAGGCGGAGGAGGGGTTCCGTGTTGGAGGCCCGGAGGTTGAACCACCAGTCCGGGGCCGTGACCGTCAGGCCGTCCAGGTCGTCGGTCGTAACCCCGGCGCGGGTCGCGAAGGAAGCGCGTACCGCCCCCGTCCGGGCCTGCTGGTCGGCGACCGTGGAGTTGATCTCGCCGGAGCCGGTGTAGCGGTCGTACTGGGCGACCAGTTCCGAGAGGGGGCCCGGCTGGCCGCCCAGCGCGGCCAGCACGTGGAGCGCGGCCAGCATGCCCGTGTCGGCGTTCCAGAAGTCGCGGAAGTAGTAGTGCGCGGAGTGTTCGCCGCCGAAGATCGCGCCGTGCTCGGCCATCTCCGCCTTGATGAAGGAGTGGCCCACGCGGGTACGGACCGGGGTGCCGCCGTTCTCGCGGACGACCTCGGGGACCGAGAGCGACGTGATCAGGTTGTGGATGACCGTGCCCCGGCCGCCGTTGCGGGCGAGTTCCCGGGCCGCGACCAGGGCGGTGATCGCGGACGGCGACACGCCCTCGCCCCGCTCGTCGACGACGAAGCAGCGGTCCGCGTCGCCGTCGAAGGCGAGTCCGAGGTCGGCGCCCTCGGACAGGACCCGGGCCCGGAGGTCGACGAGGTTCTTCGGGTCGAGGGGGTTGGCCTCGTGGTTGGGGAAGGTGCCGTCGAGTTCGAAGTACATCCGTACGAGCTCGACGGGCAGTTCCGCGAAGACGGTGGGGACGGTGTGGCCGCCCATGCCGTTGCCCGCGTCGACGACGACCTTCAGCGGGCGGATCGAAGCGACGTCGACCAGGGACAGCAGATGGGCCGCGTAGTCGGCGAGGGTGTCGCGCCGGGTGACGGTGCCGGAGACGGCGGCCGGCTGCGGGGCGCCGGTCCCGGACCACTTCTCGACCAGCGCGCGGATCTCGGAGAGCCCCGTGTCCTGGCCCACCGGGGCGGCGCCGGCCCGGCAGAGCTTGATGCCGTTGTACTGCGCCGGGTTGTGCGAGGCGGTGAACATCGCGCCCGGGAGTCCCAGGCTGCCCGAGGCGAAGTACAGCTGGTCGGTCGAGCAGAGACCGATGAGCGTGACGTCCGCGCCGCGCGCCGCGGCTCCGCGTGCGAAGGCGTCCGAGAGGCCGGGCGACGAGGGCCGCATGTCGTGGCCGATCACGATCGCGTCCGCGTCCGTCACCTCGACGAACGCCGCGCCGAACAGTTCGGCCAGCGATTCGTCCCACTGGTCGGGCACCACTCCGCGCACGTCGTACGCCTTCACGATCTGCGACAGATCAGCAGCCACGGGCCGGTCCTCCTGAGGTTTCTGCGGACCGCCCAAACTACCCGGCGGTCCCGTACGCCGTGTTCGGGGCAGCATCCCGCCCGGGTCCGCCGTGCTCTGTGCCGAGCTCTATGCCGTGCTCTGTGCCGACCTGATGGCGATACCGATACCGATGCCAATGCCGATGCCGATGGCCGCTCGGGGGATCACCGGGGTCCGCGCAGTCGGTGGAGCGAGCAGCCGGTCGGCCCGGTCCGTGACGTGTGCGTGAGGGGCGAGGAGGCCGTGGCCGTCCTCAGGAGTCGGGTGAGCGCAGCACCCTCAGGTGGCCGCGGCGCGCGACCTCCATCGGATCGGCGGCATGCGCGCCGCCGCCCCGCGCATCGGCTCCGCGGTCCTGCGGCCGGGCCGCTTCCCGTACCGCGTTGGCCAGCGCTTCGAGATCGTCGCCGCTGGGGCGGGTGGGGGCGGAGGGATCGGCGAGCCGGACGACTTCCCAGCCGCGTGGTGCCGTCAGCCGCTCACTGTGCTCGGCGCAGAGGTCGTAGCAGTGGGGCTCGGCGTAGGTGGCGAGCGGGCCGAGGACCGCAGTCGAGTCGGCATAGACGTACGTCAGTGTCGCGACGGCAGGGCGGCCGCACGCGGTGCGCGAACAGCGACGTACAGGGCTCACGATATTGGACGGTACCGCACTCTTGAGCGGGCTGCGACGACTCTCCCTCAGGTCACCCCACCGTGTCGCCTTGTGAACTCCGGCACGAGCACCTTCCGGACACTCCTTCTGACCTGCGGCGGAACGGAAAAATGCAGCCTCTACCGGCAACGGTTCCGGTCACCACTCGGCATAAAAGCTGTCATACAGCAAGAGATCAGCGGTCAGGAGCAGGGTCTGAATCGGGCCCCCGATTGGCCGGATTGTTCAGGATTGGACATGCCGATACTCCGTCAGGAAGCGGCGATCCACTTGGCGCCCGGAGGGTTACCCTGCGTCAGTGATGGACAGTCCTGTACCTCCCCACCCGCCCGAGCCGCGCCCACGCCGTCGTGACCGCCATGGCCGCGGCATGCGGGGACCCGTCGCCCCGCCACAGGTTCCGCTCTCGGTCAGCAGAGCGGAGAACTTCCGCGATCTCGTGCAGGACTCGGTGGAGCGGCTGGAGCGGCGCTGGCCGCAGCTGGCCGAGGTCGACTTCATGGTGCTCGACGTGCCCGGTGCGCAGGAGGAGACCGTGCCGCTCGGGCGGGCGGTCTCCGCGGAGAAGGGCCGGGCCGCGCAGATCGTGGTCTACCGGCGGCCCGTCGAGATCCGTACCAAGAACCGCGACGAGCGTGCCCTGTTGGTGCACGAGGTCGTGGTGGAGCAGGTCGCGGAACTGCTCGGGCTCGCACCGGAGTCCGTGGATCCGCGGTACGGGCAGGAGTAGCGGCAGACCGCCCGGGGGGCGGGGACCGCCCGGG